>NZ_JCAIUE010000001.1:1551322-2852968 GCF_059445355.1 Microbacterium sp. Y356
CCCCCCCCCCCCCCCCCCCCCCCCCCCCCCCCCCCCCCCCCCCCCGCGACCGTCACAACAGCTCTCGAAATTCCCGCCACGCTTCGCCGAGACGGCGGATGCCCTCTGCCAGCTCCTCCTCCGGCGCGGTGAACGGGATGCGGATGTGGTCGTCGGGCGAAGTGCCAGCCGCGAACTCCGCACTGCCTGCGACCGCGACTCCGTGTACGGCCGCGGTGCGGATGAACGCCTCGGCCGATCCGCCGGGGAGTTCCACCCACAGCGACAGGCCCCCGCGCGGCGGGGTGTAACGCCACTCCGGCAATTCCTCGGCCAGCTGTGTCTGCAAACGCTGCAGTGCCAGCGCGTGCGCGGCACTCACTTGTCGGCGCAGCAGCGGAGCCTGCTCGAGCAGGTCCAGCGCGAGCAGTTGCGCGGGAACACTGGTGGATTGGTCGGCGAGCTGGCGCGTGGCGCGCAGCCGGCGTATCAGCACCGGATCCGCACGCATCCACCCGACGCGCAGCCCGCCCCACGCCCACTTCGACAGCGACTCCACGACGATGATCGGCGCGTCTGGACGCAGCGCCGCGATCGATGGCGGCACGATCCCGTCGAAGGACACCGAGGCGAGAACGCGATCCTCGAGAACGAGCACGCCGTACTCAGCGGCAAGCTCGGCCACCCGCTGTCGTGTGGTCGCCGGCATCCGCGTTCCCGTCGGGTTGTGATGGTGCGGGTTCAACGCGACAAGCACCGGTCGCATCCGAACGATCGCCGCCTCGAGGGCGACGACGTCAATGCCGTCTGGGCCCAGAGGGATCCCATAGACGTGGCCACCCTGTCGGCGAACGGTGTCGGACATGCCGGGCCAGGTGATTTCTTCGGCGAGCACGACATCACCCGCAGCGATGATCTCACTCACGAGCAGATGGATCGCCTGCTGTGCTCCGTGGGTGACGAGGATCTGCTCGGGCGTCGTCGGCGTGCCCTCGACGGTGAGCAGGTCAGCAATTCGCTGCCGGAGGACGGGGAGACCGGCTGGGTCTGCCTCAGTGAGGGTCGCCAAATCGAGCGACGGGGCGTGGGCGCGAATGATGTCGACTCCGGCATCCGGAATCTGCGGTACGCCGCGCAGCAGATCGATAGCAGACGGCAGTGCGGAGAACAGCGCCTCACCTCGGCCGGAGCGCGCCGTGCTCGGCAGCGACCCCGCGCTCCCGGCGATGCTCGTGCCGCTGCCCTGACGCCGGTCGACGACGCCGCGCTCGGCGAGTTCCGCATACGCCGCGACGACCGTACCGCGAGACACCGATGTCACGCCCGCGAGGGTCCGTTCGGCCGGCAGCCGGTCACCGGGCCTGAGTTCGCCGCTTTCGACGAGGACCGCGATCGCGCGGGCGAGCCGACCGGCGAGCGTCCCGTCGCCGTGCGACCAGCGCCCCAGTCGGGCGGCGAGCCGCTCGGAGTCCGCTGTGGCCGATCGATGGTCCACCAGCCGGAGATTGGCACTGTGATCGATGCTCATATCAAAGCATTCTGGTCCAATGAACGAGCCATCGAACCCTCAAATCGCGTTTCCTGCGCCAATCTCCCTTGATTGGACCATTGAACGTCTTCTGGAATGGTTCGCCGAGGACGATTCTCGTTTGAGTGATGGGTCTATCCGCGTTCCCCTGCGGGCGCTGGAGGAGGCCCTGACGGGAAGCCGTTGGACGCGCGATCTCGATGCGTCGCTGTCCGGAACTCGCATCACCCGCGAGCCGGCCATCATCAGTTTGGTGCGATCGATGGCGCTACACGCTCGCGCCCACCCCGCGCAGCGCGCGAGAACCCTCGCAGCGGTGGTGTCCCTCGCCGCATCATCCGCGGATGCGCCGAGCGCTCACATGGCTGCGGCCGCGGCCTCATCCTCGGTCGTGGCGACGAGCTGACCGCACGCCCCGTCGATCTCCTTGCCGCGGGTGTCGCGGAGAGTGGTCGGGATGCCGGCGTCGTTGAGCCTGCGTACGAACTCGTGCTGCACCGCGCGGGTAGATGAGGTCCACACCGAACCAGGAGTCGGGTTCAGCGGGATCGGGTTCACGTGCACCCAGCCGCGGCCACGCTCATTGAGCTTCGTGGCGAGCAGGTCGGCGCGCCATGCGTGGTCGTTCATGTCTTTGATGAGCGCGTACTCGATCGACACGCGACGGCCGGTCTTCTCGTAGTACTCGCGCGCAGCATCCAGTGCTTCGTCGACCTTCCACTTCGAGTTCACCGGAATGAGCTCGTCGCGCAGGTGGTCATCCGGAGCATGCAACGACAGTGCGAACGTCACCGGGATGCCCTCGTTCGAGAGCTTGCGGATGGCGGGAACCAGCCCGACGGTCGAAATGGTGATGCCGCGGGCGCTCATGCCCAGGCCGTTCGGCTGCGGCTCGACCATGGTGCGCACCGCATCCATCACTCGCTTGTAGTTCGCGAGTGGCTCTCCCATACCCATGAAGACGATGTTGGAGACACGCTCCATGCTGTGATCATCAGACTTCTTGCCGCCCAGACCACCTTCGGCGATCAGACGGTTCGCGCGGACGATCTGCTCGATGATCTCCGCAGACGACATGTTGCGGGTCAGTCCCGCCTGGCCAGTGGCACAGAACGGGCAGTTCATGCCGCACCCGGCCTGGCTCGACACGCACAGCGTGATCCGGCCCGGGTAGCGCATCAGCACCGACTCGACGAGGGCGCCGTCATGCAGGCGCCAGAGGAACTTGATGGTGTCGCCCTTGTCTGTCTCCAGACGCCGCACCTCGGTGAGCAGCGGGGGCAGCATGCCGGTGACCAGCTGCTGCCTGGTATCGGCCGGAAGGTCAGTCATCGCAGCCGGATCGGAGGTGTAGTGCGTGAAGTAATGGGTGGACAGCTGCTTGGCGCGGAAGCCGGGAAGCCCCAGCTCCTTGACCTTCTCGACGCGCTCGTCGGGCGTGAGGTCAGCGAGGTGCACGGGCGGCTTGCCACGCTTCGGGCTCGCGAACTGCAGCAGTGGACGCCCGCTCTCGTCCTTCTTCTGGGTCCAGCCCTCTGTCCGCGGACGCACCTGCGGTTTGGCGGGACCCGTCGAGCGGATGGCGGAGGACTCAGTCATGTGTCCAGGGTACGCGGTGGCAGGTGGGAAGGGGCTGGGGTGGCACGGCGAGCACGCGGCGCCGTCAAGCCACAGACGTCCATCGCAGGCGAAGCGTGGTGGATTGCCCCGGATACAGCACCACGTCACGACCCTCCTGACCGTCGATACCGAAGGCGCGGCCGGATCGCAGCTCGAGCCGGCCTTCGGGGTTGAGCCACCTGGCCTCCGGAAGCCGTCGCAGATCGATCAGGCATCCATCCAGATCCCACTCCAACCGGTCCACGACCACACCGCCCCGCGCTCGCAATCCTGTGATGACGCCGCTTTCCCACTCCTCCGGGATCGCGGGGAGCACTGTGAGCGTGTCGGCAGTCGACGAGAACAGCATCGCGGCAACGACCGCCGGAAGGCCACCGCTTGCATCGAGGTTGAAGATCTTTCCGGCGTCGTGCGTCGTGGTGAGGCTGGGACGCCAGTGGTCAATGGCCAGCCATTCTGCGCACCTCAGTGCTGACGCGGCATCGCCGAGCGCCGCGGCCGCGATGCCGAGCTGCACCAGTCCGAAAGCCATCTCCATTCGTCCGGGTGGAGGCGTGGGATCAGCAGCACGCCAGGCGATCTTGCTGTGAATTGTTGCCAGTGCGGCCGCACGGAGCGCCGGAGCATGCTCGCCTTCGAACGCGGCATCCGCCTCGTACCAGAGCGGGTAGAGCTGGGATACGTGCCGGTGCGCGAGGTTCTCCTGCCACGGACCGCTGCTCCATTCGGCGAGGGTGCCATCGTCGGCGATCCGATAATCGGGCAGACTCCCGCTGAGCGCGGCCCACCGCGCGTTCAGGGAGTCATCGTCACGGGCGCGGCCGAGTATCTCGGCGGATCGTGCGGCATCACGGAAGATGGCGACATCGATCGTGCTGTCCTCTGCCAACGGCGAGCGCTGATCCGTCGGAGTGTTTTCCGGCGAATAGCTCGGTACGAAATGACGCGTATCGTCACGCAGTTCCGTGGCCGTCTCCCCGAACCGCAGCACCCCCTCCACCAGCGCCCACAACCGGTCATCGACCACGGTCCGATCCCCGGTGGTCGACACGATATCGGCGGCGAATCGCAACACCCAGCCACCGCATCCCACCCAGAACAGGTGGGGGAACTGTGCGTTGAAGTGATCGGCCTTGCCATGGGTCGACATCCGGGATGGCAGCAACATCCCTTCTGCGCCGAAGATTCGGGCGGCATTTTCTCGGTAGTCATCGAGGAACGGCAGAATCAGGTCGAGCAGCGAACGGGCAAGCTCCGGCGTACCGGTCGGGATGACGCCCGCGAGCGCACCGTTCTGCACGTTGCCATTGAGCGTGTAGTCCGCCGACCAGGCCGGCTTCCACGTCCCCTGCCACACGCCCTGAAGGGTTGGCGGCAGTTCTCCGGTCGCGGCGATGATGTGGGACCGCCCTGACGCGTAGGCGATTTCCACTGCGCGTCGGCGGGCCGCTGGATCACCGGAGCGGGCGGCGTCCCACACCTCCTCCACGGTTGTGTCGCCCTCGCCGTTCAGGTCGAGCATCGAGGAGCGTACGAGCGCTTCATGGCCGGCGGTCTGCGTCTCCAGGATGCTCTCCCAGTCCGCGTCTGGAGCGGGGAGAGCGGGACGGCCCACGACCGAGATGTCGAAGCGCAGCAGTTGCATCCACCCGGGGGAGGCTTCGAGGTGGGCGCTCAGCTCTTTTGGCCCTTGCCCCTGCATCCAGGTGGCGGCGGCAGTCGCCTGCACCGAGGCCAGCCGGGTGCCATCGCTGTCGAGAACGTCCAGTAGTCCCGGACCTCCGGCATGAACGGCCGCAGACACGGTGCCCGAGTAGTCGGGAGCGAAGGATGCCGCTGGGTCGGCGTCTGCGGCATCAAGCATCAGGCACGCCACGATCTCGGACGGGCGGTCGGATTCGATCGCGATCCAGACCGTATCGAATCCTCGCGGTGCGACGAGGTGTACCCGATGAGATCCGCCATGATCATCAGCCCACGACACGGAGACAGTTCCGCGCGCCAGATCGATCGTGCGAGAGAAGCTCGCGACTCCTCCCTGCATCGTCAGCGACAGGGTCGCGCACATGCCGAGCGGATCTGTCCACACCAGCCCGTCATATCCGGCTGCTCTCGCGGCGTCGCCCATGAGGTCGGATGCACCAGCGCTGTCGCCAGAGAGCAGGCGCTCACGCAGTTCGGGGAGCACAGGGCTGAGGTCGGGTGCGGCAGGTCGCGCATTCGCGGGGAGGAAGAACCGCTCGTGAGCGAAGGACACGAGCAATTGGTGTGGGCTGCCATGGACCAGGGCGCCCACCCGGCCGCTGCCCACGATGAGCCCGTCTTCCCACGTCGGCGCTGGCGTTCGGGTCTCGAACCGGAGGTCTGTCATGTTGAAGCGGCAGCGCGGGTGCCAGCACCGAACGCGCGGATCTTGGCGAACATGTCTTCAATCAGCCACCGTGTATCGAATGCTTCGCACACCCGAATGCGACGCCCCTCATCATGCGTGCCGTCCATTTCTCCAGTGGCCGTGAACCGTGGCGGCGGACGCAGACTCCATCGCGCAGCAAGCGGATTCATCAGCGCACCAATCGCCGGGCTGTCACCGAGCGATCGAAAATCCATGGGTCCGTATTCGACGGTGCTGTTGAATTCCACGAGCTGGTCGACGAGGTAGTCCCCGAGCGGGCTCGTCCCGCGCAGTCGTTCCTCCAGTTCGGCATGCCCGACCCCGATCATCGTGTAGGTCGACATCGGAACCTGCCAGACCTCGACGCCGGATGCCATCACCACGTTCGCGGCATGGACATCGTTGATCAGGTTGAATTCGGGTGAATAGCCGACGACACCTTCATAGGGCGGTCCGCCCACCCAGACCACCAGAGGAGCGTGCTGTTGGAATTCCGGATACTCGAGAAGAGCGGATGCCACGTCGGTGAGCGGTCCAAGCACGGCGATGCACAGACGTCGATCGTCCGCGGCTGCTTCCTCCGCGAGGAACCGCGATGCCGCCGAAGGGGCCGAGGTGCCGGCATCTGGTAGTGCTGCCTCGGCACCATCATGGACGGAGGCCGGCTGCCGTGCACTTCCGAGAAGTTGCTGGAGCAGGTCGACCTCTTGGCGAGAGGCTGCGAGACTCCCCTGCCTGCCGAAGTGCGCAGGAAGCACACCGCGCACATCGAGAGTCCGGGTGAGCAGCGCGTGCACGATGGCGAACTGATCGTCCGCCTCGTTCTTCGCATCGGTGCTGACGACCACCTTGCGTCTACGGGCCGCGGTCATGGGCCTACAGCGACTCTCTGCGGACCAGCGTCGTCGGAAGAATCTGCTCCTTCTCGGCCACGCGTCCGTAGACGGTCGCGATCAGCGCCTCGGCCGCTGCCCGCCCCATCTCCTCGAGCGGTTGACGCACAGTGGTCAGCGGCGGCTCTGAGGTAGTGGCGATGAGCACGTCGTCGAATCCGACGAGCGACACATCCAGCGGGACACGACGTCCCGCCGCCTGCAGCACGCGCATCGCGCCAGCTGCCATCAAATCGGATGACGCGAAGACGCCGTCGAGATCAGGTGCACGCTGCAGAAGCCTGGTCATCGCCGCCATGCCGCTGTCGACGGTGAAATCGCCGTGGACCATCGGTCCTGGAGCGATGCCGGAGCGCGTCAATTCCTCTGTCCAGCCTCGTGTGCGCTGGTTCGCCTGCTCCATGTCCGGTGGGCCGGTGATGATGCCGATCTTTCGCCGTCCGGCCTCTACGAGCGCACGCGCGGCGAGGATGCCACCCCCGAAGTTGTCGGAGTCGACGACGATGGAGTCGGGGCCGATGTCGCCGTGCGGTCTCCCCACCCAGGCGATCGGCACGGGAGAATCGGCCAGCGCATCGACCAGGTGCGTGATCTCGTGCTGGAGGATGACGATCACGCCATCAACGGCGCCCGATCGGAGAAACTTGGGGATCCTGTCGCGGTCCTCGTCGTCTGCAGGCAGCAACACCGGCTGTACGTCGCCCGCGGAGAGGCCCTTCGCAGCGCCCTTCAGTGCGGAGGCGAAGAACGTGCCGTTGATACTGCCGAGCTGGTTGAACGCGATCACCAGACCGATCGCTCCGGCGCGGCCTCCGCGTAGCATCCGCGCGGCGAAGTTCGTCTCGTAGCCCAGGCTCGCTGCCTCGCGAGCGACGGCAGACGTCATGGCCGGATCGACGTTGGTGGCGCCAGCCAGCACGCGCGCTGCAGTGGCGCGAGAGACGCCGGCGGCTTTGGCGACGTCGATGATCGTGGGTCTAGCCATTACTCCCTCTCCCAGGTGATCTGCGAATTGTGATAGATCGATCTCTCACGTTGCTGATCATTGCATACTTGCACATCCGCCCGGACGGGTTCCAGTCCATTGAACGCTGGACGTGGTCCTCCCCCGCGCAGAGAGCCCGGTTCGTCGAACTGGGGGTTGCCTTTCCATGGACACGCGGGTTATCGTGTGCCCCTGAGAGATCGTTCTCTCCCGATCATCATGTCCCGTAATCACATGGCCCCTGATCACATGTCCCCGAAGAAGAGGAGCAGTTTGTGAACCGTCGCAAAATCGCATTACCCGTCGCACTGGTGGGCGCGCTCGCGCTCGCAATGTCCGGATGCTCGTCTGGAGGAACCGGCGCTGGATCCGACGACCCGAATGCCGAGTTCGAGTTCTGGTCGTTCACTGGAATCGGACAGAAGGACTCCGTCGACCGCTATCTGGAAGAGAACCCAGACGCCAAGGTGAAGCTCTCCGAGGTCGGTAGCACAACCGAGACCGCGACTGCACTGACCGCAGCACTCGCGGGAGGCAAGGTTCCGGATCTGGTCATGATCCAGACCGACGATCTGCCCAAGTTCGTCGAGAACGCCGGCAACTTCCTCGACCTGCGCACCCTGGGCGGTGACGACCTCGGCGATAGCTATCTCGACTGGGCCGTTGACGCTGCGACCGCCGAGGACGGCTCGCTCATCGGCATCCCGACCGACGTGGGCGGACTGAGCTTCGCATACCGCGCCGACCTCTTCGAGGCAGCGGGCCTGCCGACTGACCCGGCGGAGGTCGCGGAGATGTGGTCGACCTGGGACGGCTTCATCGAGATGGGTGAGAAATACACCGAAGCGACCGGCAAGCCGTTCGTCGATAACGTCGAGACCTCCGTGTTCTTCTCGGCCGTCAACCAGGTCTCCGAGAAGTACTACTCTCCCGACGGTGAGCTGGTCTACGACACCAACCCTGAGGTCGAGGAAGCGTTCGACATCGCCGTCCGCGCGTACGACGCTGGCATCAGCGCCGGAATCGCAGCGTGGTCATCCGGTTCGGCGCCCGGCAGGGCGAACGGCGCGTTCGCCGTCACAACCGCTCCTTCATGGATCCTCTCCGGTATCGAGAATGATGCGCCAGACACCAAGGGCCTCTGGCGCATTGCTTCGATCCCGGGCGTCGGCGGCAACTGGGGCGGTAGTGTCATCGCGATCCCGGCCCGAGCGAAGAACCCCGAGGCTGCCTGGAAGTACATCGAAACGATGCTGTCACCGGAAGGACAGACCGAGCACTTCGCTACGACAGGCACGTTCCCTGCCGCCAAAGATGCGCTGGAGAGCCCTGAGGTCCTCGAGTACACGAATCCGTTCTATGGGGATTCCGCGGTCGGTGCGGTCATCAGCGACTCCGTGTTGCAGTTCAACTCGTTCTACAACGGGCCGGACACCAGCGCCATCGGTGGAGCACTGCTCAACGTTCTCGTCGACATGGAGGTGGGAAACGTCAAACCTGACGACGCCTGGCAGGCCGCCTTGGACAGCGCCAAGGCATCACTCGGTGGTTGACCCCCATTCCCGTTGGTGGTGGCTCGTCGAACGTCGAGCCACCACCCTGACCGAGGTACGAAGATGACCGAGACAGCAACCGCCATCCCCGTCCAAAAAATCCGCAAGCGCGACCACCCACCGGCACGACGAATCCGCCAGTCCCGAGCCGAGCGTGCGGCGCCATACCTGTACATCGCGCCGTTCTTCGTGATCTTCGCGGTCTTCGGGCTGTTCCCCCTGGTCTTCACGTTCTACGTCGCACTGTTCGATTGGAACCCGATCGGGGAACAGACGTTCGTGGGGCTTGCCAACTTCGAGCGCCTTTTCCAGGATCCGCGATTCTGGAACGCCTTCGTGAACACGTTTGGCATTTTCCTGATCTCGACGATCCCGCAGCTACTCCTGGCTCTGGGACTCGCACACCTCCTCAACCACGCCGCACTGAAGATGGCGAACTTCTTCCGGATGGCGCTGCTGATTCCGTACATCACCTCGGTGGCGGCGACGGCGCTCGTGTTCGCGCAGATATTCGACAAGAACTTCGGTCTCATCAACTGGGTGCTGGACCTGTTCGGGATTGATCCAGTCAACTTCCTCTCGACGCAGGTCGGGTCGTGGATCGTCATTTCATCGATGGTGATGTGGCGCTGGTTCGGCTACAACACGCTCCTTTACCTCGCCGGGCTTCAGGCCATGCCTCGAGAGATGTATGAAGCAGCATCTGTGGATGGTGCTTCGGGCTGGCAGCAGTTCATCCATCTGACGATCCCCTCCCTGCGCCCGATGATCATCTTCACCGTCATCATGTCTACGATCGGCGGGCTGCAGATCTTCACAGAACCACTGCTCGTTGCTCCGGAATCGGGACTCACCTGCGGAGGCGGACGACAGTGTCAGACGCTGGCGCTGTTCCTGTACGAACAGGGCTTCGGACAGTTTGAGTTCGGCTACGGCTCGGCGATCGGCGTCGCGCTCTTCGTCATCGTGGTCATCGTGTCGCTCATCAACTTCTTCCTTACCACCCGCACACGGAAGGCCAGCTGATGTCCGACGTCGTCGATCAGGCAATCCCTCAGTCCCCACAGGAAGCGTTCGCCGCGCCGGTCAAACGTCCGCGCAAGCGCGGAGGACGGGTCGGGAAGGTCTCCTGGCTCGTCTATGCGATGCTCATCATCGCTGTGCTGGCGAGCGTCTTCCCGCTGTATTACATGTTCGTCATCGCTTCAGTTGGTGCGTCCGCGGTGACATCCATCCCGCCGCGACTGTACCCCGGGTTCAATTTCTTCGACATCGCGCAAAAAGTCTTCGAGACGGTCCCGTTCTTCCAATCTCTGCTCAACAGCGTCATCGTGTCCCTCTCGATCGCGGTGATCGCCTCGCTCCTGTGCGCACTGGCCGGGTTCGCATTCGCGAAGCTCGAGTTCCGCGGACGCAACGCGCTGTTCGTCATCGTGCTGCTGACGATGACGGTGCCGGCGCAGCTGAGCGTGATCCCGCAGTACCTGATCATCTCGTGGCTAGATTGGGTCGACACGCTGCAGGCGATCATCGTGCCAGGGCTCGCGAGCGCCTTCGGAATCTTCTGGATGCGTCAGCACATGGCAACGACTCTGAGCGACGAGCTGATGCACGCCGCGCGCATCGACGGTTGCAACAGCTGGCAGGTCTTCTGGCGGATCGGGTTCCCGGTCGTTCGCCCGGCCGTGTTCGTACTCGGACTCATCACCTTCACCGGGGTATGGAACGACTTCATGTGGCCGTTCATCGTATTGAAGTCGCCAGAGCTGTTCACCGTGCAGATCGCGCTGAAGCAGCTGCAGGCCAACCGCACGATCGACCTGGCGCTGACAATGGGCGGGTCGTTCCTTGCCACGCTCCCGCTGCTGATCGTGTTCTTCTTCGTTGGCCGCCGAATGGTCGCGGGAATCATGGACGGCGCTTTCAAGGGCTGAGCGCGCGCCTCACGCACCGCGATCGTCCACCTCAGCTGGCTGCGCTGAGGTGGACGATCGCCGCACGTTCGGGATGGAACGTCGGGAACTCCAGACCGACCAGACGCAGCATCGCGCCGGAGAGCGGCCGCGGGTCATCCTCGGCGCCGAGGGCGGGTGCGTCACGGAGCCAGTCCGACACTTGCCATGGGGGGCCGAGCGTCTCCGAGGCGCTGACGGCCACCCGGTAACTGCGGTCGTCGTCGAGTCCCGCGAATCGCACGCGAGTCCGGGTCTCCGCGGTCGCAGCGGGGGTCACGATCGTGAACAGACCTTCTGATCGATCCGCAGCTACGACGCCGCGCATTGCGGGGCCTGATGAGTCGAGCTCTCCGCCACCGACCTGACGGCCAGTCTGAATGAGCCCGCGGAACCGACGGTGAAGTGCAATCCAATGCCGAATTTCGTCACGCTCATGCCCAGACAATTCTCGGACATCCCACTCGATTCCGAAATGCCCGAGGAATGCCACGGCGCAACGGAAGTGCAGGCTGTGCGAGCGTCCTGTCACGCTTGATACCGCAGAGGCGACATGCGAGCCGAGCATCTCCGGCGGGACGAGCAGCCCAGTCCATCGCAGGATGTGGAACCGATCGACGGGGTCGTGACTATCCGAGGGGTGCACCCGATCTGTGCGCTCGAGGATGCCGAGGTCGACCCGACCGCCACCCGACGCGCAGCTCTCGATCTCGAGCGCAGGATGACGTTCGCGGAGCTCGTCCAGCATCCGGTACACCGCGAGCGTCTGCGCATGAACGGCGGCGCCTCCGGTCTCGGGATGGCCCGCCTCGATCAGGTCTCGGTTGTGGTCCCACTTCAGATAGGCAACGCCGATCTCGGAGACAAGGCCGTCCAAGACACCAAGGATGTGCGCGTAAGCATCGGGGTTCGTGAGGTCCAGCACCTGCTGGAATCGGAAGAGCGCGGGGAGCTCGGGCCGCGCGCGAAGAATCCAGTCCGGGTGAGCCCGAGCGAGATCGGAATCTTCGTTGATCATCTCCGGCTCGACCCACAGCCCGAACTCCATTCCGAGCTCTCGAACTCGGTCGGCGAGCGGGCGCAGCCCATCCGGCCACACAGAGGGGTCGGCGGACCAGTCTCCCAGGCCCGCGCGGTCGTCCCGGCGACCCTGGAACCACCCGTCGTCCAACACGAAACGTTCGATGCCCAGATCTGCCGCTTGCTCAGCCAGCTCGACGATAGTGTCCCAGTCTTGGTCGAAGTACACCGCCTCCCACACATTGAGCGTGACGGGGCGAGGGCGGGTCGAGGATCGGGACATCGATCGCAGATACGCATGGAAGCGTGCGGCGGCCTCGTCGAGTCCGACGCCGTAGCTGCCGAAGACCCACGGGGTCGCATATTCCTCGCCACTGGCCAGCCTCACCTCACCGGGCAGGAGAAGCTCGCCGCCACGGAACGCAAGCGCAGCGTCGCCGCGTTCGAGACCGTGCTCGTGGTTTCCGCTGAACCCGACATGTGCGAGCCATACTTCGCCGGCATCAGACGAGAAGCCAGGAACACCGGCAGCGACGACCATCGTTGCGTCAAGCCCCGTTCTCCCCCGCCGCGATTCCCGCAAGTGCGTGCCGCGCACGACCGGATGCCGCTGCGGGATGCGCTCGTGCGCCCATCTTCCGGTGAAGTCGAGCGCCTCGCTCGCCCACACCGGAATCGGAAGAGACACCGATACCGACTGCACATGCAGTGTCTCCGACCCCTCGGCGGTGTTGCGCACGTGTGCTCGCGTTCGCAGCAGACCTGCCGGGATGAGATCGATCTCCACTTTCAGTGCAATCTGCGCCCACTCATCGACTGCTACAACAGACAAGGACCCCGCGCCGCTCTGCGCGACGCCGCCACTCAGCGGCACACCGTCTACTTCGATCGACTGAACCGAGAAGCGTGGAGCCCACGCGGCCCCGTCCCGATGCAGCTCAAGCCCCGGGCGACCAAACCAGCCGGAGGAGTGCTCGGGCAAGATCGATGGACGGTATGGAACGTCAGATATTCCGCTCATTCCCGGGCGTTCCTCGGCGAGAACGAAGGCGCGCAGCTCTTCGTCGGTAGCGATGATTCGCACTCCCCAGTGCACGATTATCGGTAGACGATCTTCGAGTTGAGCAACGATGATGGAGACATTCTCGGCGGTGAGATGGATGATCTTTGCGGCGCGCATGATTCCATTCTGCTCAATCAGCAGGGTGAAAGATAGCCTAGAGATCGATCTCAGACCGAGGGAATGAACGTCGCCCTTGTCGATCCACGGGCGACGAGCTCTGTGGGAAGGCTGATCACCTCGTCGTCGATTTCGTCGCCTGCTACGGCCCTGGCAAGAGTGTGCACTGCCGCAGCCGCCATCTCCCTGATCGGTTGCCGGATCGTCGTCAGCGATGGATGCAACCACCGGGCGCCGCGCACGTCGTCGAACCCGATGACCAGCACATCTCGGGGGATCATCAGACCGGCCTCAGCAATCGCGCGGTAGGCCCCGGCAGCCATCTCGTCAGAACACGCGAAGAGCCCGATCGGCCCTGCACCGCCGAGCTCGGTGAGCGCACGGGCGCAGGAGCGCCATGCCTCCATCGCGCTCCAGTCAGCGTCCGTGCGCACATAAGGCGCACCGGGGACGGCCTTGGCGAGGGTCTCGAGGAACCCTTCCACCCGACCGCGGCCATACCGGTAGGAGGGCGCACCTCCGATGACGATGAACCGTCGAACTCCTCGGTCGATCAGGTGTTCCGCGGCCGCCGCCCCACCCGCGTGATCGGTGGTGCGAATGCTCGGCAGCTTCATCGGCGCTTCCGAAGGCGGTTCAAGAAGTACGACGGGAATTCCCGCACGACGCATCAAAGCCATCTGCGGTGCGGTGGGCGCGATAAGCCCGAGAATCACACCGGCAGTGCCCCGCGATCGGATTCGCTGGGGCCAATCGTCACTGGGGTCGTCGCGCTCGGCAGTGAGCACCAGATCGTACCGCAACTGTGCCGCGGCAGTACGCGCGCCAGCCGTCACCTCATCGGTGTAGGGATCGTGGAAGTGCCCCAGTACGAGGTCGAAGACGAGGGATGTACCGCCACGCGGGCGTCCGCGTGATTCACCCGCGACGGTGTAGCCCAGCGCGCGTGCCGCCTGCAGGACGCGGGACCTCGTATCAGGTGCCATGTCACCGCGCCCTCGCAACGCGCGTGACGCCGTCGACACACTGACACCGGCGACGTCCGCCACGCGGGCGAGCGTGATTCGAAGCGGGCGGGGCATTTGCCTATTTTGCGCAATTTCTGAGACTTCCGCCACCGAAACTGGCAATGTTTCTCGCGATCCACTTACGCACCCATCAATGGCGAAGGAACAGTTCAATGACGACGACGCTGCGGGTAGCCATCATCGGAACCGGATTCATGGGGCGCATGCACGCCCATGCCTGGCGAACGGCTCCCCGGTTCTTCGATCTTTCGTCTGCACCGGAGGTCGCGCTCCTGGTCGGCAGCGACGGTGCTCGCGCTGCCGCCGCAGCCACCGAGTTCGGTGTGCCAGAGTCCTCCGACGACTGGGCAGCGGCAGTCGCCCGCGACGACATCGACATCGTCGACATCTGCACGCCGGGGCACACGCACGCCGAAATCGCTCTGGCCGCTCTCGCCGCGGGAAAGCACGTGCTGTGCGAGAAGCCACTCGCCAATGACACCATCGACGCCGACCGCATGTCGGATGCCGCAGCGCTCGCCGCCGCCCGTGGGGTCGTCAGCATGTGTGGATTCAGCTATCGACGCACGCCTGCCCTGGCGTTCGCCAAACGCCTCATCGAGGAAGGGCGGATCGGGCAGATTCGACACGTCCGCGCGCAGTACTTGCAGGACTGGTTGAGTGACCCCGATGCTTCGTTCACGTGGCGCCTGGACCGGCAGCGCGCGGGCTCTGGTGCGCTCGGAGACATCGGCGCTCACAGCATCGACACCGCCCAGTGGCTGACCGGATCATCGATCACTGGGGTCTCCGCGATGCTCCGGACGTTCGTTCCCACGCGGCCTCGCCTGGATGAACGCGTCGGTCTCGGCGGACACGGAGGTGCGGATGCGCCGCGCGAAGCCGTCACAGTAGACGACGCCACCGCATTCACCGCCACCTTCGCGGACGGCGCGTTGGGCGTCTTCGAGGCGACCCGGATGGCCACCGGCCATCGCAATGCCAATCGCATCGAGATCAATGGCGACCGAGGATCTGTTGCCTTCGACTTCTCGTTCATGAACGAGTTGCAGTTCTACGATGCGCTTCTGCCCGCCGGCGAGCAGGGCTTCCGCCGCATAGATGTCACGGAACCAGAGCACCCGTATGCCGGCGCATGGTGGCCGGCCGGACACGGCTTGGGCTACGAACACCTCTTCACCCATCAGATCGTTGATTTCGTCCGCGCGATCACAGACCAGCACACACCAAATCCGAGCTTCCAGGAGGCAGCCCACGTGCAGCGCGTGCTGGATGCCGTTGAGCGCAGCGCCTCCTCAGAGAGCAGATATACCGCAGTGGAAGGAGCACTCTTATGACCGCTCGAAAGGCCCTGGTCGTCCGGGGCGGCTGGGAAGGCCACCGTCCGGTGGAATCCACCGACATGTTCCTTCCGTTTCTCGAACAGAACGGCTTCGAGGTACGCGTCGAGGACTCAAACGAGGTTTACGCCGATGAGAACGTGATGACGGAGATCGACCTCATCGTCCAGTCGGTCACGATGTCCAGCATCTCCGCCGACGCTTTCAAGGGTCTACGCCGGGCGGTCGAGCGTGGGACAGGTCTTGCCGGTTGGCACGGCGGCATCGCTGATTCGTACCGCAACAACTCGGACTACCTCCAGCTCATCGGCGGACAATTCGCGACGCATCCGTCGAAGCATCCCGACTCCTGCGCGGGCGACGAGACGGACAACTACCTCTGCTACACGGTGGATCTCACCGATCTCGGCCGCGATCACGAGATCATGGCCGGCCTCGAAGACTTCACCCTGCGCACAGAGCAGTACTGGGTGCTCACTGACGATCTCAACGATGTGCTGGCGACGACCACGCACCCTGTGCAGCCGTACCATCCGTGGCATCGCCCCATCGTTTCTCCCGCCGTCTGGACACGCGAGTGGGGCCAGGGCCGGATCTTCGTTGCCACACCGGGGCACAGCCCCGTCATATTGCGTGACGTCAACGTCCGCACAATCATCGAGAGAGGAATGCTGTGGGCGAGCCGCACGGTATCGGAATAGTCGGTCTAGGAGTCATCTCCGGCCAGTATCTGGAGACGTTGGGAGCACACCCCGGTGTGCGGATCGCTGCAACAGCGGATCTTGACGCGGGAAGGGCTGCCGCGGTCGCCGCTCAGTTCCCAGGTTGTCGCGCACTGACGGTCGACGAACTCGTCGCCGACCCGAACGTGCAGACGGTCCTGAATCTGACGATTCCCGCGGCCCACGCAGAGGTCGCGCTGGCTGCACTGCAGCACGGCAAAAACGTGTACGGCGAAAAGCCCTTGGCGCCCGCCATGCCGGAGGCCCGCGGCATCATCGACGCTGCAGGCTCGGCGTGGGTGGGCTCTGCGCCCGACACTGTGCTCGGTACCGGCATCCAGACCGCCCGCGCCGTCGTGGATGATGGCGAGATCGGCCGCCCGGTCGCGGCCGTGGCCACCTGGGTCTCGGCGGGACATGAGGCATGGCATCCGAATCCCGACTTCTACTACCGGCCTGGCGGTGGTCCCATGCTCGACATGGGCCCGTACTACCTCACGTCTCTGTTCCACCTCCTCGGCCCGGTCGCGCGGGTATCCGGTGCGTCTTCACGGCCGAAGAGCGTGCGACGCATCGCGTCTGGGCCTCGCGCGGGGGAAGACATCCCTGTCGAGATCGACACCCACGTCACCGGGATTCTCGAGCACGTCGGCGGTGCCGTCTCGACGGTCACCTTCAGCTTCGACGGCGCAGCGACGGATGCCGCGCCGATCGAGGTGCACGGTGAGACCGGCACTCTCTCCCTGCCGGATCCGAATAACTTCAACGGCCAGGTGCGTCTGCGCCGCCCCCGTGAAGGTCAGTGGACGGCAGTGACGCCCCGCGCCGGCTATGAGAATGCCGGGCGCGGCATCGGCCTGCTCGACTTCACCTCAGGAGGCGGTGGCCGCGCCGACGGCACCATCGCTCTCCACGTGCTTGAGATCATGACCTCACTGATGGAGTCGGCACGTTCCGGTCGACGAATCGATCTCACGACCACCGCGGAGCGTCCGTCGCTCGTCCCCCTCACCACCGAAAATCATTGGAGAACGCGTTGACTTCTTCCGCGCGCGCGATCATCGACCTAGATGTGACCGGTCATCAGATCAGCCGCCACGTGTACGGGCATTTCGCCGAGCATCTCGGCCGCTGCATCTACGACGGCTTCTGGGTGGGCGAAGACTCCGCCATCCCGAACGAGCGTGGCATCCGCCTCGACATCGTGGAGGCGCTGCGCGATCTCAACATCCCCAACCTCCGCTGGCCTGGAGGATGCTTCGCCGATACGTACCACTGGCGCGACGGCATCGGCCCGCGTGAGGATCGTCCGAAGATCGCCAATACGAACTGGGGCGACGTGGTGGAGAACAACCACTTCGGGACGCACGAGTTCATGGACCTGTGCGACCTGCTCGGCACCGACGCATACGTCAACGGCAACGTCGGCAGCGGCACGGTTCAGGAGATGTCCGAATGGGTCGAGTACCTGACTCGCGGCGATGACAGCCCGATGGCACGACTGCGCCGTGAGAATGGTCGCGATGAGCCGTGGCTTGTGCCGTTCTGGGGACTCGGCAACGAGGCGTGGGGATGCGGCGGCAACATGTCCGCGGAATACTACGCAGAGGAAGCGCGTCGCTACGCGACGTTCTGCCACAACCACGGCAAGAACAAGCTGGTTCGCATCGCGGCCGGCGCCAACGAGGATGACCTCGACTGGACACGCGTCCTCATGAAGACGCTCACCGAATGCCACGGCTGCACCCTGTACGGGAACCTTCCCTATCAGGCGATCTCGTTCCACTACTACACGCACTCCGGATCCGGGATCAACACGGAGGACGCGAGTGGGTTCAGCGACACGCAGTTCTACGAGACGATGGCATACGCCGCCGACATGGAACGCGTCATCAGCGGGCATATCGCCGTCATGGACTCATACGATCCCCTCAACCGGGTCAGCCTCGTCTGCGATGAGTGGGGTACCTGGTGGAATGCGGAGGAGGGGACCAACCCTGGATTCCTGTTCCAGCAAAACACCGTCAGGGACGCCCTCGTCGCGGGTCTGCATTTCGACATCTTCCACCGTCACGCCCGACGGCTGTCGATGGCGAACATCGCGCAGACCGTGAACGTGCTGCAGGCGATGATCCTCACCGACGGGGAGGCGATGGTCCTCACCCCGACGTATCACGTGTTCGAGATGAACAAGGGCCATCAGGATGCGCAGCAGCTCACCACGCATCTGCTCGAGGCGCCGTCCCAGAAAGTGCGCGGCCAGGAACTCCCGCTCGTTTCGATGTCGGCATCGACCAAGGACGGCAACGCGCTGCTCTCCCTCACCCACATGTCGACCGATGACGACTGCACGGTGAATATCGACCTGCGCGGGCGCAACGCCACTGTTGCGCGTGCGCGGGTGCTGACCGGCGAGAGCACCTCGGACTTCAACGACGCCGATGCCCCTGGGCGCGTGGCGCCGAAGCCGCTCGATGTGCGACTGGAGGGTGGAGCCTTGACCGTGACTCTTCCGCCGCACTCCTTCGCGACGATCGAGCTGCAGCTCGACTGAACTGGTACAGAAGGCGGGCGACAGCGGTGCTGTCGCCCGCCTTCTTCACGCGTGCGTCGTGATCGGGAAGTACACCGAGAACTGTTCGTCGACGACCTCGTGCAGAGGCAAGAAGCGAATGCCGGCCGTCTGCCCGGCCGTGCGATAGCGCGTGCGCCACTGCGTCCAATGTCGCTCGTCATCGGGTCTGAGCAGCGCTGCCGGCGCATCCAGGTCTCCACGAAGCGAGATCTCACGGTCGACGAGCCCCGCGAGGACGACCGGCCCCTCCATGAAGGCGACTGTCTCGGGTTCGTCGGGAATCGCCACCGTTCGCAGCGAGAACGGGAAAGCGATGTCGACGCTGCTTCGTCCACCAGGGTGGTTGAGCACGAGCACCCCGTCGACGGTCTCGAACAGCGCATCGTTCGAGGTCAACGGCACACCTTCGATCCACTCCGGGATACGTAGCCGCACGCGCAGCGGTGCTTCGGGCCCATCGATCTCCACTCTGATCCGCAGAGCAGACGGACGATGAAGATCTCCGGCCGCCCCGGCGTTCGAGTCCGGGCCAACGTATTCCGCGTTGTCGAGCAGCTTGACGCGTACTTCTGCCACTCCACCATCGACCGCCACCCGGGCGTGCGCGGCGATGAACTGCGCGATCGTGAGGGTGCCATCATCTGCCGTGTAGAAGACCAGCTCCGCGTGGCGGGTGTGCGCCTGCACTAGCGTGCCATGACAGCACCAGAAGTCTTCGGTTGGGCTCCCCCACGCCTTCCGCGCTCCGCCCTCCAACGGGAGGAAATAGGCCACCATACCGGTTCGCGGATTCTGTTGGGCGAGGATGCCGTTATAGAGGTTGCGTTCGATGTAGTCGGCGTAGGAGAGGTCGCCTGTCCATCGCATCAGGACGTCGGCGAGACGAATCATGTTGTACACGCCGCAGTGCTCTTGCGTCTTGTCCCCACGACGAGCAGCGAATGCGAATGGCGGTGTCCAGATCTCGCCAGAGGTCTGTCCGCCGGTGCAGAACGTGCCTCGGCGAACGACCGCCCAGTCCCAATACGCTTCCACGATGCGGCGCCAGACTTCAGCACCGGTGACCTCGTATGCACGGGCCGCACCGAGAATCTCGGGGATGGTCGTGTTGGCATGCATGTTCGTCAGCATGTCGCGTCCGTCCAGCAGCCCATCGAAGAGCGACTTGCGGTAGTACCGCTCCAGCAGTTCGCGGTAGACCGGGTCGTCGGTGGCCTCCAACAGGTCGGCCCAGACCTCCAGCATCCCTCCTGTTTCGACTTCGAGAATGCGCTGGAATGCGTCATCATCCAGGCTGCGCACCCAACGCAGCAAGGGCTGCGTCGCGCGCTTCGCCATCGCGAGAGCCCGCTCGTCGCCGAGGTCGCGGTATACGTCGACGAGCCCCATGAGCGTCTTGTGCATGTTGTACTGCGGCGCCCAGACCGAACGCTCCTTCTCCAGGTGGCTGAGGAAGCTCGGCGGAATCGCCCACACCCATTCACCGTCGCTGTCGCGCTGACAGCGCTCGAGCCCGTCCAGCACAGTGTCGAGCTTGGCGCGCAGCGCTGCGTCGCCGGTCACCGCGACTTCGCGGGCGACCGCCGACAGCCAGTGTCCGAGAAAATGCCCTCGTAGGAGGGCTCCCGGAGTCTCCCAACCCCAATGCCGATCGAGACCGCGCGCGTCCGCGGAGTCGCGCGAAGGCTGCAGATGCCAGAGCTGGCTGCCGATACCTGCTTCGATGTAGTGGTTCTGAAGCAGCGCAGATTCGCGCAGTGTCGCCAGGTAGTCACGATTGAGCCGGCGACGGTCGTCGAAGACGCCGCGTTCGAGTTGCGCGTCACCAATGGCCACATGAGTGAGTGTCATTGCTGCACCCGGTGCATCGCGGATCGATCGTCCGTCCATGTCTTCCCCCATTGCGTGAGCGCATCCAGGTCGTCGATATCGGATGCCGTGCGACGTGCCTCGGCGAGTGCCGCCGCGAAGATGTCGTCGAGGACGACGCGCTGCCCGCTCTCGGCCGAGGCGATTGCCGCCTCCACCATCGCGAGGCTCCATATGTTGCGCTGAATCTCGCCTGAGGGCGTCGGTCCGCCGTCCAGGGCCGCGAGAAACTCCTCGAGCGCGGCATCCAGGCCCTCGGGCCCGCCGGCAAGTACCGAGTTCGTCGGTTCTTCCTCGTCGCGCCCCTGCGTTCGCACTTCGGTCTCGCCGTCCCAGGTGGCGGTGCCGCCCTCGGCGGAAGCCCGCCACGCACCGTTCCAGGAGGTCTGCAGACCGTCGGCGCACCAGCTGCCGGCATAGGAGAAGCGTGCGCCGCCGTCGAATTCGAAGACGGCCTCGGCTGCAGCTGCCCCGTCGTACCAGCTCCAGGAAGGATTGAACTCTTCGCAGTACACCGAGACCGGTTCGACGCCGAGCAGATAGCGCGCCTGATCGAAGGTGTGGATTGCCATGTCGATCAGCAGCGGGTGCGCCATCCGATCCCGGAAGCCACCGAAACGTGGGTTCTGAAAGAACTGCGCGTTGAGCTGCTCCGCGCCACCACGCAGATTCAGCGCGCCCCGGAAAGCCGTGATGCCACGGGAGTAGCGCCGCGATTGGCTCGTCGCGACAAGCACGCCTTGTGACCGGCTGAGCGCTGCCAGCCGGATCGCCTCGGCGACGGTGGGCGTGACTGGCTTCTCGCTGAGCACGGGCACCCCGGCGTGAACAGAAGCCGCGCTGACCTCGAGGTGCGCCTCCGGGATGGTCACGTTGAGGAGAAGGTCTGCGTGAACCTCGGCGAGCGCCTGCTGCACGGACGTGAAGCCGGGCGCATCCCACTCGCGTTCATCGATCGCCGCGCGGGCGGCACCCTCCATGACGTCGACGACGGCGCTGACCCGGAGATCCGCGCGCCTCTCGATCGTGTCGAGCCAGGCTCTGCCCATCCCTCCCGCTCCGACGACGACGACGTCGCGGATCTGGTCAGCGCTCACAGGGGTGTCCCGTCCCACTCGCGAGGAGTGTCGAAGTCGTTGGTCTGGTGCATCGCAATGCGCGGTGCGATGCGGGGGCGCGTCTGATGCGCCCATTGGACGGCGTTGGCGAGCACCCTCTGAATGTTCGGCTCGTGGTAGACGGGATAGTCCTGATCTCCCGGCGAGAAGTAGAAGATCCGTCCGTGGCCCCGGCTGAACGTCATGCCGGAACGGAACACTTCTCCGCCGGTGAATCCCGAGACGAAGACGAGGTCATCCGGCGTCGGCACGTCGAAGAACTCGCCGTACATCTCCTGTGCGGGCAGCACGATCGGCTGCGCGACACCTTCGGCGATCCGATGCGTCGGCGCGACCGTCCAGACGAGCTCCCGGTCCGTGCCCTGCCGCCAGCGAAGAGTGCAGGTGGTGCCCATCAGAGCGATGAAAATCTTGGAGAAATGCGCCGAGTGCAGCGCGAGGAGACCCATGCCGCCGAGGACGTGCCTATGCACTCGCGCGACCACCTCGTCGGAGACGACATCGTGACGTATGTGTCCCCACCACAGCAGCACATCGGTGCGCGCGAGCCGTTCGTCCGTAAGACCGTGCTCGACGTCATCGAGGGTTGCCGTCTCGACCACGACCTGCGCGCCGAGACTGCGGCGAAGTCCAGCGGCGATCGTGCCGTGCATCGTTTCGGGATAGATCCGCTGCGGGATCTCATCGTGTTTCTCGTGGTGGTTCTCACCCCACACCAGGACGCGAATCGGGGCAGTCATACCGCCCTCACCACTCGCATTTTCGCCGTACGACCAACCGCCATGAGCACCTCCGTGTGTTCTTGGTTCGACCTCATGTCACATGCGAGAGATCGATCTCTCGGCGAGACTAGCATCGAATAGATCACAGATGACCCGATCGCGAAAAGTGAGCTGGCGACACTCTCGCACCTTCAGCTCCAATCGCTTGGCGCCGATCCGACCCAGCTACGCCTGTACTGACAGGTTGCATTCTGCGACACAATGGAAGCATCACCGACCGAGGAGCCCCCATGACTGACCGTCTCGCCCGCGCCCGCGCCACCGGCGTTCTTGCCGTGCTGCGCGCACCGTCCCCTGAGCTCGCGCTCGAGGCGGCTGACGCAATCATCCGCGGCGGGGTTGCCGGAATCGAAGTCACGTACTCCACGCCTGACGCCCCCGCGGTCATCCGTGAGTTGATCGCCAGGCACGGCAACGCCGCCTACATCGGTGCGGGCACCGTGACCACAGTGGAACAGGCCACCGCGGCCGCAGACGCAGGGGCCGAATTCCTCGTCAGCCCCGGTACCCTGCCCGCCCTCACACGCGCGATGCTCGACACCGGCCGAGTGGTGATGACCGGGGCGATGACCCCGACCGAGGTCATGAGCGCACTCGCGCTCGGAGTCGATGTCGTGAAGATCTTCCCGGCATCCCTCGGCGGCCCCTCCTATCTCGGGGCGCTACGCGGACCGTTCCCGGACGCTCCGCTTATGCCCACCGGTGGCGTCTCTCCTGAGAATCTCGCGGACTGGTTTGCCGCAGGAGCGGTGGCAGTGGGTGCCGGTGGCGACCTGGCGAACTCCGCATCCATCAAGGCCTCGAACTGGGCCGATCTCACCGAACGCGCCGAGCGCTTCGCTGCCGCGTTCGCCGCCGTCCGCGGCTGAGTCGATCGTCTTGCCCGAACTGCTGCCGTGGGCCTGGGTCGTTCTGGGTCTCGCTGCGCTGACGATCGGCCTCGCGAAGACGGCGATCCCTGGCGGCGGCATCCTGCC
This sequence comes from Microbacterium sp. Y356, assembly GCF_059445355.1. Classification (NCBI taxonomy): domain Bacteria; kingdom Bacillati; phylum Actinomycetota; class Actinomycetes; order Micrococcales; family Microbacteriaceae; genus Microbacterium; species Microbacterium sp. Y356. The sequence continues at coordinate 1,574,836 of NZ_JCAIUE010000001.1, forward strand.
CGTCGCGCTGTTCGCGACCGTGCTTCCGGCGCGCACATCGACCGCCGCCCTGCTGCTCCTGTTGATCGTCGGCGACATGTTCGCATTGGTCGCGTACCGCAGGCATGCGCACTGGCCGACGCTGCTGCGCCTGGCACCGGCCGTCGTAGTGGGGTTGCTGGCGGGCTTCGCATTCCTCGCACTCGGTGATGACGCCATCGTGCGTCGTGCGATCGGTGTCATCCTGCTTGCGATGATCGCCGTCACGCTGTGGCGTCGCTGGCGACAGAGCAGAGCGGATGCTGCTCCGGCCTCCGGTGGCTCCATCGTCACCGCATCCGCCTATGGCGCACTGGCCGGATTCACAACGATGGTCGCAAATGCCGCGGGCCCCGTCATGTCGATGTACTTTCTCGCGATGCGCACGCCGGTGCAGGTGTTCCTCGGCACGTCGGCCTGGTTCTTCGCGATCGTGAACCTGTTCAAGGTGCCGTTTCTGGCCGGAATCGGGCTCTTCGAAGGCCCCGTATTGCTCATGGATGCCGCCCTGGTGCCCCTCGTCGTGATCGGAGCCCTGGCCGGGATCCGGCTCGCACGACGAATGAAGCAGCACGTGTTCGACAAGATCGTGATCGGTCTCACGATCGTCGGCGCCGTGTATCTGCTGTTCTAGTTCATCTCGCCGAATTCGGACTCAGTCCAGGAAGATGTCCGGGAACAGGCGGTTGTCCGGGGTGCCGGGAATTGCGGCATAGCCGGAGAAGTCTGTCACGCCGTCGGCCTCCAGCACGTCTTCCACGATCAGGCTCTGTCCGGTGTACCCGGCTGCCGTCTTGATCAGCACAGCGTAGGCGGCATCCGCATAGATGTCCGGCGTGCGGCTCGCAGCCATCACTTTGTCGCCACCGAGCAGGTTCTGCACCGCGGCGGTCGCAATGGTCGTGCGCGGCCACAGGGTGTTGGCTGCAATGCCGTCCTCAGCGAACTCAGCAGCGAGTCCGAGAGTGACCATGGTCATGCCGAACTTCGCCAGCGAGTAACCGGTGTGCGCTCCGAGCCACTTCGGGGTCGGGTTGAGCGGCGGTGACAGCGAGAGGATGTGCGGGTTCGAAGACTCTCGCAGTTGCGGAATCGCCGCACGCGACAGCATGAAGGTGCCGCGCACGTTGACGTCCTGCATGAGGTCGTACTTCTTCGCGCCGAGATCGAGCGAGCGTGACAGATCGATCACGCTGGCGTTGTTGATGACGATGTCGATGCCGCCGAACTCGCCCTGCGTCTTCATGACGGCCTCGGTGATGTCGTCATCCTCGCGGACGTCGCCGACAATCGGCAGCGCGTTCCCGCCGGCCGCGCGAATCTGCTCGGCAGCAGTGTGGATCGTGCCCTCGAGCTTCGGATGCGGCGTGTCGGTCTTCGCCAGCATCGCGATGTTCGCGCCATCTGCTGCAGCGCGCAGCGCGATGGCCAGGCCGATGCCGCGGCTGCCGCCCGACATCAGGATTGTCTTGCCTGCCAGGTTGGTCATGCTGCTCCTTCGTTGGATTCCAGTCGCAATTTCTGTCGCCTCCGAACGCTCGAAGCGACAGAAATCGCGACGGGAACGTTGGTGCCGGTCACTTCGGGGCCATGCGGATGGCGCCGTCGAGGCGGATGGTCTCGCCGTTCAGATAGTCGTTGCTGACGATGTGTTCGACCAGCCCGGCATATTCGGCGGGCCTACCCAAGCGTGCGGGGTACGGAACCTGCTCACCGAGCGATGCCTGCGCAGCCTCCGGAAGACCGGCGAGCATCGGGGTCTCCATGATGCCGGGGGCGATCGTGCAGACCCGGATGCCGTAACGGGCGAGCTCCCGGGCGATCGGGAGGGTCATGGCGTGCACGCCGCCCTTCGATGCCGAGTACGCGGGCTGACCGATCTGCCCGTCGAACGCCGCGACGGATGCCGTGTTGACGATGACGCCGCGTCCACCGCCTTCGAGTGTCTGGTTCTTCGCGATGACGGCGGATGCCTGCGACGTCACGTTGAATGTGCCGACGAGGTTGATACGGATGACGCGCTCGAAGTCGGCGAGCACTGCGGGGTTGCCCTCACGGTCGAGCACCTTGGCTGGCGGTGCGATGCCAGCGCAGTTGACGACGATGCGCAGCGGCGCAGCGGCCTGAGCGGTGGCTGCCGCGGCTGCGGCATCCTCCGGATTGGTCACATCTCCCGGAGCGAAAATCCCGCCGAGTTCCGCAGCCATCTCGGCCCCTGCGGACGAGGGCAGGTCGAGAAGCGTGACGTGCGCGCCGGCAGCGGCGAGTGCGCGCGCTGTCGCGAGGCCCAACCCCGAAGCGCCGCCCGTGATCAGTGCCCCGGATCCTTGGATCTGCATGTGTTCTCCTTCGAACCGTTTGCAACTCAGTCCCAGCATACGCAGTTCTCAGTACCACCCCTGGCTTCTGTGACGGCGGAGGTGTTGGCTGGGGTCATGGAACTGCGTCGCAAGCGAGCCTACGACACCGCCGAATCCTCTGATGGGTTCCGCGTCCTCGTCGATCGACTGTGGCCACGCGGAGTCTCGAAGGAGCGTGCCGCGATCGATCTATGGGCGAAGGATGCCGCGCCGAGCCCCGATCTGCGTCGCGACTGGCATGCCGCACCCGACTCGGAGTGGGGCGTCTATGCCGACCGATACCGCGCAGAGCTGTCGCACGAAACGGCGGCCGGGCTGGAGTCGTTGGCGATCGAGCTGCGCCAGCATCCGGTCGTCACGCTCGTGTACGCCGCACACGACGAGCAGCACAATCACGCCGTCGTGCTGGAGGAGTGCCTTCGTCCGCTGCTGTGAACCAGCGAGAAACACGCAAGGATGGGGCGGTGAGCATTCCGTCCGGACATATCGAGATCCCTGCGCGCGTGCGGGCACTCGCACACGCCGCCACTCTCGAACCGGTGTGGCAGAACAACAATGGCGGGCTGACGTTCCGCACGGACGACCGCCGCTACATCAAATGGGGCCCCCGCGACCCTGAGGCGAACATGCGCGACGAGGCCGAGCGCATGCGATGGGCGTCGCAGTGGATCAACGTGCCCGAAGTGATCGAGCAGGGCGAAGATGCCACACACGAGTGGCTCGTGACCGTCGCGCTCGACGGACTCAGCGCCGTCAACGGACGCTGGATCGCAGAACCGGCCGTCGCTGTGCGCGCCGTCGGTGAGGGTTTGCGGATGCTGCACGACGCACTCCCGGTCGACGAGTGCCGCTGGGAGTGGAGCGTGGCATCCCGGATCGCGAACGCTCAGACTCGCAGCATCCGCATTCCCGAAGAACTCCGCGACGCGCCACCGATCGATCGGCTTGTGGTGTGCCACGGGGATGCCTGCATGCCGAACACCCTCTTGGACGCCGACGGCAACCCATTCGCCCACGTCGATCTCGCCGTTCTCGGCACCGCCGACCGCTGGGCGGACATCGCCGTGGCCTCGATGAGCACCGAGTGGAATTGCGGCCCCGGCTGGGAGGACGCGCTCATCGACGCGTACGGCCTCGAGCCTGACCGTGAACGTCTCGCTTACTACCGGGCACTGTGGAATGCGAGCTGATGACTGGAGCAAGGATGCATAAGACGACCGACCAGGGGATGACGGTCACGGAAGCCCTCGCATCGTGAGCACTGCGGACGTCGTGGGGATCATCCTGCTGAGTGTTCACGTCATCGTGGGGTTCGTAGCGGCGGTGGCGATCTCGCTGCACAGAAAGCCCGCCACGGCGATTGCCTGGATCCTGACGATCATCTTCATCCCCCTTCTCGGGGCAATCGCCTTCTTCCTCATCGGCTTTGGCCGACTCCCTCGGCGGCGGCGCGAGAAGCAAAAAGAGGTCAATGCGCTGATGCTCGATCGTTCGGGCGTCACCGCACACCGGGCGCCGCCATCGACCCCCGACTGGCTGGACACGGCCGTGATACTCAACGAGACACTCGGTGCGCTCCCCATCGTCGCGGGCAACAGAACGACGTTGATCCAGGACTACCAGGGATCATTCGATGCGATGATCGTCGACATTGACGCCGCCCGCGAGTATGTGCACGTCGAGTTCTACATTCTGGTGAGAGACACGACCACGCAGCCGTTCTTCGACGCACTCGCGCGCGCGGTCGCCCGGGGAGTCGTCGTACGGGTGCTCTCCGACCACGTCTCGGGGTTGATGTTCCCGCACCGGAAAGCAACACAAGAAGCACTCGCGCAGATGGGGGCGCAGTGGAGGCCGATGCTTCCGTTGCGTCCCCATCTCGGGCAATGGCAGCGCCCAGACCTCCGTAACCACCGCAAGCTGGTCGTCATCGACGGGTACGTCGGATACACCGGTTCGCAGAACCTCATCGATGCGACGTACCTGAAGCCGAAGAATGTTCGCCGCGGATTGCACTGGATCGAACTCATGGTGCGGCTCGAGGGCCCCGTGGTCGGCGAGCTCGATGCGGTGTTCATCACAGACTGGTTCAGCGAAACAGACGAGCTCCTCCCCGTTCACACCTATCCGGCTCGGGCCGCCGCCATCGCGGCATCCGATTCAAGGAACGACAAACCACTCAGCGATACGCCACTCGACAATATCGACGCGCAGGTGATTCCGAGCGGCCCCAGCTTCGAGAACGACAACAATCTCAAGCTGTTCGTCATGCTCATCCAGAACGCACGCGCACGAGTGAGCATCACCAGCCCGTACTTCGTTCCGGACGAGTCGACGATGCTGGCCATCCTCACCGCGGCCGCACGCGGCCTGGATGTCGAGCTCTTCGTGTCGGAGGTCGCAGACCAGGTCCTCGTCCATCACGCGCAACGCTCGTACTACGCAGCACTTTTGGATGCGGGGGTCGCCATCTACCTGTACCGATCGCCGACCGTACTGCACTCCAAGCACTTCTCCATCGACGACGAGGTTGCCGTCATCGGATCGAGCAACATGGACATCCGTTCATTCAGCCTCAACATGGAGGTCTCCGTGCTGGTTCGCGGGCGAAAGTTCGTCGATCAGTTGAAACTCGTCGAGGACGATTACCGTCGCAACAGCATCAGGCTGCACCCCGAAGCATGGGCGAGGCGGCCGTTGCGCGAGAAGGTGATCGACGGGTTGGCGCGGCTGACATCCGCATTGCAGTGACCCGACCCATCCGCTGCAGCGGGAGTCATTCGAAAAGTTCGCGGTCTGCGGTGAGCGCAACGTACGCCCACACGTCGAAACCGAGCGCACTGAGGCCACGATCCACCGCTCGGCGGATGTCGTCTTCGGCCGTGATGTCCCACTCGGATCCGACGACGATGAAGTCGATCTCGACGTAGATCTTCCGCCCGACCTTGCCCGATCTGACGATCGGCTCCCCGAGGCCGAATTCCTGCCGAACCTGCTCGACGATGGCATCGATCCGTGCGGACAGCTCTGGGGACGGAGCGCCCTCCAACAGCTCGTTGAGACCGGAAGAGATCAGCCGGATCGGGATATAAGCGAGCAGGACGCACGAGACCAGAACGAGAATGGGATCGAGGTAGTCCGCGATCATCTGCATCTCGAAGGCGATCAGCAACGCAGCCCCGACCGCACCGATCAGCATGACCGTGCTCAGCACCGCGCCTGCGCGCCACTGTGCTGATTCTGCCGCCACCAGATCGGAATCGGGCGAACGGCGCCGCAACCAGGCGGCCATCACGAATCCGATGACTGCAGTGATGGCGCCATAGCCAGCGATGACCACGGGGTCGACAGGCGACCCGCCATCGCGAATGAGGACGATGGCGTCACCGGCTGCATAGATCAGCGTGCCAGCGATCGCGAGCCCCTGGACCATCACCATGAACGGTGTGATCGCGTCTCGTCCGAAGGGAAACCTGATGCTTGGTCCCGCACTGGCGGCAGCTGCCGCACGCACCGAAGCGATGGAGAGGATGAGACCGATTCCCATGTACGCGCCGTCGAACACGATGATCCTGGTACCCGTCGCGACGCCCAGCGTGAGGGCGCCGATCGCGAGAGCCAGTGACACCCATACAGACACCCAGAGCGCTCTCCGCTCTACGGTCGCACGGCTCATGCTCGCGTCGACGACAGCACCGCGGCCGTTCTCGTCCGGTTCAGCCATAAGGGACTCCTTGCCCGCGCCGTCTGTATCGACGTGCGCCACACTAGCGGGTTGTCTCATTTCTCCGCAGGTGATGCCCCTAAAACCAGGGGTGTCGGGTCGTGGGTGGTGGCCTTAGTGTCGGATAGGACAGCGAACACCGAACAACCGAGAGAGTGGGCATGCGCACACCGATCCCGCTCCTCGTGGCGCTGATTGCCGCAGGGTTCTTCGCGATTGTTCCGGCAGGCGCGGCGACTGCAGAGGTGGACTCTCCGAACGTCACGGCGACCGAGAATGCCACAGACCCCACGCCCGCCACAGACGAGCCTGCGGACACAGCGACGGACGAAACCACAGAAGAGCCTGCGGACAGAGCGACGGACGAACCTCAGCCACCGGCAACCGAAGAACCCAAGACACCCAAACCCTCGGCGCCAGCCGAGGAAGTGACGGCGCCTCCGACGGAGCCAGCATCGGAGGTTCCGCCCGAGGACGACACGCAGGACGAGCAGGATGCTCCGGACGAGGACACCGATGTCGACGCTCCGATACTGGAGTACGTGCCCCCTGCGGCGAGCGCCACTATTCCGATGGTCAGCTGGGTTGCCGCGGTGGTCATCATCATCGCGAGCATTCTCCTGCTGATCGGCTTGCAGGCACAGTTGCGCCACCGCACAGCCACAGCCCCCATCCCTCTCCCCATCCGACGCCGAGCACAACGGACGGAGGACGAGTGGTCGATGCAGCCGTCAGGCGAGGCCTTCTCCGCCCTGGAGACAGTGGGCGAAACGATGCTCGATGCCGGCTATTCCGTCGTGTCAGTGCAACAAGCGCTGACAGACATCGCCACTGTCAACGGACACCCGTCCACTGAACTGATCGTGTTTCCCACCGCACTGATCGTCTCCTCCCGTGTAGGAGGGCACGTGCGAACCGGTGCGGTCGGCACGGCGGGCTCGCAGTTGCTGCTGCATCAGGTAGACGCGCTCGATCACATTGTGGAGGATGCGCGTGCCGGCCGCATTGGGCCCGCAGAGGCGCGGCGCGCGGTGGCAGCCGTGCGCCGCCTTCCTCCATCGACGGGACGCGGGGTCCGGGTGGCTGCATACGCAGGAGTGTGCGCTGCTCTTGCCGCACTCCTCGGTGGGTCCTGGATTGGACTGGCGTTCGCTGCAGCTTTGGGCACGCTGGTCGGAATCGTGCTCCTGCTGGCGGAGGTCGTTCCACGTCGCTTCACACCTCTCGTCACGGTCGGGCTCGCTTTTGGCGTCTCCGCCACGGTCTTCCTTGTCACCGGTGCCGGGTGGGACCCCGGCATCCTTCCCTCCCTGATTGCCCCGCTCGTGCTTCTCTTGCCGGGAGGCCTGCTCACGACCGGAATGATCGAGCTGGCATCCGGGCAGATGATGTCGGGTGCTGGCCGACTGGCGGCCGGATCCATGCAACTGGTACTGCTAGCGCTTGGGATCGTGTCGGGCGCGATGCTCGTTGGTGTACCGCAGATCGACATGACCGAGGCGAGCGCACCACTTGGACCAATCGCCCCCTGGGTCGCCGTTGCCGTCTTCGGCGTCGGGATCGTGATCAACCAAGGGGGACGGATGGCGTCCATACCCTGGATCCTGCTCGTGCTCTACGTCGCATACGGCGCACAGGTCATCGGAAGCATCTTCTTCGGAGGAGTGCTGTCGGCCCTGATCGGTGCGCTCGCCATGACGCCGGTCGCGATCCTCGCCTCGCGGCATCCGTCCGGCCCCGCAGCCAAGGTCAGTTTCCTCCCCGCGTTTTGGCTGCTCGTGCCGGGGGCGCTCGGGCTCGTCGGAGTCGCCGCGCTCCTGAGCGGCGACAGCGCGGGAACGACCACCCTCGTGACCACGATCACTACAATGGTCGCGATCGCTCTCGGAATCCTCGCGGGCACTGCACTCACCGACCGCACCTTTAAACTCTGACGCCTGGAACGAGACCCTCCATCATGTCCGCAGCCGATGTAGCCACCACACGCGTGGTGGCAGAGCCAGCGCACTCCCTTCGTGTGGAGTCGTACGCCATCTATGCCGCCCTCGCCGCTGGCGTCCTAGGAGCATTCCTCGGCATCGTCATCGGCGTCGCTCTGCCCCCGCTCAGCCTGTTCGGCGACTGGTCATTCGGGAGCATCGTCGCCATCGCCGCGGGAGCGGTCGCGGCGATCACCAGCGGCATCGGATACTGGCGTGTGCGAGAAATGCCTGGGCAGGAATGGCGACACTCGCTCTCCGCCGCGACCTTCACCGTCAACACGATCGCGGTGGTGCTTGTGCACCTCGTGCTTGCCGTGTTGGCGGCGCTTGCGTCCTTCCTCATCCTCAGCCTCGGGTTCGTCGGGTTGAAGGTCGAGCCGTTCTGGACGGTCGTTTTGATGGCGGTGAGCCTCGGGCTCAGCGCATATCTCACCTACCTGTCGGTGTCGCGCATGACGACGCGGCGGATGTCTTCACTGCTGATGTGTTTCGTCGGCATCGGCACTTTCGCGGCGATGCTCACGACCCCGGATCCGCTCTGGTGGGACACGCACTTCAGCCACCTCGGCACCTTCTGGAGCGTGTCGAGTCTGGTGTTCAACGGCACCCTGGTCATCGGCGGCCTCCTCGTCACCGCTTTCGCCGTCTATCTCACGAACGATATGAACGCGCTCCTCGAGCGGCGGATCCTTGCGCGCGAAGACGGTCCCAAGATCATCGCAAGGATGTTCATCATCTTGGGCATCATGCTGGCTGGGGTCGGCCTCGTCCCGGTGAACGTGAGCCTGCTGGTCCACAACCTCTGCGCGGGCGGGATGGCCGTCATGTATATCGGGATGCTCGCAAGCGGACACCGAATACTTCGAGGGATGCCACGCGCATACTTCATCGCATCCTGGGTGTTCCTTGCCGCAGTACTGGTGTCCACGCTGCTCTTCGCCGTCGGATTCTTCGGGCTGACCGCGTTTGAGATCGTCGTTTTCGCGCTCATCTTCGGATGGATCTCGGTCTTCATCCGATTCCTCGGCGTCGCAGGTCAAGGCGACTGAAGAACGCGCGCTGATGTCTCATCCCCTCATGTTCGTGGAAGACGATCCACTGCTGGCGCGAGTGCGGACCATTGCGCTCGCGTTGCCCGAGGCCGACGAGAAGGTCAGCCACGGCCGCCCCGCGTTTTTCACACAGAAGGTGTTCTGCTACTTCGGCGGCTCCCAACGCATAGACGACGAGTGGATCGCGCACGACGCAGCAATCATGGTGCGACCCGATCCCGGTGACGATCCGGCACTGCGACAAGACACGCGATTCTGGGTGCCCGCATACCTCGGCCCGTCCGGATGGCTCGGCATAGACCTCGACCAAGCGACGGACTGGCGTGAGATCGGCGAACTCATCGATGCGTCGTATCGGGTGACCGCTCCGAAACGGCTGGTTCGGACGCTCGACGAGCGATGCGCGTAGGCCACCGAGACACCATCGGCAACAGTTTGCATCATCGGCTGCATGAGACACCATCGGTGGATTGGTGTCTCATGCAGAGGATGTTGCGGAGCATCGCTGATGGTGTCTCGCGCAGCACCCGGCAGCAGAGAGCCACAACTGGCCACTCGCAGCCTCGAGAGCAGCGTCAGGAACTAGGGCCGAGGATGAAGTTCCATGACCCGGTGAGCACTGCGGCTGTCACGGCTGTCGCTGAGATCAGGGCGCCGATTAGCAACAGCATCCATTCCCGCGCACCGAATGTGGACTCGCGCGCCCAGGTGCGCCGACCCGGCGCCCCGAACCCGCGCGCTTCCATCGCCGTCGCCAGCTTCGCACCCCGACGGATCGAGAGCACCAGCAGCGCGAATACCATCCCAAGCAGCCGTTTTATCCGACCACGGTCGGCGACGCCGCGCGCTCGGCGGGCCAGCTCCAACGCCCGCCAGTCGTCGAGGAACAGTCCCACCATGCGCAGGCCCGCGAGCGCTCCGAGCACGAACCGGGCAGGCAACCGCAGGACCTGTGCCATTCCGTCAGCGAGATCAGTCGGATCGACCGTGAGGAAGAGCACCACTGACGGCAGAGCGATCGCAAGCACGCGGAACATCGTCGCCAACGCCAGCGCGAGCGACCCCTCGCTGATACGCACGACGAACCACTCCGCATAGATCGTCCCGCTCGTCTCGCCGTACAACGCGATCGTGACACCTGTCAGGGGCGCGGCCAGCCAGACCGGCCAGGTGCGGATCCAGAACTCCCGCCAGCCGACACCGGCGAAGAGGAACAGCACGCACTCGAGCGCGAGGGCGACCGCGGCAGAGACGACGTCCAGCGTGAGGATCAGCGGGATCGCGATCAGCGCGCTAACGCCCAGCTTCGCCACCGGGTTGATCTGTGCGACGACACCTGAACGAGCGCGAGTGTCGAGCAACGTCATCGGATGCCGCCCAGTTCGAAGCGTTCTGCGCGCAGCGCGCGCACCACATCGAGGTCATGGGTGATCGTGACGATCGCAGCGCCCTCGTCACGCAGCACGGCCAACATCGCCATGAGTTCGGCCCAGGTGCGCGCATCCTGACCGAACGTCGGTTCGTCGAGCACGAGCATCCGCGGCCTGGTCGCGAGCGCCGCCGCGACGGTCAGTCGACGCTTCTCGCCGCCCGACAGCGTGTACGGATTCGCCAGCGCGAGATGCGACAGACGGAGCCTCGCAAGCAACTCGTCCGTACGCGCGGCGATCTCGTCCGCGCTCAGCCCCAGTGCTCGCGGGCCAACTGCGAGTTCGTCTCGTACGGTCTTCGCAAGCAGCTGATGCTCCGGCTCCTGGAAAACCATCCCGATACGCGTCAGCAACTGCCTCGACGACCAGCGTATGGGCGCGGAACCTGCACCATCCGCGAGCGCGCCGGATGCTTCCACGCGACCACCGGCAGGGGGAAGAAGACCGGCAAGCGCGAGGCCCAAAGTGGATTTTCCCGCGCCATTCGGCCCGGTGATTGCCAGAGCCTGTCCCGCACGCACTTCCAGGTCGACGCCGGATGCCACGGTCGTGCCCTTCACCCGAGCAACGGCGAGGTCGTGCGCAGTGAGCAGGGTCGCTCCCGGCTCATCACGTGGCGGCGGGGGCAGGGCTGGCGGATGACCCGGCACCCACACCCCTGCGGCGGCGAGTTCCGCGCCGTTGCTGCCGAGCACCTCGCCAGGGGATCCGTCGGCAATCACTCCACCGTCACCGACGACGATCACCCGCGTGATGAGCGGAAGCCACGCATCCAGCCGGTGCTCGACGACGATCAGCGTGGCGGGATGCGCCGCCAGCATTCGCTGCACGGCGTCGCGCACCTCAATGACACCGTCAGGATCGAGATTCGCTGTCGGCTCGTCAAGCAACACCAGGCCCGGCTGCATCGCGAGAATACCCGCGAGCGCGAGTCGCTGCTTCTGTCCGCCGGACAGCGCTTTGGTGGGCCGGTCCAGCGGCACGTCAAGGCCGACAGCGTCGAGAGCTGCGCGCACCCGCGGCCAGATCTCCTCCCGCGGGATGCCAATGTTCTCGCATCCGAACGCCACATCGTCGCCTACCCGCGCGAGGATGACCTGCGAGTCCGGATCTTGGAGCACGAGCCCGGAACGGCCACGAGTCGCCGCGGCAGATTCCGCATCGACCAACAGCTCGCCGGTACTCTCGCCCTCCTCATCACCGCCGAGAACTCCGGCCAGCCCATGCAGCAGCGTCGACTTCCCCGCGCCGGATGCCCCGAGGATGAGCACCCGCTCGCCGGGTTCGATGCTGAATGTGACGTCGTGCAGCGCCCACGCACGTCTGCTCGCGTGCCGCCAACCCCAGCCGCGCGCGTTGACCGCTGCTGGCCCCATGTTGCCGACTGGCATGTCAGACGCGGTTCCGCACCTCACGGCCGGAACCGAATCGGTCAAGTGCTCCGGTCGCCGCGAGCCCGCGCGACAGCACCCAGCCGAGCGCGCCGGCAAGGACCGCCCCTGAAACCACCGTGCTGATGAGGTAGACGATGGTGAAGGTCGCTCCCGATCCTGCGTACCAAAGGATCAGGTTGTTAACACCGCCGGCGAGCGCGGCACCAGCGCCGGCCAGAAGAGCCACCGGCAGGGACCAGTAGCGATAGGCAAAGAGCAGGAAGACGATCTCGGCACCAAGCCCCTGTACGAGCCCTGCCTCGATAGTGAGAAAGCCGCCCCATTGAGCGCCCGCGAGCGCAGAGACCACCGCGGCGATCACCTCGGTGTAGATCGCGGCCCCCGCCTTGCGTATGACGAGGCCCCCGAGAACACCGGCGATGAGCCACGGGCCGTCGAGAAGCCCCTGAACACCGGGCAGTAGTGGTTCGAGCAGCGCCTTCGGCCCGAGATATCCTACGTTCCAGGCCAGAAACAGGAACCCGCAGGCGACGCCGAGAACGCTGGCGACGACGATGTCGACGATGCGCCAACGCCAGATCTCCGGGCGCAGAAGCCCGGTGCGAGCGGCAGTGGGCGTGCGTGTAGACGTGTTCATCTGAACTCCTCCCTGCGCTGGCATGACCCAGATCAGGTTCGACGGTCGAAGCGCGTGTCGCTCCCTCTCAGCCCGACTTACCGGACTCCCGTGGTTGTGTTGACGATCATACCGAACAGGGGAGTTCCTGGCGCACTGCGCACACCGGGAGCGAGATTCGGTAGCGTAGGTGGGTGACCCCTGACGATGCGACGCCCGATACGGGCACGCTCAGCCGGCGTGCGCTTCGCGCGCGTACGGGAGCGGTCGATACCGCGCGCCCCTCAGCCCTGCCGTTCACCGATGCCGCGGAGGCGAAATCGGATGCCCCGGAGGCGGTGCCGAACACCTCAGAACCGCTACCGGATGCCCCGGAAACACGGGATACGTCCACCACTGCCGAGACAATCTTCGACTTCGACGCCGACGCCGACCTGAACGTGCTCGAGCGCGCGGTGGACGAGACCGCCTCAGACGCGCAGTGGGCTGATTCCGCGCGCCCGGTCACTGCTCTCACCTGGATCGATGTCGACGATGTCAGCGAAGGCACCCGCCCGGCCGATCTCAATGCGGTAACGATGTACGAGGCGGGACCCGACCTGCTGGGGGATGCCTCGCTGCGCTCCGGCGCGCGCACGTTGCTCGCGCCGCTGGGCACCGTCGCTGCTCTTGCCGTCGCCTATTCCGCGACGATGCTGCTGTGGCCACTGAACGCAGTGCCGCCGACCGTCCAGGCCGCCCCGCTCCAGGCGGTGGCGTCCGAGGCGGCGACGGTCACCTGGCCCACCATCGGAAGCGCGGGTGTGAGCATCGGCGGGGTCTCCTCGATGGCATCCTCCCTAGATGCGGCATCCATCGCCAGTCTGACGAAGGTCGTCACCAGCCTGATGGTGCTGGACAAGATGCCGCTGCAGCTCGGCGAGACGGGACCGGAATTCGCGTTCACGTATGGTGACACGCTCGACTACTGGAACTACCGCAGCGCGAATCAATCAGCGCTGGATGTACCGGTTGGCGGCGTGCTGACGGAGTACCAGATGCTGCAGGGCACCCTGCTCGGATCCGCGAACAACTATGTCGATCGGCTGGCGCGCGACATCTGGGGCTCGAACCGACAGTTCGCCGAGGCCGCGGAGATATGGCTCGCCGACCGTGGCCTCTCCGCAATCACCGTGGTGACCCCATCCGGTTTCGACGAGGACAACATCGCCACACCGGAGGCGCTGCTGCAGCTCGCCGAGCGGGCGATGCAGAATCCCGTGTTCGCCGAGATCGTCGGCACCGCAAGTGTGGAGATCCCGGGTGCCGGCCTGGTGACCAACACCAACGGAATGCTCGCAGATCCGGGCGTCGTCGGCATCAAAACCGGAACCCTCGTGGGGTGGAGCCTGCTCACCGCGAAGGACGTCACGATCGGTGACACGACAGTGCACCTGTATACGTCGGTGTTGAACCAGGACGATGACGACCAGCGGCTCGAAGTGACGCGCTCGCTGTTCGCCGAAGTGGAGGCCGCACTGGCGGCAACACCTCCGGCAGTGCAGGCCGGCACGGTTGTTGGCACGGTCAGCACTCCGTGGGGCACGAGCGTGGATGTGGTGACCGACAGCGACGCGAACGTCGTGCTGTGGAACGGCGCATCGGCGGACACAACGGTAACCTTCGACCTGCGCGATCAGCGCGCCGATGGCGAAGAGATCGGCACGCTCACGGTGAACGGGCCCGTGGATGCCACAGACTCCAGCGTCTCCCTCGCCGAAGAACTCAACGGACCGAGCCCGCTGTGGCGCCTGACGCATCCCCTTGAGATCCTCGGGCTCGCTGCGGACGACTGACAAACGACAACAACAAAAACTGTGGCCGGCTGCGATTGCAGCCGGCCACAGTTGATTACCTCAGATCTCAGACCTCCGCCTGCACCTCGGCCTCAGCCTCAGCCTCTCCGGTGACAACGACCGGGACGGAGCCGGTGAGGGCCTCCTCCGCGTCGATGTCGGTCGCTGCCTGCTCGAACTGCGACTGGTACAGCCGCCAGTACGCGCCCTGCGCCGTGATGAGCTCGTCATGCGAACCCTTCTCGACGATGTCGCCGTGCTCCATCACGAGGATGAGGTCGGCGTCGCGGATGGTCGACAGACGGTGCGCGATCACGAACGAGGTACGCCCCTGCCGCAGCGCCGCCATTGCGTGCTGCAGCAGCAACTCGGTGCGGGTGTCAACGGCGCTCGTCGCCTCATCGAGGATGAGAATCGACGGCTTCGCGACGAACGCGCGCGCGATTGTGATGAGCTGACGCTCACCGGCCGAGACGTTCGCCGCGTCTTCTTCAAGAACCGTCTCGTACCCGTCGGGAAGCGCGTGCACGAAGCGGTCGACATACGTCGCCCTCGCTGCGGCCAATACCTCTTCGTCGGTCGCCGAGGCCCGGCCGTACCGGATGTTCTCCAGGATGGAACCTGCGAACAGCCACGGATCCTGCAGCACCATGCCCGTGCGCGAGCGCAGCTCGGACCGGGTCACCTCAGAGATGTCCTGCCCGTCGAGCAGGATGCGGCCGCCGCTGAGTTCGTAGAAGCGCATGATGAGGTTCACCAGCGTCGTCTTGCCCGCGCCGGTCGGTCCCACGATCGCGACCGTCTGACCCGGCTCTACCCGGAACGAGAGGTCGTTGATCAGCGGACGCTCCGGTGTGTAAGAGAACGACACGTTCTCGAACTCGATGACGCCCTCGCCGTCGGCAAGAGTCGGAGCATCTGCCGCATCCGGTTCCTGCTCGTCGGCGTCGAGGAAGTCGAACACCCGCTCGGCCGAAGCCGTACCGGACTGCACGACTGCCGCCATGCCACCCAGCTCCGACAGCGGCTGCGTGAACTGCTGCGAGTACTGGATGAACGCCTGCACGTCACCGAGGCGCAGCTGGCCGCTCGCGACCATCAGACCACCGAGGACGGCGATGCCGACGTAGGTCAGGCTGCCGATGAAGGTCATGCCCGGCATGATGATGCCAGAGAGGAACTGTGCCTTGAAGCTCGCCTGGAACAGCTCTTCGTTCTCGGCCTGGAACTTGTCGAGCGCATCCTTCTCACGGCCGTACACCTTGACGAGCGCGTGTCCGGAGAACGCCTCCTCGACGCGGGCGTTGAGCCGGCCGACCTTGCGCCACTGTGATCCGAAGGCCTTCTGCGATCGCGGACCGATGACGCCGAAGATGACGCCCATGAGCGGCAGAGCGACAAGAGCCACGAGAGCGAGCTGCCACGAGATGGAGAACATCATCACCAGCACACCGATGACGGTGAGCACCGAGGTCAGCGCACCAGAGAGGGACTGCTGCATCGCGGTGGTGATGTTGTCGATATCGTTCGTCACGCGAGAGATCAGCTCACCGCGCTGCACCTTGTCGAAGTACGACAGCGGCAGCCGGTTGATCTTCGCCTCAACGGACTCACGAAGACGCCACATCGTGCGCACCATGATGACGTTGATGACATAGCCCTGGATCCAGGTCAGCAGCGCAGCGCCCACGTAGATCGCGAGGACGGCGATGATGATCGTGCGAAGCCGCTCGAAGTCGATGCCGGCGCCGACCTGGAAGTCGGTGAAGGCCGCGACCATGTTCGCGAAGTCATCTTGGCCCTGCGACCGCAGCAGCTCGATGACCTGCTCCTGCGACGTACCTGCCGGAACGCCGCTGTCGCCCAGCGTCTTCGAGATGAAGCCCTCGTAGATGATGTTGGTCGCCTCGCCGAGCACCTTGGGCGCGGCGACGGTGAGTACGACGCCGATCGCGCCGAGGATCGACACGAAGACGAACCAGATGGCGGAGGGCTTCAGCAGCCCGATCATGCGGGCGAAGCTCTTGCCGAAGTGATCGGCCTTGCCAGGGGCGGGGGCATCCCAGCCTCCCGCCTCCAGGCGCGCCGCGTCGGCGAGCTCTGCTTCGTACTGCTCTTCTGCAGTGAGCTGTTCTGGCGTGCTCATGCGTCCACCCCCAGCTGCGATTCGACGATCTCACGATAGGTGTCATTGGTGGCAAGGAGCTCGTCGTGGGTGCCGATGCCGACCATCGCGCCGCCGTCGAGAACCACGATGCGATCGGCATCCATGATGCTCGACACACGCTGCGCGACAACGATCTTCGTCACCTCCGGCAACTCACGCCATAGCGCCTGTCTCAGCCTGGCGTCTGTCGTGAGATCGAGCGCCGAGAACGAGTCGTCGAAGATGAGAAGCTCGGGCTGATGCACGATCGCCCTCGCGATCGCGAGTCGCTGGCGCTGCCCGCCGGAGACGTTGGTTCCACCCTGGGCGATGCGCGATTCGAGCCCATCGGGCATCTCTTCGACAAAGTCGCGACCCTGCGCGATCTCGAGCGCGTGCCAGAGCTCTTCGTCAGTGGCCTCTTCTCGCCCATACCGCAGGTTCGACGCGACTGTTCCGGTGAACAGGAACGGCCGCTGCGGCACCAGGCCGATGCTCTTCCACAGAGCTTGGACGTCTGCCTCACGCACATCTGTGCCGTTGACACGTACGGCTCCGCCGGTGACATCGAACAGACGTGGGATCAACGAGACGAGCGTGGTCTTGCCCGCGCCGGTCGATCCGACGATCGCGACCGTCTCACCTTTGTTCGCACCGAAAGAGATGCCCGACAGCACCGGAGCCTCGGCCCCGGGGTAAGTGAACTCGACATCTTCGAGCATGACGGTGCCGGGGGTGCTGAAGTCGACGACTCCATTGTCCGGACGGTGCATGCTCGACTCGGCGTCGAGAACTTCGCCCACACGCTCGGCCGACACGGCCGCACGTGGGATCATCATCGCCATGAAGCTCGACATGATCACGCCCATCATGATCTGGCCGATGTACTGCATGAATGCGAACAGGGTGCCGACCTCAACATTGCCCGAGTTGATCTCCACACCACCGAACCAGATCACACCGACGACGGTGATGTTGAGGATCAGCATGAATGCCGGGAAGAGCAGCACGAACAACGAGCCGATCTTGCGCCCGAGAATCATGAGTTCCGTGTTCGTTTCGCGGAAGCGCTCTTCCTCGATGGGCTCACGGACGAATGCGCGGACGACCCGCACGCCCGTGAGCTGCTCGCGCATGACGCGGTTGATCGCATCGAGCTGCTTCTGGTTACGGCGGAACAGCGGAACCATTCGACCGATGATGAGAACGGCGACGATCAGAAGTGCGGGCACCGAGACGGCGATCAGCCAGCTCAGACCGACATCCTGCTGGACGGCCATGATGATGCCGCCGATCGCGAGCAGCGGCGCTGTCACGAACATCGTGGCACCCATCATCGCCAGCATCTGGATCTGCTGGACGTCGTTGGTGTTGCGCGTGATCAGCGAGCCGGCGCCGAACTGCGACACCTCGCGCTCGGAGAAGCCGCTCACGCGGGAGAACACGTCGGCGCGGATGTCACGGCCAATACTCATGGCCGCCTTGGCTGCGAAGTAGGTCGCGATGATCGACGCCACGATCTGGCCGAGTGACACCACGAGCATGAATGCACCGGTACGCCAGATGTAGTCGGTATCGGCCTGCGCGACACCCTTGTTGATGATGTCGGCGTTGAGTCGGGGGAGGTACAGCGTGGCGAGCGCGCTGGCGAACTGGAAGACCAGCACGCCGATGAGTAGCCATCGGTACTTTGAGAGATAGCGGACGAGGAGTTTTCCGAGCATGAAGGCGTCCTTGTAGGAGAGGGGCCGAAGCGGCCACAAGATAGCGTGTCACGGACCTCGGACATTGAGAATGGAAAGAGCGCAATGTCCGCTCAGGGCGAAACGATCTGCTGATCGCACCGGGTTTCCTCCACCCGGTGCAACGCGGACCGAAGTCGTCAGTCGAAGAGCGCCACCTCTGGCACGTACGCGCGCGCGGCCGCTGCGGCATCCGGAGCAAGTTCCGCAATCGTCGCCGGCTGCCATTTCGGCGAGCGGTCCTTGTCGACCAACTGCGCCCTGATCCCCTCAACGAGGTCGGGGTGGTGAGCGCCGAACCAAAGCACGCGGCGGTACTCGCCGATCAGAGCGTCGCGTAGATCACCCTCGCGGGCCTCTCGGACGGCCTCAAGCGTAACCGCGAGTCCGGTCGGTGACAGCTCCGCGAGTGTTGCTGAAGCAGCGGATGCCGCGGGCTCCGACCGTGCGGACAGGCGCTGCATGACCTCACCGATCGTGTCTGCAGAAAAAACCTCGTCGATCCACCTCCGCTCCTCCACCAGCTCCGAGGGCTCCGGTGTTTCGTCGAAGAGCAGCACAAGCTCGGCCGGGCTCGTCGGATCGGCGCGCTTGCCCAGTGCCTCACGCAGTTCTGGCAGGTGCTGCGACAGCACATAGTGATCGGCGAATCCGGCGTAGATGGCATCCGTGCCTGACATCGCGGCGCCGGTCAGCCCCAAATACTCACCCAATCGACCCGGCGCGCGACCCAGCAGGAGCGTTCCGCCGACATCAGGGGTGAACCCGATCCTCGTCTCCGGCATCGCCAGACGACTGCGCTCGGTAACGATGCGGATCGCAGCGTGGCCCGCGAGTCCGATGCCCCCTCCCATAGTGACCCCATCAGCGAATGCGACGACGGGTTTCGGATACTCGGCGATCATCAGGTTGAGCGCATACTCCGAGCGGAAGAAATCGATCGTGTGCTCTGGGTGGCCGGCAGTGATCTCGTCATACAGAACGCGCACGTCACCGCCCGCGCACAGGCCGCGCTCCCCCGCACCATCGATGAGGACAATGTCAATATCGGTGTCATGCCGCCAGGCCTCCAGCGCCGCGGAGAGCTGCCGGATCATGTCGATATTGAGCGCATTGATCGCCTTCGGGCGGTTCAGCGTCAGGCGCCCGAGCGATCCCTCGGTGCGGACAAGAACAGCGGATGCCTCATCGAAGTCAGTCACGCAAGCCACGTTACATCGACCAGTTCTGATCGGTCTGCACACTCCCAACGCGAGATTCTGCGTGTTTTCCGGCAGGATAGGGAGAACGCCCATGCAGGAAAGGCCCCGAATGCCCGACGGACAGTTGATCGAGTTCGACCACGTGACTAAACGCTTCGGCGCCGTCGCCGCCGTCTCGGACTTCTCCGCGCGCATTGCCCCCGGAGTCGTGACCGGGTTCCTCGGCCCGAATGGCGCAGGCAAGACCACTACATTGCGGGTGCTTCTTGGACTCGAGCGACCAACGTCCGGCAGCGCGACAATCGGCGGCACGCGGTACTCGGAACTTCGTAATCCTGCACGTGTCATCGGCGCCATGCTGGAAGACACTGGTTTCCGCCCCCGTCGCACGGTCGAGCGGCACCTCATCGTGGCGGCGAAAGCCAACGGCATCCCGCTGTCCCGGGTCGGCGAGCTCATCGCCTTCGTCGGTCTCGGCGGAGACGTCGAGACCCGCATCGCTGCGCTCTCGCTCGGCATGCGTCAGCGTTTGAGCGCAGCCACCGCGCTATTGGGGGACCCGGGTGTGCTCGTGCTGGACGAACCCGCGAACGGGCTCGACCCTGAAGGCATCCGGTGGATGCGCACTCTCATCCGCAGCCTCGCTGATGAAGGGCGCACAGTGTTGGTCTCGTCGCACGTGCTTTCGGAGATCGAGCAGACCGTCGACGAGATCCTCGTCATCGCACGCGGCAAGCTGAAGTTCGCCGACACCATGGAAAACCTCGCCGACCCGAGAACGGGGCCGGTTGTGGTGGATGCCGCTGACCGCTCCGCATTGTCCACCACGCTGCACGACGCAGGCTTCGAGTTCGAGGTGCTGCGTTCCGGCCTCACGGTGCGCGGCAGTGACGCTGCGACGATCGGTGGCATCACTGCTCGTGCCGGAGTCGCGCTCACCACACTGCAGCAGCGCGGCCCGACACTCGAGGACGTCTTCCTCGATCTGGTCAACGACCGCTATGTGCCGCCGGCTCCCGTCGTGGCGGATGCGACGACGGCTCTGCCCATCATCGATGCACCGGCCGTTGAACCCGAGCGGGCCGCCGAGCCTGTCGAAGCGACCGAGCCGACCGCTGCGCCTGTCGAAGCACCCGAGGCTGAGCCTGAAGCGACCGAGGCCGAGCCCGTCAAAGCCGATCGTCCCCTTCCCGGTATTGCCGGTCTCGCCGCCATGGCGAGCGTATTCTCCTCGCCGGCACCGGAATCTGCCCCCGAAGACGCAGCGTCCACCGCGCCTGA
Source organism: Microbacterium sp. Y356 (assembly GCF_059445355.1). Taxonomy (NCBI): domain Bacteria; kingdom Bacillati; phylum Actinomycetota; class Actinomycetes; order Micrococcales; family Microbacteriaceae; genus Microbacterium; species Microbacterium sp. Y356. The sequence goes on from NZ_JCAIUE010000001.1 coordinate 1,595,618, forward strand.
ATCCGTCGAGGACGAAGCATCCAAGACAGACGAAGCACCCGAACCCGCCGAAGCATCCGAAGCATCCGAGGCAGATGACGACGCGACCCGTGCCATCAACATCGTTCCGGCGGCGAACGACGACTCCGCAGAGTCAGATGTCGCAGAGGAGTTCTTCGACGCGCTCTCCGGCGACCCTGCGTCCGATGACGACGCGGCAGACGATGACGTTACCGCAGGCGAGCAGCGCTGAGTTCACGCCGGACGCGGCCGGATGACCGGACGCTGACGACCCTTCACCACCGGGATCGGTGCGGTGCTGGCGATCGTCACGACATCGACCGGCTTGTCTGAGACGTCGAGCCGCAGCGCCTGGGTCAGGGAAAGCCCGTGACGTGTGGTGAAGATGAGCCGGTCAAAGTGCTCATCACCCTCAAGGTCAATGACGACACTCGCTCGACGGCCCCGGAGCATGACGAAGTCAGTGGTGGCAGCGGCCTTCCAAGTGCCGGCGGCGATCAGGCCGGGGATCCGCGTCCCAGGCCCTGGGACGCCGCGGAGCCAGGTCCACGCGTCGTCAGTCAGCTGCACCTTGGTGATCGTGTCGCGAGCGATCCGCACGTTCTCACGGTGAAATGTCGCCGCACGCTCGACCGGTGAGAGCACAACCTCCAGTTGTGTCTGATCCAGGAGCAGCGTCACCATTGTTCCAGTCTGCCAGCGCCGCCCCGTAAACGGTCTGCAACTTGCTCACAGAGCCACAACAATCATCTTGTGGCAGTGCGCCAAGCCGCACTTCGGTTCATAACTCCTCAGGAATAGGCACCAAATACCGTGCGCGTGCACAAGTCGGGCCGAACCGCCCTGATTCTGAGGAGTTAGGAACGAGCGGATGCCGCGGCAGCAGCAGCGGCAGGCAGAGCGCGCTCGATGAGCGTCAACGCTGCGTCATCGTGCGCTGCGGTGAGGAACCAGGCCTCGAACACGCTTGGAGGCAGGGCGACACCCTGCTCGCGCATCGCGTGGAAGAACGGCGGGTAGCGGAACGACTCCTGCGCCAGCGCCTCTGCATAGTTGCGGGGTGCTTCCGGGGCGAAGACGACACCGAAGAGGTTGCCCGCGCGGGGCACGGAGTGCACGACGCCGGCTTCAGTGAGCGCGGCATCGAGGGCGTTCGCGACACGTGCGGCGGCAGCATCCACCCTGGCGTAGACCGCGGGCGTCGCGAGGCGCAGCGTCGCAAGCCCGGCAGCAACCGAGAGCGGGTTGCCAGACAGGGTGCCTGCTTGATAGACCGGGCCGACCGGCGCGAGCTGGTCCATGACCTCGGCCCGACCGCCGAGGGCTGCCAGTGGCATGCCTCCGCCGACGACCTTGCCGAAGGTGATGATGTCGGGCAGGTATTCCTCGCCCAGCGATGCCTGCAGCGCCCAGTACCCGGCGTGGTGCACGCGGAATCCGGTGAGCACCTCGTCGAGGATCATCAGCGCACCGTGCGCGTGCGCGGTGTCGGCGATGAAGCGGTTGAAGCCGGGCTCGGGGGCGACCACGCCCATGTTGGCGGCGGCCGCCTCGACGATGACGGCCGCGATGCGGTCGCCATGCTCGGCGAAGACTGCTTCCAGCGCCGCGCGGTCGTTGTAGCCGATCACCAGGGTCTGGGCGGCGATCGGTGCGGGCACGCCTGCTGAGCCTGGCAGCGCCAGCGTCGCGACACCAGAGCCCGCTTCGACCAGGAGCCCGTCGGAGTGGCCGTGATAGTGACCGGCGAATTTCACCAGCAGGTCGCGTCCAGTCACGCCGCGGGCGAGACGGATCGCGGTCATGGTTGCCTCGGTGCCCGTGGAGACCAGGCGTACACGCTCGATGGGTGCGAGGTCGCCGAGTCGCACGCGCTCGGTGATGAGTCGGGCGAGTTCAACCTCACCCTCCGTCGGTGCGCCGAACGACAGACCTCGAGTGGCGGCATCCTGCACGGCGGCCACGACTTCCGGGTGCGCGTGCCCCAGCAGCGCCGGCCCCCACGAAGCCACCAGATCGACGTACTCGTTGCCGGAGGCATCCGTCACAGTGGCGCCCTTGGCGGATGCCAGGAACCGGGGCGTCCCGCCGACGGAGCCGTATGCCCGCACCGGCGAGTTCACGCCTCCTGGGGTCACGGCTTGCGCAGCAGCGAACAGGTCGTCGTTACGATCATTCATCGGGAGCTCCTCAGTCAGGAAAACCGGATCAGTCAGGAAAACCGGATCAGTCACGAAGCCACTGGGCGGCCTCGGTCGCCCAGTACGTCAGCACGGCGTCCGCGCCTGCCCGTCGGATGGAAAGCAGTGATTCCATTACGGAGGCGCGGCGGTCGATCCAGCCATTTGCCGCAGCGGCCTCGATCATCGCGTATTCGCCGGAGATCTGGTACGCCCATACCGGAATGTGCACGGCATCGCGCACCTCCCGCAGAACGTCGAGGAATCCCATCGCAGGCTTCACCATCACGATATCGGCGCCCTCGGCCTCGTCGATGAGCGCTTCGCGCAATCCCTCGCGGCGGTTGCCTGGGTCGAGCTGGTAGGTGCGCCGGTCGCCCTGCAGCTGCGAGTCCACAGCCTCGCGGAATGGTCCGTAGAACGCGCTGGCGTACTTCGCCGCATAACCCAGCAGGAGCGTGTCAGTGAAGCCTTCGCCGTCCAGCCCCTTGCGGATGGCCGCGACCTGGCCGTCCATCATTCCGGACAGACCGAGCAGGTGAGAACCAGCGCGTGCCTGCGCGAGCGCCATCGAGACGTAGCGTTCCAGGGTCGCGTCGTTGTCCACCGAGCCGTCGGCTGCCAGCACTCCGCAGTGACCATGGTCGGTGAACTCGTCCAGACACAGGTCGGTCTGCACGACGAGCGCATCACCGACTTCCTCGACGAGCGCCGTGGTCGCGAGGTTCAGGATGCCGCTGGGATCATCCGCGCCAGAGCCGATCGCATCGCGCACTGCGGGAACGCCGAAGAGCATCACACCGCCGACCCCGACCTCTGCCGCATCGGCTGCTGCGCGACGCAGCGAGTCCATCGAGTGCTGCACGACGCCAGGCATCGAGCCGATCGGCGCGGCGTCAGCAAGGCCCTCGCGCACGAACATCGGGAGCACCAGCTGACGCGCTTCGAGCGACGTCTCGCGCACCAGGTTCCGCACCGCCGGCGTCTGGCGAAGTCGACGCGGACGGATCTCGGGGAAGCTCACGGCGCGAATTCGTCGGCCGCGTGCGGAAGGGTGAAGTGCGAGACGGCATCGATGAGCGCATCGACGGTCTGCTTGTCGGCCACCACCGTGATCGGCAGCCCCGCCTTGCGTGCATCGTTCGCGGTGCGAGGACCGATGGCTGCGAGCAGGGTGTCATCAGGGATGTTAGGGAACTGCTCTCGCACTTGCTGTGCAACCGATCCACTGGTGATGAGGATCGCGTTGATGCGACCGCTGTCGACGTCGCGGCGAATACGGTCAGTGACCGGCACCCCGACCGTACGGTAGGCGACGATGCTCGATACGTGGTGCCCTGCGTCGATGAGCGAGCGCGTGAGCACTGGCTTTGCGATCTCGCTGCGGAGAGTCAGGATGCGGCGCGGTTCAGGCTCGAGACTGATCAGTTGCTCGGCCATGCCCTCGGCGGAGTTGTCCTCCTCCGGCACGAGCGCGACCTCATAGCCGACCGCCTGAAGGGCTGCCGCCGTGGTCTCGCCGACCGCGGCGATCTTGGTGGTTTTCGGCACGACAGCGCGATGCGCGAACAGCACGTCCACGGTCGTTGCACTGGTGATTGTCAGCCAGTCGAACTCTCCGGCGGCGAGCTTCTCCAGCGCATCATCGAGTGCTGCCTGATCGTTCGTCGGGCCGAAATTGATCAGGGGTGCGACAACGGGCACTGCGCCCTGAGCGCGAAGGCTCGCGGCGACGCCGTCGCCCCAGGGGCCTCCTCGCGGGACGAGGATGCGCCAGCCGGTCAACGGCTTCTCATGGTTCGTTTCGGGTGTGCTTGTCATCAGAGTTGCTCTCGGGAGACGAGTTCAGCCGCCCCTTGTTCGAGCAGCCGACGGGCGACAGAAAGTCCGATCTCGCGTGCTGCGAGATTCGGGTCCGCACCATCGGCAGTATCCGCTCCGTTGCCACTGCCGTTCAAACGAATATACCCCCGGTGCAGTGATTCAGTGACGTCGAGGCCGATCCGTCGCTCTCCTTCGGGTGCGTAAACGATTGTGCGGACGCGAACGGAGTCGCCGCTCACGACCGCGTGGGCCGCCATTGGCGCCTGGCACCCGGCATCCAGCCCCTCGAGGATGCCACGCTCCACGGTGATGGCGAGACGTGTGTCGGCATCGTCGAGTTCTGCGAGTGCCGCGAGCAGCTCAGCGGGAGCATCCGATGTCGTCTCGACGGCAAGAGAGCCCTGTCCCGGAGCTGTGGGCCATCCGGCCAGACCCAGATACTCCCTCGCGAGGGTCGTCTGCGATCCGAGACGGGAGAGCCCGGCAGCCGCGAGAATCACGGCATCCAACTCGCCAGACTCAACCCGCGCCAGGCGCGAGTCGACATTGCCTCGGATGTCGACAACCTCGGCTTGTGGCGCGTGGCGATGCACCTGCGCGATACGGCGCGGTGAGCCGGTTCCGACCTTCGCGCCGGCCGCCAGCTGGTGCAGCGGTGTGCCATCACGGGTGATGACGACATCACGGGCGTCTTCACGATCGGGGGTCGCCGCGATGAGTAACCCGTCCGGCACATTCGTTGGCAGGTCTTTGAGCGAGTGCACGAGGATGTCGCACTCACCCGCCAGCAGCGCTTCGCGCAGACGGGTGGCGAAGATACCGAGCCCACCGATCTCGGAGAGGGAGGCCCTGTTGGTATCGCCCTCGGAGACGATCGGGACGAGCTCGACCTTGCGACCGGAGATCTTCTCAAGGGCAGTGGCGACGTGTCCGGACTGGGCCACGGCGAGGGCGCTTCGACGGGTGCCCAGACGGATTGGGCGCTGACTGATCGGAGTACTCATGGCGGCCTACTGGAGAACGTCCGCGATCTCGTCGAAACGAAGGCGACGTCCCGTGTAGAACGGAACCTCCTCCTTCACGTATCGGCGAGCCTCTGTGTACCGCAGGTCGCGCATCAGGTCGACGAGCTCGGTGACGTCATCGGCCTCAAGCGGCAGGATCCACTCATAGTCGCCGAGTGCGAAAGCCGCGACCGTGTTCGCGATGACGCCCTTGAATGCAGCACCCTTGCGACCGTGATCGGCGAGCATCGCACGACGCTCCTCGTCCGGCGCGAGATACCACTCCGGGGTGCGCACGAACGGGTACAGGCACAGCCAGCCCTTGGGCTCGACGCCGCGGAGGAACCCCGGTACATGCGCACGGTTGAACTCGGCGTCGCGGTGAACTCCCATGACGTTCCAGACGGGGAGCAGCGTTCGCAGCAACTCAGTACGGCGAAGGCGCCGCAATGCCTTCTGCAAGTCTTCAGCGGTGTCGCCGTGCAGCCAGACCAGCAGGTCGGCATCAGCCTTAAGGCCCGAGACATCGTAGAAGCCGCGGATCGTGACGCCGGAATCTTCGATGTAGCCGGCAATCGTCTCAAGCTCCGTCGCATCCGTCTCGATCACGGGTGCATCCGGGTTGCGGCGCCATACCGCCCAGAGGGTGAAGCCGGAAGGATTCTCTTCTACTGCATCGGACATGCATCCAGTCTGCCTCTTTCTGAAGGCAGGAGCGAATGCGTGACGGCGCGAAGCGAACCGTTGTCAGCTGATCGGTGTCAGCGGGCGAGCGCGCGAGCGATCGCCCAGACGAGTCCACCAGCCGCGGCAGCGATTCCGATGGCAGCAGCGACCGCGCCGACCGGGTTGCGGTCGGCGAAGGCGCGGGCCCTGGCCGCGCCCCGGGTGGATGCCTTCTCGATGCGTCTGGGGAAGTTGCCCTTGACCTCGATCGCGGCGAGCGCCGCCTTCAGCTCAGCGCGAGCGGATGCCACCGGATCAGTGATCCCGGTAGGAACGGCGGTGCGGGGAAGGTTCTGGTCAGAGAGTGTCATCACCGGCCTCCTTCACAAGTCGAATATCGGTCGCCACAGCCTGGCCTGGATTTTCCCTACGCAGGACCTTGCGGAACTTCAGCAGGCCGATCAAGGCGCACACTGCCAGACAGAGCAGTAACAGGCCTATCACCGCCAGTGCTGACAGCCACACCGGCCACCAGGACGACAGTCCAGCAACCGCGAAGACGAGAATCATCGGGATGAGCCAGAACAGGAAGAACAGGGCGATGAGGAACCAGACGCTGCCGATTCCGGCATCCTTCGCGGTGCGCGAGATCCATGCCTTGGCCGAGTCGATCTCTGCCTTGACGAGCTTGCTGACGAGGTCAGGCAGATCGCCGAGCAGGGTCAGGAGGCTGTCGTCCGCACGGTCACGATATCCGCGGGCCATATCACTCGCCGTTCTTGGTGCTCGCTGAGCCTGTCGCGGGCTTCTTCGCGGCCGGCTGCTTCTTCGCGGCTGTTGCGTTCTTCTTCACTTCTTCTGCCGCGTCTTCCACAGCATCTTCAAGGTCGGATGCGACCTTCTTGCCTGTAGCGATCGCCGAGTCGAGCTTCTTGCCGGGGGTGTCTGCGTTGCCAGCTGCCTTGGCGATCTTGACCACGCCGTTCCAGACAGCACCGGGAACAGCTACGGCTTTGTCGCCCACGTAGCCCTTGACCCTGGTGACCTGGTCCTGCACAGGGTCGAGGTTCCAGACCTTCAACCACTGCGTCTTGATCTGTTCATAGCGCTCGCGTCCGGCGCGCGTGCCGAGTACGTAACCTACGCCGAGTCCGACGACGAGTCCGATCTTCCCCTTCATGGGGTCTCCTCACGTTGTTCCGGTCGAGCCGCTGGCATGAATGCCCTCGGCCAGGATTACCAGCGTAACGCCATATGCCGAAAATGGCATCTATACCTCGAGGGGCTTGACAACTGCGCTTCGCTCAGTCCCAGAGCAGACCGTGGCGAAGGCGGTCTGCCTCCTTCTTCGCGTCTGGGACGACCTGCGCTAGGCCGGTGCCGGCCAGCCACGCACCGACGACGGCAAGCCCGCCAACCTTCTGCACGGCAGCGCGCACCTCGCGTCGCCGGTCTGCTGCTCCGATGAGGGATGCTGGCTGCGACTGAGTGAACCGCGCCCGGTGCGAGGCGATCAGCGCTGACTCAGGCAGCGGCACCCCGAGCATGGTCGAGGCCTCGCTCAGGGCGAGGCGGGCGGCGGCATCATCGTCGAGCTGAGCTGTCGCGGCTGGCTCTCCCTGGGCCCCGAAGGAGACCCGAACGACGTGCCTGTTCCCCGCCGCTTCGCGCAGCCATCCCCACTTAGCGGTGGCATGCGTGAGCGCCTTGGCGATATGGCTCCCAGGGGCCGTGAGCACGCCGGTGCCACGCGGCGCAGCGTCCAGGGCTGGCGCGTCCAGCAGCAGGCTCACGATCTCAATCTCGGGGGCATCGCCAGCATCGCCGAGCCCGCTCACCTGGGCGGTCAGGAGCACGCGAGCGCTGGGCTCCGCGGTCGCGATGACGACAGCATCCGCAGTGAGGGCCTCAGTGATCTGTTCGGGTTCGGCAGCATCGACGCCTTCGACGGCCGCGTTCTCGGTCGGCACGGGAAATGAGACCACCCAGCCGTCGCCCTGACGCTCGAGCGCATTCACTTCCACGCCGGTGCGGATCACGGCGCCGAGCTCGATCAGGTCAGCTGCCAGCGCATCCACAAGAGTGCTCATACCGCCGGCCAGTGCTTCGACTGCGGACCCTGGCGCCTTCTTCGCCCCATCGGCACGCTCGGCGAGCAACTGGGCAACGCCGCCGGAGAGCGATCCGGCTCGGGTGAGAGCCGCGTTCAAGCCGGGGGCCGCGATTTCGACGTCGACATCATCAGGGTCTGCGGAGTAGACCCCGGCTGTCACTGGCGCGACCAGCAGGTCACGCACCTGGTCCCCCATCCGCTTCGCCACGAGCTTTCCGAGGCTGCGTTCGTTGCCGATCGTCAGCGGCGGACGCAGGCGATCCACGTATGCGCGCCATGCACCACGCCATCCGATGATGCGGCGGACATCGTCGGCGAAAGGGTTCGCCGGGATGCCGAGAACGCCACCCTTGGGCAGCGGTGCAGCGCCAACGCCCGGGGCGCCGACCAGCCAGGCACCCGCCGGATTCGGCGTCACGACAAGATCGCTCAAGCCGAGATCGGAGATCAGAGTGCGCACGTGTCCGCCGCGGGTCGCATAGCTTTCGGCGCCGGCATCCACCATGACGCCGTCGAGCTCCGCGCGACGGATCGCACCGCCGAGAACGGAAGAGGCTTCAAGCAGCGTCACCCGCATACCGACCTTGGCGCACTCACGCGCAGCGACCAGCCCGCCGATGCCACCGCCGACGACGACGATGTGACGCTGCGCGGCGCGGGAGGCGAGATCAGCAGCCTCTTCGGTCATGCCTGAGCCCCCTCCGAGCGCGCGTGCACCAGCTCGACGATGCGGGTCAGCTGGGCCGGGTCGGTCTCGGGCGGAACGCCATGGCCGAGGTTGACGATGTGGGCACGAGCGGCACGACCGCGCTCCAGCACGTCGAGAACGTGTGCTTCAAGCACTTCCCAGGGCGCGGACAGAAGGGCCGGGTCGATATTGCCCTGAACCGTGACATCGGGGCCGAGAATGCGGGCTGCCTCATCGAGCGGCTGACGCCAGTCGACACCGACAGCGGATGCGATGCCACCCAGGCGCATGTCATCGAGGAACGGACCCGTACCGACGCCGAAGTGGATCACGGGGACCCCGAGGTCGGCGACGGCAGCCTTCGAGTGCGGAGCGATGAAGGTGCGGTAGTCGCTGGGCTTGAGCGAACCTGCCCACGAGTCGAACAGCTGCAGGGCCGCAGCCCCCGCATCGCGCTGCGCTTCGAGGAACCGGCGCGAAACGCGCGAGAGCCAGCCTGCCAGGCGGTTCCATGCTTCGGGATCGGTATGCATCATTGCCCTGGCACGCAGATGCTCCTTGGACGGACCACCCTCGACCAGATAGGCGGCCAGGGTGAACGGCGCACCGGCGAAACCGATCAGCGGGGTGTCGCCCAGCTCGGCTGTGACGATGCGTACGGCCTCGGCAATGGCCGTGGTGTCGAGCGAGTCAGGGTCGATCGCGGTGATCCTGTCAACATCGGCGCGGGTGCGCACCGGTTCTGCGAACACCGGGCCGCGACCAGGTTCGATCACGACGTCGACACCGGCGAGCTTCAGCGGGATGACGATATCGCTGAAGAACACTGCCGCATCGACACCGTGACGGCGTACCGGCTGCAGCGTGATCTCCGCGGCGAGATCCGGGGTGAGGCAGGCATCCAGCATCCGAGTGCCGACGCGGAGCTCTCGGTATTCCGGAAGTGAGCGTCCGGCCTGACGCATGAACCAGACGGGTGTCTGCTCTGGACGATCTCCGGCGAGTGCGCGCAGCAGCGGGGCTGTGGATGAAGGCATGTCGCCATTGTCCCATTCAGGCCCGAGAACGGCCCTTTCAGCTGGTTCTTCGGCACTCAGCGTAGGATGGCGGGGTGTTGCTGTGTGTGACGGCGAGCCACAAGACCGCCTCCTTCGAAATGCTCGAACGACTGAGCCGCACCCCTGACGACGTTGCGCCGAACCTTCTTCGCCTCGCTCCGTGCGTGCAGGGGGCCGTTATCGTGTCGACGTGCAACCGTTTTGAGGCCTATGTCGAGGTCGATGAGCCCGTGACTGCAGCGGGAGCAGTGGGCGTCGAGGCGGTGCTTGAGGCGATCGAGCAGTCGGCCGGCATCCCCTCCAAGGAACTCGACGGCGCATACACCGTGCACTCAGGACGCCGCGTCGCCGAGCACCTGTTCGCCGTGGCATCCGGGCTGGAGTCCGTCGTCTCCGGCGAGGGCGAGATCGCCGGCCAGGTGCGCCGCGCGTTGAACTCGGCGCGCAAGGACGGCACCACCTCCCCCGAACTCGAACGACTGTTCCAGCGCGCCAGTCAGGCACAGCGCAAGGTCAAGAACGTCACCGCACTCGGCCGTGCTGGCCGTTCCCTCGTGCGTCTCTCGCTGGAACTGGCCGACAGCCGGATCGCGGACTGGTCCGCCGAGCGCGTGCTGCTGGTCGGCACCGGCGCCTACGCCGCAGTCACCCTTGCCACGCTGCGTGAGCGTGGCGCCACGAACATTTCCGTCTACTCACCCTCTGGTCGCGCAGAGCTTTTCGCGAAGAAGCACGACATCGCCGCAGTTGGCGAAGAGGACTACGCCCGCACGGCATCGCTTTCCAGCCTGCTGATCACCTGCACGACGGCGACCGAGCCGGTTCTCGGCCCGGAGCACTTGCAGGCACCGACCGGCCCCGTGCCAGCTGGTTGTCCGATGGGGCAGCACTCTCAGCTCGTGATCGACCTCGGGATGCCGCGCAACGTAGACCCTGCGGTCGCAGGGCTTGAGGGCGTCGCGCTGCTCGATCTCGAGACCATCCGACTGCACGCCCCGCTCGAAGAGCTGCAGGCGACGGATGCTGCGCGCTCCGTGGTTCGCGAAGCCGCCGACACATTCAACGTCGTCGGAGATCGCCAGAGTGTCACCGGCTCAGTCGTAGCGTTCCGCTCGCACATCTTCGCCCTCATGGAGGCCGAGATCGACCGTGCACGCGCCCGCGGCGATGAAGACGGCAAGGTCGAGCAGGCAATGCGACACCTCGCGGGCGTGCTCACGCACACTCCGACGACGCGCGCCCACGAGCTCGCTGCCGAGGGCCGTGGTGACGAGTTCACCGCCGCTCTCAACACGATCTACGGCATCGCGCCGGCAGCAGCTGCCCCGGCGGCATCCGCGATCGCCTGAGCCTCGTCGGGTGCGCCTGCGCGGTTCGCTCGGTTCGCCGCGCGGTTCGCTCGGTTCGCCGTGCGGTTCGCTCGGTTCGCCGTGCGGTTCGCTCGGAGATGTACGTCATGTTCGGAGAGATTCCCCGGATTCGTCCGAAGAAGCGGCACATCTCCGAGGCAACTGCCCGCAAAACAGCGCTGACGCCGCCGCCGTACGAGTGCCACACTGGAGGCATGGCCCTTCATATCACCGGAGACACCGCCGCTGACACGCTGCTCACCGACAACCCGCTCGCACTTCTGGTCGGAATGCTTCTCGATCAGCAGGTGCCGATGGAGACGGCTTTCGCGGGGCCGCTCAAGATCGAGCAGCGCACGGGGGCTGTGGATGCTGCAGCCATCGCCGACATGGATCCCGAGGCGTTCCTCGAGGCGTTCAAGCAGACTCCCGCTGTGCACCGGTTCCCCGGCTCCATGGCCACGCGGGTGCAGTCCCTCTGCCACGAACTCGTCGATTCGTGGGGTGGGGATGCCTCGGCACTGTGGACACAGGGTGAGCCCGACGGCGCTGAGGTGCTGCGGCGTCTGAAGAACCTTCCCGGCTTCGGGGAGCAGAAGGCGAAGATCTTCCTCGCTCTCCTCGGCAAGCAGTACGGCTTCACCGGCGAGGGATGGCGCGAAGCATCCGCTCCCTACGGTGAGGCTGGCGCGCTGCGCAGCGTCGCCGACATCGTCTCGCCCGAGTCGCTCGCGAAGGTCCGCGAGCACAAGAAGGCCATGAAGGCCGAGGCGAAGCTCGCCAAGTGAGGCCGGGCATCCGGTCGGGCGACAACGCCGAGGCCGTTGTCAAGGCCAGTGAGCTGATCGCCCTCGGCGCGCAGACTGAGTACCGATCGTGACACTGGAGGCGACGATGTCGAGAAACGTCCGAAAGATGCAGTGCCCGCCTGAGGCTGTGTTCCGCGTGCTGGCAGACGGCTGGGTCTATCCCGGTTGGGTCGTGGGAGCTTCGCGAATGCGGGACGTTGATGAATCGTGGCCGGAGCCCGGCGCGCGGCTGCACCACTCCGTCGGTGTCTGGCCTGCGCTTCTCGACGACTCGACGAGCAGCGTGACGTGGAATCCGCCGCGTCAGATGGTGATGACGGCACGCGGCTGGCCGATCGGCGAGGCACGAGTGACCATCGACATCAAACCCTTCGGTGACGGATGCCTCGTTCGCATCCAGGAGGAGGCCGTCAGGGGACCGGCGAAGGCGATACCGACCGCCCTGACGGACGTGCTGCTGCAGTGGCGCAATGCGGAGACCTTGCACCGGCTGGCGTACCTGGCCGAGGGACTCCACGCGAAGAGCCCTCTCACCTCGTCGGAAGCTCGATGACTGCCCGTCCGCACGAGGTCGACGCGACCGTCGTCGGTGCAGGTCCCAACGGTCTCGCTGCAGCGGTGACACTCGCACGCGCCGGCCTATCGGTGCGAGTGTTCGAGCGCGCGTCCACTGCGGGCGGCGGCGCGGCAACTGCCGAACTCACGCTGCCCGGCTTCCATCACGATGTGTGCTCGGCGGTGCATCCGCTCGCCTTCGAGTCGCGTTTCTTCCGCGAGTTCGGCCTCACCCGTCGCGTGTCCTTCGCGGTGCCAGAGATCTCGTTCGCGCATCCGCTCGATGGCGGCAGGGCCGGGGTCGCCTACCGCGATCTGGAGCGCACGGCAGAAGGACTCGGTGCGGACGGCAAGTCGTACGCCAACCTGCTGCGTCCTCTTGTCGAGCGAGCGACGAGAGTCGCCGATTTCACCGGCGACACCCTCCTGCGCATCCCCCGGGACATTCCGACCGCCCTAACTTTCGGCCTGGCGGCTTTGGAGCAGGGCAGCCCGCTGTGGAACGCGCGCTTCCGCGATGATGTGGCGCCGGCCATGCTCACCGGCGTCGCGTCGCACACGATTCTGCCGCTGCCTGGCCTAGCCAGCGCGGGCGCAGGACTTGCACTGACGGCGTACGCGCATGCGAAGGGGTGGCCAATTCCGATCGGCGGAAGCCAGAGCATCATCGACGCGATGGTCGACGACCTCCTGGCGCACGGCGGCGAGCTCGTGACGGATCACGAAGTCACCTCTCTCGACGAGCTGCCGGCATCGCGCGTGACACTGCTCGACGTCACGCCGCGCGCGCTGAGCACGATCGCCGGAGATCGGATGCCGGAGCGGTATCGCCGCGCGCTTGCCCGGTTCCGCTACGGCAACGCCGTGGCGAAGGTCGACTTCGCACTGTCGCAGCCCGTTCCGTGGTCGCATCCCGAGCTGCACGGGGCGGGCACGCTGCACCTGGGCGGTACGCGCGCGGAGATCGCCGCCGCCGAGAACGCCGTCGCACATGGCAGGCTCTCGGATTCGCCGTACGTTCTCGTCTCACAGCCCTCGCTGTTCGATGACACCCGTGCTCCGGCAGGTCAGCACACACTGTGGGCGTACACGCATGTGCCGGCCGCATCGGGAGCCGATCGCTCCGACGAGGTGATTCGACAGATCGAGCGCTTCGCGCCCGGGTTCCGCGACACGATCCTCGGGATCTCTTCGCGCACCGCGATCGACGTCGCACGACACAATCCGAACTATCCGCGGGGCGACATCTCCGCCGGCACGCCAGATCTCTCGCAACTACTACGTCGGCCGGTACTCAGCCCGGATCCATGGCGCACACCGATGGACGGCATCTACCTCTGCGGAGCATCCACCACACCCGGTCCCGGCGTCCACGGACTGTCGGGATGGCATGCGGCGCTGAGCGTTCTGAGACACGACTTCGGCACCAGGACGCTGCCGGATCTCGCCCCCGTCGATACTTCTGCCGGAGACTGAGGCTATGAAGCAGACCGGAACAAACGTAGCCGCATTCATCGCCGACGTGTCATCAGCAACCAGACGACGGGATGCTGAGACGCTGACCGCGCTCCTTCAAGACATCAGCGGCCGCGAACCGCAGCTGTGGGGCACGATCATCGGCTTCGGATCGTGCCACTACCAATACCCGACCGGCAACGAGGGCGATATGCCGGTCCTCGCGTTCGCGCCGCGCAAGGCAGCATCGACAATCTATCTGGACGACACTGGCCGTTACAGCGAAGAGCTCGCGCAGCTCGGCCCGCACACCCTGGGCAAAGGATGCCTGTACATCAAGGACCTCGAGAAGGTCGATCTCGACGTCCTCCGGGGCATCCTAGATAGCACTCTCGCCTGGACCGAAGCCGGCGGCAGCGACCAGGTGGAGATCACTATCACCGGCTGACCCCGCCCGCTTCCACCGGGGCCCCGCCGAGTCGTCGGGCGCTCAGGCGCCCTTGAGCCGGTCGGCCAGGTACTGGCCCAGATCGTCGACGGAGATGCGCTCCTGCGCCATCGTGTCGCGGTCACGGACCGTCACTGCATGGTCGTCAAGGGAGTCGAAGTCGACCGTGACACAGAACGGCGTGCCGATCTCATCCTGACGGCGATAGCGCCGACCGATGGCACCCGCGTCGTCGAAGTCGATCGCCCAGCGGCCACGCAGCGAGTCAGCAACCTCACGCGCAAGCGGCGAGAGTCGCTCGTTGCGCGACAGGGGGAGCACAGCAACCTTGACCGGAGCCAAACGCGGGTCGAGCTTGAGAACCGTACGAGTGTCGGTGCCACCCTTCGCGTTGGGCACCTCTTCCTCGACGTAGGAGTCGACGAGGAACGCCATCATCGAGCGAGTGAGTCCGAAGGACGGCTCGATCACGTACGGGGTGTAGCGCTCGCCGGAGGCCTGGTCGAAGTACGTCAGGCTCGTACCGGATGCCTCGGAGTGGCTGTTGAGGTCGTAATCGGTGCGGTTCGCCACACCCATCAACTCGCCCCACTCCTTGCCGGTAAAGCCAAAGCGGTACTCGAAGTCGATGGTGCCTGCAGAGTAGTGCGCGCGCTCATCTTCAGGCACGTCGAACTGACGCATGTTCTCGGGATTGATGCCGAGATCGAGGAACCAGGCCCAGCAGGCTTCCACCCAGTGCTCGAACCATTCCTGAGCCTCGGCCGGCGGAACGAAGAACTCGATCTCCATCTGCTCGAACTCGCGGGTACGGAAGATGAAGTTTCCGGGGGTGATCTCGTTGCGGAAGGCCTTGCCGACCTGGCCGATACCGAACGGCGGCTTCTTGCGGCTCGCGGTGAGCACGTTCGTGAAGTTCACGAAGATGCCCTGTGCTGTCTCGGGGCGCAGGAAGTACATGCCCGACTCGTCGTCGACGACACCAAGATAGGTCTTCACCAGGCCAGAGAATGCCTTGGGCTCGGTGTACTGCCCCTTGTTGCCGCAGTGCGGGCAGGGCACGTCCGCCAGACCGTTCTCCGCCTTGCGACCCTTGCGTGCCTCGAAGTCTTCGACGAGGTTGTCGGCACGGAAGCGCTTGTGGCAGCTCAGGCATTCAACGAGCGGATCGCTGAACGTCGCGACGTGACCAGACGCTTCCCACACACGCTTGGGAAGGATGATCGAGGAGTCCAAACCCACCATGTCGCCGCGACCGCGGACGAAGGTCTGCCACCACTGGCGGCGGATGTTCTCCTTGAGCTCGGTGCCGAGCGGACCGTAGTCCCAGGCCGAGCGCGAACCGCCGTAGATCTCACCCGCTTGGAACACGAACCCGCGGTGGCGGGCGAGGCTGATGACCTTGTCAAGGCGGGACTGTTCGGCCACGGTGGCTCCAATGGTCGGAAGGGGTGGATTCATTCGGCGCGCGGACATGCCGCGGCATCCTCCATCTTATCTGCGCCCCCGCGCCGGTTCAGCCCCGGACGGATGCCGCAGCAGCGGCAGCCCGCGTCAGCCAGGCCGGAGCCTTCCCCACCCGCGTGAACGCGACGAGCCGCCCCTGCTCACTGTCTGCGATGAGCTGCGCGGCACGAGAGATGCGAGTCTCGGGACGCTTGGCCGTCGCGATCCAGTGCCGCACGGTCTTGCGGTACCCGGGCGTCGCCGCATCAAGGAAGGCCTGCGCTGCAGACGATGAGGAAAGCACGGCCTGCACCTCGGGTTCGAGCTCCGCCTCGCCGTTCTCGTGCGAGTAGGTGCCCGTGCGTGCGGCGCTGCGCGCTTCGAACGCGGCGAGACCGGCCGGCGCCATCCGTCCTTCGTCGATGAGTCGCTCGACATGCGCAATGTTGATCTTCGACCAGGTACTGCCCGGCTTTCGCGGCGTCCACCGTTGCCGCCGGCGATCGTCGTCGATGGGCTGCGAGAGAGAGTCGATCCATCCGAAGCACAGCCCCTCGGGAACGGCATCTGCCCAGCTCAGACCACGATCGGCGACGTGCGCCTTGCGCACCTCCATCCACAGCTCCGTCGCGGTGGCGTGATGATGCTCCAGCCACGCGCGGAACTCCCCCGCCTCACGGAAGAAGACGGCCGGCTTCTCGGCCGACCCGCCGGGCTGCCCCATCGCGTCATCCATGCGATTCAGAATGCCACGAACCTCGGACAAGCGCTCAGCGGTTCGGAAACGCTTCTCCTCCGCCAGCCGCGAGAGACTTCGCGACGATGTCGATGTACTCGTTCATCATCGCTTCTGGCATCGCGGGCATCGACTGCTCCCAGTACGGAAGGATCGCCCCGCGCCCCTGCATCATCCCGGCCGGGCGCGCGTACACCCACAGGTGAAGGTGCGCCGAGCCGTCATTCCAACGCGAGAAGTGGCATCGGGCAACGGCCGGGATCGCCTTGGTCGCCTCCGATACTCGCTGCAGCACGGGTCCGAGCCCTGCGAGCACCTCGATCGGCGCATCTTCAAGTTTCACGTGGCGACGTGGCGAGATCGACCCGACGAACGGCAGTCCAACGCCGCCCTCGAAACCAGAGTTCACCTGCCACTCGTCGTCCTGCCAGATCGTGCGCTTCGACGGCTTGCAGTGCCCGCACTCGCTGGCATCCATCTCGCCGTGGCGGGGGTTCTCCGGCACCAGCATCGGCTCGATCGGGAGGAGCTCGAACGCCGCGATGCTGGGTGCCGGGCCGCTGCCCGGAACGCGGGACGTGTCGAGGGTCTGGCCGATCGGTGCCCAGCGGTGCCAGTCTGTGTCGGCCGGGTGCTGCGTGAATTCTGCCTCGGAGGTCATACGTACATGAAACCAGAACCACCACGCTGGCATCCGCGGAACGATGCCGGAATGCGCGGCTCATTCAGTGAACAAATATCCCCGGGCGACGTCGAAGCCGGCGATGCGCAGACCGCGGCCGAGCAGCTCCTCCATCTCGCCGCGCAGGCGCAGGCGCCATTCGTGCGCAGCGGCGGGGTCAGTCTCGCGCATACCTTCGATGCCGGAGGGAATCTCCAGCGTCGCGACGACAGCCTCTTCGGCAGGTGGCTTGGCGATATCTGCGAGCGCCCAGCGGACATCGAGCCGGTCACTCTCATCGCCAGCATCCCCGCCGCCGAAGATGCCGTAGTTGTTGACCGAGTAGCCGGTTACGCGAGCCCCGAGGACAGTAAGGAAGAAGTGCGCATTGCGGGCGACGAGCGGGTCGAACGTCCAGGTGATCTGGCCGACGCCGCGTGAGAACGCCCACTGCCGCTGGTGCTCCTTGAGCTCACGGCCCCAGCCCCGCCCCCGATACTCAGGCAGCAGCGCCGTGATGTGCGAGTGCATCGTGCGCTGATCAGGAGCACCGAAGAAGGCGATCGACGCGCCGACCATCTCTTCCTCGCCGGGCTCGTCGTCGAAGAGCCCTACGACGTAGTTTCCCGACTGCTCGAGGGCGCGTAGGGTGCCAGCGTCGATGACGCGCTCCGGCCCGCGGATCGCGTCAAGCAGCGACTGCGCCTGGATGATGAGTTCAACGGTGTCGAGTTCACGGATGCTTCGCACACCCCCCAGTCTGCCCCTCACTGAGCGCTGTGGGAAACCTCGATTGCCACGCCGCGAGAAGAGTCACCGAATGAGCTGCCGAATGTCTGCGCACGACACCAATACCTGACTGCCCAGGCGGGCATAGGAATCCCAGTGTTGTGAACGCAAACATTTCGGGGTTTAATGGTTTCCACGGGCGCGGATGTCTCACAGCATCCGTCCTGACCGTCAGTCACATGACCCTCAAAGGGGAGAACACTTCATGGCAACCAAACGAATCACGCGCACCGCAGCCGTCGTCACCGTCGGCGCCCTCTCAGCGTTCGGTCTCGCAGCATGCAGCTCGGCAGGCGACGCAGGAAGCGACAACGCCTCCGGCGAGGCGGTCACGATCGAGTACATGCACCGCCTCGACAATGGCGCAGACATGGCCACTGT
The DNA here is from genome assembly GCF_059445355.1 of Microbacterium sp. Y356. NCBI lineage: Bacteria > Bacillati > Actinomycetota > Actinomycetes > Micrococcales > Microbacteriaceae > Microbacterium > Microbacterium sp. Y356. The sequence continues at coordinate 1,613,780 of NZ_JCAIUE010000001.1, forward strand.
CGCTGAGATCACTGAGCGCTGGAACGAAGAGCACCCCGACATTCAGGTCAAGACGACCAAGTTCGATGGTGCCGCGACTGACATGATCCTCAAGCTTGAGACCGATGTGAAGGCCGGCAACGCGCCGTGCCTCGCCCAGGTCGGCTACTCCGAGGCTCCCCAGCTCTACGTGAAGGGTCTCCTCGAAGACGTCACGACCGAGGCTGAGAAGTACGCGGACAACTTCTCCGCTGGCGCCTTCGCCGGCATGCGCGTCGGCGATGTCGTCGTCGGCCTGCCCCAGGACGTCGGTCCGCTGGTCTACTTCTACAACGAGGCAGAGTTCGAGGCCCTCGGCCTTGAGGCCCCGACCACGATCGAAGAGCTCACGGCAGAGTCGGCCACGGCAGCAGCCGCTGGCAAGTACCTCACCGCGTTCTCGGCGGACGAGGCTACCCACTGGCTCGCCGCGCAGTCCGCTGCAGCCGGCGATACCTGGTTCTCCACCGAGGGTGACGAGTGGGTCGTCGACACTGAGGGCGAAGGCTCGCAGACCGTCGCCGCGTTCTGGCAGAACCTGCTCGACACCAACCAGACTCTGAAGGCCGACCGCTGGGGCGAGCCCTTCACGATTGCCCTCAACGACGGCAGCCTCATCGGCCACGTCGGCGCCGCCTGGGAGGCGGGCTTCCTGCTCGACTCGCTTGATGGCACGGATGCCGAAGGCCAGTGGCGCATCGCGCAGCTGCCCGACTTCGGTGCAGGCCAGCAGACCGGCCCCGACGGCGGCTCCGGTGTCGCAGTCCTGAAGGGCTGCGAGAACCCGGCCGAGGCCATGGAGTTCAACAACTGGTTCAACACGCAGATCGATGACCTCGCGTCTCAGGGTCTCGTCGTCGCTGCCGCGGGCACGCCCGAGACCAGCGAGAAGATGCTGCGCCAGTTCGGCGGCCAGGAAGTGCTCGAAGAGCTCGCCACTGCCACCGCCAACATGAACCCGGACTTCCCCTACGCGCCCGGATTCTCCACCCTCTCGGCGATGAACGAAACGGCAGCGGCTGTCGTCTCAGGCGACGCGCAGGTCGCGGACATCTTCACCACCGCCCAGAACACGGCGGTCAAGGCGCTGACTGACCTCGGCTTGCCCGTAGCCGAGTAATTCCCCCGCTCTCTGAGCACGCAGTTCCGGCGGAGGACACGACGATAATGTGTCCTCCGCCGGACCTATTTACTTCGAAAGGTGAGATCACGCTGTGACCACTACCGCTGAGACCATCGGCCGACGGCCGCGCACGAGAAAGGGATTCCGCGCACGACAGGAAGCGCGCAACGGCTGGTTCTTCATGGCCCCGTTCGCCGCCCTGTTCATCGTGGTATTCCTGGTCCCGATCGTCATCTCGGTGCGATCAGCGTTCTTCGCGCAGGTTCCCGCGGGTGAAGGACTGTTCGGTGGAGGCGAGCTGGTCGACACCTTCGTCGGCTTCGACCAGCTGATCGCCGCAGCAACCAACGGTGCTTTCTGGGGCGGTATGGGGCGCGTCGTCATCTACGCCGCGTTCCAGATCCCGGTGATGATCATCTTCGCCCTCGCACTCGCACTGCTGCTGGATTCCTTCATTGTGCGGCGCCCGGCGATCTTCCGCCTTGCCTTCTTCCTCCCGTTCGCGATCCCCGGCGTGATCGCGGCAATGATCTGGCTGTACATGTACACCCCGGAGGTCTCGCCGTTCATGCAGTTCCTGCCCGAAGGCACGAATTTCATGGCCCCGACCACGATCCTCGCCTCGATGGCCAACATGACCACCTGGACCTACACCGGGTACAACATGTTGATCTTCCTCGCCGCGCTCCAGTCAATCCCGCGCGAGTTGTACGAAGCAGCGCGCCTCGATGGAGCAAACGGCTTCCAGATCGCCACGAAGATCAAGGTCCCGATGGTGCGCGGCGCGGCTCTGCTCGCGATTCTGCTGTCGATCATCGGCACGGTCCAGCTCTTCAACGAGCCGGTCATCATGGAGGGGGCGAACTCCTGGATGGGCCTGGACTACACGCCGATGATGCTGACCTACAACTCGATGATGGGTGAGATCTCCCCCTCTGGCAGCGGTCCGGCATCCGCCTATTCCCTGCTGATGGCAGTTATTGCCGGTGCTCTCGCCGTCATCTACTCATTCGCACAGCGCAAGAAGGCGAACTGACATGAGCACCACAAGACTGATCACCGCCCCCGCGACAAAGCGCAAGCCGCGCAAGGTTTCTGCTGCGGATGCCGACATGCCGCCGCGTTCCGTAGCGCCCAGCCCGGTCGCCAAGACCGTCGGAATCATCGCGCTCGTCGTTGCGCTGCTGTACTTCCTCATGCCGGTCTACTGGGTCATCGTGGCATCGACGAAGAGCAACGCCGATCTGACCAACACCTTCGGCTTCTGGTTTGCGAACTGGAACCTGGACACCAACTACGACAGCCTCATGAGCTGGACGCAGGGCATGTTCTGGCGATGGGTCGGCAACTCGGTTCTGTACTCGAGCGTCGCGGGTGTCATCGGCACACTGTTCGCGATCATGGCGGGATACGCGATCGCGAAGTTCGTCTTCCCCGGCAAGAAGATCGCCGTGAGCATCATCATGGCGGGGCTCCTGCTGCCGGTCGCCCTCCTCACCGTGCCGTTGTACATGGAGTTCCACGCTCTGGGCCTCACGAACACGATGTGGGCGATCATCATCCCCTCGGCAGTGTCTCCGTTCGGCGTCTTCCTCGGAATGGTCTACGCCGAATCGTCGGTGCCGACCGAGCTACTTGAGGCCGCGCGCATCGACGGCGCAAGTGAGCCTCGAATCTTCTTCACGATCGTGCTGCGTCTGCTGACACCGGCGATGGTGACGATCTTCCTGTTCATCTTTGTGGCGACCTGGAACAACTTCCTGTTGCCCTTGATGATGATTTCCAGCGCGGAGCTGAAGCCGGTGACCCTCGGCCTCTACGGCATGATGAGCTACTTCGCCCCTGACAAGGGCGCGGTCATGCTCGGCGCCCTGCTGGGCGTCATCCCGCTGATCATCCTGTTCTTCAGCCTGCAGCGCTTCTGGCAGTCGGGCCTGGCCGCCGGTGCGGTCAAGGGCTGATCCCCCCTACGCAAGAAGGGCTCGCGACTTCGGTCGCGAGCCCTCCTTGCTTTGTCAGCTTCTTTCACCGACGGATGCTGGTCAGCTGAGCAGCCGCGTCTCCATGTCGGTGATGACTCCGCCGTCGCTGGTCAGCAGAAGCAGAGAACTCGGCGAGCCTCCCTCGGAGGCCAGCACCCCGAACCCGTCGCCGAGCTCGACAATCTCGAATTCGTAGTCACGCGCGAAGCGATGGAACTCCGCAGCCTGCGATGCGACCTGCTCTGCCCCGCGCACAATGTGCAGCCCGTCAGGCCCGCGATCAACACGGAACTCGACGTCCGGATGCAAAACACTGACGAGCCGTCCGAAGTCTCCGCTGTTGGCGGCCGCGAGAAACGCATCGACGGCGACCCGCTGCTCCTGCCTGCTCGCGCGCACCTGCGGTGAAGTGGGAGCCGCCCCGCGGACGCGTTCGCGTGCACGACTGGCCAGCTTGCGCGTGGCCTGTGGCGTGCGGGCGACGACGTCGGCGATGTCGTCGAATGGCAGTCCGAAGACGTCGTGCAGCACGTACGCCAGTCGCTCATCGGGCTGGAGTTGCTCGAGCACGAGCATGAGCGCGTAGCCGACGCGGTCCATGGTCTCGGCCCGCACCGCTGGGCCGTTCTCCTCGGGCGGCGCTTCGATATCAGGCAGGACATCGAGCGGATTCTCCCGCCGACGAGTGCGGGAGCGGAGCTGATCAAGGCAGATCCTGCTCACGACTCTGGTGAGCCACGCACGCTGCTCGTCGATCAACTCATCGGAACGCACGAGTCGAAACCACGACTCCTGAACAGCGTCCTCGGCATCAGCCCGCGAGCCGAGCATCCGATAGGCGACCGTCGTGAGATACCGGCGATGGCTGTCGAATTCTGCCGCGAGCACTGTGGAATCACTCATAGTCTCTCTCCTGTCCTGCGAGGTTACCGTGCGGATTCCGGGTCAGGCGCGAAAGTCCGCGAGAACAGATTTGACGGGTCATAGGTGTTCTTGACGTCGGCCAATCGGCGCCCGGTGGATTCCGGAAACACGGATGCCACGGCATCCGCCGCCGTTCCATCCAAAGAGTTCGCGTAGGCACCATCGGTGAACGGGGCGAGCACGCTCCACACGTGGTCCAACCGTGTGCGCAGATCCTCATAGGCCGCGTCTGGAGCAACAGCGAAGGTGCTCACCATGAGTTCTGCGTGACGATGCGCGAAGGCCGTGGCGTCGGATGGTGTCTCACCGAAGGCCCCGCCAAGGCTGTGCAGCACGATCGACGCCGGCTGCGTCTCGCTCGCCACTCGCGCTATGGTCTTGGCCGCGGCATCCGCTGACTCAGCGCCGATGAATCCGCTTCGCAACGCAACTCGCATGCCCGGGGGAAACTCGACACCGGGGTGCAAGATGTCCCGATAGGGAAGCTGTCGAACGTCCTCCGACAACGGCGCACCAGCCTGCGAAAGCACGGCCAACGCGCCATCGATGGCACCGGCGTCGCACCTCGCGAACGTCACCTCAATGGGCGCATCGAGCCCGCCGGCGAAAGGGTTCGCCAGAACCATGGTCGAACTGATCTCCTTCGATGCAGTGCGCATGAAACGCGACCACGCAGGAACAATCTGCTCTGCCCGATCGGCCGGGAACGTGAGCGAGGCGAACGTGAACATCGGGGCGGGTTGCGCTTCGAACTCGAAGGCCGTCACGACACCGTATGCGCCACCGCCACCGCGCAAGGCCCAGAACAGCTCGGCGTGATGTGTCTCGTCGACGACGATCACCTCGCCCGCTGCGGTCACCACCTCGGCTGCGCGGAGATGATCGAGGGTGAGGCCGTGCCGGCGCACAAGCCATCCGATTCCGCCAGAGAGCGTCAGCCCGCCGACGCCGACATCTGCGGTGTCTCCGGACGAGATCACCAGCCCTTGGGGTGCTAGCGCGTCTGCGACCTGCTGCCAGCGGGCTCCGCCGCCGACCTTCACTCGTCGTTCGTCGAGAAGCTCCACGGAGTCGAGTGCGCCGAGGTCGATGACGATGCCACCGTCGACGGTGCTGAGCCCGGCGGCAGAATGGCCACCCCCACGCACGACGAGCGGAAGATCGGATGCCGCGGCAAGGCGCACCGCGCGCTGGACGTCAGCGATATCGGACGGACGCAGAACCAGTGCCGGAGCGGCAAACGTGAGCGCCGTGCGCGCCGCCTTGGCATAGTCCGGCGAATCGGGTGTGATGATCGTGCCGGTGAAATCCTCAAGCAGGTCGTCGAGTGTTGCAGGCATGGGGTCTCCTTCAGATGTCCGCCGGTATGGCGGTTCATGAAGGAGACGACCCGAATGCCAAACGTGTGACCGATCGGAGAAATCGGCGTCAGGAGCCGATGAACTCCTCGGTCTGACCGAAGTTCGGCTGCTCGCGGACTTCGACTGTGGAGCCGAGGCCGTCGGTGTCAAGCACGACGATCTCGTTGGCTCCGGTCTTCCACAGGGGCGCCGGTGCGTAAAGCGTCTCCTGCGGGCCGACCTTCCAGTAGCGACCGAGCAGGAAGCCGTTCAACCAGACCATACCCTTGGCCCCGCCAGGGAACGCGAGCCAGGCATCCGCCGGAGTCTCGACCTCGATCGACGCGCGCGCGACGCCGTCAGCGGCAGGAGCACCGGTGGCGATCGGGGCGTCGAGAGGCAACGCGCGGTGCGACCACCCATGCACGTAGCGACGGTTGTTGATCCGCACCCCGCGCATGATGCCCTTGCCCTCACCGGTGTAGGGCCCGTAGTTGATGCGCCCAAGGCTTTCGACCACAATCGTCAGCTGGGCCTTGCGGGCACCGCCGGGGAGCGTCAGGGAGAGCTGACCGTCGCGCTCGAGCGTGCCGAGGCGCTCATCGTCGATGAACACCGTCGCACGATCGTGCAGCCCGTCGACGTTCACCCTCGCATCAGCAGGGACGTCGATCTGCGCCTGGTAGACGACGATGCCGTCCTCGACACCGAGCTGTTCGAAGGTCTGCGGCATCGCGCTCGTCTCACCGACGACGGGAAGGGTCTCGGCCAGGGCGCGCAGTGAGATCGCTGGATTCAGTGCGACGGTCTGGGCGGGTTGAACCGGCACGGGTGCCGGACGTTCAGGCAGCTCACCATCGTGGAACGGAGCGAACGCAGCGCGCAGCGCCTCGAACTTGTCATTCAGCGCACCTGCCTCGCCGATCGGTGCATCCGAGTCGTAGCTGGTGATGGTCGGCTGGAGTGCAACATCGTAGTTGGCGCCGTTCCAGAGCCCGAAGTTCGTGCCACCGTGTGCCATGTAGATGCTGACGGAGCCGCCGGCCGCAAGCAGCTCATTGACGGTGCCGACCATACTCTCGGCCGATCGCACGTGGTGCTGCTCGCCCCAATGGTCGAACCATCCGCCCCACAGCTCACTGCACATCAGCGCATCGTTCGGCTTGCGCAGCTCCTCGGCCGTCGCAACGCCGGTGCCGAAGGTGAAGGTGGGCAGCGCACCTTCGATCGAGCCGTGCGTGATCATGTCTGTGGTGATGCCATCAGCCGTGGTCAGCAGTTCGACGATTCCCCGCGAGAGCAGCGCATCGCGCTGGTGCTCGATGTATGCGTGATCGCTGCCGAACGAGCCGTACTCGTTCTCGATCTGCACTGCCACGATGGGGCCACCATATGCAGCCTGCAGCGGGACCATCCGCGGGATCAGCTCGTCGTACCAGCGGTCGACGGCTGCGAGGTATTCGGGGTCGCTAGTGCGCAGCGCGCTCACGCGCCCAGTCAGCCAGTGCGGCAGACCGCCGTTCGACCACTCGGCGCAGATGTAGGGGCTGGGGCGGAGGAAGACGTCCAGCCCCACCTCGCCAGCCAAACGGATGAATGCTTCAAGGTCGCGCCAGCCATCGAAACGGGGCTCACCTTCGATCCGCTCGTGAAAGTTCCATGCCACGTAAGTGTCAACAGTGTTTGCGCCCATAGCGGCGAGGCGACGCAGGCGGTCTTCCCACTGGCCTGGGTGGATGCGGAAGTAGTGCATTGCACCGGCGAGGATGCGGTGCGGACGACCATCGCGGATGAGCTGTCCGTCCCGCCACGTGATCGCCGGGTCGACTCCCGGGGAGGGCGAGAATGTGCTGTTCATCAGGGACTCCTGCGTGACTATCTCACTCCAGGGCGTTCCCAAGAGTGAATGGATGCCTGTCCTGCGCGTCCGCGCACGACACATCTGGAGAGCTCTTTCGTCCCGAGAGGCGTCACTGCGCAGTCTGGCATGACAAAAACTGTTTGCGTTCACATTATTGCATCATCTGCGGAATTGAACCTCGCCTTGAAGCCTCGTGATCACTAGCATGGAACGCATGTCTCCCCGCCGGGCTCCCGTTGATCGCGCTCCCAATCAGAACGATGTCGCCCGTGTCGCGGGTGTTTCAGCGCAAACAGTGTCACGCGTCATGTCTGGACAGAGCAACGTACGCCCAGAGACTGCCCGGAAAGTGCTCAACGCGGTGGAAGATCTCGGTTACCGCGTGCACGCCGCCGCCGCGTCACTCGCCTCCGGCCGCACCCGTATTCTCGGAGTCATCGTGCTGAGCACGAACCGCTATTCGACGGCCGCCCTCGGTGTCGGCATCGAGCGTGTGGCCGCTGACAACAACTTCACCGTGACCACGGCATCCGTCTCAGATCACGCCACGATCGAAGACATCCTGGAGGCATTCGATCGTCTTGAGCGACAGGGCGCCGAGGGCATCATCCTTGGCGTGCCGGTGTCGCTTGACCACCCAGGGATGCGAGCGCGAACAGAACGCACACCCTCGACCCGCAACGTGCGCGTCTCCCCCGAGGAAGACGCCGCATTCGCAGTCGACCAGACCGAGGTCGCACGTCTCGCGGTCGAGCATCTGCTTGATCTCGGCCATGAGACCGTCTGGCATGTCTCGGGTGACGAGTACTGGACAGAAAGCGTTCAGCGCCGCGAGACGTGGGAGCGCGTGCTGCGAGAGCATGGCATCGAGCCTCCGCCCGTCATCCCCGCCGACTGGACCAGCGAATCCGGTTACCGCGCCGGCCGCACGATCGCGGCCATCCCCGGGGCCACTGCGGTCTTCGTGAGCAGCGATGAGATGGCGTTCGGCGTCATCCGTGCCCTGCACGAGGCCGGTCGCCGCGTGCCGGAAGATGTCTCAATCGTGAGCGTCGACGACATCGCGCTGGCGGCCTATGCCTCCCCCGCGCTGACGACGGTTCGGCAGCCATTCGAAGAAGTCGGTGCGGCGGCCGCGCGGCGCGTCATCGCGGAAATCGAAGGCACCGAGCCAGAGGGAGTTGTGCCGCGCGTCGAGCCGACGCTGATTCTGCGCTCTTCCACTGCACCTCCGACGCTGCATCAAGACTGAATCTTGACCGCGGTAAGGCGGGAAGAACAGAGCCTGTGGCCCTCACCCCATCGCGGCACCGATAGCCTGGCGTGATGGGAGACGACGACGAAAGAGCCAGAAAGCGGCTCTCACGTCGTCCGAATCGTGGACTCACCGTCGCAGTGCTCGCGTTCACCGGCCTGGTCTCATCGTTCATGTTCACCCTGGTCGTACCGCTCCAGGCAGAGCTGCCGACGCTGCTGAACGCCTCCCGCGAAGACACCACATGGGTCGTCACGATCACGTTGCTTGTCGCTGCGATTGCCACCCCGATATCGGGGCGCCTAGGCGATATGTACGGCAAGCGCCGCGTCATAGTCGTGCTGATGGCGCTGTTGATCATCGGCTCAGTGATCGCAGCGCTTTCCACCTCCATCATCGGCGTGATCATCGGTCGTGCTTTTCAGGGCGCGGTCACCGGCGTCATTCCACTCGGCATTGCGATCATGCGCGACATCTTGCCATCGAACCGCTTGGGAACCGCGGTCGCACTGATGAGCGCGACCATGGGCGTCGGCGGAGCACTTGGAATGCCACTTGCGGCCTACCTCGCGCTCAACGCCGACTGGCATTCTCTGTTCTGGCTCGCCGCTGGGCTTGGCGTCATCGGACTCGTGCTCGTGATCTTGTACGTCCCGGAGGACGTACTGCTCTCCCCGGGCAGGCTCGACGTTCTCGGCGCCATCGGGCTCGCAGTCGGTCTCAGCGGTCTGCTGCTGTATGTGTCGCGCGGGGCGGAGTGGGGGTGGACCTCACCGATCGGCCTGGCACTCATCATCGGCGGCGTCCTCGTGATGCTGCTGTGGGGCTGGTATCAGCTGCGGACGAAGGACCCGCTGCTTGATCTGCGCGTCGCGGCGCGACCCGCAGTGCTGTTTACCAACATCGCTGCGATCGGGATGGGCTTTGCGCTGTTCTCGTCGAACGTGACTTTCCCGCAGATGCTAGAGCTGCCCGTCGAGACTGGCTCCGGCTTCGGACTCGACATGGTCACAGCGGCTTTCATCGTGATGCCAGCTGGCCTCGTCATGATGGTGATCTCACCGCTGTCTGGCTGGTTGGAGCGCACAGTCGGGCCGCGCCCGTTGTTCACCGCCGGCGCCGCCGCGATCGTACTGGCGTACGTCTTCGTGCTGATCTGGTCGACCGAGTGGGTGCACATCCTGATCGCCAACGCGATCATCGGCGTCGGCATCGGCTTCACCTTTGCCGCGATGCCGATGATCATCATGCGCTCGGTGCCCGCCAATGAGACCGGCGCCTCGAACGGGCTCAACGCCCTGTTCCGCTCGGTTGGAACATCCAGCGCCTCAGCCGTCATGGGCGGCGTGCTCGCTTCGATGAGCGTCAAGGTCGACGGGGTATCAATACCGACCCGTGAGGCCTTCGACGTCTGCTTCTGGCTCGCGATCATCGCCGGGGCCGTCGCCCTGGTTCTGTCGCTGTTCATTCCGAAGGCCCCCGCCGTAGAACGCCATCCCTCCCTGCCCTAGCGCCCCTGCCCTCGCGGGTCTAGCGGGTGAAGGGGTCGGGGTCGGTGGGTTGCGGTGGGCGCAGGCGCGCGGGTAGGGGCCACGACAGAATGAACTGCTCGGCAGCATCGCGAGTCATGTCGCCAAAGTCGTCGATCTTCACCACGATGCGCCCTGGAACACCGCCCCGAGCGGGGGTGACCTCGACCATGCGCACGCGCAACGGGCGGGCGGCCTCGCCGTCCAGCATCCACAGGTCTGCCAACCAGGCAAGACCGTGCGCCTCGAGGGCAACTTCGGCATCCAACCACTCAATCGGTTCGGAAACGGCACGGCCGAGCACGTCGACGGCAACCCAGTCATCTCCCGCGGGGTGAATCCAGCCGAGCAGCTCGCCGTCGTCGCGGCGGTGCGGTGTCCAGTCATCCATCCGATGAGCGTAACTTGCCACTGCCGCCCGGCACGGATGCTCCGGTAGCGTTCCCGGTATGAGCGAACCGCGGCCAGACGCCGACTCTCCCGCATCAGACACCGGATTCTTCGGCCATCCTCGCGCCCTCGCGCACCTCTTCGGCGTGGAGATGTGGGAGCGGTTCAGCTTCTACGGCATGCAGGGCATCCTGCTCATCTACCTCTACTATTCCGCCGCTGAAGGCGGTCTCGGGATGCCAGAGACCAGAGACCGTCGCCGCCGGCATCGTCGGCGCCTACGGCGGGGCCGTGTACCTGTCGACGATCCTCGGTGCGTGGATTGCAGATCGGATGCTGGGCGCCGAGCGCGTGCTCTTCGTCAGCGCGTTCGTCATCATGGTCGGGCACATCGCCCTTGCTTTGCTACCCGGATTCGTCGGGGTCGGCGTCGGCCTGGTGCTCGTCGCCATCGGCTCCGGCGGATTGAAGGCGACCGCGACAGCCGTCGTCGGCACCCTCTATTCCGAAGGCGACGTCCGCCGCGACGGCGGATTCTCGCTGTTCTACCTCGGCATCAACCTCGGCGCCTTCCTCGGCCCACTCCTCACCGGGCTCCTGCAGACGTCGCTCGGATTCCACTGGGGCTTCGGCCTCGCAGCAGTCGGTATGGCGGCCGGCCTCATTCAGTACTCGTTCGGGCGCCGCGGGCTTCCGGATTCCGCACGCGAAGTGCCCAACCCGCTGCCACGCGGACGCTACCCGATGGTCGCAATCGTCGCCGCTGTCGCGGTGATCGCCATCGTCGTGCTCGTGCTCGTGGGCGTGATCCAGGCCGACAACCTGGCCCTCATCGTCATCATCATCGCCGTCATCGCGACCGTCGCCTACTTCGCGGTCATCCTCTCCAGTCGCCGCATCACCAGCGAGGAGCGCAGTCGCGTCTGGGGCTTCGTGCCACTGTTCATCACCTCGGTGGCGTTCTGGGCGCTGTACCAGCAGCAATTTACAGTGCTCACCGTCTACTCCGACAAGCGCCTGGACCGGAACCTGTTCGGGTTCGAGATGCCGGTCGTATGGGTGCAGTCGATCAACCCGGTGTTCATCATCGTGCTCTCCGGCGTCTTCGCCTGGCTGTGGACACGGATGGGCGCTCGACAGCCCTCGACGCCGGTGAAGTTCGCGCTCGGGGCGATCATCATGGGCGTGGCGTTCCTGCTGTTCCTGCCGTTCGCAGGCGGGGGCGCGAACTCGACGCCGCTGCTCGCGATTGTCGGCATCCTGTTCGTCTTCACCATCGCCGAGCTGCTGCTCTCGCCGGTCGGCCTGTCAGCGGCGACGAAGCTCGCCCCGCACGCCTTCCGCACCCAGATGGTGGCGCTGTTCTTTCTGTCGGTGTCGCTCGGCACCGCACTGGCGGGGCAGCTCGCGACGTTCTACAACGATGCCGACGAGGTGCCGTACTTCCTCACCCTCGGGCTCATCGCGATCGCGGTCGGCGGCCTGCTGCTCCTCGCAGCCAAGCCGGTGCTGTGCCTGATGAAGGGCGTGCGGTAACTAACTTGCCTCGACAACTGTTCCCGACAGAATGGAGAACATGTCTGCATCCATCACTCGCATGACGCCGAAGCAGTCCCGCGCCTGGCTCGCGCTGATCAGCACGGCTGAACTGCTCCCCGCTGCCTTGGATGCGCAATTGCAGAGCGATGCGCAGCTCACCCATTACGAATTCCTCCTGCTCACCACTCTTCAGCGCAGCGGCGCCATGCGTCTGAGTGATCTTGCGGCAGCCACGAACGCGACGCTCCCGCGCGCATCGAAAGTGGTCAGCCGTCTGCAGCAGCGTGAGCTCGTCGAACGCGAGGACAGCGAACAAGACCGTCGCAGCGTGCTGCTTAAGATCAGCAAGCAGGGTCGCCGCAGGCTCGTGCTCGCGACTCCCGATCACTTCGCCACAGTGCACCGACTGGTGCTCGATCACCTCAGCCCCGAGCAACTCGATCACTTGGCGGACGCACTCGAGCCCGTCGTGCAGGCACTTGATCCACAACGGAAGTTCGGCCCATTCTGAGCACCCGACGTCTCTGAGCACCCGACATCTCTGAGCACCCGACGTCGGGCGCGTCGAAGCACCCGACGCCACCCCGACGTCACCCTTCGTCACGCGAATCGGTCGCAGCACCCGGCACTGGATAGCATCGCAGTCATGAGCACGATCGCCACCACCACCGCCGGAAGCCTGCCTCGCACCGAGGCCCTCATCGCTGCAAATGCCGCGCGTCCGCTCGCCGACGACGGGTTCACCCTCGAATCCCCGCCCGCGTTCGAGCAGCTCGTCGCGGAGGCAGTGACGGATGTCGTCGCACGGCAGCGCGCGGCCGGCATCACACAGCCCGGCGATGGCGAATTCGGCAAGGCGATGTCGAACCCGCTCGACTACGGCGCCTGGTGGGGCTATTCCTTCCAGCGCGTGAGTGGACTGTCCCTCACCGAAAACAACCTGTTCACGCAGCCGACCGCAGTCTCAACACCCGGCAACATCGAGCTCACCAGCTTCGCCGACCGCCGCGACCGTCAGCTCTTCCCCGCTGTGTACAGTGACCGGCGCTCCGGCGCATCCGAGGGACGCCCTGCCACTGAGTTCCCGACCACGACCGCACCCCTCGCCTACACCGGGCAGGATGCTGTCGCCGCCGACATCCGCCACCTGAAGTCCGCGCTGACCGAGGGCGAGCAGGGTTTCCTCACCGCGATTGCGCCCGGTTCGGCTGCCCGCGTGTGGAACGAGCACTACGCCACCCACGACGAGCACCTCTGGGCATGGGCTGAGGTACTGCGCGAGGAGTACAAGGCCATCACCGACGCGGGGCTGATCCTGCAGCTCGATGATCCGTCACTGGCCGAGAACTGGGATCAGATCAACCCCGAGCCCAGCGTCGAGGACTATCTCACGTTCACCGCGAAGAGCGTCGAGGCATTGAACTACGCCATCCAGGGCCTGCCGAAAGAACTCGTCCGCCTGCACCTGTGTTGGGGCTCTTGGCACGGACCGCACGCCACCGACATCGAGCTCTCCAAGATCCTGCCGGTCGTGCTCAAGGCGAACGTCGGCTCGATTTCGTTCGAAGCAGGCAACGTCCGCCATGAGCACGAGTTCGGGGCGTGGGCGGATGCCGCAGTACCCGACGACCTGGTCCTCGTCCCCGGCGTCGTCAGCCACGCGACCAACGTCGTCGAGCACCCTGATCTGGTCGCTCAGCGCATCGAGCGGTACGCGGCGATCGTGGGCCCCGAGCGCGTGATCGCGTCGACCGACTGCGGCCTCGGTGGCCGCGTGCACACCGACATCGCCTGGGCGAAGTTGGAGTCGCTGGGCGAAGGCGCGCGTCGCGTTCGCGTTTGAGGTGCGTCCGGAGTCCGCCCGCGTCTGCGGCGTCCGGTACACCTGCAGGGCCGATGCACACCTGCAGGGCGACCCACCGCCAGATGGCCACGCATCCGTACGATCACCCTGCAAGTGTGCAGACCACCTGCTAGTGGGCGTACTCCATCAACTCGAGCCCGAGTAGCCGGAACGCGTCGTGCACGCGAAGCCGGTGCGCGATGGAGAGGTCATCGAAACAAACGCTCATTGCGTATGCGACCCCAGCGCGGGGGCCGGCGAGCACGCCTGCTTCCGCACGAACACCGCGGTCACGCCCGGTCTTGTTGATGAACAGCAGCCCGTGTGGATCGTACTCGTGCGCGAACGGGTCCAGTCCCGTAGACGCGGCGACCAGGCTCAGGTCGTGATTCAGGCTCAGCCATTCCGAAACCTGTGAGCTGACCGCAGCATCCACAACTTTCGAATTCACCAGGGCTGAGAAGAGTCCGGCAAGCTCGCGTGTCGTGCCAACTGCGACGTGCGGCGCGTCATCCGGACCTCGTTCGTCGCGGAAACGATCAAGCACGGCGGTGCGCCGAAGCCCCAGGGATTCGATTCTGCGGAGCACTCGGTGGTGTCCGACGTGCTGCAGCAGAATGTTCACAGCGACCGGATCCCCGGCACTGGCAGCAAGCACGGCAAGGTCACCGAGGGGCAGCGCCGGCGCCTGCAAATTGCGCCACACTCCCGAGCTTGTGACGGCTTCGGTTGAGGAACGCTCGACGATCTCCAACGCATCCAACGTCCCTGCCTCGAACCCGGCAGCAACTTCGATCAGCAGCGGCACCACACCGAGCCCAGCGATCGGCATCGTCACATGATCGTCACCGGCGAGTACCTCAGCATCGCTGTCGAGGTCAGTGACGTATACAGACACCTCGGCGCCGGTATCAGCCAACTGCTCGAGCGCACGCGTAGTCGCGGTGAATGTCCGTCTGCCGATGGCCGCACGGCGCGGTAGATGTCGGGTGCCGCGTAGAGATCGGCGCAGCATCGCAGGCTCGGGGGGAGTGCCCACGCGTGTTCCTTCCCAGGAAGGTATCTGTCGGGGGGACGCTACTGGGGAGGACGCTCCCCAGCGGCATGGCTATCGTAGCCCCGACCCCGAGCCCACGTCACGCACTATGAAGAACTATCACCAGATCGTCACACGCTGGTCGCTCGGCAGATGCAGTGCATCCGATTCGGTGACGTCGAACGCCGCATAGAAGGCGTCGATGTTGCGGACGATCTGGTTGCAGCGAAACTCGTTCGGCGAGTGCGGGTCGATCGTGAGCAGGCGGATGGTCTCGGCATCTCGGCTTTTCTGCTGCCATACCTGCGCCCAGCTGAGCAACAGCCGCTGCACTCCGGTGAGGCCGTCGATGACCGGAGCCTCAGTGCCGCCGAGTGACAACTCGTATGCCTTCAGCGCGATGCTCAGGCCTCCGAGATCACCGATGTTCTCACCGATAGTGAGTGCACCATTGACGTGGTTCTCGTCCGGCAGCCCGACTGGGACGAGCGCGTCGTACTGCGCGATCAGTGCCTTCGTGCGATCCTCGAACGCGGTGCGGTCAGCATCCGTCCACCAGTCGTCGAGCTTGCCTGATCCGTCATAGCGACTGCCCTGGTCATCGAAACCGTGGCCGACCTCGTGGCCGATCACTGCGCCGATGCCACCGTAGTTGGCGGCCGCATCGCGCGAAGCGTCGAAGAACGGATACTGCAGGATCGCCGCGGGGAAGACGATCTCGTTCATCGACGGGTTGTAGTACGCGTTAACCATCTGCGGAGGCATGTGCCATTCATCGCGATCGATGGGCTTGCCGACCTTGTCGACGTTGCGGTCATGCTCGAATTTGTTCGCACGACGGACGTTGCCGAACAGATCAGCGGGGTCGATGGCCAGAGACGAGTAGTCGCGCCACACCTCGGGGTGTCCGATCTTCGGAGTGAAGGCGTCCAGCTTGGCGAGCGCCCGTTCGCGAGTTTCGGGGCTCATCCACTCCAGCGTCGTGATGCTCTGTCGATACGCCTCAATGAGGTTTGCCACGAGCTCATCCATCGCTGCCTTCGCCGTCGGCGGGTAGTGCCGCTCGACGTAAACCTTGCCGATCGCCTCGCCGAGGGCGCCCTCGGTGGCCGAGACGCCACGCTTCCAGCGCTCGCGGATCGTGGGCACACCGGTGAGCTCTGTGCCGTAGAACGAGAAGTTCTCCTGCACAAACTCATCGGTCAGGTACGGGGCTGCGGCGTGCACAACCTGCGCGCGTAGCCACGCCTTCCAGTCGTCAAGTCGCTCGGCGGTCAGTAGCGTGCCGAGACCCTCGAAGAAGCTCGGCTGTGAGATGACGACTTCACCAAAGGCACTCGGGTTCGACGGGGCGACCGCGTCACGCCAGGCGGTGAGGTCGACGCCGGCGAGTGCCTGGATCTCGTCCCAGGTCTTCAGGTTGTACGTCGCCACAGCGTCACGGCTGCGCACGTTGTCCCAGTGGTGCGAAGCGAGCTCGGTCTCCACGACGATGGCGCGGTCGGCATCGCCGGCGGCATCCTGGACTCCAGCGAGCGCGAGAAGGCGCTCCAGGTGCGCACGGTAGGCAGCGCGGGTGCCTTCGAAGCTATCGAGACGGAAGTAGCTCTCGTCTGGCAGCGAGAGCCCCGACTGCACGAGGACGGGAAGGTAACGCTCTGGGTTGCCGGGGTCTCCGTCGATGTACAGACCGATCAGGTGTGCGCGCCCGTCACGATCGTATGTGCCCGCTGTGCGCAGGAACGCCGGGATGCTGTCGATGGCATCGATCTCGGCAAGTGTCACGGCCAAGGGCTCGATGCCGGCAGCGTTGATGCGTTCGGTGTCCATGAAACTGGCGAACAGGTCGCCGATCTTGCGAGCGAGGGTGCCGCCTTCGGCGTCCTGCGACTCTTCGATGATCGTGCGAACGTCTTTCTCTGCCTGCTCGGCGAGGAGATGGAACGAGCCCCAGCGAGCTTTGTCACCCGGGATCTCAGTCTTCTTGAACCACTCGTTGTTGACGTAGCGATAAAGGTCATCCTGCGGGCGAATGTCGGAGCTGAACTCTTCGGTAGCAAGACCTGCGGGGAGAACATCAGTCATACGCTCCAGCCTATGCCGGGGCTGCGACATCGTCACGCCCGGCGGAACCAGATTCGCCGACGAGCGGGTTCGGTCTGAAGAGGCGCAGGCCGTACGGCCCGTGCCTCCCTGCGCTCTCGCCAGGCCGCAACCTCGGCATCCACATCGCGAGTGCGCGTCACCACCGGCGGTCCGCCCTGCAACTGGCGGCGAGCGGAGATCACGCGGCTGTTGAAGTCGTCCAAGATCTCCCGTACATCGCTCTCCCGAGACAGCCCATCGAGTTGCCCGTCCAGTTCGCGATCTTCGGTGCGCAGCAGGATCGCAGGCGGACCAAGACCCGACAGATTCTCGGTCTCGATCTTGCGACGGATCCACCAGTCAGGGTCATGATGCGTGCCGAGTCCCTCAATCGGCTTGCCAGCACCCGGAAGATCATCGAATTCGCCGCGGCGGATGGCGATCTGGATCGCGCTCTCCACGAACTCGTGCTGGTTCTGCGCGGTGAGCTGCGACGGAGCTGGCTCTTGCTCGGCATCCGGCTCGCCGTTCTGACGTGCCCGATAGCGGGCTGCAATATCTCGAGGATCAGTCATCGTCCACCTCCGGATGCCGGTTCTTCAACCCTACTTCTGCCTCGCTCCACTGTCACCGCCACGCCATAGGCTTCAGGGATGACCGCGCGCCCTGCAACCCTCAATCGGGACATCCTGCGGCTTGCGGTCCCCGCGCTCGGTGCGCTGGTCGCAGAGCCAGCCTTCCTGATGGTGGATGCTGCGCTCGTCGGTCATCTCGGCACCGTGCCGCTTGCAGGACTCGGTATCGCAAGCGCCGTACTCCAGACGATCGTCGGGCTGATGATCTTCCTCGCGTACTCGACGACGCCGGCGGTAGCTCGCCGGTTCGGGGCTGGCGAGCACAAGGACGCCGTCTCCGTCGGCATCGACGGCATGTGGCTGGCTTTGGGACTCGGCGCGATGCTCTCTGTGGTCGGGGCGCTGTCGTCGCGCTGGCTGGTCTCTCTGTTCGGTGCCTCTGAGGAGGTCGCTGCCCAGGCCGACACGTATCTCGTGATCAGCATGTGGGGGCTGCCGGCGATGCTGATCGTGTTCGCGGCCACCGGCCTGCTTCGAGGGATGCAGGACACCGTGACTCCGCTGTGGATCGCCGGCGCAGGTTTCGGGGCGAACGCACTGCTGAACGCCCTGTTCATCTACGGTTTCGGCTGGGGAATCGCAGGCTCGGCCATCGGTACGGTGACAGCGCAGTGGGGCATGGTCGCCGCATATGTTGTGATCGTCGGGCGCCTGGCGCGCCGGCATGCGGCATCCGTTCGTCCGCAGCGCGACGGCGTACGAGGCTCGGCGCGGTCAGGCGGGTGGCTGTTCCTGCGCACGGTGAGCCTGCGCATCGCACTGCTGATCACGGTGGGAATCGCCACCGGAATCGGCACTGAAGAGCTCGCCGGGTGGCAGGTGATCTTCACAATATTCTCGGCCGCAGCATTCGCTCTGGATGCCCTCGCGATCGCAGCCCAGGCTCTCATCGGAAAGGGCCTCGGCGCCGGGGACATACCCGCCGTGAAGCACGTGCTCGCCCGAACGGTCGCATGGGGCGCGTGGTTCGGCGTGATCGTCGGGCTAGTAATCGCGGCGCTGTCGGGGGTGATCGGGCTCGCATTCACCGGGGATCCGGCGCTCGCGGCGCTCATTCAACCTGCGCTGCTCGTGCTCGCCGTGGCGCAGCCCATCGCCGGAATCGTGTTCGTGCTCGACGGCGTACTGATGGGCTCAGGCGACGTGCGCTACCTCGCGCTCGCTGGCGCACTGAATCTCGTGCCTTTCCTACCGGCACTGTGGATCGTCACGCTCGTGGGGGTCGAAGGCACCGCGGGAGTCACCTGGCTCGCCGTCTGCTTCTTCGGCGTCTACATGCTCGCCCGCTTCGCGACACTTGGCTGGCGCGTGAAGACGGGCGGGTGGCTGAGCGCGTCCGTGTAGGCGACTCAGAGGCCATTCGGCATCGATCGCGACTGACGCTGCCGGCCGGTGCGCGAAGATGGTCGTATGACCACAGCTTGGCCTGGTGACAGCGCGACCGTCGTGCGCTGGGTGCGCGCAGTCATCCAGCACGCGGCTCAGGGTACGAGCGAAGTGGAGCTGAAGGGGCTCGATGACATCAAGGTCACCGCAAGTCTCACCGGCAACGATCTCGAGCATCTGACGCTGGATGCCACCAGCATGAAGCTGCGGCTCGGATGGGGCGCCGGGGCGCCCATGCCTCTGCCTCCGCCCGGCGCCGCATCCGAAGCACCTGAACCTGACCCCCTCACCCGGGAATCCGGCATTGTGAAGACGTTCCGCTTCGCGGCTCGACCGATGCGGATCGAAGGAACCCCGCTCCGCATCGACCTGCAGGCCTTCGACTTCCCGATCGCCTGGCTGACCTTCGCTGAACCCACCGAACCCGATTTTCCCGAGAGCATTCACACGCTCATCCCGGACGGCGACTTGAGCGGGCTGCACGGCACCTTCCACGCGACCGTCGCGACGAAGGATCTGGTCCCACTCATCACCTCCGTCGCACGCCCGATGGTGAAGGAGGCGGGCGGGCGCCTCGGTCGCGTGAAGCTCGATCTGACCGACGACGGCGGCGACGGCATCCACGTCACGGCGTATGCCGGACTGCGCTGGAAGTTGCTCATGGCGTCAGCACGCGCCGATGCCCACATCCAGGTGACGCGGGATGCGGTCATCACCGTGCGGGATCTCACGGTCGGGAGCCGCAACCTGTTCGTCAAGGCGGGGTTGCTGTTCGCGCGCAAGCACATCCGCGGGGTCATCGGACAGACGATCGACCTCAACGCGATCATCGCCGAAGACGGCACGCCGACACGCCTCCACGATGTGCGCATCGAGACGGGCCATCAGCTCGCCGTGTCGGCGCGCTTCTCCTGACCTGTATCACTCTGCGCTCCCCGGGTTGTCACCGCGAGACTTCCGATGACGCGACATCCCGCGCCGCCATATCCCGCGTAACCATGCCGTCGGCGTCATCGCTTCGCGCCATCGCGTAGGCCCACGTTGCCAGTGCGAGCAGTGGACCCCAGAGCCAGAAGGGGAAGACCAGGGTCAACTCGAGAATCTGCGCGAGGCTGCCGTCCCCGATGCTCCCATCCGCCACCGACAGCACCATGTCCACGCCACCGGCCGTAAACAAAGCGGCGACGACGGATGCCGGAACGACGACGAGGGAGACCGGCACAGCGCGTCCGCCCAGGCCAGCCATCCATCGCGGAAAGGTCCGACCCCAGGCCATGTCGAGTCCGAGAGTCAGCAGCCCTCCGGCCAGCATCGCCGCACCGAGGCTCAACCCGGTCAGCAGCACCATCGGCTCATCGGCGAGCGCCGCAGCGTCGGGCCCGAGCAACGGCCATGGAGTCAACCAGGTCGCGCGCGCAAAGGCATACGGTACCGCACAGCATGCCGCGATGACGGTGATCGCCGTCCGGTGCCGCAGCACCCAGCTGGCGAAGGATCCGCGGCGTCCGCGTCCGCTGATCGCGGTCCAGACGATCAGGGCTGCGGCGGCGAGCAGGTGGGCTGCCGCGAGCAGGGCTCCCGGAAGGATCTCGCCGAGAGACACGACGATCTCGATGGCCAGTACTGCCCCACGCATGCTCACGATCGCCCACGTCGCGATGCCGGCGAGTGCTGCGACCAGAACCAGCCCCCACCATGGATGCCGACGCACGAACAGCGCCGTCATCGTGACCACTCCGAGCACCACGGCGAGTGCGAAGGTGTAGCCCGCGACGGGGATCATGCCGCCAGGGGCGAGCACGATCATGATGGCGGCGACGATCACTGCTCCTACGCGCAGCGTGGAGGACGGCGCGAGCATGCGCGCCGTGTACCCGAGCACTCCAACCGCGACTCCCGCGAGACCGGCGGCGAGGCCGATCGCCGCGCACACGGCGTCGGGCAGTATTCGGCCCGCCAGCCCCGGGCCCAGCGCTTCGATCCAGGGGACGGAAGCTGGGGCGATCAGACGGAGCCCAGCGACGACTGCCAGCGCCGCCGAGCTGATTACGATGACGAGCGTCAGTATCAAACGGTTTCGTTTAGTCATGGTCTTCACGCTATGAATCCGGCAGGCCCGTCGACATCGCCCGACACGGTGATCTCCCTCACCCGCGCGGGTGAGGTTGCAACGCGAGATGCGGTCAGGCGCCAGGGCGCAGGACGCCCTGCTCGTAGGCCCAGATGACGACGTGAATGCGGTCGGGAAGACACAGTTTCGCGAGAACTGCTTTCACATGCGTTTTGACGGTGTTCTCGGAGAGGAAGAGGCGACGGGCGATGTCGTCATTGGATGCCCCGGTCGCCAGCAGCCGGGCCACATCCTGCTCGCGTGGGCTGAGGATGTCGAGGGCCGCTGCAGCGCTGGCCACCGGAGAGCCCGTCCTCACGAATCCGAGGAGGGACTGCGTCGCGCTCGGCGACATCACCGGTTCACCCGCGGCGACCGCGACGATGGCATTCGCGAGCGCTGCGGGAGCGACGTCCTTCGTCAGGAATCCGCTCGCGCCCTCGCGCACAGCGCCGAACACGTACTCGTCGAGATCGAAGGTGGTCAGCACGAGCACCCTCACTTGCGGACGTTGCCGCAGGACTTCCCTCGTCGCAGCGATGCCGTCTGTTCCCGGCATCCTGATGTCCATAAGGATGACGTCGACGGCGTGCGCGCGCACGAACTCGACCGCCTCGTCACCGGATGCCACTGAAGCGACAACGTCCAGCCGTTCGTCACGCGCGAGCATCGCAGCGACGGGTTCCCGAAACAGCGCCTGATCATCGGCGAGCAGCACGCGGATGCTCATGATTGCAGCTCCTGCCCGGCGACACGTGTGTACGGCAGCTCGATCCGGACGGCCCAGCCCGCTGCATCCATCGACCCCACGGTCAGCGTCCCGCCGGCGCTGCGCACCCGCTCGACCATCCCGATCAGGCCGACGCCGGTGCCAGGGCTGTTCGCGGCAGCCCCGGAACCGCCATCATCGACGACGGTGGTCACGATGCACTGCGTGTCCCACTGCATCCGCACGTCGACGCGCCGGGGAGGCATGGTGTGCCGGATCGCATTGGTGAGCGCCTCGCGCACGGCGTGATGAAGTGCGATCCGCGCGGCAGGATCGAGCGGATGCCGCAGGCCATCTTCGACGAGCGACACATCGGTCTCGACGCTGCGCGCGCTGTGGACGGACTGGGAGATCGCGTCGAGGTCGGGGACGGGCTCACGCGGTGCATCCGCTCCGGTCGCGACGATCCCTCGCATGCCGCGAAGCGCCTCGCGCCCGGTGTCGGCAACAATCGACATCGCTCTGGCACCCTCCTCTGGGTCATCGTGGATGACGGCACGGGCCGCCTCAGCCTGCGCAATCATCACTGTCATCGAGTGGGCGACGACATCGTGCAGGTCACGGTTGATCCGCATCCGCTCCTCGGTGATCGCCTGTTGCACGCGTACTCGAGCACGGTCATCCGCCTGTTCGCGGCGTACCTTCTGCAGAGCTCCGACCGCCCAGGCCGCGGCGACGAGCGCGACAAGCCCGACGAAGGTGCCCCATCGCACCTGCACGTCCAGCGAGGCAGCCGGAGTCAGGGCGATGATGATCGCGCCGAGAACGCCCACGGCGAGCGCGGCGATGCCGAGCCGACGCTCGCGCGTCGCTGTCACCTGCGCGAGGCAGAGGAGATAAGCGAATGACGAGGGGTACACGGCCGCCGGGATGTCGGCACCACCGGGCAGCAGGGCAAGCGCCAGCATGACAGCGCTGGCACCGATGAACGACGCGACGGGGAATCGGATCGCCGCGAGTGAAAGTGCGTGCAGCAGAGCGAACAGCACAGCCAGCGCAACCACGACGGGAGTGGATGCGCGAACGTCTGTCTGCACGACGGCCAGCAAGCTCGTCGGCAGGAGCACGACTGTGAGGCCGGCGGCGAGCATCACGTCGGGTCTGCCGATGGCTCGCCACCCGCCGGGGCTCCTCATCTCACCTGCAGGCACGGCCCCATGCTGTCATAGGCACGGCAGCCGCGGATCACTCGCGTGGGTGAACCTGGCAGGTCAATTCGCGTAGCGGCGGCACCACTCGTACATGATCACGGCGCCTGCGGCGCTCGCGTTGATGGAGCGCGTGGAGCCGTACTGAGTGATCTCGATGTGTCCGGATGCCGCGGCGATCGCCTCATCCGTCAGCCCCGGCCCTTCCTGGCCGAACAGCAGCACGCACCGCTCCGGAAGATCCGCCCGGTCGACGGGGATTGCGCCGTCGACGTTGTCGACCGCGATGATCGGAATACCTTCTGTGTTGGCCCATGCGGTGAAGCTGGCGACATCCTCATGGTGGACGACGTGCTGGTAGCGGTCGGTGACCATGGCCCCGCGCTTGTTCCACCGGCGACGGCCGATGATGTGCACGGTGTCGGCGAGAAACGCGTTGGCGCTGCGCACGATGGAGCCGATGTTCATGTCGTGCTGCCAGTTCTCGATGGCGACATGGAACGGATGCCGGTGGGTGTCGAGGTCTGCGACGATCGATTCCATACGCCAGTAGCGGTAGCGATCGATGACGTTGCGGGTGTCGCCGTTCTCCAGCAGTTCAGGGTCGTATTGGTCGCCCTCAGGCCACTCACCGTCCCAGGGCCCGAGGCCGTGGGTGCTGCGCTCAGGAGTCTCGGTCACTGTGTCAGCGTAGTCCGGGCCAGCGTAGTCCGGAGGCAGCGGATCCGGTGCCAGCGTAGTCTGGAGCCGTGGCATCTCCGGCAGCAGACGACTACCTGAAGACGGTGTACGCGCATACCGAGTGGCAGGATGCGCCGATTACTCCGTCGGTGCTTGCGGCGAAGCTCGGCATCGCGCCGTCAAGCGTGACCGAGATGGTGAAGAAGCTCGCAGCCACTGGGCTCGTCTCGCATGTGCCATACGGCGCAGTGCGATTGACGGATGCCGGCACACAGCGCGCCCTCGCAATCGTGCGTCGCCACCGCCTGATCGAGACCTGGCTCGTGCGGGAGTTCGGTTACGCGTGGGATGAGGTGCACGACGAGGCCGAGGTTCTCGAGCACACCATCAGTGACCGACTGCTGGAGGGTATCGACGAGCGTCTGGGTCGGCCCCGCTTCGATCCACACGGGGACGCCATTCCGGATGCCGCGGGCGACGTCGTTCGCGAGCCGTTCGTGCTGCTGGCCGACGCGGCGCTCGGTCATGAGGGGCGCGTACTGCGCGTTGCCGACACCGACGCAGAGCTGTTGCGTGCGCTCGAAGCACTCGGGCTTGCGGTCTCCTCCTCGGTGCGTGTGACCACGGATGGCATCGAGCTCGACGGTGCATCCGCGGCGCTGCCGGACGGGGCATTCGAGATCGTCTGGCTCAGCGCGTAGCATCCGGGCGCCACTTGTTCTCCACATCGCGCGCATTCTCTGCTTTGTCCACCGATCACGGAACCGCTGATCCCCGGGCATAAATCGGTTGTATCGTCGGTGGCGAACCGCCCGCGATCGGTAGAGAATGGAGCCGTGTACGTGTCTCTCGAGGTGATCACCGTCATCGTTAGTTCGATTGGAATCGTTCTGACGCTCGGCGCGACGATGCTCGCGGGCTTCAGCTGGTGCGTACGCCGCATCGATGCTGGCGATCAAAGGCTCGGAGAACGCATCGACGCCGTTGGCCGAAAGCTCGGAGAACGCATCGATGCTGTTGACCGACGAGCTGAAGAGCGCAGTGACGCGCTCGGCCGAGTCCTGGGCGCGCGCATCGACAATCTCGCCACCGAGATCACTGATCTGAAGATCGCCATTGCACGATTCGAAGGCCCACAGCGTCAGCTCCACGTCACTGGCCGCTGACCGCACTGCGGCAGGCGAGCCTCGCCCGCGACCTCTAGGCTGAGCACATGGTTGATCGCTCTGAAATCGAATGCTGGCTCACTGACATGGACGGCGTGCTCGTCCACGAGAACGATGCCATTCCTGGGGCTGCTGAATTGCTCGCCGGCTGGGAGAGCAACGGTATCCCGTATCTGGTGCTGACGAACAACTCGATCTTCACTGCACGCGACCTCTCTGCACGCCTCCGCTCAAGCGGACTGCATGTTCCTGAGGACCGCATCTGGACGTCAGCGCTGGCTACCGCGGCCTTCCTGCAGCATCAGCTGCCTGGAGGTTCGGCATTCGTCATCGGCGAGGCCGGGATTCTGACCGCCCTGCACGACGCCGGGTTCATCATGACCGAGACCAACCCTGATTTCGTCGTCGTCGGCGAGACGCGCAACTACTCCTTCGATGCGATCACCAAGGCGATCCGCCTGATCAACAACGGTGCCCGTTTCATCGCGACCAACCCGGATGCCACCGGTCCCAGTGCCGATGGCCCGATGCCGGCAACGGGTGCCATCTCAGCGCTGATCACGAAGGCGACCGGTAAGGAGCCGTACGTCGTCGGCAAGCCCAACCCGATGATGTTCCGCTCAGCTTTGAACAAGATCGGCGCGCATTCCAAGAAGACGGGCATGATCGGCGACCGGATGGACACTGACATTGTCGCCGGCATCGAGGCGGGCCTGCACACCGTGCTCGTGCTCACCGGCATCAGCGATCAGGTCGAGATCCAGAAGTACCCGTTCCGCCCCGAGGAGATCGTGAACTCGGTTGCCGACCTGCTGCCGGCGGGTTCGTCGGAGGGCTGACGCCATGGATCAGCGCGATCTGCTCTTCCTCATCATGATCCTGATCGGGCTCAGCACTCTGACGGTGATCATCGTGCAGTTCGTCCGCTCCCGCCGGCGCGGCCCTGGCAACGATGATCGTGGCGGCAACTGGTGGGAAGGCCCGTGGGACGACGATCGGAAGAGCTGACAGTCAGTCCCCCGGGTGAGGGCGAGGATGCCGCCGTGCCTGCATCCGCTGTTCAACTCGCCACGTCGCGCCCTCATCCTGCGATGTCCATCCGGTCCAGTCGAACGAGTCGTCACCGATGTCGGTGAACTCCCAGATCAGACGGCTGCCGTCCATGTCCAGCCCGGTGATGCGGATGCCGGTGCCGACCTCGTCCGCGTGCATCACGATGAAGTTGCCCGCTCTCGGCGCCGCCCACACCTGTCGCCACCGACTCTCCCCGGGCAGATACACACGTATCGTCGTCCCGATGGCCCGCTCTCCACGCGGGAGTGGGAACTGCTCCGGAACCGCGTATGCGAGTACATCCTGCACACCGAGGCCGTCCAAGATCCAGGCGAAGTCCCACCGACCGACGCCGTCGAAGACGATGCCGCCCAGCGCATCCAGGAGTTGCACTGTGACGTCCCAGCTGCCGACGAAACGGCCGAACAGCATGACGGCCTCGCGGTGGGCCGGATCCGGTCCGGTCGCTGCGAGCTCGGCGAAGACCGCCGAGTCGTTCTCCTCTCCAGACACCATCCGTGGATGCTACTCGCATCGCCGCACGGATGGAATCGGCCCCGCTTCGCTCAGACGAGCGTGAGGCTGTTCACCTCGGCGACAAGCTCCGGCATCCGCAGCGGTCCATTTCGGGTGGAAGTGCTCCTTGCCGGTACTCGTGGGCGCGGCGAACGCGTAGTAGGGATCGGAGAGCAGCGACGCGAGGAGCGCATCGTCGCCGTCGCCGGCACCGATCTGCACATCGTCGTGTACACCGCGGCTGCCGCAGCGAAGCTCGACTTCTTGCGGGTCTCCGCAGTAAGGTCCGCGAGCACCCCAGCCCGGACTACCTGAGCACGAGCGCCGCGGCCCCGATCAGCGGACCCTCATCTCCAAGCCCCGAGCGCACCACTCGCGCGCGACGGGAGTATTCGTGTGCGGCACTGGCAGCGAGCGCCTGCTGCACGAGTTCGATGTAGTCATCTGAGACGCGGGAGAATCCGCCACCGATCGCGACGACGTCGAGGTCGACGAGGGTCGCGGCATCCGCCAACGCCTCCCCGACTGCGCGCGCCGAGCGCTCGATCGCGGCGCGGGCGACGGAATCCCCGGCTGCTGCATCCCTGGCGAGATCCTCGCCGGTCGAACCGTTCCATCCCTGGGTCTGTGCCCACGTTGCGCTGGCTGGTCCGGACGCGATCTCCTCGAGCGTCAGCCCGCCCTCACGACGCACCTGGCCGAGGTGGCCGGCGTTGCCGGAGGCGCCGGGGACGTATGCGCCATCGACGACGAAGCCGCCGCCGACGCCGGTCGAAACGACGATCGACAGGGATGCCCGCGCCTCACGCGTCGCGCCGAACCAGGACTCGGCGAGCGCGAGCGCGCCACCGTCGTGCCCGAAGACCGTGCGCACGTCGCGTCCGACGACAGCGGATGCTGCCGAGCACACCGCATCCGCCAGGGCGTAACCGCGCGCCGTGGGCATGTTCACCGGGAAGACCTGGCCGGTCGTGCGGTCGACAGGACCGGCACTGCCGACGCCGGCGCCGACGAGCTCAGCGCCAGCGGGCAGAGTTGCGAGAGCGTGCTCCGTGACCGCGGCGATTGCGGCATCCATCGACTCGAAAGTCGCTGCACGACCGGTGAGCTGCCTGCTGCGGCTGCCCGCGACCAGCTCGCCGGCGTCAGAGACGAGCGCTGCTTCGAGCTTCGTGCCGCCGACGTCGACGGCCAGTGCATACCGGGTCACTGCGTAGCAAGCCCAAGATCATCGAGGTTGAATGCCGCACGCCATTCGAGGCCCTCGGCTTCGATTGCGGCCTGAGCACCGGTCTTGCGATCGACGATCACCGCGACGGCGACAACCTCCGCGCCCTCACGGCGCAGCACTTCGACGGCCTTGAGTGCGGACTGACCAGTGGTCGAGGTGTCTTCCAGAACGACCACACGCTTGCCTGCGATATCAGCACCCTCGATCTGACGACCGCGGCCGTGATCCTTCGGCTCCTTGCGCACGACGAAAGCATCCATCGGTCGGTCGGTGGCGACCGAAGCGTGCATCACCGAGTTCGCGATCGGGTCGGCGCCGAGCGTCAAGCCGCCGACGGCCACGACGTCGAGGTCGCCGATCAGGTCGAGCATGATGCGACCAATGGCCGGGGCTGCGCGGTGATCGAGGGTGAGCCTGCGCATATCGACGTAGTACGTCGCCTGCTTACCGCTGGACAGGATGAAGTCACCATGGAACACCGCCTCATCCTTGATGAGGGCGAGCAGGGACTGGCGGTCAGCGTCGAGAGTCACGGCATCAAGTGTAGGGCGCGCTGCCGTCCGACCCCACAACTAGGCTGGATGCATGCGCCTGGCCACCTGGAACGTCAACTCCATCCGCACTCGTGTCACCCGCACCGTCGAGTTCGCCGTGCGAGAAGACATCGATGTGCTCGCGATGCAGGAGATCAAGTGCAAGCCCGAGCAGTTCCCGTACGCGCCGTTTGAGGAAGCGGGCTACCACGTCGAGGTGCACGGGCTGAATCAGTGGAACGGCGTCGCGATCGCGAGCCGCCTGCCGATCACTGACGTCGACACGGCATTCACTGGGATGCCTGGCTTTGCCAAGGACCATGAAGGACCGGATGCTCCGCTCGAAGCGCGCGCGCTGGGCGTGACGGTCGAAGGGGTGAAGGTCTGGAGCCTGTACGTGCCGAACGGCCGATCCCTCGATGACCCGCACTACGCGTACAAACTGCACTGGCTTGAGGCACTGCGTCAGCACACGGCTTCCGAGCTAAAGGCGAAGCCTGACCTGCCGCTCGCGCTGGTCGGCGACTTCAACATCATCCCGTTCGACAGCGACAACGGCGACCCTGACATCGTCGAAGGCGTCTCGACGCACGTGTCTCCCGAGGAGCGCGCGGCGTTCTTTGCATTCCAGGATGCCGGCCTCATCGACGTCGTGCGTCCGCTGTTGCCAGAGGGCTTCACCTACTGGGACTACCAGCGCCTGAAGTTCCCCCGCAATGAGGGTGTGCGCATCGACTTCGTGCTGGGCTCCCCCGCGCTCGCAAGCGCCGTGACCGGGGCATCCATCCACCGGGACGAGCGCAAGGGCACCCAGCCCAGCGATCATGTTCCTGTGGTCGTCGACCTCGACTTCGGCGGCGCTGATGAGGACGATGACGATATGCCGATGATCTTCGCGTGAGAGCACTGCCGCGACTCATCGCCAGCGATCTGGACGGCACACTCCTCAGCGCAGACTCCAACGTCTCGGCCCGTACGCGCGCCGCGTTGGACTCCGCCAGGGCCGCAGGAATCCACGTGGTGCCCGTGACCGCGCGGCAACCCGTCGGAATCCGTGCAATCGCCGACGGTGCAGGTTTCGAGGAGTGGGCGCTGTGCGGAAACGGTGCCTTCGCGATCCACCTGACCACTGGCGAGTTGCTGTTCCAGCGCGCGATGGCCGTCGATACGCAGCGGACGCTCGCCGCAGCCCTCGCACCGCGCCTGCCTGAGCTGCTGTACGTCAGCGTGCGGGATGCCGGCGAGGGGTTCTTTCCACAGCAGGGGTACGCCGCCCTCGCGTCGTTCACCGACCACAAGCGCGACCCGGCCGGAATGGTCGAAGTACCCCTATCTGAGGTGCTCTCCACCCCCAGCCTGAAACTCGTGATCAGGCATCCGCATCTCCCGCCGTCGGACATCCTCGCGATAATTGCGGACTTCGGACTCGACGGATTCGAAGCGACCATGTCGGGCGCACCGTTTGTCGAGGTGATGGCGGCAGGAGTCACCAAGGCCTGGGGACTTGAACAGTTGTGCACGCACCTCGGAATCGCTGCGGCTGAAGTGCTCGCGTTCGGCGACGCTCCGAATGACGTCGAAATGCTGCGGTGGGCGGGGCACGGCGTGGCGATGGCGAACGCTGACGACGCCGTCAAAGATGCCGCGGATGAGATCGCCGCGGCATCCAATGTCGATGACGGCGTCGCCGCCATCCTGGAGCATCTCCTGAACTGAAGCGTCACTCCTGCGTACGGCGGGTGTCACCGACCGGTAAGTAGTTCTTCGAGACGGTCGAAGTTCTCGTCCATCCCACTGTCGATGCCGCTGGCGAGCACGGCGTCACAGGCCGCCTTCGAGGTGTAGGTCGACACGACGTCAATGGCAGAGCGGCCATGATCAAGGTCGACGAAGCGCAGCACCTCAAGCGTGACGTCAAGCTCGCCCTCGTACTGCCACGAGTGCACGATCGTGCCGGGCTCAACAGAGTGATACGAGCCCCAGAACACGTATTCATCACCACTCGGCGACACTACGGCGTAGTGGAACGCGCCTCCGGTGACGGCTTCGAAGCGGTCGAGGCGCACGCTCATGCCTCGCGGGCCCATCCACTGAACGAAAAGGTCCGGCTCGGTGTGGGCGCGCTGCACTGTGGCCGCCGACGACGAGAACTCTCGACGATGCCGCTGGCTCTGCTCCCCCACACGCTCATGCGTCGTTGTGGCGGCTCCCTGGGTTTCGTGGTCAGTCATGGTGCTCCTTCGGTTGTGGTCGACGGGTTGTCAACCGGCTGATCCTCGAGTGATGCGAGCAGAAGATCGAGGCGCGAGTACCGTTCCTCGAGGCGCAGTCTGCGAGCCTCGAGCCAGTACGACGCCTCATCGAGACGTGCGGACTCGAGGTGGACGCGTCGCGAACGCCCGGCGCGTTCACGTTTGACGATGCCGGCCTTCTCGAGCACGTTCACGTGTCGAGAGATGGCCTGCAACGAGATCGTGAAGCTCGCGGCGAGCTCGCTCACTGTCGCGTCACCCATGCTCAGCTGGTCAACGATCGTGCTGCGCACGGGGTCGCCGAGTGCAGCGAACGTCGCAGTGATCAGCCCATTCATCAACGGCTCCTCATTACTCAACAATTTGGTTGAGTAATGGTTGCACGCGCAAATTCACCTGTCAAGAGACGGCGAGCACGCCATCAGGTGAACCGTGTCAGTCGGAGCCCATGACGCCTGTGCGCACCGGACCAGGAGCGGGCGCATAGCGCAGGCTCACCACGCCGTTGTCACCGGCCTCCGCGCTGAGCAACGTCAGATTCGCGGAGGTTGCGTCGTCAGGGAACACCCTCTTGCCACGACCGAGCACGATCGGATATACCCAGAGCTGCAGCTCGTCAAAGAGCTGTTCCGCGAGCAGAGTCTGCACGAGATCTACACTGCCGATCACGTGCACGTCACGATGGTTCTCGCGCAGCTGTGCGAGCTCAGTCATCAGGTCTGCCCCGACGCGCGAGCTTCCCTGCCATTCCAGGTCGATGTCTGCGTCTCGCGAGGCGACGTACTTCGGAACGCGATCGAATAGCTGCCCGATCCAACCCTCCGGTCCCGTCGTGTGGCGCGGCCAGTACGACGCGAAGATATCGTAGGTGCGGCGGCCGAGCAACAGCGCGTCGAGCGTCGACATCCCCTCCAGGACCCACTTCCCCACAGCCTCGTCTGGAACTCCTGCCTGCCAGCCGCCGAAGCGGAAGCCGTCGCTGGCATCCTCCTCTGGGCCACCGGGCGCCTGCGCGACTCCGTCGAGTGTGGTGAACAGATCGATAATGATGCGGCCGGTCATGATGCGGCTCCTTGCAGTGCGAATGAAGCGATATGGAAGGTCGCGGCAAAGGAGTCAAGGAGCGACTCTTCTCCGCGGACGACCGCGAGGACGTCCTGCGCGATCGCCTCGGCGGGCGAGATCTCTCCCGCGATCAGTCGGCGGATGCCGGGGCCGGCGACGATCACGGCATCCGGTTCGCCCGCCGGCATCTGCCCTCCGACGGGCGGCGCGGGGGGTGCGATCTGCGAGACAGACAACTCCCCGTCACGCACCCGCGCGCGCAACGCGACATCGCCGACGTGCAGTTCGTAGTCGGCATCCGTCGCCCGCTCGGTCTGGAACGCGGTGCGAAGCGCCATCGTCAACGAATCCGCGGTGACGACATCGCCCTCCTGCGGGTCCCCCATCGCCTGGAATCCCCAGCGCCCGAGAGCGAGCATGATCGGCTCGAGAGCACGGCCGTACGGGGTGAGCTCGTACACAAGGCCGCAGTTCTTCAACGGGACCCGGCGCACCACCCCGCCCTCTTGCAGCTCTTTCAACCGTGTGGACAGGATGTTTGTGGGGATGCGAGGCAGGCCCTGCTTGAGGTCGGTGTACCGCCGCGGGCCGACGAGAAGATCGCGGACGATGAGCATCGCCCAGCGCTCCCCGATCAGTTCGACGGCGCTCGTCACGCCGCAGTACTGACCGTAACTGCGCGCGGCCATGTCAGGCCGACTCGACGCCCTGTTCTGCCATGTATGCCTCCGGGCCCTGTTCGACGGCATCCTCGCTCATGTAGAGGAAGCCGAGAGAATTGCCGTCCGGGTCGTCCAAGTCGCGCGAGTACATGAAGCCGTAGTCCTGGACGGGCTTGGGCTCCGCGCCACCGGCTGCGAGCCCCTTGGCGAGGATCGCGTCGACGTCCTCCCTAGACTCCTGGCTGAAAGAGACGGAGACCTGAGCGACCTCGTTCGGATCGGCGATCGGCTTATCGGTGAAGGTGGCGAAGAACTCGCGCTTCAGAACCATGAAGAAGATGTCCTCGCTCCAGACGATGCACGCGGCGTTCTCATCGGTGAAGAGCGGATTGATGTCGCATCCGAGAGCCGTGTAGAACGCCTTGCTGCGCTCGAGGTCGGAGGTGGGGAGATTGACGAAGACCTTCGTGGACATACTGACTCCTTTGTCGTATCGGCGGCCGCAGCGGGATCACTGAGCCTATAAAAGGGATGCTTGCAAATAACAACCACGCTTGTCAATAGCAAGCGCGTATCGACCAACGAGTCCGCCGCACGGCGGATGCCCCGGCATCCGCTTGCCCGTACCGTGGGAGCATGTCCGCATCATCACGCACGCTGACCGCGCGGCAACGGCAGGCCGATGTATTGCTCGCCGTCATCGTGTTCATCAGCGGTGTCATCAGCGCCGCACTGTCGGCGATCTCTGAGCTCTACGGCGAGGAACAGGCACCACTTTGGCAGGCACTCGTGTATCTGCTCGTGCTCGCCGCCCCGCTCGCGGTGCGCCGCATCTGGCCCGCGCAGGTCGCAATCATCGTCTGCGTCGCCTACTTCTTCGCCGTGACGCTACGCGTGCCGGAGATGTACGCCGGCAACATCGCGATGTTCATCGCGTTGTACACGGTGGGCGCGTGGATGGCCAACCGTCGAGCGGCGATGATCGTGCGGGTGTCGATCATCGCCGGCATGTTCATCTGGCTGTTGTTCACGATGTACCGCGACGCGATTGACACCGCGCGCGAGGAGGAGATCGTCGCGGGCGCCATGTCGCCATACCTCGCGTTCATGATGTTGCAGCTGCTGCTGAACGTGCTCTACTTCGCTGGCGCGTACTACTTCGGCGAGCATGCATGGAAAGCCGCGATGGAGCAGCAGGCCCTCGAGCAGCGCACGAAAGATCTGGAGCGCGAGCGCGAGGTCACCGCTGCACAGGCCGTTGCACTCGACCGGGTGCGCATCGCCCGCGAGCTTCACGACGTCGTTGCGCATCACGTCTCTGTCATGGGCGTGCAGGCAGGGGCCGCGCGCATCGTGCTCGATCAGGATCCTGCGCGATCGAAGCAGATCCTCTCCAGCGTCGAGGAATCGGCGCGCGAGGCCATCAGCGAACTACGGCATCTGCTGGAGACTCTGCGCTCGAACGGAGATCACGAGGATGCTGCCTCCACCGTCTCGCTCGCCGACATCGTCCAACTCGTCGCGGCATCGAATGGCGCTGGCCTGCCGACCGAGTTCACTGTCGTCGGCGATGAGCGGCCTGTGCCGTCGGTCGTGCAGGTAAACCTGTACCGGATCGCGCAGGAGTCGCTCACGAACGCCCGCCGCCATGCTGGCGTCGGAGCTACGGCCGATGTGCGTCTGCGCTACACGACAGTCGGCATCGAGCTCGAAGTGATGAACACCGGCCGCGCGGTGATCGCACCCCGCCCGGGAATGGGACAGCTGGGCATGCGCGAGCGCACCCTGGCCTCGGGTGGCACGATTGAATCTGCACCTCGCGAGCGCGGAGGATGGCGCGTGCGCGTGCAGGTTCCGTTGGCCGCGCACGCTGAACTGGCAGGAGCCTCCGCATGACCGACCCGATCCGTGTTCTCCTCGTCGACGATCACGCCATGCTGCGCGCCGGGTTCCGCACCATCCTCGACATCCAGCCTGACATCACCGTGGTTGGCGAAGCGTCGACCGGCGCTGAGGCGGTGGCCGCGGCATCCGCACTGAAACCCGATGTCATCAGCATGGACGTGCAGATGCCCGACATGGACGGCATCGAGGCGACCCGTCTCATCGTTGCCGACCCGGATGTGCACGCCGCAATCGCGATAGTGACGACCTTCGATCGTGACGACTATCTGTTCAGCGCTCTGGATGCCGGAGCCAGCGGTTTCCTGCTCAAAAACGGCGGCCCAGAGGATCTGGTCGCCGCGGTGCGCGTACTGGCTGCTGGCGACGGCATGCTGGCACCCGAAGTGACCAGGCGCGTCGTGCAGCGGTATGCGACGGTCGCTACGGGCGACGGGGCTGTGGCCCTGGCATCCGCTCCCGCGCTCGACCTGGTCGAGCCGCTCACTGATCGCGAGGCGGAGGTTCTCGCGCTCCTATCCGAGGCGATGAGCAACGCTGAGATCGCCGCATCGCTGTTTATCGGCGAAGCCACCGTGAAGACGCACGTCTCACGAGTGCTGCAGAAGCTCGGCGCCCGCGATCGCGTGCAGGCGGTGGTGCTGGCGCTGCGGCATGGGTTGGCGTAGAAGCATTTCCTTACACGCTTCACCAAAGTAAGGTGAATCGTGCAGGGAAAGGAACCAGCATGCCAACCGCCACGATGACCAGTAAGGGTCAGTTCACGATGCCGAAAGAGGTCAGAGACGACCTCAACCTCGTACCCGGCTCCAAGGTGATGTTTGTAAAGCTCCCCACCGGCCAGTACAACATCGTGCCGCGCACGGGAACGATCGCTGACCTGGCCGGCATCCTGTACGACCCGGATCGTAATCCAATGACGATCGAGGAAATCAACGAAGCGATCGCCGAGGGCGGTGCCGAAAGCGGCATTCGAGGCATGGAACCGCGCCCGTGATCGGAATGGACACACGCCTGGTGGGAATCGACACCAATGTGCTCCTCCGATATCTCACCCGCGACGATGCTGCTCAGTACACGGCCGCCGAGCGGTTGATTCTTTCACTGACTCCCTCAGCACCTGGTTTCATCACCGCAGTCACGTTGGCCGAGATCTACTGGACGTTGTCCCGCAGTTTTCGTTACCCAAAGCACAAGTGCCTCTCGGTGATTCGAAGTCTCGCTGAGACCGACGTATTGGAGTTCGATGATGGCGAGGGCGTAGTGCGCGCGCTTCACCTCGCCGAGCAGGGCGCCGACTTCGCTGACGCACTCATTCAGGGCACGCTCGAGCAGTTCGGCGCAACCGAGATGGTGACCTTCGACCGCGACGCGGCCGAACGCCTGGGCTGGCGACTGCTGGAGGCGTAGCAATTCGCGAGTATGTCGGCACCGCCCGATATCGTGACAGAACAACTTTCAGGGGGACAGATGCCAAAGCTCGTTTCGGGTTTTTCAGCGGCAGCGAAGGCTAAGCGACACCGAGGGTCCCTGGTCTGGGGCATCCTGTTCGTGATCGGATGGGTGTTCGCGACCATTGGGATGTTGCCCGTGGCCCGGTCGGCTCAGCGACCGACCCCTGACGCTCCGGTGAACGAGTTCGGCGCATTTCTGTTGACACAGATTTTCGTCGGCATTCTGTTGATCGTCGCGATCATCCTGCTCGCCGTCGGGGTAGTCGGCGAGGTCAAGGCCACCAAATTCAATCGCAAGGACACCG
The DNA here is from genome assembly GCF_059445355.1 of Microbacterium sp. Y356. NCBI lineage: Bacteria > Bacillati > Actinomycetota > Actinomycetes > Micrococcales > Microbacteriaceae > Microbacterium > Microbacterium sp. Y356. Next base: position 1,649,573 of record NZ_JCAIUE010000001.1, read on the forward strand.
CGCTGGCCCATGCGATGAACGAGCGTCTGGCAGCGCTGTCCACGATGCCTCGTTCTGCGATGTACTCCATCGATCCTGCCCAGAACGCGGACGGCTCATGGGACTGCCGCATCACCGATGCCCTCCCGCTGGAGGTGGAACGGCATTTCGACCAGCAGACTCTCGGATCGATCACCGGTGCGCTGCAGACCCGGATGAGCTTCTTCGGCGCGACCGTCGGCATCGGCGCTGTCAATCGTCGGGGGATCGGAGTGGGCGGAGCACTCACCAAAGGGCGCGTCCACGGAACCACGCAGGCAGACCTCACCGTCAATGAGACGACGCGCGCGAAGCTAATGGACGACGGGCTATTCTCCACCTATTCGATCGGCGATGACTCGTGGCGTCTCATCGCGATGCCCAATACCGCCGCACACGAGTGGATGTACAACCTGCTACTCCAGCTGTGGCATCACTTCGGATCGGATGCTACGCACACCGGTCGCATCGTCGGCTCATGGGTGGGGCCGTTGTCGCAGACATTTGCTCCGCCTGATGTCTCGTATGCCACCGATCGACTCAAGCACATCCTGTCGCAGCCACGCGAAGCCCGGCGGCTAGTGGCGTTCTCCGGCACGCTCATCGGCCGCAACGCGATCCTCGCCGCCGAGCTGACACTCCCGGATGGAACTCGACTGGAGATGCTGCCCGTCGGGCTGCCCGCCCGTGTCGCCACAGCCGTGCTCGACGCCGAGTCAGACGCTGCGCACCGGCTCGAGAGCAGCGGCAAGGACGCGCGGATCACTGTTTGAGCGGCGCGAGCCACGGTTCCGGCGCCGCCTGACCTGCCTCCCCCGCTGGCGCGGGAAGAAAACGACGGATGCCCCGCGGCACAGGGCCGCGGGGCGTCCGATCATGCAAGAATGCTTAGGCGCCTACGAGCTCAGCGGAGTGCTGCACACGCGAGATGAGGCCGTTGAATGCCTCGAGGTAGCCGACGAGGAAGCCGGCCGTGCTGTCATCAGTGACCTGGCCGTCTTCGGTGAAGAGGCCCGGGCGGTCCTGGATGAAGCCCTCAGGCTGACCCATGGTGACCGCGTTGAAGTGGCCGAGGATCGCGCGCAGGTGCTGCTGAGCAGCAGCGGTCGCGACACCCGAGCCTGAGGCGCCGATCACGGCAACGGGCTTGCCGAAGAACGACATCTCGCCGTAGGGACGGGTCGACCAGTCGAGAGCGTTCTTGAGCACGCCGGGGATGGAGCGGCTGTACTCAGGGGTGACGATGATGACGCCATCAACGTCAGCGATGGCCTTCTTGAAGTCGGTGGCCACCTCGGGGAAGCTGCCGTCGAAGTCAGGGGAGTAGAAGGGAAGGTCCTTGATCGAAATCTCCACGAGCTCGACACCCTCCGGAGCGAGGTTCGTCAGCACCCGTGCCAGGCGGCGGTTGATGGAGGTGCTGGAGATGCTGCCGACGATGTATCCGATGGTGCGAGTCACTGGTATTCCTTCTGTTTCGAGATCAGGCTGAGCCGTTTGCGGTCTCAAGTGGTCAACGACCGCAAGAGATATTGTATTCCCGTGCATGCAATCAGTTCCCTGTGAGTGCCGTCTCGCGCTAGCCTCACCCCTATGACCGACGCCCCAGCCCCGCTGTCTCGACCGGTCATTGCGGGCATCGTCACCGCACTCGTAGGCTTCACCAGTTCATTCGCCGTCGTGCTCACCGGGCTCGACGCCGTCGGCGCGACTCCCGCCCAGGCCGCCAGCGGACTGTTGGTCCTCAGCATCACGATGGGGTTGGCCTGCGTCATCCTTGCCTGGCGATACCGGATGCCAATCACCGTCGCTTGGTCGACACCAGGCGCCGCACTTCTCGCCGCGACCGGAATGGTCGAAGGCGGATGGCCCGCGGCCACTGGCGCCTTTCTGATGGTGGCAGCGCTCACTCTGCTCGCGGGGCTCTGGCCAGGGTTCGGCCGAGTCATCGCGCGGATCCCGGCATCAATCGCCCAGGCGATGCTCGCGGGAGTCCTGCTCCCGCTGTGTCTCGCCCCGATCGCCGGGATCGCTGAGAACCCGTGGGGCGTGATTCCGGTGGTGCTCACCTGGCTGATCTTCGCCCGGCTCGCGCCGCGCTGGGCGGTGCCGCTGGCGTTCGTCGCCGCAGCCATCGTGGTCGGCGTGGAACTGATCCGCAGCGGGGCCGCAGTGGATGCCGGGCTCCTCATCCCCCGCATCGAGCTCGTCGCCCCAACCTTCACCGTCGGAGCACTCGTCGGCATCGCGCTGCCGCTTTTCATCGTGACGATGGCCTCGCAGAACGTGCCGGGCGTCGCGATCATGCGCAGCTACGGCTACGAGGTGCCGTGGCGTCCGGCGATGTTCGTCACGGGCATCGGCACAGCACTCGGCGCACCGGCAGGCGGTCACGGCATAAATCTCGCCGCGATCAGCGCTGCGCTCGCCGCAGCCCCAGAAGCGGATCCAAACCCGAGGCGCCGTTGGGTGGCTGGTGTGTCGACGGGCTTTTCCTACATCGTCCTCGGCGGCTGCGCCGCAGCCTTCTCTACGCTCGTGATCCTCGCCCCCGCCGCAGTGATCCCCGCCGTTGCCGGTCTCGCGCTCTTTGCTGCGTTTGGCTCGTCCGTGCAGCAGGCTGTGGCAGAACCCGCAGAGCGGATGCCAGCCGTCGTCACCTTCCTCATCGCGGCATCCGGCCTCTCGTTCGCCGGAATCAGCGCCGCATTCTGGGCGTTGCTGGCCGGCCTTCTCGTGCGCATAATCCTGACGCCGCTCCGGCGATGAGCGGGAGCTGGCGGGACAGTAGACTGGACATGCCCGCCTTCCCGCGACATCTGGAGCCTTCAATGCCCACCATCGTCGTCGACGTCATGCCCAAGTCTGAACTGCTCGACCCGCAGGGGAAGGCCGTCTCCGGCGCGTTCGCACGCCTCGGTGTGACCGACTTCAGCGACGTCCGCATCGGCAAGCGCTTTGAGCTCAAGGTCGATGGAGAAGTGACCGATGCCGTGCTCGCCGAAGCGAAGAAGATCGCCGATGAGGTGCTCTCGAACTCTGTGATCGAGGATGTCGTCGGCATCGAGGTCGTCCAGTGACGGTCCGCATCGGAGTCATCACCTGGCCAGGGTCGCTGGATGACCGCGACGCCCAGCGCGCCGTGCGTCTCGCCGGCGCCGAGCCGGTCGCACTCTGGCACGGTTCCCACGATCTTGAGGGCGTGGATGCACTCGTCCTGCCCGGCGGCTTCAGCTACGGCGATTACCTGCGCTCCGGCGCGATCGCTGCACTCTCGCCGATCATGGCCGAGGTCAAGGATGCCGCAGCCAAGGGCATGCCAGTGCTCGGCATCTGCAACGGCTTCCAGATGCTCGTCGAGGCGCATCTGCTGCCCGGCGGCCTGATCCGCAACGACCACCAGAACTTCGTGCGCCGGGATCAGAAGCTGATCGTCGAAGACACGACCTCAGCCTGGACCAATGAGTTCAGCCAGGGCCAGGAGATCATCATCCCGTTGAAGAACGGCGAGGGCGGCTACGTCGCTTCAGAGGACACCCTGGATCGCCTCGAGGGTGAGGGCCTAGTGGCCTTCCGCTACGCGGGGGTCAACCCGAACGGCTCGCTACGCGACATCGCCGGAGTCCGCAATGAGGCCGGAAACGTCGTCGGTCTCATGCCGCACCCCGAGCACGCCACCGAGCCTGGCTTCGGCCCCGACACCGCTAACGCCATGCGTAGCGGCATCGACGGCCTTGCATTCTTCACGAGCGCGATCGCCGCAGTCAGCCGCGTCGCCGCGTAATCTGTCCACGCCCAGGGCGGGTGCCGCGGCATCCGCCTGTTACATGTGTCGGAACCTGTTACACCTGTCGGACCTTTTTCCAGAAAGTGTCCGACAAGTGCAACACCCTCCTGCAGGCGTAACACAGCAGAACTAGATGCCGGCCGGCGGCCACACACCAATCAGCACGGCCATGATCACGATGGTGACGAGCTCGTGTGCGATGTTCAACGTGGTGAGAGACGTCGGACGCCCTTCGAACGCATCATGCGTGATGAACCGGGCCGCGGTGAACCCCGCCCACAGCAGGATCGACGTCACCACGGCCGCGCTGAAGAACGACCCCTCGTAGAAGTGCCAAGCGATGGCGGATGCTCCGGCAAGCACCCATGCCGTCACGAAGCTCACGAGAACCGTGGTGATGATCGGCCACAAAGCACCCCGGGCTGAGCCTTCCATATCGACCTTCGCCAGCCTCGCCCACCTCGTGCCGAACACCTTCGGTGTGTACCAGATCGACCCGACGACCATGCTTGAGAGCATGGCCAACAGCACCGCCCAGTAGTTGATCTCCGGAATCATGGTTCCTCCTCGAGAATCTGTGCGACTGAGCGTCGCCGTTGTCGCCGAGAGTACTCCCCCGCCCCGTTCGCGATCGATAGGCCCGCGGTGATCGATAGGCTGAAGGCGTGAGTCTCTTCGTCACCGTCCCCACTGCCCGCCTCGCCGAGAACATCGGCGCGCTGCCCAATGGCGTGGAACTCGAGGTCTGGGACATGAAGTCGCCTGCACCTCGCGAGCGCATCGACCTCGCGGTGACGCCCTACATGGGCGGCACGCAAGACCTCGGATCCCTCGGCGGCCTCGACATCGGCCTCGTGCAGAGCCAATCGATCGGGTATGACGGTGTGGTGGATATTCTTCCCGCCGGCATCCCGTTCGCGAATGCCGCCAGTGTGCATGAAACCTCCACCGCCGAGATCGCCCTGGCGCTGACGCTCGCGGCGCAACGGCAGTTCCCGCGGTTTGTGCTCGCCCAGCAGCACGGCGAGTGGTCACCGGTGTTCGCCGAGAGCCTGGCCGACCGCAAGGTGCTGCTGGTCGGATTTGGCGGCGTCGGCGAAGCGATCGCCGTGCGGCTCGAGCCGTTCGAGGTCGAATTGACCGTGGTCGCGCGCACCGCTCGCCCGGTGTGGCACGAGCGCCTTGGACGAGTGCAGGTGCACGCGATCGATGAGCTGCCCGCGCTGGTGAAGGACGCCGAGATCGTCATCCTCGCGCTTCCCGGCGGAGCCGAGACGCACCACCTGTTCGATGACACGCTCCTCGCCCTGATGCCCGACGGCGCACTGCTCGTAAACGTCGGGCGCGGCACGCTCGTCGACAGCGACGCGCTCGTCCGTCAGGACGGGCGCATCCGCGCAGCGTTGGACGTCGTCGACCCAGAGCCGCTCCCGGCGGAGCATCCGCTCTGGAAGACTGACGGCGTACTCATCTCGCCGCACGTTGGCGGCGCGTCCAGCGCGATGAACCCGCGCATCGCGCGCCTGGTCCGCAAGCAGATCGAGCGGATGCTGCGCGGCGAAGCTCCCGTCAATGTCGTCATCGGCGACTGATCACCGAACCGATTCGATCGGGCGCTCTAGCGTTTCTGTAAGCGCTTGCAGTAGGCTCGTCGCATGACAGAGCTTGAGCAGTCCGCCGCGCCCGGTTCCGAGTGGTGGCGCAGCGCCGTGATCTACCAGATCTACCCGCGTTCATTCGCCGATGCCTCCGGCGACGGAATCGGCGACTTGCCTGGCATCACCAGCCGTCTCGACGCGCTGCAGGATCTCGGCGTCGACGCGATCTGGTTGAGCCCGTTCATGACGAGCCCGCAGAAGGATGCCGGCTATGACGTCGCCGATTACCGTGACGTCGACCCCATCTTCGGCAATCTTGCCGACTTCGACGAGATGCTCGAGCAGGCTCACGCTCGCAGCATCCGCGTCATCGTCGACCTCGTTCCTAACCACTCCTCCGACCAGCACGTCTGGTTCCAGCAGGCACTGAAGGCAGCGCCTGGCAGCCCAGAGCGTGCGCGCTACATGTTCCGCGACGGCAAGGGCGAGAACGGTGAGCTGCCCCCGAACAACTGGGAGAGCGTCTTCGGCGGTGGCATGTGGGAGCGCGTGACCGAGGCCGATGGAACTCTCGGCCAGTGGTATCTGCACATCTTCGACCCGTCACAGCCCGACTTCGACTGGACCAACGAAGAGGTCCGCGAGGAGTTCCGCTCCGTCCTGTGTTTCTGGCTCGACCGTGGTGTCGACGGATTCCGAGTCGATGTCGCGCACGGCATGATCAAGGCCGACGGACTGCCCGACTACACGCCTCCGGCCGATGCAGGCTCGATGGGCGGCGTGGACGATGTGCCGTACTGGGGCCAGGACGGCGTCCACGACATCTACCGCGACTGGCACAACGTGCTCGCCGAGTACGACGGCGAGCGCGCGCTGTGCGGCGAGGCCTGGATGCCAACGCTCGAGCAGACCGCACTCTGGGTGCGTCCGGGCGAGATGCACCAGACGTTCAACTTCCCGTACATGATGACCGAGTGGGATGCCGAGCGCATTGGCGGCGTCATCCGCGATTCGCTGGAGCAGTTCGGCGATGTTGGCGCGCCCAGCACGTGGGTGCTTTCCAACCACGACGTCATCCGCCACGCCTCACGCCTCGCGCTCACAGCCGACAGCCCCCAGGGTGACGGCATCGGTCCGCTCTCTCCCGGCAAGCCCGACCAGGCGACCGGTCTTTCGCGCGCGCGCGCTGCGACCACCGTCATGCTCTCGCTCCCCGGCTCGTCATACCTCTACCAGGGTGAAGAGCTCGGACTCCCCGAGGCCATGGAGATCCCCGACGAGTTCCGTCAGGACCCGACCTGGTTCCGCACGGGCGGCAAGCGCTATGGCCGCGACGGTTGCCGCGTGCCGATCCCGTGGGAAGCGAATGCTCCCGCTTTCGGCTTCAACGACACCGGCGACGCCTGGCTGCCACAGCCGGCCGAGTGGGCGACGTTCGCTCGTGATGTCGAGGAGCCGAATGCCGCCTCCACCCTCAACCTCTACAAGGCACTGCTGCGCCTGCGTCGCGAACGCGCACTCGGCACCGGCTCGCTGGTGTGGGAAGACCTCGGCACGGACGCTGTCGCATTCCGTCGCGGCGACCTGCACGTGGCAGTGAACCTGGGTGATGCTCCGCTCGAACTCGGCGAAGGCGTGACGTTCGTCGTGCAGAGCCAGGCGTTCGACGGCACTGCGCTGCCCACGGACACCGCCGCCTGGTATCTGAAAGCCTGACCGCGGCGCATGGTCAGTATCGATGAGGTTGCGCAACTGGCCGGGGTCTCCACGGCAACGGTTTCGCGCGCGCTCAGCGGTCGCGGCTATGTGTCAGCAGCATCGCGTGAGCGAGTCCACGTAGCCGCGCAGTCGCTCGGCTACGTGGTCTCCTCACGCGCATCGAGCCTCGCGTCCGGCCGAACCAGGAACATCGGCGTCGTCGTGCCGTTCCTTGATCGCTGGTTCTTCAGCACCGTGCTCTCCGGAGTCTCCAGTGCCCTGATGCGCCATGGCTACGACATCACGCTCTACAACATCACCGCGGATGAGGACGCCCGCAAGGACGTATTCGAAACTGCGCTGCGCAGGCAGCGAGTGGATGCCGTGATCGCGGTGTCGATCGAGCTCGACGAAGCAGAAACCGCACGACTGCTCGCCCTTGGCCTGCCTGTCATCGCGATCGGTGGCCCGAACCCGAAGCTCGACACGCTCACCGTCGATGATTTCGCCCTCGCCAAGCTCGCCACCGAGCATCTGCTGGGCCTCGGCCACACTGAGATCGCGCATATCGGTGCGAACCCGGAGTTCGACATCGACTTCCACATCCCCACCAATCGTCGACTCGGTTTCGAGAAGGCGCTGGCGGATGCTGGAATCACCCCGAAACCCGCCCTGCTCGAACCAGCGGACTTCACTGTCGAGGGTGGCTATCGCGCCTGCAAGCAGTTGCTTGGGCGTCCGGGGGGCCGCCCAACTGCCGTGTTCGCGGCATCCGATGAGATGGCGGTCGGCGCCATCCTCGCCGCACGCGACCTCGGCTACCGCGTGCCCGAAGACCTGTCTGTGGTTGGGATCGACGGCCACGACCTGGGTCGTGTCTTCCGCCTCACCACTGTCGATCAGTTCCCCCTCAAGCAGGGTGAGCGGGCAGCGGATGCCGTGCTTGCCAGGTTGAGCGCCGATTCCGACGCGCCCCAGGAGCATGAGGCACTGCCTTTCGAACTCATCGTCCGTGGGACGACAGCGCGGCGCTGACGCAGCCTCCTCCGCCGCGTCCCCGCGCCGCGCATCACGAAATCAGGACGTTGTTCCGAGATCAAGATGAATCTGTTGAAACGTCCTGATCAGGGGGCATAATCCTGATCTCGGACGGGTGTCCCCGGCTCAGGCGGGCGGGAAGCCGCCGCTCAGTCGCCCATGGAACACTCCACTGGCATCGTTGAGCCCCACAAGTTCGACGGTCTTGCCGTGCTGGGTGTACTTGGTCTGAATCGCATCCAGAGCGGCGACGGTCGAGGCATCCCAGATGCGTGAGCGCGACAGGTCGATGACGATGTGCTCTGGGTCGTCGGCATACTCGAACTGTGTTGTCAGGTCGTTGCTGCTAGCGAAGAACAGCTGGCCGTCGACGATGTAGTGCGCGGTCTCCCCCTCCACCGTTCGTGCCACCGTCACGAAGTGGGCAACGCGTCTGACGAAGAGCACGGATGCCGTCATCACCCCGGCGATGACGCCGATGGCCAGATTGTGGGTGATGACGACGGCGAGAACGGTCACGAGCATGACTGCCGTCTCGCTCTTCGGCATCCGCTTCAGGGTCGACGGACGGATGCTGTGCCAGTCGAAAGCGCCGATCGCGACCATGACCATGACGGCGACGAGCGCGGCCATCGGGATCGTCGAGACGAAGTCGCCGAACACGACGACGAGCAAAAAGAGGAAGATTCCGGCGCAGAACGTCGAGATGCGCGTGCGCGCCCCTGATTCTTTGACGTTGATCATTGTCTGACCGATCACGGCACAGCCACCCATGCCGCCGAAGAATCCGGACAGCATGTTCGAGACGCCCTGCGCCCAGGCTTCACGCGTCTTACGGGAGTGCGTATCGGTGATCTCGTCGACAAGCTTGGCCGTCATCAGCGTCTCCATGAGGCCCACCACAGCGACGGCGAAAGCGAACGGGGCGATGATCGTGAACGTCTCCCATGTGAGCGGCACATTGGGGATGAACAGCTCCGGGAGGCTCTGCGGCAGCTCACCCTGGTCACCGACAGTCGGCACCCTGATCGCGAACACGATGACCACGGCCGTCACGATGATCACCGAGATCAGCGGCGCCGGGATGATCTTGGTGATCTTGGGCATAAAGATCATGACGAGGATGCCGAGTGCCACCAGCGGATACACCAGCCATGGCACGTTCAGCAGATGCGGCACCTGGGAACTGAACACGAAGATCGCGAGTGCATTGACGAACCCGGTCATCACGCTGCGCGGGATGAAGCGCATGAGCTTCGCAACCCCCAGCACCGCGAGCAGCACCTGGAAGACCCCAGCGAGCAGGATGGTGGCGATGAGGTAGTCCAGGCCGTAGGCCGGTGCCACCGGAGCAACCACGAGCGCGACGGCGCCGGTGGCCGCGGTGACCATCGCCGGGCGTCCGCCGAGGAACGCGATCGACACCGCCATGATGAACGATGAGAACAGGCCGACCTTTGGATCGACGCCAGCGATCACCGAGAACGCGATGGCCTCGGGGATGAGAGCGAGGCCCACAACGAGCCCAGCGAGGACTTCCCGCGTCAGCATCCGCGGGTTCTTCAACGCGGTGAGAACGGACGGATTCGCGCGATAGCGGGCGCGATCGTCAGCGGCAGTGGTCATGAAGACTCCAGAGTGAACGCCCCGAGTGGGGCAGATCCACTGTAGCCGGGGCCGCCGGAGCTCAACTCACCGTGAAGTCCGCCGTGAGCAGCACCTCGTCCCGCGAACTCGGCCCCACCAGCAGCTCGAACGTGCCCGCCTCGACAACCCGGTTGCCCGCGGCATCCACGAGCGTGCACTCCGCGACCGGCAGATCCAGCCGCACACGCGCGGATTCCCCCGGCTGCAGCGACACCTGGCGGTAGGTCTTGAGCTCCTTGTCGGTCCAGCTCACGCTCGTGATGGCGTCCCGCACATAGACCTGCACCGTCTCGATCGTCGGACGCTCACCGGTGTTGGTCACCGTCACATGCGCAACGACAGTGTCGGATGCCGCGAGTGCCGGCTCCTCGACGGCGAGATCGGAATACGAAACCGTCGTGTACGACAGCCCTTCCCCGAACGCCCACGCTGGCGACTGGGTGAGGTCGGCGTAGCGGTCACCATGCTGGCCGCGAATTTGGTTGTAGTACGTCGGCTGCTGCCCGGCGTGCCTGGCGAACGAGATCGGCAGACGGCCGGTCGGCTCGACCCTGCCGGTGAGCAGCTCGGCGATCGCGCGCCCGCCCTGCATGCCAGGGTTCGCAACCCAAAGCACTGCTGCGGCGCGCGAGACGGATGCCGGCAGCACGAGCGGCTTCGACGCAAGCAATACGACGACCACGGGGGTGTCGGCCTCGACCAGTGCGTCGAGCAGTGCGTTCTGTCCGCCGAGAAGCTCGAGCGTTGCGGTCGAGCGGGCCTCTCCGTACAGCCCCCGCGCATCGCCGACCACGGCGACGACGACATCCGCAGAGGATGCCGCGGCCACAGCCTCGGCGATTTGCGCCTCGTTGGGCTCGCACGCCTGCACGATCGGCGGTCGCGGCTGACCGTCCGGCCAGGTCTCCCCGCGCGGGTCGGGCTCGAGGGTGATGATATCTGCACCTCTGGCATGCACCACCTCCCACGGCGCGACCTCGCGCAGCCCGTCGAGCACGGTCGTGATCATCTCGCGCGGCTGCCCATCCAGCCACCCGGCCTGACCTGACCCACCGGCCCAATCACCAAGCTGCTCCTGCGCATCATCCGCGAGTGGTCCGACGACGGCGACGCGCTTCACGGTCGAAGGCGACAGCGGCTCGCCAGGCGCAGCCGACGAAAGCGGCAGCAGCCCGTCGTTCTCCAACAGCACGAGCGAGCGGCGCGCCATTTCGAGGTTCAGCGCTGCGTGCGCGGCACTGCCAACCACGGCTTCCACCTCGTCTGAGGGTAGCCGCGGGTTTTCGAACAGACCCAGCTCGAACTTCAGCGTCAGGATCCGTTCGACAGCGACATCGAAGGAGTTCTCATCCAGCAGGCCGTGTGCGACGGCATCCAGGGCGCCTTCGAAGAAGGTCGGCGTGTTCATGACCATGTCGTTGCCGGCCTTCACCGCGGCGGCCGCAGCGTGCATGATGTCGGGCTGCACATGCTGTTCCCACACCATCCGGCCGACGTTGTCCCAGTCGGTGATGAGCGTGCCGGTGTACCCCCACTCGCCACGCAGCACGTCGCTGAGCAACCAGTCGTTGATGGTGATCGGGACGCCGTCGGTGCTCTGATATCCGAGCATGAAGGTGCGGCATCCTTCCCGCGCGACGCGCTCGAATGGCGGCAGGAACCACGAACGGAGCTTGCGGCGCGAGATGTCCGCCTCGCTGGCGTCTCGGCCTCCCTGGGTCTCGGAGTATCCGGCGAAGTGCTTGGCCGAGGCGAGGATCGCGGTCGGATCGTCGAGTCCCTCGCCTTGATAGCCCCGCACCATCGCAGAGGCAAGCTCGCCGATCAGGAACGGGTCCTCGCCGAATGTCTCGTTCACGCGCCCCCAGCGGAGGTCCCTGGCGATGCAGAGAACCGGTGAGAACGTCCAGTGGATGCCGGTGGCTGCCACCTCGACCGCGGTTGCACGGGCGACGCGCTCGATGAGCGAAGCATCCCATGAAGAAGCCATCCCGAGCTGGGTCGGATAGATCGTCGCACCCGGCCAGAAAGAGTGGCCGTGGATGCAGTCCTCACCGACGATCAGCGGGATGCGCAACCGTGTCTCGGCCGTCAGCTCGTTCGCGCGGAAGAGGCGCTCAGGGGAGGTGTGCAGGATCGATCCAACTGAGCGCCGCAACACATGGTCGTCGAGATCGTCACGCGCATCGAGCTGCAGCATCTGCCCGATCTTCTCCTCGAGCGTCATGCGCCCGAGCAGGTCTGCCACCCGCTCCGGAACCGAAACGGCCGGGTCGAGGTACGTCGCGGTCTGGGTCTGAGAGATCATCGATTCGCGTTCTGTGTGGTGGCGGTCGTGCGGACGGCGGTGACGGCGTCGTTGACGTCGAGACCCTTCTTCTTCATGGCGCGGGCGCGTTCGCCGGCGGAACGCAACCGCGGATTGACGTATTCGTCGATGCCGAAGTTGATCAGAGACAGCGCGACGCCGATGGCAGCGATGCAGAGCCCAGGAGGCATGTACCACCACCACTGATTCTGGCCAAAGGCGCCCTGCGCCGACGCCCAGTTCAGGATCGTCCCCCAGTTGTACGTGGTCATCGGGATCACACCGATGTACGACAGCGTCGTCAGTCCCAGGATGGCGGCGGTCACCGTGCCGACGAAGCTCGCTGCGATCAGCGCCATGAGGTTCGGTAGCATCTCGACGGTGATGATGCGTCGCAGCGGCTCGCCGTTGGCTCGGGCGGCCTGAACGAAATCGCGGTTGCGCAGCGACATGGTCTGCGCGCGCAGTACTCGGGCACCCCACGCCCATCCGGTGAGCCCCAACACCCCGGCAATGAGCACCAGGGGCGGGTCTTCGAACAGCGAAGAGACGATGATGATGAGCGGAAGACCGGGGATCACCAGGAACACGTTGGTCAGCGCCGACAGCGCCTCGCTCTTCCAACCGGAGAGGTATCCGGCTATCACGCCGACGGTGATTGCGATGATCGTGGCGATCAGCGCGGCGAGAAAGCCGACGACGATGACACCGCGGGTTCCGTGGATCACCTGGCTGAGCACGTCCTCTCCGATATGTGTCGTCCCCAGCCAGTGCGTTGCGGAGGGCGGCTGCAACCGAGCCGAGTTGTCGATCTGCGTGGGCGAGAACGGTGCGAGAACATCGGCAAAGATCGCGACGAGCACGAAGAACGCGAGAATCGACAGGCCCGTGATCGACTTCGCGTTGCGGAACATCGCGAAGGCACCGGCGGTCTTCGTCAGGAATGTGTTGGTAGTCATCGTTCAGGCCTCCGTCTGGCGCGTGCGCGGGTCGAGGAACGCGTAGGCGATGTCGGCGAGGATGTTCGCCACCAGCACCGAGAGGGTGAGGACGAGGAAAACGCCCTGCATCAGCGCATAGTCCTTCGCATTCGTGGCATCCAGAAGGAGCTTGCCGACGCCGGGATAGCTGAAGACCATCTCCATCACGATCGTGCCGCCGACGATGAATCCGATCGACAGCGCGAAGCTCTGGATCTGCGGAAGCACGGCGTTGCGGGCGGCGTAGCGCCACAACACACGCCGGTGCGGCATGCCCTTGGCCTGCGCGACGGTGATGTAGTCCTCGTCGAGAACGGTGAGCATCATGTTCCGCATCCCGAGCATCCATCCGCCGAGCGAGGCGATGACGATGGTCGCAGCGGGAAGCGCGCCGTGGTGGATCACCTGGCCGATGAACTCCAGGTTCCAGCCGGGCACCATCCCCACGCCATAGGCCTTGCCGATCGGGAACCAGCCGAGATTCACCGAGAAGACGGCGATCGCGAGCAGACCCAGCCAGAAGTAAGGGATGGTGCTGAGGAACGTGGTAATCGGGATGAAAGCCTCCAGGCGGCTCCCCCGGCGCCATCCGATGATCGCACCGCCGATCGTGCCGATCGCGAAGGAGACGATCGTCGCGAAACCGACCAGGCCGATCGTCCACGGCAGCGCCTGGCTGATCACCTCGGTTACCGGGCGCAGGCCATGCAGCAGCGAGACGCCGAGGTCGCCGCGCAGCAGCAATCCCCAGTACTCGAGATACTGCTGAAACAGGCTCTTGTCGGTGTCCAAGCCGAGGAGCGCACGCAGCGCATCCGCCGCTTCAGGCGAGACGTCGCGGTTGCGGGACAGATACTGGCTGACCGCGTCTCCCTTCATCATGCGCGGCAGGAAGAAGTTGATCGTGAGAGCCGCCCACAGCGTGAACAGGTAGAACGCGGCACGTCCACCAAGGAAGCGCCACGGGATGCGTGATCGACCGGCGATCACCTTCGTCGCCGTGGTTCCGATCTCGACGCCGTCGACGGGCTGCTGATCGACGGAATGCTGGTCGGTGGGATACCGGTCGGTGACGGGCAACTGGGGTTCGACGGCGGTCATCGTGCACCTCCGATGGTGTCGGCGAAGAATCGCTCAGGGTCAGGGGATGCTGCGCGCAGCTCCTGGGTGTACGGGTCCTTCGGACGCAGGATGACGTCGTCGGCCGGGCCATGCTCGACGACCCGACCCTGATTGAGCACCATGATCTCGTCACTGAAGTGGCGGGCGGTGGCGAGGTCATGCGTGATGTACAGCACACCCAACCCCTCCTCGCGCTGCAGGTCGGCGAGCAGGTTCAGCACTCCGAGACGGATGGAGACGTCGAGCATCGACACCGGTTCGTCAGCGACGAGGATCGAAGGATGGGATGCCAGCGCTCGAGCGATCGCGACGCGCTGACGCTGCCCGCCGGAGAGCTCATGCGGACGGCGATCGATCACGGTATCCGGATCCAGCCGCACGCGTTCGAGCAGACGGCGCACCTCCGCCTCGGTCTCCTCCTTCGGCACTACGGCGTCCAGACGCAGCGGGCGCTCCAGGTGGTAGCGGATCGAGTGGTACGGGTTGAGGGACGCGAAGGGGTCTTGGAAGACCATGCGCAGCTGCTGTCGATAGGTGCGAAGGCCCTTGCCGCGGCGTGGGATGGGCATGCCGTCGAGCAGTACTTCACCGCTGGTCGGCCTTTCCAACTGGGTGAGGATCTTCGCGATTGTCGACTTGCCGCTGCCGGACTGGCCGACAAGGCCCAGCGTCCGTCCGGACTCCAGCGTGAAGCTGACGTCGGAGAGCGCGGCGATCTGCCCTGCGCCCCGCACGTTGTAGACCTTCGTGATGTTTCGGACCTGGAGAATGCTCATCTGAGAACCACTCCCTTCTCTCCGGTGAGGCGCGGGAATGATGACAGCAGCGTCTGCGTGTACTCGTCCTGCGGAGCGTTCCAGATGCGCTCCGCGGTGTCGAGCTCAACGATCTCGCCCGCGCGCATGATCGCGATGCGGTCACTGATCTCCAACAGCAGCGGAAGGTCGTGTGTGATGAAAATCACCGAGAATCCGAACGCTTCGCGAAGCTGCGAGATCTGACGCAGGATCTCGCGCTGGACGAGCACGTCCAGCGCGGTCGTCGGCTCATCCATCACCATCAGCTGCGGTCGGAGTGCCAGCGCCATCGCGATCATCACGCGCTGACGCATACCGCCGGAGAGCTCGTGCGGGAAGGAACGGATGCGCTGGGCGCCCACCTTGACGATCTCAAGCAGTTCTATGACGGCCTCGCGGCGCTCCCGCCTGCTCATGCCAGGGCGATGAATCTCGAAGACGTCCTCGAGTTGGGAGCCGATCGTGGCGACGGGATTGAGCGCGTTCATCGCTCCCTGGAAGACCATCGAGATCTTGTCCCAGCGGAACCGGCGCATCTGCTCGGCATCGAGGGTGCCGACGTCGATGTCGTCACCCGTCCCATCATGGAAGGTGACGGATCCGCTCGTGATCACCGCTGGCGCCTTGAGGAGTCGCTGGATGCCGTAGGCGAGGGTGGTCTTGCCGCATCCGGATTCTCCGGCAAGGCCGAGAATCTCGCCGCGTTGCAGTTCGAGACTGACGTTCTTCACCGCCGCCACGGGCGGGTCCACGTCGTACACGACCGAGAAGTCGCGAACGGAAAGCAGGGGGTCTGACATGGGTATCACTTTCATGCCCACCACACCGCGAGACTTCACGTATGTCACGGAATCCGAGGAAAACGGTGACATACGCGAAGTCTCGCGGGAGGGTTTAGGACGTGGGGGTCAGGGCCGTCAGGATCTGGACGATTCCGGGCTGGGTCGGGTCGGCTGAGGCGTACTGATCGTCGTCGGTCGGCCACCCGGTGTAGTTGCGGGTGTTGTACTGCCCGAGCAACGGGTGCGAACCGAGCGGGATCGCCGGCACGTTCTCAGCGAAGGCCGTCTCCATCACCGTCAGAGCGGCTGCGCGATCCTCGTCAGAGGAGGCGTTCGCGTAGGTATTCAGTGCCTCGGTGACCTTCGGGTCATCGAAACGGCCAAAGTTGAACTGCGCCTTGTCGTCGACGATCCACTTGGGGTCCATCGTCGAGGTGTAGAGACCATAGGCGTTGCCGGTGTCCTCGAGCCAGTGGATGATCGCCTGGAACGTGCCCTCTTGGCGTGCGACATCCCAGCCGCCCCAGTCGGGCTGGTCGATCTTGACTTCGATGCCAAGGCCCTCGTCGAGCTCTTCCGCGATGAGTGCCTGCTCGGTGTTCCAGTCGCTCCATCCGGCGGGGACCGAGATCGAGAAGGACACTGCCTCGCCGTCGGGGTCGATCAGATCTTCGTCCTTCCAGGTGTAGCCGGCATCTGTGAGGATCTGCTTCGCCTTGTCGATGTCGACGGAGTAGTCAGTGCCCTGGTACTCAGGGATGATCTCGTCTTCGAGCAGGGATCCGAGTCCCGTCGCGTTCCAGATGACCTCGCTCGCGCCCTCACGGGCGATGTCGACGTAGGCCTGCCGATCGATCGTCCACGCCAGAGCTTCGCGAAGTGCCGGATCGTTGAACGGCTTGGTCTGCAGGTTGAAGAACAGCGTTCCGGCACCGGCCGTCGATGAGACGAGGTAGTGGTTGTCCTCATCGACTGCGAGGTAGCTGTCCTCGATCTGCGGGATGAACGCCTGCGCCCAGTCCGCTTCGCCGGATGCGAGCGCAGTTGTGAGTGCGGCGTTGTCGCCGTAAGAGACGTAGTGCAGTTCGGGGACCGCGAGCTCGCCGCCCCAGTAGTCGTCGTTCGCGGCGAGGGTGACTGATTCCGTGGTCCAGCTCGACAGCGTGTATGGGCCAGTGCCGACGACGAGCCCTTCATCGGTGAGCGGGTCGGTATTGGGGTCTTCGATGTTCTCCCAGACATGCTTGGGCACGATCGGGGTGTGCAGCACGCGTGACTGTGCGATGTACTTCGAGTCGGCGAAGTTCAGAGTGATCGCATCGCCGTCGACGGTGGCGCCGGTGTACTTGAGCCCCTGCGAATCGGTGAGCTTGCCGCTGAGGAACTGATCGAACGTGAAGATGATGTCATCGCCGGTGAAGGGTTCGCCGTCACTCCAGTTGACTCCGCTGCGGGGCACGACCGTGACCGCCGTGTAGTCGTCATTCCATTCGACCGATTCGGCCAGCCACGGAGTGGTGCCGAGGTCACCCGTCGGGTTGACGAGAGCGAGTGGCTCGAAGATCGCCTTCGCGTAGCCGTACTTCGAGGCGGAGGAGTCGCCGAGGTAAGGGTTGTGCGATTCGGTGGTGATCGCGCCGTCTGGCTTGGCGATAGTGAGCGCCGCGCGGGCGCCGTTCGAGTTGGAGCCGTTTGAGCTGGAGCCGTCGGAGGACGGCGAGGCGCAGCCGGCGAGGACGCCGGTGCTGAGGGCGGCGATCGCGCCGATGGCGATCAGAGATCTACTGAGCTTCATTGCTTCTCCTTGGACACGGTCTTTGTGCAGGGGGGTTTTTGCTTACTCATGAGAAAGTAAACTTCAGTGAGATTACCTACAAGTCAGTAAGCTTTGCAAGTACCCTTTGCCAGACCGTTACACTCGCCCAAGGAGGATGCCGTGGCAACTGATTCATCGGAGACGCGAACGCGCCCCGCCACGCTCGAGAAGCGCACCGAGATCCTGAAGGCCGCGATCGAGATCTTCGGCAACAAGGGGTCGACGAACGGCACCCTCTCCGACGTCGCGGAGCAGGTCGGGATGACGCACGCCGGGGTACTTCACCACTTCGGCTCGAAGCAGAAGCTGCTGCTCGAGGTACTCGCTTTCCGCGATCAGGACGATGTCGCCGAGCTGCTCGAGAAGCACATCCCTGGCGGGGCAGAGCTGTTTCTGCACCTCGTTCGCACGGCATTCACCAATGCCCAGCGGCCAGGCATCGTGCAGGCGTACACGGTGCTCTCTGCAGAGTCTGTGACCGACGGTCACGCGGCGCGCGACTTCTTCGAGGATCGCTACACGACTCTGCGTCGTGAGGTCTCAACGGCCTTCCACGCGCTGTGCGCACAGGAGGGCGTGATCGAGCCGGGCACGATCGCGGCTGCTTCCGCTTCGATCCTCGCGGTGATGGATGGGCTGCAGCTGCAGTGGCTGCTGCATCCGGATGTTGTCGAACTCGGCGAGGCGAGCGAGTTCGCGATCCGTGCGATCGTGAATGGGGTGCTGCGTCCAGGGCCGGAGCTGCAAAGTTACGTCGTCGCGGCATCCTGATCCCGGCATCGCACAGATAGAGTCGAGGCCATGAGCATCGACCTTGAGTCCCTGTACATCGACCTGCACCGGCATCCGGAACTGTCATTCCAGGAGACCCGCACAGCCAGCATCGCCGCCGAACACCTGCGCGATCTCGGGCTCGAGGTCGAAGAGGGTGTCGGCGTCACCGGCGTCGTCGCTCTGCTGCGCAATGGCGATGGCCCTGTGGTCTGGGCTCGCGCTGACATGGATGCGCTTCCCGTGCAGGAGCAGACGGGACTGGCTTACGCGAGCACCGCGACCGGCGTCGATCCCGCCGGACACACCGTGCCCGTGATGCACGCGTGCGGCCATGACATGCACGTGACCGCGATGATCGGCGCCGTCGAAAAGCTCGTCACCGAGCGCGCCGAATGGTCAGGAACACTGGTCGTGCTCATCCAACCGGCCGAGGAGTACGGCGCCGGAGCGCGGGCAATGCTGGATGCCGGGATCCTCGACCGCTACCCGAAGCCCGACATCGTGCTCGGTCAGCACGTCACGCCGTTCCCGGCCGGAATCATCGGCGTGCGCAGCGGCACGCAGATGGCGGCATCCGATGGTCTCACCGTCACCATGCACGGTCGCGGCGGGCACGGGTCACGCCCGCACACCACCATCGATCCGATCGTGATGGCGGCAGCGACCGTCATGCGGCTGCAGACGATCACCTCTCGCGAGGTCGACCCCAAGGATGTCGCAGTCGTCACCGTCGGCTCGATTCACGCCGGGCTCAAGAACAACATCATCCCCACTGAAGCGACGCTCGAGCTGAGTCTGCGCTACCCGAACGACGAGATGCGCGCGAAGGTTCTCGAAAGCGTCGAGCGGATCGTCCGTGCAGAGGCTTCGGCATCCGGCGCAGAGCGCGAGCCGGAGATCCGCACCGACCACACCCTCCCGGCGACGATCAACGACGAGGACTCGACCTCGCGGGTGACCACCGCACTGCGCCGCGTGCTCGGCGACGAAGCGGTGATCGATCCGGGCATGTTCACCGGCAGTGAAGACGTGTCATGGTTCGCACGGGATGCCGGCGCACCTCTGGTGTTCTGGTTCTGGGGCGGGCTGGACCCCGCTAAGTACGCCACCGCGGTTGCGAACGGCACTGTCGACAGCGAGATTCCGACGAACCACTCGCCGTTCTTCGCACCGGAGATCCACCCGACCATCGAGATCGGCGTGACGGCGATGTCGACGGCCGTGCGGGAGTTCTTCGGCTGAGCCGCCGCACGGGCGCCGACTCACACCGGCCGCAGGCTGGAGACGAAGAATCGCTGACACGTGAGGAAGAGAATCACCGTCGGCAGCGAGACGACGAGCGCCGCCGCAAGAACGACCGGCGGACCGAGGCTCGAGAATCCGCCGTTGATCTCGGCAAGCGCCGCCATCACCGGACGACGATCCGGGCTGGTCGTCAACGTGATGCCGAAGAGCAGATCGTTCCACACCCAGGTGAACTGGAAGATGAACGCGGCGAACAAAGACGACCGGATCAGCGGCAGGTGTATCCGCCAGAAGAGCAGCGACCACCCGGCGCCGTCCAGCTTCGCGGCCTCGGTGACCTCCGGAGGCAGCGTTGTCAGGTAGTTGCGAACGATGAAGAATGCGAACGGCACGCAAATCGCGGAGTAGATCAGGATCATGCCCAGGTTCGTGTCGTACAGGTTGGTCGAGACATACGCCTTGAAGAGTGGGGCGAGGAAGATCTGCAGAGGCAGCAAAGTGCCGAGGTAGATGACCCAGAACCACAGGGTCGGCCGCCTCGTCGGCATCACGATGACCGCGAATCCGGCGAGCGCTGCGGCGAAGACCGCGATCAGCGCCGAGACAGTGGAGTACAAAAGACTGTTCAGCATGCCGGCGCCGAGACCGGACTGCGTCCACGCCAGTGCGATGTTCTCGAAGAAGCCGAACCCGGTAGGGAACCACGAGGGAGCACCCGTGTAATCCTCGACCGGCACGAAGGCATTGACCAGAAGCAGATAGACCGGGATCAGCCAGAGGATGGCGAACACGATGACGACGACGTTGCGGATGGTTCTGCCGATCATTGTCATACCTTCTTCAACTGCGGGCGCAGATAGAACCACGACGCCGCAACGACGATGATGGCCAGGACGACAGCCACGGCCGCGCCGTACCCGTAGTCACCGATGATGAACGTCTGCCGATACATCGTCACTGCGAGGGTTTCGGACACCGCACCAGGGCCGCCCTTGGTCAGCAACCAGATGAGATCGAATACGCGCAGGCTGTTCGTGATGGAGATTCCGACAACCACTACGGTGACCGGACGCAGCTGGGGAAGTACGACATGCCAGAACAGGCGCATCCCACTCGCACCGTCGAGCGAACCCGCCTCGATCGTGTCGGGCGGAATGGACTGAAGGCCCACGAGGAAGAGGATGACGGCCACACCGGTCGCCTGCCAAGTGCTCGCCAGGATCATCACGATCGTGTTGGTAGGCCATTCCAGCAGCCAACCCGATGCCGGAGGGATGCCCCCGAAGAATGCGATCGCCTGATTGAGCGCTCCATCGGAGCGGAGGATGAAGCCCCAGATGACTGCCGTTGCCGTGCCGGAGAGCGCGTACGGGAGGATGAACGCATAGCGGAGCCAGCGACCACCGCGCATGCCGTTCGTGAACACCGCGACGAGAAGCCCGATACCGACGGGCAGGATGAGCGTCCCGATCGTCCACATCACCGTGTTCAGCAGTGACTGGAGGAACGTGGGGTCTTGGAAGAGACGCGCGTAGTTGTCCAGCCCGATGAACGTCGACGTGAAGCCGTTGTCTTTCGTGAGGCTCTGGTACACCGTCAGGACGAACGGAACGAGCAGCATGACGCCGACCAGCGCCACACCGGGCGTGAGGAACGGGATGGCGGCGGCTCGGTCCCGGATGTGTGCACCGTGCCGACCGGGTCGGGGAGCAGCCTTCTTCCCCGACCCGGCCGTCGTGAGCGCTTGTGTGGCGGTGCGCACTACTGCGCGGCCTTCCAGTTCGCCCATTCGGTGTCAGCCAGCGTCTGTAGCTTCTCAAGCGTCGGCATGATGTTGTCTTCGGATGGGTTGGCCATGAACGCGCCGAAGTACTGCACACTTCCTTCGATGAGCGGGGGCGGCCCGGCCTCCCAGAAGCGCACGAGCTCGGTGGGCTTCTCCGCGGAAACCGCATCGAGGACCTCGGTGAGGATGGGGTCGTCGGTCGTCACCATCGGGTTCGCGGAGGTGTCCTTGATCTCATCGGCCCAGGGCTGCTGCACGTCGGGGCTCAGCCAGTTGGCCATCGTCTCGAGCGCAGCATCCTTGTTCGGTGCCTTCTCTGCCACCGCGATCGTGCCAGATTCCACAATCACAGAAGGATCGACTCCGTCTTCCACGGCCGGCAGCAGATATGCGCCGTAGTCTTCCTCAGTCATCCCGGTGTCAGCGAAGATGCCGTTGCGCCAC
Organism: Microbacterium sp. Y356; assembly: GCF_059445355.1. Lineage (NCBI taxonomy): Bacteria > Bacillati > Actinomycetota > Actinomycetes > Micrococcales > Microbacteriaceae > Microbacterium > Microbacterium sp. Y356. The sequence continues at coordinate 1,671,413 of NZ_JCAIUE010000001.1, forward strand.
GTTCCCATCGGCACCTGGGCGACAGTTCCCTCGGCGAGGAGCGCGGGTTCGTTGTCCCACGCCACATCGGCCGCAGTGAAGTAGCCCTTCGCGTACATGTCCGACCAGATCTGCATAGCCTTCTGCGAAGTCTCGTCGGTGTACTTGGCTTTCCCTTCCATGAGGTCGGCGTAGAACTGCGGATCCAGCTTGGAGAGGATCTCGGCGTACCAGATGAACGAGGTCCACCCCGCCTGCTGGGTCGCAAAGAGCGGTGTGACCCCGGCGGCCTTGAGCTTGTCGTTGTTGGCCTCGAACTCCGACCAGGTCGTCGGCACTTCGATGCCGACGTCCTGGAAGACGTTCTTGTTGTAGAAGATCACCCAGTAGCTCTTGTACATCGGCATGCCGTACACCTTGCCGTCGTACGAGAAGCTGTCGCGGGTCTCGGGGTTCACCCAGCCCTTTTCTTCGGCCGACTCCCATTCCGCGGTCAGGTCTGCCAGTCCGCCGGTGCGAGCCAGCTCTTGCAGCCGGTACCCGTTCCACCACTTCACGAGATCAGTTGTGCTGCTGGTCTGCAGCGAAGAACGTACGACCTGCTGATAGTTCTCGGTCGAGGGCACATTCTGCGCCTCCAGGCCTATTCCGGTGATGCCTTCAAGCGCCTCACCGGCGAGGAGATACCCCTCCGCGAAGTCAGCGCGGTCGCCGTTCAGCGTGACGGTGGCGGAATCGGAGCCCTGCCCGCCGCCGCCGCCCGATGATCCCTGGGCGCAGCCTCCCAACGCGACGCCGAGCGCAAGCGCAAGGGTCGCAGTTCCCACCCGTCTCAGTGTGCTGTGTCTGCCGTTCATGCCTTGAATCCTCCTTGATAACAAGATGAGTGCCGGGTGCTTCTCTAGGGTTCGAGATCACGTGGCTGATGAAGTTTGGTAACGATACCACGCGCCGAGTCGAGACTGAAGAAAGATGTTTTCCGGCAGCAATCGAGCTCGAAATTGGCTATGGTAACGTTATCAAAAGTTCCCCAAGATGTTAAGGACGAGCACTGTGGCAGCAAGAACTCCCCGCACAAGCTACGAGAAGCAACCGGTGATCGTCGTCCCCGGAGACCATCACGTGTGGCGCGGTGACGAGGCGTGGCTTGAGGTGGCGCGCACTGCAGAAAGCGCAGGAAGTCAACCGCTCATCGTCGTGGATGCCTATCCTGGCACCGACATCGCAGCTCTCAGCGCGGCAATACGCGAGGCACTCCCCGGCTATACGGTCATCGATGTGGAGACCGAGGCCGCAAAGTCCGTCGACGCGCTCGACGAACTCCTCGCACGAAACCTGACGGATGATCGGGTCTTCGGAGTCCTGAGCCACCATCTCCTCGTCGAGTTCTATGACGAGGATCGGCTGAGCGCGATCGCCGGGAGGGTCTTGTCGTCGAATACGCCCACCGTCCTCATCGGCTGGGGGAGCGCGCTCGTTCCTCTCCCGCACTGCGTCCTGGTACTCGCTGACATGGCGCGGTGGGAGATCCAACAGCGTCAGCGCAACGGTGCCCCCAACTGGCGCAGCAACAACCACTCCGAAGACAGCATCCGCAAATTCAAACGTGGATACTTCGTCGAGTGGGCTGTCGCAGACCGACACAAGCGTTCGCTGTTCCCCCAGATCGATTTCGTGCTCGACACCAATCGATCCAGCTCCGCAGCGAAGCTCATCACCGCGGACACCTTCTTCGCCGCAATGGATACCGCTGTGCAGACGCCGTTCCGCGTCGTGCCGTTCTTCGACCCCGGAGTGTGGGGTGGGCAGTGGATGAAGGAGTCGTTCGACCTCGATCGGACGGCGGAGAACTACGCCTGGTGCTTCGACTGCGTTCCCGAAGAGAACAGTATTCTGCTCAGCATCGGCGACGAACTCTTCGAGTTGCCCTCGATCGACATCGTCTTCACTGAGCCACAGCGGCTCCTGGGAGAGCGCACGTTCTCAAGATTCGGTGCGGAGTTCCCGATCCGCTTCGACTTCCTCGACACGATGGGTGGCGCGAACCTCTCCCTGCAGGTGCACCCTCTCACCAGCTATGTACAGAACACGTTCGGCAAGCACTACACGCAGGATGAAAGCTACTACCTGCTCGATGCCGAAGAGGATGCTGTCGTCTACCTCGGCACGAAAACCGGCATCGACCCGGCAAAGATGACCGCAGATCTCGAGTCGGCCGCACGCGGCGAGATCAGTTTTCCCGCCGAGGACTACGTCAACACCTTCCCAGCGAAGAAGCACGACCATTTCGCGATCCCGGCCGGGACCGTGCACTGCTCTGGCGCGGGAACCATGGTTCTCGAGATCTCCGCGACGCCCTCCACCTTCACGTTCAAGATGTGGGACTGGGACAGGCTCGGCCTCGACGGCAAGCCTCGCCCTATCCACCTCGAGCACGCAATACCGAACATCCAGTGGAACCGCGACACGGAGTGGGTCGCCGACCAACTCGTCGGCCAGATCGACCAGATCGCATCGGGACCCGGGTGGACAGAGGAACGCACCGGTCTTCACGAGCTGGAGTTCATCGAGGTACGTCGCCACTGGTTCACCGAAGCTGTCAACGGCGACACCCACGGAACGGTGCATGTGCTGAACCTGGTCGAGGGCGCCGAGGCGGTCGTCGAGAGCCCGACCGGTGCGTTCGCGCCGTTCGTCGTGCACTATGCCGAGACTTTCATCATTCCGGCGGCAGTCGGGCCCTACGTCCTCCGGCCGCACGGCAAAGGCCTGGGCCAGCAGCTCGGCACCGTCACGGCATACGTGCGTGGAACTGAGCGCGACGCTTGAGGCTAACCTCGGCTCGCCCCGTATGCCGCCCCGATGAATGCGGCCTCTGCCGGGAACTGTGCAGGATGTAGAGCCACCGTCGAACTGTCGGGCCCGCCTTTCGTCATTCCGTGACGGAGGGCGGGCCCGACAATGTCCCATGATCTGGACATAGATCCACCCACGACCACGGCCGTGGCCTCGAAGCGCTCGGCCACCGGACCGAGCGCGACGCCGAGAGACTCGAATGCCTCGCTGAGCACCGCGGCAGCGGCGTCATCACCCTGGCGACTCCGCTGCGCGATCTCGCGCACATCGGGGACACTCCCTGACGCCAGGCCGACCGCGACAGAGTAGGCGCGCCGGATCGCCCGCCGCGACACGAACTCCTCCAGGGGACGGCCGAGATGCCGAAGCAGGTGAACACTGCCGTCCGGAGGGACGGACGGACCGGAATTGACCGGCTCCCCCCGGTCAAGGAACGCCGATCCCACACCGGTGCCCAGAGTGATGCAGACGACGCGGTCATGACCGCGGGCCGCTCCGACGACGAACTCCCCGACGCCGAACGCGTCGGCGTCGTTCAGGAATCGAACCGATGCCGGAGCGGGTCGGATCTGCGCACGCAGACCTTGCCGCACGTCGACACCGTTCAGGCTGTCGAACTTTCCGACATGCTCGAAGCGTCCGATCCCGCCCTCGTAGTCGAAGGGCCCGGGAATGGCTACGGCCCAGTCGGCGCCCTGTGCAACGCCGACGCCGGAGGCGGCATCGGCCATCGCCCCGATCAACTGCTCCGAAGACCCGGTGGCGTCGAATGAACGATGTGACACAGACTCCGGAACGATCGTCCAATCACGGTCGTCGATCACGGCAGTGGCCAGATGAGTGCCACCGATTTCCAGCACCGGCCACAACGTGCCTGTCATGTCACCCATCAGGATGCCTCCCCTGATCCAGCATCGGTCGGTGTCACGACGCGGCCGTCTCGTGCGGCTCTGGCCACCCCGATACCGCTTTCAATTCGGGCATAGAGCGTCGCCTGCCACGCGTGATAAAGATCAGGTTTTCCATCCCAGGTCACTGCATTCGGGCGATTGTTGACGTCCAATTCGTGCCACCATGACCCTCCCTCGCGATCGAGAACGTGTCGTTCTGCATATCTCCAGAACCGGATGTACCACTCGCGATACTTCGCATCTGCAGTGACCCGATAGAGCCAGAGCGCTGCCCCGATCGCTTCGGCGATCGTCCAATGCATCCGAGCCGGATTCACCACCGCCCCATCGAAGTCCACGCTATACACGAATCCTCCCCGCACATCGTCCCAGCCGTCATCCACCGCGCGGTCGAACAGGCTGATCGCCGCGTCGAGCGTCCATTCCGCTGTCGGCCGCACAGCGCGCAGCTGGAGGAGAAGTCGCGCCCACTCGAGCGAGTGTCCTGTCAGTGTGCCGTAGGGGCGAAATGGGTCATCCGGATGGTCGGCGCCGTATGGTCGATCGACGGTCCACGATGGTGTGTAGTGCTCAGGGATCCGCCAGCGGCTGGTCCCGGCGCCGTGGAGGATGAGCCGATTGGCGATGCTCTCGGCGCGCTGGGCGAACACCTCTTCTCCGGTGCGCTCGTAGGCAGCCAGATATGCCTCGGTCAGATGCATGTTGGCATTCTGGCCTCGATATTCGTCCGGTGAGGTCCAGTCTCGATCACACGACTCGAGAGCAGTTTGCGCGTCATCGTCCCAGAGGTGCTCGTCGATGGAGCGCCGGGCCTCTTCGAAGAGCTCTGCCCCACCCGCAATCCCCGCCAGCACTGCGCTGTTGCCTGCCAAAAGCACGAAGGCGTGACCGTACGCATCCTTTCGCGCCGAGACGATCTCATCGCAGTCTCCAATCGCCGCGAAGAAGCCGCCGTGCACTGGGTCGAGGAACTGCGAAAGCAGCAACTCCACCCCCTCCCTTGCCCAGGCCCCTGCGTTCTCTCGCCCGAGCATGTGCTCGATACTCAAGCAGTGGACGAGCCGACTGACGCTGTAGAGGTGTCTCGGTCGCTCCGGCACAGGCGCACCCTGATTGTCGCGCCAGCAGAATCGAAGACGCGCGTCGACATCGTCCATCGCGAAGAAGTCGATGAGCCTGTCGGTCTCGTGTGCGAGCCAGTCGTGATGCTGCGATGCATCCGGGTCGAAGATCATCTGATAACGATACCAACTCCGATAGACTGTGACGAGATCAGACGGTGCGACGCGCCTGTGATTCGTCCGTTGCTAACGTGTATGCAGCCGACATGATCGCGCATTCGATGCGAGGAGGGATGCACGTGGCCGACTCGATCGATCCGCCGCAGCGACTTGCCCCCACTGTGCGTGAGGTGGCGCAGCACGCCGGGGTCAGCCCGATGACCGTTTCCCGCACGCTGTCCGGCGGCAAGAACGTGCGCCCGGCCGTTCAGCAGCGCGTGATGGAAGCGGTCTCGGCGCTCGGCTACCACCGCAATGAGAACGCCAGAAGCATCCGCCCCGGCCACTCGTCGGGCCTCATCGGCGTCGCAATCACCAACCTCGCCAACCCCTACTACGGTCAGTTCGCCCTGGGCGTGGAAGATGTCGCCTCCCAGCACGATCGTCGAATCCTGCTCGGCAACACGGGTGAAGACCTCTCGCGTGAGACGCAGCTGATCTCCGACTTCATCGGCCGAAAGGTCGAAGGGCTCATCGTCGTCCCCACCGGCAAGGGCGGTGCGCACCTGCGCCCGGAGAGCCTGGGGCGTGTGCCCATTGTCCTGGCTTCTCGCACCGTCGACGGGCTGGACGTCGACACCGTGCTGCTCGATGATGTCAACGGTGCCTACGAGGCGACCAAAGCGACGCTCGAGTCAGGGCATCGACGAATCGGGTTCCTCGGGAATGTGGTGTCCGTGTCTACCGCGGCCCGCCGATATGACGGCTACGCCCGAGCGCTCGCCGAGTTCGACCTCGTGCCAGAACCGGCGTTGGTCAAACGCGGACAGCAGGACGTTTCCGATGCTCGAAGGGCGATGGACGCCCTGCTCGACCTCCCCGACCCGCCGACCGCCGTCTTCAGCGCCAACAACCGGAACACCATCGGCGCGATCTACTCGATCGAAAGACGCCATCGCGAAGGAACACTGGAGACCCCGCCCATGCTCGTGGGGTTCGATGACATCGAGCTCGCTGATCTGCTGACCGTTCCGCTGCTCACCGTCTCCCACGATCCGCGTGCGCTGGGGGCTCAGGCGGCGCGGATGCTCTTTGAACGCCTCGACGGGACCGTCACAGAGCCGCTGGCACGACTCGTCGAACTTCCTGTGGTGGTCGGTAAAGCGCCGGAGTAGAGCCGGTTAAACCTGCACGACGCGGGGCGGAGCTGGCGGCAACTGCCGCCGCGGCACGCCGTGCGCTTCGCGGTGCAGCCGCTCCATGCGACTGTCGAGCTCGCTCGCGGCATCCGCGGCATCCGACAGGCTCTCTACAAGGTGAGAGGGCACCTGGTTGGAGAACTTGTAGTAGATCTTGTGCTCAAGGCTCGCCCAGAAATCCATCGCTATCGTGCGGAACTGCACCTCGACCGGAACCATCAGCGGCCCGGTCGACAGGAACACCGGCACCTCGATGATCACGTGCAGGCTCTTGTAACCGTTGGACTTGGGCTCTTTGATGTAGTCCTTCACCGAGCGCACCGTGATGTCGTCCTGCTCGGTGAGCAGATCGAACAGCTGGTAGACGTCGGCGACGAAGCTGCACGTCACACGGACACCGGCGATGTCGGTGATCTCTTTACGGATGCGCGCGAAGTCCGGCTCTTCGATCCCCTTTCGGGCGACCTTCTCCACGATGCTGTCCGGCGTCTTGAGCCTGCTCTTCACGTGCTCGATCGGGTTGTACGCGTGATCGTGCAGGAACTCGTCGCGCAGGATTGAGATCTTCGTCTCGACCTCGCGCATCCCGAACTCGTACTCGCGCAGGAAGCGCTGGAACTCATCTCGCAACTCGCGGGCCTGGTGGATGTCGTCTTCGCTGACCTGAAGAGTCGTCATGAGATCGACGTTACGCGGCCGTCTTCAGAAGGGGCTGTGCGTTTCGCTGTGAGCACGTCTCACAGGCATGGATGTCGTGGCATCCGGACCGCGCATGAGGGTTCCATGAGCGTCCAGGCCCTGGCCGTATGGATTCCGTAAGGATGCCGTTTGGGCTCCGCAATCACGCGTAGCGTCGCTGGACGTGACGAACGAAACACGCGAGAACGCGGATGCGCCGCAGCTGGTCAAGCGCATTCTGCTCGGCGACCCCATCTCCTCCGAACAGGCCTCAGATCAGCTGCTGCCGAAGCGGCGAGCGCTGCCGATCTTCGCCTCAGACGCGCTGAGTTCGGTGGCGTACGCTCCGCAGGAGCTGGTGATGATCCTGCTGCTCGGCGGCCTGACCTTCCTGTCTTTCTCGCCGCTTGTGGCCGCGGCCGTGATTGTCTTGCTCGTCGTGGTGGTCCTCAGCTATCGCCAGCTGATCAAGGCTTATCCGTCTGGCGGCGGTGACTATGAGGTCGCCCGGCGCAACCTGGGCGAGATCCCCGGCGTCGTCGTCGCGGCGGCTCTGCTGGTCGACTACGTCCTGACGGTCGCGGTCTCCGTGGCATCCGGCGTGGACAACATCATCTCCGCACTGCCAGGGCTTGACCCATGGCGGGTCGAGATGGCGGTCGGCTTCGTCGTCGCGATCATCCTCGTGAATCTGCGGGGGGTGCGGGAGGCGTCGTTCGCGTTCGCGATCCCGACGTATCTGTTCATCGGATCCGTCGGCATCATGATCGTCACCGGAATCGCCCGTACGCTCCTCGGGGATGCGCCGATCGCCTCCAGCGCCGAGTTCACGGTTCACGCCGAGAGCCTCAGCCAGGCAGCGGTCATCCTGCTGATTCTGCGTGCTTTCTCCAGCGGATGCTCCGCCCTCACCGGCGTGGAGGCGGTCTCCAACGGCGTCCCGGCGTTCCGTGAACCTAAAGTGCGCAACGCGCAGTCCACACTCGTGCTGATGGGATCAATCGCAATCTGCCTGTTCGCCGGCCTCACCGCGCTCGCGCTCATCACTGGCGTGCACTACGCCGAAAACCCGTGTGACCTGATCGGGTTCGACTGCTCAAATCCGCAACCAAGCCTGATGGCGCAGATCGCCGCGGCGACCTTCGGCGGCGGCAGCATCCTGTTCTTCGTCATTCAGGCGACCACTGCCTGCGTGCTGCTACTTGCGGCGAACACCGCATTCAACGGCTTCCCTCTGCTGGGCGCTGTGCTCGCCCGCGACGGCTACGCTCCAAAAGCGCTGAACACCCGCGGTGACCGCCTGGTCTTCTCCAACGGCATGATCCTGCTCGGCATCGCCGCGATCGCCGTTCTCGTCATCTTCCAGGCGAAGCTGACCACCCTCATCCAGCTGTACATCATCGGTGTCTTCGTGTCGTTCTCGCTGGGCCAGATCGGCATGGTCAGGCATTGGCGGCGGGTGCTGCGCGGTGCACGGGTTACGGCATCCGATCGACGCAGTGCCCGCTCTGGCCTCGTCATCAATGCATCCGGAGCGACTCTCACCGTCCTCGTTCTCGTGATCGTGACGGTCACGAAGTTCACGCACGGCGCGTATTTGGTCTTCTTCGCCATCCCGATCCTCGCGTTCCTGATGATGGGCGTGAAGCGCTACTACCGTGACGTCGACCATGAGATCGCGATCGATGACATCACCCACTTCGGCGCGCAGGGAGATGTGGCTCTCGTGCTGGTCAGCCGCCTGCAGAAACCGGTCATCAAGGCAATCGACTACGCCGTGGCCGCCGGGCACAACAAGACCGTGGCGATTCACATCGCCGTGGATTCCGATGAGGCCAGCCGACTGCAGAAGGAGTGGGCGGATCATCTGATGCCGATCCCGCTGTTGATTCTGGAGTCGCCATATCGCGCATTCGCCGACCCGGTCGAGCAGTTCATTGCGCAGTATCGCGAGAAGAATGGCCCCTCGGTGATGACTGTCTACCTGCCGAGGTACATCGTCGGGCACTGGTGGGAAACGTTCCTGCACAACCGCCGCGCCCAGCGCCTCGCGAGCCAGCTCATGCTCGTACACGGCGTCACCATCACCCTCGTGCCGTGGCTGCTCGACTCCTCGGAAATAATCTATGGACGCCGTTCCCGGCCACTGCCCGGTCAGGAACGCGCAGGCCGAGCGGTGGCCAGCAACGGGCGGCGCGTCCGTCGACCGGCTGGCCCGCCTGAATCTGCCAGCAGCACGACTGCGTCGCCACAAGACTGAGGATGCCGGAAGCCTAGGATGCAAGGACGGAGGGAACATGAGCGTAGAGCGGATGCCTGAGCCTGGTGCCTCCGGCGGCGTGAGATTGCCGCGTCTCGACACCGGAGCACTGGGGTGGCGGCGCGAAGTAGCCGGGTACGCGGCGGCTCTCATCGGCGGAGCGCTGCTGTCCTGGCTGCTGTTCTCGTTGCGCAGTCCAGAGTCGATCACCTACGAAGTGCTCTCATATCAATTGCTCGTGGTCATCGTCGCCATGATCGGAGGGCTGCGACCGGCGGTGTTCGCCGCCCTGCTTTCCGGCATCGCGCTCGATCTGCTGTTCGTCGCGCCCGTGTTCACGATCGCGATCGCGCATCCGCTGCACATCGTGGCCCTCGCGCTGTACGTGATCATCGCCGTGCTGGTCGGTTTGATCGTCGCGCATGCAGCGAACCGTGCACGTGCCGCCCAGCGCGCCACCGCCGAAGCGGAGCTGCTCGCCTCGGTCGCCGGAAATGTGCTCCGCGGCGAGAGCGCTGTGCTCGCACTCGTGACCCGCACGCGGGCGGCGTTCGGGCTGAGTGGTGTGCGGCTCGTAGGAGCGGACGGCGAAGTCTTGGCGATGGACGGCGAACCCGTCTCCGATGGCCGTGAGACCACGATTCCGGTGGGCCACGGTGTTGACGGCGGGGCCCGCGCATCTCTAGAGCTGCACGGCGGGCCGCTTGATGCCCCGTCGCGCAGGCTCGTGGATGTGATCGTTGCGCAACTCTCCGCCGCGATCGAACACACCGACCTCAGTGCCACGGCACGTGAGGCTGAGGCACTCGCGGAGACCGATCAGGTGCGCAGCGCCCTGCTGTCCGCCCTCAGCCATGACCTTCGCCGCCCGCTTTCGGCCGCAGTCGCCGCGATCGGCGGGTTGCGCGGCGCGCACGAGCTCTCGGTATCTGATCGAGCGGAGCTGCTCGCGACCGCAGACGAGAGCCTCACGACGCTGTCGACGCTGATCACCGACCTCCTCGATGTGAGCCGAGTGCAGGCAGGCGTGCTCGCCGTCTCCGCGACACGGGTAGACGCGGCAGGCAGCGTCTTGTCTGCTCTCGACGAGCTCTCCCTCGGCCCCTCCGACGTCGAGCTCGCGCTGGACCCGGACCTTCCCCCGCTGCACGCCGATCCGGTGCTGCTGCAGCGGGTGCTCGTGAATCTGCTCGCCAACGCGCTGGCGCATTCGCCGGATGGCAGCCGCGTCACTGTTTCGTCGATTCGGGCTGGCGAGCGTGCCGAGATCCGCATCATCGATCATGGCGAAGGTGTTCCCCTCGAACGCCAGCGCAGCATCTTCCAGCCGTTCCAACGCTACGGCGACACCGACAACAACACCGGTCTCGGACTGGGCCTGGCCCTCTCGAAGGGATTCACCGAGGGGATGGGTGGGAGCCTGACGCCGGAGGATACCCCTGGCGGCGGTCTCACCATGGTCGTGTCGCTGCCACTGGCGGCCGAAACGCCAGACACGAAGGAGTCAGAGTGAAGCTCCTCATCGCCGATGACGATCCGCAAATGGTGCGGGCTCTGCGCATCACGCTCGCCGCACACGGATACGACGTCGTGGCTGCTGCAGACGGTGCCGCCGCGATCGCCGCGGCAGCGCAGAATCACCCCGACATCATCTTGCTCGACCTCGGGATGCCACGGCTTGACGGGATCGAGGTGATCCACGCGCTCCGCGGCTGGACCACAGCGCCCATCATCGTAGTTTCCGGCCGCACCGGATCGGCAGACAAGGTCGAGGCGCTGGATGCCGGAGCCGACGACTTCGTCACGAAACCATTCCAAGTGGATGAACTCCTCGCGCGCTTGCGTGCGCTCTCCCGGCGATCATCGCCCGCGACCGGCGAGGCGACAGTTCAGTTTGGCGATGTCATGATCGATCTGTCCGCGAAGGCCGTGACGCGAGCAGGCACACGGGTGCACCTCACGCCGACAGAGTGGCGGATGCTGGAGCACCTCGCCCGTCACCCCGGCGCTCTCGTCACCCGGCAGGATCTGCTCAAGGAGATCTGGGGCAGCGAGCAGGTCTCCGACTCCGGATATCTGCGGCTGTACATGTCGCAGCTGCGCAAGAAGCTCGAGCAGGAGCCGGCATCGCCCGCGCACCTACTCACCGAATCCGGGATGGGCTATCGCCTGGTGCTCTGAGGCCCCTACCTCGTTGCGGCGTCTGGGGCCCGCCGCGCAGCCACCATCGCCGCCTCGGTGCGGGTGGCAACGCCCAGTTTTCGCAGGATCGCCGACACGTGCACACTCGCCGTCTTGACGCTGATGAAGAGTCGCTCACCGATCTGCCGGTTGCTGAGTCCTTCGGCGACCAGGTCCAGCACCTGCTTCTCACGCGCGGTCAGCTCGAGCTCGTCGGCGATACGGTCGCTTGCACTGATTCCGCTCGCTCGTCCGAACGCCTCGACGCTCTCCCGAAGCGGCTCGTGTCCGATTGCCGTTGCCACTTTCGACGCATCCGCCAGCACCGCCCGAGCCTCACTTCTGTCGCCCGTCGCGACGAGCATCCGTGCCAGTTCGAGACGGGTGACGCCGCGCATTATCGCGGGGATGTCGTATTTCTCGGAGGCATCGATCGCCACACGCATCGCGTCGATCGATGGGGCGAGCATCGCGTCGAGGATCGTCGCCCATTCGTCGGCTCGAACGGTGGCCGGCAGTTCTGACCAGAGTCGGCGGATCGCCGCCACGGCCGCATCGGTGCTCCGACCGGATGCTCGCACCTCAGCAACGAGCCAGCCAGACTCGAGGAGCAGCCGGTACGCGTGCAGCAGCACGAAACCCTGGTCTTCCGTCATCGCGACGATGGCATCCAAGGCGTCAGACCACTGTCCGCGGGCGACGGCGAGCGCGATGTCGTCTTCGATGATCCGGTACCACGCCTGACGCTCGAGTTCGCCGGTGCGGCGCAGTGACGGCATCCACTCCTCGCGCAGACGCTCGGCCTCGTCGACCTTGCCCTGCCATGCGAGAATGCGGATGCGGGTGAGGAAGACGTACTGGTCGTTGAGCACCTGGGGCCTGCCGATCGGCACTGCCGACAACCGTGCCTTCGCACCGTCGATATCGCCGAGCGTGAGCAGCGGCTCGACCATGTTCTGCACCAAGAGCGTGCCCGTTGCGCGCTCGACGCCCAGCTCACGTGCCCGTGTGACACCGGCCTCCGCGACCTCGAACGCTTCGTGGTGTCGGCCGAGCAGCGCGAGGAGGTCCGAGTAGTTGACCCGGTAGCGCAGCTCGGCACCACCGTTACTCAGTGCCGCGAACCGATCTGCTTCACGGAAGTCGGCGAAGGCCTCATCGAGTTGACCCAGGTACCCCCGGCACGTCCCGCGGAGGTTGTGCGCAACGGAGATCTCGTATGGATCGTCGACACGCTGCGCGACTTCGAGCGCCTGCGTCGCAGTGATGATCGCTTCCCTCGGCATCGAGGCGAGCATATGCTTCCCGGCGATCTGGTTGAGAAGCGTCGCATGCAGTCGGTCATCGTCGACGGCGGCGTCGACGATCTCAAGGGCCTGCAAATAGAGCTCCTTCGAGCCGGGCAGTCCGAGATTGCTGCGGAACTGGGCCTTGTCCCGTAGCAGTCGCGCGTGCTCGGCTGGGTCGGCATCCGCATCCGCATCCATTAGGTCGAGGGCGCGCTCGGCGACGGACAACGCGCGCTCCGCTTCGCCCGCATTTCGCAGGATCGAGCCGAGCTGCCGCATCAAGTGCACGTGCGACATGCCGACGACGGTCTCGGCATCCGGCACCTGCTCCCACAGTTCCAGGGCCAGCTCCCCGAAGCGGGCCGACGTTGCGAAGGCGAACCGGTTCTTGGCTTCATGCATCGCAGCGACCGATGCGACAAGCGCACGGTCCGGTACCTGAGCGAGCCTCCAGTGATGCGCGAGCGAGGACCGATCGCAGCGGTCGAGCAAAGCGGCACGGGCTTCGAGAGCTTCGGCGTACCCGCGATGAAGTCGCGCGCGTTCCCCCGGCAGTAGATCAGCGTGCACAGCCTCGCGCAGCAGCGCGTGCCGGAAGGTGTATTGATCGTCGTCGACCGAGAGCATGCCGCCTCGTACCGCCGCCCGAATGGCGTCGTCGAAGCGCTCGTCTGGGAGGCGCGCGAGCTCGGCCAGCAGGGTATGGGACAGCGTCCCCTCGGCCCCCGACGCGACACGCACCACGTGCCGGGCGTCGTCGTCGAGCTGGTCGAACCGCACGAGCAACATTTCGCGCAGCGAGTCGGGAAGGGGCCCCGCGGCGCAACATGCAACCTCTTCGATGAAGAACGGCACACCCTCTGCGCGGTCCATCAAACGCTCCAGAGCAGCTTCGGTGAGCGCGCCGTCGGAGAGCTGCTCGGCGAGCTGCCGCGTGGCGTTCGAGTCCAGGCGCTGCAGAGGGAGTCGCTCGATGAGGCGTGCGCGCGTCGTCTCGGCGATGAACCGGCTCACGGCGTCGCCGCGTCGCACGTCATCGCTGCGGCAGGTGATGATCACGAGCACGCGACCGGACTGCAGGGTGCCCAGCAGGAACGAGAGCATGCCCAGTGTGGAGTCGTCGACCCAGTGCACGTCCTCGATCACGATGACCTGCGGTGCGCGTTCGGCGGACGCCTCGATCAGGGCGACGACCGCGCCGCGCATTGCATCTGGGCTCGTGAGCTCTCGCATCACCGCACCGTTGCCGAGTTCGGGGACGAGCATGCGCAGCGCCTCGGCACCGGCGCCGACCGCTGCGCGCGCCTCGGTCACGCCGAGCCGTTCAACGATCGAGCGAAGGATGCGGATGAGTGGCCCGTATGCGGAGCGGGCCGTGCCGAGATCGAGGCAGCGGCCGACGTGGACGTCGGAGTGCGCGGCCACCTCTGCCTGAAATTCTCGCAGCAGACGCGTCTTTCCGATGCCGGCTTCGCCCTCGATGAGTACCGCGGAAGGTTCACCCCCGGCGGCGCGATCGAACGCGCGCCGCAGTGCGACAAGGTCGGCGTCGCGACCCACCATCGCTGTGCTGTCCGTCGGAACCGTCACCACATCATGGTGCCACGCGCCACGGACATCAGGGCCCACGTTCTCAGATGTGAATGTATTCACCGCGAGGGTGGTCACCGCGCGTGCGCCCGCAGTGCGGTGTGGTCGCCAGCTACGCGTGGGCTGGCGGGTGGTGTACTCGGCGCGGCGGCATCCGCTCGTCGAGCGCCGAACCAGTTGCGCACCCGAGCGAGAAGAGGACGCTCGTACGCCACCACCCTCGACGGGTTCTCGGCGATGATGCGCCGCAGCTCGTTGGCGCGATCCACGCGTTCCTGCTCGGCGACGATACTGCTGTAAGTGTAGGACGGGTGCTCGTACATGGTGCTGACTCCTCGGTTGTGCGGTAGTTCCACACTCCGCTCTGAGGCACCACTAGGACATCGGGCAGATGCCCTATTTCCGCACCGTCGCCACCTCAGGCGGTGGCCATCGCCGCGTCGATGAGCACCTCAGCGGCTGCGCGCGCCTGGGCAGCAACCTTCGGTTCGGCAGAGATCGCCGCCGTACTCTGGGCACCCTCCGCGAGTATCGACAGCTGCGCGGCGAGCGCGTGGGGAGCACCGATCTCGGCGACGAGTCCTGCCATGTACTGCTGGAATGAGGCCTTGTGTGCGCGGACGATCTGCGCAATCTCGGGAGTCGTGCCGCCCAGCTCACCGAAGGCGTTGATGAACGCGCATCCGCGGAAGTCGTCAGCGTAGAACCAGCTCTCGAGGAAGTCGTACACGGCCAGCAGGCGCGCGCGAGGATTGTCGCCGGCAGCCGCCACGGCGCCGGTCAGCATGCTCTCCCACTCCTCATGCTTGCGCGCCAATACCGCCGCGATGATGTCGTTCTTCGAAGGGAACAGCGTGTACACGCGCTTTAACGAAACGCCGGCCGCTGCGCGAAGTTCGTCCATGCCGACCGCCGCGTAGCCTTTGGCGTAGTAAAGCTGCTCGGCGGCATCCAGGATGCGTTCGCGTGCTTCTTCCTCATTCATTTCTCCAGTGTACTTGACATGAGAACGATCGTTCTCTATCGTGGTCATTGTCACCAGAGAACGACCGTTCTCCTCCCAATCTGAAAGGTACGACCATGGGCAGCATCACCGTCGGCAACGAGAACAGCACCCCCGTCGAGCTCTACTACGAAGACCAGGGCTCAGGTCAGCCCGTCGTTCTCATCCACGGATACCCGCTGGACGGGCACAGCTGGGAGCGTCAGACTCGCGAACTCCTCGCGAACGGCTACCGCGTCATCACCTACGACCGCCGCGGCTTCGGCCAGTCATCCAAGGTCGACGCAGGCTACGACTACGACACCTTCGCCGCAGATCTGAACGCGGTTCTCGAGACGCTGGATCTGCAGGACGTCATCCTGGTCGGATTCTCGATGGGCACCGGAGAGCTCGCACGCTACGTCTCCCGTTACGGACACGAACGGGTCGCGAAGCTTGCCTTCCTCGCATCCCTCGAGCCCTTCCTCGTCGCCCGCGATGACAACCCCGAAGGGGTGCCGCAGGACGTGTTCGACGGGATCGCCGCTGCCGCTAAGAGCGACCGGTACGCCTGGTACACGCAGTTCTTCCAGAACTTCTACAACCTCGACGAGAACCTCGGCACGCGCATCAGCCAAGAGGCCGTCACCGGCAGCTGGAACGTCGCGACCAGCAGCGCCCCCGTTGCCGCATACGCGGTCGTGTCGGCCTGGATCGAAGACTTCCGCGGCGACGTCGAGGCGGTTCGCGCGAGCGGCAAGCCCGCACTGATCCTGCACGGCACGGGCGACAACATCCTGCCGATCGACGCCACCGCCCGCCGTTTCCACAAGGCCTTCCCCGAGGCCGACTACGTCGAGATCGAGGGCGCGCCGCACGGTCTGCTCTGGACTCACGCCGACGAGGTCAACTCCGCACTGGCAGCGTTCCTGGCCAAGTAACCAGGACGAAGGGGCGGATGCCACGGCATCCGCCCCTTCGCGTGCCCGGACTAGGGCGTCATTCGATCCGTCCGCGCACCGCGACCGACACCGTTCACGGTCAGCAGCGTGCCTGTTTCGGTGAACTCCTGCAGGATCTCGCTCTGCCGCTCGGATCCTTCGCGATGGGTGAGCAGGCTCACGACCACAGCAACGATCAGCGCGCAGATGAACGCCGGCAGCAGCTCATACATCTCAGGCCATACGGCCTTCCAGACGAACACACCGGCAGCTCCGACGAACATGCCGGCCAGCGCACCCCAGTTGGTGAGCTTGCGCCAGAACAGACTCAGCAGGATCAGCGGCCCGAACGCAGCCCCGAAGCCAGCCCACGCGAACGAGACCAGCCCGAGGATCGTGTCATTGGGCACGATCGCCAGCAGCCCGGCGATGAGAGCGACGCCGAGCACGGTCATTCGCCCGAGCATCATCAGCAATTTGGGCGACGGATCCTTCTTGACGATTCTGAAGAGGTCTTCCACGAGCGCGGAAGAGGCGACGATCAGCTGGCTGGAGATCGTGCTCATAATCGCCGCGAGGACCGCAGCCAGCACGAGACCTGCGACGAATGGGTGCAGCAGCGTCTGCGCCATCACCAGCACCACCGTCTCAGCGTTCGCGAGGTCGATGCCCTGGTGTGCCATGTAGGCGATGCCGACGAAGCCGGAGAACACTGCGCCGAGCAGCGAGATGATCATCCAGCTCATGCCGATACGGCGCGCCGCCTTCGCCTCACCGGGGTTGCGCAACGCCATGAACCGCACGATGATGTGCGGTTGGCCGAAGTAGCCCAGCCCCCAGGCGAGCGACCCGACGATTGCCAGAATCGTTCCGCCGGTCAGCGCCGTTCCGCCGATCAGCGAGATGTGGTTCGGGGCGAGATCTTCGACGTAGGTGGCCACTTCGCCGAAACCACCAACGGCGATGATCGCAGCAACCGGAACAACGATCAGGGCGATCAGCATCATCAGCCCCTGCACGACGTCGGTGAAAGAGGCTCCGAGGAAGCCGCCGAACAGCGTGTACAGCAGTGTGATGCCAGCCACCAGCACCATGCCGAGCAGGTAGTCGGAATTGAACGAGCTCTCGAAGAAGAAGCCACCGGCGACCATGCCGGAAGAGATGTACAGCGTGAAGAACACCAAGATCACGACGCCGGCGAGGATGCGCAGCAGCCTGGACGAGTCCCTCAGCCGATTCTCGAAGAAGCTCGGAATCGTGATCGAGTTGCGCGACACCTCCGTATAAGCACGCAGGCGCGGGGCCACGAGCAGCCAGTTCAGATACGCGCCGATCGTAAGGCCGACGGCGATCCACGCTTCGATGAGTCCGGAGAGATAGATGGCTCCTGGGAGCCCCATCACGAGCCAGCCGGACATGTCGGATGCTCCGGCACTGAGCGCCGCGACCCACGGGGGCAGGCTCCTCCCACCGAGCATGTAGTCCTCGTGGTCGGTCGTCCGGCGAAACGCCAGATAGCCGATAAGAAGCATGGCCGCGAAATACAGCCCCAGCGCAATGAAGATGAACACTTGATCGGACATCGTCGTCCCTTCGTAATGATCGGTGCAGTGACTCGATCCTGTCAGGGACGGATGCCGGGGGCCACCCCTACCCGACGTGGACCGTCAACACCTTGCTGGTGCTGACTCCGGCGGAGTTCACGAACTCGACGCGGTACGTGTGCGTCCCGGTCGCCCGATCGGAGACCGGTACCGAGATGCGCTGCGCGGCCGGCGTGTTCGCGACCAGCTCACCTTCTGTCAGCAGGACGTCATCCTCGAACAGCCGATAGCCGCTCGCGTTCGTAC
This sequence comes from Microbacterium sp. Y356, assembly GCF_059445355.1. Taxonomy (NCBI): domain Bacteria; kingdom Bacillati; phylum Actinomycetota; class Actinomycetes; order Micrococcales; family Microbacteriaceae; genus Microbacterium; species Microbacterium sp. Y356. The sequence goes on from NZ_JCAIUE010000001.1 coordinate 1,689,349, forward strand.
CCCACCACATAACAGCGGTGACCGTGTAGTTCCCGTCGCCGTCCCAGTTGCCCGCGGAGAGAACGGGAACGCCTGGCGCTGCATCCTTTACGGTGACCGTGACCGACTGCACGGCCGCGACGCCGCGGGAATTCACCAGCTCACCGGTGTACTCGTAGGTGCCGTCTGCTTTGCCCTCCACGGCGACGGTAACCGCCTGCGCCGCATCGCCGTTGTAGTCCAGTGGCACCGTCGCGATCAGCGTGCCGTTCTCGAACAGACGCAGCTTGGTGGCATTCTGCCCCCACCACAGGTTCATCGTTACGCTGAAGTCACCGTCGAGCAGACCGGTGTCGTGGCCGTTGTCGTGGGACAGCACGCCGCGGCCAGGAGCGGTCGTCGCATCGTCGAGCACGACGAGCGCGTCACGCGCATCGCTCAACTGCTGCAGCGCACCCACCACGGCCTCGCCGCTCGGGCTCGTCGCGGCGAGCACAATGTCTGCGCGTTCGATCGCGTCCTGCAGTCCGACCGTCGAATCATCGACATACTCAGCCGGATCGATCGCTGCGGCGGCATCCCGTTGCGCACGCAGTGACGTGGTGTCGGCGCCGGCTTCCGGCATCCGCACGAGCTCGAAGTCGTCGATCGTGCCCCACGCGCCAGCAGGCAGGGCGCCCGTCACACTCAGTGTTGCCACACCATCGGCGTCCACGTGCACAGCATCGGTCGTCGGAGTCGACCACGCACGCCACCCGTCGAGCGCGAACGCGACCGGAGTGCCTGTTTGCGCCGGTGTCGACAGTGAAAGCGTGACCTTCCCGTCGGCACCCTCGCCGTCACCCTGCAACGCGGCGCGAGCGACATAGTCGCCCTCCGGCAGTCCCGTCACTGTCTGTGACAGCTCGAAGGACGATGCGGATTCCGCATAGAAGTGCGCCGAGTACGAGCCTGCGTGCGGGTCGTCTCCTGAGCGCAGCGTCAGGCCGACCCCGGTCGTCGTCCACATGCTCGTGTCTGACTCCTCGAACCCAGGATTGAGCAGGTGGTTGTGCGCGGCGACCGTGATGGTGGCGGACGCATCAAGGCCGGCATCCGTTCGACCCACGACCGAGTACGTGCCGACTCCCTCGATGTGCTGCACGGCATCCGGCCACACGACCGTCTGCTGCTCAGAGGTTCCATCGCTGTACTGCACGGTGACCTCACCGGGCAGCGTCACGGCTTCGCTCTCGGTAAATTGCAGTGCGACCGGCTGCACCAACTCCACCTGTCGAGGAGCCGTCGCGCCGGTGCGCACATAGGAGAAGATATTCAGCACGGCGGATGCTGTGCCATCGAATCCGAACAGCGCTTGGTTCTCCCACGCGGATCCACCGAACCACTGACCGGCGTCTTCCGGTTCGTATTCGCCCGCGAAGCTCGATGCCCACCCGGAGCCGTCGCGCTCCCACAGCACGCGGTTGTCCTCAACCTGCGCCGGCGTGCCGACCGGAAGCCACGCCGGCTCCCAGTAGAAGACACCGATACCGGCATCTCCGACATCGGCGACGGCCTGCACGACCGCGCGTACGGCGTTCGCCTGGCCCTGCACGCTCACCGGGTACTGTGTCGCTTCCTCCGGCAGTTCGATCACGTTGCCGTGGCCGTCGCCGTCCTCGAGCGTGAACGCCCACGACGTTTCAGCGACCATGACTTTCTTGTCGTAGCTGTCGGCGATGTCCTTCAACACTGCGGTGAGATTGGCAGGGGTGCCGTGCCAGAACGGGTAATACGAGGATGCGAAAACGTCATAGTCGACGTCGCGAAGATCCAACTGTGCGGCGACATTCGCGTAGAAGCCGGCCCGCTCGGGGTTCGTGAAGTGCAGGGCGACCAGAGCATCCGGTGCTTCCGCCCGCACCGCGGCAGAGCCTGCGGAGAACACCTTTGACATGTCGTCCCAGCCGCGCACTCCGGCGACACCGCTGTTCGTCTCGTTCCCGATCTGCACCATCTGCACATCGACTCCCGCAGCGACCATCCGGCGCATGGCGTCGCTGGTGAAGACTCCAACCTGCGCCGCGACCTCGTCGGCGTTCAGCCCTTCCCAGGCTTTCGGCACCTGCTGTTTGGCCGGGTCTGCCCAGAAGTCGGAGTAGTGGAAGTCGACGAGCACGCCGAGTCCGGCATCTGTCGCTCTCTTGGCAATCTCGATCGCGCGGTCGACATCCACGTCACCTCCGCCGTAGCCGTTCCCTGACGCATCGAAAGGGTCGTTCCATACCCGCACGCGCACATCGGTGACGCCAGAGTCGACGAGGATCTCGAACAGGTCGCCCGGTGCGCCGTCGGCGTCACGGAAGACGACGCCGGACTCCTCCAGCGAGAGCACGGACGAGACGTCGACACCGCCGATGAAATCGCTGGGCAGATTCTCGACCCTGGGCACGGTGATCGTGGCCTCAACTGGCTCGACGGCGGCCACAGCGGTGTTACCCGCCGCTGGTATCGCGACGCCGATCATGGCGAGCGCGGTGACGGCGGAGAGGGCTGCCGAGAATAGGCGGCGTGTGCGACGGTGCATGACGACCTTTCGATTCTGAATGGATACGGGGATTCAGCCCTTGACGGCACCCTGGGTCAGCCCGCCGACAATGTACTTCTGCAGCGCGAAGAACAGCGCGAGCACGGGTAGCGCCGCCACGACGACGCCCGCCGCGAACAGGCCCCAGCGCGAGGCCAGCTGGTTCGACACCCACTGGTACATGCCGACGGCGAGAGTCCAGTTGTCCTCTGAGGTCAGGATGATTTTGGACAGGATGAAGTCACCGAAGCAGGCCAGGAACGACAGCAGTGCCACGACCGCGAGGATCGGCACGACCAGCGGCATGATCAGCTTCCAGAAGATCTGGGCGTGGCTGGCGCCGTCGATCTTCGCTGACTCGTCGATCTCGATGGGGATCGTGTTGAAGAACCCGTACATGAGGAACGTGTTCGCCCCCAATGCTCCGCCGAGGTACACGCAGATCAGCGCGATCTTCGAGTTGATGCCGAGCGCGGGCACGACCTCGCCGATCGTCAGCAACATCAGGAAGATGGCGATGAACGCGAGCGCCTGCGGGAACATCTGCACGACGAGCAGCGTCGTCAGGCTCACGCGTCGTCCGGTGAATCGGAATCGCGAGAACGCATACGCCGCGGAGGCCCCCATGACCACCGAACCGACGGCGGTGATGACGCCGATCAGCAGAGTGTTGCCGAACCACACCCAGTACCGGGACTCGCCGAGCGCGATGTAGTTCGTGATGTCGACGATCGCGAACAGGTCGTTGCTCGCTGCCAGGCTGCCCTTCGGATTGAGCGAGGCAGACAGAACGTACACGAGCGGGAAAGCGGCGAAAATCAGCACGACGACGGCGAGGATGTACTTCCAACCGACTTCGGCCCACCACCGGCGGCGCCTCGCGCCGGCCCTGGCAGCCGTGGCATCCGATGAAGAACCCGTCACCACTACTCTGGTCTGCGTAGACATCACTGGTACTCCTCAAGTTTGCGGGTCTGGCGGAAGCCCAGCACCGAGATGATTCCGACCACGATGAAAGCGACGATGGAAAGTGCGCTGGCGAGACCGTAGTCCGAAGCACCTCCGGAGACACCAGAGACGTCATAGATCGCCGACACCAGGATGTCCGTCGAGCCGAGCGCAAACGGTGCCCCTGGTATCGCAGGCCCGCCATTGTTGAAGGTGTAGATGACCGTGAAGTTGTTGAACGCCACCGCGAACGAGGCGATCAGCAGCGGCGCCGTCGACACGAGCAGCAGCGGCAGCACGATCGAGCGGAATCGCTGCCAGCGGTTCGCGCCGTCGATCTCCGCGGCTTCCAGCGTGTCGCCTGGCAGCGACTGCAGTGCGCCCGTGCACACCAGGAACCAGTACGGGTAGCTGAGCCAGACGTTCACGAAGATCACCGCGGCCCTGGTGAGCCATGGGTCACCGAGCCAGTTGATCTGGGCACCGAAGAGGAACAGGTCGTTGATGATGCCGAACTCAGCATTGAACATTCCGCGGAACAATAGTGCCGCCATGAACGCGGGGAACGCATACGGCAGGATGAACAGCGCCCGCAGCACGCGGCGCCCCTTCACCCGCGGATCGTTGTAGACCATCGCGAGGCCGAGTCCAATGGCGAAGCTCAGCCCGACCGACAGGATGGCAAACGCGAACGTCCAGATCGTGACGCTTCCGAGTGTCCCCGCGAGCGCTGAGTCGGTGAACAGTTTGAGGAAGTTCGCGAAGCCGACGTTCACGTACCAGCCGGTGGGCAGTGCCGCACCGCGCTCTGAGACGAACGAGCCACCGTCTGTCGCCGCATAGACGGTGTCGTTGGTCGTGTCGGTGATGGTCTGCGCTCCGGCATCCCACACCAGCGTGGACTCGTAAATCGCGCCGGAGGACCCATCACGGGTGCGGACGGAGCCGTCGTTGGGGTCGTCCGAGACAGGAACCCGAAGATCGCCGATCTGCGCCTGGAGCGCAGAGTCGGTCAGCACTGTGGCCCGTGGAACAACCGTCCATCCAGGCACCTCGCTGGGTGCGCCGGTGCTGCCAAGATCTGCGCCGGATGCCTCGGCGAGCGATTCGATCGCCGATCCGACCAGCACGTCACCGTCTTCGGTGGCGATCGCGAAGCCGAGCTCGTCGCCGCGCTGCACGACCGAGAGCGGGTAGGTGGGTGAGTCATCGACGCGGCGCTCGCCCTGGATGAGCGCGGCTTCGACGGCCTGCTCCTGCGTGCCGATGTGACCCGTGCCGTAGTTGGTGAATGCGATGTACGCGGTGTATCCGAAGATGAACACCTGGAACACGAGGAGGAAGATGAGCCCGGGCAGCAGGTACTTCATCGGCAGCGCGCGCTTGCCGAAATAGACGATGTCGGCGATGACGACGAGCAGCACCACAACGGCCAGCACGACCCATGATTCGGCGCGCCACGCGGAGATCGCGGTGAGGATGCCGAAGGCATTGACCAGCGCCATCAGCACCAGCTTGATGATGAACCCCCAGCCGGGCCCACGCCAGCGTTTCGCGTGGGGTTCGCGCAGCGGTGTGCGCTCGGTCTGAGCGGTCTGGATCGGTGCCTCAGTCGACATCCATCACTCCTTCGAAGGTCTAGAAGGCCGGGAGGCGCGAACGCCTCCCGGCCCGGCGGATCAACCGGCCAGCGTGGTCTGGAGGTCGGCGACCATGGTGTTCCAGGTCGAGACCGGCTCGGAACCGTTGATGATCTGCACCTGCGCGGCGTTCCACAGATCCCATACCGAACCCATCTCGGGGATCGACGGCATCGGCACGCCACCCTGGGCGGATTTCACGAAGCCGGCAGTGATCGGGTCAGACGAGACCTCTTCGGCGAGGGTCGACCACGCAGGAATGCGCGGGTCTGCCTCGTAGAGCGCGCGCTGAGCGTCTTCGGTGCCGAGGTAGTTCACGAGGAACTCCTGAGCGAGGAGGGCGTTCTTGCTCTCGCTGGAGAGGTAGAAGCCCTGCACGCCCACGAAGGGAGCAGCCGTCTCGCCGCCGGCGGACGGGATCGGGTTGACCGTGACGTTCATGTCCTCGAACAGGTTCATGACCCACGGACCCTGGATCGTGTACGGCGCCTTGCCCGTGGCGAACAGCTCGTTGTTGATGTCGTAGTCGACAGTCGTGGAGATGTAGCCGGTGCCGTTCGCACCGTTCGCACCGAGCCAGCTCGCGAAGCCTTCGCCTGCGGCTCCGCCCATGCCGACCTCGGTCGTGTACGAGCCGGACTCGTCCTGCACGAAGACGGGAGCTCCGAACGATGTCTGGAGACCGTACATCGTGTAAGCGTCGCCGGTCTCACCGGCCGTGTTGATCACGAACGGACGCTCGGCGCCCGAATCGATGCCGCTCTGGATCATCTCGTCCCAGGTCGCTGGGGCGGCATCTCCGACGAGGTCGACGTTCTGGATCAGTGCGACCGTCTCGAGTGAGTACGGCAGCGCGTAGAGCTGGCCGTCATAGGTCATGGCATCCAGCGCCACCTGCTCGAACTCGCCCGCGGTGTCACCGAGGTCGATCGTGTCGACGACACCCGCTGCCACGAGCGCGCCGAGCCAGTCGTGTGCACCGACAGTGAGGTCGGGGCCTTCACCCGTCGGCACCTGTGCGATGAAGTCGTTGCGGAGGTCTTCGAAGTTCTTCTGCACGAGAGTAATCTTCGCGCCGGTCTCCTCTTCGAAGGCCGCGGCGGCAACCGTCAGCGCTGCTTCGCGCTCGGCATCCGTCCAGATGACGAGTTCCGCGCCATCGCCGGCCGGCGCCTCTTCTGCCTCTTCAGGAGCACTTGAACTGCAACCGGTCAGGGCGACGGCTGCTGCCAGCGCGAAGGCGCCGACTCCGATGTACTTGCGCATTGCTGGTTCCAATCTGTTGTGGCCGGCGATGCGCTCTGTAAGCGTGCCGCATCGTCACGACCGGGGGGGGTGTGCGTCTGGTCGGGTGACCTAGCGCGATTCAGTTGTCAGGCGGTGCGGCTCTTCTCAGGGCTCTTCTCAGGGCTCTTCTCGGAGCGGATGACGGCGACGCCGCCCGCGGGAATCGTGAAGCTCTCTTCCACCTCGGTGCCGCTGAGGAGTTCCTGCCCAGTGACGGGGAGCACGGCATCCTCATCGCCATGGTTGACGGCGATCCGGTAGGTCGCGTCGTCGGCGTTACGGACGATGACCTCGAGGTCTTCGGGGAGCCCGGTCGGAGATATGCCGGCATCGGCATAGACGTGCTGCATGAGGGTGTTCAGACCCTCAGCATCCAGTCGGGTGCTGACGTACCAGCCCGCGCCCTCGCCATGAGAATTGCGGGTGATCGCGGGCTCGCCGGCGGCGGGACCCTCGGCGTAGCTGCCGAAGACATCGGCACTGTGTCCACCATCAACGACGTGGCCACCATCGACAACGTGCAGTCGCAGGGCTTCCTGCCAGTGATCGGCGTTCAGAGTGTCGCCGGAGGAGGTGACGACCGCCGCCGTCTGGCCCTCGCGCAGCGGCAAGTGCTCTTCGACGTCGACACCGAGCACGTCGCGCAACGGGGCGAGGAAGCCGCCAGGGTGCACGGCGTCGTTCTCATCGACGACGGCCGAGAAGTACGAGACGAGCAGCGTGCCGCCGTCAGCGACGTAGCGGGTGAGGTTCTCGGCATCCGACGCCGTCAGCAGGTACTGGGCGGGCGCGATGACGAGGCTGTAGGCCGAGAGATCCTGCCCAGGCAGCGCGAAATCGCAGGTGATTCCGTCGCGCCACAGCCGCTCATAGAAGGCGCGGATGCGCTCTTGGTGCGACAGGTCTTCGGTAGGACGCCATTCGAGATCTTGCGCCCAGAACGATTCGAAGTCCCACAGGATCGCGACGTCGGCCTTGACCGTGCTGCCCTGCACTTCTTCGAGTCGGCCGAGGTCGGCACCGAGCTGGGTGACCTCGCGGAAGACGCGGGAGTTCACGCCTGCATGCGGGAGCATCGCCGAGTGGAACTTCTCAGCTCCAGAGCGACCGGCGCGCCACTGGAAGAAGAGGATGCCGTCAGCACCGCGTCCGAGGTGGGTGAGCGAGTTGCGGGCCATCTCGCCCTGGCGCTTTGCGATGTTGCGGGGCTGCCAGTTCACGGCCGAGGTGGAGTGCTCCATGAGGATCCACGGCTTGCCGCCGCCAACCGAGCGACTGAGGTCTGCGGCGATGGCAAGACCGATGTGCGCGTCTTCGTCTGCGGCCCACAGGTAGTGGTCGTCGGAGACGATGTCGACCTCGCGGCCCCAGGCCCAGAGGTCAGTGGTCCAGCTCTGATTCGCCATGAAGTTCGTGGTGATGGGCTGGTCGGCGTGCACGCGGATCGCGTCGCGCTCGGCAATGAAGCAGGCACGCAACTGGTGATCGGTGAAGCGCGCGAAGTCCAGGCGCTGGGCCGGGTTCACAACGCTCGGAGCCGCAGCAGGGGTGTTGACGTGCTCCCATGCCGTGTAGTGCTGGCCCCAGAAGGCGGTGCCCCACGCGCTGTTGAACGCGTCGAGTGTGCCGTACTTCTCCTGGAGCCAGAGCCGGAAGGCCGCGGCAGAATGCGCGGAGTGGTCTTCGCCGACAGGAACGCCGTACTCGTTGTGCACGTGCCAGAGCACAACCGCCGGATGCTTCGCATAGCGGGCAGCGAGAGTGTCGGCGTAGCGAACGATTGCTTCCCGGTATGCGGGCGAAGAGTGTGACGCCATGCCGCGCGACCCGAAGCCCATGACGCGGCCATCGCGATCGATGACGCGGGCGTCAGGATGCTGCGCGAAGAACCACGCCGGCGGGGACGCTGTCGGGGTGCCGAGGTCGACCGCGATGCCGTTCTCGTGCAGGAGGCCCAGCAGCTCGTCGAGCCAGGAGAAGTCGAACTCGCCTTCGGCAACCTCGATGAGCGCCCAGGAGAAGATTCCGACGCTGACCATGTTGACACCGGCCTCGCGCATGAGCACGACGTCTTCGCGCCAGGTCTCACGTGACCACTGCTCAGGGTTGTAGTCGCCGCCGTAGGCGATTCCCCGAAGTTCGGGCCAGGCGTGGGGGGTGGTCATCGTCACTCCATTGGGTCGGTGCGTGGTGCTGTCTTCAGTCGGTTGGATCCGACTGGGACCGGTCTCAGTTTATTGTGTTGGCAAACTGGGACCGGTCTCAGTTCTACCTTATTGTCGCGTGGTTCGAGGCAGCCGCAGATCGAACCGTTACCGAACTGAGACCGGTCCCAGCATGTATTACACGTCCCAACCAGGGAGTGAGTAGAGTCGTTCCGGTGAGTGAAGTGACGGCGAAGCGAAAGCCGACGATCCGCGATGTTGCCGTGCAGGCCGGGGTTTCCCGCAGCACGGTCTCCCGCGTGATCAACGGCGGGCACTGGGTGTCCCCCGACGCGCGCGTTGCCGTCGATGCGGCGATCCTTGCCACCGGATACACCGCCAATCATCACGCACGCAGCCTCGCCACCGGGCGCGCAGGCTCGATGGCGTTCCTGCTCACCGAGCCGCAGCAGTTGCTCTTCGATGACCCGACCTTCGCGCTGCTGCTTCGTGGGGCGGCTGAAGCTCTCGCGCAACGGTCGATGACCCTGGTGCTCCTCGTCGCTGGGACACCCGCCGAGCGCGACAGCGTGGCGCACTTCATCAGCGCAGGACACGTCGACGGCGTGCTTCTCATCTCATCGCACGAGTCAGAGCCGCTGCTCGAGCAACTGCTCGACGACGGCATCCCGATTGTGAGCTGTGGCGTTCCGCTGGGGCACGAGAGCGAGCTGTCGACCATCTCGGTCGAAGAGGTCGCATCGGCGAGGACCATGGCCGCGTACCTGCATAAGAAGGGGTACGAGCGGATCGGCATGATCGCCGGCCCCGACGACACACCTGGCGGGCGGTACCGGCTGGTCGGCTTCCGCGAGGAGCTCGGCGACCGCTTCGATGAGGCGCTCGTGGAGACCGGCGACTACTCGTTCGAATCTGGTCAGACCGCGATGACCCAGCTACTTGAACGCGGCGTGGATGCAGTGTTCGCGGCGAACGACCGGATGGCTGCCGGTGCAATCGCCGCAGTGCGGCGGGCGGGTCTGCGGGTACCAGAAGATGTCGCCGTCGCCGGCTTCGACGACTCTGGCCTCGCCGCGACGCACGAGCCGTCCATCACGACCATGCGTCAACCGTGGGAGCAGATCAGCTCACAGATGGTGCACGTGCTGCTCGATGTGATCGCTGGGGCACCGACCCGGTCGGTGATCCTGGAGACTGAGCTCGTGGTGCGCGAGAGCGCCTGAGCCGGGCCTGAGCCGCGGCGGCTACCCGTCACGCGTGCAGCAGCGATCCACGCGCCGACGGCCTACTGCCCTCCGGCGCCAGCGCCGCGAGGATACGCACGAGCGTGGTGAGCCAGAGCAGCCCGAGGCCGATCACGACCGCTTCGAGCACAGTCACCGAGAACAGGTGGTAGCTATCGGCCAGCACGAACGCGACCACGAGCATCAGAGCGATGCCGACCGTGGTGAGCAGTAGCGGACGCGGCGGCCCAGGCATCACTGCAGTCGTCACGACTCCGGCGGCGACGAACAACACAAGGGTTCCGACAGCGGCGATGTTGTGCAGCACGATTATCTGCTCGAGCGGGAACAGCCCGACCCCTGCGAGCGCGATACCGGTCGCCATCCATAGCAACGCCACAGTCGCGATGCGTCCGAACCATTCATCACCACGGATGCGGTGCAGATCTCGCGCGATGTACATGCCGACGGTGGCGACGAGGATGCCGGCGACGACGAGCGTTCCGTTGAACACCCACGCTCCGTCGCCGATGCCGAGCTGTGAGAAGTTCACTTCCCACCAGTGCGGATCGGCGGCGGTGAGCATGGCGAAGAGAGTGCCGATCACGAGATAGCTGAACAGCAGCGCGGCGAGGTCTGTGGTGTGCAGGCCGATGCCTGCATCGAATGCGAGCCGTCCGCCGACGGCGCTCGCGACTCCGGTGATGATGCCGCCGCCGAGCGCGGGGACCTCCAGGCCCTGCAGCCCGACACCGAGCACCTCGCTGGCCAGCAGCACACCCAGCGCGGTCACTCCCGCGAAGGCGATGGTCAGGGCGACTGCCGAGGATGCCGAGATGACGATCTGCCACCGTGGCATCGCCGCGTTCTCACCGCGGCGATGCAGGAATGTACTGACGGCGAAGGCTGCCGCGGCAATAGCTCCGGCGATCAACGCGGCAGGCAAACCCATCGATCCGTCTCCGGCGATCGGCCGCGGGTTTCCCCACAGTACGAGTGTGCCGACTCCAGTGCCAACGAGGAAGCAGACGAGCGTCGCCCAGATCGCACGAGTCTCACGTGCCATCTGCTGCTCCTTGTCCATGCACCCATCGAACCACGCCGGCGACCAGCCGGCTGGGAAATCTAGCCGCGCATGGCGACGCCGCGGCGCCAGTACCCCATGAACGCCACCTGTGAGCGATCGATGCCGAGGTCCTTCACGAGGTGACGGCGGAGCGTCGTGACGACGCCGCTCTCCCCCGCGATCCAGAAGTACCGCTCGGCGGCCGAAGCAGAGGGCGCGACCTCCTCGCCGCTGCCCGAGTACTCCGGCGTCTCCCAGACCATTTCCTCGCCTTCGGCATCCTGCACAGTGATCTCGGTGTGGGCGCTGTCACCGAGATAATCGAGCACCGTCGGAATCACTCGCAACCCGTGTGCGGCGGATCCGCGCGGCAGCCAGTGCACCTCGACTCCGTCGGGAGCGTCGATGGCCAGGATGTCTTCGGCGACCGGCACTTCGATGAATGCCAGTCCGCGGAGGTCGCGCGGAGCGTCCTCCAGGATGCGGGCGATCGCAGGCGCCGCAGTCTCATCGCCGACGAGAATGACCGATGACGCCGACCCCGGGGCGTACTCGATGCCGCTGCGTTCTTCACGACCGCGACGAGGCCCTACGACCAGCAGCTCATCGCCCGCGGCAGCCGAGCTCGCCCACAGCGACGCGGGTCCGGTGAGTCCTGGCTGCAGGTGCAGCACGAAGTCGACGACGACCTCGGTGCCAGCATCCGTCACTCGTAGCTCGCGCACCGAATAGGTGCGCATCGAGCCGCGCTCCTCCTCCGGCACGGCGAGGTACGAACCCCACCAGTCGTCGTTGTTACGCGCAACAGGGGGCAGGATGCCGGAAGCCGGCGGGAAGACGAGCTTGATCCGCGCGTCATAGACATCTCCGGGCGTGCCGAACTCGGCGAGCTCCGAACCACCGAAGGTGACACGCACGAAATTCGGCGACACGCGATCGACTGCGCGCACCTCTGCGCGGGCGAGAACGTAGGACGGACGCTGCTTCGTTGTCGTCTCAGCGGACATGATGCCTCCCGATTGGCGTGACCATCGGCTTGCCTGAAACCGGGTCGGTAGTGATCTGATTCGCCATGCCGAAGACCTCTTCGACCAGCGTGTGGGTGAGAACCTCGCCTGGTGCGCCCAGGGCGTGCACCTGCCCGCTCTTCATCGCGACGAGTTCGTCGGAGTAGCGGGCGGCGAGGTTGAGGTCGTGCAGCACCATCACGATCGTGGTGCCGCGCGAGACGCTCAGGTCGGTGAGCAGGTCGAGCACCTCGACCTGGTGCGCGACGTCGAGGAAAGTGGTGGGCTCATCAAGCAGCAGAATGTCGGTCTCCTGCGCGAGCGCCATGGCGATCCAGACGCGCTGACGCTGTCCGCCGGAGAGTTCGTCGACGCTGCGGTCAGCGAGGTCGGTGGTACCGGTGGCCTCGAGCGCATTGGCGACGACCTCATAGTCGTGCGCGTTCCAACGTGCCAGCATTTTCTGATGCGGATGCCGTCCGCGGCCGACCAGGTCGGCGACAGCGATGCCCTCAGGGGCGATCGGAGACTGCGGCAGCAGGCCGAGCACGCGTGCGATCTCTTTGGTGGGGCGCGAATGCACGGATCTGCCGTCGAGGACGACCTGACCGGATGACGGTGAGAGCAGACGTGCGAGCGAACGCAGCAGCGTCGACTTCCCGCATCCGTTCGCCCCGACGATCGACGTGATCTTGCCAGGCGCGATGGTCAGGTCGAGGCCCTCGATGATGGTGCGGTCGCCGTAGCCGAGGGTGATCCCCTCGGCTACCAGAGTGTGGGCCTCGGTCACAGCGAGCCTTCCGAGCGGTTGGTGCGGATGAGTAGATAGATCAGGTACGGCGCGCCAAGCACGCCGGTGATGACGCCGACCGGATAGCGCGTCTCGAACAAGAACTGGCCGATCAGATCGCCGCCGAGCACGAGTACCGCACCGACGAAGGCCGACGGCAGCAGCAGATTCGCACCAGGGCCGGTGAGACGCGCGGCGATCGGTCCTGCCATGAACGCGACGAACGCGATCGGGCCGGTGGCGCCGGTTGCGAATCCGAGCAGCGCAACCGCGCCGATGATGAACATCAGCCGCGTGGCGTTCACTCGAACGCCGAGGCCGGAGGCCGAGTCATCGCCGAGCTGCAGCATCCCCAACGCCTTTGCTTGGCTGAAAAGCAGCGGCAGGATGACCACGCTGGCGATCGCGAGCGGGGCGACATCGTCCCATGACGCATTGTTCAGACTGCCGGTGAGCCAGCGCATTGCGGTCTGGATGTCCCACTGCGCGGCACGTGAGAGCACGTAGGAGACGACGCTCTGCAGCATGGCCCCGACGCCGATTCCGATCAGGATCAGGCGGATGCCGGAGAAGCCGCCCTTCTTCGAAAGCAGGTAGATCGCGAGCGCTGTGATCAGTGCGCCGACGAGCGCGAGCACGGACACCATCGGACCGCTGGCGCCGAGCACGATAATGCCGACCACGGCCGCAGCGCTCGCTCCTTCGGTGATGCCGATGATGTCGGGCGACGCGAGCGGGTTGCGCAACAGCGTCTGGAAGGAGACGCCCGCGATACCGAAGGCGAATCCGGCAAGAATCGCGAGAGCCGTGCGTGGCAGACGCAACTCGCCGACGGTGAAGGATGCTCCTGGCACCGTCTCTCCGAGGATGACGCGGATGACTTCGCCCGGAGTGTAGAAAGTGTTGCCGACCATGAGTGCGACGGCCGCGAGCGCGAACACCAGCACGCCCAGCACAACGCTGGCCGTGGCGTGGCGTCGGTGGCGAGATCGTCGTCCGGCCGCAATCACGGAGGTCCCCTTGGTCTGCAGAAGGGTCACAGTTCACGCACCTTCTGGCGACGCACGATCCAGATGAAGAACGGGGCGCCGATGACCGCGGTGATGATGCCGACCTGGATCTCTTCGCTTGAGGGGGCGATGACGCGTCCGATGACGTCGCTGGCGAGCAGCAGCGACGCACCGGCGAGGGCTGAGAAGGGCAATAGCCAGCGGTGGTCGGTGCCGATGAGCATCCGACACATGTGCGGGATGACGAGTCCGACGAATCCGATCGGGCCGGCGATGGCGGTGGCGGCTCCCGCGAGGATGACCGCGCCGACAGCCGAGATGAGTCGGGTGCGGAAGACGTTCTCGCCGAGGCCTGAGGCCAAGTCGTCGCCGAGCGCGAGCGAGTTCATGCCGCGTGAGCAGGCGAAGCAGATGAGGGCGCCCAGCGCGAGTACGGGTGCGGTGATCGCGATACGCGACCAATCCGCCCCGCCGACCCCACCGATCTGCCAGGACTGGAACGTCTGCAGCAGATCGACACGGGGAAGCATGATGGCGCTGATGAGCGAGCCGAGCGCGGCTGCGGTCGCGGCTCCCGCAAGTGCCAGCTTGAGCGGGGTGGCACCGCCGCGCCCGAGCGAGCCTACGGAGTAGACGAACACGGCGGCGACCGCGGCGCCGATGATTGCGAGCAACATGTAGCTGTAAGCGCTAGAGACGCCCAGGAATGCGATACCGAGCACGACCGCGAGTGATGCACCGCTGGTGACGCCCAGGATTCCTGGATCCGCGATGGGGTTGCGGGTCACTGCCTGCATGGTCGCGCCGGAGAGCGCGAGGGCTGCGCCAACCAGAATCGCGAGCGCTGTACGAGGGATGCGCTTGATGATCGCGGCCTGCGCGATGGTCTCGTCGTGTCCGCTCAGCGCCGCGACGATGTCATCGAACGAGACGGCGCGCACGCCGAAGGAGACCGAGAGGATGCTGAGGATGACGATGACACCGACGCCGATGAGCAGCCACAGGGCGCGCACGAGCGCCGGGCGCCGCAGATTCGCGGCGCCCGGCGTCAAAGTCGTGGCGGCTGAGGTCACTCCGAGAGCAGCGGGGCCTCGAGCATGGCGAAGTACTCGTCGATGCCCCACTTGATGGACAGCGGCGACGGGTTCGCGGATGCCGCGATCGGCGTCGCGTCAGGCAGGATGGCGATGCGACCTTCGGCGATTGCGGGAATCTTCGACAGCAGCGGGTCAGCCTGGAGTGTGGCGATCATTGACTCGTCGCCGTAGGTGATGAACACGTCGACATCGTTGAACTTGTCAGCCTCTTCCGAACTCGCCGAGAGGTAGAACTCGGTGCTGTCCGCGTTCTCCGTGAGGATCTCGGGCACGGGGAGTCCGAGGCTCGTCAGGAAGCCGGGGCGGGTGTCCGCGGGCGTGTAGAAGCCGATTTGACTGAGGTCGCTCGGGTCAAGATAAGTGAAGAGCAGCTTCGCGTCCTTGAGCGCGGGGTGCGCCTCGAGCGCAGCATCCGTCTCGGCGTGGATTTCCTCGATCAGGGCTTCGCCCTCTTCAGCGAGGCCAAGCGCAGTCGAGTTCATGGTGATCATGTCTTCAACGGAGGTAGCCCAAGGGATGTCGGGGTAAGCGACAACGGGCGCGATCTTGGAGAGGGTGTCGTACTCCTCCTGCGAAAGACCGGAGTACGAAGCGAGGATGACATCGGGGTTGGTGTCGGCAACAGCCTCGAAGTCGACGCCGTCGACCTCGTCGAACAACACCGGGACGTCGCCTGCGGCCTCAGCATCCGCGTCGCCAAGCAGCGACACGTCAACGCCGAGCTCGGTGAGCTCTTCCTCGACCCAGGGGAGTACGCCGTTGTCGTCGTCGTCGCCCCAGCTGACCTTGCCCAGGCCGACCGGAACGATGCCGAGTGCGAGCGGAACCTCGTGGTTGGCCCACGCGACGGCCGCGACGCGCTCTGGCTTCTCCGTGATCGTGGTCTCGCCGTACGCGTGCTCGATCGTAACGGGGAAGGCGTCAGCGGATGCCGGGTTCGAGCTTCCGGAGTCAGTGCTTTCGGGAGCGGAGCTTTCGGGAGCGGAGGTCGAGCAGGCTGCGAGGCCGACGGTCAGGACCGCGGCGGCGCCGATACCAAGAAGGCGGGAGATGCGCACAGGCTTCCCTTTCGGGTTCAGGGTGTGAGGGTGTGACGCGAGGGCGTCGAGACTTTGGTAAGCCTCGCCTAATCTAACACGAGGTTAGGGTGTCCTCAGTGTCGATATCAATCCGTGATACGTCCTAACGTGGGGTTATGCGGATGACATCGGCGGTGCGCAGCACGAAGCGTGCTCCCCTGCTGCAGGTCGTGAAGTCGGCCGTGGCAACGATCGGCGCGTGGTTGATCGCCGGGTGGCTGATCCCTGGACCACTCCCCGTGTTCGCCGCAATTGCCGCCCTGCTTGTCGTTCTGCCCAGTGTGAACCAGTCATTCACCAAAGCGGTCGAGCGCAGCATCGGCGTGATCGTCGGTGTCCTGATCGCAACGGGGCTGAGCCTTCTACTCGGGCAGCAGAGTTGGGTGGTGCTGCTGGCGATCGTCATAGCCATGCTTGTCGCCTGGATCTTCCGTGCGACGCCAGGCATGGGAAACCAGGTCGCGATCTCGGCGATGCTCGTACTGGCCCTGGGCTCGTCGAGTCCGGAGTATGCGCTCGATCGGATCCTGGAGACCCTCATCGGCGTCGCGATCGGCATCATCGTGAATGCGTTGATCGTGCCGCCCGTGCTCACGGCTCCTGCACGTCGGGATCTGGGGCTACTCGGCGCTGAGATCGCAGCCAGCCTCGACCGGCTGGCCATTGCTCTGCCGAGCCCGCAGGAACCCGCGAAGCTGCAGGAGCTGATGCTCGAGGCCAGGCTGCTGCGCCCGATGCAGGCGGCGGCCGAAGAATCCATCACCGCCGCGGAGGAATCGCTGACGCTCAATCCGCGTCGCTCAGCGCGCGGCGAACTTGCCGAGATGCGCGCGCTCTTGCAGCAGCTGTCGCCGATCGTGACGCAGGTGATCGGTATGACGCGCGCGTACTTCGACCACTACGACGACGCTCTCGCCGATGAACCGACCGTCCATGCGATCGCCGAGCAGTTGCGGCGGGCAGGGCACGATGTGCGGCTGGCCGTGCAGATCGCCGATATCGCGCCGGAGCCGAATTCTGAGACTTCAGCCATCCCCGCGTTGACGGCTCCGCTGCAGCTGAAACCGCCGGCATCCGGTCATTGGATCTTGATCGGCTCACTGATGGAAGACCTGCGCCGCATCCGCGAAGCGCTCGTCGAGGACTGACGGGTTCCCAATCCGTTTCTGCACCGTACGCGGACACGGGAAGTTATCCCCCGAACGCGTGAATCAGGGGCATCGACTCCTACCGTGGGCGTCATGTATCTCGACCACAGCTACTCCATGTTGCGTTCTTCCATCCGCGTACGCGTTACTGCGCCGACTGTGCCGCCGACGACGCGCACATTCGACATGTCGCAAAGGACATCGGAATCGTGGCTCATCGATGCGTTCTTGCTGGCGACCGGGCATCCAGAAGCGGAGGATTCCTACCACGATCAGCGTTATGACCGCGACGTGCGCAGAGTCACGTTCGGCGCCGATCCCACCGTCGACATTCCTGGAGCGGCAGACGGATGCCGGATCGAGGTGCTGAGCTCGCGGACTTCCAAGGTCGGCGAACCGTGCGTGCAGATCGTCGACGATGACGCTCCCGAGCACGCCAGTGCACACTGGCAGCACGCGCTCGCACCGTTGCGGCGTGCGCACGTGCAGCAGGAGCTCACGCGCAGATTCGGCATCGTGCTGCCAGAAGTGGATACGTCCGGCGTCGCTGAGCTGTCCGGGGAGCTGGGCCATTCCTCTCCGTTGTTGTCGCTGCTGCTCGAACTGCCGCCGGAGAGGCGCCTTGCGCTTCGCGCGCATCTGATGGATGCCGGATTGCTCGACCCCGCGCCGATGGACAAGGCGACCGCAGATGCACTGCTGTCGAGCCTGAGCTGGCTGGTCGATCGAATCGGGCCGGGTGGCGTTGAGCAGAACGAGCACGGTGCGCTTCCTGACTCGCTGGCGCGGGAGGCCGAGTCAGCCATGGACTGGGTGCCGATATCTGGCTCACCGCCGTCGCCAGGGCATGCGCTGCTCACCCTTGCGCGCACGGCCCGGTTCACCCGACGCCTGAAAGGTCGCATCCTGCCGACAGTGCGAACCAGAATGATCAAGGAGAAGCCGCTGCGTGCGCTCGCTGAGATGCGCGAAGCCTCTCAGCACGGCCGTGACTTCACCTACAGCTGGGCGCCGGAGCATGCCCGCACGCTGGCACTACTCGCGATCGCCGATGGGAGCGGCGCTGACACCGGTGGCGTCGTCCAACGCGTGACGGACGGGCTGAGAACGCTCACGAGCGCGGGTGACGGACCGGAGCACGAGGCGCAGAAAGCCGTCCGCGAGCTGATGGAGGTGCTGGCACCGCTCGGCGGCATCGGCAGCTACGGACTGCTCACTCCACCCGTGCGCGCGTTCGCGCGATCAGAGCTGTTCTGATGCTGACGCCGATCCGTTCGACAAGCGCAAATGACTCGATCCGAGGGGATAATCGAGCCATTTGCGCTCATTGAAACGTCCAGTCGATCTACGCTGGAGGCATGGCCGATCTGTCCGAAGTACTCGCCGATCTCGCGGCGCTCGACGACCCGAAGGTGCGCGCAGCGAATGAGAAGCGCGGCGACGATCACGGAATCAACCTGTCGCGGATGCGGGCGCTCGCGAAGCAGGTCAAGACGAACCATGCACTCGCGAGGGAGCTCTGGGCGACCGGCGAGACGCCACCGCAGCTGCTCGCGCTGTTGATCTGCAAGCCGCGGGAGTTCTCCGCTGACGAGCTCGACGCGATGCTCCGCGAGACACGGGCGCCGAAGGTCAACGACTGGTTCGTTAACTACGTCGCCAAGAAGACCCCGCTCGCCGAAGAGATGCGGCTTCGTTGGTTCGGCGACGCTGACCCGACAGTCGCTGCCGCGGCGTGGTCGCTGACATCCGAGCGTGTGGCGAAGACGCCGGATGGCCTCGACCTGGAGCAGCTGCTCGATCTCATCGAGCGAGACATGAAGGATGCACCGAAGCGCCCGCAATGGACGATGAACGAGACCCTCGCTCAGATCGGCATCCACCACCCACACTTGCGTGCACGCGCGCTGGAGATCGGCGACCGGCTGCAGGTTCTGGCCGATTATCCGACAGCTCCCGGATGCACCTCCCCGTTCGCACCGATCTGGATCAACGAGATCGTGCGGCGGCGCGAAGGCACCGGTTGACCCGATGTTGACCGCTGGCCCCAGGGCGGTCACACACGCGCGGCTGACTACGCTGGATGCATGAGCACGCACATCGCAGCCGCATCCGGCGAGATCGCACCCATCGTCCTGTTCCCCGGTGACCCACTGCGTGCGAAGTGGATCGCCGAGACGTTCCTTTCCGATGCGGTGCTGTACTCCGAAACCCGCGGGATGCTGGGATTCACCGGCACGTGGAATGGGCACCGCGTCTCGGTGCAGGGCTCAGGTATGGGGCAGCCGTCGATGGCGATCTACACCAACGAACTGTTCAACGAATACGACGTGCAGACGATCGTGCGAGTCGGGTCGTGCGGCGCGCTGACCGAGAAGCTCGCGGTGCGCGACATCATCATCGCGAACGGCGCCTGCACCGATTCGGGCATCAACCGCGTGCGCTTCAACGGACTCGACTATGCGCCGGTCGCCGACTTCTCGCTGCTGCGCGCGGCGGTCGAGGCAAGCGAGGAACTGCCGATCTCGTCGAGTGTTCACGTCGGGCTGCTGTTCTCGAGTGACCAGTTCTACAGCACCCGGCCTGAGCTGACCGAGCCCTTCGTGAAGCACGGCGCCCTGGGCGTCGAGATGGAGACGAGCGGGCTGTACACACTCGCGGCGTACTACGACCGCCGCGCGCTGAGCATCTGCACGGTCTCCGACCATCTCATCACGGGCGAAGAGACGACAGCCAACGAGCGCGAGCAGACCTTCGGCGACATGATCGAGATCGCGCTGCGCGCAGCGACCTCCTGACCACGGCGCACGGCGCCGCACGGCGCGTCGTTGTCATGTTGCGAGTCGGGTGAGGTTTCGAGGAGCATGGAACCATGCCCGATTCTCTTCCCCTGTGTCCCGAATGCTCCAGCGAGCACGCGTATGAGATGGGCGCGCTGCTCGTCTGCCCGATGTGCGGACACGAATGGTCCCCGACCGAGTCTGAGTCCGCCTCAGAAGATGCCGACACCGCTCCCGTCGTGAAGGACGCTGTCGGCAACGTGCTGGCCGATGGCGACACCGTCGTGGTGACCACCTCCATCAAGGTGAAGGGGTCGCAGGCGATCAAGGCAGGAACCAAGGTACGCGGTATCCGTCTCATCGATCCGGTCAACGGCCATGACATCGACTGCAAGGTCGACGGATTCGGCCCCATGCTTTTGAAGTCAAGCGTCGTCAAGAAAGCCTGAGGCTGCTGAGGGCCACGGCACCCGTCTCTGCGGTTCATAACTCCGCAGATTTGGACCAGTTCGGGCTGTTTCGGCCCGTGTGATCGTCATCACGCGCCAATTCTGAGGAGTTATGAACGCTGAGCGCGCATGCCGGTCAGCTCAGTGAGGGATGATCGAAGGACCATGACTTCCTCCGCGCGCCTCGATCCGACCTCCCTGCGCGACGATGCGGGAGCCGTCGACCCGGATGCCGTGTACATGGCGTTCGTCGAATGGGCTGAGTCCACAGGCATCCAGCTCTACCCGGCACAGGACGAGGCGATCATCGAGATCGTCTCCGGGCAGAACCTGATCCTCTCGACGCCTACCGGCACCGGCAAGTCGCTCGTCGCGATCGGCGCGCATTTCGCCGCCCTCGCTGAGGGCCGACGCAGCTACTACACGGCGCCGATCAAGGCGCTGGTGAGCGAGAAGTTCTTCGCGCTCGTCGACACGTTCGGGCCCGAGAACGTCGGGATGATCACCGGCGACTCGTCCGTGAACGCGGATGCGCCGATCATCTGCTGCACGGCCGAGATCCTCGCGAACCTCGCCCTGCGTCAAGGCCCTACGGCCGACGTCGGCCAGGTCGTGATGGACGAGTTCCACTTCTATGCCGACCCCGAACGCGGGTGGGCATGGCAGGTGCCGCTGCTCACGCTGCCTCAGGCTCAGTTCATTCTGATGTCGGCGACGCTCGGCGACGTCACTGCGTTGGCTGAGGATCTGACCCGTCGCACCGGCCGCGAGACCGCGACGGTGACCGGAGTCGAACGACCGGTGCCGCTGCACTTCTTCTACGAGATGACGCCCATTCACGAGACGGTCGATGACCTGCTGAATACCAGCCAGTCGCCGATCTACGTCGTGCACTTCTCGCAGGCCGCCGCCATGGAACGTGCCCAGGCGCTGTCGAGCACGAAGATCGCGACGCGTGAACAGCGCGACGCGATCGCCGCCCTCATCGGAGAGTTCCGCTTCACCACGGCTTTCGGCAAGACGCTGTCCAAGTTCCTGCGCGCAGGCATCGGTGTGCACCATGCCGGCATGCTGCCGAAGTATCGGCGACTCGTCGAGCAGCTCGCACAGCGCGGGATGCTGCGCGTCATCTGCGGCACCGACACCCTCGGAGTGGGCATCAACGTGCCGATCCGCACGGTGCTGTTCACGGCGCTGACGAAGTTCGACGGCACACGGATGCGGCAGCTGAATGCCCGCGAGTTCCATCAGATCGCAGGGCGCGCAGGCCGCGCGGGATTCGACACCGCGGGAACCGTCGTCGTTCAGGCACCGGAGCATGAGACCGAGAACGCCGCAGCGATCAAAAAGGCCGGCGACGACCCGAAGAAGAAGCGAAAGCTAATCCGCAAGAAGGCCCCTGACGGGTTCGTGTCGTGGGGGGAGCCCTCGTTCCGCAAGCTCATCGATGCGGAACCCGAGACCCTCACCTCGCACATGCAGATCACGAGCGCGATGATGCTCAACGTGATCGGCCGCGGCGGCGACGTGTTCGGAAATATACGCGCACTGATATATGACAACCACGAGCCACGAGCCCGACAGCGAATGCTGGCCATCCGCGCGCTGGGGATCTATCGGACGCTCCGCGAATCGGGCATCGTCGAGCAGTCGGCCGATGGCACGATCAGCCTCACCGTCGATCTACAGCCGAACTTCGCCCTGAACCAGCCGCTGTCGCCGTTCGCGTTGGCCGCGTTCGAACTGCTTGATCCGGATGCCGCCACCTTCGCGCTGGACATGATCTCGATCGTCGAATCGACCCTGGACGATCCTCGGGCGGTGCTGAGCCAACAGGAATTCCTCGCTCGTGGCGAAGCGGTCGCCGAGATGAAGCGCGAGGGCATCGAGTACGACGAGCGGATGGAGATGCTCGAGCAGATCACGTATCCGAAGCCGCTCGAGGAGCTGCTGGGCGCAGCGTTTGAGACGTACAGCGCCGCGCAACCGTGGATCCGTGACTTCGAACTGCACCCGAAGGCCGTCGTCCGCGACATGTATGAGCGAGCCATGTCGTTTGGGGAATATGTCGCGTACTACAAGATCGCACGGTCAGAGGGCGTGGTGCTGCGGTACCTCTCTGATGCCTATCGTGCGGCGTCGCAGACCATCCCCGAAGACCTCAAGAGCGAGGATCTGCGCGACCTGATCGAGTGGCTCGGTGAGCTCGTCCGGCAGGTCGACTCCAGCCTTCTCGACGAGTGGGAAGAGTTGCGCGCTGGCATCGATAACGGGGTGGTGGATCTGCCCCGTCATGATGACGCACCGATCGTGCCGCCGGCGCCGAAGCGTCTCACGTCGAACGTGCGCGCCTTCCGGATCCTGGTGCGCAATGAGATGTTCCGCCGGGTGCAGCTCGCCGCCCGTGAGGACGTCGATGCGCTGGCCGTACTCGATCCCACCTTCGGATCGGATGCCTGGGATGCCGCGCTCGACGGCTACTTCGCCGACCACGACGAGATCCTCACCGGTGCCGACGCGCGCAGCTCGAAGTTGCTGCTCCTGACCGAGGGACCCACGAGCTGGACCGTGCGTCAGATCATCGATGACCCCGCGGGCGACCACGACTGGGGCATCGCCGCGACCATCGATCTTGCGGCATCCGATGAGGCGGGCGAAGCCGTCGTCACGGTCACCGGAATCGATCGACTCTAGGCCCGCGGTCGGGGGCGGTCGATCCTCGAGATGACGTGGAGCGGCAGATCGATCGGATTCTCCGGCTCCATCTCGCCTTCACCCACGCGTCGGAATCCGGCCTTCTCCAGGGCTCGCCACGACGCGATGTTGCCCGCCACGACAGGCACGATGACCGCTGGACATTCGGGGTAGCTCGACCAGGTATCTGCGACGACCGCGCGGATGATCGCGCTGCCGAGGCCGCGCCCCGTGTGCGACGGGTCCGCGATGAAGTAGTCGACGGTCACCGCTCCCGCCGGTACATCGACGATCGCGCTGAGCTCTAAAAATTCCTCGGGATAGTCGGCGATGCGGGAGCGCTGAACGAGCGCCACGGGTTGCCCATCCAGCGACACGAGCAGGTCCTCCCCCGCTTCCTCGCCTCGAGTGCCGGGGCCGAAATCCCGCGCAACTCCCTCTGGCGTGAAGTCATGCTGCCAGTAGCGGTGCACGTGAGGTCGCTTCAGCCACTCCGTGAGCAACGGGAAGTCGGTCTCGACAACGCGGCGCCACGCGACCAGAGGGTCGTCCGCGGGATCGGCGCGATCGTTCATGGAACTCCTCCTTGATGCTGCTCGCTCGGCGATAAGCGGGATGAGCCAGATCTGAGCAACCTACACGACCGCCTGCAGCGCGGGGCTTATCTCGTCATCCGTGGGTCCTCGGTCGGGTCTGCGTACATCTGAGGGCATCCGACGTCGAGTGCCTCCGGACGCAGTTCGTAGTGCCAGGACTCGTTCCCGTAGGTCTGGCAGAGGCCGTAATCGGAGCCGTGCTGCGCGAGCCAATCCAGCGCGCGCAGCGGTCCGATGTCGACGGCATCCCCCGTGACATGGGAGGAATTCTCCGGTGTCGCCACCCACCGTGCCGCTTCCTCTTCCGAACCGTAGGTCACAACGGCCTCGCGTAGCAGTTGCGCCTGCAACGCCTCCGAGCGCCAGCCGCTGTTGACCCAGAACTCGACACCGTCCGCTCTCGCATCCGTCGCTGCGCTGCGCACCGCGGCGATCAACTCCGGGTCGAGCCCCGCCACCGCAGGGGACGTCTCGTCGAAGACCGAGGGCTGCCCGCCGTCGCGGATGGCCCCGTCGGCTTCGGTGACCTCACCCGAAGCCTCGACTCCGCCGCTTGACGCGAAGGATGGGGAGGACGCCGAGGATGCCACCGCCAACGACTGCTGCACGGCGAAAGCCGCGATCACCACGAAGGCAAGTGTGGCGAGGGCGACCAGGACCCGGCGGCGTCGAAGTGTCGAGGGAGGCACAGAGGTAGTTTTCATATCTCCAGTGAAGACAGCCCGCCGTTGCCCTGTCGTATGCGGTTCTTCATACGCTCGCGATATGCGCCGATGCGTAGGATTCAGCCATGCGTGTGTTGATCGTCGAGGACGAGCCCTACCTCGCCGAGGCGGTGCGTGACGGTCTCCGGCTCGAGGCGATCGCTGCCGATATCGCAGGCGATGGCGACACTGCCCTTGAGCTGCTATCGGTGAACAGCTACGACATCGCCGTGCTCGACCGCGACATCCCCGGGCCATCCGGCGACGAGATCGCGCGCTGGATCGTCGACTCCGGCAGTGGTATCCCGATCCTCATGCTCACGGCCGCGGACCGACTCGATGACAAGGCCTCCGGCTTCGAACTCGGTGCGGATGACTACCTCACCAAGCCGTTCGAACTGCGAGAACTCGTGTTACGCCTGCGCGCACTGGATCGTCGCCGCGCTCATTCCCGGCCGCCGGTGCAGGAGGTAGCGGGGCTCAGGCTCGACGCCTTCCGCCGTGAGGTGTACCGCGACGACCGGTACGTCGCCCTCACGAGGAAGCAGTTCGCGGTGCTGGAAGTTCTCGTCAGTGCGGCAGGCGGAGTCGTCAGCGCGGAAGAGCTGTTGGAGCGCGCCTGGGATGAGAATGCGGACCCGTTCACGAACGCCGTGCGCATCACCGTGTCATCCCTGCGCAAACGATTGGGAGAGCCGTGGTTGATCCGCACGGTTCCAGGGGTGGGTTATCGGATCGATGCGGATGCCGAAACGGATGCCGCAGATGGCTAGGCGCCCTGGCATGAGCGCGCGGCTGAAGCTCACGCTGAGCTACGCCGGATTCCTCATGATCTCGGGCGTGCTGCTAATGGCTGTTGTCGCCCTGTTCCTGTTGCGTTACGTACCAGATGGGCAGATCAGCGGGCCTGGACCATTCATCCCCAATCGCTCCGACCTGCTCCGCGCGTTCACCCCGCCGGCAGTCGCCGCACTCCTTTTCCTCCTTGCGCTCGGCTTGGTCGGCGGCTGGTTTCTGGCAGGACGGATGCTGGCGCCACTCACCCGCCTCAACGACGCCGCACGTCTGGCAGCCGAGGGATCACTCTCGCATCGCGTTGACATGGCCGGTCCGAAGGACGAGTTCCGCGACCTCGCCGACGTGTTCGACACGATGCTGGCCAGGCTCGAAGCGCACGTCGAGGAACAGCGACGCTTCGCCGCCAACGCCTCGCACGAACTGCGCACGCCGCTGGCGATCTCGCAGACGATGCTCGAGGTAGCGCGAGACGACCCTGATCGCGACGTCGACGTACTCATCGATCGACTGAAGGATGTCAATGCGCGGGCGATCGCGCTGACCGACGCGCTTTTTCTGCTGGCGCGCGCCGATCGCGGCAACTTCGAACGACGCAGTGTGGACCTGTCTCTCCTGGCAGAAGAGGCCGTGGAGACCCTGCATCCGCTCGCCGACCAACGCGGCGTCATGCTCCGCATCCGCGGTACGACAGCCGTCACCGGCGGGTCGCCGACGTTGCTTCAACAGCTCATCGTGAATCTGGTCCACAACGCGATCGTGCACAACCTCACCGCTGACGGCTGGATCGACGTGCACACCGAGTCGGGACCCGCGGATGCGGTCGTGATCATCGAGAACACCGGCGAGGTCATCCCCGCGGGCCTCCTCGCGACACTGCGCGAGCCGTTTCAACGCGAGACGGCCCGATCCCGCAGCAAGGACGCGGCCCACGTGGGTACCGGCCTCGGCCTCGCGATCGCCGAGGGGATCACTCGCGCCCACGGCGGAACGCTAGAGCTGGAGTCACGAAGGAGCGGCGGGCTCGTCGTCACGGTGCGACTGCCCGCGTTGTGAGGCCGGCGGCACCTCGATGGGCTGAGAACGCACGCTCGGGCGGAGAAATACGGGAGAATTCTCCGCCCATCACTGCGAAGTCCGCCCGTCCGCGCGGGCGTGGCCCCGCAGCATCCGCTCAGCGACCGCGCCCAGCGCCTGGCGCAGCTCGTCGCCCTCGAGCACCTCGAACTCGATGCCACTCATCCCGATGTAAAGCGCAAACTCCTCGGGCGTACGGGACCCGGCGGTGAGAATGCTGGTGCCGTCGCCGCTGTCGACGACCTCGGCGATGGTGGCACCGAAATGCTGCGACACCACGGCTGCCGGCGCGTGCATCCGCAGCCGTGCGCGATAGGGGTACGGCGCCGTCGTGATGCTCCGAGTGGTGAACTGTCGCAGCGCCTCATCGGGGATGTCACGTTGCGGAAACTCATCCCGAAGCATCGCCGGCCGCCGCAGACGATCCACCCGCAGTGTGCGCCACGCCTCCCGCTCTGAGTCCCAAGCGACGAGGTACCAGCGCTCGGCGGTGTGCACGATGCGGTGCGCCTCGATGATCCGCACCGCCTCGACGCCGTCATGGCGCGTGTAGTCGATCCGCAGTCGCCGCCGCCCCGCGATCGCCGTGGCGAGAACGGTGATGACCTCGAAGTCGATGTCCTGTCGTCCCCCAGTGAGCGGCACCATCGCGCGCTCCACGTCGACGATCTGCTGTCTCGTCGATGGCGACAGCGACTGTTCCAGCTTCGCGAGGGCGCGCGCCGCGGCATCCTCCATCCCGGTGACCACGCTTGTCGCGGCCATCCGCAGCCCGATCGCGATCGCGACCGACTCATCGGGGGCGAGCGCGAGGGGCGGGACTTCTGCGCCGGCGCCGAGTCGATAGCCGCCGTGCCGCCCGCGCGTCGCTTCGACGCCATACCCGAGCTCGCGCAGATCGTCGATGTCGCGCCGCAGCGTGCGGTCGCTCACTTCGAGGCGCGCGCGCAACTCGGCGCCGCTCCACTCTCTGCGCACCTGGAGCAGTGAGAGGAGGGCGAGAGTGCGTCCGGTGGTTCGAGTCATGCCCTCATTCTGTTCTTGTATCAGGACACATTGTGACCGTTTACGGCGAGAGAGTGAAGACATGACCACGAACCAGACCGACGCTCGCGTCCAGCCCTTCCGCATCGAGATCGACGACTCCGCCGTCGACGACCTCCGCTCACGTCTCGCGAACGCCAGGTTTGAGCAGCCGCTCCCGGTCGACGACCGCAGCACCGGTATCCCGTCATCCGAACTGCGGACCCTCATCGCCCGCTGGGCGGCCCACGACTGGCGTGCGACCGAAGAACGGCTCAACGCCTTGCCCCAGATCATCACGAACATCGACGGTCAGAACATCCACGCGGTGCACGTGCAGTCGCCGCATCCGGATGCAACTCCGCTGCTGCTCATGCACGGTTGGCCCGGATCTTTCCTCGAGTTCGAGAAGCTGATCGGCCCGCTGACGGATCCGGTCGCGTATGGCGGCGAGGCATCCGATGCGTTCGATGTGGTGATCCCGTCACATCCCGGCTTTGGGTTCTCGATGCCGCTGGTCGGCCGTGATTGGAAGCGCAGCGACATCGCCGTCGTGATACTCGAACTGATGACCCGTCTCGGCTATGACCGCTTCGCCGTGCAGGGCGGTGACATGGGCGCCGGTGTCGCTCCGGAGTTGGGGCGCCTCGCACCCGACCGCGTGATCGGCGTGCACGCGAACGGCTCGCTCGGCACGTTCGTCGGTCAGATCGACGACGAGACTGCGGCTTCGCTCACGCCGTGGGAACGGGATCGACTGCGTCGGGTTGGCGAATTTATGCAGAAAGAGTTCGGCTACATCGCGATCCAGTCGACGCGGCCCGCACTGATCGGCGCGATGCTCGCAGACAGCCCCGTCGGTCAGTTCGCGTGGATCCTCGACAAGTTCCAGGAATGGACCCACCCCGCCGAAACTCCTGCAGCTGACCTCGTCGGCGAACAGTTCCTGTTCGACAACGCCTCGCTGTACTGGCTCACGTCCACCGGCGGCACGGCGGCATACGTCGGCTACGCCCAGGATGCCGGATGGGGCGCAGTGCCGGAGAGCTCGGGCGTGCCCACCGCCGTGATCGTGTTCGCACACGACGTGGGGCTGCGCTTCGCCGAGGAGAAGGCGAACAACATCGTGCGCTGGACGGACGTCGAGGGTCGCGGTGGGCACTTCGCCGCCCTCGAGGAGCCCGAACTGTTGCTGGGCGACGTGCAGGAGTTCTTCCGGTCGTTGCGCTGAGCCGACCTCGCGCCGCCTCGGGCTTCGCACCACCTCGGGCCTCGCGCCGCCCGGGGGTGCGTCGCCTTGGGCGGAGAACGCACCCATGGGCGGAGGAATTCTTTGGATTCCTCCGCCCATCACTGCGAAGTCCGCCCAACCGTGCGCGGCCTCGACGCTCGCGAACGCGAACGCGCGGCATATCTCGCGCAGCAGGCTCAGGCGACCTTGGCGCGTCGCGTCGCGGCAAGCTCCTGACCGTAGACCTTGGCCGACTTCTCAGCCTCACCCTTCAGCTCAAGAGCGACGTCGGCGAAGGCATCCATGGCCGGATTCACGCCGACGAGCGTGAACGGGCGCTGCACGACGCGCAAGTCGAGGCCCCAGACGTCTTCGAGCGCGCGACGCAGCCACGCAGTGGAGTGGTCCCAGCCTTCCTTGGGCGTGCCGGGGCCGTAGTTACCGCCGAGCACGGTGACGAGGGTCGCGGGCTTTCCCTGAAGCGCGGTACCGGTGGGGTCGGTGCGCGAATCCGTGTAGGTCAGGTCGAACCAGGTCTTGAAGTGCTGCGAGACGCCGTAGTTGTACAGTGGCACCGCGAACAGCAATGCGTCGGCGTCGATCAGCTCGTCGGCGAAGGTTGTCGCGAGGGCTCGCGCCTCGTTCTGGCGCTCCGTGCGCTGCGCTTCGTCGACGAATCCGGACGTGACGGCATCCGTCCACGCCGTCGCGGGGACCGGATCGGCAGCGACGTCGCGACGGGTCACCGTGGAATCCGGGTGGGATGCTGTCCACTCGGCTTCGACGAGGTCGGCAAGCGAACGGCTGGCGGACGTCGCGGGCAGGATGCTGGCATCCAGGCGGAACAGGGACATGAGGCGACCTTTCATTTTCGGAGTCGCTAGGTTTTTCTTAGCGACTTGCGTTAACGTAGCACAGGTATGATGGGGCTATGGCGGAAGCTGAAACAGCGATCCACGTGTGTGACGCCGCGGTCACACTGGCCTTCAGCGTGCTCGGAAAACGCTGGAACGGCATGATCATCTCAACGCTCGGTAGCGGCCCGACCACGTTCGTCACCCTGCGCCGCGCGGTCGCAGGCATCAGTGACACCGTGCTCTCCGACCGTCTCGCCGAACTCGCCCAGGCCGGGCTCATCGCCCGCACCGTCGATGATGGTCCACCGGTCACGGTGTCATACGCGCTGACCGCAAGTGGTGACGGTCTGCTGCCGATCCTCGGCCAACTCGGCACCTGGGCATCCGCAAACCTCGAGGTCCCCGCGCACTGACGGTGGCACCGGCGATGCTACGAACGTCGGACGTTGTTGCAGCTGTCGGAGCAATCAGGCCAAACGTTCCGTCAGGTGCAACACCCTCCGACAGATGTAACAGGCGAGGCAGAACTCACCAGGGGTTCGGCTTGTAGTCCTTCAGGAACACCCCGTGCACATCGACCCCGGCCTCGCCCTGCACGATCGGGTCGTAAACTCGGGCGGCGCCGTCGACAAGGTCGAGCGGGGCGTGGAAGCCCTCCTCAGCGAGGCGCACCTTGGTGGCATGCGGGCGCTCGTCGGTGATCCAGCCAGTGTCGACCGCGGTCATCAGGATGCCGTCCTTCTCGAGCATCTCGCCGGCGCTGGTGCGCGTGAGCATGTTCAGCGCAGCCTTGGCCATGTTCGTGTGCGGGTGCCCTGGACCCTTGTAGCGGCGCGAGAACTGCCCCTCCATCGCCGAGACGTTCACCACGTACTTACGGTGCGCGTCGGATGCCGCCATCGACGCCCGCAGACGGCTGATCAGCAGGAACGGCGCGGTCGTGTTCGCGAGCTGCACCTCGAGCATCTCGAGCGGATCGACCTGCTCGATCGACTGCACCCAGCTGTTCACGCTGTTGATGTCTGGCACGAGACCGCCGGCATCGATCGCCGTACCGTCGGCGTGCTTCGCCAGCGACGACGACCCGGGCGCCATCGCGAGGCGCGCGAGGTCTTCGGCGGTCAGAGCCTGCCCACCCTGCTCGGCGACGGTGCCGCCGAGGGCTGCGACAGACAAGAGCGGATGCGAGGCGACGGATGCCGCGAGGGCCTGCGGATGCGGATCGGCAGTGTGCCCGAACGTCTCCATCTCGGGCAGCGGTCCGTCCGGAAGCGGCTGTATCTCGGCATCCGCCAGCAGTGAGTATGCCCCCGGCGAGCGCCGCACAGTCTGCGCAGCGTTGTTGATGAGGATGTCGAGCGGGCCCTGAGCTGCGACCGAATCGGCGAGCGCGATCACCTGAGCGGGGTCGCGCAGGTCGATGCCGACGACGCGGAAGCGGTGCAGCCAGTCAGCTGAGTCGGGCAGAGATGAGAACCGACGGACCGCGTCGCGGGGGAACCGTGTGGTGATCGTGAGGTGCGCGCCGTCGCGGAGCAGCCGCAGCGCGATGTGCATGCCGATCTTCGCGCGTCCTCCGGTGAGCAGCGCACGCTTCCCAGTGAGATCGGTGCGAGCGTTGCGCTTGCCGTGGCTGAAGCGCGCACACTCGGGGCAGAGCTGGTGATAGAACGCATCGACCAGCGTGTACGGCTGCTTGCAGATGTAGCAGTTGCGGGGCTTGAGCAGCTCGCCCGCGATCGGAGCATCCGTCGACGTCTGCAGGTCGTGGCCGCGCGTTTCATCGTCGATGCGGTCGGGGGCGCCAGTGGCGGTGTTTGCAACGACCGCCCTGTCTGCCTCGGCGATCGCGTCACGGATCTCCTTGCGGCGCACACGCTTGACGGCCTTGAACATCGCGGCGGTCGCACGGCGGACGGCGACATAGTCGGGATGCTCTTCGTCGATCTGATCCATAGAGGCGAGTACGCGCAGTGTGGTCTCGAGATCCGACGGGTCGAGACCGTCGCCGAGGTCGCGGTCGTCGGCTACAGGCGCATCGGTCATTGGGCTGATTTTACGCGAGTGCGCTGGGAGAGTGCTCCCCGGGCAGACACTGCTGTGCGTCCGCCGATGACAGACGTCCGACTCCCGGCGTAGGGTCGCGTTATGGACCACCGCGCACACGCCATCATCCCGGCCTACCTGCTCTCGCGCCTGGCCGAGTCTGGGCGCTTCCCTCGAGCGGCAGATGCCGCACGCCAGACGCTGCTCGCCGGGCGCCCGCCGTACCGCGCCCGCATCAACCTGTCGATCGATGCAGACGGCGACCTCGTCGCAGAGCTGACGGATGCTCCGAACCGCACGATCAGCGACGCGCAGAACACCGAAAAGCTGCCCGGCCTCGTGATGCGCACCGAAGAGGAAGCGCCCGTCGACGACACCGCGGTGAACGAGGCCTTCGACGGCCTCGGTGCCACGTTCGAGCTGCTGCTTGCGGCGTTCCAGCGAAATTCCCTCGATGGTCTTGGCGCGGATCTCGACGCTACGGTGCACTACGGCGTTGACTATGACAACGCCTTCTGGGACGGCGAGCGCATGGTCTTCGGAGACGGCGACGGCGAGGTGTTCCGCGGCTTCACCGGGTCGATCACGGTCGTCGGCCATGAGCTCGCGCACGGTGTCATCCAGCACACTGCGAACCTCGAGTACCAGGGCCAGCCGGGCGCGCTGAATGAATCGATTGCCGATGTGTTCGGTGCGTTGACCGAGCAGTTCAGCGAAGGGCAGACCGCAGATCAGGCAACCTGGCTGATCGGAGCCGGGATCTTCACCGAAGAGGTGCAGGGCAGGGCGCTGCGATCGATGATCGAACCAGGCACGGCATACGACGACGACGAACTCGGCAAGGATCCGCAGCCCGCACACATGCGCGACTTCGTGAAGACCACGGAGGACAACGGCGGGGTGCACATCAACTCCGGCATCCCTAACCGCGCCTTCGCGCTCGCGGCGTCGACGCTCGGCGGCAACGCCTGGGAGCGAGCAGGCCTCACTTGGTATCGGGCGTTGACCGGGGGGTTGTCGAGCACAGCGACGTTCCGCCAGTTCGCGGATGCCACGCTCGCGGCCGCTGTCGACGATGAAACCTCGGCGGCGATCCGCTCCGCCTGGATGACCGTAGGAGTCTTTGAAGATGAGCGACGCAGCCCCGCAGAGTGAGTCGGACGACGACTCCACCATCCTCATCGCCGTCGTCCGCACCGGAGGCATCGCCGGCATCCGTCGTCGCTGGCAGGTCGAGCCGCCCCACGAGGAGATGCCCCAGTGGATCGAGCTGATCGATCGCTGTCCGTGGGAAGCGCCGTGCCCCAGCCCGCAGGGCGCCGACCGCTATATCTGGAGCATCCGCGCTCGCACCCCGGAGTCGCGGCACGAGCGCGACCTTCCGGAGTCTGCGCTCGATGGCCCGTGGCGCAGGCTCGTCGATGCCGTCCGCGACGCCAACCCCGACACGCGAGACGACCCCGACACGCCCTCTACTCTGAACGCTCCATCGCCACGCGCGTGACGGGCAGCGCTTCGGGGTGCTCCTGCTGCAACCAGGTGATGATCTTCTCGCGCACGAGACAGCGCAGATCCCACTGATCGTCCGAGTTCGCGGCCGAGATCTTGAACCGGACCGTCACGTACCCGCCCTCGGATCCAGTGACCAGCACGTTCGCGGAACGCCGGTCCCAGGTATCTGATGCCTCGATGATCTCCATGAACTTCTCGCGCACAGCATCCACCGGCACTCGCCAATCGAGGTCCATGAAGACGGTGCCGAGAATCTTGTCCGACCTCCGCGTCCAGCTCTCGACGGGACTCGAAGTGAAGTAGGTGCACGGCAGGATGAGCCGACGCTCGTCCCAGATGTAGACGACGACGTAGGAGAGATTGATCTCACCAATGCGCCCCCACTCGCCCTCGATCACAACCACATCGCCCACCCTGATCGCATCGGTGAACGCGATCTGTACGCCGGCGATGAGGTTGCCCAGGGTGGATTGTGCGGCAAGACCCGCGATGATGCTCACCACGCCAGCGGATGCCAGGATGCTGGTGCCGAGGGCCCGAACCTCAGGGAACGAGAACAGCACGGCACCGATCGCGAGGACCGATATCAGCACCACGACAAGTCGATTCAGCACAGTGAGCTGAGTCTGACGGCGCCGCGCCTCCGGGCTCGAACCATCCCGTGCACTGTCGTACTGCATGAGCCGTTCCATGCCGAAGGTGACGAGGGTCGACAACTCCCATGCCCCGACCAGTACAACAGCGATCAGCAGGACACGCTCCAGCACTGACCACCACGACAGCGTCGCGGGGGCCGTCGCGGCACACGCGATCCATCCAGTGATGAGGAATGCCAGCGTCATAGCGGGCACGCGGATGCGACGTTCCAGATCGCCGATCCAGGCCGAGCGTCCGCGTGCCCGGTTGGCGATGAAGCGCACGGTGATCACGAGCGCTGCGACAGCGACGATGCCTATGAGCAGAGCGACAAGCGTTCCCAGCCACGAGGCCCAGTCGACGTCGGATGTGGTGAGAGAAGCCATCTTCCCACCCTAGGCATGAGGGTCAGAGGCGACGCAACCCCCTTGCATCCGCGACGCGGACGGCGCACTCTGGAATCGCAGGAGGAACCATCCGCAGTAAGGGAGCTGTCATGTCGCAGAAGATCATCCCGAACATCTGGTTCGACCGAAACGCCGATGAAGCCGGTGCGTTCTACAAAGACGTCTTTCCTGGCGCTACGGCCACCGTCGGCGCGCGATATCCGGACGATGTGCCGGATTGGCAGGCAGACTTCGCGGGCAAGACCCTGACGGTCGACCTCGTGATCGACGGCTACCTGCTTACGCTGGTCAACGCCGGTGATGAGTTTCGGCCGAACGGCTCTGTGTCGTTCATGCTGAACTTCGATCCGCTCCGATTCCACGACGACCGGGATGCAGCCCAGGCGCGCCTCGACGAGACCTGGGCAAAGCTGTCCGACGGTGGTTCGGTGCTCATGGAACTCCGCGAGTATCCGTTCAGCCCCCGCTATGGCTGGGTGCAGGATCGCTACGGAGTCAACTGGCAGCTTCTGCTGACGAGCCCCGAGGGAGACTCGCGCCCGTTCCTGATTCCGCAATTGATGTTCGCAGGGCCGGTGCAGAACATGGCACGTGAGGCCGCAACGTTTTACTCCTCGCTCTTCCCGGATGCCAGCGTCGGCTTCATCGCGGAGTATCCGGAGAAGACGGGACCTGCGGATGCCGGCAGCGTGATGTTCGGCGAGTTCCGCCTGGCCGGGCAATGGTTCGCGATGATGGATTCGGCCGTCGAGCAGGACTTCACTTTCACCTGCGGCGTCTCGCTCGAGGTGCGCTACGCAGATCAAGCAGAGCTCGACAGATATTGGGATGCGCTCACCGCCGTGCCCGAGGCCGAAGTGTGCGGTTGGCTCGCCGACCAGTACGGACTCAGCTGGCAGATCGTGCCGGAGAACATGGGTGAACTCATGTCCCGGTCAGGTGCGTACGAGAAGATGATGGCGATGAAGAAGCTCATCATCGCCGACTTCTAAGGAATACATGGGACTGTTCACGCAAAAACCGGAAGAGAAGACCTCCTGGGCCGCATTGCCAGGCGAGCCGCTGGAGCGCGAGGGATCCGTCGATTCCCTGCCCGAGTCAGACGTTTCCCCGCTCAGCCTCGGATTGGGAACGGGCGTCACTTCGATCTCCGTCCCGGTGGTGCCGCCGGAGCCCTCCGACGAGTGATTCCGGCCGCACGCCGAGCCCGACGAACCGTCCGGTGAGTCGGGTCAGCACGGGGTGATCGCGCAACTGTCGCAGCGGCAGTGGCAGCGGCCCGTCCGGGGCACGCTCTGCCATCAGCGGGCGCTGCATGCGACGCTGAACGAACTGCGTAATGCGGGTCGGACGGCTTCGACGCCTTTGCACGCGCCGCAGATCCGAAACGGTCGGTCGGCCCTCTCGCAGAATCGGGCCGAGGATGCGGGCGGCCGCCACGGCATCCTGGATCGCAAGGTTGATGCCGACTCCTCCGGCGGGCGACATCGCGTGGGCGGAGTCGCCGATGCACAGCATCCCGTCGGTGTACCAGTGGCGCAGCCGCTCCAGTCGCACCTGCAGCAGGTGCACATCGTCGAGCGAAGTATCGACGACGGCCTCTCCCATTCGAGGTGAGATGCGCGCGATGCGCTCCTTCATCCTTTCGACGTCGTCCGGCACACCCGTCCAACTGCCCGCGGGGATCACGTGCGCGATCTGGAAGAACTCCCCGCGATCGATCGTGATGATCATGCCCGCCCCCGCCTGAACGAACGGATAGGTTTCACCGGGGTGCTTGACGAGCCGCAACCACAGCACGTCCATCGCCGCGGCGCCTCCGATCGGGTTGAGACCGGCGGCCGCTCGGATGTCCGAATCGCGACCGGATGCGTCAACCACGAGGCGGGCGCGGACGCTGACTGGCCCATCCAGCCCTGAGCCCGTGATGCCGACCACGCGGCCGCCTTCCCGAGTGAGCCCATCGATCCGGGTCGAACGGAGTAGATGGAATCCCGGATGCCGCGATGCGGTGTCGGCCAGCAAGTCGAGGAAGTCCCACTGCGGCATGAACGTCATGACCTTGCGCCGGGTGGGGAGGTGGGTGAAGTCGGCCAGCGTCAGTACGGTGCCGTGCCAGCTGATCGAGACGCGCGGCATGTCGGCGTGCGGTCTGGTGAGGAATTCGTCGAGAAGATCGAGCTCGCCGAGAAGCTCCTGGGTGGAGGGGTGGATCGTGTCGCCGCGGAAATCGCGCAGGAAGTCGGCGTGCTTCTCGACGACCGTGACCTCGAGTCCCTGGCGCATCAGGAGCAGCGCCATCATGAGTCCGGCGGGGCCCCCGCCGACGATCACGCAGTCGGTATCAATGTGGATGCTCATACCTTCACGATCGCCCCGTGCGTGTCATGATGCGAGCATGGTCAATAAATCTCCTGGCCGGCCACGGGGCGACTCCACTGCGCGTCAACGACTGCTGAATGCCGCGCATCAGCACTTCGAAGCCGGAGACCTGACCTCGACGTCAGCGAGGATGCTCGCCGACGAGGTGGGCGTGAGTCACACCCTGGTCAATTACCATTTCGGTTCCCGAGACGCTCTGATCGCAGCAGCCGTCTCGCTGCGCGCGGCCCCGCATCACGTCGTCGCCGCGGCGACCGATGAGGACGGGCACATCGATCTCACTCGGCTCGTGCGCGGACTCGTCGCCGTGTGGGAGCATCCGGAAAACGGTGCTCGTCTGGTGGAGTTCGCCCGTCGTCTCGCCACCGGCGATGAACGCTCGCCGGCGCTCATGTCGTACCTGCAGCACACAGTGTTCACGGCGTTGGTGGCGGAGTTCGGTCAGGAGCGCGCCCGCCGGATGGCGACAGCGATCATCGGCGTGATCTTCGCGCGCTACGTGCTTCAGCTGCCGGCGATGACCGCGCTCACACCCGCGCAGGTGGCGAAGCATCTGCTGTCGATGCTGCGTTGACGCCTGACCCGCTGCCTGGCGCCGGATGCCGAGCGCCTCGCTCGGAGATGTGCGCTTCCGTCGGACGAATTCGCGCGATTCCTCCGAGGAACGTGCACATCTCCGAGGTTGGCGCACGCATCGTCGCCCGATTCGGTCGGAGGACACCGGCACGGCATCGTACGGTTGAAGGATGACGATCACCGCCGCGGCAGACGGCTCCGCCCTGGGAAACCCCGGGCCCAATGGCTGGGCCTGGTACATCGACGATGCGAATTGGGCAGCAGGCGGTTCACCGCACGGCACCAACAATCAGGGCGAGCTGCAGGCGGTACTCGAGCTGCTGATCGCGACCGCCGGCACGGACGAGCCGCTGCTGATCATGTGCGACAGCAAGTACGTCATCGACTCCATCACCAAATGGATGCCGGGATGGAAGCGCCGCGGATGGCGCAAGGCCGACGGCGCCCCTGTACTGAACCGCGAGCTCATGGAGTCGCTGGACGAGGCGATGCAGGGCCGCAACGTGAAGTTCGAGTGGGTCAAGGGTCACGCCGGCCACGATCTCAACGAGGCCGCAGATGTGCGCGCGAACTCTGCCGCGAAGGCATACCAGGCGAAGCAGGAGCCGAAGCGTGGGCCAGGGTTCACCATGGGATCGGGTGCCAGCGCCGCCGCGCCCGCCGCCGCGGTTGTCGCACCGCCCGTCGCAGCATCCGCTCCAGCCCCACGCGTCGCAGTCCCACCCGCCGCAGCCCCAGCCGCCGCTCCACTGTGGGCCGAAGCATCCAGTCTGTTCGACAGTCTGGACGACTCGCTCGAGACCGAGATGGGGCCCGTCGACCTGCGCGTCACGCTCACATCCGATGAGCACGCGCGACTGCGCGACCGCGCCGACGCCCAGGGAATCTCGCTGGAAGAGGCGCTGCGCCGCCTGATCTGACCTTCGACCGGGTCAGGGATCGTTCAGTCGCTGACTGAGCGCATGAACCTCGCTGGCGAGCCGACGACGATTGCCTTCGAGGGGACATCCTTGGTGACCACCGAAGCAGCACCGATCACGGCATCCTCCCCGATCGTTACTCCTGGAAGAATCGTCGCGTTCGCCCCGATCCAGACGTTACGTCCGATCACGACAGGAGCGGGATGCAGGTCGGTACGACGACTCGGCGCGAGATCATGGTTAAGCGTGGCGATGACGACGTTGTGGCCGATAAGGCAGTCGTCGCCGATAGTGATGCCACCCTGGTCTTGGAACTTGCATCCGGAGTTGATGAACACTCGCTTGCCGAAGGTGATGTTCTTGCCGAAGTCCGATGAGAACGGCGGAAACAGTGTGACTGTCTCATCGACGGGCTTCCCGATCAGCTCGGCCAGCAGGCTGCGCACCCGCTGTGGCTCGTGATAGCCGCCGTTCAACTCGCCAGTGATGCGCAGTGCCTCCTGACTGGTTCGATGCATCACTTCGTGCAGCGGCGAGGCGCCCGTGATGGTGCGTCCGGCATCCAGTTCGCGCAGAAGGTCGATGAGTTCCATGCTCCCTCTCTACCAGAGAAGACTCACACCCCGGCAGTCATCCAGGCCACGACCACATCACCGATCATCGAGCGGAGGTGATCGCGACGCTCCTCGGCGAGCAGGTCACGGTCGAACAGGTACCCGAACGTGTGCTGATTGGCGACCTGGAAGAAGCAGTACGAACTGATCAGCAGGTGCACGTCGAGGGCGTCGACATCCGAGCGCACAGTGCCCTCTTCGCGCCCGCGCTCAAGCACGACCTCGAGCACATCAACGGCTGGCTGGTTCAGAGTGCGCAGCCCGTCAAGTCGCTTGATGAACTCACCGTGGTGGATGTTCTCAATCGAGACCAACCGGATGAACTCGGTGTGATTTCGATGATGGTCGTAGGTGAGCTCGGCGATCTGGCGCAGCGCATCAACGGGTGGCAGATCGCCGGCGTGGATCGACTGCTCGGTTTCACGGATGCCGCGATACGCGTTCTCGAGCACCGCGAGGTAGAGCTGCTCCTTGCCGCCGAAGTAGTAATAGATCATCCGCTTCGTCGTCTGCGTGCGCTCGGCGATCTCGTCGACCCGGGTGCCCGCGTAACCTGACTCAGCGAAGGCTTCAGTGGCGACCGCGAGCAGTTCCGCACGTGTGCGCTCGGCATCGCGCTTGCGCACCACTGGTTCGGTCACGGCATCCGTCATCACTTCTCGTTCCCCTCGGCACCCTGATCAGTTGCCTGTGCACACATCATGCCTCACCCGCGAGCACGCGCCGCGGATTCACCACCATCAACTGCTGCAGTGTGGCCTCGTCGACCCCGGCCGCACTCAACTGGGGCAGCACAGTGTCGAACAGGTGCGACATATGCCACGACGGCACGTGGGCGGCACGCCATGACGGCGGAGTCACTCTGCTGAACACGGCAGCGTCGTGCGACAGTACGATGTGGTCGGCGTATCCGGCATCGAGCAGTTGCAGCAGCATCCGCACACGATCTTCATCGCGTGCGACGTGCTCCATTCCGAAGCGGTCAAAGCCCACGAACGAGCCGCGATCGGCGAGCCCGCGCAGGTAAGAGATGTCGGTCGAGTCGCCGCTATGCCCGATCACCACTCGGTCGAGCGGTACGCCGAGGCGCTCCAGTTCGTCCTGCTGCGCGGATCCGCCGCGGGATGCCGCATGCGAATGCGTCGTGATCGGAACACCGGTACGCAGATGTGCCGCAGCGGCAGCCGCGAACACTCGTGCAGCGTCGGGCGTCAGGCCCGCGGTATCCGAGGCGATCTTGATCATCCCCGCGCGCACCGAAGTGCCTGCGATCCCCCGTTCGATATCACCAACGAAGAGGGCTTCGAGCGGGTCAGGGCCGTCGACGACGAGCCCCGGCCCGTTCAGCCTGAAGAACGGCGGAAGAACCTCTGCGGCGTAGCATCCGGTCGCAGCCACGATCTGCACCTGCACACGTGCCGCAACCTCGGCCACCCGCCGCACGTCACGGCCCAGTCCGATCACGGTGAGGTCCACGACCGTGCGCACGCCCTGCTCGTACAGTTTCGTCAGAAGCGTCACAGCGCGTTCGATCATCGCCTGCTCATCCCATTCCGGATGAGGCATATTCACATCGAGCTCAGGGTCGGTGACGAAGATGTGCTCGTGGATGAGAGTCACCCCGAGCGCATCTCCGTTCACCTCCCCCGTGAACGTCGGTACCGAACGCGTCATGCAGGAAGAATCACTCCGAGGTGGAGCGAATTGCCTCGTACACCGTGAGCGAATCGCCGGTCAGAACGCCGGAGAGGTATTCCTCGGCCTTCTCACTGAATACGTCGCGATCGACATCCTCGATGACCTCCCAGTCATCACCGGTACGCCATTCCTCGAGGAGCGTCTCCTCGTCTTCGGCGACGCAGGTGGTGACCTCAGCGACGGCCTTCTCAGTGGCCGCGGTCAGGGCTTCCTGCTGCTCGCTGCTGAGGTCGTTCCAGATCGGGCCCATAATCACCAGGTTGGTGTTGAGCTGGTGCGAGCTCATGCTGACGTAATCCTGAACCTCTTTCAGGTTCGAGGCGACGATGTTGGTGATCGGGTTCTCCTGACCATCAACGGTGCCCTGTTGCAGCGCGAGGTAGAGCTCTTCGTAAGCGACCTCGGTGGCCTCAGCGCCGAGCGCCTTGGCGTTCATGAGGAACTGCGGCGAACCGGGGAAGCGCATGCGCAGACCCTCCAGATCCGCTGGCGTACGAATCGGGACGTTCGCGGTGAACTGCCGCGCACCCGCCGACCATGCGCCCAGCGTGTGCACGCCGGATGCCTCTTCGAAATCCGCGGTGACGGTGTCGGAGGCGTCACTCGCCATGAAGGCGGCCAGGTGGTCGGCATCGTCGAAGGCATAGGCGGCGTCGAGCACGCTGATCGGCTCATAGACCGCGCCGAGTGCCGAAGCACCCTGGATGTCGATGTCGATGTCGCCGGATGCGACCGCGGCGATGCGGTCGGCGTCGCCTCCGAGCTGGCTGGACGGGAAGATCTCGATCTCGAGGCCGACGTCTGCGGCTGTGACCTCATCGGCGATGACCTGCGCGCCGCAGCGATGCTGCGGCTGGTCTTCGTTGTAACTGTGGGCGAGTGTGAGCTTCTGCGTGGCGGCGGCGTCGCCGTCACCGGCGTCGGATCCGGTGGTGCCGTCTCCTGCGCTCGAGCAGGCGACCAGCATCATTGCCGGTGCCGCGACCAGGGCGAGCCACATTGTTCGCCGAGTGCGTCGTGCATTCATGATTGTTCTCCTCTTTCTGCTGCTGTTGGTGGTGCTGTCTGTAGTGCTGGTCCCGGCGTGGCGGGGTTCATGGTCGCCTCAGTGGCGACCAGGTCATTCAGGTCGGCAAGCATCGCCTTTCGGTCTGCGCGCTCCCCCGTGAAAATCTCGAAGGCGTCAGCCGCCTGATGCATGGCCATGCCGAGCCCAGACATGGTGCGGATGCCCCGGGCGCGTGCTGCCTGCAACAGTGCGGTGTCGACGGGGCGATAGACGATGTCCGCGACGCGGATGCTGTCCGGCAACAGCGCCACATCGAACGGCGTTCCGGGGTGAGCGGCCATGCCGATCGGCGTCGCATTCACGATCAGATCGGCTTCACCCAGCAGGGCCGCCAGATCTTCGACGCCGGCCGCCCTCACGTTCGCTCCGGCCACATTCGCTCCGCGCAGCGCGCGAACCTGCGCGGCGAGCACCTCGGCACGCGCAGTCAGCTGGTCGATCAGCACAAGCTCATCGATTGGATGCTGCGCCAAGGCCGTCGCGACCGCCGAGCCAGCACCTCCCGTGCCGAGCAGCACGACGCGTCCGAGTCGCTCCGCCCCAAAGGCATCCTTCAACGCGGCGGCGAAACCCGTCACGTCGGTGTTGTGGCCGACAGTTCCGGCATCCGTAAATACGACCGTGTTCACCGCACCCACCGCACGTGCGTTGTCGCTGAGATCGTCGAGCAGCGGAACGATCGACTGCTTGATCGGATGCGTGATGTTCAGCCCGTTGTATCCGAGGCGGCGGGCAGAGGCGAGCAGCGCGCTGAGCGATTCAGTCGTGCCCTCATTCGGCGCAAGATCGATCGTGCGATACACGTAGTGCATGCCGTGCCGCGCGCCTTCGTGCTCGTGCATGGCCGGCGTGAGCGATGGAGTCACGCCCTCGCCGATCAGGCCGATGAGCACGGCCCTACGGCGAGCGTCGACGACTGTCGCAGGCGGCGCGAACGTCATAGCCCCAGCACCCCCGGCAGCCACATCACGGCGTTCGGGAACGCGATGATGAGCACGCAGATCACGAGCAACGGGATGATGAACGGCAACGATCCGCGGAATACGTCGCCGATGCGCGTTTTCGACACCGCGGCCGTGACGAACAGCACGGTTCCGACCGGCGGGGTGAGCAGGCCGATCATGAGCGACAAGATCATCAGCACACCGAGAACGATCGGATCGATACCGATCTGGTTCGCGATCGGCAGGATGATCGGCACGGTGAGCACGAGGATGGCCGTCGCGTCGATGACAGTGCCAAGGATCAACATGACAACGGTCACGAGGATGAGGAACACCGTCGGGCTGTCGGTGATTGTGAAGACC
Organism: Microbacterium sp. Y356; assembly: GCF_059445355.1. NCBI lineage: Bacteria > Bacillati > Actinomycetota > Actinomycetes > Micrococcales > Microbacteriaceae > Microbacterium > Microbacterium sp. Y356. The sequence goes on from NZ_JCAIUE010000001.1 coordinate 1,731,727, forward strand.
AGCTCGGTGATCATCTGCGGCAGACGCTCGAGGGCGAGGATGTAGCCGAGCAGCGAGGCGGAGGCCACGATGATCATGATCGACGCGGTGATGGTGACGGTCTCGGTGAGCGCCTTGATGAAGCTCTTCAGGCTCAGCGAGCGCTGCACCAGGCCGACGAAGATGATGTAGACGACGCCGACGGCGGCCGCCTCTGTCGGGGTGAAGAATCCGCCGAGGATGCCGCCCAGGATGATGAACGGCGCGACGAGAGGAAGGATGACGCCCTTCGTCGAGTCCAGGAACTCGGCCTTGTTGAAGGTGCCCTTCTTGATGTTCGGCATGCGCCGCACGAGCACCCAGACCACGATGCACATGCCGATGGCCATGAGTATGGCGGGGATGACGGATGCCGCGAACAGTGCTCCAGTCGACGCGGCGGCGAGCCCGGCGTAAATCACTGCGGGGATGCTCGGGGGCATGACTGGTGCGATGAGGGATGAGGTTGCTGACACCCCAGTGGCGAAGCGGCGACCGTACCCTGCGCGGATCATCGCGGGGATCTGAACCTTGCCGAGGGCCGCAGCATCCGCAACAGCGGAGCCACTCATCCAGGAGAAGCCGACGCTGGTACCGACGGCGACATACCCGAGGTTTCCACGGATGTTCGCGAGCCCCTCCTGAGCGAACCGGAAGAGGCGGTCTGCGATGCCGGCGTGATTGGCGAGTGCGCCGAGGAAGATGAACAGGGGGACGGCAAGCAGTGGGAAGCTGCTGGCTGCGTTGGTGACTGTGCGCAGCGCCATGCCGACCGACTGGCCTTCGATGGCCATATAGACCAGCGACGGGCCGAGGAAGGCGAAGGGCACCGGCACGCGCAGCGCCAGAAGCAGAGCGATCGCGAGGGCGAGAAGGAGAAGAGTCATAGTCCTGCGGCCTCCGGGAGATCTTCTTCGACATCGGCGGCCACTGGGCCGTTTCTTGCGATATCGAATGCCGAGATGAGCGCGCGGATTGTGGTGCTGATCGTGCCAATGAGTACGGGGACGTAGACCCACGACATCGGGATGCGCAGCACGGGCGACTTCACGATTCCTTGAGTCGAGACGAGTGCCCATGCTTCGAGGCTGAGCCCGAAACCGGCAGCAGCGACGACCAGGAGTGCGAAGACCTGGATGATGCGCACCACCATGGGGTTGCGGATCGAGTCGACGAGCTCGAGGGCGATGTGGCCGTGGCTCGTGACGAGTATGCCCATCGCGGAGAAGGTTGCCCAGAGCAGGGCGAAGCGGGCGAGCTCACCTGTCCACGCGATGCTCTCGATCGGCAGGTAGCGCTGCAGTGCCTGGTAGAAAACCAGAACCAAGATGACCATCACGGCGACAGCGCCGATGGTGAGTTCTATGCCGGTGATGACACGCGCGATGCGGCGCAGTGTGCCGGTGCGTTGGGGTTGATGTTCTTGAGTCACGACGCCTTTGTCCCTCGAGTTGAGTGATGCAGAACCGAATGTACCGGTTAGTACATTGATTGGGCAACACCTCTGGGAAATTAATGTACAAACTGGTACGTTCACTGCCATGCTCACCTCAATAGCTTCCGTCTGCCTCTCTGGTGGACTTGTCGACAAACTCCATGCCTGCGCTGAAGCCGGCTTCGCTGGAGTCGAGATCATGGATGCCGATCTCATCGCCGCGCCCGAGTCTCCAGAAGAGATTCGGGCACTCTGTGATCGACTCGGACTGCGGATCGAAATGTTCCAGCCGTTCCGCGACGTGGAGGGTGTCACCGACGACGTCTTCGCCGACACGCTGAGGCGGGCCGAGGCGAAGTTCCAGATCATGAAGCGCCTCGGCACCGATCTGATGCTTGTCTGCAGCAACGTCGGTACGGCCACGATCGACGACGATGAGGTGGCAGCGCGGCAGTTGGGTGAGCTGGCCGACAGGGCAGCGGTGTACGGCATCCGCCTCGCATATGAGGCGCTGGCCTGGGGAAAGTACGTCGATGACTACCGACGCACCTGGGAGATCGTGAAGAAGGCCGATCGGCCCAACCTCGGGATCTGCCTCGACAGTTTCCACATTCTCTCGCTCGGGCATGACCCAGCTGGCATCGAGGAGATCGATGCCGAGAAGATCTTCTTCTTGCAACTGGCGGATGCTCCGACACTCGACATGGACGTGCTGTCGTGGAGTCGGCATCATCGGCTTTTTCCCGGCGAGGGCGACTTCGATCTGGTGAAGTTCATGACGCACGTGGTGCGAGCCGGGTACACCGGACCGTGGTCGCTCGAGGTGTTCAATGACACTTATCGCCAGACCGATACGGTGCGCACGGCCGCACATGCGCAACGATCGCTGGTGTGGTTGGCCGATCGCACCGCTGCCGCGAACGACTGGGATGACGGGCGCTTGGTCGCTGCGTCAGAGGTGAGTGGTCTCGACTTCGTGGAGGTGGCAGGGGCAGATCTCGCCGAAGTCGACGAGCTGCTCGCGCAGTTGGGGTTTGCTTTCAAGGGACGTCACCGCACCAAACCCGTTCGCCTGTGGAGTGCGGGTTCCGCGCGCGTGATCCTGAACGAGCAGGTGCGTCACGATGAGCCACGACTGTCGGGCATCGGACTACTGGTGGAGGATGCCGAGGCTGCTGTCGACCGTGCGATCGCGCTGGGTTCGACTGCTATATTCCGTCGGACGTATGAAGGAGAGCAAGCGCTGCGTGGCGTCGCTGCGCCCGATGGAACGCAGGTGTTCTGGAGCTCGCTGCCCATCGCAGAGTCGTGGCTGCAGGAGTTCGATGGCGGTACGGGTGCGGTGAATGGTTTGGTCGGCGAAATCGATCACATCAACCTCGCCTATGCCTGGCAAGACTTCGATGAGGCCGTGTTGTTCATGTCGAGCGTGCTCTCGCTGCACGCCGACCCGCCCGCCGACGTTCCTGGCCCTCGCGGGCTTATTCGCAGTCAGGTGATGCGCACATCAGACGGCATCGTGCGTGTGCCGATCAACCTGGCGCCTCCCACGGCGCCGACGCCCGCGCGGCACATCGCAGTCAGGACCGATGACGTCTTCACCGTCGCGCGGAATGCACGTGAGCGGGGCATCGATCATCTGCGGATTCCGGCGAATTACTACGACGACCTGTCGGCTCGGTTCGGTCTTTCGGAAGAACTGCTCTCATCGCTGCGAGACCTGGATCTGCTCTATGACCGGGATGCCACGGGTGAGTTCATCCACTTCTACACGCGCACGATCGGCGACGTGTTCTTCGAGGTGGTCGAGCGCCGCGGCGAGTACGACGGCTACGGGGGAGCAAATGCCCCGATCCGGCTCGCTGCCCAGCGGGCGATGACTCGGTGAACCGCACTCTTGTCAAGCACCTGCACTGACGCCGTCGCGCACGCGTAGTGTCATGCCATGACTTCTCGCGCGCGCACCATCACCCGCATCGGGCTCGGCAGCTTTCTCGTGTTCGCCGGCGTCTCGCATCTCACCTTCGGCCGTCGCGAGTTTCAGGCGCAGGTTCCTGAGTTCGTGCCGCTCGATCCGGACACCACGGTCTTGGCATCCGGCGGCCTCGAGATCGGGCTCGGCTCAGCTCTGCTGTTCGCCCGACGTCGGCGCGGCCTGGTCGGAGTCATCGCGGCGTTGTTCTTCATCGCCGTATTCCCTGGGAACGTCTCGCAGTGGATGCATCACCGTGATGGCTTCGGGCTCGATACCGAGATGAAGCGCTTCGTGCGACTGTTCTTCCAGCCTGTGCTCGTGTGGGCGGCATTCTGGTCGACCCGCGCAAAGCGCTGAGTCGACCAGAACTGCGCTATGCGACCAGCACCATGCTCTCGAGCCGCGCGTACGACGCCTCCATGCCGTCGGCCATGCCGGTGGCGAGGATCATGTCGCGGGTCTCCTTATCGGGGTACTCGATCAGCAATGTGATGAGCGTCGCGCCGTCCTCTTCAAAGAGGTTGAGGTCGTTGAGGGTCTGCGTTGGCATCCCCTGCATCCGCTCGGTGCTCACCTCGCGGCGCGGAGCGTCGACGAGCACAGCCTCTCCTTCGAACCCGAAGGCTTCGCCCTCGGTGTCACCGACAGGCGCCCACGCAGTGCGGTGCGTCTCTCCGGGCGCGGTGGCGATGACACACTCCGTCATCTCCCATCCGTCAGGACCGAGCAGCCACTGCTTCATGAGTTCGGGTTCGTGATGGGCGCGCCAGACGAGGTCGCGCGGGCCGTTCACCAGGCGGGTAATCCGCACATGAGTGTCGTCGAGCAACTCGACGCGGGTGCCCTTGCCCTGTGCGTACTCGCGCAGGTCGGCGAGTACGAGATCCAGCTGGGCCATCGCCGTCGTGGTTCCCTCGATGCCGCCCATCGCGATGATCTGCTCGAGCGCTTCAGCAGATTCGAAGTGGCTCACATTCGTCATGCGGGTGCCAGCGTCAGTGGCCTCGAAGTTAAACGTCATCCGCATCGAGGGGGAGTCTTCAAGGGCCTTCCCATCTTCATCGACGAAGAAGTCGAGCACTTCAAAGCGACTCGGTGCGTCGATCGCAAGGAACTCCCACGCGCCCGCCGGCTTCTCACCCTGCGGGCTGGTCATGTGATACCTGGCATGCCCGCCGATGCGGTGATCGAACTCGGTGAACGTGGCCGGCCACCCGGGAGGGCCCCAGAAGCGCTCAAGCTGGCGCGGATCAGTGAACACGTTCCAGACGCGCTCGACCGGGACTGAGAAATCGGCGATGAGGGTCATCGTCAGCTTCTGCGGGTCTGTGGTGACATCGGTGACAGGCATTTCACTCTCCTTGTTTGTCGTGCGGTTCGTTGTCGTTGTCGTGCGATTCGTTGTCGTGCGGTTCGGCGAGCAGGTCGTCGAGGCGAGAGATTCGAGTTCGCCATAGGTCTTCGTAGCGGGCAAGCAGCGCCGTGGCCCTGGCGATCATTTCAGGATTCGCGCGGACGAGCCGCTCGCGTCCCTCGGCGCGTTTGATGATGAGGTTCGCGGCTTCGAGCACGGCGACATGCTTCTGCACTGCCGCGAAGGACATCTCGTACTCGGACGCGAGCGTCGAGACAGAGTGCTCTCGCTCGATCGTTCGGCGCAGGATGTCGCGCCGAGTGGATGCCGCCAGTGCGTGAAACACACGGTCGACCTCCGCTTCGCTCAATTCTCGTTGTGTAACCATTTGGTTGTACGTTACGACGAAACGGAGGCGGCGTCAAGAGTCGGATGTCGGGAATACGTTGCGGTGACACAAACCAGCTCTAGGGGCTGCTGAAACGTGGCATCATCGACGCGAATCGTCCCGGCCGGGTGTCTGACAGGCGTCTCGGACCCATGCACGTCGATTCATACCCGGCCGTGCTCAGCGCGGAAAGTGTCGACTACTCGTTAAGACCGTCGACCATTCACTCCTTTTCCCACGGGAGCTTCACGAGCGGGAGAACGTAGATCCGCCCGAGTACTGCGGTGGGGTGCTTGGCCATGTATGCGGCGGCCTCTTCGATCGAATCGGCAGTGATGATGTCGTAGCCGGCGAACCACTCCTTGAACTCGGGGAACGGTCCATCGGTGACAAGTGCCTGCCCGTTTCGAACGGTGACCGATTTTGCCTGTTCGGGGCTTCCCACAGGGGCGCCGTCGTGTAGTCGTCCCTCAGCGTTGCCTTCTTCGGCCCACTCGCCGAGCAACCGCTGATCGTCGGTCTGCGATAAGGGGGTGCCTGTTGAGTCGGTCATGTGGATAACTAGGTATCGATTGCTCATTCGATCTCTCCATTCTTTGGTTCGCCGGGGGTTTCCGGCAGGAAGGACGACGAAAGTTGGCCTTTCCGTCGGACCAGGTGTGCTCTTTCGGCTAAGTTGCCGGCCAGATCGAGCGCAGCACCGTATGCGGCGAGCGCTTCTTGTGATCGACCTGCCGCGCGCAGAAGCTCGGCCCGAGTGACGTGAAATGCGTGGGATCCGTCGAGCGTGGACCCTAGGCGCTCAACGATGGACAGGGCGACAACCGGTGAGTCATACTCAGCGATCGCTATGGCCTTGTTCAAGGTGACGAATGGACTCGGATCAACGCGTTCCAGCTGTTCGTAGAGGGTCACGATCCGGTCCCACCGTGTGTCGCGGGCCCGGGAGGCGGTCGAGTGGACTGCGTTGATAGCCGCTAATAGCTCAAACCGTCCAGCTCGAGTCCGTACGCCGACGACATCGCCCTCCGTCGACAGGAGCGACAAGCCTTCCGCAATCAACGCCTGATCCCACAGTCCGCGATCCTGTTCGTCCAACCGCACCAGCTCTTCCCCGTCAGCGCTGAGCCGGGCATCCGCACGCGACTCCGTCAGCAACATGAGCGCCAGCAACCCTGCCGTCTCATGGTTGTCAGGGAGCAATTCCCGCAGTAGTCGGGTCAGGCGAATTGCTTCGCTGGTGAGGTCTCGGCGGAGCGGTGAAGTATCTGGTCCTGATGCGAAATAGCCCTCGTTGAAGACCAAGTAGAGCACGGCGAGCACACCGTCGAGCCTTTCCGGCAGATCAACAGCCGCAGGCATTCGATATGGGATGTGGGCGGTCTTGAGCTTTGTTTTTGCCCGGGTGATCCGTTGGCCCATCGCGCTCTCCTGCACCAGAAAGGCGTGCGCAATCTCCGACACCGTAAGACCGCCCACGATGCGCAACGTCAACGCGACGCGTGCCTCCATCGTCAGGGCAGGGTGGCAGCAGATGAACAGCATTCGCAGGCGATCATCCTCCACAGCTCCGACAGGCTCGGCAGGAGTCGGGTCATAGATCATGAGCGCCTGCAGATACTTCGATTCGCGATGCGCCTCGCGCCGCAGCCGATCGATCGCTTTTCTGTACGCGGTAGTTGTGATCCACCCTCCCGGGTTGGGCGGCACACCGTCGACGGGCCAGTGAGCTACCGCGGAAGCGAATGCCTCCGCGGTCATCTCTTCAGCGAGGTCGAGGTCACCGCATCGTCGTGCGAGTCCCGCAACGATGCGGGCCCACTCCTCGCGGTGGGTGCGGGTTATTACCTCGCGCACGAAGACCAAGTTGCCCCCCGTCGAACTCACCTCACTGGCGTGAATACTCAGTCCTCGATTCTGCCTCGTGTGCGATCACACTTCCGTCTATCTGATGATGCTACGAACGAGACTCGCGTGATCCGACACGGCGCTCAGAAAAGGCGCGCATCCACGACAAGAGCCATCTGACCCGGCGCAGCACAGACACTTTCACTATCGGTCGCCTTCTTTCATCGAATCGTTCCGGCTGATGGGAGATGTTCTCCTCGGCACGCCTCACGTCCATCCGATACAGAAGAATCGCCATCATGGGGTCGTTGTACATGTCGTGAGAGCGCCTTCCGTTTCCTGGCGGTGATGCGGATCGATCACTCACCTCGTACGGACCACGAATGGACGTGAACCACTTCGACACTTCACATCACGGGGACTCGCTCCAACCGAAGCCTGCTTCCGCGGCTATTGCGAGTAGCGCCAAACCTTGATCGATCACTCGCGGTGGGGTGTGAGTAGCATGACCCAGTGGTCGTTTTCCGGGTCGTGCAGCATCTCGCTGTCGAAGGTGAGTGAACCTCTCGTCGGATGGTTGATCCGCTTCAGCGCGGATCTCCAGGTTCCGATTTCTCCTCGAGCCCAGTGACGGATGAATTCGGGACTGATCATCGACAGCTCGCGGAACAGAGAACCTAGATTCTCATCTTCGGGGTAGCGGGTGAGTGCTTTGCGGAGCTCGGCAGCGGACACTCGGGCGAGTTGCTCCGCTCCATCGTCGCCGAGCACTTCGCGGAGTCCCGCCGATGTGAACGCTTGGAAGACGATGTTGTGGCCGTGGGGGCCGTCTCCGAAGATGGGCCCTAACAGTTCCGCCGCGGCAGCGTTCAACGCCAGCACGTCGAGTCGGCCGTCGTAGATGGCGACTGGCATGGTGTCGTCCAGGGTGTCGAGCAGTTGTTGGAGTCCCGAGCGGATTTTCGTTGCAGGCGCTCGCGGTTGCGGGGGTAGTTCACCGGCAAGTCGGAACAGGTGGTCATTCTCAGCCGTGGAGAGTTGGAAGGCTCGCCCTAACGCGGTGAGGATCTCCCGCGAGGGCCGGGGCGCGCGCCCCTGCTCGAGGCGGGTGTAGTACTCGACGGAGATTCCCGCAGCGTCAGAGAGTTCCTGACGGCGTAGTCCTGGCACGCGCCGCACAGACAGGCGCATATCGTTGGGCCGACCAGGAGGAACCATGAGCGCACGTCGGTGACGTAGAAATTCTCCGAACTCTGGTCGACCGTGTCTCTCCATAGTTCATTGTTCCTCTGCTCGACCGCCACGGACTCCCTTTTGCGTGGTCCTGTTGGTACCAGCCTCGGCAGGGTGTTCCTCCTTTTGGTGCCATCCCGAAAGATGAGATCACCAGAATCAGCCCAGCAATCCAGGAGCATGAGATGACCACCGCAACCCAAACCATTGTCATGACCGGCGCCACCCGAGGAATCGGTCTCGAAGCAGCACGAGAAATCCTGCGTCGCAGCCCTGATATCCACCTCGTGGTTCTGGGGAGAGGTTCTTCTGTAGCCGAGGTACTGCCGAGCCTACGAAAGATCTCTCCGCACGTCTCGACTGTCGACGTCGATTTGTCCAGCAAGGGGAGCGTCGCTGCGGCTGGCGCCCAACTGGAAGATCTTCTCGATTCGGGCGGACTACCTCCACTTCGCGGCCTCGTCTTCAACGCGGGCGTCCACCTCTCCAATGCACTCGAGGCCACAGTTGACGGGCACGAAAGAACCTTCGCCGTGAACGTCATGTCCACGCACCAGCTTCTCCGGCAACTGCACCCCCACATCCAAGCCCCGGCGCGCATCGTCGTCACGGTCAGCGACGCTCACTTCGGTGATCTTCAGCACACCGGCGGGACCATGCCCGCACCCCGGTGGTCGATCCCAAAGATCGCTCAGCCCGGAGGATTCGACCATCCCAGCCGGGTCCGAGCTGGACGTCGCGCCTACGTGACAAGCAAACTGGGCGGCATTCACCTGGTGCATGAATGGGCCCGACGCCTGTCCGACGGCATAGACATCATCTCCTATAACCCCAGTCTCGTCGTCGGAACCGGCCTCGCGCGCGAAACCGGCGGAGCCTTCCCCTTTCTGATGAGCAAAGTTGTCCCGCTGCTCACCGTCACTCGCCTCGTGGACACGCCGGTCCCCGCCGGCAGGAAACTGGCCGACGCCATCCTCGGCGTCACCACCGCCGGGACCGGCGCGTACATCCACAAAACGAAGGCGGTGTCGTCATCCAAGGAGTCCTACGACGCCGACCGTGAAAGTGCGTTTTGGACCTGGCTAGAACAGGTTCAAAGGACCTCCGACCGAACGTGACGTCAGATGCTCACATGGCGACTCCTCGCCCCACAGTTTCCAAGAACGCAAGGCGCACGGCCGCACCGGATCCGCTTGGCGCCGTGTGGAGGACGAGGTCCTGATCACTGTCGGCGAGATGTAGAACGTCGCAGTCGAGCGATATTGACCCGACCACCGGGTGATCGAAGGTTTTCGCCAGCGTGACGGCGGGCTGCACAGGTAGTGCAAGCGATGCGTGCATCAGTGAGCGCGAACGGCGCGGATTGACCCTAGTACTAACGGTCCCTGGCTATGTGTCCCCGCACCTGTTTGCCTTAACGAACAGGTGCCCGCGACCGATCGGGCCAGAAAGGAAGACTTATGAACGCGTTGAAGACTGTGCAGGCCTATGTGACGGCGATGGAGGCACAAGACAGGGAAGCAGTCGCCGAGACCCTGGCACCGAACGTCGCGCACATGTTCCCGGTGGCGGGAAACCACAACATGGCAGGGATCTTCGAGGGCCGCGAAGAGGTGTTGGGCTACGTCGACGCGTACATTACGAAGTTCCAGTCCCTCGCCTGGGTCGACAAGCGCTGGACCGAATCAGCGGACGGCCGCACTGTGTTCCTCGAAGCGCGAGGTGACGCAGTCATGTCCCACTCTGGCGAGCCATATCAGAACCTCTACGTCGAACGATTCGACGTAGACGAGGACGGCATCGTGCGAATCCTCGAATATGCGGACCCCACCGTCTACGCAGCGACCAAGGCGCCCCCCACCGAGCACGAGATCGCCGTTGTGACCATCACACCCACACGAGTGCTCAGCATGCCGACGTCCCTCGGATGATGGCTGCGAAGCAATTCGCATATCCCATCCTGGAAGAAGATTCTTCCTGGAGGAGGGCGCCGCGCCTAGTCGGCGTCCTCCTCCAGGCCGCTGCGGTAGGCGAGAAGCCCTTCGACACCTCGAAGGAAGGTCACGCAGACCGGCAGCGGGTCGGTCAGAGAGCCTGCGGCCATCGCGCCGTCTCGCAGCATCACGAAATGACGCGCTGCCGGCTCCGCGTCGATCTTCCCCGTCTGAGCGAACAGCTCGATCATCGTGTCGAGGAACCACTGCCGATGCTCGAGGACGGCACGGTGCACCGGGTGGTCGGGATCCGGGTATTCGGCCACGGCGTTGAGGAATGCGCACCCTCGGAAGCCGGGGCTCTGGATGTCGTCGGAGATGGCCTCGGCGATCGCCCGGATGACGTCGTCCAGATCGGCGCCGGCGGTGTGCGCGGCATCCATCCGGGCACGGATCGTCTCGTCGACCTGCGAGAGGTAAGCGACGAGGAGGTCGTCCTTGCTCGGGAAGTGCCGGTAGAGCGTGGCGCGGGTGACCTGCGCCTCGGCGATGACGCGATCGATGCCGACGGCGCGCAGTCCCTCGGTGTAGAAGAGCCGAGTGGCTGTGTCGAGCAGTCGAGTCCGTGCCTCCGACATATGTGCACCTCGTCCTTTCACGTGCTGTGTTTACGAGAGTAGCAGAGAGATAGAACGATCGGTCTTGACATCTGCGACGAACCGGCGCAGACTCGGTGTACCGATCGTTCTATCTACCTTTGGATGGAGCAACAGATGAAAGGAAACTCCATGCACACTCGTATCCCCCGGCGCCTTACTCGGGTCGCCGCTGCCATCGCCAGCGCGGCCGTGACCACTGCCCTCGCTCTCACCCTCGGAGCTGGCGCCAGCGCGGCGCAGGCCGGCCACGGCCCCCACCCCGGACAGCCGCCTGTCGAAAAACCCACTGTCGTTCTCGTGCACGGCGCATGGGCCGATTCAAGCGGCTGGGGCGGTGTGATCACCCAGCTCGAGAAGGACGGCTACCCGGTGCTCGCCGTCGCCAACCCGCTGCGCGGCCTGGCGACTGACGCGGCCTACGTCCGCAGCATCGTCGACACGATCGACGGCGACGTGGTCCTCGTCGGCCACTCGTACGGCGGAGGCGTCATCACGAACGCCGCCACTGGCGCCGACAACGTCACCGCCCTGGTCTACGTCGCCGCCTTCGCGCCGGACGAGGGTGAGACCCTGGGCCAGTTCAACGATCCGACCAAGTACCCGGGCGCCGAGCTGACGACCGACTCGCTCATCGTCCGGCCCTACCCCGGCGGCCTCGACGCCACCATCGACCCGACGCGGTTCCGCCAGATCTTCGCCGCAGATCTGCCCGCGCGACAGACCGACATCATGGCCGCGACCCAGCGCCCGACCAACGTTGCGGTCCTCGAAGAGCTGACCGCAGTACCAGCGTGGAAGACGATCCCTAGCTGGTACCAGGTCTCCAACCAGGACAAGGCCCTCTCTCCCGTCGCGCAGCGCTTCTTCGCCGAGCGGATGGGTGCGAAGACCACCTCAATCAACGCATCGCACGCGGGGTACGTCTCCCACCCGACCGCGACTGCGAAGCTCATCGAAACGGCGGCTCGCGCGACCAGCTGACGCCGCACAGTCGTTGCCGAGCGGGGCCTCCCCACCTGTCTAGGGGAGGCCCCGCTCGTCGTCGACGGGCGCCCGAGGCCCGGCGAGATGCTCGCCTTCCGCCGTCACCAAGCGAGCTCGCCAGCATCCTCCTGGAACGTCCCAGTGGGACCATCGGCCCCGATCATCGCCATGCGGGCGACGACCTCCGCACTCTCGGATGCCGGACGCCCCGGATGAGTGCCTGGGTTCCCGCCACCGAGCTCCGTCGCGGTGATACCCGGCTCGACGGCATTGACCTTCACCGCGGGGTGCGCCATCGCGTACTGCACGGTGAGCATCGAGACCGCCGCCTTGCTCGATCCGTACACGAGCGAGACGAAGTGGGAGGCCGGACGCGTCGGCTCATGCGTCGCCCAGAACGAGCCCAGCGCGCTCGACACGTTGACGATCACCGGGTTCGCCGATTCGGCGAGCAGTGGCAGCGCCGCTTCGGTGACCCGCACGATGCCGACCACGTTCGTGTCGTACACCTCGAGCACGCTTGCACTGTCGAGCAACTCCCCAGCACCGCCGTTGCGCTTCGCGATGCCCGCGTTGTTGACGAGTACATCGAGCCCAGTGCCGGCATCGGCGATCGTCCGTAGCGCGGCCTTTACCGACCCGTCGTCGGTCACATCGAGCTGCACGTGACGTGCGCCGACCTCGTTGGCTGCGGCTAGCCCCCGCGCATCATCGCGAGAGCCGAGCCAGACCAAGTGGCCGGCTTCGACGAGAAGGCGTGCAGTTTCTTTACCAAGGCCCTTGTTGGCCCCGGTGATCAGTGTCGTTGTCATATCCCCACACTGTTCCGTCGCGCTCCGGTCAGACAGTCGCCGCGTTTTCCTAGGACTGTCAGGGCCAGGACAACGACTCGCATTGGGAGCAGACTGGAGTCATGGAGGAGTGGGAGTTCGGCCGGATAGTGCGACGGTGGCGTGATCGGGTGTCGCCGGATGCCGTCGGCATCTCCACAGGCAGCCGTCGACGCGCGCTCGGCCTTCGTCGTGAGGAGCTCGCCGGTCTCGCCGGGATCTCGGTCGACTACCTGACCCGGCTCGAACAGGGGCGGGCGACCGGCCCCTCGGAGCAGGTCATCGAATCGCTCGCCCGCGCCCTGCGCCTCGACGATGGTGAGCGGGCGCACCTGTTCGAACTGGCCGGCCGCAACCCGCACGCGCGAGGGGTGGTGCCCACGCGGATCCCGCCGAGTGTGCAGCGACTGCTCGACCGCTTCACCGGAATCCCCGTGGTCGTGTACGACGCGGGCTGGAACCTCGTGGTGGCCAACCCGCCCTACGACGCACTCATGGGGCCAGTCGCCGAGCTGCGAGGCAACGAACGCAACGGCGTGTGGCGCAACATGCTCGGACCGGCGTCGCGGGCGCGGCAGACTGGTGAAGAGCACGCCGCCCAGGTACGCGGTCTCGTGTCGGACCTCCGCGCAACGGCGGCGCGATACCCGCACGACGACCGCCTCCGCCGGCTGGTGGCCGAGCTGAGCATCGCGAGCCCCATGTTCGTTGACCTCTGGGCGACCGCGGCCGATTCACCGATGACCGAGGGGTCACGTCGCAAGATCATCGACCATCCGACGGTCGGCCCGATCGAAGTCGACTGCGACACCCTGGTCGTCGCGCAGGACGACCTGCGCATCATGGTCTACACCGCGGCTCCGGGCACCGACGACGCGCAACGGCTCGAACTCGCCATCGTGCTCGGCACCCAGTCGCTCGTCGAGTGAACCGCGCCGTTCTGCTATGCCCGGTCGATGACAGCGGTTGCGGCGCCGAGACGCTCAAGGGCGAGATACGGATTCAGCAACGGGTGGCGACTACCGACGGCGATATCGCGCCAGAATCGCTGCAGCGCGTTGGCCGTGTTGAAGCCGGATGCGCCGTGCAGGTCCATCATCAGGTCGACAGCGGCGCGGCTGTCGCGCGCCGCATCGGCCAGATCAGAGAACGCGCGGGCCACTCCGATCTGGTCGAGTTCCTCGCCACCCGCTACCGTGGCCACCGCCAGCATTGCCCGCTCGGCTCGGTGTGCGAGCCGGTCCGCTTCGGCGAACCAATGGCGCGCCCCAGCCGAGTCGCTCATGCGCTCGTAGGTCGTCATGAAGGGCTTGCGGTCGGAGGCGAACATGTCTCGGATGAGGCCGAGCGCTCCGAACGTCGCGCCCACCACCGGCGCCAGAACTGTCAGGCCGCTAACGAGCTGGTCGGCGGGCGAGGGCATCCGACCCGCGACCACCCATCGAGCAGGCACGACGACGTCGTCCGCGACCACGGTATGGCTCCCCGTGCCACGCATCCCCGCCATCTGCCAGGTCCGTTCGATCCTCAGCAGATCGAGGGGGATGAAGGCCCAGCTATAGGCGCCGTCGACCATCACGGCGAGCGAGGCCCAGTCGGCGTCCTCGCTGCCTGAGATATTCGCCCACCGGCCGCTGATGCGCATGTCCTCGCCGACGCGGGTCGCCGTTCCCGCTGGCACGCCAGACCCGCAGGCGAGCGCGTCGGGCTCAGCCAGTGCCTCTTCTGGAGCAGCGTCGCCGAAATTACGAGCGAAGAGGGTCTTCGTCGTCGCGCATGTACCCGCCACCCAGGCGGCGGACGGAGAGAAGCGGCCGACCGCTGCCAGCTGTTCGGCGATCTCGAATGGAGTGGCCCACGCGCCCTCAGTCCGCCGCGAGCGGAACGCGAAAGCACCGGCGCGTCGGAGCGCCTCAATGCTGTTGGGGGTGAGACGGTCGGCCGCCTCAGATTCCTGTGCCGAAGCGAGTAGAACGTCAGCCAGTTCCTGCGCGGAAACGGAGGATTCAGTCATCTGAGGGGCCTTCCTGATTGGGTGAGCATCGAGTGCGATTGGACAGTTGCGACGGTATGGGCGGTGATCAGCTGAGGCCAGAGACGGGCGTGGGGCGTACGCGGGTGACAACAGTCCGGTCTACGAGCAGCAGGGCTTCGACGACCGGCTTGATCACGTTGATCCACTGCGGATCCTCGTATGCTGCGGCGTAGCGGGCCAGACGGCTGTCTTCGTCCTCGAAGCGACGGATCCAGACGTAGCCGTCTTCGTCTTCCTCATCGACGAATGAAGCCACGACGGTCATGCCCTTGGACTGCTGGTAGGGGACGACGACATCCTCCATGTAGCGGACCCACTCGTCGCGGCGTCCTGGACGAGTTTGGTAGCGGCGGATCTCGAAGAAGGCGCTCATCAGGCGACCTCGAGCACGATCTTGCCGCGAGTGTGGCCGTCCTCGCCGAGCTTTTGCGCGGCCGCGGCCTGCTCCAGCGGGAACGTCGCGGCGACCTCGACCTTTACCTGGCCGTCGGCGATCAGGTCGCCGATCTTGCGCAAAGAAGTCGCGTCGGGCTCCACCAGATACGCGGATGCGCGGAACCCTCGTTCTGCGGCAATCTCAAGCAGCCCAGCCGACACGCCGGACGGCACGCCGATGATCAGGCCTCCCGGCCGCAGTGTCGAGGTGGCGATCGCGATCTGATCAGCACCTGTCAGTTCGACGACGACATCGATGTCCTTGATCTGTGAGAGGTAGTTGGCATCGTGGTAATCCACGACCTCATCTGCCCCGAGTGAGCGCAGCCAGTCGTGATTCCGCTCGCTGGCGGTAGCGACGACGTGTGCGCCGAGATGCTTGGCGAATTGCACGGCGAAGTGGCCCACGCCACCAGCGCCCGCGCTGATCAGCACTCGGTCTCCGGCCTTGACGCCCGCGGTATCAACGAGGACCTGCCAGGCGGTCAGCGCGGCTAGCGGAACTGCCGCGGCCTCGATATCGCTCACCGCATCCGGGGTCTTGGCGAGCTGGCGAGCTGGGGCTGTGACGTATTCGGCGTAGGCGCCAGCCTGGCGGGGGAACCACGGCATGCCGAAGACCCGGTCTCCAACCTTCAGAGTGGTCACGCCGAACCCCACCTCCTCAACGACACCGGCGATGTCCCAACCCAAGATGAACGGCGGCGCCCCGAGCACGCCGGCCATGCCACCGCCCTGGCGGGACTTCCAATCGACGGGGTTCACCCCGGCCGCGGTGACGCGGACCAGGACCTCGGTCGGAAGCGGCGTCGGGCGGGCGACAGTGGTGAGAGCGAGCTCCTCAGGCCCGCCAAAGTTCTTCTGGGTGATGGCTCGCATGGAAGTCAGTTCGTTTGTCATGATGTCGATTCTGCAGAGCCGGAAGCACGCAAACCAGTGGCAGAAATGTCACTATGCGTAAACTTACGGCCATGACACATCTCGTGGCCGTACTCGCCCTGGACGGCGTGATGCCGTTCGACCTCGGAATCCCGGCAAGGGTCTTCAATGAAGCTCTCGACACCTCCGGTCGGCGCCTCTACGACGTGGCGACCTGCTCACTCGACGGCGGCCCCGTGCGCACCAGCGAGGACTTCACGATCCAGGTTGACCACGATCACCGACTGCTCCAGTCAGCCGACACGGTCGTGATCGCCACCCAGGAGCCCAGTACGGAACTACGTGCCGGCCAACCATTACCCCCTGAACTTGCCGCAGCTCTCGACGCGATTCCACAGCACACCCGCGTCGTCAGTCTCTGCACGTCCGCATTCGTGCTCGCTGCCACGGGGCTGCTCGACGGTCTCACCGCCACCACGCATTGGGCCTTGAGCGAGGCGTTCGCCGCGCTCTTCCCCCGCGTCACAGTCGACCCCGACGTACTCTTCGTCGATAACGGTCGCGTGCTGACCTCAGCGGGCGGAGCCGCCGCGATCGACCTGTGCCTGCACCTTGTGCGCCGGGACTACGGTGCGGAAGTCGCCAACACTGCCGCACGTCACTGCGTCGTGGCGCCGTGGCGCGATGGCGGCCAAGCTCAGTTCATCGAGCGCCCACTGCCCGAAGACACTCAAGCCTCGACGACGCCGACTCAGGCCTGGGCGATCGACAACCTGCACGATCCACTCTCGGTTGCCGACCTCGCCGATCACGCCCGCATGAGCCTGCGGACCTTCTCTCGCCGTTTTCAGGCCGAGGTCGGAGAAACCCCTGCCCGATGGCTGATCCAGCGACGGACCGAGTCGGCCCGGCGCATGCTCGAGACAACCGATCTGACCGTGGACCAAATCGCCAGTGCAGCCGGCTTCGGAAGCACAACGCTGCTGCGCAAACACCTGCACGCCACCGTCGGACTCCCGCCGCTCGCCTACCGACGCCGCTTCGCCGCGATGACGTGAAAGGCGTGTGTCCGGAAAGACCAATGTCGGATGCCCGCCATACAGTGAGCACGTCTCACCGATGAGACGGTCTCGACACGAGATGAAGAACATACGAAACCGGAGTGAACAACATGAACGAGACAACCCTCACCATCGTGGGAAACCTCACCGCCGACCCCGAGCTGCGCCAGACGCAATCCGGCGTTGCGGTCGCAAGCTTCACCATCGCCAGCACGCCACGCTCATTCGACCGCCAGGCGAACGAGTGGAAAGACGGTGAGGCGCTGTTCATGCGCTGCTCGGCCTGGCGCGACATGGCGACGAACATCACCGCGTCACTGACCAAGGGCAGCCGAGTGATCGCATCTGGACGACTGCAGCAGCGCACCTATCAGGACCGCGAGGGCAACAGCCGAGTGAGCATGGAGTTGCAGATCGACGAAGTCGGTCCTTCGCTCAAGTACGCGACCGCGCAGGTCACCCGTGGAGATCGGTCCGGCGGCGGAGGTGCTCCGGCGTCTGGCGCATCGGTGTCGGCGGCACCAGCGGCACCCGCATCACCGTCGGGCGCGACTGACTCATGGGCGACTCCGAATGCGGAATGGTCGGTGTCAGACGACACGCCGTTCTGAGGCGACTCGCCTGAACCCGCCCCGGGGCGAGACCACCCTCAGCGCCGCCCGGCGAACGCCGCGTACGCCAGTGGCAACGCCGAGACGATCATGAGCGTCGTTCCGAGTGCTGGCAGCGGCGCGAGCAGCAGCGCTCCGCCGACGAGCAGTCCCGCGAACACTACGGCGGCGACCGCACGCCGGCCGATGCGCATGAGCGCGTCGAGGCGGCGTTCGAGCCGCGATGTGTCGAACGACACTGTTCCGTCGTCGATGCGGGTAATAACGTCGTCGATGCGCTGCGGTAGCCGCCACGTGACATCGGCGGTCGAAAGCGCGCGGCGAGCGAGCGCCTGCACGACGTTGCCAGCCTCGTCGCGGAGCAGGCGCGCGGCGTAGGGTTCCGCAGCATCCCAGACGTTGAAAGCAGGGTCCAGCCCGCTGCACATTCCAGAGGTCAGCGCGACCGAACGGAAGAGCAGCAGCATGTTCTCCGGCAGTTGCACGGGGAGCGAGCGCACCATGTCGCCGAACTCGTTCGCGAAGTCGCGGAACTCGCGCGGATCGACCTTGCTCAGCTCGGCGAATCCCATCCCTCCGAAGCGGGCGAACAGCGTGGTCAATGCGCGTTCGAGCTCGACAGTATCGGCAGACGGAAGCAGCACGCCGATCTCCTGAGCGGCAGCCACCAGCCCCCTACTGTCGCGGCCGGCGACTGCAATGAGCAACGTGCGTAGTCCGTCGCGCAGGCTATCTGGCACCTCCGCCATCATCCCGAAGTCGATGAAGGTCAGTCGCCAGGCGGGGGCCGAGGCATCCGCTCGTTTCGGCATTGGGGTGACGAAGATGTTGCCGGGGTGCGGGTCGGCGTGCACGAAGCTATGCGTGAAGACCTGGTCGAACATGACCTCGGCGAAGACCTTCGCGACCTCGCTCGGGTCGATGCCGGCCGCGCGGAGAGATGCGGTGTCGTTGATCTTGATCGCGGTGACGTCAGAGAGCGTGAGCACTCGGCGAGTCACTCGCTCCCAGATGATCTCCGGGGTGTCGACCCGCGGGTCGTCGGCGAAGTTCTCGGCGAACCGTTCGGCGCTAGCGGCCTCGTGCAGATAGTCGATCTCCTCGAGGCTGGTCAGCGCAAACTCTTCGACGAGGCCGGGTGCATCGACGCGGTCAGAGACGATGCGGATGCGACGCAGCCAACCGCCGACGCGGCGGAGAGCGGCGAGATCCGTGGCGACGATCTCGTCAATGCCGGGGCGCTGCACCTTCACGACGACGTTCTTGAGCCCGGTGTCGGCGGCGTCAAGTTCGGAGAGGTGCGCGCGATGCACCTGGCCGAGCGATGCTGCGGCCAGCGGCTGCTCGTCGACCCACGCGAATGCGCGCTCCAGCGGCACACCCAGTTCGGCCTCGGCGAGTGCTCTGATCTGGGCGAAGGGCACCGCAGGGACCTCGTCCTGCAGACCGGCGAGCTCCTCGGTGATCTCGGGCGGCAGCACATCCATCCGCGAGGAAAGAAACTGACCGACCTTGATCATCAGTCCGCCGAGGTCGACGGCGAGCGTGTGGAAGCGCTGCGCGAGGCGTCGCATCCGATCAGCGCGGCTGCGCTCGGCGATCCGCGAGAGACCGAGCCGCGGGAGGAAGAGCTCGAACCACCACAGCTGCACGAGCTGCCGGGCGGCGAACGTAACGATGCGGCGATAGCGGGCGCGATGGGCACCCTGACCCGCGGCATCCGTCATAGAGTCATCCTTTCGCGGCTCCTGATTTTAGCCCTCGCGTTAGCCTGGTGTCAGTCCTGGGCGAGGATCGCGTACAGCCTACGTCGGGCCTCTTCGAGCACGGTCACGGCTTCTTGCACCTGTTCGGGTGTGCCGGTTCGAGCGACCTGAGCGGCCGCGCCGGCGAGATCCATCCCTGCCTTCGGCAGCGCGGTGATGTGCCCACCATCACGTGAGGAGAATGCCTCCCACGGGGCCGGCTTCTCTGCCGCGATCTCGGCTTCTTCGCGTCCTGCGCCGGTGAGCGAGTAGGTCTTACGACCGTTCTGCTCTTCGGCAGTGATGAGGCCCTCGTCGGCGAGCAGTTGCAGCGTGGGGTAGACGGAGCCGGCACTCGGCTTCCACGCACCGCCCGAGCGCTCTGCGATCTCGTTGATGATCTGGTAGCCGTGCATGGGCTCTTCAGTCAGGAGCGTGATGACCGCCGCCCGAACGTCGCCGCGCGCCATGCGCGAGGGTCCGCCGGGGCGCTGTTCAAAGGATTTGCGGAGCTGATCCATGGCTTCGAAGATCGCGGATGCCGGACCCCCCGAGCCACTCGAACTGCCGAAACCTGCTGTGCCGCCGAAACCGCTTGTCGGGAACGAACCGTTCATGTTGACCTCCTCGGTCGTAGGGACGATGGACGTTAACGATATATCGTTCAGTGTCGTTGGGGAAGCCCCACTGTCCGCATTCCCTGCCATCCCCGCCCCTGTCACTCATGCCGCGATGTCGAATCGTGCTCGACCACCGAGCCGTGGCGTACCTGCAGGGTCGACGTACGACGGAGGGATGAACCAGACCTGAGCTGAGACACCCGCGCCTTCTACGCGTATCTCCCAGCCGTTGTCATGGACGCGATGATGGCAGGTCTCGCACAGCAGAACTCCGTTCGAAAGGTCTGTTGGTCCGTGGTGCCGTTTCCACCAGCGAATGTGATGCACTCTGACCATTTCGGGCGGGAGCGCACACATGGCGCACCCACCGTCACGTTCGACGAGCGCAAGGCGCTGAGCTCGAGTGAATAGGCGTTTCTCTCGACCCCAGTCGAGAATCTCGCTGTCACCACCGAGCACCCACGGAATGGCACCGCCACTGGCAGCCATCCGACGAGCCGCACCGACGCTGATCGGCTGATCGATACCGTCGATCGTCGCCGACCCCGCGCCTGACTGCAGGTCTTCGAGGCTCATTCGGACGATGACGGTCGCACCCGAGAGTGGAAGCTTCTCCCCCTTGCATCCGAGCACGTGAGCGCAGAACAGGCTGAGCGCATCGGCTTGGAGCGTGGACACGCTTCGACGATCAGCATCCGGGGCATCCGGATCGATGGCCGTCTTGCGGGCGGCGAACGCAGCCGACACATATCCGCGGATCGCGGCGACAATCGGTGCGCCGGCCTCGGCGTCGAACTGCGCGTTGAGGTGCAGCCTGCCGTCCCGTTCGAATATCGTCAACGATCTCCGCGCACGCCGTGCTTCGTCGCGCGGCTCGACACCATCGGGATCAAGCCACGCCTCGGCACGCGCAACGAGCCTGCGGATCTCGTCGAGCGCGAGCCCGACAGCAGCGTCAGTCAACACACGCTCGCCTATTGCGACCCGTTCGGCGCCGACAGCCACTCGACAGCGATCAAGCAGAGTGATGATCAGCGCAGCGCCGTGGGAGCTGAGCGCACCTGACGTCAACGCTTCGCGCACGAGCGGGTACTTGGCCGGCAGCCGCGCACCCAGCAGATCAGTGCGCGGGGCCGTCGCCTCGCCTACTTTGATGAGGCGCAACGCATCACCGGTCGATGCTCCCGTAGTGGCGGCGATGAACTTCGCCGCCGTGCGGAATCCCTGCTGCTTCGCGAGGCTGTCGGCGCCGAGCTCCGGACGCGACTCGTGGGAGATTCCCGCTGCCACATCAACGTGCACAGCATCCAATCGACGCTGCAGCATGCCAACGGCGTCGTTGACCGCGAGGAGCTGTTTTCTAGAAAAAGTGTTCGAATCTTCGGCATCTGCCCACGCCGCATCAAGACCAGACATGGCCTCGTGTAGCGCGGTCAGCTTTGACATGTCTTCAGCTTATCGCATGGTCAACCTTTTGTCGAACATATCTTCGAACAAATGCACCAATCGACAGGCTGCAGAGCGGTCGCTACAAACTCGGCAGCGTAAGGATCTCGGCGCCATCCTCAGTGATGGCGATCGTGTGTTCACTGTGCGCCGTGCGGCATCCCGTAGCGCTCCGGAGCGTCCAGCCGTCGGCATCCGTGACGAGCTCATCAGTGTCGGCCATCACCCACGGCTCCAGCGCGAGCAGAAGTCCGGGGCGCAGCTGGTATCCGCGGCCGGGGCGTCCGGCGTTGGCGACGTGCGGATCCTGATGCATCGTCGATCCGATGCCGTGGCCACCGAACTCCATATTGATCGGGTACCCCGCCACCTTGAGGACGGCGCCGATGGCACGAGAGATGTCGCCGACCCGCGCTCCAGGCCTGGCCGCGGCGATCCCCGCAGTCAACGCGCGCTCGGTCGCGTCGATCATGGCAACATCTTCCGGCCGTGACGAGGAGCCGACAATGAAGCTGATGGCGGCGTCTGCGGCGATCCCGCGGAGGGAGACGGCGAGGTCGAGCGTCAGCAGATCGCCATCGGCGAGCGCGTAATCGTGCGGCATCCCGTGAAGCACTGCGTCGTTGACGGCCACACAGATGTAATGACCGAATGGTCCGCGCCCGAAGGATGGCGCGTAGTCGACATAGCAAGACTCCGCACCGGCAGCGAGGATCATCTCCTTGGCCCACCGATCGATGTCCATCAGGTTCACGCCGACCGCGCTGCGGCGCTTCATCGCCTGCAGAATGTCGGCGACCAGTGCGCCGGCGTCCTTCGCGCGCGCGAGTTCAGCAGTGTTCAGGATCTCAATCATCCAATAACTATACCGGTCTTGTTATCCCGGTATTAGAATACGAACCATGATGGTCAGGATGCCACTCACCGCCGCAGAGGTCGAGCGCGGAGAACGCCTCGGCGCCCTGCTGCGACGCGCCAGAGGGACGCGCTCGATGCTTGAAGTCGCGCTCGACGCTGGCATCTCGCCCGAGACGCTGCGCAAGATCGAGTCTGGCCGCGTGGCAACCCCGGCCTTCCCGACGATCGCGTCGATCGCCGACGTCCTTGGCCTCTCACTCGACGCCGTCTGGACCGAGATCGGCGGCGCCGACCAGGGTGCTGGCCCGGGCGCATTCAGCCGCAGGACCCGCGAGCGAATCGCGTCGTAGGCTGCCCCGCTAGATCAGATCAGCCCGCACATGGCTGATCTTGTCGCCGGCGAACGTGATGTCAAAGGTTCCGCCCGTCTGACCACCCGGGAAGTCTCCGGTGAAATCGACCTCGACGTGCAGCATCCCTTCCCGCGGTTCCGTGAGAACGAGCCTGGTCTGTGTGTTGTACCCGACGAAGTACGACGCGTAGTAGCGCCCGATGCCTTCTTGCCCCTCGAAGACCTCTCCGACCGAGGGGTCGTCGAGCACGGCGTCGTCGGTGAAAAACGCCAGGAACCGGGCCACATCGTGGCTGTTCGCGGCGATGATCCAGTCGGCGATGATCGCCTCATGTTCGATGGTCTGCATGGTCTGCTCCTCTGGTAACGCGGATGGCGGCGCGGATGCTAACGCGGATTGTGGCGTGGATGCCAGCACCGATGGTGGTGTGGATGCCGGTGTAGATGCCTTCTCCGACACTGAACCTGATCCGGCCGTCGTGCCAGGGTGCGATCCACCCTGGTTATGGTTCCGGCACCGCGCGATGCTTTACTCAGTCCCCCACAACATTGGAGCCCGCTCGTGTCTACTGATTCATCCGCTCTCGCCACCGCCCGCGCCCAGGCGCTGGAGGTCCGCGCTCTCTACGAAATTCTGGAGGAGCGCTTTAACGGCAAGACCTGGTCGCTTCACGAGCTGATGATTGGCTTCAGTAACGACGTCGGATATATCGGCCGGCTTCTGCTCGCTGACGAGGGCACGTGGGGCATCGACGGCGACCCACGGGCCGAGCTGAAGCACAAGCTCGCAGAGTCGATGTGGTGGACGTTCGTCCTCGCCGACAGGCTCGGCATCGACATGGATGAGGCGTACGGCGACACAATGTCTAGCATCCGCTCGAATCTGGAAGCCACCATCGCCCGCACCGCGAACTGACAGGACTAGCGTGGGCACCATGGCAACACCCGCTGGTCCCCTCGGCGAGTTCCTGCGCGCGCAGCGGGCGCGCATCCAGCCAGCAGATGTCGGCCTGCCCGATGTCGGAGGCAGGCGCGTGAGCGGGTTGCGCCGCGAGGAGGTGGCGGTGTTAGCCGGGGTCAGTGCCGACTATTACGCCCGCCTCGAGCAGGGCAGGGAGCGCACGCCGTCGGCGCCGGTCGTCGAGTCTCTCGCCAACGCGTTGCGCCTCAGTCCGGATGCTCGAATCCACGCGTTCCGCCTCGCTCGGCTCGCGCCGGGAGCGCAGCCGAATCCGGGGCCGGTGAGTGACGAGCTGACACAGCTCATGGATGCATTCGGGCACGCAGCCGCGTATGTCATCGATCCTGGATTCCGCATCATCGCGGCCAACGCCACGGCACGGGCGCTCCTCGGTGAGACGCAGCTCGCCGACGGGGCGATGGACTTTGTCTTCCTCGATGCATCCGCTCACGCGTATTTCCAGAACTGGGATCGCGTCGCCCGCGCCGCTGTCAGCGCGCTTCGCCTCGCGGTCGGGTTCAGCTCGCCGCATCCGGCCGTGCTGCCGCTCATTGCCCGGCTCCGAGCGGATTCTCCCGAGTTCGCCAGCTACTGGGAAGACCACACGGTCGCGGGGCTGAGCATGACCGAGAAGACGATCAATCACCCAGAGGTCGGCCGGCTCACCCTCACCTATCAGACGCTCGACGTGAGGGATGCGCCCGGGCAGCAGCTCACCGTCGCCACCGCCGTGCCTGGCAGCCCGAGTGCGGATGCGCTGGCGCTGCTCGGAACGTTGGAAGTGACACGGAGCGCGCGGGGCTGACGCGGGCATCCCGTCAGCGACCCTGCGTCGCGAGGAGTTCCTCCGCGATTCGCCAGATCCGCTCTCCCGCGGCTGGGTCGGTGTGCGACCGGTAGAGCGCTCGCTCGCGCGGCACCCCGGCGAGCCCCATGAGACCGGATGGTCCGAAGAAGCGTCCGGATGCACCGTCCGTAGTCAGCGCCATGAGCGCCGGGAGTGCTGCCATCGCTGGCGGATTGCCGATGTTGCGGGCGATCACGCTCACGAGCCCTCCGCCCAGTTTCTCGCGGAGGTCGGTGGCGATGCCGGTGCTGGGGACGACTCCGGGATGGCACAGGTTGACGGAGATTCCCCAGCCTTCGGTGGCGCTGCGTCGAGCGAGCTCCAGGCCGAAGATTCCTAGCGCGGCCTTCGAGGTGCCGTATGCCCGGTACGCACTGTACCGACGCTCGGACTGCAGATCATCCCAGCCGACGTGGGCACGAGCGGACGCCATGCTGCTCTGCACGGCGACGCGCGCGTGACCGGCACGTAGCTGCGGGAGGAGCGCACGCGTGAGCATGAAGTGACCGAGGAAGTTGGTCTGGAAATGCAACTCGTAGCCATCTTCGGTGACTCGGCGACGCCTGTCGCCGAGCAGGATGACCCCGGCGTTCATGACGTACAGCTCGATGGATGCCGCGACCTCCTCAACCTGGGCCGCGAGCGTCGATACGGTGGAGAGACGAGCGAGATCCAGGTCGAGAAGCGTGAGGTCCGCCCCGGGAACGCTCTTCCTGATGCCCTCGACCATGCGTTCACCCCGGTCGCGGTTACGCACGGGCAGGAGCACGCGGGCGCCACCCGCGGCGAGCGCGCGGGCGATCTCCAGACCGACGCCGCCGCTCGCCCCGGTAACGAGCGCTGTCTGTCCGCGCCATGTGTCTGCCATCGAGTGCTCCTCAGGTTTCAGCATGCACCCCCGCGCGGATGCGTCAGACCGTCTTGATGACGACTGTTTCACCAGCAGCGCCGCGGAGCGACACCACGCAGCTCAACAGGTGCGCACGGAGCTGATCGCGCGCGGCATCCGTCAGTCCGCTCAGCATGACACTCTCCACTTCGTTGACGTTGGCACTCGCGGCGACAGGCTGCTCGCGTTCGCGCGCCGCTAGCTCGGTAGGAAGCGTCCGGCCCGCGGAATCCACGGCTCCGGGGTGATGGCGGGGCGGCGCCGCCGATCGCCGCCGCCCGAGCCCATCGCCCCAGGCCATCGCCCCGCCCCGGCTCCGCACTCTACTTAGTCGCGCTTCCAGGCCACCACGATCCCCGCACTGAGGATCGCCAGCACGGCCGCTCCGATAAAGAGCCACGCGAATCCCCCGGTGAGGGCATCGGCGGGCGTCGCGCCACCGGCTTCCAGTGCCGCCGTGCGGATGCCTGCGATCGCACCAAGGACGGCGAGACCGACAGCACCACCGATCTGCTGACTCGTGTTGATGAGACCCCCGGCGAGACCTGCCTCTCCACCTTCGACACCTTCGACTGCGAGTTGGGTCGTGGCGACAAAGGCGCCACCGAGTCCGACGCCGATGAGGAGCGTGGGTCCGAGGAGCTGCGTGAGGAAGACGGCATCCGAGGGGGCGAATGCCAGCCACACCAGGCCGGCCGCGAGCACGAGCAGTGACCCGGCGAGCACCGGTCGAGTACCGAGCCAGCCGATTAGAGCAGGCGCGGTGCCGGCTACCAGCACGAGCGCGCCGGCGAGAGGAAGCTGAGAGATGCCGGCCGTGAGCGCGTCATAGCCGAGGACGGCCTGCATGTAGACCGACAGCGCGAAGAACAGCGCGACCATGGCGGCGCCAGCGAGCATCATCACGATGTTGCCGAGGGCAAGATTGCGGTTGCGGAACACCGACAGCGGCACCAGTGGTTCGGCGCTTCGCTTCTCGACCAGCACGAAGGCGAGGCCGAGCACGAGGGCTGCCGCGAACAACCCGAGAGGGAGCGGATGCAGGAACCCGAGCTGCTCCACCGCGCTGAGCGCGCCGACCAATGCAACGAAGGCTGCAGTGATGGTGACAGCGCCCGCGGCATCCAACTGGCCCGACGCCCGCACGCTGTCGCGCGTGATGAGCATCGGGATCGCGATCAGTACGATCGCCCCAATGGGCACGTTGACGAAGAACACTGACTGCCAGCCGAGGGTCGCGGTGAGGATGCCGCCGAGCAGCACGCCGGCGGCCGAACCGATCCCGGCGACAGCGCCCCAGACGCCGAGCGCCTTGGTGCGTTCCTTCGCGTCGGGGAAGAGGTGAGTCAGCAGCGCGAGGGCGGCCGGAGCGAGGAGCGCGGCGGATGCACCCTGTAGGGCGCGGGCAGCGAGGAGCATCTCGCTGAAGAAGGAGAGGCCTGCGAGAGCGGATGCCGCGACGAATCCGGCGGTGCCGATGAGGAAGATTCGCCGGTGACCGTAGCGATCGGCGAGGCGCCCACCAAGGAGGAGCAGGCCGCCGAAGGCGAGCACGTATGCGGTGATCACCCAGGCGAGAGCGGCGGTGTCCATGCCGAGCTGCTGCCCGAGTACGGGAAGAGCGATGTTGACGATAGAGGCGTCAAGCACAACGAGGAACTGCGCGAGCGCAAGGATGCCAAGGGCGAGCCAACGGCGTGAACTTCGTGGTGCTGTGGCGGCTGTCGCCCGGGTGGCGGTGAGAGTGGTCATGTGTGGTTCCTTCCGATGATGAGTTGTGAGTGATTCATCACTCACTCTTGTTGACAAGAAAAATCCCCATGCGGGGTCGCATTATTCAGGGTGACGCATGCCCTTGGTAAGGAGAGCAGCCCACTCTTCAGGCCGCCCGTCGAGTTGCGTGGTGACGATGAGATGGCACAGCTGACCGTAAGCAATGAAGCGCTGGATATCATCGCCCGTGCCCCCGGAGCGACTCTTCGCGAACATCGTGATGCGCGCTATGCCAGCTCGCAGCGCCGTGCCCACTTCAGGGATGTCGGCGACGGACTGCGCGTGCACCTGCAGCATAAGAAGCGTGCGGTCACCGATGAGCTGCGCGTAGGCGTCGCCCATCGCTTCGAGGATCGCCTCTGGCGCCTGGCCTGCGGCCGCGTCCGCACCCTCCTCAAGTGTGGCAAGAATCGCGTCGAAGCACGCCTCGAGGGCGGCGATGAAGAGCGCTTCTTTGCCGGAGTAGAGCTTGAAGACGTACGCCGGGGAGATCTTCGCCTCCCGCGCGACGTCTGCAACGGTCGTGGCGTAGTAGCCGCCGCGCGCGAACTCCGCCATCGCCGCCGCGGCCACGACGGGCCGACGCGCATCGGCGGTGGAGAGGATCGAACTCCGCGTGGATGACATATGAGTGACTGTACACTCACTCTCGCCCGAAGGCAACCATCACGATGCGGCCCGGTCGCCCCGCGCGCCTGACGCCGGAAGGAAACCTGACTCAAACTCGGGTTTTGGCCAGGTTTTCATTCCCCCATCACTGCGGGTTCTCGGGCAATGTCCGTAGCCCCACTTCTTAGAAACGGAACACGCCGCCTATGAAAGACTCTCGCCATGTGGATCGGCTGGATCGAGTTCGACGTATTGCTCGGAGATGTGCACTCTCTGAAAGAGAAGCGCAGCGTGATCAAGCCTCTGATCGCTGACCTGTCACGACGGACGGAATCGGCTGCTGCGGAGGTCGGAGCTCACGACCTGCATCGCCGCACGGCGATCGGCCTGTCAGTGGTGGGCGCGGACGTCGCGCACGTGCGCGACGTCCTGGATCGAGCCGACCGGATGCTAGCGGAAGAGCATCCGGAGATCACTCTCTTGTCAGCCCGACGAGGCCTGCACTCCAGCGAGGACTGATCACAGACCTTCAGCGATCTCCTTGATCGCGGCGAGGCGGCGATCCCAGCCACGCCCGATCGCGTCAAGACGCTGAGCGGTGGCACTGAGCTCAGCGCCGATCACCCGGAATCGCAGTTCACGCCCGACCCGCACGGGCTCGACGAGGCCCACCTGTTCGAGCACCGCGAGATGCTTTGCTATCGCCTGGCGAGTGACCGGGAGGCGCCCGGCGAGGGCGGATGCCGAAGCA
Organism: Microbacterium sp. Y356; assembly: GCF_059445355.1. Taxonomy (NCBI): domain Bacteria; kingdom Bacillati; phylum Actinomycetota; class Actinomycetes; order Micrococcales; family Microbacteriaceae; genus Microbacterium; species Microbacterium sp. Y356. Next base: position 1,760,257 of record NZ_JCAIUE010000001.1, read on the forward strand.
TCCCCCTCCCCGAGCGCCGCAAGGATGCTCCACCGCGTCTCGTCGGCGAGCGCCGCGAACATCGGAGCCAGAGTTTCTGTGCTCACGCGTCACCCTCGACCAGGACGACGAGCTTGTCGAGTTCTTCATCCCATCCGGTGCGGTGGCTCTCGAGGTTCGCGAGCGGCTCGGAGGTGTTCTCGAATCCGACCTCGACGACGGTGAGCTGCGTGCCACCATCCGCCTCATCGAGCGTGAAGGTGAAGACGGTCGAGCCGTTCTCCTGGATGCCGTCCGGGAGCTGCCCGAGCGCGTCGTCGTTGTTCCAGCGGTAGGCGACGCAGCGCGGCTCTTCCCATTCCTCCACCCGCAGCGGGATGGACCCGTAGTCGGGAAAGGTCATCGTGCCGGTCGCGCCGACACCGGTGCCGTCGAGCACGGTGCGACCGAACCAGCGGCTGATGTATTCGGGCTGGGTCACTGCCTGCCAGACCTTTTCGATGGACGCGTTGATTCGGATGGTGCGACGCACGGTGAATGCGTCTTCGTCGACGACGGATGCCTGGTTGTCGGTCATGTTCACCATGATGGTTCCTTTCTAGATTCCTTTGTAGGCCGATCAGCCCAACTGCAACTCAATGGTTGCACCATCTGGCGATGACTGCAACCCTGGAGTTGCAGTTTTCGGCCTACGGAACCACCTCGTGCACTACGTGATGACTCGGCCCGTCAGGCAGTACGTCGCCGCCCCAACACCCCGGCGAACACGATCGCCACAACACCCGCGATCGGCACGATGAGCAGTCCCGTGCGAAGCCCGGCATTCTCAGCGACAAACCCGACGAACGGTGGCGACAGCAGGAATCCGAGTCGCGACAGCCACGACACGATCGTGATGCCGGCACCGTGCCGGAGCCCTGGCAGCGCGTCCGCAGCCTGCAGCGCGGCAGGGATAAGCGTCGCCGACCCGAACCCTGCGACCGCGAAGCCCAGGATCGTGCCCGGCACACTCGGGAACGCCAGTGCCAGCCCCATGCCGACGGCGATGAGGAGTCCGCCGGCGCGGGCGACGGTACGCTGACCGAACCGGTCGACCATGCCGTCGCCGATCATCCGGCCGATGAACTGGGCTCCGACGAGGGCGATGTATCCGGTTGTCGCGATCGCGGCCGGAGCACCGAGATCGGCGCCGAGGTAGAGGGTCGCCCATGACATTCCGGCATCCTCAACCACGGCGCCGACGATCGCGAGCAACACGAGCGCGATGATGACGAACACAGTCCGGCCGGAGATGCCGCGGCGCAGCGCACCGCCGATCTCCGATCCGCCGGCGATTGCGTCGTCTTCGGCGACGTCGTCGTGGCCGGGCAGGCACATCCGTAGGGCGACGAGCGAGACGGCACAGAAGACGACGGCGGAGATCGTCAGGTGGATGCCGAGGGGCAACTTCAGCGCGATCGCCGCCGCCGACATCGATCCGCCGAGAACAGCGCCGATCGACCAGATCGCGTGGAAGGAGTTGATGATCGAGCGGTCGTATCCGCGCTGCACGCGCAGACTGTGCGCGTTCTGGGCGACGTCGGTGATGGCATCCGTCGCCCCACCGATGAAGAGGCCGAGTGCGAAGAAGAGCACCGACGGCGCGATACCCGCCGAGAGCAGCCCCAGGCTGGTGAGAATGGTGCCGATCACAGCAACTCTCGCCGAGCCGAATCGGCGGATGAGCACGGCGGCTCCGAGTCCCGCGACGATCGCGCCGGCGGGGAAGGCTGCGATCGCGAGACCGTAGCTGGCGGCGTCGAGGCCGAGCGTCGCTTTGATGTCGGGATAGCGCGGCAGGATGTTCGCAAGCAGCGCGCCGTTGGTGAGGAACAGCAGCGCGACGCCGATGCGCGCTCGACGCACGGCCGGGTCGACTGTGGTCAAAGAAGGCATATGAATCAGCCTAGGTGGGGTGACGCTGGCACAGCCGCGCACTACCCTGTCAGCATGAGTGCTGAGCGGTTGACCTTCGAAACGACAATCGGCGTAGACGTCAAGGGCGAGACGTGGAGTTGTGTCGAGATCCCGGAATCAGCGGAGTTCTTCGGCACAGGTAAGTCCGTCAAAGTCGATGCGACGATCGACGACGTGGCACTTGAGAACGTCGGCGCGATGCCCACAGGTACCGGCGGGCACATGGTGTCGCTGAACGCGAAGGTTCGCAAGAATCTGGGCAAAGACGTCGGCGACAGAGTCAACGTCACCATCGTCACGCGCTAACCGCAGAATCGCGCGCACGGCTTGCGGCGGAGCGGATCGTCAGGCACTGAGCGTCTCCGTTCGTCCCGGCGCACGCGATGATGCTGATCGGATGCTGCGCCGCAGAGCCACCTCGCGTGCCATGAGCGCAGCGTCCCGTCAAGGGTCGCGCTTCATTGTCGAGCCGCCCCTACGGTGAGGCGATATGGACAGCTTCATATTCCTCAGTTTCGCCGTCGCATACCTCGCGCTGCTCATCTGGGGCATCTCATTGGTGGTGGCGCGACGCCGGGCAGTCGCCTCCGACCTCGCGCTGCTCGTCGTGCTCGGTCTCGTCTACGACAACATCGTCATCGGGCTCGGCACCATGATCGGCGACGGAGCCGCACTCGAAGGGCTGAACTCGGCGCGGTACTGGATGCACGCGCTACTGACGCCACTGCTCGTTCTTGTCGCCTGGCATGTGCTGATCCGTACCGGCCTCCGCTGGGCACGCACCGCCTGGGCCGCAGTGGTGGCGATCGGCGTGACCGCGGCACTCATGGTCTACGAGATCATCGTGGGCGCACTGCCGATGCAGCTCGTAGCCGACTGGGAGTACGGAGCGCTCAGTTACGGCAACGAGAACGCTCCCGACGGAGCACCGCTCATGGTTCTCGTCGTCGCCGCCGCTCTGCTGGTGGCGGGCATCGTCGTCTGGGTTCGAGAACGCTGGCCGTGGCTCACCGTGGCGACTGCACTCATGGTGGCGGGCAGCGCCGTCACACTGCCGGTGCCCAGCGCGGCCATCGTCAACGCCTTCGAACTGATCCTGCTCGTCGGCGTCGTCGCGACGGTCGCGCACCAGGACCGCACCACCGGTCGGCGCGTGGCAGGTTGAGCGAGGCGATCGGCTCGGGCGCGCATCTCTTCGCGCACCAGAGCCGATCGACGCCTGCACCTGTTGACTGCGGGCAAGGTCAGGGGATGACGATGACCTTGCCAGTGATCGGCCCTTCAGCGGCTTCGACATGGAGCGCCTGCAGCTCGGTGAGTGGGATGCGGCGGGTGACTTCCAGGTGGAGGTCACCGCTGTCGACGAGGGCGACGAGCTCCTTGAGTTGCTCGGTGTCGCTGCGGACGAAGACAAGCACCGAGCGCACGTTCCGCTCTGCATCGTCGGGCGCTGGCATCCAGGCCGTGGTGCTCACAACGACACCGCCGGAGCGGACGACGCTCACTAGGGCGGTGAACTCGGCCGGCTCGAGCGGGGCGAGGTTGAGGAGAAGGTCGACCGGCTCGGAGACCGCGTCGAGGACGTCGGTTTCAGTGTGGTCGATGATCTCGTCCGCACCGGCTGCCCTGACGGCATCCGCACTCCGCGGGCTGGCGGTCGCGACGACGTACGCACCTGCCCGCTTCGCGAGGGCGATCGCGTACTTCCCTACGGCGCCGCCGGCGCCGACGATGAGCACGCGCTGACCTGCCTCGAGCCCTCCGTCTTCGAAGAGTGCCTGGCGCGCGGTGAGCGCGACCGAGGGCAATGCCGCAGCATCCGCAAGCGGAACGCTGGTCGGCGCCGCGACGAGCACGTCCGCCGGAGCGACCACGTATTCCGCGGCACCTCCGTCTTCGCCCATGGGCAGGAAGCCAATCACCTCGTCGCCGACCGCGAACCCCTCGACTCCGTCACCAATCGCGTCGACTGTGCCCGAGACGTCGGGCCCCGGCACGTGCGGGAGCACCACCGGAATCGGCAGGAAGCCTGCGCGGATGCCGTTGTCGGCGGCGCTGTACGCGGATGCCGCGACGCGCAGCCGCACCTGCCCCGCGGCGGGAGTGGGCTGGTCGATCTCGCCGTACTGGAGTACTTCGGGCCCGCCCACTTCGTGGAACCGTACTGCCTTCATGATCCTGTCCTTTTCATTTCTACTTCGAATGGATGCTTCGAATTCGAAGCACTACGGAAACGGTAGCACTACTTCGAATTCGAAGCAACACGTATACTGGAGAAATGACCACACGCCCCCCTCAGCTCTCCCCCACAGAGCTCGCGGCCTACTTCGCCTTCACCGAGGTGAGCAGCCTTCTGCGGCACGCGGTGGAGAAGCAACTCCGCGAGGTCGGCAAGCTCAGCTACGTGCAGTTCCAGGTGCTCGCTCGCTTGCGAGACGCACCCGAGGGCAGCCAGCGGATGACGGATCTCGCGGATGACCTCGTCTACAGCCGCAGCGGGCTGACATATCAGGCGCAGACGCTCGAAGAGCGCCGACTCGTCACGCGCGCCCCCTCACCGGAGGACGAGAGGAGCACCGTCGTCGCGATCACGGACGAAGGCCGCGAGGTGCTCGCGAAGGTGTTCCCCGGACACATCGAGGTCGTCAGCAGCCTGCTGTTCGCATCCCTCGCCGACGACGACGTCGACGTTCTCGCCCGGGTGATGACCCAGGTCTGTGGTCACCTGCGCGCGAGCCCGCCGCGCTCTGCGACGCCGCGGCGGTCTGGCAAGACCCCGTAGTGCTGGTCCTCTATCGAGCGTGCCGAAGAACCGTGGGCGGTCACGGACGTTGACATCCGCCCCGCCTCAGGGCTCGCGACTCAGCGCTCGGGACTCAGGGCTCGCGACTCAGGGCTCGAGGACGATGCGGCCGAACACAGCGCCGCGATCCATCTGACGATGGGCCTCGGCTGCCTCCTCGAGGGGCATGACGGCGTGGACGACCGGATGCAGTTCGCCTCTGGCCACTGCCGCGAACTGCTCCGCCCTGGCAGCATCCGTTCTCTCGGCGGAGATCGAGTCCAGGCTGAACGTGGCGACCGATCTGGACTGCTGAAAGCCCTGCATGAGGCGCATACCGAAGTCGGCGGGCGGGAACCCGGCGACCGCTCCGACGATAACGAGACGGCCGTTGGGTGCGAGTCGATCGATGAACGCGGGGATCTGCTCACCGCCGACGATGTCGATGATCACGTCGAAGGCGCTTGTCGTGCCGCCGGACCCTTCTCGATCGAGCAGTTCCGTCGCTCCGTACTCACGCAGCCGGCGGCCTCGCTCTTCGGATGACGTCGTCACGGCGATGGTGGATGCTCCGACGCGGGCGGCGAGCTCGATCGCAGCGATGCCGATGCTGCCTGCTGCGCCGCGCACCAGCACCGTCTCGCCTGCGGCGAGATGCGCGTGGGCGAGGGCGAAGTGCGCGACGGGCCCTGCGCTGCCGACAGTCACCGCGTCGATGGACGACACCCCGTCGGGGATCGGCGTCACGCCACCGACCCGGGCTAGCGCGTGCTCGACGTATCCGCCGCCGGTGCCGGTGAACGCCCATACGCGCCGGCCGATCCAGGCGTCATCCACGTCTGCACCGACCTCACTGACGATGCCTGCGACTTCGCTGCCAGGGATCATTCCGATCGGAAACCCCGAGCCGAGCGTGCCGCGACGGATCACCGCGTCTACACCACCGACGCCGATCGCCTCTGTCTCGATCAGCATCTGATCCGCTGCAGGACTCGGCTTGGGGACGTCTTTCATCACCATTCCGTCTGGGTCGCCGAATCGCTGGATCGTCATCGCTCGCACAGGGTTGCTCCTCTTCGTCTGCCGATTCGTCGGCACGTCCGCCAGCCGGCTGGCCGGCGCGTTCATCGCCTGGTTCCGGTACCTTGGAGACGTTAGTGGACGCCCCCGTCCACTAACGCGAAGTGAGAGGAATGAGCCCCGAAATGACTCGGGCACTCCGCACGGATGCGCAGGACAACCGCGACCGCATGGTGACGGCGGCGCGCAGCCTCTTCGCCGAGCGCGGCCTCGATGTCGGCATGCGCGAGATCGCACGCCGCGCCCAGGTCGGACCGGCGACTCTGTACCGCCGCTTTCCCACGAGGCAGGTGCTCGTCGACGAGGCCTTTGCCGTCGAGCTCCAGTCGTGCCGCGCGGTGGTTGTGGATGGCTGCGCCGACGAAGATCCGTGGCGCGGCTTCACGTCGGTCATCGAACGCCTCACCGCGCTGAACGTTCGCAACCGCGGCTTCGTCGACGCGTTCATGTCCGTCGACCCGGCCGCGGCCGCATTCGCGGAGCATCGACGAGAACTGCTGGGACTGCTCGAGGATCTCGGCCGCCGCGCCCAGTCCACGGGAGAGCTGCGTCGCGACTTCGTCATCGACGACCTCATCCTCATCCTGCTCACCGGACGCGGGCTCGCTGCAGTGGACGAGGGTGCCCGCGAGACCGCTGCGCGACGTTTCGCCGTGCTGGCGATCGATGGGCTGCGTGAGCGGAGGCTGGTGGCATGAACGAGATCGTCGACGCGCTTGCGGCGGATGCCACGCACCTGGACGCCGAGCGAAGCTTCGCAGCCGCCGGCTGGACGCCGTGCGGCGCCGGGGACTGGGCGATCGCGCTGCGCTCTCCCGACGGCACGATGGCGGCGCGCATCAGCCCATTTGACCCGACCGGTCCGTACACGGCGGGGCTGTATCACGAGGCGGCTCACACACGCCGGGTGCCGCACCTCTTCACCCATCGACGCCTCGCCGGCGGCGGAGATCTGCAAGTCATGGAGTGGCTCCAGGCTGCGGACGAGCAGGTTGCCATCGAGTTCCACCGTGCGATCGAGAACCGCGACGAGGCCGTCGCCGAACTGGTCGACATCGTCCGCCGCATCCACGAGCGAGCGCTTCACGAGCTGCCGTGGTGCGGACCGCTGGACCAGAACCCGTCGAACGTCATGCGCGGAGCCGACGGCCGCCTCGTGGTCTGCGACCTGTTCTACGCCGATGGGCCGGAGCTCTATGCGACGGCCGCCGCTAACCCGCAGATGGTCGCCGATCAGATCCCTGAGAGCGAGCGTCGCTTCATGACCGAGATTCCGCTGGCTGCATCTGGGCCGTGGGATGCCGGGGAGCGGGAGGCTATGCGAGTGGGGTTGGCTGAGGCGGACCAGCAGAGGAACTTCACCTCCCGCGGAGAAACTCCTCGACCTCATCCGCAGTCGGAGCCGTCGTCGGTCCACGACGGGTGACTTTGATGGCGGCCGCGGCGTTGGCGCGTCGGCATGCATCCACCCATGTCGAGCCGTCGGCGATGCCTGCCAGCAGCGCCCCGGTGTGGGTGTCACCGGCGCCGTTGGTGTCAACGGGAGTCTGCGGAAAGCCCGGCACGTAGACGCTCTCTCCGTGCGCATGCACCGCACACCCTTCGGCGCCGTCGCGAACGATGGTGACCGCCCCGGCGCGCATCAGCGGAGCAAGTGCCCGGGCCTGGGTCGCGATCTCGCGTTCGGATGCCTGGATTGGAATGGACGATGCTTCAACCGGAACGAACAGCGCGGCCAGCAGATCGGTCGCCTCCTCGGCGTTGCCGGTCCACACGTCGGTGCGGGCGAGCATCGTGTCGCGCACGTCAGCGGGCAGCTCAGCGAACGCCGCCCCCGGGTCGAGGACGACGACCGCATCCTCGGGAAGGGACGCCAACCAGGCCAGCATCGGATCGCGGGTCTGCGCGACGGCGAGCGAGTATCCGGTGACGCAGACGAGGTCGCCTGGTTGAACGTCGGCGCTCGCGAGCGACTCGACCGTGATCTCGCGCTCGGCGCCCAGCGTCGTGACGAAAGTGCGCTCTGCGGTGGGTTCGAGCAGCACGACACACACTCCGGTGTCCTGCGTGGCAATCTGCGGGGCGGATGCTGCAATGCCGTCGGCATCCAGCGCCTCGCGGATTAGATCACCGTATGGACCGGTCCCGATCGATCCGGCATGCAGGCACTGGGCGCCGAGACGAGCCGCCGCGAGCAGCACTGTGACGGAGCCGCCGGCGAACTCTCCGACGGCATCGGCCATGAGGTTCTGCCCGCGCGCGGGGAGATCCGCCACTTCGATGACCAAGTCAACCAGCGCCTGTCCGCTGTGGATCACTCGTGGTGGGTGCGCATCCTGCGCGAGTCGATCATCGGCCTCAGCACGGGTGAGCATGCGGACAGCCTATCGATCAGGCAGCGTGCACGATCGAGCAGGCCGTCGGTCTCCTGCGCTTCACCGCCCGGCGAGCATCTCCCGCAACTCCGCAGCCTCCGAAGCCGGCATCGAGTACCCGTGCTCGGGCGCCGGATACGCTCCCGACCGCACTTCCTCCGCATACGCCGCCACTCCATCTACAGCGGCCGAGCGCAGATCCGCGTAGCGCTTCACGAATTTCGCGGCCCCGCCGGCATAGATCCCGAGCAGGTCGTGGAAGACGAGCACCTGTCCGTCGGCATCCGCTCCGGCGCCGATCCCGATCACGGGGATGTCGAGCAACGGCATGAGCGCGGCGGTGACTTCCGAGGGCACGGCTTCGATGACGAGCAGTGAGCATCCGGCATCCTGCAGAGCCAGCGCGTCTTCGCACACCGCGCGCGCCGCGTCGGCGGTGCGGCCCTGCGCGCGGTAGCCGCCGAGGGCGGTGGCGGTCTGCGGGGTGAGGCCGACGTGACCGACAACCGGGATTCCCGCGGCGACGAGAGCGCGCGCACGATCGACCGAGGTGCCGCCGCGCTCGATCTTCACAAGGTCGCAGCCAGTCTCCTTGACGAAGCGCTGCGCGGTCGCGATCGCCAACGAATCAGATGCCTCATACGACCCGAACGGCAGGTCGGCGACGAGCAGCGGGGCGGACAACCCCCGCCGCACGGCTTTGGTGAGCATGATCATCTCGTCGACGGTGACCGGCACGGTGCTTTCATAGCCGAGCACCGTCATCGCGGCCGAGTCGCCGACGAGCACGATGTCGACGCCAGCGGCCTCGACGATCTGCGCACTGGGGTGGTCGTAGGCGGTGACCATGACGATCGGCTCGCCGGCATCCTTCTTCTCGGAAAGACTCGCCAAGGTGACGCGCTTACGCGCCGACGCATGCACGCTCATGCGTCGGCTCCTACGAGAGAAGGGGCCGCGGTCAGAAGGCGATCGACGACGTCGTCGACTTGGATGATCGCGTTCGCGCGGTCGACGTGCACGACGACCGGTTCGTAGGTCTCGAGGTCTTCGCGCGAGTAATCGGCATAGGAGATGACGATGATGGTGTCGCCGGAGTGCACGAGGCGGGCGGCGGCGCCGTTGACTTGGATCACGCCGGATCCGCGGGCACCTGCGATGGTGTACGTCTCGAAGCGCGCACCGTTGTTGACGTCGACCACGTGCACCTGCTCGTGCGGGAGGATGTCGGCGGCCTCAAGCAGCTCGGGGTCAATGGTGATCGAGCCGACGTAGTTCAGGTCGCTGCCGGTGATGGTCGCGCGGTGGATCTTCGACTTCAGCATGGTGCGGCGCATCAGACGCTCCCTTTCAGGATGTGGTTGTCGATCAGTCGGGCAGCTCCGACGCGGGCGGCGACGGCGAGGAGGGCGTCATCTTCTATACGGGTGACGGTTTGCAGGTTCGAGGCATCGCGGAGTTCGAGGTATTCGGGGGTGATGCCTGCTGCGTCGAGTACTTCGCGTGCCGCCGAAAGGATGGCGTTGCTGTCGCGCTCCCCCTGCTCATACAGCGTCGCGGCCGCATCGAGCGCTCGGTTGAGGGCGGTCGCCTGCGCGCGCGCTGCGGAATCGAGGTAGACGTTGCGTGAGCTCATGGCGAGTCCGTCGGCTTCGCGCACGATCGGGCACGCTTCGATGCGCACGTCGAGGTCGAGGTCGCGCACGACGCGTCGGACGACCGCAATCTGCTGCGCATCCTTCTGGCCGAAGTAGGCGACATCCGGCCGGACGATGCCGAACAGCTTCGTCACGACGGTCGCGACGCCGTCGAAGTGGTGCGGTCCCCGGGTTGCGCCGTCGAGCATCTCGGTGACGCCCGAGACGTGGATGCTGGTGGCGAAGCCGTCGGGATAGATCTCGGCAGGTTCGGGGGCGAAGAGGATGTCGACGCCTTCGGCCTCGGCTCGCCGGGCGTCGGCCTGCGCGTCGCGGGGGTAGCTGCTGAGGTCCTCGTTCGCGCCGAACTGGGTGGGGTTGACGAAGAGCGAGACGACGACGAGATCGTTCTGCTCACGTGCGCGGCGCATGAGGGAAAGGTGCCCCTCGTGGAAAGCGCCCATGGTCGGAAAGAGGCCGACGCTCTGGCCTGCGCGCCTGGCTTCGCGGACGGCGGCGCGGATCTCGGGGATGGTGCGGAGGATTCTCATGCCGTCGCCTTCTGGCGGGCTATTGCTCGGGTGGCTACTGCTCGGGTGGCGATAACGAGCTCGTCGAAGAGGGGCGTCAACTCTGGGACGCCTTCGGCGACGGCTGCGCGTTGGCGGGCGACCGTTGCATCGTCGCCACGGGCGATCGGGCCGGTGAGGGATGCCGCTGCGCCCCGGCCCTGCCAGTTGTCGACCGTGCGGCTTATGAGTGGAGCGAGGAGGTTTCGGGCTTCGTCGCCCCGGATACCGGCGGCGGATGCGAGCTGCTCGGCGGCGTCGAGCACGGTGAGCACGAAGTTCGAGGCGAAGGATGCCGCAGCGTGGTAGCCCGCGCGATGGGCATCGTCGATCTCGAAGGGGCGGGCACCGAGGGTTTGGGCGAGCTGTTCTGCCGTGCTCTTGTCCGCCGCCGTCCGGCCTGCGACGGCTGCACCGATGCCGTGGAAGACGTCGGGCGACTCGGTGCCGGTGAACGTCTGCAGTGGATGGATGCTGAAGTCGACGTCGTCGAGCGGGCTGGCGCCGGAGACGTGGCCGATTCGAGTGGCGTGACTGCGGGCGGTGGCGGAGGCTTCGGGGATCGCGGAGTCGGGGACGCAGAGCAGCGCGATGTCGACCGCGGGGATCTCCTCGCCCCGGCGCAACGGACCGTGAACGGCGACGCCCGCCTCACGAAGCGCCTTCGCGAGCACGCCGCCGAGGCGACCGGCGCCGATGACGGCGACGGTTGTTTCGGGCGCAAGAGCAATGGGTGGTTTCATGGGGTTTTCGGGCCGAGGTCGAGCGGCCCGGATGCCACGAGTATCTGCCTATCGCAGCATCCGCTCCAAATCCGGGAGCAGAGTGCACGAGAAAATGCGCATTCTTACTGGCGAATTGTTTAGATAAACGCGCTTTTGATTACCTTTACGCTTCCGCGCCGTTCGGCATCTTCTGCACACGCGCGATGCGCGGCGCGAGTTCTTCTCCGTGATCCTGCAGGAGCCGAGCGACGTAGGCAGCTGCGCGCGACAGCCGACGCGAGCGCGGCCACACGACCGAGAGCCGCTCAAGGTTCGGGGCGGGGTCGAGCGGACGGCATACGAGCTCCCTCCCCTCGTAGCTGAACTCGGTGCGAGGCGCTTGGATGCACAGCGCGAGTCCGAGACCACGGGCGACGAGGCTGCGCATGAGTTCGAAATCGCCCGTGCGCACCCAGACCTGCGGCGACAATCCCTGCCGCACGAAGTAGGCGAGCGTGTCGTCTGGGCCCGGCAGATGAGCCATGAGGATCAGGCGGTCCTTGGCGACTTCGCTGGCCGGTACGACGTCGAGTGCGGCGAGCGGATGCCCCGCAGGCATGATGACGTGCATGGCCGTGTCATAGATGACGCGACTGTCGAGGTCGTGCTCGAGGTGCACGTTGTAGGCCACCGCGAGATCGAGTTCGCCTGCACGCAAGGTCGACAGCAGTTCGGGCTGGGGGAAGGAGCGCACGTCGAGTCGCAACTGCGGATGCTCCTGGGCGAGCAGCTCGAACATGAGCGGGAAGACGGTGGGCACGAGCGAGGGGAACGCGCCGATCGTCAGTGATCCGGTGAGGGCGGCGCCGGTCGCCCGCCCTGGGAGGTCGTGGGCCTCTCGCAGAAGCGACAGCGCGAGTTCGAATACCTGCTCCCCCGTTGGCGTCAGGGTGAATCCCGACCCACGACTGCGTGCGGCAAGCGGCACCGAGAAGAGCGCCTCCAGCTCATTGATCGCGGTAGCCACGGCCGAACGAGAGACGTGCTCATGCTCGGCCGCGGCAGAGATGCTGCCGGCTCGGGCCGCCGCGGCGAAGTAGGCGAGTTGGCGAAGCGAGAAGCGGGGTACAGGCATCCGCCCAGTGTCACCCCCGCTCCCTCTCAATGCAACGTCAGCGAGTACGGCATCCCGCCTCACTTCAGTGGGTCGCGGCTCGTCTCGCGCATGCCCCAGATGACAACCGCGCTGATGACGCACAGCACCACGAGGTAGGTGGTGTAGATCCAGTGCATGCCAAGCGATTCGAGCCAGGTGTTGAGGTACGGCGCGGTGCCGCCGAAGATCGCCGCTGAGGTCGCGTAACCGATGCCGATGACGGTGGCCCGCTCACGCGTGGGCACAAGCTCTGCGAAGGTGGCGCCCAGCGGACCGGTGTTCGCACTGATGAGCAGACCAGCGACGCACATCGTCACCAGGAGCGTCCATGGGTTGGGGCCAAGGATCGCGTCGAGACCGAAGGCGACGAGCGCGAATCCGATGCTGAAGATCTGCAGCACCGGCCTGCGACCGACTTTGTCAGACAGGCGCCCGAACAGCGGCGACGCGATGACGAGCACGGCCTGTCCGGCGACGCCGATCAGGAGCGCGATGGTCGGGTCGATGCCGAAGGTGCGGGAGGCATAGCCGGGCGCGAAGATGAGCCATGTGTAGAAGACGGCCACGCCGCCGACGGTGAGGCCGGTGATGCGCAGGATCGCGGCACGGTGCTTTGCGATGAGCCGGAACGTCTCCCTGATGGTGGGCGCCGGTTCGCTCCGCTCGGTGAACTTCTCGGATTCGGTGAGTCCCACGCGAATCCACAGTGCGTAAAGTCCGAGCACCGCGGCGATGCCGAAGGGGATGCGCCAGCCGAATGCGGCCATCTGCTCATCGGTGAGCATGTAGGTCAGCAGCGCCCCGAGACCCGTGGCCGCGATCGATCCGATGCCGACGCCGACCCACGGCGAGCTCGCCCACAGTCCTCGACGACCCTCCGGCGCGACCTCGGCCAGGTAGGTGAATGCTGAGCCGGTCTCACCACCGTGCGAGAGGCCTTGCACCAGGCGGGCGAACAGCAGAATCACGGCGGCGAAGATGCCGACGTTCTCGAACGTGGGCGCAATGGCGATGATGAGGCTGCCGACGGCGGCGAGCGCGATTGCGAGGGTGAGGCTGAAGCGGCGCCCCTTGGCATCCGCGATCTGGCCGAAGAGCCAGCCACCGATCGGACGCATGAGGAAGCCGACGGCGAAGATGGCGAGCGTCGCCAGCAGATCCGAGATCGGGTCGTTGCCACGAAAGAACTGCGCCGCGAAGAACGGGGCGAAGATCGCGTAGATGTTCCAGTCGAACCACTCGAGCGCGTTGCCGATGTTGACGGCGACGAGATCGCGGCGACGTTTGCTTGTCGATACGGGGGTCTGGGTGACAGATGCCACGAGCACATCCTCCTTGATGAGTCCTCAGCAGGTCCGCGAGATGCCGGCCTGCCCCCACTTTGGGAGCGTTCGTATGGCGCGGTCAAGAACGAAGGTCCGCCATGTGATGTCGCAAATCGTGCCATCGCTGATCACATGATGGCGCATACGATTCCAACATGACCCTCGCTTCATCGACCCCGACCGCCCCATCGCTGCGGCACGTGACCACCATTCAGGTCGAGGTGGCCGAGCCTGTCGACCTGGGCGAGGGGACCGATGGGTGGCGCCGAATCGTGCCCATCGTGTCGGGTTCTGCGACAGGCGAGATCAGCGGACGGGTATTGCCCGGCGGGGCCGACTTTCAGGTGCGGCGACCGGACGGCGTGACAGAGCTGGAGGCGCGGTATCCGATCGAGCTGGAAGACGGCACCCGCCTCGAGATGACCAACCTCGCCATCCGTGCCGGGACGCCGAGCGATATCGAACTTCTCATGGCTGGAGAGCCGGTCGATCCCGAACGCATCTACTTTCGCGGGACGCCGCGGCTACGCGCACCGCAGGGCCCGTGGGAGTGGGTCAATCGCACGGTGTTCATCGCCACCGGGGTGCGTCGCCCGTTCGCCGTGGAGATCACGGTGTTCGCGGTGGAGTGATGTCTGGGCTCCCTGCTACAGTCCATTTCAGGTTCAAGAGTTGCAGCCAGAGGTACCTGGCCGGCTGCACGGCAACCCTCCTCCATCGAGCGGGGTGCCCCAGGGGAAGAACCGGTCCGACGCAAACGCGTTCGGGCAAGTCGATGGGTTCGCGACGCGCGAGCCCTCCCCATGAAGGGATGCTCTGATGAGCGAGAACACCTTTATCCATGCCGATCAGTCCCGGAATTTGTGGTGGCACCGACTCGGTCTCCGCGACAGCACCAGCACCAGCACCAGAAGCAGAAGCAGAAGCAGCGGCAACGAGCGTCACCTCCAGTCCGCGCGGCGCGACTATCTGAGCTCGCTTCGGCCGTCGGGATTCACGCGCTCCACCGCTGGTGGCGATATCATCCTCACCCTCGAACAGGTCGGGGCCGAGCTCGACGCCATCGAGCAGTCGATGGCGATCGCCTCGCAAAACGAGGCGAACCAGCGCCGCGAACGAGGATGGGCGAACGTGCGCAGCGCGCTGGCTGCTTCGGATGCCAATATTCAGGTCAAACGCGGCGATTGGACCGGCTTTACTCGGGGGCGCGCGATCGCGTGGTGCTGGAACCTCTACCAGTACGAACCGCGCGGGTTCGTGCATCCGGGGTCACAGCTGCGCACAGAGCGCACGGCCAAGCTCGAGGCCGGCATGATCCCGGACGGGTTCGGATACGCGCAGCGCGCCACCTACCTCGAAGCGGCCGGGTTCACGCCTGAGACGTATCGACGTGCGCAGGAGGCACTGGGGAAGGTGGTGTTCTCGCCGGCTGACGTGACGCACTGAATCGGATGCTGCGGTGGCTGACTTGGGTCAGTCCACCGCTGCGGGTCAGACTCCGTTCGTGAACGGCGGGCTCAGCCCTCCTGCTGCTCTGCCCGAACGAGTCCCGCCAGTTCCGGAAAGCTCTCCGTCACGGTGCGCCAAAGGAGTTCGGCATCCAGTCGGTCGTAGTGATGCACCGCATAGTCACGATGACGCGCGGCCTGCCGCCAGATCCGGGTGGAGAAGCGCTCGGAGTCGGCCATCACGAGGCGCTTCGAGAGATCGCCGATGCGGTTGGACAGCGCCTCGAACGCGAGCGGCACTGCCAGATCTGAGTCGTAGGCGCCGCGCCCTCGTTCGACCAGGTCCGCTGCAGTGTCGAGCACAGAACGCAGCTCACCGACCCAGCGCTGGACGCGGTCGGCCTCGTTCACAACGGTACGGCTTCGCGCAGGATCGTCGCGTCGCGCTTGTCGTCAAGGGATGCGATCGACAGCGCAGATACGGGTACTCCGACGAGTACTTCCATGTCCATCTCGAACTGCGCGATATCGAAGAGGGTCGCGTCGGGCGCCGGGGTCACGAGCAGGTCGAGATCGCTGACGGCGGTCTGCTCGCCTCGGGCTACTGATCCGTATACCTTGACCGATCCGAGACGGGCAGCATGAGCGAGCCGCTCGATCACCGGTTTCAGATGTCGGAGTCGTTCGAGCGAGATCACTGGCTCCGACTGCGCCGAGAGTTTGCGGTAGGCCTCCAGCGAGAGGAGTACCACCTCTGGCCTTCGATGGGACCCGACCGTAACGGGAGCAGCGTCCGGTGTCTCGCGAAAACCGGCGATGAGCGCCGACAGGCCAGACCGCGCGTCTGCGACTGAGATGACTTCCGTGCGCACCTCCAGAAGATGTACATGAAATTGCACAGAACACTGCCGACAGTCGGTCAGCAGCCCGTTACTTGCGCCGATAGAACCCCGCCGGCCGCCCCGCCCTTCCCGAGACAGCTCCCCGGTCGTCACTGGATTCGGCAACATCGTCCGTCGGAACGTGTCAGGCAATAGCCGCTCGCTCAGTACCACCTCGTGCAAGCCACGTAGTTCGCTCAGCGTAAATATCTCCCCGAGTAGCCCTCGAGGATCGGGCAGCTCGCGATACTCGGTCCACAGCGCACCGACCGCGAACGCGATGATGCGGTCGTGATCGAACGCGGGCGGTGGGAGCTCGCCGCTCGGTACGAGTATCGGGTCACTGGGCAGCATCGCATCTGTCGGTGGCCAGGCGCATAATCGTCCCAAAATAATTAACGCAGAACTGAGCTAAGGGAGACATCATGACCACTTACGATTCAGCCAAGCACCAAGACTCATCGCTGTACTGCGCATACTTCGGCGGCCCGCGCGACGGCCTCAAAACTGGCGACCTGCCCGCCGCAATGTCGGGCAAGAAGCTGACTGGGGCGGTATCGAAGATGCCGCTGAGCACGCCGCATCAGTTCAGCATGTTTGCGGTGTACGAGTGCACGAGCGATACTCAGGTCGACGCATTCTGGATCTTCACCTACCGCGGCATGGAAGGCCCGAACGGGGAGAAGCTCGTGGCTACTGAGCCTTCCCAGTGGGCGAAGCGGGTGCCATGATCAGGGCATGACAGGTCATGTATTCGTGATCCAAGGCGACACCCGACGCTTCGCGTGTGATGCGTATTTGCATGCCACGGATCGTGGACTGCGCGACGGCGGCGGCTGGGGGAATTCGGCACCGGATGCGGTGAATCGCCTCGACCCCAAGTATGTCTCGGACTTCAAGGCGGAAGATCGGTACACGCTGCCCCTGCTGGATCGCTCCGGCTTCGAGAACGAACCGAAGACGATCCTCGCGGCGGTTCCCTACTACCGGTTACAGAACGCAGCCGAGATCATCCCGCGGCTCGAGGAGTTCTTCCGTGTGAGCGCCGAGCTCACTGCACATCGACATGTGACGAGCGCCCGTTCCCACAGGGCGAAGCGCCTGATCGCCGTGCCACTGTTCGGCGCAGGCGGTGGTGGTGGCGGCAAGTTCCGAGGCGAGCTGCTTCGAGTGATCGACGAGCAGAGTCGGTTGGCCGCCGAGAAGTATGACGTCGACGTCGCGATCGTACTGCGCGACCCGCAGGCGTACGCGCTCGCGCAGATGATGCGTCGCGATCAGCGGGAGTACTGGCCGGAGCTCGGCGAAAATCTGGCAAAGGCCAAGGAGCTGGGCGAGATCGCGCGCCGTTCCCGACTCGTCCCATTCATGGGGTCGGGCATCAGCATGTCGGCTGGCGCTCCCAACTGGACTGGGCTCATCAAGCGTCTCGCCCGAGCCGCGGGGCTCGAAGCAGATCTCGTCGAAAAGCTCGTCGAGAAGCATGACGTTCTGGATCAGGCAGCGTACGTGCGTCAGGAGTTCGAGCGCGAAGGATCCGGCCGCGAGAATCAGTTCATTGCCGAGATCGTTCGGGCGGTTGATAAGCGACGCTATGGGCTGGCCCCGCCCTTGCTCGCCGCGCTCGAGGCCGAGCAGGCGATCACCCTCAACTACGATCAATTGTTCGAATGGGCGGCGTTCGACGGACAGCGACCTCGTCGTGTGATTCCTGGGCCGATGGACGCCAACGAACGATGGCTGCTCAAGCTGCATGGAAGCGTCGACAAGCCCGAGTCGATCGTCCTCACTCGCGACGACTACCTCGGGTTCAACTCCGACCGCGCAGCGCTCAGCTCGCTCGTCAAGGCGACGCTCATGACACGGCATCTGCTTTTCGTCGGGTTCGGGATGGGAGATGCGCACTTCCACGAGATCGTGCACGACGTGCGACGCGCACTGCCTGATCGCGATTCGCAGTTTGGCACGGTCCTTGCTCTGAACGACGACGAGGTCACGCGCCGTTTGTGGGGTAAGGATCTCAGGTTCGTCAATTTCGATTCGCCCCGACTGCTGGAGATCTTCCTCGATGCGATGCTCGCCTACGGCGCGACGTCGAACTCCTACTTGCTGGCAGAAGGATACGAGTCGACGCTTGATGAGGCGGATGCCGAGATACGACGCTCTCTCGAGCACCTGGCAACGTCGTTGTCGAGTCGAGCACACGAAAGTAAAGCGTGGCCCGTCCTGTCTGAGATGCTCACGGAGTTGGGTTATGACAGCCTTACTCCGCAGCGGTCGTGGGGCGCACTACCCCAAGGGGTGGAGTAGACGGCGCGGAGGATCTAGCGCGAGTCCGTGGATCGCTAGCGCCGCAACAACAGCACGATCACCACTCAACAACGGGTCAGTTCGGCGCTCACTCTCCGGCAGACCCATGCAAGTGCTCCTTGATCGGCTGACGCCATGGCTCTGCAGCAATCCGCTCGTCCATGCGGCCAACTACTCAGTTAGGTATCACCACACACCGGTACCGCGCCCGGGTCAGCCCCACATAGAGCAGGTCGAACCGATAGATGCCCTCGCACCTGCGATTCTGAGGCGCCACCTCTGTGCGCGGCCACTCCCCATACGCTCCTTGTCTGACTCAGACGGTATCTTGCCAGTACGGACTCCTTCGACAAGCATCGCCAGGCTTCCACGCGTCCGGACAGCACCATGAAAGGTTGGACATGACCAACTCCGAAGAAGCCACCTCTGACGAAGTCGCGGTGAAGCGCCTCGACGCTGGCGGCTCCGAGATTGCCGTCTTCGAGTTCCAAGGCAAGTTGCGTGATCTGATGGTTTCCAGCCTGCGAAACACTCATCTGGCCACCGGGAGCTACGTCGCCGATGCCAAAGCAATTTCATCTCAGGGCGTGATGTCGATGGTCGCCGCGGGTGCTGCGACCGGCGCCACGCTCTTGTCCGCTGCACTGTCGTCCACGCTCTACATGGCAACTGCCGATCCTTCAACGCTCATGAAACTCGGGGCAGGTGTCGGGAGCAGTGTCATGGGGGCAACCGGCATCGTTGGGCACGCACCGTTCGTAGCCGTCGCGAGCTCTTTGCCAGTTGTGGCGCCAATCATGGCAATTCAGGCACTCAGCACCGTAATGATGCTGCAGCAGTTTCAGCAGGTCGATCGGAAGCTCAATGCCATCAAGGGCACCCTTGACAAGGCCATCGCCAGATCTGAGGCCACCTACGCTGGTGAGTTACTCACGGCATCCAGAATCGTCGATGAGGTGTACCGGCAATACGAAGCTGCGGGCGCCTTCTCGAACGACATGCTGATTCGTCTGGCGCTCGCGGAACACGACGTCCGAAGCCTCGCGGAACGCTTCCGGCACCTCGTTGATACCCATGCGATCACCGAAGTTGCTGACGTCGACGACGTTCGACGTGCTAACTACGACGCACACAGCGCCATGCTCGCGTCCTTCCTCGACCTGCGCATCGCATACATGCGGGTCTGTGTCGACATGCAAGAGAACCCGAAATCGGTCGAGTCGTCGGTGAGACAGTTGAAAGACACGATCGGATCTGGCGCGGACTTCTGGCAACAGTTGGTCAATCGCTCTGAAACGCTTCGAGAGGCCATCAACCAGCGAGAAACAGATCTGAACGACATGAACTGGGTACAGCGGTCCCTTCCCGTAGGCGCATCAACCGAGAGGAAGATCGCCGCGATGAAGGATGCGTATGCATCGACTCTGGAGAGCGAAAAGGCCATCATGGCTGGCTTTGGCTCGCTCATTGAATCGGCCAAGCAGACACTCGTTGCCTTGGAGAACCCAGAGCCCATCGCCAACGGCCCCACGCTGGTGTACTGGCGCGACGAAACCGGAGACCACTCATTCTCCACACAACGGCTTCAGCTCGCGTGACAAGGGATCGGAACGGTCCGACGCCGTCCCTCGCGCCTGGCTACAGGCCCGCGTCGATGAACTGACGAAGGATCCGCGCTCCGAGCTCGATGCGGTTCTCCCCATCCGGCCCAGCCTCGTCCTCCGTCGCTTTCGTAACCTTGACGAGGAGATGAGACTCACCAGAGCCGTCAGCGATCGCCCCCAGTTGGTGTGCGACCGCCTCGAACGTTGCGTGGAACTCCTCCTCAACGGGACCGAGTAGCTGGAACCCGCCTGGCACGGAGCGGAGCCCAGTGTTGCTCGCCTTCAGCCGGAGCCAGCGGGGATCAGAGACGTAGCCCGTGTACCACTGCGACAACACCGCACGCGAATCGTCCATCTCGTTGTAGATGCTGAGCAGGTACGGATCAGAATAGTACGCGCTTTGCCGCTCCTTGCCGCCGGGGAGATTTGCGAGACTGAACCCCATTCTCTTGCCTTGGGCGAAGTGGATTCCGGAAGCACCAGCGCGTGCGCTGCGGTATTTGACGAGGTAGTAGCGCCAGTCGAAGTGCTTCTCTGATTCACGTTGGAGAAGCCAATCGTTCTGCATCTCCTTGAGGGTCTGGGAGATAGGACTCGAAGACGCGGCGATGCGATCCAACAGCTCCCTGAGCACAGAGGCGGTCGCAGCTAGATCCGCTCTCGTCCTCCCCGTAAGCGTCGCCCGCCAGGCATCGCTGTACCTGCTGTCCCACGTACCGAATTGAAAGGAGTCAGAATCGTGCAACTTGTTCGTACGGTCACGTGGCCGCTGGTACTCGCCCACGGTGAGCAGCGCTCCGGTAAGGTCCCACCAAAGCTCTGGCTCCGCCATGAGTACATTGAACGTGACGGCGTGGCTCTCGATGCTCGACTCGTCCAGAACGAAGGCGGTTACCGAGCCCTTCAGAAGGTAATTATCTTCAAGCGCGTGCAGTACACCCTCGGTTTCGGGGTGTACTGCGATGAAGTCGCGCTTCTCTGACTCATCGCTGAGCTGTGCGACCGCGAACGACCCGCCTGCCTCGGGTAGCACGCCATCCAGGATCAACGCTCGGGTGTCCGCGACCAGCCGAGGCATTCGCTCAGCACGCATCTCGAACTGCGATCCTTCAATGAGGTTGCGAAGCGTACGAAGACGACGCGCAAAGTCGTCTGTTCCGCCGTCGAGGTGGAGCACGACAGCGAGGAGGAGCAGCGTCTGGCCGAACGTGAAGTTTCGCCTGTTGCCGGTCGTCTCCCCATACAGCCGGCAGCAGGACTCGAACAGGTTGACGTTCGGATCCTGGAAGAAGATCGGCAACAAGTCCTCGCCGACACCAGACGCGGGAGTATGAAATAGCGCCGCGAAAGTCTCGGAGACTTTGCGGTCCTGCCACACGTCGAACGCCCTGAACAGAAAGTCGAGGTGCTCTTTCCTATGGGGGTTCTCCGCGCCGAATACGTGCGTCGCTCGTTGCACCCGCGACTTATCCACGCCAGCACCGAACTCGCCCGATAGCCACTCGCAGACCTCGGTGATGAAGTCGAAGTAGCGCAGGAACTCGTCATCGATGAGGTCGTCGTCGCCCCGGAAAGTCCAGAGAGTATCTGACCAGGTGGTGTCCGCTTTGTGTGCGAAATCGGTCGCTCGCTCCGACCACTCGAGGATCTTCTCGAACCGGGCTTTGAAATTCTCGAACTCCGTGAGCGGCATACCCCGGGAGTTCATCTTGACGTAGAGATCCTCGGCCGAGCCCATGTCGGGGAGCGGTAGCAAGTGGAAGGACACCGCAGGATTGTCGACCGAAGCCAGCCGAGCCCACGCCCTCTGAGCGTCGACGTCACGGAATCGTGCCTCGATGGCATCAATCATGACGAGCATCGCGTTGATCGTCGGGTCGTAGCGCCAGACGAACAGGTACCAGGGCTGGTCCTGGATCCACCCAGAGAGACTCGATACACCTTCGGGCGGTGTGACGGTGATGAGACGTTGGCTGAAGCGTCGAGCGCTCGGCCGTGTTTCGTATGAGAAGTTAGTCCAGCCCGTGGCGGATGCGAGACTGCCGGAGCGTGCCGCCAGGTACCAATGCAGAAGGAAAAGCGTCGTCAGTCGCTGCTGCCCATCGAGCGGCTGGAGAGTTCCGTCTGGGCGACGCTCGCCGTAGACGAAGTCGAGCGTCACTGGCCGCGGATCATCACCGGTCACCGCGCCGTGTAGCACCTGGAGAAAGTTCTGACGGATCTCATCGACTTTCTCCCCTCGACGTCCCTGTGCGTAGTCCCGCTGAATCAACGGAATCTCAATTCGGGTGATGACATCCCCGTTCGCCGACCGCTCGTCGAACATTCGGGTGAAGGACTCGATACGACTCACGAGGTGAGCTCCTGATTCAGGTAGGGTTCGAGTTCTCGCTCGATCGCCGCAAGATACGCGTGGCGGTCCTGCGGGCTCCAGAAGTGTAGCTGCTGCGCTCGCCCAGCGGTGTAGTACTTCAGGAAGACGTTACGAGTGCACACCGGAACGTACGACCCCGCGCGGTCGAGGTCAAGGATGCGCTGGCGCTTGACCTCAAATACCGCATTGTTGAGCATGCTGTTGTCGTCCTTTTCAAGCAACGCCAAGTTGCTGATCGCGTGTTCTTCTGGAGCGCCATCCCCGGCCTCCGCGGAGAAAACAGCCCGAATCTCCGACTCCAACTCTAGGAACTTCGCAGCCGTAATGATCGGCAACGCCGCATCGATCCTCGCCCCCAGGTCGGCACGTTCCTCGACGCTGAGGGTGGGGAGACCGGCGAGCGCATCGCGATGCTGGCGTAACCACTCGGACCATTGCTCGACGGTATTGAGACCTTCCGAGTTTTGGGCGTGGATGTGCTCAAGTGACCACGTGCGCGCGGCGTGCGCCCGGAAGGAGTATCTCTCCGCAGAGTTTGTCAACTTTCTCACGGTTTCAACGTTCATTAAAAGTAGGGCGCGGCTGATCATGCTGTCATCTTCCCCGTATGCCAGATCCGCCAATTCCGACTGAGTGAGCCGAAGGCCCACTCGGCGATCTTGAGCGATCACTCCATCCAGCCGGTCCGTGAACTCAGACTTTGTAACGTCGGCAGCGAGACTGAGCACCTCATCAAAGCGGAAACCGCACGCCGTAAGGTAACCAATCTTGTGAAAGGCATGACGCTCTTCGAACCAGCCGCGGACGAGGGAATGCAGGTCGACCACCCGGTTCCAGAATCCCTCCGCGTCTTCCATGATCAACGGTCGGAGCGTCTCGAACGTGTGGAATGGCGGACGCAGCCGGCCCCGAAGCTGCGCCTTGTCTTCCAGAGCACAGACCTGATCCGCGAGGGTGTCGAGCAAGAGCCGAATATGTGTAGCCTCGTCGTCAGCCATCGCTGTCACGAAGGCCCAAAGCTCCGGTTCGCGTAGGTCACGCTCGATCGAGTCCCACTCCGCGGCCACGCTCAGCGCCCGGTCGGTACCCTGCGCGTCACGGCTTCGTGACAGGACGAGCGCCTTTACGAGCTCGGCATCGGTGAGAGGGATGCGACCGACGTTCAGTCGGGTGAACAGCTCAGTCGAGTCCTCGGACGACGGTGCCTCGTACCAGATGACCTTCACGCGCTTCGAGAACGCCGTATAGATCTCCCAGGCGGCCGTCGAGGCATCCTCCTGGCTATCGAGCCACGCACCGATAGCTTTCCAGGCCACGTACATATGGAAGAAGTCGATGTTCGACTGGGCAGTCGCCTCGTCCGGCTCGCGCAGGAATTCAGCGCTGAGCGGCCGGGTCTCGTACTCGATCGTGTACTTCACCTCGGCTTGCGGCACGTACGCCTTGAAGTACCGGATGACCAATGCAAGCGTCGTGAGCCGCTGTTGCCCATCGATAAGTTCCCATCGATCGTCGCCGATCGACTTCACCACGATCGGCTGAAGGTAGTAGGTCGAGCCCTCGCTGTCCCGAATATCCTGCAGAAGTCGAGTGACCTCGACCTCACCCCAGCGATACCCTCGCTGATATCCGGGCACGAAGAACTCCCCGACAATCTTGCCGACCTCGAGCCCCTCGAAGGTGCCAGTGTCTTTGACCGCGCCCATACTCATGCGATCCAAGCTAGTCGCTCCCGATGACATCGTCTCTGCAGGCGGATGCCCTAAGCCTCCGATGCGGGGCGTCCACCTACTAGAAGTTCTTTAGAAGTTGCTCCGCGATCGCTCGCCCCAGCGGAATCGGTACGGCGTTCCCGATCTGCTTCGCGATCGCGGTCTTCGAACCGACGAACTTGTGATCCGGTGGGAACCCCTGAAGCACCGCAGCCTCGAAATGGGTGATCGCTCGATTGGCTTCCGGGTGAAGGTAACGCCCCTTCTCCGGCTTGAAGAACTCTGTGCGGATCGTGACGGACGGTTTGTTCCAATGCAGACGCCCCATGACGTCACCAGAGCCGCTCGTGTGGCCGACCCAACATTTCGGCAGGAGGTCAGGACGCTTCGCTGCGATGTCGAACCGGTTGCCGCCTTTGCCGATCACTTTGAATCGATCGAGCGACAGCTGCGTGTACCGCCGCCCGAGATGCAACTCTGCACGCGTAAACGGCCCGGCAAGGCTCTTCCCCGCGAAAGCGACGCTGCGGTCGTCAGGGAAATCGATACCCTTCGGATCCTTCGGAACATCGGCGTCGTCGAACGCCCAGCGGACGTTCCGGTGCTCTCCTGCATGAGTCGGCTCCGGCCACCCAGGGAATGGCAGACTTCGCAGGTGTCCGATGATCACCGCTCTCTTGCGAGCCTGTGGAGCACCGTAATCAGCGGCGTTCAGCACTCGATGCTGGAACGCATAGTCCTCCAGCGCTCCACCGGGCTCCGTCTCCCGTTCGAACAGCTCGTACTGCGGCGACTTCGCGAAGGCAGCCACGTTCTCGACGATGAAGTACTTCGGATGCGCCTTGAGAATCGTCCGCATATATTCACGCCAAAGCGAGTTCCGATCGTCCTCTTCATTCTGCTTCCCCAGGGTCGAGAAGCCTTGGCAAGGAGGGCCCCCCACGATCAGATCGGCCGCCGGGACCTCTTCGTCCTCGAGCCAGCTCTGAATGCTGCCCGCGAAAACGATTCCCTCCCCGAAAGTCGCCTCATAAGATGCCGCAGCTGCGGTATCCCACTCCACGGCCCGAACGGTCTTGAACCGAGCCGAAGCGGCTCTAAAACCCGCGGTAAATCCGCCGGCGCCAGCAAAAAGGTCGATAACGCGGATCGCGTCACGGGGCTCAGAAATCGAGGTCGGCACCTGAGGGTCCTTCTAGAGTCGGGGAGTCTTACACAGTGACACGATGATCTTCCTCGAGGGGATCACCGATGGCGATCGCCCTCATCGACGAAAGCATGCGCCGAGTTATGCGTGGACGCGAGGGTCCGTCCAGCACTTGCCACGATACCGCGAGGGATGTCCTGCCGAGTGTTCTGGCGATCAGGTCGATCGCATGGCCACCACTCACCATCTGATGAAGCCGTTCAATTTCCTCCTCCTCGTACGGCTCGCCGCGCCGCGTGGCACCGTTCAGATCCTCGTTCACGTCGAAGAGACCGAACACGCACACGGCGAGCGACCATGCAATCTGGCGCGGTTCGGCGTCTAGTGCGGTCGCGATGTTCGCGACCGATCGACCACCGTTGTATAGGCCGACTGCGGGAACGAGCTGAGCCCAATCGAGCAGTCCCGCTACGGACACAGTCGCCACGTCACCCGGTTCTACCTCGACAGGGGCATCCAAGTCGCGTTCAGTGGTTTCCTCCCGGATTTCGACTGACTCAGACGTTACGTCATGCACTGTACCGGCGACGACCGAACCGGCTGGCCGATTGACACGCTTTTTCCTCCGCCGGACAATACGTGCACGGTTCGCCTCCGATTCTTCGGCGCGTTTAGGAATGCTCGCCATCTCATATTGAAAGTCCCGCAGGCGATTCGCGAACGCAGGCTCCCTGAGCGTCTCCATCGTCTGCTTCTCGATCTGGCGGATGCGTTCACGAGTGACACCGAACGCCTCGCCAATTTGATCCAAAGTCTTCGGCTGCCCATCTCCGATACCGAACCTCATGCGAATGATGTCCGCCTGGCGCCCAGCTAGCGAGTCGAACACTTCATCCAGCTGCCGATGGAGCATCTGCACGCTCACTTGCTCGAGAGGATTCAGCGCTTCTTCATCGATCAAGATCTCGGACATGGAGCATGTGTGCCAGGCTCCACTCCCCAGTCGCAACGGCACTAAGGATTCAATGGACTTTATCGGCAGCAGGCTATTTACAACCGCACGAACGACCTCCACAGACACATCGAGTTCATCTGCCACCGACTCGATCCGCTGTGTCGCACCACCTTCTGAGCCTTCCCACGACGCGATAATCCCGGGCAACTTTTCAACGACATGGACAGGAAAACGGATCAGCCTGCCCTGGTCCGCGAGCGCCCGCGTGATGCTCTGCCTGATCCACCAAGTCGCGTAGGTGGAGAACTTTGTCCCGTGTCGATAGTCAAACTTCTGCACAGCGCGGATCAATCCAAGGCTGCCCTCTTGAACAAGGTCCGCGAGGTCTAACCCATTCCACTGATACTTCTTCGCAATCGACAGAACCAGCCGGAGATTGGATTTCATCATTCGCGTTACGGCACGTTCACCGTCCCGCTTGAGTACTGCGAGATCTAGGGTCGCCTGATCGAAGATCCTCCCGTTGTGGTCCATCTCAAGGCGTTCCGCTGCGAACAACCCAACTTCGATCGCCCGACCGAGCTCGACTTCCTCTTCAGCGGTGAGTAGTTCCGTGCGCCAAACTCGTCTCATGTGGTCGTCGAGCGCATCTAGTGCGACGTGCACGTGGGCAACACGAGGATCACCCAGAGGCTCATCGGCCTCGAACTCCTTGATCACTGCGGCAAGAACCGGAACCTCACCGACGTCTTCGAAGCCGTCCGGCTCCTCCGCCGAGTCCAGCGCCGACGCCGCACGCCGACCAATCAATGACATCGCCAACGCAGCTTGAATGCCATCAACCCGCGCAGTCGTCGCACTCGACAGCCATGCCTTGCCAGCATGCGGTTCAAGTAAGAGAAACAGACTGGTCTTTATAAAGTCGAGCTGACCGGGATCCTGCTCAAGGTTCGTGCGGTGCTCGGCGTTGAGACGGATAGCACCAGTCGTGGGTTCGAAAGCGAATAGCTGAGCGCTCGGAAGCTCACCCCATTCGAAAGAGACCTCAACCTCGTGCTCTCGCACGCCCAGAGTCTGTTCGAACGATGCGCGCATCCCGAGGGGAGAGCCAACCCCGGGCGCTGCGACCGGTTGCGGCTTCAGATCTCGTTGCTGCGATCCTTTCCACACCTCACGCGTCTGTTCCCAGAAGGAGCGAAGCGTGAATCCGTCGGTGATTGCGCTCTCGATCGCCTGCACTGCTGCGGGTCGCAGCACCACCCCGCGCTTCTCAGGATTGATCGCTATCGCTGCGAGCAGATTGTCGTGGAGCTCCAGGACGATGCGCGCAAGCTGAAGGTCCGCAGGCAGATCGTTGCGCAGACCGAGCCATCCTCCCGCGTGGAGCAATCGATCATTCCGGTAGATGTACAGCCCTTGCGCGTCGCGTCGGCTCCGTCTGAGTAGCGCACCGTCCGCTCCAGGCGGAAGCACGAAGCATGTCACGTCGAACTCTGCACCGGCCGCCAGTCGACCTCGGAGCACCCGTGGATAGCCAGCCTCGCCCCATCGCTGGAACGCAAACGGGTCGTTTGGCCTCACAGCTCGCGGAGCGCCCGTCTCCGACGTCACCTCATCGAGCTCCTCGAGGTCGATCCGTATCCGACTGTCGGCGAGGATGCGATGGAAGGTGAGCCCCAACTCGTCGCGGACCTGCAGGATCGTGGACTCGATCCAGCGCCTACGGTCCTGAAAAGATGTCGCGACGGAAATGCTCTCGAGATGAGTCCACTCGACGAGCGTTCCCGACTCGCCCGCGATGCCTCGCCGGCGCATCATTGCGGAAGCAGTCCCGCTGTCGAACACATCGGCGATGATCTCGGTACCCGACTGCTCACGGCCGAGACGCATCGCTGCGGCCGGCTGATGACCCGAAGCTGTGTAGACAGTGAGGACCCGAGCCTGACTCAGCGAGGCGCCCTTCAGCCCGACACCAAAGTGCCCGAGCGCGTTCTCGTCGTAATCACGCCGCCTACCGAGCGCCATCGCGTCTTCGAGCTGCGGTTCCGTCATGCCGCATCCGTCGTCGCGGATACGAATCGAGCGGATGTGAGCGTTGTTCGTCACGAACTGGATGCCGACACGGCCAGCTCCTGCGTCGATGCTGTTGTCGATGAGATCGGCCAACGCTGACGCCAGTGAGTGCCCCCGACCGACGGCGTCGAGGATTGATGCATCTGGCTGGAGCACCAACCGCCGCTCACTCGGCACATCCTCGTCGATGGCAATGGAATCGCTCATGATGGTGATGCTACGCACACCCGGCGACATCGCCGAGAACCGGCGGATGCCGCGATGTCAGATGCATGCGATAGAAAGGAACTACCTCTGGCCGGAGAGCACGCACTACAGCGCTCGATGGCCCCTTTCCGCATCACCCGGGAGCCGTCGTGCCGAAGAAGAAGCTCATCGAGGTCGCGCTGCCCCTCGAAGCGATCAATGCGCAGTCCGCGCGCGAGAAGTCGATCCGACACGGGCATCCCTCGACGCTTCACCTGTGGTGGGCGCGCCGTCCGCTCGCAACGGCCCGCGCAGTACTCTTCTCTCAGCTCGTGGATGACCCGGGAGAGTACGCCGCCGAGTACCGCGCGGAGGCTGAAAGGGACGGGATCCCCGACGCCGATGCGTATGCCACCGCACGTGTGGATGCTGAGCGCCAACGACTCTTCGACCTGATCACCCGCATGGTCGACTGGGACAACCTCGGCGATGAGGAGCTCTTCGATCAGGTGCGCGCCGAGATCCAACGCTCTACCAATGGCAACCCGCCGGCGATCCTCGACCCATTCGCGGGAGGCGGGACGATCCCTCTCGAGGCGCAGCGACTGGGACTCGAGGCGCACGCGAGCGACCTCAACCCCGTCGCCGTGCTCATCAACAAGGCACTCATCGAGATCCCGCCCAAATTCGCCGATCGCCCACCGGTATTCCCCGGCGCAGAGGGCACACGGAACTCCTGGCCGAAGGCCACCGGTCTCGCCGAGGATGTCCGCCGTTACGGCGAGTGGATGCGGAATGAGGCGGAGAAGCGGATCGGACATCACTATCCGAAGGCGAAGCTGCCCGACGGCGCTGAGGCTAACGTCATCGCCTGGATCTGGGCGCGTACTGTCACCTGCCCCAACCCGGCCTGCGGTATCGAGATGCCTCTCGTCCGCTCGTGGTGGTTGGGGAAAAAGAAGGGCAAGGAGGCCTATGTCGTTCCCACTGTGGTCGACGGGCGCGTCGAGTTCTCAATCGGGCACGACACAAGCAAGGCCCCGGTCAACGTAGATAAGGGCACTGTGGGCCGTACTGGTGCCACCTGTATGTCGTGCGGATCGGCCGTTTCTCTGGCCCATATACGCAGAGTTGGATCCACGATCGGTTTGGGCACTCAGCTAATGGCAACAGTGACGGAAGGGACTCGCCGACGCGTATACATCGGACCAGACGTCGAGCAGACCATTGCAGCACAAGTGTCTCCGCCTGAATCGGCCCCCGAAGGTCGACTCGGGTACTATCCGCGTGATATCAAGGCCCCTATTTACGGGCTCGACGAGTTCAAGAAGCTCTTCACTAACCGTCAGCTGACTACGCTCACGACTTTCAGCGACCTCGTCAGCGAAGCGCGTGAACGCGTGCTCCGGGATACCTTATCCGCTGGCGTCACCGAGGGTGAGCGTCTCGAACAGGGTGGCACCGGGGCTGCGGCCTACGCCGATGCCGTTGCCGTCTACTTGGGAATGGTCGTAGATCGAATCGCGATGAGCGGAAACTCGCTCTGCCGCTGGAACTCAACCGGCGAGAAGATTCAGCATATCTTCGGACGTCAGGCAATCCCGATGCTGTGGGATTTCGGCGAAGCCAACCCATTCGGGCACGCTACGGGTTCCTGGACCGCCGGCATCGAACAGGTACCAAACGCACTGCTCTTCGCGGCGCCAGAGGTCCCCGCGAGCGTCATCAGTGCACACGCGGCGCGTCGGGAATACTCCAACATGGTCTTGTCGACCGACCCGCCATACTACGACAACATCGGTTATTCCGATCTTTCAGACTTTTTCTATGTTTGGCTACGACGCACACTCCGCGATGTCCTCCCTGAGCTGACCAGCACAATGCTGGTCCCAAAAGCGGACGAACTTGTTGCCAACCCTTACCGGCACGGCGGAAAGGCTGAGGCGCAGGAGTTCTTCGAAGGCGGCTTTGTCGAGGTATTCTCGCGTGCGCGTGAGGCCGCATCGGAGGAGTTCCCGGCCTCGTTGTATTACGCGTTCAAACAAACCGAATCTGACGCGAAAGGCACAGCGTCGACTGGCTGGGAGACAATCCTTACGGGCATCATCAGCTCAGGATGGATGATCACTGGAACGTGGCCCATGCGATCTGAGATGGCTAGTCGCATGATTGCATCCGGCACTAACGCGCTGGCATCCTCCATAGTTCTCGCTCTTCGGCCCCGACCCGATGACGCACCGGTCATCGACCGACGCGGATTCCTCGCCGAGCTCAAGAGCACCCTTCCCGAAGCCCTGCGCAACCTGCAGCAGGGGAGCATTGCGCCCGTCGATATGGCGCAGGCCACCATCGGTCCCGGCATGGCGATCTTCTCGAAGTACGCCCGCGTCGTCGAGCCGTCGGGCGAGGATATGAGCGTGCGCGATGCTCTCCGCGCCATCAACGGCGTGCTCGACGAGGTGCTCTCGGAGCAGGAGGGCGACTTTGACGATGACACCCGCTGGTGCATCGCATGGTTCGAGACCCACGGCTTCGACGTCTCCCTCTATGGGGACGCCGAGACGCTCGCTGGCGCGAAGAACGCATCCGTGGCTGGCCTCGTGCGCTCGGGGGTGATCTCCAGCGGCGGCGGCAAGGTCAAGCTCTTCTCGCCCGATGAGTTGCCGGAGGGCTACGACCCCCGCACGGACGACCACGTCTCGCTGTGGGAGATCGTCCTGCACATGGCCCGCGCGCTTTCGGAGCAGGGTCTCGATGCGTCGGGCCGGATCCTGGCAGGTGCTGAGGTACGCGGGGTCGACACGACCGCAGCCCATGAGCTCGCCTACCTGCTCTACGCGATCTCTGAGAAGCGGGGCCTCACGCAGGCCGGCATCCTGTTCAACACACTCGGATCGTCCTGGCCCGAGGTGCGTGCGGCCGCGGCATCCGCAGCGGACCGCCCCGCCCCGACCGCTGCGCCGACTCTCGACTTCGACGATCTGGAGGCATGACATGGTGTCGAATATCGACCGGGTAGGTGCGGCGCTCGACGTACTGTCGGAGTCTCTCGAGCCCTTCATCGCGCGCGTCCTCATCCCGCACCTACCTGAGGGCGTGACCGACTGGACGAGGCTGCTTGCTGCGAAAGACGACGTCCTTGGCAAGGAGTATCTGGCGACAGATCCTCAAGTACAGCTCCGCGCCCTCACCGAGCCCCTCGGCTCACTACGCTATGCCTTCAACGACGAGCTCTCCCGAGCGGAGCAGAATCTGGCGAGCGAGGTGCGATCCGTCCGCGACTCCTGGGCGCACCGGAAACCATTCAGCCCCGATGACGCGTATCGTGCTTTGGACACCATGGAGCGCCTGCTCCGTGCGATCGGCGCGGGGCCAGCGGCAGACAAAACCCGCCGGTCACGGCTCGATGTGCAGCGATCCGCGTACGCCGAAGAGACCCGACGCGACACCCGCGTCTCCTCCGGGATGCCAGCGCTCTCGTCTACCGATCTCCTGCCATGGCGGGAGGTGCTCCAGCCTCACGCCGATATCGCTGCGAACGACTTCGCCCGAGCGGAATTCGCGGCTGACCTCCACCAGGTCGCGACCGGCGTCGAGGCATCCGCGGACTACAACGACCCGATCGAGTTCTTCCAGCGGACCTTCCTCACCGAGGGCCTAAAGAATCTCCTCGGCATCGCCGTCCGCCGGATCGCTGGCGATATGAATGCGGCGCCGGTCGTCAACCTCCAGACCGCGTTCGGCGGCGGCAAGACGCACTCCATGCTGGCCGTCTGGCATCTGTTCAGCGAGAAGGCGATCACCGCGTTCCCGCAGGGGGTCCAAGATGTGGTGCGCGAGCTGGATGTAGATCCCGCCACCGTCGCAGCATCGGTGCGCCGCGTCGCTGTGGTCGGGAACGAGCTGTCTCCAGGCCAGCCATGGGTGAAGCCCGACGGCACGGAGGTTCATACACTCTGGGGCGAGATCGCCTGGCAGCTCGGCGGAGCGGAAGCTTACGCACAGGTAGCCGAAGCCGACCACACCGGGACGAACCCGGGCGCCGCCATCCGAACAGTCATCGAACAGCACTCCCCGGCCGTCATCCTGATCGATGAGTGGGTCGCGTACGCCCGCGGACTCTACGGGCAGGAAGGTCTCGTCGGCGGAAGCTTCGAGTCGCAGTTCACGTTCGCCCAGCAGCTCACAGAGGCTGTGAAGTCAGTGCCCGGTGCACTGCTACTTGTCTCGATCCCGGCATCCGATATTCGACGCGACGATGACGCGGCCGTCGCATCCGATCTCGAAGTCGGAGGCGCGCACGGACGTGCTGCGCTCGAGCGCCTGCAGAACGTCGTCACGCGAGTGGCCCAGCCGTGGACGCCAGCGACCAGCGGCGAGTCGTTCGAAATCGTGCGACGACGGTTGTTCCGTGAGCCGGACGCCGAAGCCCGCCGAAGGATCGACGCAACAGCCAAGACCTTCGTCGAGTACTACCGCCGCAGCCTCGGTGAGCTGCCAGCTGAGACCCGCGACCCCTCGTACGAATCGCGCATCCGCGATGCGTACCCGATCCACCCGGAGCTCTTCGATCGGCTGTACGGTGACTGGTCGACGCTCGAGAAGTTCCAGCGCACACGCGGCGTACTGCGCCTGATGAGCGCAGTCGTGCACGCCCTGCACGCGGCCGGCGACGACTCGCCCCTGATCATGCCCGGCTCAATCCCCCTCGATTCCGCGGCTGTGCGAGACGAGCTAACCGGATACCTCGACGATGGCGACCGGTGGAAGTCCGTCATCGATAGCGATATCGATGGGCTCAACGGCACTGCGATCCTCGTCGACAAGGAGAAGCCACTGTTCGGCGGGAGGGCACTGACCCGACGGATCGCACGTGCAACGTTCATCGGCTCGGCCGCGACTCTCGGATCGAACCACAAGGGGATCGAGCGCAAACGCATGTTCCTCGGAGTAGCCATGCCCGGGGACACAATCGGGAATTTCGGCAGTGCGCTCCAGCTGATGGGCGAGCGAGCGAACTACCTGTACGCAGAGAGCGACCGCTACTGGTTCGACTTGCAGGTGTCCCTAAACCGTACCGTCGCGGAGCGTGCTCAGTCCTACAGTGCGGCAGACGTTGAGAAGCATATCGTTGACCGACTTCGCCTCCAGACCAAGCACCCACCAGTGTTCACCGACGTGATTTACGCGCCGTCAGATTCAGGTGATATCGCCGAGTCCGAGAAGGTGCGGCTAGTCATTGCGGGGCCGCAGCACTCCCACGATGGCAAGAGCTCCGATTCGAAGGCACAAGCTTTCACCCGCGAGGTGGCAGGAACTCGTGGAAATGCTCCACGACAGGGTGTGAATACTCTCGTGGTGCTCGCGCCCGATCAGTCGCGGTTTGCGGATCTCGAGCAAGCCACACGCCAGTACCTGGCTTGGAAGGGCGTGCACGACGAGCGAAAGGTCTTGGATCTAACACAGGGTCAAGTTGAGACGGTCTCGCAGCGCATCAGCACATTCAACAAGACTGTGGAACAGCGCATCCGGGAGACGTGGATCTGGGGCTTCTATCCGCAGCAACCCAACGCGAACCTCCCCTGGAGCACTTCTCAGATCAAGGCCGACGGCGCCACCGATTCGGTGA
The DNA here is from genome assembly GCF_059445355.1 of Microbacterium sp. Y356. Lineage (NCBI taxonomy): Bacteria > Bacillati > Actinomycetota > Actinomycetes > Micrococcales > Microbacteriaceae > Microbacterium > Microbacterium sp. Y356. The sequence continues at coordinate 1,794,139 of NZ_JCAIUE010000001.1, forward strand.
TCCGCACGGTCGGGGACAAGTTCGAAAAGAACGACGTTGTCATCACGCAGTTCTCCATGCAGTCGATCGCGATCGAGCTGCAGAACAGCCTGCGGAGCAAGTGGAACAGCGGTCGCATCAGCATCGGCGACCTCTGGGACTTCCACACGAAGTATCCGTATCTGGCGCGGCTGCGCGACAAACAGGTACTACTCGACGCAATCGCCGGGGCCATGGGCGACGCCGCTTGGGAGGGCATCGGGTTCGCACTGGCGGACGGCTATGACGAGGACTCCGGCGATTTCGTCGGGCTCCGACTGCCGATCGAGGATGCGCGACCTGCCCTGCTCACGGACGACATGCTGCTGGTGAGCCCGAGGCTCGCGCGTGAGCAGCGGGACCGCGAGAAGGCCGCGGCTGCTGAAGGCGCCTTCGATGTGGCACCGCAGTCTGACTCTCATCCCGGCGCAAACGGAACCACCACTGCGAACCCATTGCCCCCGCAACCGCGCGAGACGATCAAGAACGCTCGCTACCGCGGCGCGATCGAGCTCAAGCCTGGGGGCGATCTGCGATCGCAAGTCGTGCTGCTGGCAGAGGAGCTCCTCGAGCATCTCCGCCATGCCGATCCGGACACGTTCGAGGTCCGGGTCGAGATCGCAGCGGGCAAGTCGGACGGCTTCTCAGAAGATGTCGTGCGCACGGTCAAAGAGAACGGGAACCAGCTCGGCCTCTACCCCAACGCGTTCGAGGATCTCTGATGTCCAGCAGTGCGCGGGTCACACGGGTTCGAGAGGCGCAGCCCGATCCGTCCATTGCCAAGGCGGTCGGGCGACACCATACGTTCGAAACTGCGATCGCCGACCTCATCGACAATAGCCTGGACGCAAACGCCACACGGGTGCTGGTCCGATTTCTGGAAACCGATGGCGCGATCACCGGTCTCCAGGTGATCGACGACGGCGACGGCATGGACACGGAACAGCTCGACAGCGCGATGGAGTTCGCGAGGAAGCGCAACTACGGATCGGAGGACCAAGGGCATTTCGGGCTGGGTCTGAAGGCTGCATCCCTCAGCCAGGCAGATCGTTTGAACGTGTACTCAAAGCGCCATGGGATCCTCCCTGCGGGGCGAACGATCGCGGCGCAGGACCCCACGCGAATCGGCGACCTCGACGATGACGATGTCGCCGAAGTGCTTGCGGATATGCGCGTTGATTTCTCCCTCGCCAAGGGCACCGTCATAGAGTGGGTGCGGCCCCGGACGTTCCTGAGCAGCACAGACAAGAAGGACCGTGCCCAGTGGCTTGATGGGCGGATTAGTTCATTGAAGACGCATCTGGGCATCATCTTCCACCGGCACATTCAGTCATCTCGTGTGACGCTCGCGATTGACGTCTTCGATGTCGGCTACGGCGAGTCCGGTGTTCCTCGCAAAGTGACAGCGATCGATCCGTTCGGCTATACGAAAATTCAGAACGATCGTTTCCCTGCAGCACTCACGTTCTCGATCGATAATCACGACTGCTCGGCAATCGCACATATCTGGCCCGCTGCGCAGGCAGGCCTGCCCGAGTTTCGGCTTGGCGGGCGTCCGGGCTCGCTCGCCCAAGGCTTCTACTTCTACCGACACGATCGGCTCTTGCAGGCCGGCGGATGGAACACTCTAGCCGTGGACCGGCCGGAACTGGAGTACGTCCGAGTCGCTGTTGATATCGATGAAGCCTTGAAACGACACGTGACAATCAACCCGGAGAAAGCGGGACTGGAGCTCGACGCCGATCTACGTCAAGCGCTGCTCAGTGCTGCGCTCACGCCCGACGGCGTGCCTCTCCGCGAATTCTTCGTAGCTGCGGAGGAGCGGCGCCGCGAGAGCAGACGCTACATCCGACGCCCAGTTTCGCTCGTCGCACCCGGCCGAGGTCTTAGCCCGTCTATGCGTGAGGCATTTGCGGAGTCAGTCGAGACTGCGGATACGGAGCCGGTCAGCATCCGTTGGCAGGTCGACGCCTCAGAGTCACCCGTTCGGATCGATCTGGAGAACCGCACCATCTGGCTCAACAGTGCCTACCGCGGATTATTAGCGGGAGCCAACTCGACCGACAACGAAGATGCGTCACTCGCTAAAACGCTACTGATGATGGTCTACTCGAGATACTTCGAAGGATCCTTCCTCGGGTCACGAGAAAAGGCTGAGCTCGAAGCGTGGGACCAGTTGTTGACAGCGGCCATGCGAGATGAGTCCGCGCGTCAAGAGAAGGAGTTGCGAGATGGCGCCGACCAATGATGATCACCCAGCCCATCTGGACCCACGGACAGTTGAGGCGTATTTCCAGTTCGGGGTGAAGACCGCGTTCGTTCTACACCAGTCGCCGTTCGTGCGCATGGAGATCGATCCCGACAATGAGTCGATCTTGTTGATGACTCCGGCGGTTGGCTCAGACCCGGAGGTGACCGCGCTTGAGCGGCTCGCGTTCTCCCGCATCTCAATGGATGGCGGCGAGTGGTTCCGATTGGCAGTGGACGCCAGTGACATGCACTACGAGGCGTACGCGCTCATCGAATCAGTCGTCGATCAGCTTCGTGCGGGCGCGTCCTTCCGCCACTCAGTCTCAGAAGCAGTCGTTGCAATGAAGGATCTGCTTGCGAGTCGACGGCGACTAACCGAAGAGAAAGAGATCGGGCTGATAGGCGAGCTCCTCGTCCTTCGGCATGTCATCAGTGAGTCCGGCGAGGGAGTGGCGATTGCGTCGTGGCTCGGTCCCCTCGCGGAGGAGCATGACTTCGCGTTCGCCGGCTACGACGCGGAAGTGAAGACGACCAAGTCCGAATCCAGGACACACGTCATCGGTTCCGATACCCAGCTCGAGCCCTCACCCGATCGCCCGCTACATCTCGTTTCGATTCAAGTCACACGAGCAGGCGCTGCGAACCAAGGGTTCTCGCTTCCGTCTCTCATCGCTGACGTACGATCGCAACTCGACCAAACGAGACGTACTTTCGATGCAGCCTTGGAAGGGCTCGGCTGGCACGATGCCGACGCGGACCTTTACCGCGTTCGCTACCAACTGCGTTCAACACCGCGAGCATATTTCATCGACGATGCCTTCCCTGCGATCACATCTGCTCGGCTCGACAAGGTAGTTCCGAGCCGAGCCAATGTCAGTAGCGTCACGTACCGTGTGAACGTCACCGACCTTGACCATTCGGCAATGACTTCACCGCTTCACGACTTCTGCGAGGTACCCGAATGACCAATCCCATCGATCGTCAGGTCGCGGCATCGGTCCGCAAAGTATTGACCCAGATACGCGATACCGGTCCGGAGGAGCTCGTCTACTTAGTGACGAGTGATCTCCGCAAGACGGACCTCACCCCCAACGAGGCCGAGGTACTCGCTGCGGTCAGCGTGCCGGAGCTGAACGACTCGACTCGTCGTGCTATGCACATGGCGCTGGCACTCTGGGACGCCGCCACGACCGCGGAGTGGAGCGATGGCACTGGCCCAGCAACTCCTGAGCGACGGGAGAGGATCTACGAGCTCCTGGAGATATCTTCCGGTGCACGCGAAACTCTGGACGATCAGTTCCCAAGCGCGTCACAGCTCGATGCAATGATCGTTGACCCAATCCACTGGACCCCTTGGTACGACGAGGAACGACGCTCGTCGCACGACTTCTACTGGCGCGCCTACAGAGGCGTACTCGAGGACAAGGGCTGGGATGTCGACGCCCTCGCCACACTTGATCGATCCACGACGGAGATCGTCCAGCGTTTGGCGGACCCCAGCGCCGCGAAGGGTTACCAGACCAAAGGCCTCGTAGTCGGCCATGTGCAGAGCGGGAAGACAGCGAACTTCACGGGTATCGTCGCGAAGGCGATCGACGCCGGCTATCGGCTGGTGATCGTTCTGACCGGCACAATCGAGCTCCTCAGAGGACAAACCCAGCGTCGTCTCGACATGGAGCTAGTCGGCGAGGAGAACATCCTCGACGGTGCGGATGTCAACGACGCCAACTCGATCCGCGAAATCGACTACATCGGCACGCAGGATTCGGACTGGTTCGCGCACAAGTTCCTTCGCCACGGCCAGGATGTCCATTCGCTTCCCGAAGTGCCAGCGATCAAGCGACTGACCACCGCAGACAAGGACTACCGCAAGCTGAGACTCGGGAAGGATGCGTTGGACTTCCGTCGCGCAGGTGGACTTCGCGACCCTGGGAAGCCCGTCTACGCGCCGGAGAACATCTACTCGGTCGACGCGCGCATCGCTGTGATGAAGAAGAACACCACCGCTCTCAAGAATCTGCTCCACGATCTCAAGCAGCTTCGTGCAGAAGGGCGAGAGATCCCTGCCCTCATCATCGACGACGAAGCGGATCAAGCGTCGGTCAATACCGTCAACCCGCGGTCGAAGCAGGAAGTGGCTGCTGAAGCCAAGAAACGATCCGCGATCAACAAGCTGATCGCGGACCTCCTGAAGGAGCTTCCTCGCGCCCAGTACGTCGGCTACACGGCGACTCCATTCGCCAACGTCTTCATCTCGCCCGATGACTCAGAAGATCTGTTCCCAAAGGACTTTCTGGTCAGCCTGCAGCCCTCTTCGCAATACATGGGCGGGCGATACTTCCACGATCTCGGCGGCATAGCCGACGAAGACAAGGGCGACCCGTCCTACTCGAACGAAGCCGCCTTCGTGCGAAGCCTCGTCGCCGATGGAGAGGACGACCCGGCCGCTGAGGAGGCTGAGATCCTGAGCGCGCTCGACGCGTTTGTCCTCAGCGGTGCGATCAAGAAGTGGCGAGAATCGCTCGACGACCGATTCTCGTATCGACACCACACCATGCTCGTACACGAGTCCGTCAGGACCTCAGAGCACTCCGAGCTCGCAGCACGATTCCGCAAGGTGTGGAGCGAGGGTGCCTACAGCAGCCTTGCCGGTCTGAGCCGACTCCGCGAGCTCTACGAGTCCGACTTTCTCCGCGTCCACAATTCACGCAACGAGTGGGACGATCTGCCACTCCCCGAGCGATTCGACGAACTGAAGACATCCATCGGTGAGGCTGTAGACGAGATCACGGCCGACAGCGATCCTGTCGTCGTCGTCAACGGCACCAAGGACAGCGACTACAAAGCGATGGACTTCCAGACTCGCCCGTACTGGCGGATCATGGTCGGTGGCGCCAAGCTCAGCCGAGGATTCACGGTAGAGGGCCTGACGATCACGTACTACCGACGACGCGCCGCTGCCGCGGACACGCTTATGCAAATGGGCCGATGGTTTGGCTACCGTCCCGGGTACGGGGACCTCGTCCGGCTTTACATCGCGCGGAACATCATCGACGGTCGCGGGAAGTCCTACGACCTGTACGACGCGTTCACCTCGATCATCGAAGACGAGGAGGAGTTCCGCGGCCAGCTACGCAAGTTCGCGGAGATCCAGGAGGACGGCCTCCCCGCGGTGCGGCCGATTCACGTCCCGCCGCTCGTCTTCCAGCAGTTGCCCTGGCTGAAGCCGACAGGCAATAACAAGATGTACAACGCTGTGCTGCAGTACGAGGGTGACGGCGGAGCAGTCAAGGACTTCAACGCACACGGTCCCCGAGCCGACGGCGCGCAGAATACAAAGCACCTCGCGGCGATACTCCCACTACTCACTTCGCTCTCAGATCCGCTGAAGTTCTTCGGCGTGAACGGTACCAGTTTCGATGCGCGCGTCAGCACAGCGTCTACCGCAGCTGTATTGAATGCGCTGCGCGAGATCAAGCTGTACTCACCGGATCAGCTCAATCCGACGATCCGAATGATCGAGAAGGCTGAGGAGGAAGGAACGCTAGACGATTGGGCGATCATCGTCCCGGAGCTCGACTCGAGCTACCAGCGCGAAGTGGATGACACCACGATCTCGATCGCTGAGCGTCAGCGACGAAAAGACCGTCCCGGCTTTGCCGGAAGCGAGCGCCGACACCGCGCCACGCTTGAAGTCATTGCGCAGAAGCCCGACCGAGAGGTCGCTGCTGGCCCACAGGCGGATATTCTCTCCACGCCCACGCGCGGAGCACTTCTCCTCACTTTCGCGTACGACCCTGAAGTCTCCAGCGAGGAACTCGCCAATGAAGGGCGTGCAGAGCCTTCTCGCATCAAACGCCCCGCTTGGCCTTCTGTGATGTCTAGCGACAGTGTCGCGACGCTGCTCTCACTCGCGATGCCCTACGGCTCAGCGCCCCGCGGACGAATCGGATTTGGTGTACGGCGTGAGGGTCAAGACGCGGACAAGGCAATTGTGGACGTCGACTGAGCGTCCACAGTGCCGCGCCTCGGCATACTCTGGCGATGTGAACACAGCGCATCGGCTACGCGTCTCTAGAGTTCAGCGAGACGGGGAGCGTGACCCGCATCTGGGATGTGTGTTCCGGCGTCCGAGGCATGCGCCCTAGTCGCTCGTGAGATGGAGCGACTGGACGACCTTGCCCGGCAGACCAAGATTGGCGGAAAGGCATCATCGCGGGGAGAATTGAATACTGATGTCTGAACCACTTGATCTTTTCGAGCTCCCTGGCGAGCCTTCGCCAGTGCCTACCGCACCGCAGCCCATGACCACCGAGCAACGGGCAGAAATCCGGCTGCTCTTCGCTGCGCTCGGCGTAACCACAGCGGGCGAGCAGTTCGAGCTCGTCTACGAACTCATCGGCGTTCGCCTTCGAACTGTTGCAGCGCTCGACTCCAAGAACGCCGCTGGGCTGATCCCGAGGCTTCGTCAGCGAGTTGAATCTCGTGCGAAGACGTCGACGGGAAATTCCTGGGACGATCGAGAAGAAGACACTTGGATCGATAAGCTCTGATGCTGTCAGCAGACCGCCGGCTGAATATGCGGCAAGATATACCTCGTGTATAACCTCCTTGTTGGCGTGAACAATGGCATCTCGAAGAGCAGGATGTTTGAGTACACGATCCCCGCTCTGAGGACGTACCTCGAAGACGGCACAGCCTTCGAGAGGCTCACTAGCCTGCCAGCCCTCCTCATGCCAGAGCTGGGGGACCCAGACGCGCCCGCATACGCACGTCTAGGTCGTCTTGACGATGTCGGAGTTGGATCGCGAGGCGATTTGACCTTCCGTTTCAGCCAAAGCACGACCGTCCCCCCGATCCCGATGGCTCGGATTTCCCAGCTCTCAAAGTCACTCGGAATCGAGAACCACTTCGAACTCAGCCGAACACACTGGTCGGTAAAAGATGTTGATGTCTATGAGGCGTTGCTCGGCGTGCAGGCGGACAATCCCTCAACATCGAAGGCGATCGCGATCCCACGCGACTTGCCTCGAGAACATGATCTCGTCGCGATCATGATGCCGTTCGCAGGATTTGACGCGGTGCACGCTGCGATCCAGGGCGCAGTCGAGGACGCTGGTCTGCGGTGCTATCGGGCGGACGACATCTGGGAGAACCATCACATCATGGATGACGTGCTCAGCTTGATCTGGCGTGCTCGCATCGTAGTTTCCGATCTGTCGAAGAAGAACTCGAACGTGTTCTACGAAACGGGTCTCGCTCACGCCCTTGGACGTGACGTGGTTCAGATCGCCCAGACCCTGGACGATGTCCCCTTCGACCTACAAGCAATCCGAACGCTGACCTACCTACCGAACTCAGAAGGGATGGCCAAGCTGCGGACCGAACTCAGCGACCGCCTCCGAACCCTTACTTCCTGAGATTGGACAGTAGTTGGCGACGGCTCATTCGAGCCGTTCAACATGATGTAGCGATCAAGCAGCCCTAGCCTGCTACCGTCACTCCCATGCCCACCGAGCAAACTCTCGCCGCCCTCCGCGCCTTCGTCGCCGAGCGCGAATGGGACCAGTTTCACTCCCCCGAGAACCTCGCGAAGAGCATCTCTATCGAGTCGGCCGAGTTGCTCGAGCTCTACCAGTGGGGCGGAACACCCGATCAGCAACGAGTTGAAGAAGAACTCGCCGATGTTGTCACCTACTGCATCCATCTCGCCGGCCGACTCGGCGTCGGTCTCGACGAGATCGTGATGCGCAAGCTAGAGTCGACCCGCGCGAAGTACCCCGTCGAGCTGGCAAAGGGGCGGATGACGAAATACACCGAGCTCGCCGCCGAACAGCAAAGGCGGGAGTAGCAGTGACAACCTTCAGCATCGAGCGCCTCGCGTTCGAGCGCGGCGCATTCGACGGTTGGGCGCGCAGCGACCCGCTGCACACCAACTGGCCCGTCGTTTATGTGATCGACGGGGCTGACCAGCGCAAGGCCCCCGGCGTCTACGTGGGCGAGACCGTCAGCACTGCGACGCGAATGCGTCAGCACCTCGCCGGCCCGAAGAAGGACGAAGGCCTGGAATCCATCCGCGTTATCGTCGACCAGCGATTCAACAAGTCCGTCTGCCTCGACCTCGAGTCGCACCTAATCCGCTGGTTCCACGGCGACGGACGGTACGACATCCTTAACGGCAACGACGGCCTCACCGACGCGCAGTACTACGACCGCGAGTTCTATCGCGAGTCCTTCCGCGACGTATTCGAGACGCTTCGGAGCGAGGGCCTCTTCTCCCGCAGCATCCCGCAGATCGAGAACTCAGACCTCTTCAAGCTCTCCCCGTTCAAGGCGCTCAACGATGACCAGGCCGTTGCGATCACGGACATCGTCGAGGGCCTGCTCGAAGACCTGCAGCATCCGGATGCCACCTCGACACTCGTCGTGCAGGGCAATCCCGGCACGGGCAAGACGATCATCGCGATCTTCCTCATGAAGTTGCTCGCCGATATCCGCGACTATCAGGACCACGCCGACATCGAGCCCGATTCGATGTTCTCTGAGTTCTTCATACCGGAGAACCGCGCGCTGCTCGCCGACCTGCGCATAGCTCTGGTCATCCCTCAGCAGTCGCTTCGAGAATCAGTGAAGAAGGTGTTCAAGAAAACGCCCCGGCTGGATCCGAAGATGGTCCTCACTCCGTTCCAGTTCGGCGAATCGGATGCCGATTTTGATCTGGTCCTCGTTGACGAGACTCATCGTCTGGGGCAGCGAGCAAACCAGGCATCCGGGGTTCAGAACAAGAAGTTCCGCGATATCAACATCGCCCTCTTCGAGGAGGACGCACCTCGATATACGCAGCTCGACTGGATCAAGAAGCGTAGCAAGCACCAACTGCTGCTCGTCGACGGCGAACAGAGCGTGCGTCCGCACGACCTTTCACCTGCCATCCTCAACGGCGAAGTCAGTGCCGCGAAGGATTCACACCGCCACTACGCGCTCACCACACAGATGCGCGTGCAGGCCGGCGCGGACTACGTCGAGTTCATCCGCGCGATGCTGCGCGGCGAAGCTCCCGCACGTCCAAAGTTCGGAGACTACGACCTGAAGCTCTTCGACAATCTCGGGGAGATGCGCACGGCGATCGTCGCGAAGGATGCCGAGGTGGGGCTGTCTCGGCTGGTTGCCGGATACGCGTGGGACTGGGTGTCTCGCCGCGACCCCGCTGCCTTCGACATCGAAGTCGACGGCCAGCAGCTGCGGTGGAACAGCACTGCCAAGGACTGGATCAACTCGAAGGGGTCACTCGAGGAGGTCGGTTCGATCCACACGGTGCAGGGATACGACCTTAACTACGCCGGCGTCATCATCGGGCCGGATCTGCGGATCGATCCGGTGTCCGGACAGATCGCTGCGGACTGGGACGCTTACCGCGACAAAAAGGGCAAGGAAAACACCGGCCACTTGAAGGACGCGTTCGGCGACGAAGACCTGCTGGTATTGATCCGGAATATCTATGGGGTACTGCTGACGCGCGGGATGCTCGGGACCTACGTGTACGTGTGCGATCCCGGGCTGCGGGAGCGCCTACGCAGGCTTCTTACCTGAACTATCGACTCAGTCATCGACGTCGGCAAGCTCCGGATAGCGCAGTTTCACACGCACGACATTGACGAGACCGAAGGCTTCGATCAGATCCTGCGTCTCTTTGACGAGCCATTGCCACGCCCACCCCTGGAATACATAGAAACCCTCCGGCAGCTCACCCCACTGACTGCGCGGAGGCCTGTGGTCTTTGATGATGCCAGTCGAACCGCGCCCTTCCGCGTATGCCGCTAGCTCCGCTCGCGTTGTCAGCCAGAGATGCCGAACCAGGTATAGCCACAGATTTTTGATCCCCTGCAGATCGGGAATCACTTCGGTTCCGTGAACGACGTACTCGAACTGATCCGAGAATGCGCCAGCACGCGGGTAGTACTGCAGATCTACAACCCGTGTTAGATCAGCGAACTCAGCGGGAGCACCGCCCAATGGGCGAGCCCAGATCTCGAGAAAACGCTCAGTCAGCTTCACTGTGCGTCGTTCAATCGCATCGATTGTCCAGTTCGGATAAAGAGCGCCATCTGCCAGTTCTCCGCTGTTCTCACGGACGCCACTCTTCGCGTAGTAACTCCTCTGCTTGGTGGAGAACGAGCGGTTCCCAGCTCCTTGATTCAATCCGGCTTCCAGAAGGGTCAAGTTCCCGAGGGTCTGCAGGCGCGCACGGTACTCCGCCTGTTCTACGTCGCTGAGCGCTCCCCAGCGTTCACCGCCACCGTCCCACTTGTCGCTCGGCGTTTGGGGATGGATGTGCTCGATCTGGAGCTCACCCAACTCCAGATCACCCGTCTCCTGAAGACGCTCTAAGACGTAGCCTGCGAGCGGCAGCCTCTGATGGAGCAACCCAGTGCGGATGCGCGGATCCTCCGGTGTGCGACTTATGAGCGCCGCCAACAGGTCATCACCAGTGTCGAAGCGACAAAGTGGGCCGATCAAATCAAGTTCGCGGCTCAGGCCGACAAGCGTCCGTCGAAGCAACAGCGTTTGCACCCGCTCAACACGTTCGAGCAGCCCGGCCCGCGACAGGCGTCCGTCAACATAATCGCGATACAGCCCGAGTGTCAAAGGCGATGCCGACGGGAAATGGTCACGCATGTAAGCCAAGTGGCGGGCGATCTCGGTATCTTCTTCACCACGCGGATCCTGCAGGACTCGGAAGAGTTCTGTCAGCCGCGTCCACTCCCGTCCGAGCTGCCCCAGCGTCTCGAATGTCAACCGCGGATACATCGTTTTGAAGGCGCGATACAGTCCGTGCGAACCGCGAAGTTCTGGAGCACTTTCCGCCGTGAGAACGATGAAGTCTCGCCAGAAGCGCTCAAGATGGTCACCCGTGTGTTCCTCGATCGAACGCCATACGTTTCGTTCGATAGTGTCCTGCTGCTCACGCCGCATGCCCATCAACACGTAGTTGTGGATCAGTTCGTGGTTCCTCAACTCCTCTCCAGTTGAGTTCAGGCTCTCGAACACCTGCTGCGCGTTCGATTCCTCACCCAGCGTGATGACTACTTGGTCGAGCTTGCCCATGCCCGCCCAGACAGAACCGACGTCCTCGCCGATCTCGCGCCGAAGTTCGAGGTAATTCTGCACGTATGTGGTGGACTCATCTGCTGCCGTCCACTCACCGCGCGCAAGCCGCGTGAACACCTCTTCAGCCCCTTCGTGCGGCCGCAGGCGCGTGCGCGAGGGTTCCGAATAGATCAGTCTGTCGATCTCCGCCACAGTCGCGGGGTCCTCTCCACCAAGAGAGTCGCGCAGTGCTATCAGCAACAAGAAGAGCGAAGTCAGGCGCTGTTGTCCGTCGACGAGAGTGAGCTCGGCCTCGCCAGTTCCGAGGATCGATCCGATGAAGTGCGACTCATGCTCATCGGCGTGCGCGACAGCACGGATGTCGTTCAGCAGCGTGCGGCAGGCATCCGCACTCCAACGGTACGCGCGTTGGAACACAGGGACATTGATCTCGGGCGTGCTCCCGAGCCAATCGAGGGTTCGCCATCCTCGGGCAGAGACGTTCGGATTAGGCAAGGGATGCTCCTCTGATCGCGCGAGACCGCACATTCATAATGGCCTATCCACGGCGGAAGCGCCGCTGCTGCGAGCCTCCGCGTATTCCCCAGCATCGGCGTCATAGCGCGGCAACAGCTATGCCGAACCCGACGCCGTGGACGGGCAACAGTTCCTTTCACCCTGCGCATACGCCTGGATACCCGCGCACCGAGAGCACCCCACGACCCCCGCTCAGCACACCCCAACCAGGGCCCAAGGCCCCCACTGCTCGCCCGGCTGCTGATTGCGCGTCCACCACTGAGCCTCGAACACGTCACCGTCGAACAGAACGAGCTCACCGCCCTTATAGACCTGTGAGGCTGTCCATGCCGCGACGTCGCCTTCGGCGCACGTACTCACCGCACCTTGCTCCATCCAGGATCCTGTCGCAGACGCACCAGGCACCTCAGTGGTCCACCACTGAGCGACGTACACGGCGCCCTTGTACGACACCTTGTCTCCGGTGTCGTACTCCGTCCCCTTTTCCCACGCCGGGGGCCCGATATGCACCGGCTCACTCAGTGCGCTCTCGTCGCCCGCGCCACTGAAGTTCTGAGCCGTCACAGAGAATCGGTATGTCTCCCCGGGCGCGAGGTCCGGCACGCTCAGCTCGGCGACATCCTTCCCCGCCTCGAGCGGATCCAGAGCCACATCCCCCTGGTAGGGCGTGACGATGTATCCGGTGATCGGTACGCCGCCGTCGAACTCCGGAGCATCCCAAGAAACGATCGCAGACCTATCCGCGGCCTCCGCGACGACGTTCTGCGGCGCCTCGGGCCCGGTGGGCAGCGCGTGAACCTCAAACTCCGACAGCCCGACGTTGGGGCCACTGCCGCCTTCGACCTGGAACCGCACTGAATCGAAGGACCTCATGTCGAAACGGATGACCATCGCGGCGCCGTCAGCGGGAATGCCTTCGACCTTGACCGTGCTGCCGTCACTGAAGGTGAACGTGCCCGCGTTAGCGTCGTCTTCGCCCGGACGGTCGTAAAGGACGATCTTGTCGGCCTTCACCGGCTCAGACCACTTCAGCTCGATCCATGGGTTCTTCTCTCCCTTGGACGCCCAGTCACCCGTGTCCTTTTGCCCGGTCACGCCGTCCACTGCCTTCGCAGGGGCGTAGCCGTCGTTGTACTGCGACGACGCCGTCGCCGTGACTCCTGGCCATCGGGACGCGTTTCCTCTGAGCAGGTCTCGATCCAAGGCGATGTCGACCACCTTCGTTGAGCTCGCCTCACCGCTGTCCGCGGCGCTGGCCGTCACTGCTATCTGACCCTCCCGGTCGGTGACGGTCAGGACGCCGCTGAACCGATCGATCGTCGCCTTGTCGGTCTTGGATCCGTCCGGCTCGGTCACCGACCAATAGACCTCTTTAAGCAGGGTGTCTTCTGGGGTCACCGTCGCCTCGTACGTCGTCGAGCTATACGGCTCGGCGATCTGGTCTGGCCCGGAGAGCTCGATATCGGAGGCGAACACGGGCTCGTTGCCCTCTGACGCAGACTCGGACGGCGGCAGTTCGTCGACGCCCCAGCTCTTGTTCGGCTCGGCGCCCATCCACAGCTCGAGCGTGCCGCCCGCCGCGAACTGGTCGTGACGGAACCACGCGTTGTCGTGACGCTCGCCGTTCAACTCCGCACTCTGGATGTAGAGGTTCTCGGCAGAGTTGTCGTGCGTGACGATACGGAACTCGTCGCCTTCGTAATACTCACGATCAAGTTTGATCGTGATCTCATCGAAGACGGGCGAGGTGATGTCGTAAACCGGATCCTCCAGCCCGCCGCCGGTCACCTCGAACAGCCCGATCGCCATCAGAGCACTGAGCGCGCCCATCTGGCCCTGATCCTCGTCGTGGTGACCGTAACCGTCGTCGGTCGCTGTCGAACCGTAGACCTCTTCCTTGATCTCACGCACCCACTTCTGCGAAAGCCACGGATAGCCCACGTAGTTGAACAGGTGCGCCATCTCAAGGCCGGGCTGATTCCCGTAGTTGACGGCGCTGTCACCGTACCCGCCGATGTACTGGCCCATCCCGGACTGCTCGAACGCGTAGTTGAGCTTGTCGGCGTATGCCGCCTCGCCGCCCATCGCATTGGCCAGGCCCATCACGTCGTGCGTGGTGAACCAGGTCGACTGCCACGAGTTCGCCTGGTTGAAGCCGCTGGACGACATCGGATCGAAATTCGCCCGCCAGCTGCCATCGGCGTTGCGGGCACGAGCGAACCCGACCTCCTCATCGAAGACGTTGCGCCAGTTCTGCGACCGGTCACCGAGATATTCACCGAGATCCGTGTCATCCCACGCCTCGATCTCGCTGAGGCCGACATTCTCGCCCTCTCCTCCGGTCACGGTAAACCGCACGGAGTCGACGGTACGCGGGTCGAACTTTACGACCTTGTCGCTCCCGTCGGCGGGGATCTCATCGACCGTGACACTGCTGCCGTCGCTGAAGCTGAGCTCGCCGGCACGGGCGTTGTCGTTGGGATCGGCGAGATCGCTGAGCACGACGTGATCGATCAGGCGAGGCTCGTCCCACGCCAGGTCGATCCAAGGGTTCTGCTCGCCGCTCGAGCGCCACTCCACGTCCGTCGGCGCGCGCAGCGGCCGGCCGTCGACGGCCCGTTCCGCGGCGTGCGCGTCATCGAGTTGAGAGGATGCTGTCGCCGTGGCGAACTGTGACGCATTGAGGCCTCGCTTGTCGAGCTGGTTCGCGAGTTCTCCGAGCACCCAATCCTGATGCGAGTACTCCAGTGTCTGGCCAGCGCTCTGACCTGTCGACTCATTCGCCACGTATCCCAGATCGAGGTAAGAGCGGTTACCGCCGGTGCCCCAATTGAGGTAATCGGAAGACGCCTTGTCGTACAGACCGCCCAGCGATTGCGCGTCGAGCATCGCGTCAAACGCCTCGTCGATGTCGAAGTCGCGGATGCCCTTGTTCCACGCACCGGAGATGAAGTTGGTGATCGGTGAGCCGGTCATCACCATCGAGTAGTTGCCCGCCACGGGCGCTCGCGGAAGCAGATCGCCGTCTTTGTACATCTGCAGCTGTGACTTGACGATGCTCGAGTAGATCTCCGGGTATGCCATGCCCAGTACCGAGTTGAGGTTCCACTGGGTCAACCACAGTGCGTCGTAGTTGTACATGGCGAACTCGGGCACGCCGTCATCGCCGGTCGGAATCTGCTTGACCTGACCGTTGTTCCAGGTGTCATCCATGTATGCACCGTCGGCGTCGCTGATCGTGCTGCGACCGGCCAAGACGTGGAACATGTCGGTGTAGAACTTCTCTTGCTGCTGCTCGGTGCCGCCCGTCACGTCGATGCGGCCCAGCATCTCGTTCCACCGATCCTGCGACGCAGTCTTGACGCCGTCGAAGTCCCATCCGGGAAGCTCCGCTTCGACGTTGCGGCGAGCACCATCAGTGCCTGTCAGCGACAGGCCGACCTTCATCTGCACCTGATCGCCCGCGTCGAGGTGGTCGTATCGGACGTACACGCCCGAATCGGGTCCGGTGACCTCGTCGACAGGCGCGCCGTCCTCGACCAGCGCGCCATCCGCCCATCCGCTCATGGAGTTGAAGGGCGTGTCGAATTGGATGTTGAAGTACAGGGTCGTCTCGTGGCGGCCGGGGTAGCGCTCGCCGTGCTGGTTCAAGTATCCCTCGATCTCGCGATCGCTGACGCGCGTCACGTGGGCGTCATCCATCACGGCCTCACCAAGGACCCCGCTGAGGTTGACGATGATCTCGCTCGGACCGCTCGCCCCATACGTGTAGCGGTGCATGCCGACCCGGTCGGTCGTCGTGAGCTCAGCATCGATGTCGTACCGATCGAGGTGCAACCGGTGGTAGCCGGGCTCGGCGAGCTCGCTGTCGTCGTGCTCAACGTGCGACTGCCATCCGGTGTCGCCCTCCAGCTTGCTGACGCTTTCGCCGGATGTGGGCATCACCTGCACGCCGGACAGCTGCCAGTCGTGGAGGTGACTGAACCCCTTGACGTCGTTCTCGTTCTGGCGATAGCCCGTGCCGCGCGCGTGGTGCGTGGAGGTGTCCGGACGAAGCTTCACCATGCCAAACGGGTTGCTGGCTGACTGGAAGAAGAAGAACCTCCCGATGTCTGCCTCGACCCATGGATTCACTAGTCCGACGTAGTCGCGATCCTGATCAGGCGTAGAGCTCGCGACCGCCGCCGGCGCGCCGGTTGCGGCGACCAGCAATCCGGTCGTCAGCACAGCGGCTGTCAGTCCTGCGAGCATTCGATTCGTCAAGCCGAGCTTCCGCGCACTCATGAACTAATGACTCCCTGCGTATCGGTACTTCATCGCCACAGACATTTGGTAACGTTATCGGCGGCGCGATAGCGCGTCAATGAACACTCGACAGCGCGTCAATGAACATTCGGGATCCACTCGACCCCGGCAGGGCATGCGGCGATCGCGCTGGAGCTGGCGCGAGTGCTCGGGGGCGACGTTGGTGAATCGAGGCTCAATCGGCCCGGGATTCGGCCGGCCCGAGGCTCAGTCGACCCGAGATTCAGCCGGCCCGAGTGAAGACGCCGAGCCCGTTCGGCTCCTGCCCCTCCTCGGGGAACTTATTGAAGTACGTAAGGGTGACTCCGGTGATCTGCTCGCCCTCGCGAACGAAGACCGCCGAGGAGAGTGAACCGGGGAGCGCATTCTCACCGGTCGGCACGAACGACAGCGTGTCGCCATCCCACGGTTCGATCTGGAACGTGTAGCCGCCCTCGGGGCCGAGCGCCCCGGTGAGAGTGCCGTTTTCTTCCGTCACGACGAAGTTGCCGAAGTAGGGGCTCGTGTACGTGCCGACGTAGTCGCCGGCCGGACCCGCTGCCGCAGCATCCGTCGGTGGCTCCTCGTCGACGAGGTCGCCCGCCGGATCGGCGAATTCCGCGAAGCGGGTGGGCCATAGGTCCAACCAGGGTCGCGTCTCCTCACCGAACTGAACGAGGTCGAGGAACTCCGAAACGATCGCCTCCGGGACTCCCGACGGCGCACCGTTCGTGAGCACGACGATCCCGAGGTTCAGATCGGGGATCATTGTGGCGTTGGTGGCCGCACCCCACCCGAATGCGCCGGAGTGGTTGATGCTCACGCGGCCGGCGACGGTGGCACCGACGTTCGTGCCGAAGCCGTAGTGCGATGTGCGCGATATCAGGTCCTTGGCATCGCCGCCGGTGATCGAATGGGCGGAATAGGTCTTTGCGAGCACGAGCGGGTCGATGAATTCCGCGTCGTCGACCTCGCCGTTAGCCAGCACCATATTCATCCACTTCGCGATGTCGCCGACAGTGGAGGCAACACCGCCGGCAGGAGCCTCGGCATCAGCGTTACGGTCGAACAGCTGCTCGTACACGCCTTCACCGGTGCGCGCATGCATCGCCGCGCGATCATCTGCGGCGAGGTATTCGTCGTGGAGGGTGGTCGTCGAAGTCATGCCGAGCGGCTCGAACAGCAGTTCGTGCGCGGTCTCCGCCCACGTCTGCCCGCGCGACGCCGCGACCGCCTCGCCGCCCACCGTCAGTCCGAAGTTGGAGTACTGGTACGTGTCACGGAAAGACGCCAGAGGAATCTGATTCATGTGGGCCATGATGTAGTCGACATCGAACCCGATGTCCTCGAGTTCATCGCCGCCACCGGTCGGAATGCCGGTGCGGTGCGAGAAGAAGTCGGCGATCTTTGCATGCTCGGTCACGTACGGATCGTTCAGCGCGAAGTCGGGGAGGTATTCGACGACCGGATCTTCCCAGGACAGATTGGCGTCTTCGGTGATCGCCTTGGCCACAATGCTTGACGAGAGGGGCTTGGACAAAGACGCGATCTGAAACACGGTGTCGACGTCTACGGACTCCTCCGTCGTTACGTCCCGCACTCCGTATCCCTCTTCGAACACGACCTCACCGTTTGAGACGACCGCCACTGCCGCGCCGGGCACTCCGGTCTGCTCGAGCGCCTTCTCGATGAACTCGGGGAGCGCGTCGACGGCTGCAGCCACTGCCGTGTCGCGATCTGTGTAGAGCTCGACGACATCCTGGCTGGGGTTTCCACCGAGCGCGACGGCGAGCCCGCTCGAGGACGACGGTTCCTCGGTCGTACCGTCGGTGCACGCCGTGATTCCCAGCGTGAGTGCTGCCACCGTCGAGACGGCGACAACGCGTGCTATGCCCTTGGTGCTGCTCATGACCTTCATGTCGCTGCCTCCGGTTGGCTATCTGTGAGCGGATCCATGGCTTCTTACGCCCCAACGAAGCCATGGATCCCGTTCCCCAGACAATCAGTCTGCGTGGACAGAAGCGGACAAGACAACCCCCGCTTCCGGCCACGGCCTCAAGAGGGCGTCCGGATGCGGCCACATGCACCATGATGGTGTCTACAAACACTCCGGAGGTGAACATGGAAGATAGGGCACTGCTCGAACTGATCTACCGCAGCCGACCTCAGACGGTAGCGGAGCTCGCCAGCACCGCGCACGCGGATGAGGGCGAGGCCGCCGACGCCGTTGCGCGTCTCGCGCGAGGAGGTGCGATCTCGGTGCGCGATGGCGCGATCGCGTACTCGACGCCGGCGATGTGGACGGCCGACGTCGTCGAACGCGAATTGCGTGCGATGCGGCAAACGACGAACGAGGCTGCCTCGCGAATCGAGGCGCTCGTCGCAGACCTACCGGCTCTGCTGCGTCACTGGGCTGTGGGCGAGGCATCCGGCGATATCGTTCCCGCTTTCGTACGACACGGGCCGACTGCGGCAGAAGACCTCTGGTATGAGATCGCGCAGGATAAGAGCGACACCGCCTGGGGAGTGCTCCCCGATCTCGGCCGCTACCTGCAGACTGATCCCGCGCGCGCCAGCCGTTTCGCTGAGATGTTCGCCGGCAAGAAATCGGTGCGATCCCTTCTCCCGCGTTCGGTTGCAGAGGAACCACGGCTCGTGGCGGCCGCCGAGCGCTACGCGGCCGTCGGGGTGGAGTTCCGCCTTCTCGACGACCTTCCGAGTTGGTTCTGGATCGACGGCGACGTGCTCGCATTGCCGGTCGAATGGGGCGAGGGGTGGCCGTCCAGCGTGGTCGGCGTCCGCAGCGCGTCCCTCGCCGAGCTGGGCCGCAGCCTGTTCCTCGAGCTCTGGCATCGCGCGGAGCCGATCGGCCGTGCGGAGCAGCCGTGGTCGCCGCTTCTTGCACTGATGAAGCAGGGCGTCACTCTCGACGCCGCATCTCGCAGGCTCGGGATCAACCCGCGAACCGGTCGGCGCCGTATTGCGGCAGCGATGGAGCAGTACGGCGTTTCAACACTGTTCGCCTTGGGTGTGGCGTGGGCCGCGGACGGGAAGCCCACCGCACGCTAGGCGGTGGGCTTCTTTCTCCCGACGCGCCACGAACGTCCTACCCCGCTCGTCGCGATGAGTCGACGCTCACGCCTCGTCGACGCGTGACCTTCGCCGTAGTGCCAAACCCAGGGTCAGTAGCGCCGCCCCGACCACCGCTAATAGCCAGGAGCCGTCGTAGCCGGTAGCGGGAAGCGCTCCTCCTGGCGAAGGCCCGGTGGTGCTTGCCGTGTTCGTCAGCGATACGGCCACTGTCTGGCCGTCTTCGACAATCTCGACGGAGTCCGGCGAGAACGTGCTCGACTCCCACTCAATGCCGTCGACCTCCGGAACGACCTCGGTGTACGTGATTGCCGTACCCACCGGGAACGTCACTGGAGCGCCGTCCTGAGTCGGCCCGACGGCCGTGCCGTCGGCGGGCACTTCAAGCGTTCCCGTTCGCGAGGTACCGTCAGGCAACTGCGCGGCCCACTCCACCGCGAAGACGACGTCGGAGGGAAGATCGGCAACACTAATCCCTTCAAGCGATTTCGCCACCGTGAAGCCTCCCTCACCTTCCCCTTGTTCGGCAAGGGATGCCGCGTTCGTCAGCGATACGGCCACTGTCGCACCGTCGTCGGCGATCTCGATGGAGTCCGGCGAGAACGTGCTCGACTCCCACTCGATGCCGTCGACCTCCGGAACGACCTCGGTGTATGTGATCGCCGTGCCAACCGGGAACGTCACTGGAGCGCCGTCTTGCGTCGGTCCGACGGCCGTGCCGTCGGCGGGCACATCAAGTGTTCCCGTACGCGAAGTACCGTCAGGCAGCTGCGCAGCCCACTCCACCCCGAAGACGACGTCGGAGGGAAGATCGGCAGCGCTAATCCCTTCAAGCGATTTCGCCACCGTGAAGACCCCCTCACCATCCCCCTGTTCGGCAAGCGATGCAGCGTTGGTGAGGGTCAGCCCCAGCGCCTCGGTCGTCTCCGCCTGCACCACGATCCACCCGTCCGAATCGGGTTCGAGTACCTGATCTCCGAGTGTCCACACCGGGATGCCCCAGTCGACGTCCGCAATCGCGGGCGGTTCGAGTTCACGAATCTGGATGACCGAACCGACTGTGACACGGTCGAGGACGAGCGGCTCGCCAGGGGTGATTTCGGCACGCGTCGGGGCGAGGGCGTCGAGAACGGCGTACTCGACGGGGAACCTGACGTCGGGCGGGAGCGCACCGCCAGTCGCGTCGTCCAGCCTCTTCTCAACGCTCACGCTCGTGCCTGGTACCGCCGTGTTCGTGACCGTGAGCTGCACGGTCTCGGCGTTTTCCGCGATGACTACGCTGGTTCCCGGGGACCACTGCGGCGTCCCCCACTCATAGAGCGGAGGAAGCGCGCCCTCGGGGAGCTCTCGCTCTGTGAGTTCGATCATGGTGCCTACTGGGAATTGCCTTCCCGGCCCCGCCACAGTCCCGTCAGCGGGGACATCGATCGTACCGGCAGCGCTCGCGCCACCGGGGAGTGTAGCGGTCCAGTCGACGGCAAAGGACTCCGCGAGCAGTTCGTCCGGGTCAATGACGCTGAGCCCCTTGCTGACCTCGAAGGTGCCCTGAGCCAACACCGCGGTGTTGGTCACGGTGACCCCTGCGGTGGCGTTTCCCGCGACGGTGATTGTTCCGGGATCGATCGTTGCCGGTCCCCAAGTCCAGCCGAGCAGGTCCGGTAGCTCCGTCTCATCGAAGGTCACTGTCGTACCTGCCGGGAAGGTGAGCGGCTCGCCGTCGGCGTCGGTGGGGGGAACAGCGCCACCGCCCGCTGCAAGGGTCGTGGTGCCCGCTACCGTCGACCCGTCCGGGAAGGTAGCCGTCCACGCCACGGTGAACTCAAGGTCGTCGGGGACGTCTCCGGGCTCGACACCATTGAGATTCTTCTCGAGAGTGAAGGAGCCGGTGGGGAGCCGTCCGACGTTGGTCGCCTCGAGTTGAACGGTGTCACCGTCGACGAGCGCGAGGGCGTAGAAGCCGTCCTCATCGATCTCAGTGAGTGGTTCGCCACCGACGGACAAGACCGGCTCCTCCCATACTTGGTCGCCCGGTTCGAATCCGGCTTCCCGTACCCAGACAGTTGTGCCTGGTGGGATCGGGTCACCAGCGGGAGTCGTGGCGATTCTCACCGGTTCGCCGACTGCGATCTCCGTCTGCTCAATGGAGCGCGGGTCGGTGCCTGGCGGATCGAACGTGTACTCGATCGTGAAGATCGGGATGTCGTCGCCTTCAGCGTCGAGCACCTTCAGGGCGGTGAAGGCTGTCTCCGCGACTAAAGGCTCAAGTAGGTTCGTCAGCGCCACGCTGGCAACCTCGCCCGCGCGATCGATGGTGAGCGTCGAGTCTGGGCTCCACGACGATCCGCCCCAGGCGAATCCGGCGGGCGGAGCAGGGAGGTTCGGTTCGGCCAGCGTGACCTGCGTGCCCACGGGGAACTGGATGGGATCGCCTGCATCGTCCACCGGTCCGGCAGTCGCGAATGTCCCATCGGCAGCGGCGACCAGCTCGAGCGTGCCGGAGTCTGGGGCGCCGCCGTCGGGGCGATCGGCGGTCCAGGTCACTGAGATGACGGTGCCCTCAGGCAACAGAGGCGGCGCGGGCGAGCCGTCAGTGACGGTCTTGGCTACCTCGAAGGTTCCCGTCTGCCGCACGGCAGTGTTGGTGAGGGTCACATCCACAACCGAGTCGCCGGCATCGGTGATGGTCACCGACAGCGGATCCGTAGACCAGCCCGACCAGTCCCATCCAGGCACCGGGTCCGGCTCGAGCTCTGTGAAGGTCACTTCCGTGCCGATCGGGAAGGTTGCCCTTGTTGCCGATCCTGTGCCATCAAGCGCTTCCGGACCCTGTGCGGTGCCGTCAGCGGGCAACTGAATTGTGCCGGTCTCGACGCTCCCGTCGGGAAGCATCGCCTCCCAGTCAACGGGGAATGTCGTGCCCTCGGGCAGATCGCTGAGGCCGATGCCCTCCAGCGCCTTGCGCATCTGGAAGGTGCCGCGCGGTTCGCCGCACGTGATCGTGGAAGCGAAGAGGTAGGAATGAACTTCCCCGCCGAGCAAGTGGACGTTGTTGCCGAAGACCTGGCCCTCTAGCGGCGCGGCGTCAACCGTGACGTCAGCGAAAGGTGCGTAGACCGAGCCGTCGATCCGGGCGCCGGTGTTCGCAACGGTCACCTCGCCGGTAACGGCGGAAAGGTCCCACAGAGTGAACGGCGCGTATTCGCCGGCGGGATCGATCCGCAGCCCCTGCACGTTGGTCGTTCCCTCAGGCACCTTGATAATCAGTGGATTGGCAGCGCCCGGCCGCACCTCTGTACTGAACTGCAAGAGCTCCGCGCCCGCGATGTCCTCGTACGCCACGACGTTCGGGCGGTCCGAAGCAAGTGCTCCCAGAACTTTGCGGGCACCGACATCCTCAGCAACGCCCACGTGCCATGCGTCCTGCCCGGTCGGGTCGGTGACAATGGCCAAGCACTCAGCCATGTCTTCGATCAGGGCGTCTTCGTTCGCTCGCACGTAGTCCGCAACGACCTGCACGGTGTCCGACTCGGTCTGCTCTGTGAAGATCGACGTGTTCGATCCGTTAGGCGGGGCGGCGTCGGCCGGGTAGGACTGCGCGGTGGCATCGATGAGAGGAGGCGCACCGCCGAGCGACATACGCACCCAGTTGTCTCCGCGCGCAGAAGTCGTGAAGGGAGCGATCTCACGGTCGACCAGTTTCAGGGTGCCTCGGGACTCGGGACTTCCCGGGGCCGGCACATTCTCGCGGCCAGCGTTGGTGATGTTGATCGATCCGACATTGGCGGCCGAGTCGTCGTAATTCCCGATCAGCAGGCGGGTCGGATCGCCGTCGACGGTCGGCAGCGTGTACGCGCCGGTGCCGGCTACGACGTGCAGGATCGCGTAGGTCGCAGCTTCCGTCACCGTGAGTGTCCCACCCACAGCGAGCGAGCCTTCGAGCTCGTCGTTGCCGAGGACGGCGTTCTCCCGGGCGTAGACGGTGAACCCGCCCGTAGACGTGAAAGGGTTCACCTCTCCTGCCGCGGCCGCAGCGGCCGATGGAGCGGTAGCCGTCTGCACTGCAGTGCTGACAGTCGCCCCACCCGCGAGGAGCGCAAAGGCCACACCACCCGACACCAACCGTCGACGTTTGCTCTTCGAATTACTGAATTGACCTCGCATAGCCCCCGCCGATAGGTCGCCTGTCACTTGGTATGCCAAAGGCTACACACGCGGCGGAAACAGCACACCCCCTTTTGTTAGTGGGGGATATCGTGTAGGGGCATCCGCACTGGCCCGGTAATGAGGTGAGCTGAAACCAACCGCTTAAACGTCCGACCACGGTGCAAGAATGCCAACATGGAGCTCTCCGATCTGGTGGACACCACTGAGGCGGTCGCGGCCACGTCGTCGCGGTTGGCGAAGACCGATGCTCTCGCCCGGCTGCTCGAACGCGCCGAGCCAGACGAGATCCCTGTCATCACGGGGCTTCTGCTCGCCGCTCCTCGCCAGGGTCGCCTGGGCGTCGGATGGCGCGGCATCACGGCGCTCGACGTCTCGCATGCCGCCGAGCCAACCCTCGCCATCGCCGATGTCGACCATGCGCTCGACGCGCTCGCCGGCGCTTCCGGGTCTGGCTCGGCGGCAGTCCGCACCGGCCTGCTCACCGACCTCGCCTCCCGCGCCACCGCCCGGGAGTGGGACTTTCTCGCCCGCGCGATGCTGGGTGAACTGCGCACCGGCGCGCTCGGCGGCGTGCTGCTCGACGCGATCGCCCGCGCGTCGAGCCGCCCATCCGCAAGCGTCCGCCGAGCCGCGATGCTGTCGGGAGATCTCGGCGAGACCGCCCTCCTCGCGCTCACCGGTAGTGCCGAGCAACTCGAGGCTGTCAGCCTGCAGGTCGGCCGGCCGGTGCTGCCGATGCTCGCAGCCACCGCCGCTACGCCGACCGCTGCGCTCGAGCTGACCGGCGAGGCATCCGTCGAATACAAGCTCGATGGCGCCCGCATCCAGGTTCACCGGCACGGCGACGACGTCGGCGTCTACACCCGCAGCCTCGCCGACATCACCCACCGCGTCCCCGAGATAGTCGAGATCGTGCGCGGCCTGCCCGCCCGCGACCTCATTCTCGACGGAGAGACGCTGTCGCTCGATGAGGACGGTGGACCGCGCCCGTTCCAGGAGACCATGTCGCGCTTCGGCGCTGATGCTGCCCGTGACGTCGCGCTTCGACCCTGGTTCTTCGACCTGTTGCACGTCGACGGTCGCGACCTCATCGACGAGCCCCTCGCCGTCCGCCTCGCCGAACTCGAGAAGGTCGCTGGCGGTTGGCGCATGCCTGGCATCGTCACGGACGATCCGGATGCTGCGGAGCAGCTGTCCCGCGAGGCACTCGCGGCCGGGCATGAGGGCGTCCTCGTCAAGGCCATCGGATCGCCATACGCTGCCGGGCGGCGCGGCAAGTCCTGGGTGAAGGTCAAGCCGGTGCTGACATATGACCTCGTGGTGCTCGCCGCGGAGTGGGGGTCAGGGCGCCGGCATGGGCGCCTCTCGAACCTGCACCTCGGCGCCCACGACCCCGAAGGCGAGTTCGGCGAACCCGGTGGGTTCGTGATGGTCGGCAAGACCTTCAAGGGACTCACGGACGAGTTGCTGCAGTGGCAGACCGACACGTTTCCCGAGTACGAGACCCACCGCAGTCCGTATGCCGTGTTCCTGCGCCCCGAGCTCGTCGTCGAGATCGCGATCGACGGCGTGCAGCGCTCGCCCCGTTACCCCGGCGGCATCGCCCTGCGCTTCGCCCGCGTCAAGGGCTACCGTCCCGACAAGACCGCGGCGGAGGCCGACACTATCCAGACCCTGCGGGCGCTGCTGCGTGGCTAGCCCGCCGCCGACGGCCGAGGCTTCACTGGCTGCGCTCGGAGAGCATCGACTCGATCACACTCGCAACAGACGTGGCCGGGTGGCCGATCACGTTCTCCAGTGTCGGGTCGCTGACGGCGAACTCACCCTGTCGCGCTGCTCGAAACAGCCCGAGTGTGAAGTCGGCGGCCGCTGACGGCATACCTGCGGAGACCGCCGCGGACTTCCATTCCTCATCCTCAACGACTACGCGTTCAATGGTGCGGCCGGTGAGGTCGCTGAGGATTCCAGCCACTGCTTCGAAGTCGAGCGTCTCGGGTGCGGTCAACGGCGCGGTGACACCATCGAGAACCCCGCCATCGACAAGCGCTGCAGCTGCAGCCTCGGCCAGGTCGGCGTGCGCAGTCCACGACACTGGGCCATCCTGCGGCAGAACGAAGCGTCCTGTCTTCAGCGCATCGGCGATGTAGAACCCGAGGGTGTTCGCATAAAAGCCGTTGCGCAAAGCAGTGAAGGAGACACTCTGTCGTGCAAGATACTCCTCAGTCTCGGCGTGAGTGTGCTGAGGAGTAAAGAGCGAGTCCTTCGACGCAGCCTGATGACTCGTGTACAGAATGCGCTCTGCGCCCGCCGCACCAGCGGCATCGATCGCGGCCCAGTTCGCGGCCGTCGCGCCTTCACCGCGGATAGCGGCAGAGACGACCATAACTCGGTCGGCGCCTTCGAACGCGTGCTCCAATGAGTGCGGATCGGTGAAGTCGCCTGCACGGACGCGCACTCCACGCGCGGCGAGCGGCGCGGCCGCTTCCACATTGCGGACGCTGACCCCCACGGTGTCAGCGTTGACTCGCTCGAGCAGACGGTCGACGATCTGGGACCCTAACTTTCCGGTTGCACCGGTGACGACGATCATGATTCTCCTGACTTTTTCGTTGATAACACGAGAACCGTATCATCGATATTCCATCGATAACAACATACTGTTAGCATTGACTCATGAATCAAGCGGCCGATACTCGGGATGACGTCCGAACAGGCATCGTCGAAACTGCTGCACAACTCCTGCGTGAACACGGCGCGGGCGCCGTCACCACACGGGGCGTGGCCCAGGCCGCCGGTGTACAAGCCCCGACCATCTATCGCCTGTTCGGAGACAAGGCCGGCCTGATCGATGCCGTCGCCGAACACGTCATGGCCGCGCATGTTGCCGCTAAGGCCGTAGCGGCGGAAGAGCAGAGCGGCGACCCCGTGGAAGACCTGCGATCTGCATGGCGCATGCACGTGGAGTTTGGCCTGGCGAATCCGGAACTCTATGCGTTGCTCAACGCCAGCGGTCGTGGCGACTCCTCGCAGGCAACGGCCGCGGGCATAGAGGTGCTGCTCCTACGCGTGCGACGCCTTGCGGCCGCAGGCCTACTTGCTGTTGACGAGCAACGGGCGCTGAATATGATCCACGCCGCCGGCAACGGAACCATTCTCGTCCTACTGAGCGAGCCCGCCGATTCACGAGATCTCAGCCTTTCCGAGGCGATGATGGATGCCGTCTTGCGCAGCATCCTCGCTACCGCTCCGGCGGCACCGGACACCGCCATGACGACGCTCACGGTCACCTTCATGACCCTGCTGCCCGACCTGCCAGCCCTCACCGATGCGGAGCGCGCGCTCATGGCGGAGTGGCTCACCCGGTCAATCGCGTCCATGCGAATCGCCTGACGCCGCGAACGCGATCTCCCGTCGCTCGCCAGTCAGGGCCGAGCGTGCAGCGCCGCGTTCGCGGGTGCTGCAGTCAGCGTTACTCCGACTTGCTGAAAGCCCCGCGCAGCACCAGGAACACCACCACAGCGACCACAGCCACGACGGCGAGCTTAGCGATGAACCACAGCACGCTGAACAGAATGCTCACGAGAGTCCACGCAATGATGACGGCGACGACAACACCGACGATGGTCCACACGCTGCTCTTCTCCATGCATCAAGCCTAACTGCGCAGCATCCGCCGCTAGCCAAGAAGGTGCCAGAGAAGTTCCCGGGGCGGCGGCTCAGTACTCCGTCCGCGCCTCCGTGCTCAGCCACTGCTCGAACGGAGCCGCCGCCTCGCTGATCCGCAGCGATTCCACCGGCACCGCCCACTCGGAGCGCTCGGTCTCGAACAGGCGATAGAACGCAAGGTCATCGAAACCGCCAGACGCGGCGTCATGGCGGTCGGCAGCGTAGACGACACGATCGACCCGGGCCCACAGCGATGCGGCCAGGCACATCGGGCACGGCTCGCACGACGAGTACAGCGTCGCGCCTTCCAGCGAGAAGTCGCGGATGTGCTGCCCCGCCGCGCGAAGCGCCATCACCTCAGCATGCGCACTCGGATCGTGATCGCGCGTGACCCTGTTCTGGCCAACGCCGATGATCTCACCGTCGCGCACCACCAGGGCACCGAAAGGGCCACCGCCGTCGGCGACGTTATCGACCGCCAGCTTCACCGCCAGCTGCAGAAAGTTCCTATCAAGGCTGCTCCCCGCCGGCTCGTGCTCACCCTCGGCCGCTGCATCCGCATCCATGCCGCCAGCGTAGTCCGATCACTTGGTCAGCGCCGCCCTACGAACGCCCCCGCCAACAGGCGGGAGCGTTCGACAGGCGGGAGCGTTCGACGTTGACAAGCGATACTGGATGCCTCTCAGTCGAGCACGGCGTCGGCCTCTACCTCGACGAGCACATCCGGCTCGAACAGGTAGTTCACCCCGATGACCGACAGCGGCGGCAGGGGCTGCGGAATCCCGAGCTCTTCCACGACGCTCTCGAGCCCGCGCATGAAGTCTGCATACATCGTCTCGTCCGTGGGAATGACATACACCCGCAGTCGCACGACGTCGGCGAAACTCGCTCCGGCGCCTGCCAACCCGCGTGCGGTGTTGCGTAGCGCGTGGGCGAGCTGGCCGGCCAAGTCGCCCGGCGACAGCTTGTTCGCATGCTCGTCACGCGCGATCTGGCCAGAGACGCTCACGTGGCGGCGCCCCGAGCTGACGGAGACGTGGTGGTACGGAACCGGCTGGAACATGCCCTCCGGGGTGATCAGATCGACAGTCATGAGATACCTGCTTTCATCTTCAGCAATCAAGTATCTTTTTTATACCTAGTGCTCGAAGGACACTTCAACGAGACTAGGTTTCATGGACGAAACCACCGCGGCCCCCGACACTCAGATTTCCGATGAGCACCGCGAGCTTCTGGACCAGGTGCTCGACAAGTGGTCTCTGCTGATCCTCGACCGGCTCTGTGAACAGCCTCGGCGCTTCAATGAGCTGCGGCGGGCCATCCCCGCCGTCTCTCAGAAGTCGTTGACGACGGCGCTGCGCCGGCTGGAACGCAACGGGATGGTCGCGCGCGTGGTCATCGATACGCGGCCGATCGCCGTCGAGTACCGGATCTCAGACTTCGGACAGACGCTGCAAGACCTCGTCGACTCGCTGCTCCTGTGGACATCCGCGCACCTCGGAGACGTCACTCTCGCCCGGGAACGGTTCGACGCCGAGCACGACCGCTGGCAGCATTGACCGCTGTCACGCGGGTGCCGGCTCAGGCTCCACTTTCACCCACGGCACCAAACCGCTCCGCCGACGCCACCTGCTGCGCCACTCTCCGCAGCGCCAGCAACAGCGGCTCCACCAGCACCGACCCCAGCACGACGTAACGCACCGCCGCCTCAGCCGACTCCGTCGGAACTCCGGCGATCTCAGCATCCGCAATCGCACGCATGCTCTTGAGATACACCGGCAGCGCATCATGTGCCAGCTCGAAGCCCGCACGCTCCAGCCCTTGCAACGCCCGGGCGACATCGTGCAGCACCGCGTCATCGCACATCCCTGGCTTCCACCCGAGCCCCGCGACGGCATCCTGCGCCGAGGTCAGATCGAGCGAATCGTCGACGGGAGGAGTGACCGCCGCATGCGCAGCACCGAGCAGCTCGTGGGCGTTCTCCGGCGGATTGTTCAGGGCATCAAGCACGCGGCGCGTCTCGGCGACACTCACCCCAGACTCGATCAGCGCACGGATGACCCGCAACCGCTGCACATGCACCTCGCCGTACGCGGCCTGCGTCGGCGCGCTGCGCTCACCCTCGGGCAGCAGCTGCTCGCGCAGATAGTACTTGATCGTCGGCACGGCAACGCCCGTCTGCGCCGACAGTTCTGAAATTCTCATGGCCACCTCTTGACATCGATAGTAGCGCTATCCATTATGGATAGCGTCGCTATCTATCCGGATAGGACATCATGTCGAAAGTCGTCAAAGGCCGAATGAGCCACCGCCACGAGGGTGAGCTCGTCGTCTTCCACATCGGGATGCAGATCAACAAATGGTGGCGCCCCGACCTGTGGATGCCGGCGTTCATGGCCATGCCCCGGATGCTGCGCGAACTGTCCATCGATAAAGAATCGGGCCTCCTCGGCTATCAGCTGCTGTTCGGCAGTGGCGGCCCGTACGTCACGCAGTATTGGTCATCCATCGACAAGCTCTACGCCTACGCATCCGCTCCTTCGCAGGAGCACCGACCGGCCTGGACCGCCTTCAACAAGGCCGCCCGCAAAGCACCGGGCACCGTCGGAGTCTGGCACGAGACGTTCCTGGTCGAGCGCGCCGAGAGCGTGTACGTGTCGACCAAGCCCATGGGGCTCGCGAAAGCCACCGAACCGGTTGAGGTCGGCAAGCGGCACGAGCGCGCGCAGGCGCGGTTCGCTGAGGGGCGGACCACCGCGGATGCCGCGACGGGGCGGTGACGGCATCCATTCTGCTGGCGGGTGGCGCATCCGTTCTGCCCGCGGGTGGCGGCATCCGATCTGCCCGCAGGTGGCGCACATTGCCGCAATCCGCGCCGGGAGGCGGCAATGTGCGACCCCTCCCGAAACCGCGAGTCGCACGAGGGGCCGCACATGGTCGCTAAATCGGCCAGCTAGCGACAAACTGAGACACCCGAGCGGGCACTTCGAACCGAACGGCGGCGACGCGTGGAATCAGCGCCCCGTCGGCTCCCCGGCCCCGACAGCGGCCAGCAGCGGCTCGACCGGGTAGATCCGCGGATTCACGCTGAGCTTCACTCCGAACGACGAGCGCACCTGAAGACGGGGCTGCCCGTTGATCTGGCGCATCCGAGAATCGACGATGTCGACGTACCTGATCACGCGCTCCTGCCCGAAAACGGTGCGAAAGCGCACCTCGTCTGACCTGGCATCCACATACCAATTGCGATACATCATCAGGAAGAACGCCCCCGCGAACGTGATCGCCACCGACGCGATGCGCATGGGGAGCAGGTCAGCCGTGTACCGCGACGTGAACGAGACCAGCGCCATCAGGAATCCGACCGACAGCAACACCCAGCCGACAAGCGGGGCGAAGATCGGCATCCGCACGCGTGCGGAATTCCGCTTCGAACGGTTCGGACGCTTCGCCGCCCACCACATTCCGCCGACCACCAAAAGGATCGCGAGTGCGATCAAGGCGTACTTCAGGGCGAATGCGGACACTTCATGAGATTAGCCGGGACATGAGATTAGCCTGGACATGAGATTAGCCTGGACGCAGCTCAGCGACCGGACGCGATCCCGCGCAGCAGCACATCGACGGTAGCGGCGACCCGCTCCTCGCTGAGGGGCCTGCCCATTAGCGCAGTATACGAAACCAGCGCGACGAACTGGTTTGCGATGACCTCGCTGTCGGCATCCGCTCGCACATCTCCGGCGTCACGCGCACGCTCGATTCGCTGAATACTCCATGCCACGATCGGTCCAGCGAAGCGCGTGTTGAGCGCGTCGCCGAGTGCAGGATCCGTAGCTGTCACCGCGATCAGCGCCCGCGCGAGCGCAATAGCTTCGGGCGTGCCGAGAGCCCCAGAAGCCGCCGAGAACCAGCTCCGCAGGTCAGCCCCCAGGTCATCCGTCATCGGCAGCAATACCCCGCCGGGCAATTCCCCATCCAGCAGCGCCTCCCCGAGGATTGCCGCTTTCGACGGCCACCAGCGATAGATCGTCTGCTTCGAAACCTCAGCCTCCGCCGCGAGGCCTTCGATCGTCACCGCCGCGTACGCCCCTGCTGCAAGCGCGCGACGCATCGCTGCCAGCACAGCCTGGCGGGCTTTTTCACTGCGAGGTCTCGGCACCTTTTCAGGGTAGCGAGGCGTACCATCAAAAGTAAGTAGACGCTCCGTTGCGAAATTTGGACAGGGAGAACGAAATGGTACTAACCGCACACTCCACCATCGGCGAATGGCTGAAGGACCGGACCGGCGGCGAGCTGATCCGACGCATGCTGGCCCAGGCTGGCGCGAACGCCGACTCCCTCACCCCTGTGCTCGGCCTACCCCTGCAGCAGATGGTCGCCCTCAGCCAGGGAGCGATGCCGCAGTCAGTCGTCGACGACCTCGTCCGCGCGGCCAACGGCGGCGAGATCCCCACAGACGCTCCCACCGGCTGGGTCGAGAAGATCACCCCCGGCCGCTTCGCAGGCAAGACCGTGATCGTCACGGGCGCCGCCTCCGGAATCGGCAAGGCCACGGCATCCCGCATCGCCCGCGAAGGCGGACGCGTCATCGCATCCGATATCGCCGCTGACAAGCTCGAGGCCCTCAAGACAGAGCTCGCGGATGCCGACATCACCACCGTCGCCGGGGACCTCACCACGCAGGACGCCATCGACGCCGTGATCGCCGCAGCGGGTGACCGCGTCGACGCCCTCGCAAACGTCGCCGGCATCAACGATGACTTCTCCCCCGCAGGCGAGACCTCGGATGCCGTCTGGGACCGCGTCATCGCGATCAACCTCACCGCGCCGTTCAAGCTCATGCGCGCCGTGCCCCCCCTCATGGAGGCGGCGGGCGCGGGCGCCGTGCTCAACGTCGCGAGCGAGGCGGGCCTGCGCGGCAACGCATCCGGCAACGCCTACACGGCCAGCAAGCACGGCATCCTCGGCGTCACGAAGTCTGCGGCGTTCATGTACGGACCGAAGGGCATCCGAGTGAACTCCGTCGCACCGGGCGGCGTCGCCACCGGCATCCCGATGCCTCCGAACATGTCGTCGTATGGTTCCGGGCGCCTCGCGCCGTTCCAGCAGGCGATTCCGACGCTCGCGACAGCCGAGCACCTCGCCGCATCGATCACGTTCCTGCTGTCGGACGACGCCGTGAACATCAACGGCGCGATCGTCGCATCAGATGGCGGCTGGTCGGTGCAGTAACCCCCATAGTCGTCCCGGTTCTGCCGGGATGCATCCAATCCCCCCGTTGGATGTGAGATCCCCTCTGCAGCTTGCCGCAGAGGGGATCTCTTTGTCTGCGGGGGCGGGTTGCCCTCACTGCCGGGGCGTCGTCGCTTGGCGAGGTGGCTCACATGGCCGGTTTCCGCGTCGGAAGCCGGCAATGTGCGACCCCTCGCCCGAACGCGCCGGTGCCCGCGAGCTGCGAGGGGTCACACATCGTCGTCAAAGTTCGCCGGTGGCGGCAAACTTTGACACCCGAGCAACGGGCGGGCTACCGAGCGGCAGCCGTCGCCCGCACGCCGGGCGGGCTACCGAGCGGCGGCCGTCGCCCGCACGCCGGGCGGGCTACCGAGCGGCAGCCGTCGCCCGCACGCCGGCGACCACGATGCGAAGGCCTGCGTCGAACGCATCCAGACGTTCCTCGGCCCGCGCTGGCACGAGATCGACCGATGCATCCGCGGCGCCGACCACCGCGGCGTGCATGCGCTGCTGCTCGTGGAACGTGTACCCGATCACGAAGTGCACCAGAGTGTCCGCAGCGACTTCCGCCGATGCCTCATCGAGTTCCAGCCCGCGAGCCGCCGATACGAGATGTGTGCGGCTGGGCAACTCCAGCATCCCCAACGCCAATGAGCTCGAGACGATCTCGGCGCCGTCCCGGTAAGCGAGCAGCCGCTCATGCAGCGCGGTTGCGATCGCGGCAAGATCTCCCGAGGCATCCGCCTCTGGAGCACTGACGATCTGCTCGCTCACGGCCGCCAACAGCGCCTGCTTGTTCGGAAAGTGCCAGTACAGCGCACTGACCTGCACCTCGATCTCGTCGGCGATGCGTCTCATCGACAGGCCGGGCAGGCCCTGGTCTGCCAGCACGCGCATCGCGGCCGAGACGACATCGCTCTTCCCATTGCGAATTCCCGCTTCGCCCGACTGCAGTGCGTTCATCCTGCTATCGTACTGAACATCGTTCTATAGAACAGTGTTCAGGAGAGCATCGTTCTGTCGAGTGTGTTCTCGTGTACAGCATCCAGGAGGAACCATGTCCGTATCCGCAACCCGCACCCACTTCCCCGTGCTGGCCGACCTCATCCCCGGCGCTCGCGTCCGCGATGTCGCCCTGACACTCGGCGGCACCGCCCTCATCACCGTCGCGGGTTACATCGCGATCCCGCTGCCGTTCACACCGGTGCCGATCTCGCTGGCGACCTTCGCCGTGCTCCTCACTGGTGCCACACTCGGACCGCTCCGCGGCGCCATGAGCGCGGGCCTCTACCTGGCACTCGGCCTCGTCGGCTTTCCGTTGTTCGCGCACGGAGCATCCGGCTGGGCATTCTCATCGTTCGGCTACATCGTCGGCTACGTCGTCGCCGCGCTCATCGTCGGCTCCCTCGCTCGCAGGCGCTCCGACCGCACTGTCTGGTCGACGATCGCACTGGCATCTCTCGGATCGCTCACGATCTACGCCTTCGGGGTTCCGTGGCTCGCCGCCTACCTCGGCGTCGACCTCGTCACCGCACTCACCCTCGGCGTTCTGCCATTCCTGATCGGTGATGCCATCAAGATCGCCGCTTTGTCAGGCCTGCTCCCGCTGACCTGGCGCATCGTCGACCGGTCACGCGCGCGCGACTGAGCGCGGGCGCTGTGCGGGCGCGCTGAGCGCGGGCGGCTGGTCGCCGGCGGTTCGCGTTCATAACTCCTCAAAATCAGCCGGATCGACGGCCATTCGGCCCGAAACAGCCCAAATCCGGCAAGTTCTGCGGAGTTATGCACAGCGACGGCCGCAGACCCACGCCGATCCGTCGCACTCCACCACCCAAGTAGACTGGATCTGCCCCGCCGGCCCTGATCTTGGAGTGCGCGTGACCACCCCCACCCCTGAAGCATCCGCTCGTCAGCATGTCCCCGACTCCGTCTCCAACGCGGAAGCGACTCCTGAGAAGGAGCAGCCGTACGCGGCCCTCGGCCTCAAGCCAGACGAGTACGCGCGCATCAAGGAAATCCTCGGCCGCCGCCCCACCTCGGGCGAGCTGGCCATGTACTCCGTCATGTGGAGCGAGCACTGCTCCTACAAGTCGTCGAAGAACTACCTGAAGCGCTTCGGCCAAAAGGTTTCCGACGAGATGAAGGAACGCCTCATGGTCGGCATGGGCCAGAACGCGGGCGTCGTCGACGTCGGCGAGGGCTGGGCCGTCACCTTCAAGGCCGAGTCGCACAACCACCCCTCCTTCATCGAGCCGTTCCAGGGCGCAGCCACCGGCGTCGGCGGCATCGTCCGCGACATCATCTCGATGGGCGCCCGCCCCGTCGCCGTCATGGATGCTCTCCGCTTCGGCGCGATCGACCACCCTGACACCGCACGAGTGGTGCACGGCGTGACCAGCGGCATCTCCTTCTACGGCAACTGCCTTGGCCTGCCGAACATCGGTGGCGAGACGGTGTTCGACTCCGTCTACCAGGCCAACCCCCTCGTCAACGCGCTCGCGGTCGGCGTGCTCCGCCACGAAGACCTCAAGCTCGCGAACGCCACCGGCGTCGGCAACAAGGTCGTGCTCTTCGGTGCCCGCACGGGCGGGGACGGCATCGGCGGCGCCAGCATCCTGGCATCCGATTCCTTCGACGACGGTGGCCCCACCAAACGGCCCGCCGTGCAGGTCGGCGACCCGTTTGCCGAGAAGGTGCTCATCGAGTGCTGCCTCGAGCTGTACAAGGCCGAGCTCGTCGAGGCCATCCAGGACCTCGGCGCCGCCGGGATCTCGTGCGCCACCAGCGAGCTCGCCGCCAACGGCAACAGCGGCATGAAGGTGTCGCTCGACAACGTGCTGCTGCGCGACCCCACGCTCACCGCTGAGGAAATCCTCATGTCAGAGTCGCAGGAGCGCATGATGGCGATCGTCGCTCCCGAGAAGCTTGACGCCTTCCTCGAAGTCGTCAAGAAGTGGGACGTCGAGACGTCCGTGCTCGGCGAGGTCACCGGCGACGGCCGCCTCATCATCGACTGGCAGGGCGAGCGCATCGTGGACGTCGACCCGTCGACAGTCGCGGTCGACGGCCCCGTCTACGACCGCCCTGTTGCCTACCCGACGTGGATCGACGCACTGCAAGCGGATGCCGCGGAGCTGCTGCCACGCTCCGACGACGCGGAGGTGCTGCGCGAGCAGTTCCTGGCGCTCGTCGCATCTCCGAACCTCGCCGACACCAGCTGGATCACCAACCAGTACGACTACTACGTGCTCGGCAACACGGCCCTCGCCTTCCCCGACGACGCCGGCATGATCCGCGTCGACGAGGAGTCTGGCCTCGGCTTCGCGATCTCGCTCGACGCCAACGGCCGCTACTGCCAGCTCGACCCATATGCGGGCGCGCAGTTGGCGCTTGCCGAGGCGTACCGCAACGTCGCCGTCACCGGCGCGACGCCCACCGCGATCACCGACTGCCTGAACTTCGGATCCCCCGAGAACCCCGAGGTCATGTGGCAGTTCGGACAGACCGTTGACGGCCTGGCTGACGGATGCTTCGAACTGGGCACCCCGGTCACCGGCGGCAACGTCTCGTTCTACAACCAGACCGGCGACACCCCGATCCACCCGACGCCGCTGGTCGGCGTTCTCGGCATCGTCGACGACGTCTCCCGTCGCATCCCCTCGGGCTGGCAGGACGAAGGCCAGAACATCTACCTGCTCGGCACCACCTCGACCGAGCTTTCTGGGTCGGCATGGGCTGACACAGTGCACCAGCACCTCGGTGGCCTGCCACCAAAGGTCGATCTGGCCGCCGAGAAGCGTCTTGCCGGCCTCATCGGCGCCGCGCGCGACGAGTGGCTGATTTCCAGCGCACACGATCTGTCGGAGGGTGGCCTCGGACAGGCCCTCGCCGAGGGAGTCATGCGCTTCGGCATCGGAGCACGCGTCTGGCTCACCGAGATCATGGAGCGCGACGGAGTGGATGCAGCATCCGCTCTGTTCTCGGAGTCAACAGGCCGCGTCATCGTGACCGTTCCCCGTGAAGACGACGTGAAGTTCCAGGGCCTCTGCGAAGGACGCGGCTACCCGGTGCTGCGCATCGGCGTGACCGACACCGTCCCTGACCTTGAGGTCACCGGGCTGTTCACGGTCTCAGCCGACGAACTGCGCACCACGTCGCGGGCGACACTGCCGGCGGCCTTCGGCCCGACTGTCACGGAGTCCGTATGAGTGATCTCGAGCAGCGCGACGCCGATGACGACTATGGCCGTCTGGGCGAATCCCGCAACCGCCGGATGCGCATCGTGGCGTGGGTGACGATCGTCTCGCTCATCCTCATCGGCGGCGGCTCGACCGTGCTGACGCTGCTGTTCGGCTGACGCCCCTGTTCGGCTGACGCTGCTGTTCGGCTGACGCCCCTGTTCGGCTGAGGCGCCACCTGTTCACGTCGACGCTCCCTGTTCCGAGCGTCGGCAGTATGGGGCCCCGACGGTAAGCAGGGGCGCGGATCGATCGTGGTTGGGGCGAAGCCTTCCACTCCTCGCTACCGACGACCGCCGCGGTCTCCTCCTCCACAGCCACGCGCTCACACGCGACTATCCACCGATCGCGTACTCGAGCGCGTCAATGCGGGTGGTCCCGTGCAGGATACGAGGCATCGTAGACAAAGGAGGACACAGTGAGCGAAGCCAAGTTGGACCTAATCGCGAAGCTGCTGGCGAAGGCGGAGAGTACGACGCCTGAAGAGGCCGAGGCGCTGACCGAGCACGCCGAACGACTCATGGTGAAGTACGGCATCGAACAGGCACGCCTCGACGCACGTCGTGCGCAGATCGGGCAGACGCGGGAGGAGATCATCCAGGAGCGGATGCTATTCACCGGCGTTTACGCTCGAGACATCCGCGAGCTCGGCGGCAACGTCGCGTTCGCGCTCGGCTCGATCCGGCCGATGCAGGCGGAGCATCCAGGCGGGGGAATGATTCTGTATTTCGTCGGGTTCACGTCCGATGTACACCAGGCGAAGATTCTTACCGCGAGTCTGCAGGTGCAGGCGATGGTCGCGATGAGAGCCTGGTGGGCGGGTCAACGGGAGCTGTACAACCGGCACTCGGAGAGCGAGAAGCGGCGTGCGCGCAGCGGGTTCATCCGAGGGTTCGGAATCGGTGCATCACAGCGCCTCAGCGAGAGTCGACGCGTGATCATCGAGGAGTCTGGCACCGGGACCGACGTCGTTCTGGCGTCTCGGCGCGACCAGGTGGATACTTTCTTCAACGACATCCCACACGTCAGGGGGCGAGCACGTCAGGGGGCCGATCGTTCTGCCTTCATTCATGGGCACAGGTCAGGTCGTGACGCGAATACCGGCGGGAAGTCCCTCACTCCCGGACGCGGTTTGCCTCGCTGAAGCGCTCCCGCTCATCCCCCTCGCATCCACCTAGAGTGAGGGCATGGACGATGACGCTCTGCAATTGCGCACACTCCTGGAGATGCTGCGACGTGAGGCGAATGCCCGCACCGAGGCACTCGTCGCGACGCTCACCGAGTTGACGCACGACCGCAGCAGCCAGAGTGACGATGACGAGCACGACCCCGAGGGCGTGCCGCTGTCGGCCGAGTGGTCGCGGTTGAACGGCCTGCTCGATGGCTCGCGCGATGAACTGCAGCAGGTGGACGACGCCCTCGCGCGAATGGATGCCGGAACCTACGGCGTCTGCACGAACTGCGGCCGACGCATCCCGGTCGCGCGCCTGCGCGTACGCCCGTTCGCCGCACGCTGCGTACCCTGCGCGGAGAAGGAGGAGAGCAGATGACGAACACCACCGCAACCGAGAACCCGGCAGCAGAGAACACGGCAACAGAACGCGCGCCGCTGGGCGTCGGGATCATCGGGCTCGGCGGCATCGGCCGTATTCACGCGCACGCGCTGGCCGAACTGCCGGCGCTGGGTGAAGTGCGCGCAGTCGCACACGCCCGCGATGACGCTCTCGCGGAGTGCGGCCTGCCATCCACGATGCGGCGAAGCGTAGACGAGCTGTTCGACGATGACTCCGTGCAAATCGTCGCGATCTGCACGCCGAGTGACACGCACGCCGACCTCGCCCTGCGCGCGATGGAAAGCAGCAAGCACGTCGTGGTCGAAAAGCCGATCGCGCTCGACGCCGCCGCGGGCCGCGCCTTGATCTCGCGGGCCGAAGCGCTCGGCCGCACACTTGTCGGCATCGCGCAGCGCCGCTACGAGCCGCAGAACATCGCCCTCGCACAACTGCTGGCCAGTGGGACGCTTGGCCGCCCACTGCTGATCGAAGTGCTCGTGCCCTGGTACCGCGACGATGCGTACTACCGCGCGGCGCCCTGGCGCAGTCGACTCGGCGGCGGGGGCGGATCCCTCGCGAACCAGGGCTTGCACAACCTCGATCTGGCTCTGATGCTGCTCGGCCCTGTGGTCGAAGTCACCGGCCAGTCCGCGACCATCGCGCACGACATCGATGTAGAGGATGCCACGACCGCCACGCTGCGCTTCGCATCGGGCGCCATGGGCGTCGTCGCCACGACGACCGGCGCCTACCCGGGGCACAATGCTCGCCTCACTGTCATCACGTCGACCGGGCGATTCGAACTCGATGGGGACGCCATCCGAGAATGGACCTTCGACGTCCCCGCACCCCAATCAGGCGGATCCGCGCCAGGCGGCGCCTCCGACCCTCTCGCGATCGGCCACTCCGGACACCTGGCACAGTGGAAGGATGTGCTCGGCGCTATCGCCGCCGGGCGCGCCCCACACACGACGGGGCGCGATGCTACGCACACCGCAGAGGTCATCGCCGCGGTGTATCAAAGTGCCGCTACCGGAGTTGCGGTGCAGCTCGAGCCGTGACCTCAGCCTGCGTCGGCCTTGCGCGCGCCAGCCTCGAGCACGTCACCGGCGGGGCGCTCCTGATGTCCGCCGAACTGCAAACGCATCGCCGAGAGCACCTGGTTCGCGAACTGGTCTTCGCCACGTGACGAGAACCGTTCGAACAAGGATGCCGCGAGCACCGGAACAGGAACACCGACGTCGACGGCGGCCTTGACTGTCCACCGGCCCTCACCAGAGTCCGAGACACGACCTGCGAGCCCGTCCAGAGTGGGATTGCCATGCAGCGCTGCCGCGGTGAGATCGAGTAGCCACGACGAGATCACCGATCCGCGACGCCACAGCTCGGCGACCTTGTCAGTGTCAATCGGGAACTGGTAGAACTCGGGCTCCTCCAGCGGAGCGATCTCGGCCGAGTGCTCGGCTTCGCGCACTCCGGCATCCGCGTTCTCGAGCAGATTGAGTCCTTCGGCGATCGAGGCCATGATGCCGTACTCGATGCCGTTGTGCACCATTTTGACGAAGTGTCCTGCGCCGGATGGTCCGCAGTGCAGGAAACCCTGCTCTTCCGGTGCGAGGTCGCCGGTGCGTCCGGGCGTACGCTCGATTTCGCCGGGTCCTGGTGCGATCGTGCGCAGCACGGGCTCGATATGCCCAACCGCGGTGTCGGAGCCGCCGACCATCAGGCAGTAACCGCGGTCCAGCCCGAACACTCCACCGCTGGTGCCGATGTCGACGTATTCGATGCCGCGTTCTCGCAACGAGGCCGCGCGCCGGACATCGTCGCGGTAGTTCGAGTTACCTCCGTCGATGAGGATGTCGCCGGGTTCGAGCACCGCTGCCACTTCCTCGGAGACAGTGCCGGTAAGCGAGGCGGGCACCATCATCCACACCACACGCGTCGGCTCAAGTTTCGCCGCGAGATCGGCGACGCTATCTGCACCGGTGGCGCCTTCCGCGACGAGTGCGGCGACGGCACCAGCATTCACGTCGTAAACCACGCATTCGTGCCCATCGCGCATCAACCGTCGCACGATGTTCGCGCCCATCCTGCCGAGTCCGACCATAGCCAGCTGCATGTCTGTTTCTCCCGCCTCCACCAGCTCCCCGTGAGCCGGTGCGTGGTCATCCTGACACGCGAATCGAAAGGATGCCAGCATTTCTCCACCCGCCCGGGGTACGCAAAAGGCGGGCACCTCCGGAGAGGTACCCGCCTTTTTTGCTACTGGCTATCAGCCTTCGATCTGCTTGCGACGACGCATCGCACCTCCAGTACTTGCACGGCCGACGATGACCACATCGAGCTTGCCGAGTTCTTCAGCACTCTCAAAGCCTGCATGCGGAAAGTCGGGGATGATCATGCGGGCCAGGCGAGCCGAGGATGCTTCGATGCCGACACGTCGCCGCAGTAAGCTGAACTCATCATGGAACCGCTCTTCGAATGGCTCAGCCACGTGCCCTGGTGGGTCATCTTCCCCATCCTGGCGATGGCTGGCGGCGCCGCGAAGGCGTGGGAGCAGGGCGCGAAACACCGGCATGAGCGCAGGCTTGAGACGCTGCGTATGAAGGGCGAGCTCAAGGCCGCCCAGCTCGCTGCTCGCGGGAATGCAGCACCGATAGCGAACGCGCAGCAGATTGCCTCGGACGCAACGCTGCCCTCGAACCAGCTGCTTGAGCGCCTGTTCGCCGAGCACGACGAGATCAGCGCGCGCTGGCTCGACTACGAGCTCGACGTCGCGAAGCTCATCGCCTTCCCCGCCATGAGCGACGGCCGCCAGCCGCTGACTGCCGCGTTCCTACGGGCAAGGAAGACCGCCGACGCTCTGCGTCCGGCATCCACCGAGACGAAGGTCAGCGAGCAGCGGGTCACCGAATATCTGGATGCCGTCGGCAACTACGCCGTCGCATTCGAGATCGCCGAGAAGGATGCCAGGCGTCTACGCGATTCCACGTTCACCGAGCCCGAGCGCAAGAAGCTCGACCGTGCGCAGAAGTTGTTGAAGGTCGCTGTCGACGACTCGGCCACTCAGGCAGAGCGCAATGTGGCATACAAGCGCGTGCGTGAAGAACTGGATGGGCTCATCGTGCTCTCTGACGACGCCGTCCAAGTGCTCGAGAAGCAGGTGGCGCGGGAGCTGCCGGCAGGGCGACCCCCGGAGGCCGCGCAGACGCTCCAGCCTGAACCGCTTCGGCAGCCGAAGCACGACGCTCCGTAGCATCGGTCGGCGCAAGCGGCCGCATCACTCCCGCAGCTCCGACGCGCCCACGATCACCCGACGTCGATCCCGCACCCAGACGACGCCATCTTCTCGCCGCTCCGCCCTGCTCGCGAAGCGGTAGCGATACGACACCGCACGCACCCAGCGGGGCGGACGCCCCTCGAACGGGTCGCGCCTGAGTAGTGCGAGCGTCGGCGCATCCGCCTGCAACAACCGCGCGAGGAAGGTGGTGAACCATTCATCCAATGACCGACCGAGCGGCAGGAACCACATCAGCCAGTCCAGCCGCAGATGGTACGGCGCGAACTGCCGCGGCACTCGCCGCACATCACCCGGCTTGCCCTTGAACTCATACTCATGCCAGGTTGCGGCATCCGGATTCTCGTCGGTGGTGCCCTCGACCACGATCTCGATCCGCTCCTTCGTCACCGTGCCGAACGCACCGTAGGCGTTTGCGAGCTGCCAGTGGTTGAAGCTTGCGTTCATCAGCTGCCGCTTCGCAAAGAGGTTGCGCATCGCGGGCCAGCTGATCACGATGTAAAGAATGCCGACGGCCGAGGTGATCACGAGCCAGTACATGGGGAGCCCCGGCGATGGCGGATCGGCCTGGGGCACCCCGATCGCCGAGAACGCGATCACGATGGTCGCCCAATTGAGCCACGCAAAGTTGCCGGTGGCGACCAGCCACAACTGCGTCGCCAGTACGATCCCGCCCGCAACCGCACCGATAATTGCTGGCACTGGCCCTTCGATCCAGAGGCCGAGGATCGGAGCGAACAGAAAGAACGGGACGACGAGCTGCGCGAAGTGGTTGCCCAACACCTCGCCCTTGTGGAACCAGCGCGGCAGCAGATGCGCCTGACGGCTCAACGGCCCTGGCATCGGCTGCGTCTCGTGGTGGTAGGTGAGGGCAGTGAGATCGCGCCACTCGCGCCCGCCGCGGATCTTGATCATGCCTGCCCCGAACTCCAGCCGGAACAACAGCCACCACAGCAGCACGATGGTGACCGTCGGCGGCGGCTGGTCGCTCGAGCCGAGGAAGGCGGCGAGGAACCCCGCTTCCAGCAGCAGCATCTCCCACCCGAAGCCGTAGAACGTCTGGCCGATGCTCAAGATCGACATGTACCCGAACCAGAGCAGCAGGAAGCACACCATCGGTACCCACGGCGGGCCAAGCTGCGGGATGCCGGTGACGAGAGCCGCCGCGATGACGATGCCCGCCCAACACAACATCACGAGCCGTCGATCCGTGTAGCGGATGCGGCGAAAGAGCGTGGGCCGCAGCATCCGGCCCCGCGCCTTCGACCCGGAGGCCCACGCGAGCAGGTCCGGAGCAGGGAGGAGACCTCGCTCGCCGAGTAGCGGGCGGAACTGATTCAGCGTCGAGACGAAGGCGACGATGTAGAGAGCCGCAATGCCGCGCTGCAGCACCTCACGTGCAAAGCCGTAGTCGACAGCGGCAAAACCGTCCATTTCGTCAGGCTACGCCGCGCGGGGGCCGCACGCATTGGCGGAGAAAACAGCGATGGGCGGAGCTTTCCGCTTGAAAGCTCCGCCCATCGCTGCGGACTCCTCCCGACGCTGCGCCGGGAACGAGCGACTTACTCGGTGACGACCCAGTCGAACTGGTCGCCGTTCTCCTCGAGCCACTTGTCGACAGCGTCGGCCTCTTGGCCTTCGCCGAACTCGTTGACGACGAGGTCTTCGAGTGCGCCGTACTGGTCATCGTCGAGCTTGATCTGCTCGACGAGCGCTGCAGCCTCGGGGAACTCCTCAGCGAAACCCTTGTGAGCAATGAAGTTCAGCGTCTCCGCCTCGCCCATCGCGCCCAGCGGGTCTTCGAGGTCCTTGACGTCGTACGTGCTGTTGGCCCAGAACGGACGCCACAGCGTCACAACGACGTCTTCTTCGTTGTCGATGGCCTCGCCGAGAACGGTGAGCATCGCAGCAGTCGAAGAGGTCTCGAGCGTGTACTCGTCGTCCAGCTCGTAGGCCGGCATCATCGAGTCCTGGGTCATGGCCGTCAGGCCTGCACCCGGCTCGATGCCGATGATCTTGCCGTCGAAGCGGTCGCCTGCACCCTTGAGGTCTTCGATCGAGTCGATGTCCATGTAGCTGGGCACGGCGATCGTGAGCTTGGCGTTCTCGTAGTAGGCGCCGAGGTCTTCGAGGTCGTCGCCGTACGTCTTCATGTACTCGGCGTGCGTGACCTCAGGCCATGCCGACGGGAACAGGTCAACGTCACCCTGCGCGAGACCGGTGTAGAGCGGGCCTGCTTCGGTGAGCGTCTCCAACTCGACGGTGTAGCCGATCTTCTCGAGCTGGTCCTGGACCAGGTACGCCATGCTCAGGCCATCCGACCAAGAGGGGATGAAGCCGAGCGTGATGGTGCCCTTGTCGGCGCTGTCACCGTCCGAGCCTGCGTCACCCGAGTCTGTCGGGGTGCCCGCGCAACCTGCGAGGGCGAGGGATGCTACGGCTCCGAGAGCCACGATGGCTGTGATGTGCCGGTACTTCTTCATGGTGCTTCCTTTCGTATGTTCTGCTGCGTTACGTATGGGTAGGGGTTAAGTGCGTGGGTGATCAGATGCCCGCGATAGGGGCGCGGTGGGGTGATGCCTTCGCTCGTTCGGCCTCGGCCGCGGCATCCGCTGCCTCGTCATGACGTTCCGCCTGGCGACGCGAGAGGATGCCGAAAAGCGAAGAGCGGAACTGACCAGGCGTGCCGAGCGCCGCGGTGACGCGGTCGAGGAAGACGGCGATCAGCACGACGCCGAGGCCTGCCTCGACGCCCTTGCCGATATTGACGGTCGAGATGGCCTGGACGACCATCTTTCCGAGGCCGTCCGCGCCGGCCATACCTGCGATGACAGCCATCG
The DNA here is from genome assembly GCF_059445355.1 of Microbacterium sp. Y356. Lineage (NCBI taxonomy): Bacteria > Bacillati > Actinomycetota > Actinomycetes > Micrococcales > Microbacteriaceae > Microbacterium > Microbacterium sp. Y356. Next base: position 1,838,396 of record NZ_JCAIUE010000001.1, read on the forward strand.
ACAGGGCGAGCATGATGACCTGGTTGACGCCGGCCATGATGGTCGGCATCGCGAGCGGAAGCTGGATGCCTCGCAGAATCTGCGATGGCGTCGCGCCGAAAGCCTGACCGGCCTCGACAGTTTCGGAATCCACACCGCGGATGCCGAGCTCGGTGAGCCGCACACCAGGAGGCAGCGCGAAGATCACGGTTGCGACGAGCCCAGGCACGACACCGATGCTGAAGAACACGATCGCGGGAATCAGGTACACGAACGCAGGCATCGTCTGCATGAAGTCCAGCACCGGCTTGAGGATCGATCGCACCGTGTCATTGCGCGCCGACCAGATGCCCAGCGGGATTGCGATCATCACGGCGACGACCGCCGAGACGAGCACGAGCGAGAGCGTCTGCATCGCAGGCTCCCACAAGTCCATACCGATGATGAGCACGAACGAAATCACGGTGCCAACGGCCATCTGCCACGAACGCACGAACCACGCGATGAGCGCGAAGATGGCGATCAACACAGGGAACGGCGTGGCGAGGAGAGTGTCGCTGAGGCCGTTGACGAAGAGCTTGACGACGACCGCGATGAAGTCGAGAAGGCCCTCGAGATTGTCCTTCACCCAGTCAACGACGGTCGCGACCCACTCACCGAGGGGAATACGGAACCCATCCATCAGCGCACCTCCCCTTCGATTGCGGTGCCTCCGGCGACGGCATCCTCTGCCGCCTCCAGAACTGCATCGATCTCGGCCTGCGGCACCGGCAGGTGCGGCAGCGTGATCTCCTCGGTCGCATTGGGCCCGGGGCCAAGGGCCGCGAGCAGCGTGACGCGGGGGATGACGCCGGTCAGGCGCCCCTCAGCGTCCAGCACCGCGAGCGGCAACTGCGACTCGACGGCAGGAACGAACAGGTTCATCAGAATCTCGTCCTCGGAGACGCTCTGCGGAACGGGCTTCAGGATCGACGTCAGCGACATCTCGCCCTTGCGGACGAGCTTGATGGCGTCGCGGTCGGTCACCATGCCGATCAGCTTGCGGTCGCGGCCGGTAACGTACGCGGCCGACATGTAGGTGTCGCGCATTTGGCGCAGCGCCGTCCGTGGGCCGGCATTTTCGGCGACAATCGGTCGCGGACGCTCCATAACGTTGGATGCCGTGAGCACGCGAGCGCGGTCGACGTCCTGCACGAACTGCTCGACATAGTCGTTGGCAGGGTCGGTGAGGATGTCCTCCGGTGTTCCGATCTGCACGATGCGTCCGTCACGCATGACCGCGATCCGGTCGCCGAGGAACATCGCCTCGTTGAGATCGTGCGTGATGAAGACGATGGTCTTCTGCAGTTTGGCCTGCAGTTCGACCAACTGCTCCTGCATTTCGCGGCGAATGAGCGGGTCGAGAGCGCTGAACGCCTCGTCCATGAGCAGAATGTCGGTGTCTGCGGCGAGCGCACGGGCAATGCCGACGCGCTGCTGCATTCCACCGGAGAGTTGAGAGGGCAGTTTGTCGCCCCAGCCGGTGAGACCGACCATATCGATCACTTCTTCTGCCTTCGCCAGACGCTCAGCCTTACTGACGCCCTTCAGCTCCAGCGGGTAGGCGACGTTCGCGGCGACCGTGCGGTGCGGCAGCAGGGCGAAGTGCTGGAACACCATCGACACGTTTTCGCGGCGGATCTCGCGCAGTCGTGCTGCCGGGATACCGGTGATCTGGTCCCCGCCGATGGTGACGGTGCCGTCGGTGATCTCGTGCAGCCCATTGAGCATGCGGATGATGGTGGACTTGCCGGACCCTGACAGGCCCATGATGACAAAGATCTCGCCTCGGTTGACGGTGAAGCTGGCGTCTATGACGGCAGCGGTTCCAGCATCCAAAATGTCATCTCGTCCCTCGCCTGCTTTCAGGCGACGGACGGCTTGGTTCGGATTCTTTCCGAACACCTTGTAAAGATTGCGCGCGACAAGTGCGGCTTCGGTCACGATTCCCCCGATGGCTCACCCACATTTCGGGTGCTTGGTGAGCCCGTCTCGGTTACGCCCGGGTGATACTCGAGGCCGTTTCGACATTCATAACGCTGGCGGCACTAACGGTGGATTCGGCTCCACCACAGGAGCATCGACCGTACGTCCACGCCTCTTCGCAGCACAGCTCATCGAAAGAAGGACGTGTCCGCGGACTGGTCATAAGGCCAAATGGCCTACATTTCAACGTAACAAAATGGCCGATCAGAGGCAAATCTCACTCGGCGCAGGCATGCGATTTTTGGTGTGTGAACGGGGGATTTGTCTAATGTCGACAATCTGCGGCCTGGACAGAATTACCGCTTCACACTGCGCGTGACCGTGAATTTCGCCGTGCGGTGCACCTGTTCGGTCGGCCCGATCAGACGGGTCAACTCGGGCTTGTAGGTGAGGCTCGAGTTGAAGACCGTGAGCAGCTCACCGCCGGGGCGCAGAAGTCGGGCGGCGGCGTCGAACAGCCTGGTTGCGGCGCCGGTGTGCACGCTCGCGCCGAGGTGGAATGGCGGATTGAGCAGGATCAGGTCGGCGCTCGCGTCGGGGAGCTCGGCGCCGGCATCATCGTGAGTCACGGTGACTCGATCCGCGACGCCGTTGGCGATCATTGTCCCGCGGGCGGATGCCGCCGAAGCCGCCGAACGGTCGGTCGCAGTAACTCGGGCATCGGGGTGGTGCAGCGCGTAGTAAGCGGCGAGCGCGCCGGTGCCGCAACCGAGGTCGATGACGCTCTCGGCGCCGACCTCGGTTGACTCGGCCAGCACCTCCAGCAGCACGCGCGTGCCGATGTCGATGCGGTTGGCGGCGAATGCCCCGCCGTGCGCGACAAGCGTGAGCCCGAACTCCGGATGCGTCGCGCGCTGCGGGTAGGGCGGCTCTTCCGTCACGGGCAGCGGCCCGGTCGCCACGATCAGCCGCGACTTCCGCTCTGAGCGCTGCGCCTGCACGGTGTCGAAATTCCGCCCGAGCACCTCGTTCTGCGAGAGGGTCATGTGTTTGACGCGCCCGCCAGCGATGAGTGTCACGTCGGGCGCAGCCCAGCGGGCGACGGCATCCGCAATCTCTTCCAACTCGGCGAGCGCCTTCGGCAGCTGCAGCAGCACGAGGCGGGCACCCGCGAGCAGCGATTCGTCGAGCTCGCGTGGCTCGAACCCCGTCAGCTCGAGCGTCTGCGCGTTGTTCGCCAGCGCGTGACGCCCGGTGGCGGAATCCTGATGCACGCGCACACCCGCGAGCCCTGCATCCGTCAACGCCAGCGTGATGGCGCCGTACTCATCACCGACCACCGCGATCTCGGAACCGACGAGGCCGCGTTCTTCGACCAGCGCGAGCGCGTGCTCGACGAGGAGCAGATCGGTCGCGTCGTGGGCTTGGAGGTTGTCGGCTTCGACGTCGGGAAAGCGACGAAGGCGGTTATAGGAGAAGTCGGGCACCATCCCAATTTACGCGGAATGTGCGACCCGCTACCGCACGGCTCGCGCCAGGCCTAGTGTGCTGTACAGCGGCGGCATCACACCGGGAAAGGGGCGAACGCCATGAGCGCGGCGATCGACATCAGCCAGCTGCACAAGAAGTTCGGGCAGCACACCGCTCTGCACAGCATCGACCTGCGCGTGGAGACCGGCACGGTGTTCGGACTGATCGGCCCGAACGGTGCCGGCAAGACCACGACGCTGCGCACTCTGGTGGATGTCATCCGCCCCACGTCGGGCGAAACCAGGGTGCTCGGCGAGAGCCCACGGGCAGGCGGAGCTGCGCTGCGGCGACGGATCGGCTACGTGCCAGGAGAGCTCCGGCTGGACGGGCGCGTCACGGGACTCCGCCTGCTCGCGTTCTACGCAGAGGTGTCTGGGCCGGTCACAGCGGGCGCTACCCATGAGCTCGCCGACCGCCTCGGCGTCGACCTCTCCCGTCCCGTGCACACACTCTCCAAGGGAAACAAGCAGAAGCTCGGACTGATTCAGGCGTTCATGCATCGACCAGAGCTGCTCATCCTCGACGAGCCGACCAGCGGCCTCGACCCTCTCGTTCAGCGCGAGTTCCTGCAGATGGTGCGGGAGGCGCGTGATGCTGGGCAGACAGTGCTGCTCAGTTCGCACGTGCTCAGTGAGATCCAGCAGATCGCCGATGAGGTCGCCGTGTTGAGCGACGGCCGCATCGTGGCCGAGGGAGATGTCGCCTCGCTCAGGCTCGGATCGATCCGCCGAGTGCGCGCAAGGATCTCAACAGCGGATGCCGCGGCCACCCGCGCCCGGCTCACGAAACTTCCCGGATTCGCAGGTCTCGAAATCAGCGATGAGAACGGTGGCCTCCGCATCACCGGAACCGTCGACGGCGCGATCGACCCGTTCGTGAAGGCGCTGGCCCCGTTCAAGGTCAACGACCTCACAGTGGAGGAGCCTGATCTCGAGGAGTCGGTGCTGAGGCTGTACGGGGCGGGTGTGGGCTCGGCGGCGGCGTCCAGGCCCTCTGCGACAGCGTCGCCCCCTGGTGCCGCCGAAGCCCCCATGAAACAACGCCGCCAATCAGGGGCGTCGGCGCCACCGAGGGGCGCCGACGCGGGGCAGGTCGGCAAGGACGAGACGCGGGCATCGCGACGGGCCCGGCGCGGAGGTCATCGTGCGTAGTGTCGTGCCGGTGTTCCGGCGCAGCATCCGCGAATCCTGGCGCAGCACGGCCGGCTGGAGCGTCGGCGTCGCCGCCGTCCTGTTCCTCTACCTGCCGCTGTACCCCAGTTTCGGCGCCGACGGGCAATTGCAGGGCATCATCGACTCGATGCCGAAGGAGCTGGTGGACACCCTCGGCTACGACCAGATCTCCACCGGCGCCGGGTACGCGCAGAGCACCTTCTACGGCCTGACGGGGTTCCTCCTGCTCACGATCGCGGCCGTGATGTGGGGCTCCGCCGCGGTCGCCGGCGCTGAGGAGAGCGGGCGCCTCGAGCTCGACCTTGCGCACGGCATCGGACGAGCGCAATACGTGCTCGAGTCGGCATTGTCGGTTCTTGTCAGGATGCTCTGGCTCGGCGTCTTCGCGGGCGTCATCGTGTGGGCCCTGAATAGTCCAGCCAAATTGGGCATCTACCCGCCCCAGATCATCGGCGCGAGCGCCGCGCTCGTCGGACTCGCCTTCCTCAGCGCCTCGGCGGGGCTTCTCGCCGGAGCACTGACCGGCCGCAAGGCGTGGGCGTCCGGCGTCGGCGCTGGCATCGCCGTTCTCGGATACATCTTCCAGGCCGTCGCGAAGCAGTCGGACGATCTCGAGTGGCTGAACATCCTCTCGCCCTACGCCTGGGTGTACCACCAGTCGCCGCTGCTCGATGGCGTGCATTTCGGTGGCCTCGCGGTGACCTGGGGTCTTGCGCTGCTGTGCGCCGCGGCATCCGCCGTCGTTCTGCAGCGACGCGACATCGCCGGCTGAATCCGCGCGACGGGGGTTGACATCCTTCTGGGTTCTATGGTTAGTTAGTCGAGTAAGTAACCGACTGACCACCTGGAGGCATCGTGATCGAAGAAGGCAAGCCGCTCTTCCTCCAGATATCCGAGCAGATCGAGGACTCGATCCTCGACGGCTCGCTCGCGGAAGAATCCCAGGCGCCGTCAACGAATGAACTCGCCGCCTTCTACCGCATCAACCCCGCCACCGCAGCCAAGGGAGTAGCCATGCTCGCCGACAAGGCAGTGCTGTACAAACGTCGTGGAATCGGCATGTTCGTCGCCACTGGAGCACGCGAGCTGCTGCTCGGCGAGCGCCGTGCGGCCTTCGCTGACCGTTACCTCGATCCGCTCCTCGCCGAAGCCCGCACGCTGGGCCTCGGCGCCGAGGACCTCGCAACCATGCTGCGCGAACGCGCCGCAGCATCCACAACCTCCGAAGGGAACCCCGCATGACCGCCGTCGTCGAGGTGCAAAACCTCACCAAGCGCTACAAGGACAAGCGCGCGCTCGACAATGTGTCTCTCAGCATTGAGGGTGGACACATTTATGGTCTGCTCGGCCGCAACGGCGCCGGCAAGACCACTCTGATGTCGATCCTCACTGCTCAGAACTTCGCGTCCTCCGGCACCGTGAAGGTGTTCGGCGAGCATCCCTACGAGAACGCGCACGTGCTCTCGCGGGTCTGCTTCGTCAGGGAGAGCCAGAAGTACCCGGATGACGCGACGCCTCGCCACGCATTCAAGGCTGCGAGCCTGTTCTTCGCGAACTGGGACCAGGAGTTCGCCGAGCAGCTGATCAAGGACTTCCAGCTGCCGATGAAGCAGACGATTAAGAAGCTCTCCCGCGGGCAGCTCTCCGCCGTCGGCGTGATCATCGGTCTCGCCTCGCGCGCCGACCTCACCTTCTTCGACGAGCCGTACCTTGGCCTCGACGCCGTCGCACGGCAGATCTTCTACGACCGACTCGTCGAGGACTACTCCGAGCACCCGCGCACGATCATCCTGTCGTCCCACCTGATCGACGAGGTCTCCAACCTCATCGAGCGGGTCATCGTGATCGACGACGGGCAGATCCTCCTCGACGAGGAGACGGATGCCGTGCGCGACCGCGCCGTCACAGTCGTGGGTGATGCCGCCAAAGTCGACGCCTGGATCTCCGGGCGCGAGGTCCTGCACCGCGAATCGCTGGGACGCGTGGCATCTGTCACGGTGCTCGGCAAACTATCCGCCACCGAACGCGCAGAAATCACGGCCGATGGGCTCGACGTCGCACCGGTGTCACTCCAGCAACTAATCGTGCGTCTCACGCAGAAAGCGGCGAGCGCGAAGACCGGGGAGGTTGGCTAATGCTTCGGGTACTGAAGGTCGTCCGTCTGCAGCTCATCAACAAGCAGACCTACATCTGGGTTCCACTGATCGTGTTGGGCGGCGCCCTGCTGGTCTCGATTCTCATCTACGCGATGATCCCGGGCGACGGGCCGAAGTACGGCGGCGGCAGCCAGGCACCGCTGTGGGTCTTCCTGTTCGTGGGGATCCAGGCCCTCACCATGGTCTTCCCGTTCTCGCAGGCGATGAGCATCACCCGGCGGGACTTCTATCTGGGCACGCTGATCACTGCGGTGATGACCAGCGCCATCCTCGGGGTGATCTTCATCCTCGGGGGCCTGTTCGAGCTGTGGACGAACGGCTGGGGCATCAACGGCTACTTCTTCCGACTGCCCTGGGTGTGGGAGTCCGGCCCGATCGGCGCGGGATTCGTCTACTTCACTCTCACCCTGTTCATCTTCATCATCGGCTTCACGTGCGCCACGGTCTACAAGAGCTGGGGGCCGATCGTCCTCACGATCGCCAGCTTCGCACTGCTGCTGATTCTCGTCGGACTCGTGTTCCTGGTCACTCGACTGGAGCTGTGGGGGAACGTCTGGATCGGCATTCTCGATCTCGGCGCGCTGGGGCTCGCTCTATGGGGCATGGTCGCGATCGTGGTTCTCGCCGGAATCTCGTTCCTCGCCTTCCGCCGCGCGATTCCGTAGGTCACTCGTTGCGTTGGACGCCCGTCTCCACCACCCGGTGGGGCGGGCGTTCTGCGTCATGCGGGGCAGCGGCCGTTCATAACTCCGCAGAATCGGGGACGAATCCACCGCTAGGGGCCATGTTCACGTCATCACTCGTCGAATCTGCGGAGTTATGAACCGTACAGCACGCAGACAGCACCCGGCCCGGCGGTCAGATCGTATCGTCGGCGGCGAGCACGTCGAAGCTCCAGCTCCGGGCGTCGGGATCGTCGGGGTCGTGGGCGTCCCCAATCTCCTTGATGACCTCGTGGATCCGCCGCTCGATCGTGCTGAATTCCGCCTCGGTCAGCCGCAGACTGCGCTGCGAGAAGGTGCCGTGCACCTCCGGGTTACGACCGGAAACGTACTCCGGCGCCCAGGCCAACACGCGCCGCATCATGTCGATGTGATCCTCGGCGAGAGCGCTCATCAGCGCGCCGCCGAGTACTTCATCGGCGATCGGATGCTCCGGAGACCCGATGTTCCACGCACCTTCCACCGCCACCCACACCCGGTCACGCTTATCGCGGGCATGCTCAGGCGCCTCTTCGATGAGCCCGGCACGTGCGAGCACGCGCAGGTGGAAGCTGACGCTGTTGGCCGGGATGCCCAGATCGGCCGCGATGTCGGCGGCGCGAGCGTGACCACGGCCGGCGACCGCCTTGACGATACGGCGACGCAGCGGATGGGCATACGCCTTCATCATCGCCGTGGTCGCCGTCTTCGCGTCGGGATGAATGTCCGCGCGGGGAATGCCATCCGTCATGCCCCGAGTCTATCCACAAGAGAAGTTGCGCAATAGAAGTTGCGCAACTTCTATTGCGGATTTACACTCGACGATATGAACACCGCGATCGCCACTCATCGGCTGACCCGCAACGTCCGCTACATCACCTGGCTGATCAGCGACACCGCCAAGGGGCTCGCCGGCGCGCTGTTCGGATTCGCGATCCCGCTGATCGCGCTGTTCATCACGAATGACCCGGCCCAGGCCGGCATCATCAGCGCCGTCGGCATGACGATCCGCGCCGTCACGACGGTGTTCGGCGGTGTTCTCGCTGACCGTCATCGCCGCATCACCATGATGGTGCTCGGTTCACTCGTCGGAGTGGTGCTCGCCGGGGCGTTCACGGTTCTCGCGCTCGTCGATGCCCTTACCTTCGTCACGCTGCTGATCATGGACGTGCTGCTCGCGGCGCGCGCCGGAATCTTCGACGTCGCCGGCGAGAGTGCGCTGAAGGAGATCGTCCCGGACAGTGCGATGGGCAGAGCTCAGGCCGCCAACCAGGGGCGCGATGCCATGCTCCAACTTGCCGGCGGCCCCCTCGGCGGCGCGCTGCTCGCGGCGGGCGCATGGGTGATCGGCGCCGCAATCGCCGCGTGTCACGTCGTCGCGACGGTGACGGCCTGGATGCTGCAGCGCTCGGCTCGGACGGCCGGGTCGACCGCCCCTGACGCAGATGATCTGAGTTTCGCCACCGAAGGGACGGATGCCGCGGCATCCGGCGTCGGAGTGTCAGCCGCCGCACGCACCGTCGCCAAGCCGAATGCGCTGCGCGAGATGACCGAGGGATTCCGCTGGCTGTTCTCCCGCCCCGACCTGCGCGGCGTGCTATTCGTCGCGACCGTCGTCAACCTCGGCTTCAGCACAGCGCTGACCTGCGTGATCTATGCACTGCAGCAGGCTGGGCACTCCACGATCACGATCGGGCTGCTCTCCACCGGAGCCGGAGCGGCCATGCTCGTCGGCGCGCTCATCGCACCCTTGCTGGTGTCGCGGGTGCGGGCCAGCGTGATCATCATCGGCGGCTTGGCCGTGTCGGTGATCGGCGTGTTCGGGATGATCCCGGTGCACGAACCCGTGGCGCTGACCGTCGTCCTCGGCGTGACAGTGTTCTTCATTCCTGCGGTGAACGCCGCCCTGATGGGGTACTTTATGGTCGCGACACCTACCGAACTGCTCGGTCGCGCCAACAGTGCCGCCGGAGTGCTCGGCATGGGCGCGATGCCGTTCGCGCCGCTGATCGCCGGGTTCGGTCTCGCAACGATCGGACGTGAGAACACCCTCATCGTGGCATCCGTCCTGTGCGCGATCTCCGTGCTGATGGCGATCGTCAACCGCGGCTTGCGCGCCCTCCCCGCCGAGGCCGGCTGGTCGGCCCACGCTCGTCAGTTCGAGGTGCGCTGACCCGGGCACCGTCACTGTGACGCCCCGGTCACCGTGTCCGACGCCCCGGGTTACCGTCACTCGACGCCCCGGGTTACCGCCCACACCCCGTCGTGCTGACGTCGTGCTGACGTCGCCAAGACGGGGCCTCGGAATCCCGACGGGGCTCGGCGTCCCGACAGCTGCCCGTGCGGCAGAGAGACCGCGTCCTACAGCGCGCCGGCGAGAGCGGCGATGCCGGCGATCACCGACACGACGGCGATCACCAGCGCGAGCGCGATGAGAATCGCGTGCACTTTGAGGAACGTCGTCGCCTTGCCCTCGGCATCCCGAGCACGCGGATCGTTCGCGACTCGCGTGTAGAACCGCGGCCACACGATGACGTTGAAGGCGGCGTTGATGAACAGGAGCACGGCGAGAGTTGTCACCTCTCTACGGTATTGCCTCGGCATCCCGCATCCGGCATCCATGTGTGCGCTTCGCTCGGAGATGTACCGGAAACTCGGAGAGAATCTGAGAATTCCTCCGAGCGGAGCGCACTTCTCCGAGCCGGGCGCACGCATCGTCCGCAACCACTCGAGCGAGGAATGTATCAGGAACCACTTGCCCTGCTCCTGGTAGATGTGAGCACAATGATCATCATGACCGACGCCTCCCCTGGGGGCGCCGTCAGTGATGGATCTGCGCGCTGGGAACGTGCCGCCGATCTGTTCATTGACTGGCGCTCCGGCAACGTGCGCGCCATGGACGATCTGGTTCGCCTGATGACCCCCGTCCTGTGGCACGTCGTGCGCGCCTACGGGTTGGAACGCATGCTCGCCGAAGACGTCGTGCAATCCACCTGGCTCGCCCTCGTGCGCGGGCACGAGAGCATCGCCGACGCCCGCGCGGTCTCCGGCTGGCTCACCGTCACCGCCCGGCGCGAGGCCTGGCGGGTCAGCAAAAATCACAGACGAGCGGATGCCACGGCAGACGAGCTCCTCGAGCCCATGCTGCCGCCACAGGAGTCCACCGAGGCTGAGGTCGCGGCATCCGATGAGTCCCGTCGACTGTGGACTGCCGTCGGCACGCTCGACGACCGCTGCCGACGGCTGCTGAGGGTGGTCGCATTCGATGACCGGCCGGACTACGCGCGGATCGCCGCCGACCTCGATATGCCGATCGGCAGCATCGGTCCGACACGCAAACGGTGCCTCGCGAAGCTTCGAACGGCACTGGTGCGCACAGGTTTCTCTGAAGACGGATTCTCTGAAAAAGGCGGTGGTCGTGATGGCTGACTCCGACGACCTGCTGCTCGCTCAGCTGCGCGCCGCGGCCGAAGCCATCGATCCAGTGCCGAGCGACCTCGCCGAGCGCATGATCGCGGCCGTCGCCATGGCCGACTTATCTCGCGAGTACGCACTGCTGACGCTGGTCGACAACGCCGAGGCAGCGGTGCGCGGCGACAGCGAGACGACCACTTTACAGTTCAGTGACGGGGCGGCGAGCATCCTGCTGCACATCAGTCACACTGCGCGACGAATGCGGCGGATTGACGGCTGGGTCGACGCCGGCGCCATCGAAGTGCGCCTCACTCAGGGCGAACGCGAGTGGAACATCGCACCAGATGAACAGGGCCGCTTCGCCTTCGACGACATCCCGCCTGGCCTCAGCCAGGTGCTGCTCGTCACCGGCGAAGGACACAAGGATCTACTCACTCCGCATTTCGAGGCGTGAGCACCGCCCCAGCGGGCGAGAAGCCGGGCGGTGAGCCCGCCGACGAGGGAGAGCAATGGAGCATCCAAAGGGCTGGAGCTGGCAAGACCGCGCGGAGGGGTCGATCCCCCGCGGCACGGCGCTCGACCCCAGCGTGGATCCCGTCGACGGCATCCGTGCGTATCCGACCGCATATCTGCCAGATCGGATGCTGATCGCCGAGCACCCGGATGACGAGAACGGCGCTTACGATCGTGACCTTCTCGCGCTCAGGCAGGCCGCGGAAGCGTTCGGCTGGGAGCTGCGAGTCGAGCGGGAAGACGTCGTGCGAGCGGGGCACGGGGCAGAGATGCTGCCGGGCATCCCGGGGCTCCGCCGCATCGTGCTGCGTACTCCAGACCTACCGGTTGATGGAGAGTCGCCGGTGGCACCGGATGCCTGGCGGGTGCTGCAGCGCGCACGACGGATCGTCGGAGGCCCGATGCCGAGGGCCGGGCTCGAGCACATGCTGGCGATCGATCCGGTGGGGCTGAATCCGTTCACCCGCACGAACCCGTTCACCAGGACGAACCCGTTCACACGCACGAACCCGGTGCGCGGAGCGGGGGCGGTCGGCAGCGATGACTACCTCGAGCCCGGACGCGGCGGGCGCCAGCCGCTCGCCTGGGTCGGTGCGGCGCCGGTGCGCGGTGCCGATCCTCTAAAGGGGCGACGAGCGGTCGTGGCGGTGCTCGACACCGGATGCGGCGTGCATGAGTGGCTGCCGGATTCGATCGTGACACGGCAGGTCATGCTCGACGGCGTGCCGATCGGGTTGACCGGCAAAGATGACCCCGAGCGGTATCCCGATCTGTATGGGCAGTTGGACGGCGAGATCGATGCGGTGGCAGGGCACGGCACGTTTATCGCGGGTCTGGTTCGACAGACAGCTCCGGATGCCGACATCCTTTCAGTTCGCATCGCGGGCTCTCTCGGCGTGGTCGAAGAAAGCACGTTCCTGCAAGCGCTCGCCGCCGTGGTGGAACTGCAGCGCCGATTCGTGCACGGAATCGACGGCGGGCATCCGATCGATGTGTTGAACCTGTCGCTCGGGTATTACCACGAGACTCCGGTCGACGGTCAATTCTCGCTTGTGCTGCACAGTCTGCTGTACACCGCACGATCGCTGGGCACGGTCGTGGTGTGCTCGGCAGGCAATGATGCGATCGACCGTCCGTCTTTTCCGGCATCGCTATGGGCGTGGCCTGGTGCGAACAACGGCCTGGTCGCTGACGGCGCCGTGCCACTCGTGTCGGTGGGCGCATTGAATCCGTCGCGACGATCGCTGGCGCTGTTCTCGAACATCGGGCCGTGGGTTCGGGTCTACGCTCCAGGGGCGATGGTGGTCTCGACGACCCCGGCGTTCGTCGGCGGCGCGCAGGCTGCGACCAGGGCGGACGTGAATGGCCTCGAGCGGCAGACGATCGACCCGGATGACTACCGTGGCGGCTTCGCCGCGTGGAGCGGCACATCGTTCGCGGCGCCCTATGTCGCGGGAAAACTCGCGGCACTGTTGGCAGGATCGATGCCGAGCGAGGGCGTCGCGCGGAAGGATGCGGTGAAGAAGGCCGTGGATGCTGTGTTGAAGGAGCTGCCGCCGGAGGTACCGCTGGGCTGAGCCACGCGCCGGGTGGGGTCGCCGCCAGGTGGGGCCGCCGCGAGGTGGGGCCACCGTGTGGGGCCTCCCGCGGGGTGGCGCACATTGCCGCACGCAGCCCGTCGAACCGACGATCTGCGACCCGTCCACCATCGTGCCGAATCTCGAGGGGTCGCAGGTTGTCGGGTGCGAGCAGCTGAGGCGACCATGTGCGCCACCCGCACGCACCCGCACGACCCGCACGCACCGCCACGCACCCGCACGACCCGCACGCACCGCCACGCACCGCACCGCACGACCCGCACGCACCGCACGCACCCGCACGTCCCGACTCAGGCGAGCATCCCGCGCCAGACCACGTCGAACGCGTTCGCGACCCGCGTCGCCGTCGCGATATTCTCGACGCGGTCGCCGCGCACGATCAGCTGGTAGTACAACACGCCGGCGATCGTGTCGAAGCACGCCTCGACGTCAAGATCATCGCGGAGGATGCCCCGCTCGATGCCGCCGCGTATTGCGGTCTCGATCGGAGCGCGTCGCCGTACGACGTGCGAAGACCAATACGCCTTCTGCAGCGCCCGGTCGGCCATCACCAGACGGATACGGTGTCGGAAACGCGCTTCCGAGTACGCAGTCGCACCCACCGATCCACCGCTGAAAATCCCATCGAGGATTGCTTGGCGAAGATCCTCATCAACCGGCACGGCGGGCGGTACCGCCCGGCCGACATCGAGCGCTGCCGCGAGCAGTGTGGTCAGTGACGGCCACCGCCGATACAGCGCCGCACGGCTGACGCCGCTGAGCGCGACAATCCGCGAGACGGTGACGTCTTCCTCGGTATCGATCAACGCGAGCGTCGCCTCGATGATCTGCCCGTCGATCTCCTCATCACGAGGACGACCGGGGCCGCGGCGAACCGCAACCCCGGCATCCGCAACCCCGGCATCCACAACCCCGGCATCCACAACTTCCGCATCCACAACGGAGGTCATACCGCGAGGGCCCTCCGCCTCAACCGCGCGACGGTGTCGCCTGAGAGGCCAGCGGCGCGCAGCGGCGCGAGCGCGTCTCCGTGACGTTCGCGGAGGGTGGTCAGCAGCATCCGCATCGAGACATCCATCGGGCCGGCGAGCAGCGCATCCGCCCGAGGTGCGTCCACGTCGAATCCGAGCGCCCTCCACATCGCCGCCATCACCGGACGCGTCCGCGCCATGATCGCTGGCATGTTCTCCGCTGTGCGTGCGTAGTCGGCGACGATCTCGTCATCGTCCGCACCGAGCACCAGCAGCAGCATCGCCGCGAGCACACCGGTGCGATCCCGGCCGGCCGCGCAGTGGAACGCCGTCGCACCCTCGGTGTATGCGATGACGTTCAGCGCCGTGACGAGCCGCGGTGCCGCACTCTCGACGAGGTCGACGTACATCTCGCCCATCGCCTCGTGCCCGAGTTCTGCTGCACTGCGCGTTCGCGCATCGCCGACATCCGCAATGAGCGACAGGTGGTGGTACGCCACGGAGTACTCGTCGAACAATCCACGTCCGGTCGCTGCGATCTCCACGGGCGAGCGCAGGTCGATGATCGCACCGAGGCCGGATGCGACAAGTTCGTCGGCGACATCACGGGTCACGTACGCGAGGTCATCGGTGCGGATGGCGAATCCGTCACGAAGCACACCGCCTGCGATCGGGATTCCGCCAAGATCGCGCAGGTTCACCGGAGCGCTGAGCTCGATGTCCACAGTTGTCATGTGATTCTCCTTCTGATGAGGGCACTGCCCTGGTCGATCGCCGTGACGAGCACGATGATGCAGATGATGATGGCGCTGAGGTGTCCGTAGTTGTACATCCGCATGGCCGTGGTGAGTTCGAGCCCGATGCCACCCGCACCGACAAGGCCGAGAATGGTCGCGCCGCGCACGTTGCCCTCGAACAGCAGCAGTGTGTATGAAACCAGCAGCGGTGCAGACTGCGGAAGCACGCCGTATTGGATGACTTGACGCTTGGATGCACCGACGGCCTGCATCGCGCCGATCGGACCTAGATCGGCCGACTCCATCGACTCGGCGAAGATTTTTCCGATCGAACCGATCGAACCGATCGTCATGGCGAGGATGCCGGCGAACGGGCCGAGTCCGACAGCCGAGACGAACATCAGGGCGAAGACGAGGTCTGGTACCGAGCGGATGATGTTCATCACCCAGCGCGACGGGTAGTACAACCACTTCGGTGAGATGTTGGATGCCGCGGCGAAGGCGATGAACAGTGAGAGCACCGCGCCGAGCACGGTGCCGATGATCGCCATCTGCAGCGTCTCTACCAGCAGCGCCAGGATCGTGCCGATCTTGGAGAAGTCCGGTGGGAACAGCCGAGAGACGAACTCGCTCATGTTCACCGCGCCCTGGCCGAGCTTGATGAAGTCGAATCCGACGCCACCGGCCGACCACAGCATGATCAGGATCGCGACCGGGATGCCGATCAGGAAGCGCGTGCGTGGAATCGAGAACGCACGCTCCATCCGGGTGCGGTCGGCGACGGACAACACCGGCTGCTCGCGCTTGCTGCGCGTCTCAGTGGTCGTCTTCATCGTCTTCCTCCTCCTCGTAGAGCGGCGCGAGTGCGTCGGAGTCCAGCTCAGCAGTCGGTGCCGACACGAGCATCTCACCATGACGGAGCCCGACGATCCGGTCGCTGTGCGCGAGCGCGAGCGGCAGCACATGCAAGCTCACCAATACTGGGATACCGTCTTCGGTGGCGATCTCGCGCAAGAGTCCGAGCACCGAATCCGCCAGCTTCGGATCGAGGGAAGCCACCGGCTCATCGGCGAGGATCACACGTGGCTGCTGCATGAGCGCCCGCGCGATCGCGACGCGCTGCTGCTGCCCGCCGCTGAGTGAACGTGCCGGGTCCTTCGCCTTGTGGGCGATGCCGACGCGGTCGAGAAGCGCCAGCGCACGGCGGCGATCGGCCGATGAGAAACCACCGGCGATGTTGATCGATCCTGCATTGTGCAGTCCGCCGGTGAGGACGTTCGTGAGGACGCTCAGCCGTGGGATGAGATTGAACTGCTGGAAAACCTGGCCCACTTCGGAGCGCAGAGTGCGCAGCTCGCCGCGGGCAAGATTGGTCACATCGTGACCGGCTACCCGCACCGATCCGCCCGAGATGGGTGCGAAGCCGGTGAGGCTCTTCATCAGAGTGGACTTGCCAGAACCGGATGCCCCGAGCAGAGCGACCATCTCACCGGGAAACAGATCCAGATCGACGCCCTCAAGCACTGGGGTCTCGTCGTACGCGACACGGAGGTCACGAACCGTGACGAGCGGGAGCGCCTGGCGCAACTCGGCGGTCGTCACCGGCAGGCCTGCGTCCGGCTTCACCGCCTCCGGCTTCACGGCTCCCTGCTTCACCTTCGTGCTCATTCCAGGTCCTCAAGCTCGACACCTGCCACCGAGGCGATCGCTGCGAAGGAGGCGAACACACTCGGATCCGGAGCGATCTCGACCTCAAGACCGACGAAGGAACTGTAGGCGGCGAGCGCATCAACGTTCTCCTCGGAGAACACCTTCGGCAGCGCTTCTTCGAGGAGCGTGCGGGTCTCGTCGTCGAGCGACTGACGGGCGAGCACGGTGCCCATGACGTCCATCGACGGGCTCTGGCCGACACCGCGCCACTCGCCGTCGGCGAACGGGAACATGGGTGCGCCGAGCTCGGTGAGCATGTTGGCGGTGCATGCGGCATCCACTTGCCCCTGAGCGAGCGCCGCGAAGCTGCCCTCGTGGCCGCCAGCGAAGATCGCCTCGTAGTCGACGCCCTGTTCCAGACCTGCCTCGTGCAGCATGTAGACCGGCATGAAGTAGCCAGAGCTGGACGCCTGATCGGCGAAGGCGATCGTCTTACCTTCAAAGTCTTCAACGGTCTTGATCGGGGAGTCTTCCAGCACGACGCAGGTCGAGACCGGGTCGTCCGAGCCCTTCCATGCCAGGAGTGCATCCACCTCGCCCGTGTTGACGGCGAGCGCGGAGGGGAAACCGCTCATGATGCCGATGTCGACGTGATCGTTGCGGATTGCCTCGACGACGCTGAGGTAGTCGGGCACGTCTGTGATCTCGACCTCACGGCCGGTTTCGGCCTCTAGCAGCTCTACGAGCGCGTCGACGGGGTTCGCCTGAGTCGGATCATCCGAGGCCGGAAGCGTGGCGATGGTGATGGGTGCGTCGGGCGCAGGTGCTGCGTCCGCGTCAGAAGTCTGGCAGCCGGTGAGTGCGAGAGCAGCGATGCTGAGCATGCCCACCGCGGGGAGGGTGTAGCGACGCATGGGATGGCCTTTCGGAGTATGTGAGGGTCGTTCCGGAGATTTCGAGAACACCTGTATTCAAACTTCGCCAGGTGTCCGGCAATTACGAGACCGGCGTACTTCAATTTGAACGTCAGGTGAACACGGAGTGACTTTGACACGAGCCACACCCTTCGACCAGCGCGTCCCGCTCTTCCCCCGGAGAGGCAGACACGGCATCCTGAAGCCATGGGGACTTCTACGCGCGCACTGTACGAACGTGGGCGTGACGCCTCAAACGCGCAGCGGTATGCCGAGGCGCGAAAGCTGCTCGCGCGTGCGGCCGCCCAGGCAGCGGATGCCGGACCCGATCTGCAGGCTCGGATCGCCGGCACCACCGCATACGTCCTCGCGCAGACCGGCGAACCAGCCCGCGCCGAGGCAATCTGTCGCGACGCCCTCGCCCTCGGCGGTGTGAGCGCAGAGACCCAGGCGATCCTCGCCGGGCAACTGGGAGTGCTGTTCACTCGCGCCGGGCGTCTTGACGAGGCAGAGGAAATGCTGACGCGAGCGATTGACGGACTCGAGTCGGTCGCCAGGGCGAACTGCCTCATGAACCGCTCACTCGTGCACATGCACCGCCGCGCGTTCGATGCCTGCACCGCCGACCTCGAGCAGGCCGTCGAGATCTATGAGGCTGCCGACGATCTGTCTGCGGCAGCCGAAGCTCGCCACAACCTCGGCTACACGGCTCTGCTGCGCGGCGACCTCGTCGTGGCGCTCGAACTCATGGAGCAGTCACGACCCGTGATCGCCGAAGAATCTCCGGTCAGCGCCGCGATGAGCGACCTCGACCGCGCCGAGGTGCTGCGCGATGCCGGCCTCGTCGATGAGGCCGAGCGCCTGCTCGAGGGTGTCGCCGCGACGTTCGGCACAGCCCGCATGCGCCAGGCCCGTGCCGAAGCCGAGTACCACCTTGCCCGCTCGCTGCTGCGGCACGATCCCCGACGGTCAGGGCAGGTCGCACGCGCGGCGGCCCGACGCTTCCGCGCCCTTCGGGCCGAAAGCTGGGCAGCCCGAAGTGACGCCATCCGCCTCGATGCCCAGCTCGATGCCGGGTCCGCTCCACCTGTCGGAGAGTTCACCGCGACGGCCGCGTCCCTGGAAGCAGCTGGCTTTCCGAGTGAGGCGACGGCCGTCCATCTGAGTGCCGCACTGGCTGGCGTCCACCGTGGCGATGCACCGCTACAGCTGCCGCGCCTTCCTCAGAACGCACCGACCCCGCTGCGCCTGCGCGCCGCCGAGATCCGCACGGCCCGCGCAGTCGCGGCAGGGCGCCCCGCTGAGGCACGCCGTCACGCCGCTAGCGGCCTCGATCTCCTCTCAGACTGGCAGCGTTCGTTTGGCGCACTCGACCTGCAGGCCTCACTCGCGATGCACGGCACGAATCTGGTTTTCCGCGGGCTGTCCGCCGCCGTGGAGAGCGGGGACCCAGGCATCCTGTTCGACTGGTCAGAGCGCGCCCGTCACCTCAGCCAACAGGTCGCCCCCGTCCGCCCGCCACACGATCCGCAGCTGGCCGCCGACCTCGCAGAGTTGCGGATGCTGCGCACCGAACTGTCCGGTCAGGAGTGGACAACGCATCCGCAGGTACGCACCCTCCGTGGCCGCGTGCGCGACCGCCAGTGGTCGGCGACCGGGGCTGGCGACACCCGCCCCCGCGTCTCTCTCACCGAACTGCGCGACACCCTCGACTCTGGCACCGCCGTGCTGTCATATGTGTTCGCCGGCAGCAGCCTCAGCGTCCTCCTCACCTCAGCCGATGACAGCGTGATCGTCGCGCTCGATCTCGCCGCGGTGCAGAAGTCGTCTGCTGGCCTGCGCGCCGACCTCGACGTCTCCGCCTCCATCCGCAGCGGCCCGATGGCCCAGGTCGTCGCGCGTGCTCTCGACGACCGGATGCAGCGCCTGGATGACGCGCTCCTTGCCCCGGTACGCGCGCTTATCGGTGACCGCCGGCTGGTGCTGACGGCACCTGGCATCCTCGCCGGCATCCCGTGGGGGATGCTTCCGACGATGTCAGGGCGCGCATTCACTCTCGCGACCTCGGCGTCGCGCTGGATGCAGGAGCACGACACGACGCGCGTGCCACGGAGTGCGGGATTCGCCGCCGGCCCGCGTGTGCCTCGCGCCGCCGGCGAGGTGCGCGCCGCGGCATCCGTCTGGGAGAACGCCGCGGTTCTCGTCGGCGATGACGCGCGAGTGGATGCCGTCACCGCTCTCGCCGGTGAAGTGGATGTGCTGCACATCGCCGCCCACGGAAGGCACGCGGTCGACAACCCGCTGTTCGCGGGATTTGAGCTCGTCGACGGCACATTGTTCGGCTACGACGTCGACCTGATCGCGCACGCGCCAGACACCGTCGTGCTGTCGGCGTGCGAGCTCGGACTGTCGTCGGTGCGCTGGGGAGAGGAGGCACTCGGGATGACGCGGGTGTGGTTGCACGCGGGCACCCGCAGCGTCATCGCCGCCCCAGCGGTCGTGCCGGATGACATCGCGAGCGAGTTGCTCAGCGTCGTGCACACCGGCCTTAGCCGCGGTGATTCACCTGCCGTGGCGCTTGCCTCAGCATCCGTCGCGACCGGCCACCGCACACCGTTCCAATGCCACGGAAGCGGATTCTGAAGAATATCTCCATTCGATGTATCAGACAGCGACTAAAGCGCTCCTGATCTTTGGAAGGTGTCACGCGGATGCTCCGGAAGGGTGGAGCACGGGAGGCGTGGTCGTTTCTGGGGATGCGCGTGGGGACGCGACGACAGACACCGACTACTCAGGAGGGTGCCGCGGAATGCCGCGGCACCCTCCGCAAGGTTGTGGACGTTCAGGGCGCTGGGGCCCCTGGTTATCGTCCGCGCCCTGTCGTAGCGACGTAAATTCGACGGGGCATCGGCGCCAGCGAGGGGCGCCGACGAGTAGGCGATGGGATGCCGGGCGGGCTCAGGTCGCGACGACGACTTCGTACCCGGCATCGACCAGCGCCGCCGAATCAGCCGCGGCATCCGTGATGACGGTGCCGAAGAGTTCCGGCCCGCCGACGTGCGCGAAAGCAGAGTGACCGATCTTGCTCGAGTCGGCGACAACCACGGCGCGGCGCGCACGGGAGGCCATCATGCGGTTCACGGCAGCCTCGCGCTCGTCGTGCGTGCTCGCGCCGGCCTCGGCCGACAGCGCGTTCACGCCGATGAAGGCGATGTCGAGTTGGATGCCGCTGAGCAGCTGCTCCACGAACGGACCCACCAGCTCGTAGCTGCGGGAGTGTATGACGCCTCCTGTCACGACGACCTTGATGTCGGGTCGCGTCGCGAGCTGGGAGGCGATGTTGACGGCGTTCGTGACGACCGTGAACTCACCGAGGTCTGCGCGGGCGGCGAGCGCGGCGGCGATCGCGGTGGTGGTCGTTCCGCCGGAGAGGCCGACGACGGCGCCGGTGGTGACGAGATCGCAGGCCGCCTGGGCGATGAGCTCTTTCTCGTGCGTACGCTGGTGACTCTTGTACCGGATGGGTAGCTCATACGCGACCGACTGCGCCACAGCGCCGCCGTGGGTACGGATGAGCAGTCGCTGCTCGGCAAGGCTGTCGAGGTCGCGGCGGATTGTCGCCGCCGACGTCTCGAAGCGAGTTCCCAGATCGTCGACGGAGACCTCCCCCTGGTCCGCGAGCAGATCGAGGATCTTCGCGAGCCGCGCTGCGCGTTTCACGCCGCACCTCTGGCGGAGGTCTGACCGGAGGCGAGGGCGAACAGCCGCAGCAACCGGGCCGCCTCATCGGCAACCGCGGCGCGACCGGGCGCGACGTACTTGCGGGAATCGACCAGTCGTTCGTCCGCGGCCAGTGTCTGACGCACGGCGCGCGTGAAGAACCCGTTCAGATGTGTGGAGACGTTGATCTTCGTCATTCCGGCGCGCACACCCTGCTCGATGACATCATCCGCGACACCTGATGATCCATGCAGCACGAGTGGCACATCGAGGGCGGCATGCAGCTGAGCGATGAGCTCGATATCGAGCGAGGCGCTGCGGTCGAGCATCGCGTGGGAGGACCCGACTGCAACCGCGAGCGCGTCCACGCCCGTTGCGGCGACAAAGGCCCGGGCCTCGGAAGGGTCGGTGCGCACGCCTGGCGCGTGGGCACCGTCCTTGCCGCCAACCTCGCCCAGCTCACCCTCGACGTAGACGCCGACGGCGTGGGCTTTGCGCACGACCTCTGCGGTCAGTGCGACGTTCTCGTCATACGGCAGCGCACCGCCGTCGAACATCACCGAACCGAAGCCGAGCGCGATGGCCTCGTCGACGAGCTCTGGCAGCTCGGCGTGGTCGAGGTGCACGGCAACAGGGGTCTCGGCCCGGCGCGCGACCGCGAGGGTGGCCAGAGCAATCGGCTCGAGCCCGCCGTGGTACTTCGCGCAGTTCTGTGAAATCTGCAGAATCACCGGCAGCTGCGCCTGAGCGGATGCCGCGACCAGCGCCTCGGCCGTCTCCAGGTGGATCACGTTGAACGCACCGATTCCACGGTTCTGGGCTGCGGCGTCGCGCACGAGATCGGCGGCAGAGACGAGTGTCATTCGGAGTCCTTCGGGTTTTGGATGGCAGCGACGATCAGGTCGTCTGCGAGCTCTGGGTGCTGCGGCGAGATCTCCCCGGCAAGCGGCATCAGCACGGCCGCTGCCGACCATGCGGTCGCGCGGCGCAGGATGGTCTCGGTATCTGGCATTCCCGCGACGCTATCGCGCTCACCATCATTTTCAGTGGAATCGAGCAGGGTCGCGACCGCGGCGACCGCCGCATCTCCCGCTCCGGTCGGGTTGCCGGCGAGCGGCTCCGGCAGTCGCGCGCAGAGCACTTCGTCTGCGGCGACCGCGTACATGCCCTGCGCACCGAGCGACAGCAGCACGAGCCCGGCGCCTCGACGCAGCAGCTCGCGCGCTCCGTCGAGCGGATCGTCGATGCCGGTGGCCTCAGCCAGCTCTGCCCTGTTCGGCTTGAGCACGGCGACACCGGCATCCGCTGCGGCGAGCAGCAGGGGTCCAGACGTATCGACAATCACCCGGCATCCGACACCTGCTGCAATCAACTCGTCGAGCAGTCCCTCTGGGGCGCCGGGCGGGAAGCTGCCTGAGATCACCAGCACGGATGCTGCGGCAGCCTCTTCCCTCACCACCCGCACGAACTCCGCCCATTCCGAGGCGGTCGGGTTCACTCCGCGCTCATTGACGATCGTGGTGTCACCGAGCGCGCGATCGACCCACGCCACGCTGCGACGAGTGTCAGCCGAGACAGGCAGCAGCCGATGCGGCACCCCGCTGCTCTCCAGCTCGCGGCGCAATGCGTCGCCGGTCGATCCGCCGACCGTGGTCAACGCGCGCACCCGGTAGCCCTCGGCATGCGCGACGCGAGCGACATTGAGGCCCTTGCCACCAGCACGCACGGCACCGGTATCGGCCCGGTGCGTGCCCCCAGCTTCGATGCGATCGATCTCCCACGTCATGTCGAGGGCAGGATTCGGGGTCACAGTGAGAATCACGTCAGTTCCCTTGCCCGCAGGGCAGCCCCGAGGAGTCCGGCGTTGCCCTGAAGCTCAGCGGGGATGAGCGCCGGCATCCGATGGAAGCTCAGGCGCGCGGCAAGCCGCGAGCGCAACTCATCGAAAAGTGCGCCGCCGGCACGAGAAAGCCCGCCGCCGATCACGATCGCCTCCGGGGCGACCATCGCCGTCAGCTGCGCGAGCGAGAGCGTGAGAGCGTCGAGCGCCTCGTTCCAGATGCGCGCGGCGACTTCATCTCCTGCCGCGGCACGGGCGATCACGTCGCGGGCGCCATCCGGCGTGGCTCCGGTCGCCGCGGCATACCGACGGGCGATGGCTCCGGCCGAGGCGATCGTCTCGAGGCAGCCACGGGCGCCGCATGCACATTCGGGACCATCGGCAACGGGAGAGTGCCCGATCTCACCGGCATAGCCGCCGGCGGTGTATGGCTGGCCGCCGACGAGGATTGCACCGGCGATTCCGGTGCCGATGATCAGCACCACGACATCATCATGGGCGCGGGCGCCGCCCAGCTCGTGCTCCGCCCAGCTGGCGGAGCGCACGTCGTGATCGAATGCAATCGGCAGTTGCAGCCGCTGTGCGGCAAGGGCGCGCAGCGGAGCGTCCCGCCAACCGAGATTGCTCGCGAACACGCCGATTCCGGCATCCGCGTCGACGATGCCAGGTACGACGAAACCGAGCGCCTCCGGCACGGCATCCGGATGCTGCATCCGCAACTCATCTGCCAGTCGAGCGATCTCCTCGATCAGTGCCGCTGCCGGGTCATCGCCCAGATCCGGGGTAGGAGTGCGGCGCAACCCGAGGGCCGTGCCATCCGCGTCGAACAGGGCCGACTTGATGTCGGTGCCGCCGACGTCGAAGGCGAGCACCGGCGCGCCCACCCCAATACCTCGCGAGGCCGCAACACCACGCCGAGGCGACGCCGATTCAGCATCGTTTCGGCGTGGTTGTGCGGACTCGGCAGCAGTTGGGGGCATCACGCTTCCAGAATGACCGATCGGCTGAGGTTTCGGGGCATGTCGGGGTCAAGACCCTTGCCGAGCGAACGGTCAAGCGCGACGCGGTGCAGGCGAACGAGATCGGCGAGCGGATCGACATCGTGCTGCACGAAGCGGCCACCGGTGGCCTCGACCTGACCGGCGAGGCCTTCGGGAGCAACGCCGAACTGCCACGTGATGCGGCCGGGAGCGGCGATCGCGATCGGACCGTGGCGATAGTCCATCGACGGGTACGACTCGGTCCACGATTGCGACGACTCGCGCATCTTCAGCGCGGCTTCGTGCGCGAGACCGATCGACCAGTTACGGCCGATGAAGGTGTACTGGTCTGCCGTGGCAAGGGTCTCATCGTCGGTTGCGGCGAGCACTGCTTCTGCATCCGCGATGGAGCGTGCGACGTCGGCATCCAGGCCGAGCGATGCGCGCATGAGCGTCAGCGCGGTGGTGGCGAAGCGGGTCTGCACGACCGACTTCTCGTCGGCGAAGGGCAGCAGCACGGCGTCATCGACCAGGTCGACAAGCGGTGAAGTCGGGTCACCGATCACGCCGATGACCGGAATCTTGCCCTTGATCTGCGCGGTGAGCTCAAGCACCTCGCTGGTGGTGCCGGAGCGGGTGAGGGCGATGACAGCGTCATAGTCACGGTCGAGGAATGCCTCGGATGCCGCGTACGCATCGGTAATGCCCTGGCCTGCGGTTTCACGCAGCGCCGCGTACGACTGAGCCATGAACCACGAGGTGCCGCACCCGACGACAGCGACGCGCTTGCCCGAGGCGGGGAGCACTTTCTGCTCGTCGCGCATGTCTGCCGCGCGCGCCCAGGTTGCGGGCTGTGAGAGCAGTTCTGCGCGCATGTGCGCGCCAGGTGTGGCCTGGGAGAGCTGTGCAGTCATGAATATCACTTTCGTTCTAGACCCATGGGCTGGTGAAGGTTTATGGTGCTTTTGTGCACTAAACAATCATATTACGCCATAGTTACGGTTCGATGACAAGTATGTTGCCTTTTGTTCACACGCTTCACAAATCAGGGTAGTGTCCTACCCATCCAGATCCAAGACGCGGTGAGCCTACCTGCACACCGATGTACACGCACTGCCGCGTGAGCAGTACTTCTCTTTGCGGCTGTGCACCACCACAGTGAGGAATGACATGAAGAAGTCTCTGCGGTTTGGCGCCGTCGCCCTGACGGCGACAGCGACGCTCGCACTCGCGTCCTGCGGGTTCGGCGGTTCTGACACCGGTTCCGCCGGCGGTGGGGATGACGGCGAAGCTGGCGGCACCACCACGATCGACCTGCTCGTACCCAGCTACTCCGACAACACGAAGGGCCTGTGGGAAGACGTCATCGCCGGCTTCGAAGCCGAGAACGAGGGCATCAAGGTCAACCTCGAGGTGCAGTCCTGGGACAACCTCGAGAGCGTCGTCGCCACGAAGGTTCAGGGCGGCGAGGCACCCGACATCTACAACGGTGGTCCGTTCGCCGGATTCGCCGCCGATGAACTGCTCTACGACGTGGAAGAGGTCACCAGCCCTGACACCTTCGCCGACTTCCAGGAATCGTTCATCAAGAATGAGCAGCTCGACGGCACGGCCTACGCGCTGCCGCTGATCGCCTCCGCTCGCGCGCTGTTCGTGAACGACGACCTCCTCGCCCAGGCCGGCGTCGAGGCACCGACCGACTGGGACTCGCTGCTGGATGCCGCAACCAAGGTCTCCGGCCTCGGAGACGGTATCGCCGGCTACGGCATGCCCCTCGGATCAGAAGAGGCCCAGGCCGAGGCAGCCATCTGGCTGTGGGGCGGCGGCGGATCCTTCGGCGACGAGTCCGCGATCACCATCGACACCCCAGAGAACCTGGTCGGCGCCGAGCAGATCAAGAAGATGATCGACGCAGGCGCCACCCAGGCCGACCCAGGGTCGACGCAGCGTTCACCGCTGATGGACATCTTCATCCAGGGCAAGATCGGCATGCAGGTCGGCCTGCCGCCGACGGTCGGCCAGATCGCCGAGAGCAACCCCGACCTGAACTACTCCATCGTTCCGATCCCCACCAAGGACGGCTCGCCGTTCACACTCGGTGTTGCCGACCAGCTGATGGCATTCCAGAACGACGGAGACAAGGCCGAGGCGATCACCGCGTTCTTCGACTACTTCTACACCCCTGAGGTCTACGTGCCTTGGGTGCAGGCGGAGGGGTTCCTGCCTGTGACGAAGTCGGGTTCTGAAGAGCTCGCCGGTGAAGAAGCACTCGCACCGTTCCTCGCTGTACTGCCCGACGCTCAGTTCTACCCCTCCACGAACGCCCTGTGGTCGGCGACCGACGGAGCGTTCAAGGCGCTGTTCGGACAGCTGCAGACCAAGCCTGCAGCAGACGTTCTGGCAGAGATCCAGGCACAGGTCGACGCGGGCTGACGCTCGCAAGCGAAGGGGTTCGGGATAAAACCATGAGCCGTATGACGAAATCCTCGAACCCCGTGGGGGTGGCCACCGGCCACCCCCACACCCCCGAAAATGCGGATGCCGTACCGCAGAAGCGCCCCGGCGCACGCGAACTGCTCACCGCCCTGCCGTGGCTCGCACCCGCGTTGGTGCTGATCATCGGCGTGGTGCTGTTCCCTGCCGGGGTGATGTTCTTCAACTCCACGCGCGACATCTCGCTGTCCGGTCTCGATAAGGGCTCGGTCGGCTTCGACAACTACATCGCCGTGTTCAACTTCCCGGCGTTCTGGCCGATCATGGGCCGCACGGTCATCTGGGTCGTCTCGGTCGTCGTGATCACTGTCGTGATCTCACTCGGGCTCGCGCAGATCCTGAACAAGGCGTTCCCCGGGCGCCAGCTCGTGCGGCTCGCCGTGATCATCCCGTGGGCGGCATCCGTCGTGATGACGACCATGGTGTTCTACTACGGCCTTGAGCCGTACTTCGGCGTCATCAATAAGTTCCTCGTCGACATCGGCATGGTGGGAACTCCTGAGGGATACGGCTGGACCCGAAACCCGGCGACCGCCTTTGCCTGGTCGATCGTGATCGCGATCTTCGTGTCGCTCCCGTTCACGACGTACACCCTGCTCGCTGGGCTCCAGTCCGTTCCTGGTGATGCGCTCGAGGCCGCGAAGATGGATGGTGCGGGCGCCGTGCGCACGTACTGGTCGATCGTGTTCCCCCAGCTGCGCGGGGCGCTCAGCGTTGCCGTGCTCATCAACATCATCAACGTGTTCAACTCGCTGCCGATCCTGAAGGTGATGACCGGGTCGATACCCGGTTACGACGCGGACACGATCATGACGCTGATCTTCAAATACATCGAGTTGCAGAAGAAGGTCGATGTCGCCAGCGCACTGTCTGTGGTGGCCTTCCTCATCGTCATCGTGATCGTCGCGGCATACGTGAAGATCGTCAAGCCCATGAAGGACGTGTGAGATGACCGTCACCGAAACTCGAGTCATCACCACGTCCGGCCGCGGCCGCGCCGCAGCGCCCATCGGTCGTCGGCGTCGCTACACGGCTGACCAGGTGTCGCTGCCCCGCGTCATCCTGCGCATGGTCGCCGGCGCCCTCGTGCTCGGCATCTTCGTGCTGCCGTACCTGATCATGTTCTTCGGCTCTGTGAAGACGAAGTCGCAGATCCGCTCGGTCGATCCGACGTATTTCCCGGTGGAATGGCACTGGGAGAACTACATCAACATGTGGTCGACGCCGGAGACACCGCTGCCGTACAACCTGATCTCGACGATCATCATCGCCGTGTTCGCGACGCTGCTCGTGCTGGTCGTGGCAATGCCGGCTGCGTACTACACGGCCAGGTTCAAGTTCCCCGGACGCATGGTGTTCCTGTTCCTCGTGATCGTCACGCAGATGCTGCAGCCGGCGGTGCTGACCTCTGGCCTGTTCCGACAGTTCACAGTGCTCGGCCTCGGTGACACCTGGGCAGCGATGATCTTCATCAACGCGGCTTTCAACCTGTCGTTCGCGGTATGGATCATGCACTCGTTCTTCGCCGGCATCCCGAAGGAGATCGACGAGGCCGCGCAGATTGACGGCGCCGGGCGCCTGACCGTGCTGTTCAAGATCAGCCTTCCGCTGGTGTGGCCAGGCATCGTCACCGCGATCGTGTTCACGTTCGTAGCGTGCTGGAACGAGTTCGCCGCATCGCTGGTGATCCTGTCCACCGACAAGAACCAGCCGCTGTCCGTCGCGCTGACGAAGTTCGTCGGTCAGTACGAGACCAGCTGGCAGTACGTGTTCGGCGTCTCGATCGTCGCGATCCTGCCCGTGATCATCCTGTTCATGATGATCGAGAAACGTCTCGTCGGAGGCCTGACCGCGGGGAGCGTGAAGTAGCGGCGTCCCGGTAGACCGAGTACCGGCTCAGCGCCCCTCAGCGGCCTCCGTGTGGTGGCGGATGACCTCTGCGACCACGAAGTTGAACCACTTCGCGGCGAACTCAGGGTCGAGGTGCGCTTCCTCGGCAAGCGCACGCAGGCGCGCGACCTGCTGCTCTTCTCGCCCGGGATCGGATGCCGGCATCGCATGCTCTGCCTTGAGGATGCCGACCTGTTGAGTGGCACGGAAACGCTCCGCCAGCATGTAAATGAGCGCAGCATCGATGTTGTCGATGCTGGCTCGCAGTCGCAGCAATTCGGCGCGGGCGTCGTCGGCGTCGGTCATGTGTCTCCTCATCGTCGGCGGTTAAGACGATATCGTGGGTCGGCGCTCTAGAGTGGGAAAATGAGCACCGAACTGCCTGCGGCGTCCGACGATGCCACTTCTACCGTCGACGAATCGCCTGCCGGATCGGGGCCAGATTCCGGCGCAAAAGTGACGGCTAAGAGGCAGAAGCCCGCCAAGACGGAACCTGTCGGAGGTGCCGCGATCACGCCGAAGCCGGTCGTCGAGCCGGTACCGTCGAGCCGTTCATTCTGGACCCGCATCGAGCGCCCGTTCGTGTTCGGATTCCTCGTCACCCTGGGCGGGCTCGCCGCGATCCTGCTCGGACTCGCGCTATCAAATCTGTCGACGGTGATCATCTACATCGCCCTCGCACTGTTCGCCGCTCTCGGCCTCGATCCAGCCGTGCGCTTCCTCGAGCGACGCGGCATGAAACGCGGTTTGGGTGTGCTCCTCGTGCTCGCCGGGCTCATCGTCGCTCTGGGCCTGATCATCTGGGCGATCGTCCCTGTCGTGGTCGCGCAAATCACCAGCTTCGTCAAGGATGTTCCCATCATGGTCGGGGACTTCCAGCAGAGCGATCTCTACGCGACGTTGGACGATCAGTTCGGCGAACAGTTCCAGACTCTGGTCGGCGATGTGCAGGGCTTCCTCACTGACCCCGGCAACATCGCCACAATCGGCGGCGGTGCACTTCAGGTCGGTGCGTCCATCGCCAACGGCATCTCCGGGGCCGTCATCGTGCTGGTACTCATCATCTACTTCCTGGCGACGCTGCCAGGCATCAAGCAGGCCATGCTCCGTCTCGTTCCGGCGCGCGACCGGGGCAATGCCGACATCATCAGCACAGAGATCACCGACTCCGTCGGCGGTTACGTCATGGGCATGGTGACTCTGGCCTTCATCAACGCGATGCTCGTACTGGTCCTGTACACGGTGCTCAGCCTGCCGTTCCCGCTGCTGCTGGCCGTGGTCGCGTTCCTCATCACGCTGATCCCGCTCGTCGGATCGCTGCTGTTCTGGGTCATCGGCACCGGGATCGCCCTGTTCGGCGACAACATCGTCTTCGCGCTGGTATTCGCAGTCATCTACCTCATCTACATGCAGGTCGAGTCGTACTTCCTGACCCCGCGCGTGATGAACCGAGCTATCGCCATCCCCGGTTCGCTCGTCGTGATCGGCGCGCTGGTCGGCGGCACACTGCTAGGGCTCCTCGGAGCACTCGTGGCGGTGCCGGTCACGGCATCCATCCTGATCATCATCAAGAAGATTTGGATTCCCCGCCAGGATGCCAGGGTCTAGAGACCCTCGACCGTGTCGTCCACGATTCCGACGAACTTCGTCCCGACACCCTCGAACTCAACGCGGAGGTGTCCTGGGGCAGGCTTCGGCAGGGCGGATGGCGAGTGGTGACTGCAGCTCACGTAGGTGAACTCGGCGGGCCACCACTTCTTCGGGCGCGCAGTCTCGGTATACCCGCACACAGCGCATGTCAGGGTCGCCCACATCGGGCGGCCGTCCTTCTTGCGGTTGGCCCGTGACTGGGCAAGCCACGCGGGAGGGTCCTGCTCGAGTGCGGCGAACTCCGCCTCGCTCACGCCGTCCTCCAACCCGTGGCGGACGACCATCTCCAAGGGGATGTCGAGCCGGTAGGCGAGGTCACGCTTGGAGATCATTCGTGCGGGTCCTTAGTTTGCATTCCGGCTGGGTGCACCCATTCTCTCAGCTGGTGGCACAACACACGCTGAAGGGTCCTCCCGACGCATTGGATTCACGCGCTGGTCGAGAGGACCCTTCGATTGCGCCAGTGGTCAGATCAGAGATTTGTCCGTCAGCCACTGCGTGGCGATTTCTTCGGGCGAGAGCTGGTCAACAGTGCTCTGCACGCCGAGCGCGACGAGATCGTCGACGGTCAGCGCGGCGCTGACCCCGTTGATGACCGCCGCTGCCTCATCGGAGACATCGCTTGAGGCGATCGGGACGACGTTCGAGGCGAGGATGAGGTTCTCCGGGTCTTCGAGCGCGACGATGTCCTCGACCTGGAACGCCGGGTCTGCGCTGTAGATGTCCGCGACCTGGATCTCGCCGGCCAGCAGCGATTCAAGCGTCGTGTCACCTGTGGCGGAGAAGGCGAGGTCGACGCCGTAGAGCTCCTTGGCGCCCGCCGGGCCATATGGGCGCTGCTCGAACTCAGGTGCCCCACCGATCGTGACCTGTTCGCTGACGTTCGCGAGGTCGGCGATCGTTGTGAGGTTGTTCGCGTCGGCGAACTCCTTCGTCACCGTGTAGGTGTCCTGGTCGCTGGCCTCGGCGTAGTCGAGCGCAGTCAGACCCTCTGGCAGCACGTCCTGGAGCGCGGCGTAGACCGCATCCGGGCTGTTCGTGTCGGCTGAGCCGTCGTAGAACTCCAGCAGGTTGCCGGTGTACTCCGGGAACAGGTCGATCGCGCCGGATTCGAGCTCGGGAATGTACGCGTCACGCTGCCCGACGTTGAACTGCCTTTCCACTTCGATGTCGGCGTTCTCCAGCGCCTGGGCGTAGATCTCGGCGATGATCTCGTTCGAGTAGTAGGCCTGTGACCCGATGACAATCGTGTCGGAGGCCGCGTCGCCGGAGTCGCCTCCGTCAGTGGCGGGGTCTAGGGGGTTGCTGGTGGCGCAGCCCGCGAGGACGAGCGAAGCGGCGAGCGCGATGCCGCCGGCGAGGACGAGGCGTGACTTTCGTGCGGTGAACATATTGTTCCTCTCTGGTGGGGAGTCTGTGGATGCTTCGTGGGTGTCATGCGGGAACATACGAGGTGTTCCGGCCCGGGCGTAGGCGCTTGGGTCCAACCTGCTGCACGCGCACCCCCGCTGGCACTGCAGCACGCTGCGCGACGGCGAGGAGGAGATCTACGATGAGTGCGAGCACGGCCACCAGGATCGCGGCGCCGAGCACCTGGTCGAAGCGGCGAAGTGGAATGCCCTGAATGATCGGCCAGCCCAACCCGCCGAGATTGACGTAGGCCGCGATGGTGACGGTCGCGATCACCTGCAGGAGTGCGGCGCGGATGCCGCCGACGAGCAGCGGGAGCCCGAGGGGCACCTCGACCTTCCAGAACACCTGCCATTCGGTCATGCCCATCGAACGCGCAGAGTCGATCACGCGGCGGTCGATCGCCTCGAGGCCGGTATAGGCGCCGGCGAGCAGCGAGGGGATCGCCAGCAATACGAAGGTGATGACCGCGGCCTCCGGGATTCGCAGCACGCCGAGCAGCAGCACAAGCAGGATCAGCAGCCCGAAGGAGGGCACGGCCCGCGCGGCGCCCGACACCGCCACCGCGAACTCACGCCCGCGGCCGGTGTGCCCGATGAGCCAGCCCAGCGGCACTGCGATCACCGCGGCGACGACGACCGAGATCACGGTGTAGAACAGGTGCTGGCCGAGCAGGATCGGCAGTGCGTACGACCCCTCCAGACGCTCTGGAGAGAACAACCAAGCCAGAGCCTCAGCAAACACGTTCATGCGGCAGCCCTCACCGTAAGTGCACGGCGCCGCACGGTGGGAACGCTGGTGGCCCGCGTCCACGGCATCACCGCACGCCCGACGAGCATCAGTAGAAGATCAACGATCAGCGCGATAACGACAACAGCAATGACTCCGGCGAAGACCTCGGCGATGATTCGACGCTGCAGACCGTTCGTGAAGAGATAGCCGAGATTGGTGACGCCGATGAGGACACCGACCGTCGCCAGCGAAATCGTGCTGACAGCCGTGACCCTGAGGCCCGCGAGGATGACGGGGCCAGCAAGCGGCAGATCGACCGTCCAGAACCGTCGGGCCCCGCCGTACCCCATTGCTGTCGCGGACTGGCGGACGGCGGCATCCACCGAGTCGAGTCCGTCGGCGACGGAGCGCACCAGGATGGCGACCGCGTAGATCGTGAGACCGACGATGAGGTTCGCCTCGCTGATCGGTGAGTAGCCGACCACCGCGGGTAGCAGGATCAGCAGCGCCAGTGAGGGAATCGTATAAAGCAGTCCGGTCAGCACAATGATCGGGCCACGCACCAGCCGGTACCGCCATGCAATCCACCCCAGCGGCAGCGATAGGGCGAAACCGAGCACGATCGGGATCACGCTCTGACGCAGGTGCGTCAGGCTGAGCGTGAGGATGAGCTCGAGGTTGTCGATGACCCAGCTCATGTCGCGCCGGAATCGGTCAGCGAGCCCTGCGTGCGACCTTCGGAGTCGACGACGACGGTGCCGTGCGGTGTCTGCTTGAGATGCAGCGCCCGGCGACCACGTTCTGCGCCGATGAAGGCCGAGACGAAGTCATCAGCGGGATTCTCGATGATCTCGCTCGGGCTGCCGACCTGCACGATGCGGGCCCCCTTGTCGAGGATCACGACCTGATCCCCGAGCAGGAACGCCTCATCGATGTCGTGGGTGACGAACACCACGGTCTTGTCGAGCTCTTGCTGCAGGCGAATGAGCTCCTGCTGCAGGTCGGCGCGCACGATCGGATCGACCGCGCCGAACGGCTCATCCATGAGCAGGATGTTCGGGTCGGCCGCCAAGCCGCGCGCAACCCCGACGCGCTGTTGCTGCCCGCCGGATAGCTGGCTCGGGTACCGATCAGCAAGCTCCTGATCGAGACCGACGGTGTCGAGTAGTTCTCGGGCACGCTCATGCGCCACGCGCTTCGGGATGCCAGTGAGCCGCAGCACCGTCGCGACATTGTCGATCACCGTGAAGTGCGGCATGAGGCCGGAGTTCTGCATCACATAACCGATGCTGCGGCGGAGGGCCACCGGATTCTTGCCGAGAACACTGTCTCCGTCGATCTCGACGTCGCCACCGGTCGGCTCGACCATGCGGTTGATCATCCGCAACAGCGTCGTCTTGCCGCATCCGGACGAGCCGACGAACACCGTCGTCTTGCGTGAGGGGAGCACAAGGCTGAAGTCTTCGACGGCGAGTGTGCCATCGGGGAATCTCTTTGATACTGAGCGGAACTCGATCATGCGTGTATCTCCGGCCGAACCGCGCCTACGGTCCGACCTCGACGCCGGGGGCGAATGCAACGTGGCCGGAGATGTCTTTTCCGAGCCGGTCGAACGCCGACTGATAAGGATGCGGGTATCCCCACGCCTGATCGGCGTGCGTCTCTCCGTCGATCAGGAGGGAGTAGTACTGGGCCGCACCCTTCCACGGGCACGTGTACGGGGTCGGGCTCTCGACGAGCACCCCCGGTGTCACCGACGTGAGGGGGAAGTACCAATTGCCCTCTATCGAGATCAGATCAGTCTCGTCGGCCTCGGCGATCGTGGTTCCTGCGAATACAGCCTTCATGGTCTGGTCTCCTCAGATTCGGTTTCGAGCGTATGGGAAGGTTCGGACATTTGGGGCACATTCTTCGACTGTTCGGAGCCGAGCTTCAGATGGATGGGATGCCGGACAGGCCGCGTTTCACGCCGAATCCCGCCCATACTCCTCCAGCAGTCGAAGCCAGATCTCGCTCACCGTCGGGTAGGCCGGCACTGCGTGCCAGAGCCGTGAGATCGGAACCTCGCAGGCGACAGCGATGGTCGCGGCCTGCAGCAGATCGGCAACATCCGGACCGACGAACGTGACGCCGAGGATGACATCGCGTGCGGCATCGACGATCATGCGGGCTTGTCCGCTGTAGCCGTCCTCACGCAGGCTGGACCCCGCGATCGCCCCGAGGTCGTAGTCGATCACGCGGGTCTCGTATCCGGCATCCTTCGCTGCTTTCGCGGTGAGTCCGACCGACGCAACCTCCGGCTCGCCGAAGATGACCTGCGGCACGGCCGCGTGGTCTGCGGTGGCGACATGGCGACCCCATGCAGCATCGTCGACGTCTTCGCCCTTCGCACGGGCTGCGATCACGTCGCCTGCGGCACGCGCCTGGTACTTGCCCTGGTGAGTCAGCAGCACGCGTCCGTTCACGTCACCCACTGCATAGAGCCAGTCACTGTCTGGCACCCGGAGGGTGTCGTCCGTGGTGATGTAGCGGCCGGGTTGGAGGTCGACGGCGTCCAGGCCGATATCGGCGGTGCGCGGGGTGCGACCGGTCGCGACGAGAAGTTCTGCGGCGATGACCTCCGAGCCGTCGTCGAGCGTGACGGTGACAGCGTCGGCGTCCCGTGTGACGCGGGTCGTGCCGGTGTTCGTGCGAATGTCGACGCCGAGTTCACGCAGCCCTGCCTCGACGAGCTCTCCGGCGAACGGCTCCATGTTCGCCAGCAGACTGCTGCGGGCGATCAGAGTCACTGTCGCGCCGAGTGCGGCATATGCGGTGGCCATCTCCACGGCGACGACGCCACCGCCAACGACCACGAGGGATGCCGGAATCTCCTGCGCACTGGTCGCTTCGCGGCTCGTCCATGGCGCAGCATCCGCCATTCCGTCGATCGGGGGGATCGTGGCATCCGTTCCGGTGGAGATCGCGACCGCGTGCCGGGCCGTCAGCACCTTGGTCGCACCTTCCGCGTCAGTCACGGTGACCTCGCGGGTGCCGGTGATCCGGCCGTGGCCACGGGCGAGGTCGATACCCGCCGACTGCAACCACCCAACTTGCCCGGCATCCGACCAGTCGCTGGTGAACGAGTTGCGTCGTTCCAGTACCTTGCGGACATCGATCTGCCCGGTCACCGCTTCGGCGGCACCAGCGACATGCTGAGCCGCGCGCAGTGCCTGGGCCGAGCGCAACAGCGCTTTCGACGGCATGCATGCCCAGTAAGAGCATTCACCGCCGACGAGTTCGCTCTCGACGATGATCGCGGTGAGCCCCGCCTGCACGGCACGGTCGGCCACGTTCTCGCCGACGGGTCCTCCGCCGAGGACGATCAGGTCGTAATCATTGGACATTTCGTCGCCTTCCGTCCGAACCGGTAGTGCACCAGTCTTGCCGAGGTGCAACGCGATGTCACCGGGGTTGTTCCCAAGCGGCCACAACCTGTAGGGCGAAAGACGAATGTCGGAGGGTGTTGCATCTGACGGAGGTTTCTGCGGAAACACTCCGTCAAACATCACAACCTCCGACAGATGCGACACCTGGGGAACTCGCGCTGCACGATCGCCCTCATGCCGACACCTCTTCGTCTGAAGGAACCACCCTGTGCACCAGCGCCACCGCCACGGCGGCGATCACACCCGCCAGGATGAACACGGCAGTGAACGGGTCACCGGTCATCGCCAACCCGGCGAACAGGGTGCCGGTGACCGCCAGCACCAGCGCACTGCCGAAGGAATCGGCGACCGTCATCGCCGCACTGTTGAATCCCTGGTTCGCCGGTGTCGACATCGACAGTACGAGCACGCTGTTTCGTGGACTCATAAGACCCATGCCTGAGCCCGCGACAACCCATGCGGCGGCAATCATCAGCGCATCCAACCGGAAAGCGGATGTCGCCGCCACAAGAGCGATGCCGATCAACACGAGGACCATTCCGATCCGCAGTGCCGTCACGCTGGACAACCGGGCGCCCATCCGGCCCTGGACAGTAGAGGCGATCGACCAGGCAAGTGCGCCTCCCGTCAATGAGAGCCCGGCGAGAGTCGGGGTGAGGGCGTACCGATCGGTGAGCAGGTACGGCAGGTAGACCTGTGCGCCGAAGAATGCTCCGGCCATGAGGCCACGGACCAGGATGACCGAGGGCAGACCGCGACGAGCACGCAGAGTCCCCTTGGGAACCAGCGGCCGAACGGCAATGAGAGCGACGACAGCGGCACCGAGAGCGAGCACCGGTCCGATCCCCTGGATGTCGCCGAGCAGATTCAACGCAAGTACGGCCACCGCCGCAAGCACCGACCAGCCGAGCCTGCCGAATGCCCACGG
Source organism: Microbacterium sp. Y356 (assembly GCF_059445355.1). Classification (NCBI taxonomy): domain Bacteria; kingdom Bacillati; phylum Actinomycetota; class Actinomycetes; order Micrococcales; family Microbacteriaceae; genus Microbacterium; species Microbacterium sp. Y356. Next base: position 1,874,767 of record NZ_JCAIUE010000001.1, read on the forward strand.
CACTGATGCATCTCTTTCGCGCGAGAGGCCCCGCAGGCCAGGGATCACCATGAGAAGCGCAGCCATGGCGAGCACAACGACGCTGAGGAAGACCCAGTGCCAGCTCCAGAGATCCGTCATCAGCCCGGCGATCGTCGGACCGATCAGAGAAGGCACGACCCACGCTGCGGCGAACGCGGCGAAGATCGCCGGATGCAGGAGCTGCGGGTACACCCGTGCGACGACGACGTACAGCGCCACCGTCATCGCTCCGCTGCCGAGCCCCTGAGCGAAGCGGCCTGCCACGAGGATCTCCATGCTCGGCGCGAGTCCGGCGATGAGAAGACCCGCGACGAACACGAGCACCGAGGTGTACAGCACCGCCGTCGGTCCGCGGCGGTCCGACCAGTTCCCCGCTGCGACCATCCCGATCAGCCCGGTAGCCAGGGGCCCTGCGAACGCCAGCGCATACAGTCGCTCACCGTCGAGATCGGCGCTCACCGCCGGCATCACGGTCGTGACCGCCAGCGACTCGAACGCCCCGAGGAACACGAGCGCGCATGCGCCGATGGTGATCCAGAGGTATGCGCCACTCATGATGCCCGGTGCGGTGGCCTTGACCGTCCGCACGTCTCCTGTATCCGTTGTCATTCCTCTGACGGTAGGACCTCAACTATGGTTGAGGTCAAGTCGACGGCGTAACAGGGAGAACCGCATGCCGCAGTTAGATGGAGACAGGAACCGACAACTCACGATCGGCGAGCTCTCCAACCGCAGCGGGGTCGCGGCGTCCGCATTGCATTTCTACGAACGCAACGGCCTGATCACCTCTGCGCGCACGGAGGGAAACCAGCGTCGCTATTGCCGCGACGCGCTGCGCCGTGTCGCGTTCATCCGGGTATCGCAACGCGTTGGCATCCCCCTCAAAGACATCCGCGCGGCCCTCGAGTCTCTGCCGGAGGGACGCACCCCGACCAAGAAGGACTGGGCCCGCCTCTCCCAACGCTGGCGCGACGAGTTGGATGCGCGCATCCGACAGCTCGAGCATCTGCGTGGCGACTTGGACGGATGCATCGGATGCGGATGCCTGAGCCTGAACTCGTGCGCGCTGCAGAACCCGGGAGATGTTCTCGGGGCGGCAGGTGCGGGGCCGATTCGATGGCTCAAGTCAGGGTCGCCAGGGGCGGAGTGAGCGGGGCGCCTGGGGCATGACGGCCCGTGACGCCCCGGTATTCAGGCAAGCAGCAGGTGCGTCGGCGCCGGAGCGGGGGCGCGATGGCGGATGCCGCGGGGCGCACCAGTGCGCTCATCGAGGTCGAGCACGCTGATCTCGTTCGAGCGCTGACCTGCGACGAGCAGAGAACCGTCGTGGACGAGGTGGTGCCTCGGCCAGTCCACCCCGGATTCGGCGAGCGCGAACGGTTCGATGCTCTCGCCCGCTCCACGCACGCGCAGTGCGGCAATGGTGTTGCTGCCGCGCACTCCCGCGTAGAGGGTTTCCCCGTCACGCGAGCGTGACAGCTCGGCGGGGAAGTCGAATCCGGTCTGGGCGGAAGGGCTCACCGATGTCGCCGCGATGAGCGCCCAGCGCCCGTTGGGCTGGGGCCCGAACGTGAAGACTTCGCAGGAGTACTCGGTGACGACATGCAGGTGACCACTGGGATGCACGACCATGTGCCGCGGTCCGACGCCGTGCGGAAGCACGATCTGATGATCGAGCGTCAGCCCACCCGCCGTGGGGCGCCAGATGCGCACGAGGTCGAAGCCGAGGTCGGTGGTCGCGATGCGTCCGTCCGGCAGGAACGCCGCGGAATGTGCGTGCGAGGAGCGTGCGGGCGCTTCCTCCTCGGCGGATTCGGCGACCTCGGCCTCGGGCTCGGGTGCAGCGGCAGCGTTCAACCCGAGCATCTCGTCGAAGAGCAATAACCCTGACCGCGGTGCATCAGGCTGAGGCGCCGATGCTGCCGCAGCAGCCGCCAGCATCTCACTCAGGTCGACGGCCTGCGGCTCGGCAGCATCCATGCCGTAGGGGTCGGTGGCGGCATCCGCGATCGACGGCTTCAGCATCCGTGCGTCTGGGGACAGGTCGATACGCACGACCCGGCCATCGACGTAACAACTCGCGACGAGGTACGACCCGCTCGGAGCCACTGCGAGGTGACAGACAGCCGACCCCGCCTCGACCGGACGACCGATCGCGGTGAGCGACTGCTCTCCCGTACGACGGAACGCCTGGACCGCGCCGTCACCCTCCAGTGCCGCGTAGACGACGTCAAGCGAAGGATGCCGCGCCAACCACGACGGCGATGCGGTCTCGGTGACGGCTCCGCGATACGCGAGGGAGGCAGGCTCGCGCCCCTCTTCGCCTTGGAGCAGGCCGATGCCAGCGGCATCCCCGCCCATATCGGCACCGTAACCGCCGACCCAGAACTGCGTCATCGCTGTCTCCTCATGAATGCATCCTGGACAGGTGTCACACTTTGCCGCCTCCGGCCCGGCTTAGCGACCATATGCGACACCTCGCCGAAGTGCTCCATCGGGGAGGTGGCACTGTTTGCCGCTTCCGCCGCGACTAAGCGGCAATGTGCGACACCTCCGGCGCCCGCACCTCGTGCTCGCCGGCACCTCGTGCTCGCCGGCACCTCGCGCTCGCCGGCACCGATCGCGGCGCACCGATCCGCGGCTCGGCTCAGTCGACGAGGTCGTGGCGGACGATCACCTGATCACGCTCGGGGCCGACTCCGATGACCGAGAGACGAGTCCTGCTCATCTTCTCCAGCGCGAGCACGTAGTCCTGCGCGGTCTGCGGCAGATCCTCGAAGCTGCGAGCCGTCGAGATGTCTTCGCTCCAACCGGGGAAGTACTCGTAGATCGGCTTCGCGTGGTGGAAGTCGGTCTGGTTCACCGGCACATCTTCGAAACGCTCTCCGTCGACGTCGTAGGCGACGCAGACCGGAATCTGGTCGAGACCGGTGAGAATGTCGAGCTTCGTGAGCACGAGGTCGGTGATGCCGTTGATCCGCGTCGCGTAACGCGTGATCGGGGCGTCGTACCAGCCGACCCGGCGCGGACGCCCGGTCGTCGTGCCGAACTCGAACCCCGCAGAGCGCAGCCAGTCGCCCTTGTCGTCGAACAGCTCGGTCGGGAACGGTCCAGATCCGACGCGGGTCGTGTATGCCTTCACGATGCCGACGATGCGGTCAAGACGGCCGGGTCCGACGCCGGATCCGGATGCCGCGCCCGCTGCCGTTGCCGTCGAGGAGGTGACGAACGGGTAGGTGCCGTGGTCGATGTCGAGCATGGTGGCCTGGCCACCCTCGAAGACGACGATCTCGCCTCGCTCCAGAGCCTCGTCGAGGAGGTGGCCGGTATCGGCGACCATCGGACGCAGTCGCTCAGCGTAGGAGAGCAGCTCTTCGACGATCTCGTCGACGGTGACGGCACGACGGTTGAAGACCTTCACGAGCAGGTGGTTCTTCTGATCGAGCGCGCCCTCGACCTTCTGGCGCAGGATGTTCTCGTCGAAGAGATCCTGCACGCGGATGCCGACGCGGTTGATCTTGTCGGCATAGGCCGGGCCGATGCCCCGACCGGTCGTGCCGATGTTGCGCTTGCCGAGGAAGCGCTCGGTGACCTTGTCGAGGGTGCGGTGGTACTGCGTGATGAGGTGCGCGTTCGCGCTCACCTTGAGCTTGGAGACGTCGATGCCACGAGCGGAGAGCGCCGTGAGCTCATCGAAGAGCACCTCGGGGTCGATGACCACGCCGTTGCCGATGACAGGGGTGACGCCAGGAGAGAGGATGCCTGAGGGCAGCAGGTGCAGCGCATACTTCTCATTGCCGACGACGACGGTGTGCCCGGCGTTGTTGCCGCCGTTGAACTTCACCACCCAGTCGGTACGGTCACCGAGCAGGTCGGTAGCCTTCCCCTTGCCCTCGTCGCCCCACTGGACTCCGACGATCACGATTCCTGGCATGGGTGTCCCCCTGGATTCTGCCCGCCTCGGTGGATCGCACGAGCAGTCCCATCTTAGCGAAGCCCCACCACCGCCCCGCCGTGCGCGCGGAGCATCGCGCCAGCCGCAGCCCGGACGCTATGGTTACCGCGGAGGAACCATGACGACCTGGTGGCCATACGCACGACTTGCCGCAGCAGTGCTCGGCGCAGCTGCAATCATCACTCAGCTGACGAGGACTCTGCACAATGGTGCTATCTCGACGACCGAGTGGGGCGCGCATGTTCCGACGCTCGCGGCGAACTTCCTCAGCTTCTTCACGATCGAGTCGAATCTTCTCGCCGTGATCGTCCTCTCGATCGGCGCGATCTGGGCGTGGACCAGCGGCCGAAAGGAAGAGCAGGAACCCGGCTGGTTCGCGGTGCTGCTGGTCTGCGTGAGCACGTACATGATCGTGACGGGCATCGTTTACAACCTGCTGCTGAGGAACGTCGAACTCCCCCAGGGCGTCACGGTGCCGTGGTCGAACGAGGTGCTCCACGTCGTCATCCCGCTGTTCTTGCTGGCTGATGTGCTTTTCGCGCCGAAGCGGCGCGCGCTCCCATGGAGCGCGGTGGCGATTACGGCGATCTTCCCGATTGTCTGGGCCGCATATACGCTGATCCGCGCCAATTTCATCATCGCCCCCGCCACAGGTGACGCCTGGTGGTACCCGTACCCCTTCCTCGACCCGCACCTTGTTCCGGGTGGGTATCTGGGTGTGTCCGGCTACATCGTCGGGATCGCTGCCGCGATCATCGCGGTCGCAGCGTTCGTGGTGTGGATCGGCCGGCGCCGCGCGCGCTCATAAGCCAGCACCCCCGCTCCCGTTGACACAGGGTGCTCGGGTTACCCTGTTCTGGTGCAATCGAGGAGACAGTGATGAATCAGGCCTTTCCCGCATCGAACGGTAACTCGGCGGCTCCACCTCCGCCTCCCGCGCCTCCTGCGATCCCGCGCCCAACGACCAGCCCAGCAGTAAGCCCAGCGCCTGGCCAAGACACCGCCCCGAGCGCGGCGGAAATGCAGCACGCCGCCGATGTTCTGGCAATCATCTCAGACGCGTACTCGGCGAAGATGGTCGGCCAGGAGCGGCTGCGCACCAGCCTGCTGGTCTCCCTCATCGCCGGCGGGCACATTCTGCTCGAGTCCGTGCCTGGCCTTGCGAAGACCACCGCCGCGAGCACGCTCGCCGACACCATCAAGGCCAGCTTCAAACGCATCCAGTGCACGCCAGACCTCCTTCCCAGCGACATCACCGGCAACCAGATCTATGACGCCGCGAACGGATCGTTCCGCACTGTCCTTGGCCCCGTGCACGCGAACTTCGTGTTGCTCGACGAGATCAACCGCTCCAGCGCCAAGACCCAGTCGGCGATGCTCGAGGCGATGCAGGAGCACCAGACCACTATCGGCGGCGAGGTGCACCACCTGCCCAAGCCGTTCCTCGTGATCGCCACGCAGAACCCCATCGAGCAGGAGGGCACCTACGAGCTCCCCGAGGCACAGATGGACCGCTTCCTCCTCAAGGAGATCGTCGACTATCCGAGCCCCGCAGACGAGTTCGAGATCCTGCGCCGCATCGACTCAGGTGTGCTGGACCCTGACCGCCACGTCGCGAGCGCCGTCTCCCTCGAAGACGTGAAGCTGCTGCAGGATGTCGCCAGCCGCATCTACGTCGACGACGCGATCCGCAACTACATCGTCTCGCTCGCCTATGTCACCCGTAATCCCGGTCCGTACATCGGCGAAGACCGCGCTCGCTACATCAAGTACGGTGCCAGCCCGCGCGCCAGCATCGCCTTCCTGCAGGCATCCCGCGCCCTCGCCCTGCTCAACGGCCGCTCGCATGTCATCCCCGAAGACATCCGCACACTCCGCCACGTCGTCCTCCGCCATCGCGTGCTGCTGACCTTCGAAGCGGATGCTGAGGGCATCCGAAGCGAGGAGATCATCGACCAGATCTTCACCTCGGTGCCGACGCCGTAGCGCCGCCCTTCGACAAGCTCAAGGACCGGATGCCTAGTCTTATCACGCAGGTGAAGAGCAAGCTCTTCATCCACTCTTCACAGAAGTCGATGCACGCGCTCGACGGCGCCTACGCGTCGCTGCTGCACGGGCGCAGCCTCGACTTCGAAGACCTGCGCAAGTACGAGTACGGCGATCAGGTGCGCGACATCGACTGGCGAGCGACTGCCAGGCTCGGCACTCCCCTGGTCAAACGCCATCGCGCGAATCGCATGCACACCGTGCTGTTCGTCGTCGACACTGGCCGCGCGATGACCGCACTCGCGCACGACGAGAGGCCCAAGAAAGACCTGGCTGTTCTGGCGGCGGGAGCCCTTGGCATCCTCGCTCTGCGCCACGGCGACGACTTCAGCGTCGTGCATGGCGATAGCGATCGCATCCGGCGCCGAGCGCCCGGGCGCAGCGAGGGCGCACTCGAGCACGTCTTGCGCACAATCGATCAGGCCATCTCCACCGCCACAGCACCCAGTGACCGCGACGCACTCCTCTCTTATGTTGCGCGGACGATCGCGCAGCGCTGCATCGTCGTCATCATCACCGATGACGCACCGGTGACCGACGAGAGCGAACGGATGCTGCGCCGACTGCGCGTGCAGCATGACGTGCTGTGGATCACTCTTCGCGATGCAGACCCGGTGCTCGATCACGCGTCGAACGCGGCACGTGCCGATGTGTACACCCGATGGGCTGTTCCCGACTTCGTGCACGGCGACAGTGAAGTGCTCGGTGAGCTGCTCGCACAATCGCAGGCGGATACTGAGCGCCGCACCCGCCTGCTCGACCGGCTCGAGATCACGCACGCAACCCTCGACACTCAGGATGACGCGGTCCCGCAGTTGCTGCGCATGCTGAATCGGAGGGCGCATGTCAGGAACTGACGAGCTCTACCCTCCCGCCCAATACGGCTGGGGGTGGATGCTGCTCGCGATCGGCATCATCGCCGTGCTCATCCTCGCCGCATGGCTGTTGATCTTCTTGACCAGGCCCAAACGCAGCATGACCCTGCAGGGTGAGCCGCCGCAGATCGCCCCATCCACCGACGATGTGCTCACCATGCTGAGAATGGAATATAACGACCGCATCGGCCAGATCGAGGCCGACTACCGCGCGGGCGCTCTCACCGCGCGCAGCGCCAACCTCGAGCTCAGCCGCATCGTTCGCACGTTCGTCAACGAGTACAGCGGACTGGAGGCCCCCGTGCTCGCCCTCGACGATCTGCAACGACTCGGCGTGCAACCAGCGCTGATCGACGCGATGAAGCGGCACTACTACCCGAGCATCTTCCGCAGGGAGCCCGCGATCGACCCGGCCGCAGGCTTCGAGGCTGCCCGCAAGGTGGTGGCGTCATGGCACTAGCGAACTGGTGGCTCCTCCTCGTCGCGATCGCCGTGATCGTCATCGCGATCACTGTCGGCCTGCTCCTCGGCATTCGCCGCGGAGCCCGACACCGCGAGACACACAGCGCCCCAATCGCGCGCGCGGAGCGACTGCGCGCGCTGCCGTCGTTCCAGCACGCTGTCCGCCGTCGCCGGGCCGCCCTCATCGGCGTCGTCGCGCTCGGCGTGATCGCAGCCGCAGCCGGCGGAATCGTAGCCGCGCGCCCGATGTCATCCGAGACGATCCAACCGATCAACACGAGCCGCGACATCATGCTCTGCCTCGACGTCTCCGGATCCATGAGCGACGTGGATGTCGAGGTGCTCGCTGTCTTCGAAGAGCTCCTCGACGGCTTCGAAGGAGAGCGCATCGGCCTGACCATCTTCAACAGCTCGCCGGTGCAGGTCTTCCCGCTGACCGACGACTACGACTTCATCCGCACACATCTGCAGAGCATCCGGAAGAGCTTCGACTTCATCGAGGAGATCCCCGAGCACTGGGTCGGCACCCTGAACGGTCCAGGTGCGTCGCTGATCGGAGATGGGCTTGCGTCCTGCGCCATGCGCTTCGATCACCTCGATGAGGAGCGCAGTCGCTCGATCATCCTCGCCACCGACAACGAGCTCGCCGGAGCATCCATCGTCACGCTGGAAGAGGCCGCGAACTACGCAGCATCCGTCGGTGTGCGCGTCTTCGCGCTGAACCCGGTGCAGGGAGTCGACACCGAGATCAGTGACGAGCTCGTCTCCGCAGCACAGATCACCGGCGGCGAGGCCTACGGCCTGCGCGAGACAACGACGGTGGCCGACATCATCGCAGACGTGCAGGAGCAGGATGCCGCCGAGCTACGAGGCCAAGCGCAGGTGGTGTGGACCGACGCTCCGAACCTCTGGATCGCCGTACTGCTCGTCGCCGGCCTCGGCTTCGTGGTGCTGCTGTGGAGGGTGAGACTGTGATCTTTCAACCCGTCCTCAACGTCTTCCTGCTTCTGCTGCTATTCGCACCCGTGGTGTTCCTCGCCGTATGGATGCTGGTGAAGTCGCTGCGCCCTGCCGGTGTCGCCTCGGCCCAGCCCGTGACCGGCGCCTCTCCGCTCATGTGGGTGCTGCGACTGCTGATGCTGCTCGCATGCTTCATGATGCTGCTGCGCCCAGGCATCCCCGGAGGCGCGACACAGACCCTCGCGACAGACACCGACATCGTGATCGTCGTCGACACAACGGCGAGCATCGTCGCGGAAGACTGGGGCGACGGCCAGCAGCGACTCGACGGCGTCCGCCAGGACGTGCAGTCGATCGTCGAGGAGTATCCGGGTGCACGCTTCGCCCTGATCACGTTCGATGCCGCGGCCGAGCTGCGCCTGCCGTTGACCACCGACACCACCGCGCTCATCTCGTCGCTGGAGATTCTGCATCCGGAGGTGACGTCGCAGTCGCGCGGCAGCTCGATCAGCATCGCGAACAGGATGCTGGAGGAGACTCTTGCTACGGCCGCTGAGTCCGCATCCGATCGCTCGCGTATGGTGTTCTACCTCGGCGATGGGGAGCAGACGATCAGCAGCGATCCGGAGTCGTTCGCAGACAGTGCGCAGTACATCGACGCCGGCTCCGTGCTGGGCTACGGCACCAGCGAGGGCGGGCCGATGAAAATCACGACGGGTGGCTTCGGCCCTTCGACGGACGGTTCAGCGGGCACCGGCGGATACATCGAGTACCAGGGTCAGCCCGCCATGTCGGTGATCGACGATGCGAACCTGCAGACCATCGCTGGCGACCTCGGCGCGAGCTATCAGCTGCGATCCGCCGACATCGCAATCGAGCTGCCGGAGGCGCCGACTACGACGACGAGCTACACCGAGTCCGGGTCGGTCGGCAACGTGATCGAGCTGTACTGGATCTTCGCGCTCGTGATGGTGGCGCTGCTCGGCATCGAGCTCGCCCGCGCCACGATGCTCATCGCGCAGATGCGCGGACTGGCGCTTCGGGGAGGTGGCGCGTGACGAATCTCACTTCCTCCTCGCAGGCGGATGCCGCATCCGCTCTGATCGAGGCGAATCGGCGCCGCCGGCGCATCCGTCTTTGGGTGGCCATCGGCACCCTGCCCCTGACGCTCGTGGCACTGCTGTTCGTCGGCAAGCTGCTGAGTATGTACGCCTTCGCTCACCAGGCGATCACTTCATATGTCGTCGCGGATTACTCGGGATCCACCGCTGCCGCCGAAGGTCAGGAGTTCCTGAACTGGTTCGAACCGTTCAAGGCGCCCTACAACGTCGGCACTGCTCTGGCCGGCGCTGAGGACCTCGACGGTGCGCGCACGAAGCTCGAGGAAGCGTTGCCCTTGGCCACCGGACTCGAGGTGTGCGCTGTGCGCGTGAACCTCGCCATCGTGATCGAGCGTCAGGGCGATGCCGCGGTCGGCGAGGGCGATGGGGTCGGCGGGGCTGAGCTGTACGGCGAAGCGTTGCTCATCACGGCCGAGACGCCGGAGGAGTGCAACAGCGAAGAGGCCGATTCGCAGTCACCAGACCCGGATCGCAGCATGAGCGACACCCTCGACGGGCTTGAAGATCGCCTGCAGGAGAAGCAGCAGCAGACCCAGCAGCAGCCTCCTCCTGAAGGTGAGAACGGCCAGGAAGAGCAGCCGCAGCAGCCCGATCAGGACAAACTCGACGAGATCCAGGAGAAGCTTGAGCAGGGCGCCAAGGAGCGCGAACAGCAGGGCGATCAGGACGGCCAAGGCTCCGGGACGGACAAGCCATGGTAGAGCCAGAGAAGCAGCGCGCGCGTTATGTGGCCGGCACTGAGGGCGCACCCCCGTTGCCGCCGCCCGGTGGGTATCACGGCGCCCGGCGCGTGCAAGCGCCGGGCGCTTCAGATAGTGCTCCGTACGGCGCCCCGACTGCGCCGATCATCGGCTCGGCCGCAGCCCCTGCAGAGAAGCAGCCCGCGAACGCGATCGGCTGGTCAGCGCTGGTGGTCGCGATTCTGTTCGCACTCATTCTGCTCGGCACGCTGCTCGCAGGCTTCACAGACACGCTCTACGGCGTCACGATGCTGACACTGCAACTCGTCGTGGTCGGTGTCGTGATCGCGGCGCTCGTGACGCCGCGCGGACGCGCGCTCGGCGCATCCGCTCTTGTCATCACGCTGCTGCTGAATGTCGCGACCGTCGGTGCGATGAGTGCGCTGCAGACCTCAGCATCGGGCAGCTACCAGGGCGAGAAGACTGCGGAACAGAAGCACGAAGAGGCATACCCGGGTATCAAGGACGTCGCACCGAGCTCGATCCTGTCGCAGATGTCGCTGGAAGAAGTTCGCGTGCAGAGTGACGCGGCGCTGGCCGAGATCCGCGAGCGGCTGAGCGATGAGTTCGGATACACGTGGAGCCAGGTCGGGCCGGAGGATCTGCGTCCGGAGCGCAATGGCTATGGCGGCGAATCGATGCTGGTGCAGTACATCTCGGTGCCGTGGATGACAAACGAGCCCATCCAGGACTACAGCCGCAAGCTTCAAATGATGGGCGTCATCGAAGAGGTGCTGTACGACTACGGCATGTACAGCATGTACTCCTTCAATGACCCCTCGTCGGGTCTGGATGACACGATCCTGGAGAGGTTCTACGGCAGCACCGACCCTCGTACGCAGAACACGTGGGAGTGGTACACCGACAACTACCCCGATCCGATGCGCTTCTACGCGGTGATGTACGACCTCTCGAACGACCGCACCGGCGAGTTCTTGGGCGAGCGCCAGGCGCAGAGCGATCGCACCGGCGAGCCGCTGGAAGGTCTGCAGATCTATTTCCTGGCACCCCAACTGCTCAGCGAGGCCGACCGGGAAGAGTTCCAGACGCGGATGCAAGAGTATCCGGGGCTCTGAGAGCCCCAAGCGAGGCCGAGTTCACGCGCCGAGCGAGAGTCCGGCGGCGAGCGCGAAGCCGAGCACCGTGGCGAGCCCCGTCGAGTCCTTCGCCTTGGACTGTGCATCAGGAATCATCGAATCGACGAGCATGACCAGCAGCGCACCTGCAGCGAAGCCGCTGGCTCCGGCGCGGAACTCGATGCTCACGGCATCCGCCAGCGCGAAGCCGGCGACCGTGGCGAGCGCACACACGATGGCAACGCTTGCCCACAGCCACAGCACGCGGGACCGCTTCATGCCGCCCTCGAGCAGGTCGGCCGCCGAGCCGATCGACTCGGGCAGGTTGGAGACGACGATCGCGATCACAAGCGCGACGCTCACGCCTTCGCCGGATGCGAGTCCGATGCCGAGCACGAGCTGCTCCGGGATGCCGTCGAGCAGAGCACCCACCGCGAGCGGGCCACCAGCACTACCCCGCGCGGCCGACGCGCGGCGTTCGACGAGCCGATCAGCGAGGTAATAGCAGAGCGCACCGGCCGCGACGCCGACGGCGAGGGGAATCGGGCCGCCGAGCTGCAGGCCCTCTTCCCACAATTCGAAGGCAATCGATGCCATCAGTGCGCCAGCGCCGAAGCCGAGCACGATGCCCAGCCAGTGCGGCGGCCAAGTGCGCAGCAGCGCCAGCAAAGCACCCACGAATAGTGGCGCAGCCGCCACCAGTCCCCACAGCACCGCCTGACCCATGTTGCTCCTCCGCGATTCACTCTGGCACTGTCGACCGCGCCATTGCAATGGCGTTCTGATGGGATGCGCACGACCATGGACAAGGCAGGTCGAATCGTCAGCCCGGCCGCAGGAATCGCTGGTGGATCCGTCTACGACGGCCTCGTGGCGCTGGCTGCTCGCGAGTCCGGCATCCGCCTGCTCCCTCGACCCGCGAGCATGGCGACACGCCGCGCGCCGATAGAATGGGAATCATGTCCAAGGTCCTTCAGTCTCTTCCCGTCGGCGAGCGCGTCGGCATCGCCTTCTCCGGAGGCCTTGACACCTCCGTCGCCGTCGCGTGGATGCGCGACAAGGGTGCCATCCCATGCACCTACACTGGCGACCTCGGGCAGCCTGACGAAGGCGACATTGATGCGATCCCCGGTCGCGCCCTGGAGTACGGCGCCGAAATCGCGCGCCTGGTCGACTGCAAGACCGCTCTCGTCGAAGAGGGCCTGGTCGCGTTGCAGTGCGGCGCATTCCACATCCGCTCCGGCGGCAAGACCTACTTCAACACGACGCCGTTGGGCCGCGCCGTCACCGGCACCATGCTCGTGCGTGCCATGAAGGACGACGGCGTCGACATCTGGGGCGACGGATCCACCTACAAGGGCAACGACATCGAGCGGTTCTACCGCTATGGCCTGCTTGCCAACCCTCGCCTGCGCGTATACAAGCCGTGGCTCGACGCTGACTTCGTCACCGAGCTCGGCGGCCGCCAGGAAATGAGCGAATGGCTCATCGCGCACGGATTCCCCTACCGCGATTCTGCGGAGAAGGCATACTCGACCGACGCCAACATCTGGGGCGCTACCCACGAGGCGAAGACCCTCGAGCACCTGAACGTCTCGCTGGAAACCGTCGACCCGCTCATGGGCGTCAAGTTCTGGGACCCCTCGGTCGCCATCGAGACCGAAGATGTCACCGTCACCTTCGAGGGTGGCCGCCCCGTTGCTCTCAACGGGGTCGAGTACACCGACCCGGTTGCCCTGGTGAACGAGGCGAACACGATCGGCGGACGCCACGGCCTCGGCATGAGCGACCAGATCGAGAACCGCATCATCGAGGCGAAGTCTCGCGGCATCTACGAGGCTCCGGCCATGGCGCTGCTCTTCATCGCCTACGAGCGCCTCGTCAACGGCATCCTGAACGAAGACACCCTCGCGACCTATCACGAGCAGGGTCGCCGCCTCGGCCGCCTGATGTACGAAGGCCGCTGGCTCGAGCCGCAGTCGCTCATGCTGCGCGAGTCGATCCAGCGCTGGGTGGGTCTGACGATCTCCGGCACGGTCACCATCCGCCTGCGGCGCGGTGACGACTGGACGATCCTCGACACCACCAGCCCCAACCTGTCTTACGGCCCGGAGAAGCTCTCGATGGAGCGCGTCGGAGACGCCGCATTCGGGCCCGTCGACCGCATCGGCCAGCTCACCATGCGCAACCTCGACATCGCCGACTCGCGCTCGCGCCTCGAGCAGTACGCAAGCCTCGGTCTCGTCGGAGGCGCCACTGCCGAGCTCGTCGGCCGCGTCACCGCAGGCGAGGCATCCGAAATCACTGAGCAGGTCGAAGGTTCGGTCTCCGCAACCGACGAGAAGCTCGCGAATGCCGTCGACTCGGCATCCGAGGGCGCAGCCTTCGATTCCGGCACGGACTGACCTGTTCTCGTCGTTTCACCCGTCGGAGGTTGTTGCAAATGACGGAGATTTCCCGCGAAATCCTCCGTCATCTGTAACAGGCTCCGACATCTGCAACACAGACTCCTTCTCCCGCCACAAAGGCACGGCTCGCACTGAAACGCATGCGCCCGGCTAGGCTTCGAATGCGCGCGCCCCGAACGCACGCAAGGGACCGATAACACCGCGTCCTGCCGATGACCTGGGGAGAACTACTTCAATGATGACGGAACCCATCGAGACCGCAGTCGCGCGCGCACCCCTCGGCCCGAAGATCGGACGCATCGCATTCGGCGTTATCGCCGGGCTCATCGTCATCGCTGTTGCGGTCTCGTTCTTTGTGGTCTGGACGATCCAGCGCTCTTTCCCGCAGGCCTCTGGGGACATCGAGCTCGACGGCCTTCAGGCACAGGTCACGGTGCAGCGCGATGCGCTGGGCGTGCCGACGATCACCGCCGATTCCTCGCACGACCTGTTCTACGCGCAGGGCTTCGTGCACGCGCAGGACCGTTTCTTCGAGATGGACTTCCGCCGGCACGTCACATCCGGTCGGGTCGCCGAGATGTTCGGCGAATCGCAGGCCGGAACCGACATGTTCTTGCGCACGCTCGGCTGGCACGATGTCGCCGAGCAAGAAGTAGAAGCACTGGATGAAACAACCCGCGCCTACTACGACGCATACGCCGAGGGAGTGAATGCGTACCTCGCCGAGACCGACGGTGCGGAGCTCTCACTGGAATATGCCGTTCTTGGAATACAGAATCCCGACTACGAAGTAGAACCCTGGGAACCCGCAGATTCGGTGGCATGGCTGAAGGCGATGGCCTGGGATCTGCGCACCAACCTGGAGGATGAGACCGAGCGAGCTCTGCTGGTTGCCGAGGTCGGAGATGACGCAGCCCCCGCCGACAGCATGGCCTTGCTCGAGCAGCTCTACCCTGCGTATCCGTTCGATCAGAACCCGGTCATCGTCCCCACAATCTCAACAGTTCCGACGCAGGAAGGCGAGACAGATTCCGCACCCGCATCCTTCAACCTGGGCAGCGAAGACGAGGCACAGTCGGCTGTGACCACGGTCGCCTGGGAAGAGGCAGGCAGCGTCATCGAAGCCACTAGCCTGCTGCTCGGCGACGTCGGCGAGGGCATCGGCTCGAACTCCTGGGTTGTTTCTGGTGAGCTCACCGAGAGCGGGATGCCTCTGCTCGCGAACGACCCGCACCTCGGCGCCGCCCTCCCCTCCGTCTGGCACCAGGTGCAGCTGCGATGCTCCGAGGTGAGCGACGAATGCTCGTTCGATGTGGGCGGATTCTCTTTCTCCGGACTCCCCGGCGTCGTGATCGGGCACAACAGCCAGGTCGCGTGGGGCTTCACAAACCTCACCACCGACGTCGCGGACCTCTACATCGAGAAGGTCGATGGCGACCAGTATTGGCGCGACGGCGCCCTCGTTCCACTGGATGTGCGCGAGGAGACGGTCAAGGTCGCAGGCGGCGACGACATTGACCTGACGATTCGATCCACCGTGCACGGTCCGATCATCTCCGGGCTCACCGACGACTTCACAGGTGTCGCCGAGGGCCTGGTGATGGCAGACGGCAACGCGCTCGCGCATGGTGAGACGGATGCCGCCGGCGCCCTGTCGGGCGAGTATGCCGTGAGCCTGCGCTGGACCGCGCTGGATGCCGGAACCGCCGCAGCCGCGATCTTCGCGCTGGACACGGCCCAGAACTTCGATGACTTCCGGCTTGCGGCATCCCTGTTCGATGTGCCGGCGCAGAACCTCATCTACGCCGATGTCGAGGGCAACATCGGCTATCAGGCTCCTGGCCGCCTTCCGATCCGCGGCGCCGGTGACGGTTGGCTGCCGCAGCCGGGCTGGGACAGCGCTTATGACTGGACCGGGTTTATCGAGTTCGAAGAGCTCCCCTCCTCGTACAACCCACCTTCCGGCTTCATCGTCACCGCGAACAACGCGATCGTCACAGACGACTACGCCCACTTCCTCTCTCGCGACTGGGACTATGGCTATCGCGCGGCACGTATCGTGCACATGATCGAGCGCCGCGCCGCGCTCGCGCCGCTCACCGCGAAGGACATGCGCGACATCCAGTTCGACAACGAGATGTGGGTCGGCAAGAAGCTGGCCACCGCGATGGGTGACGTCGAGGTGTCTGGCAAGGGTCCCCAAGCAGCAGTCGCGCTCTTGCGCACTTGGGATGCCCAGAACAACGGGGCCTCCCCTGGCGCCGCATACGCGAACGTGCTGTGGTCGAACCTGGTGATGAACCTGTTCGCGAATCGTGAGCAGCCGCTGCCGCACGGTGGCCAAGCCCGCCTGTTCACCGTCGTCTCCGACCTGCTGGACAACCCCGCCGATCCCCTCTGGATCAACGAGAGCATTGGCGTCACCACCATGGAGGAGATGCTCGCGCTCTCCGCTGAGGATGCATATGACGAGCTCGTCTCACTCCAGGGCAACGTCATCGATCGATGGAACTGGGGCAGCCTGCATGCGATCACGCTGACCAGCGACACGCTCGGCTCTTCCGGCATCGCACCGATCGAAGCACTGTTCAACCGCGGACCGTACCCGGTCAGTGGTGGACCATCAGTCGTAAATGCCACGGGTTGGGAACTCGGCGAGTCCTATGCGACGACCACAGTGCCCTCGATGCGCATGGTGGTCGATCTGGCAGACTTCGACGCCTCGACGTGGAACAACCTGACCGGGGCATCCGGTCACGCATTCCACCCGAACTACGTCGATCAGACCGAGAACTGGGCGGCCGGCATCCAGACGCCATGGGCGTTCAGTGCGGATGCCGTCGACGAGGCGACCGTCGACACCCTGGTGCTGTCACCGAAGGGGTGATGCGCCACAGCGGCCTCAGACGCCGCGGGGCCGCATCCCTTCGAGCGCAGTGTCCAGAAGTCGTTCGACCCACTCGTTGGACAGAGGACCGCTGCGCTGAAGCCAGCGACTGAGCACCGGGCCCCAGAGAAGATCGACGGCGACATCGAGATCGAGGTCCTCGGCCAGCTCGCCGCTCCTCTGGGCGCTGCGCAGTCGCTGCTGCTTGGCCTTTCGCAATGGGCGGTCGAGCCGATCATGGTATGCCGCTGCCAACGCAGCGTCATGCGCGACCTCGGTCGCCAGAGCACGCATCGGCTCAGCGAGACGTGGTTCGTTCAACTCGACCACGGTCGCGCGCAGAACAAGTGCAAGATCGGCGCGGAGGTCTCCGGTGTCCGGCAACTCCGGTGGAGTCCCCTCATCTCCTTCGCTGAGGAGCAGAAAGGCATCGAAGAGCACCGCAGCCTTCGACGGCCACCACCGATAGATCGTCTGCTTACCCACTCCCGCGCGCGTGGCGATCGCCTCGATGGTGAGGCGGGCGTACGGCATTTCCTGGAGGAGATCGAAGGTCGCGGTGAGTACGGCGCGACGTGATTTCTCGTTCCGCCTCGCGGGATCAGGATTCGACATGCACTCAGCCTAACAAAACGAGACGAGACGTTGCGTGTTGCGGGAGGTTCGAATTACTGCTATCCTGCTTTCACGAGACGCAACGTCTCGTCTTACCATTGGAGTCTCCATGCGACAGTCACCCACCACACCTCGCACCTGGTTCATCACCGGCGCAAGCCGTGGCTTGGGTCGCGCACTTGCAGGATCCGCGCTCGAACGAGGCGACCGCGTCGTGGCCGTCGCACGCACAGCAAGCCTCGATGTCTTCGAAGAGCGCCACTACGATCGCATCCTCGCACTGGCCGTCGACATCACCGACAAGACAGCCGTCGAACGCGCGGTAGCGGCCGCGATCGCACATTTCGGCCGGCTCGACGTCGTCGTGAACAACGCTGGCAACATCTCCATGGGCATGGTCGAGGAGTTCACCGAGGCGCAGGCTCGAGCACAGTTCGAGGTCAATCTATTCGGCGCACTGTGGGTCAGCCAGGCAGTGATGCCCTATCTGCGACAGCAGAAATCAGGCCACCTGCTGCAGATCTCGAGCATCGCCGCACTGGGCGGCTTCGCGACCACAGGAATGTACAGCGCGAGCAAGTTCGCGCTGGAGGGCATGAGCGAGGCGCTGGCTGCGGAAGCGGCATCCTTCGGGATCAACGTCACGATCGTGCAGCCTGGCGGGTACTGGACCGACCTCTACTCCAGCATGGTCTCGACGTCGCCATCCGAGGCATACGCTCCGCTGCGTGCCGAACTCGAACGACACTGGGCGGAGGGCTCAATCGACAGCGACCCTCATCTCGCCGCCGACGCTCTGCTCACGCTCGTTGAAAGCGATGATCCGCCGCTGCGCCTCCTGCTCGGCAGCATGGTCTACGACCTGGCACACGACATCTCGCGGCAGCGCACGGAGACCTGGTCTTCTTGGGAGCAGGTCAGCCGCGCCGCGGAGCACGCCGTTGCGCGCCCCAAAGTGGTCGCCTGAGCCTCGAGACGTCAGTCTCCGCCGACTTCGGCGGGCGATTGCAAGTTCTGCGGCTTCTCATCCACGAGCGAGCCGCAGAACTTGCCGCCTCGTCAGACCTCTTCAACGAACTCGATCGGACCGATCGCAGGCGGCTCCTCGTCGGCAGGTGTCTCAACCGTCTCGACATCCTCGTCTCGGCCGGTCAACCGAGCGATCGCCTCGGCAAACTGGCGCGCAAGCGCCGAGAACGCCGTCAAGGCATCGCCAGCGGCGAGCGCGTCAAGCAGTTCTCGATAGGTCTCGGACACGGAGCGACGCACGGTGTATCCGTTCGGGTCGCTGAAGCTGGCGATGCGCGTCTCGATTGCGAGCGTCGCCATGTAATGCGACAGCCTGCGGCTGCCGGCGGAGTCAACCAGCAGGCGGTGGAACTCGATGTCGGCATCGCCGATGGTTCGAGCATCCGTCCCTTCGCTGGCCTCAACAAGGTCGGCGTAGGCGCGCTCGAGATTCTGGATGACCGATGCGGCCCCGACCTTCACGATGAGTCTGACGGCCTGTCCTTCAATGGCCAGGCGCGCGTCGTAGACATCGGCAACATGCTCGGGTCCGATGACGCTCACGCGCATGCCGCGCCCAGGGGACGCCGTGAGCAGTCCCTCCTGTACGAGCCGCTGCGTCGACTCCCGCAGCGGGCTGCGGCTCACGCCCAGCTGTGACGACATTTCGACCTCGCCGATCGGGCTGCCGACTGGCAGAGCGCCGGTGAAGATGGCCTTGCGCAACTCGGCGGTGATGAGGTCTACGGTCGACGGTCGCGCGACGCGCACCATCGATATCGGAGATACCGCACGAGGGGTGTGTGAAGCCATATGCATCCCTTCAGGCCGTCGCGCGAAACCGCGAACATCTCATTGTCGATCTTCCGCGCCGAGAAGCGAAGTCGACGCCGGTTTCTCAGTCTGCCGCATGATCACGTTTTTGTATACGTGTCGACAATCTGCGCGTCTGACTGTACATCTCTCGACAGATTCCATAGTCTGGGGCACGGTCAAAGGCGCCCGTGCGGAGCGCCCGGATACGGAACCCATACGGAACGCGAGGACATCATGACCAAGAGAACGACACGAATCGGCATAGCCACAGCAGCGATCGGGGCCCTAAGCATCGGTCTTCTTGCCGGATGCGCATCGGGCGGCGATGCCGGCGCTGACGACATGACCACGCTCGAGAAGGCTCAGGAAGAGGGCACGATCACGCTCGCGATCGCGTCCGAGCAGCCTTATTCGTGGGTCGAAGGTGGCGAGCCCACCGGCGCCACGATCGCCATGCACGAGCAGATCTTCAAGAACCTCGGCATCGACAACATCGAAATCGAAGAGGTCGACTGGAACTCTCTGATCCCCGGCCTCAACGCAGGACGCTGGGACGTCGTCAGCGCCGGCATGTCGATTCTCCCCGACCGCTGTGAAGAGGCAGCATTTAGCGACCCCGAGATCATGTACACCACCACGCTCGTTGTGCCCAAGGGCAATCCGAAGGATCTCAGCGACCTCGACTCCGTCGCCGCCGCGGGCGACGTCACGCTCGCCGTGCAGTCGGGTGCGATCGAAGAGGGCTACGCGACAGACCTCGGGATCGCAGGCACCGTGCAGGTCGACAGTGCACAGGCTGGCATCGAAGTTGTTCAGGCCGGACGAGCGGATGCCTTCGCGCTCACCGCCGTCTCGCTGAACTGGATGACGGAAGACATGGACGACGTCGAGACGACTGAGGCGTTCGTGCAGGAGATCGACGGAGTCGAGCAGATCGGCGCCGGCGCCACCGTGTTCCGCCAGGACGACACCGACCTGCTCGAGGCGTACAACGCCGAGCTGGCCAAGATCACCGCCGATGAAGGCACCTACCTCGACCTGGTCGAGCCGTTCGGATTCACCGCCGAGAACCTGCCCCCGGCAGATCTGACCACCGAGCAGCTCTGCTCCGGCGACCTGGGCTGATCCGCGTCCAGTGACTGAGAATTTCGAAGCGCTCTGGCGGGCGCTGCCGCAGATCATCGACGGAGTCCTCGTGACCCTGCAGTTGACTGCCGGCGGCGCCCTCCTGGCGTTCGTTGCCGCCATCGGGCTCGGCCTGCTGGCGCGATTCGACAACATCCTGTTGCGCGGTACCGCTCGCATCATCATCGAACTGTTCCGCGGCACATCGCTGCTGGTGCAGCTGTTCTTCTTCTTCTTCGTGTTGCCGCTGCCACCATTCAATATCGAGATGCCCGCTGTGCTCACCGGCATCCTCGCCCTCGGAATGAACTACGGGGCCTACGGAGCCGAGGTCGTGCGCGGATCGATCAATGCTGTGCCGGCCGGACAGTGGGAGGCAACGACCGCGCTCAGCCTGTCACGCACCCATCGCATGTGGCGAGTGATCTTCCCGCAGGCATGGGCGTTGATGATCCCCTCGCTCAATAACCTGCTGATCCAGCTGATGAAGGGCACCGCAGTCGTCTACCTGATCACGATCGTTGACCTCACCGCAGAGCTGAATCGCCTGCGCGTGCAGACCGACGTGTTCTTCGCCTACACACTGGGGCTGCTCATCTACTTCGCGATCGCATACGCGCTCACGCTGGGTATGAACGCGCTTGAGACCCGCGCAAAGCACCGCCTCGGTTACGGCGGGAGGTGGCGTGACACCGCCACCACCACCCCGATCCCGGATATGAAGGGGGCGGGTACCGCCGGATGAACGAAGACAAGAGTTTTTGGAGCTGGGACCACGCATTCGCCGTGCTACCCGATTTACTGTGGAGCTTCCTCACCGTCACACTTCTCGTGACGATTATCGGCAGCGTCATCGCCGCCGTTCTCGGGCTCGTGATCGCGCTGGGGCGTCGCACGACGCCACGCCCGGTCGCGGCCATCATCACACTGCTGATGAACTTCGTGCGGATGACTCCGCTCGTCGTGCAACTGCTGTTCGCGTACTACGTGTTCACGGCGGTGCCGCCACTGGTTCTCGGCACCATCATCATCGGCATCCACTACGCGACCTACATGGCGGAGGTCTACCGTGCCGGTATCGATGCGGTGCCGCCAGGTCAGTGGGAGGCCTCGACCGCGCTGTCTATGTCGCGTGCACGCACCTGGACCGCAGTGATCATCCCGCAAGCGCTGCGCTCGACACTGCCGGCGCTGGGCAACTACGTCATCTCGATGTTCAAGGACACTCCGTTCCTTATGGTCATCACTGTCACCGAGCTCGTGCGTACGGCGCAGCTCTACGGCGGGAAGAACTTCCGCTACGTCGAGGCGATCATCCTCGCCGGACTCATCTACCTGGTCGTGAGCTTCCTCAGCTCGCTGTTGACCAGGCGATTGGAGAAACGTCTTGAATACACCACCGCTTGATAGCCACACCGGCGCAATCACGCTCAGCAACGGCGATGTGCCCGCCATCCGCTTCGACAAAGTCGAGAAGCGCTTCGGCGACCACGTGGTGCTGCACGACCTCGACTTCACGGTGCGTCGCGGGGATCGTGTGACTCTGATCGGCCCCAGCGGCTCGGGTAAGACGACGATCCTGCGCCTGGTGATGACGCTCGAGGAGGCGAACGCCGGCTATATCTTCATCGACGGCAACCCGCTCACGCACTATGAAAAGGATGGGCGCCGCGTCGAGTTAAAGGAGAAGCACAAGAACGAGATGCGCAAGCGCATCGGGATGGTGTTCCAGCAGTTCAACCTGTTCCCGAACATGACGGTGATCGAGAACATCATCGAGGCCCCAGTGCACGTGCTCGGGATGTCGAAGAAGGAAGCCCTGACGAAGGCACGCGCGCTGCTGGAGAAGGTCGGTCTGCCCGACAAGGAGAACGCGCATCCCACTCAGCTCTCCGGTGGTCAGCAGCAGCGCGTCGCGATCGCACGTGCGCTGGCGATGGAGCCGGAGATTCTTCTGCTCGACGAGGTGACCAGCGCCCTCGATCCCGAGGTGGTCGGCGAAGTGCTGAACATCCTCCGCGACATCGCCCGCGATACCGATGTGACGATGTTGATCGTGACGCACGAGATGCAGTTTGCCAGGGACGTCTCGAACCGCGTGCTGATGTTCGACAGCGGACGCATCGTCGAAGAGGGTGCGCCGGAGCAGATCTTCAGCGATCCGCAGGAACAGCGCACGCGTGACTTCCTATCCGCGGTGCTCTGAGCCGGGACGCCGGTCGGGCTGCATTCCGTCGGTCGGCACGCACTCCGGTGTGCGGGCCGCGATCAGGTGTGCGGCCCGCGAGTCGCTATAGGCTCGAGCCGTGCCATCTCGTCTTCTCGCCCCACAGGGGTCTGCGGCATCCATTGTCGAGTTCGTCCACGGCGGAGCCACTCTCGTGGCGGAGTCGTTCGGCGTCGGTCGACGGCCCTTCGTACTGCTGCACGGCATCGGCATGGGGCGCAGCGTCTACCTCGACCTGATCGAGAAGTTGCCTGGCCGCATCATCGGCCTCGACCTGCCGGGATTCGGCGAGGCGCCAGAGCCGACCCGCACGCTCACGATGGAGCGGCATGCCGATTTCGTCGCGGCATACCTGCGTTCGGTCGCCGTCAAGGATGCCGTGATCATCGGGCATTCGATGGGCAGCCAGATCGCTGCGGAGCTGGCCGCGCGGCATCCAGATCTGGTGGCAGGTCTCGTACTCGCCGGCCCCACGGTGAACAGTGCGTCACGCAACATCCGCGCCCAGGCGTCGTATCTGCTGCGCGATCTCATCGGCGAGCGACCGACCGTGATCTGGCGCGGAGCACGGGAGTACCTGCGCGGCGGGCCCCACCTCATTCGCAAGATGCGCGCAACGATCGTGCACGAGCCGGAGAAGGCCTTCGCGAAGGTGCACTGCCCGACGCTCGTGCTGCGCGGAGAGCACGATCCGCTTGCGCCGGAAGTCTGGTGCAAGGAGATCATCGACATGATCCCTGGTGCCGAGCTGCGCACCATCCCTGACCACGGCCACGGCACACTGATCAGCGACGCCGGGCTCGCCGCTGGGCTCATCGCGGGCTTCGCTGACCGCCTCTGAGCGGGTTGCTGTTCATACCGAACGGCCCGGCACCCGACCTCACCGCAGCGGAGGTGCCTCTGTCGGCAGAATCATCGTGTAGCGGCGGGAGTGGATCAGCAGCAGCACGAGGCCGCCCATCAGCGCCATGAACACACCGAAAATGATGATGGCGACGCCCCAGATGGCTCCCAACTCGCCGATCAGCGCGATGCCCAGCAGCACAGCCAGCACGCCGAACCCGGCGAGAATCCACCCCATGATCATCGAGACACGATAGCCACGCGGACCTGCATGCCCAGGACGCACACCGAACTTCTGCCCGATGTACCAGCTCCAGCGCGCGCCCGTCCACCAACGAGTCACCTGACCCGCGACCGGATACCAGCCGGCGCCAATCCCCTCGACTTCGCCGGGCAGAGGCCGCGCAGACGGATCAAAAACAGCCGTCCCCTGTGGAACCGGGAGCTTGCGGAGCCGGCTGCTCTGAATGCCGCCAATGAGCCAGATCGCGCCTGCCGACAGTGTCAGCACTGGGAGGATGGTCATGTTCGAAGTGCTCGACCAGCTGTAAATGCCGAGCTGCATCATCCCGAGCACGATGAACATGATGCCGAGCGTGATGCCCGTGCTCGCGGGCTCAATGGCTAATGCATCGGGGCGAGGTTTGCCGTCACGGATGCGATATGGCGTCCATCCGGTGCCATCCCACCAGCGCACATCCGGTGTGCCAACCACCGGATACCAGCCCATATGCGGGAGCTGCGCAGCCACCGCATACTGCGATTGCGCATACGAATAAGGCTGCTGCTGCACGACCTGCTGAATGGGAACTGCCGGCACCATTGCGATCCCGCGCTCATGCGCCGTCCACTGAGAGCCGTTCCACCAGCGCTCTCGCCCTGGAATTCCCGCGTCGTACCAGCCCGGCTGTGCGCTCATATCTCCCCCGAGTGATCCGGGGCTCAGCCCGCGCCGGGCGGGGTCTGCTTCGAGTCCGCAAGATCATCGACGACCAGCCGACGCTCCTCGGTGGTGCCGTTGCGGTACGCCTGACGGCCGACGATGTGAGCCGATAGCGGAGCGGTCGCGAACTGCATCATCACAACGGGCGCCACCAGTGCGAGCCCGAGGAGAATCCCTCCCACCGAGCGCTGCGAGAGCGCGACCGCCAGGCAGACCAGCATGACACCGAGCACCTGCGGCTTGGTCGCGGCGTGAAGTCTGGAGGGCACGTCGCGGAAGTGCAGCAGACCGACCGACGCCGACAGGCACAACACGGCAGCCATCAGGATCAGCACCAGCACCGCAGTGTCGATGAAGGGATCCGGAATTTCAAAACCGAGCACGTTCATGATGTCGTGTTGTCCCTTCGCGCCACATAGCGGGCGACCGAAATCGAGCCGAACACGCCGACGGCGGCGATGATGAGCAGCACCGGAATGCTGCGGGTATGCCCGTTGATCGCCATCTCGGCGCCCAGCACGCACATGACCTCGGTGAGGAGCACATCGGATGCCACAGCGCGGTCAAGGATCGACGGCCCGCGGATGATTCGGAACACGGCCAGGATCGCCGCGAGGGCGAATACCACCGCGATCAGTGTCAGCAGGATGTTCATCGCGCACCTCCTGCACGCTCGTCTGCCTTCAGCGCACGGTACTGCGCCGGACTGCCCAGTGCGCGGACGATTCTCTTCTCCCAGCGCAGAATGCCTTCACGCTGCGCGTCGGCGTCGGCACGGGTGCGGACGCCGATGATGTGCAGGTACAGGATGCGTCGATCACGGTCTGTCTCGACCACGAGCGAACCAGGGATCAGTGACGAAGTGACCGAGACGTGCGTCATGATCAGGTCATCCGCGTACTTCAACGGCACACCGATGATCGCCGCCCCTGGTTGACGGCGGAAGTTGAAGACTTGAATCGTGACCGAGACCGCCCCCATCAACACCGCGAACAGGAACTGGACGAGGAACAGCGCCGCGTACCAGAGGTTGATACGGCCGGACAGCTCGATGGTCGGCAGCCGGAAAACGCGGGTGACGAAGACGGCGACAACGAGCCCGCTGACCAGCGACAGTACCGTGAACTGGTTCCACAGCAGCATCCACAGCACCACGAGCCAGGCGAGGAACGGCAGCTGCAGCCACACGTCATGCAGCACATGGCGTCGTCCATCGGGACTCACGGTGCCACCTCCTCTTCCAGCTGGACCAGGCTCACGGGTTGCAGCAGCGATGCGCCAATGCGGTCGCACAATGCGTAGAGAGGGCCGGCGAAGATCGTCAACAGCAATGTGACACCGACCATGCCGCCGGTGGCGACCGTCATGATCCTCGGGATCCTGCGACGCTCCTTCTGCTCGTCAGCTGCGGGAGCGCTGTCGAGGTACGAGATGCGGTTGTCAGCATCGGTCTCCGTCGAGTCCGCCTCCTCGCGCCAGAACGCGAGATTCCATGCGCGCATCAGCGCGTACAGGGTAAGCAGCGAGGTCACGATGCCACCGAAGATCAACACGATCATGAGCGGAGTGCCAACGGATGCCGCGGCCTCGAAGAGCGCGAACTTGCCGATGAACCCTGAGAATGGTGGCAGACCACCGAGGTTGATGGCGGGAACGAAGTACAGCACCGCGAGCAGCGGTGCCGCCTTCAGTAGTCCGTTCACACGCAGAATCGACGTGCTGCCTGCTCTGCGCTCGATGAGGCCGACGGCAAGGAACAGAGTCGTCTGCACGACGATGTGGTGCACGATGTAGTACACCGTCGCACCGACGGCCGCAGGCGTCGCTATGGCGAGGCCGAAAATCATATATCCGACGTGGCTCACCAGCGTGAACGAGAGAATTCGTTTCAGCTCGGCCTGCGCCACCGCACCCAGTACGCCGATGATCATCGTCGCCAGTGCGACGATCAGCAGCAGCGTGTTGATGTCGTTCTCGGCGAACAGCTGCGTCTCCGTGCGGATCAACGCGTAGACGCCGACCTTCGTCAGCAGGCCGGCGAAGACGGCCGTAACAGGCGCAGGAGCTGTCGGGTAGGAGTCGGGCAACCAGAACGACACCGGGAAGATGGCCGCCTTGATACCGAATGCCACGAGGAGCATCAGGTGCAGCACGAGTTGGGTCTCCTGCGGCAGCTCGACCATCCGCTCGGCGATCTGCGCCATGTTCACGGTGCCGAGGGCGCCGTAGATCATCGCGATCGCCGCGAGGAAGATGATCGACGAGACCAGTGAAACGACGATGTAGACCGCACCGGTACGGATGCGCGACTCGGTGCTGCCGAGCGTGATCAGCACATATGACGCGACGAGCAGAATCTCGAAGCCGACGTAGAGATTGAACAGATCACCCGCGATGAAGGCGTTGAAGATGCCAGCGGCGAGGATCAGATACGACGGGTTGAAGATCGAAATCGGTGTCTCGTCCGTGCCGTCTGCGGCGCCCTGACCGATGGAGAAGAACAGCACCGCGAGCAGCACGATGCTCGAGATCAGCACCAGCAGGGCTGCAAGCCGATCGACGTAGAGCACGATGCCGAACGGCACCGGCCATCCGCCGACAGACACGGCCAGGGGAGAGCCGCCGTCGACCGCGATCAGCAGCACTGCAGCGATCACTGCGACGGCAGCGAGGGTCGCAACGCTGACGAACACCTGGAGGCGCGGGCTGCGCCCGAACACGAGGGTGATTGCCGCGCCCAGCAGCGGGAGTGCGACCAGAAGAGGAACGAGCGCGGTCACGTGCGATCCTCCCCTTCTTCGTCGGATGCTGCGTCTTCGGGTGCGGCGTCTTCGGGTGCGGCGTCGGTGGTGTCCGGCGGGCTCCACACCCTGTCCACAGGCGCGTCGTTCTGAATCGAGGGGTGATCGCGCATCTGCAGCACTGTGATCGGAGACGTGCGTACATTGACGAAGTCGGTCGTGGCTTCTTCGTCTTCGGCGAAGTCCTCGTCATCCATGACGTCTTCGTCTTCGTCGGTGCGCTCGCGCAGTGCGATATCGGCCTCGTCGTCTTCGACGGTGTCGGCCTGACCCAACTGCCAGGAGCGATAGATCAATGCCAGCAGGAATGCCGAGACAGCGAATGTGATCACGATCGCTGTGAGCGTGAGCGCCTGCGGCAGCGGGTCGCTGACGTCAGTCTCACCGTAGAACGGAGCATTGCCTGGCACGCCCATCACGATGAGCAGCAGCAAGTTTGTGGCGTTGCCCAGCAGCAGGAAACCAATCAGCACGCGCGTCAGGCTGCGCTCGAGCATCGCGTATACGCCGGCGGCGAAGAGCACTGCCATGACGAGGATGAGTGTGAGCGAGACATCCATCAGACGCTCACCCCCCGCACGCGCATTTCCTGCGCCTGCCTGTCTACCTCGGCGCCGAGGCTGCGCAGCACATCGAGCACGAGCCCGATGACGACGAGGTAAACGCCGATGTCGAAAATCGTGGAGGTGACGAACTCCATGTGTCCGATACCTGGAATCTCCCATTCCCAGAACGAGCTCGTCAGCGGGGCAAGGCCGAAGAACAGTGGCAGCACTGCGGCGCCGACGGCAAGGATGAGTCCGGCACCCAGCAGGCGACCGGCATCCGCCGGTGCGGCAGCACCAAGCTCCCATCGTCCGCCGGCGATGTATCGCATCACGAGGGCCATGCCGGCGACCAGGCCACCCGCGAAGCCACCACCAGGGCTGTTGTGACCAGCGAACAATAGATAGATCGAGACCACGATGATCGTGTGGAACAGGATGCGTACGATCACTTCCAGCAGAATCGACCGGTTCTCGGGATTCATCTGTTGGCCGCCGACGAGCCAGGCGCGCGGGTTGCTGCGGTTCTCGGCAGTCTGGAAGCGGATACCCTCGGTCGTCTCGACGAGCGGCGCGATCCGCGCTTTGCGTCTGATTCGCTTCGGCAACGAAGGTCGTTGGGAGAGCATGTCGGCGCGGTGGGTGACGAATACGAGGGATGCCACGCCTGTCGCGGCGAGCACCAGCACGGAAAGCTCGCCCATGGTGTCCCAGCCACGCAGGTCGACCAGCGCGACGTTGACGACGTTCTTGCCGTGGCCGAGCTCATACGCAAGTTCGGGGAAGGAGAGTGAGATTGGGTCGGCGATGCGCGCCTGCGTCGCAGTGACCGCGATGAAGGCCATCGTGACACCGACTCCAATGGCGAGGACTGCACGCGGAATGCGAGACACCGAGGCGTTGTGCTCGCCCATGCGTGACGGCAACCGGCGCAGCACCAGCGCAAAGGTCACCATAGTGACCGTCTCAACGAGGATCTGGGTGAGGGCGAGGTCAGGAGCGCCACTCGTCGCGAACAACGCAACCATGCCGAGCCCGGTGACGGAGACCAGCACTACTCCGGTATAGCGCTTACGCGCTCGTACAGCGACGACAGCGGCGATCGCCATGATCGGCGCGACGGCGATCTGCGTCGGAGTGTGCCAGGCCGACAGATTCAGGCGATCGAAGTCGCTGGCGAGGAGTGCCGTCGTCTCAGCGGCGACGAACACCACGAAGATCGTGCCGACATAGACAGGCAGCGAGCCTCGCTGGGTGAGTGTCGTGGTGACGACTGAGAGGCGGTCGACGCCGCGCATGATCAGGGCGTACACGTCGGCGGCCGTGAACTTCAATAGCCGCGTCTTGCGGTCCCAGCCGGTGCGGCGGGTAAGCAGGAACAGGCCGACGCCGAGCAGCACCGAGAGCACCGAGATGCCCAGCGCCGGTTCGAATCCGTGCCAGAGAGCGAGGTGGCCAGGCCCCTCGACTGCCTGGCCTGCGGCATCCAGCCCCGGTGCCGCCGTGACGGCGTATCCGTGCAGCGCGACGTCGACCGCCGGAGCACCGATACCGGCCGCCAGCGTGAGCCCGCCGAGGACGATTGGTGCCGAGAGAAAGCCGACCGGAGGGTCGGGCCAAACAGTGTCTGGCTCGTACGCGCCCTGCTTGTCGCGCTTCTTCCAGAACGCTCCCCACAGGAACCGCACCCCATATGCCGCGGTGAGCATAGATCCCAGAATCACGCCGATCAGGGCAACCAGCGCCCACGCCGAGCCACCCAATGCATCGTCCAGAAGACCGGTCAGCGCCGATTCTTTGGCGACGAACCCGATGGTCGGCGCGATGCCAGCCATCGAGGCCACCGAGATGAAGGCGACCGTCGCCATCACCGGCGCCTGTCTACCGACGCCGGAGAGTTCGTTGATATCTCGAGTGGAGAGCTGACGGTCGATGACTCCGACGATGAGGAACAGCGCCGACTTGAACAGGGCGTGACCGATAACAAGCGCGAGACCGGCGAGTGCGGTCGCCTGGGTGCCGTAGCCGACCACGACAGTGAAGAATCCGAGCTGGCTCACCGTGCCGAACGCGAGGATGCGCTTGAGGTCAGTCTCCCGCAGCGCCTGGATCCCGCCGAGCAGCATCGTGAAGACGCCGAGCGAGACGACGATCGGTCGCCATGGATCAGACAGCGCGAAGATCGGGGCGAACCGAGCGATGAGATAGATGCCGGCCTTGACCATGGCCGCCGCATGCAAATATGCGCTGACCGGCGTGGGGGCGGCCATTGCTCCTGGGAGCCAGAAGTGGAACGGGAAAATCGCCGACTTACTCAGCGCACCGACAAGCAGCATCACAATCGCAGCGGTGACGACGGGGCCGGTCGGAGCGAGCTCGAGCATCTCGGTGATGCTCGATGTTCCCGTATCGACCACCAGCAGTACGACGCCGACGAACATAACCAGTCCGCCGAGTGTGGTCACCAGCAGTGCCTGCAGTGCTGCACGACGGCTGGCGGCGCGGCGGCGGTAGTGACCGATGAGCAGGTAGGAGAGGATGCTGGTGACTTCCCAGAACATCACGAGCATGACGAGGTCGTCGGTGAGCACCAGGCCGTACATTGCGCCGGCGAAACCGAGCAGAACCCCGGCGAACTGACCGAGGTCGGTGGAGTCGTCGAAGAAGTACCAGCGGCAATAGAGCAGCACGAGGGCGCCGACGCCGGTGACGATGAGTGTCAGCACCCAGCCCAGCACATCCATGTGCATGGAGAGATTCAGCCCCAGCTGCGGGATCCACTCGATTGTCTCGAACGGTGCCGGATCGGCGGCCAGCACCTGCGGCGTCATGACCAGCGCATGGACGAATGCCGCAGCAGGAATGAGAGCCGCGATCGCAAATGCTTGCGCCCCAAGCCAATGGACCAACACGGGAAGAAGGAGAGCCCCGAGAAGGAACGCAGCGAGGAGCACTAGCATCGGCGGCTCCTCAAATAGCTCGTCGGCCTTGCGGCTCAGGCGGGCGGGGGTTTTTCACAGTTTACCTGGCGTGATCGCGTGCCGTCCCCACATGGGCTTCGCGCTTCCGCCCTCGGCCGACATGAAAGAGTGGTGGGATGCGGCGCACGTGGACTCGAGAGATCAGCGGTTGGTTCGCGGCGACGCTCATCGCCGCCGCGACGGTGGCGCAGATTGCATCGACCGCGCGGTCGGAGTTGATTTTCCGCGACGGCGATTCGCTGGCCGTCGCAATGCTGGTGCGGTCGATCTCTGACGGTGAGAGTTTCGACTGGGCGATGTCGAGTGTGCTGTTTCTGCCCGAAGCCATCATCTTCGGCGTGCTTTGGATGCTGGGGCGCCTGCTTTCGCTCGACGTCAACGCCGTGCTGGCCATCAACGCGGTGGTGAATCTGGTGGCGCTCTACGGTGCCGTGCGTCTGGCCGCAGGGCGCCGACGCAGCGGATACGCCCCTGTCGCCTGGTCTGTCATCGCGGTGGCTGCCTTCTGCCTGATCGCCGTCACGGAGACCACGAGCTCGCGCGAGTCTTTAGAGCTCGCGTCAACGCTGGTTATGACGACCTATTACTCGGCAACCGTGATCGCGGTGGTGCTGAGTGTCGGCATCGTGCGGCGCGCCTTCGATCGCCCTGTCGCGAGCCGAGCGCTTCCCGTATGGCTAGCCGTCTTAGCGGCTGCATCGGTGCTCTCCAACCCTCTCTATGTCGCATGGGCAACGGTTCCCCTGAGCATCATGCTCGGCATCACCGCTGTCTATGCGGCGTCTCGGCAGCGCGCGCTCACCCTTCTCGGCTGGCTCATCGGTGGCAGCATCGTGGGTTTCCTCGGTCGCATTCCCCTTTCGGCATGGATCTCCAAAAGCGGCGCTGAGTACGCCCAGCCGGCGCTCTGGCCCGAGTCTGTGCAGTACTACGGCAACCTGCTCGCAGAGCGCCTGTCCACCCCACTCGGCGTGATCGGCACGCTCTTGCTGCTGGCGCTGCTGATGTTCGCGATACGAGGGACGCTGCGCGCCCAGAGCGCCGGCTCCCGCCTCGTCGCCGCCTCCGCTTGGCTTCTTCCGGTACTCGTGGCGGTCGGGGCGATGGCGCTCGGCACCCACGCCGCTCGCTACCTGGGGCCGGTGGCCTTCGCGCCGATACTCGGATTGGTCGCTTCACCGAGAGCAGTGCGGATGCCGCGGCGCACGGCGACCGTGATCACCGCGGTCCTCGGCACCGTGATCCTCCTCGGTGGTGCGCTCAGCGTTCCGCGCTTGGCAGTTGCGGCACAGCATCCGAACGACGATCTGGTCTGTGTGAATGACTGGGTGAGCGCATCAGGGCAGACCGGTGCCGGACAGTTCTGGACCGTGCGGCTTCCGAAGCTGCACCTCGATGATCCCTCGCAGCTCGTGCAGGTCGACCATCAACTGAACGCGTACGCGTGGCTCGTCAATCGCACGGACTTCGAGGTGGGCGAGGTGACCTTCCTGATCGAGGATGCGCAGAGCGTTGATTGGGAGCTGGGCACGAACGCGTTGCCGAACGATGTGATCGACTGCGGTCAGTACACGATCTACGACTTCACGCCGGACGCGCTGCCGCTGGGCCCGCCGCGCTCCTGACCCTCAGCGCGGAGCCGCTGTGGTCGTGCCGGCCCGGAAGCGAGAGGTGTAGTGCAGCGATGACGCGGCCTCGCCCCTGAGCATCCGCGCGACCTGCTCCCCCGCCGCACGCCCCTTCTCCACGGCCGGCTGCACCATCGTGGTCAGAACGTGCTCGCCGATGCCGTCGACACGGATGCCGTCGAATCCTGCCACGCTCAGATCCGCTGGCACGCGCAGCCCCAGTTCTTCCGCCGCGCGAATCACACCGGCCGCAAGCAGATCGCTCTGTGCGAGCACCGCGGTCGGCCGGGTGTCGGGGTCGGCGAGCAGCGCACGCCCGGCGATCACACCTTCGTCGATCGAGCTGCCGCCAGCCGAGAGTGCCCGCACATCGGGAAAGACGTCCCGCACACCGGCAAAGCGGTCCAGTGTGACGTCGACGGTTGCACGCTCCCACTGATCCGAGCTGATCGGCCCGCGCACGCGATCGCTGTCGAGCGGCAGCGTCACGGTCGCGACTCGTTCGTGCCCGAGGCTCTGCACATACCG
Source organism: Microbacterium sp. Y356 (assembly GCF_059445355.1). Classification (NCBI taxonomy): domain Bacteria; kingdom Bacillati; phylum Actinomycetota; class Actinomycetes; order Micrococcales; family Microbacteriaceae; genus Microbacterium; species Microbacterium sp. Y356. The sequence goes on from NZ_JCAIUE010000001.1 coordinate 1,907,378, forward strand.
GGCGAGTTCAGCGATCGCCTCACGGTTGTCCAGCGTGATGCGTGGGATCCCCTCCCCCGCATCACCTTCGATAACGACAACCGGCAGCCCTCGGCTCCGCACGAGATCCAGCGACGCGCGAGTTCGCCCGGAGCATCCAATCAACACGACAGCATCCACCGGTGCGGTCGCCAGCGCCGAACTCTCATCATCTTCCGGATCATCACGCAGCAGCAGCACACCTGCTCCGAGCGATGCAAGACCGTCGGTGAGCCCATCCATCATCGCGATGGCAACCGGGTCGAGGAAGGCTGCACGCAGCTGGCCCTCAAGCACGACAGCGACGATGCCGCTGCGCCCGGTGCGCAGCGACGCGGCCCGCGGGTCAGGACCGGCATAGCCCAGCTCGGCCGCTGCGGCAAGCACCCGCTCCCGAGTGACATCTGAGACCTTCGTCTTTCCGCTGAACACGACCGAGGCCGTTGAGGTCGACACACCCGCCTCGCGTGCCACATCTGCGATGGTCGCGCGGCGAGGCGCGGAAGCGGCGGTCATCTTCCGAGGATAACCCGATTCTGTTACCGCAGATCGAATCGATTCGATACGCTCTGTGAATGGACTTCGCCCTCACCCGCTCGCAGTACCTGCGCTGGCGCAACGCAATCTTCGCGATCTTCCTCGCCAGCGGCGTCTCGATCGCCACGTGGGCCTCGCGCGTACCCGACATCAAGCTCGCGCTCGACATCGACAACGCTCAGATCGGCTTGCTGTTGCTGGGCATGGGGATCGCCTCGATCCTCGGCATCTCGACGAGCCCCGCCGTCATGGCACGCACCGGCGCGCGCCGAGGGATGCTGGCGCTGATGATCACGCTCTCGGTCGGCCTCGTCCTGATCGGTATCGGCACGACCGTGCTCGCGTCGTTCCCGGTCGTCATCATCGGTCTCGCCCTGTTCGGGTTCGGTAATGGATGCCTCGACGTCATGATGAACGTCGAAGCCACGGCCATCGAGCAGGAGGCTGGTAAGACGATCCTGCCGCTGTTCCATGCGTTCTTCAGCTTCGGCACCGTCATCGGCGCTGGTGCCGGATGGGCGGCAACGACCTGGCACATCGGCGTCGCCACACACACAATCGTCGTCGCTGCGATCATCTTCGCCAGTGCATTCGTCTGCATCGCTAGCGTGCCGAACCGTGAGGCCACCCTCGACCCCGCGGAGCCAGGGGAGAAGCCGCACTGGCGCGATCGGATGCACGTGGCGATGTCTGCCTGGCGCGAACCTCGCACCTACGCGCTCGGCGTCGTGATGCTCGGCATGGCCTTCGCTGAGGGCGGTGCGAACGACTGGCTCGCGCTCGGCACGGCCGAAGATCACGGCGGCGGCACGGCGATGGGCGCCGCGGCACTCACTGTCTTCTCGGTGTGCATGACGGCCGTGCGGATCTTCGGCGGCCCTCTGGTCGATACATTCGGCCGCGTACTCGTGCTTCGCGTTCTTGCGATTGCGGCGGCCGGCGGCATCCTTCTGTTCATCCTCGCGCCGACCCTCCCCCTCGTCTTCGTGGGCGCGGCACTCTGGGGCGTCGGCGCCTCACTCGGATTCCCCCTCGGCATGTCAGCGGCAGCGGATGAACCGGAAAAGGCTGCTGCACGCGTAAGCGCGGCGGCCACGATCGGCTACGTCGCATTCCTCGGCGGTCCACCGATTCTGGGTCTGATCAGCGAACACATCGGACTGCTGAACACGCTGTTCATCCTGGTCGTGCTTGTTGTGGCATCCGGGCTGTTCTCGGGCGCTGCCCGCCCATTGAAGGAAACGGCGCAGAAGAAGTCGAACGCCGGTTAGGCTCTTCGGGTGCGTCTCGTCATTGCCCGCTGCTCCGTGGATTACACCGGGCGGCTCAACGCCCACCTCCCTCTCGCCACGCGTCTGCTCGTGCACAAGGGCGACGGCAGCCTGCTTGTGCACTCCGATGGCGGCAGTTACAAGCCGCTGAACTGGATGAGCCCTCCCTGCACCCTCACCACCGAGGAACCGGGCGAGGGAGAGAGCAGCGCCGGCGTCATCGAGGTGTGGCGCGTGACGCACAAGAAGACCGGCGATGCGCTGCGCGTTCAGATCTACGAGGTGCTGCACGACTCCGCTCATGAACTCGGTATCGACCCCGGGCTGCAGAAGGATGGCGTCGAAGCCGACCTTCAGAGGTTGCTCGCCGAGCAGGTCGAACTGATCAGCGAGGGTGCAACGCTGGTGCGCCGCGAGTTTCCGACGGCGATCGGTCCGGTCGACCTGATGGTGCGGGATGCGAACGGCGCAGCCATCGCGGTGGAGATCAAGCGGCGCGGCGACATCGACGGTGTCGAGCAGCTCACCCGTTACCTCGAACTCCTCGGGCGCGATCCGCACCTGGCACCGGTGCAGGGCGTCTTCGCCGCCCAAGAGATCAAGCCACAGGCGCGCGTGCTGGCCGAGGACCGCGGCATCCGCTGCCTCGTGCTCGACTACGACGAGATGAAGGGCATCGAGTCCGGAGTACCGCGCCTGTTCTGAGCGCGGTCAGCGAGTCGTGACGAGGCGCGGCGCGGGACCTTCCAGGCGCGCGATCGCTATCTTCACCTCTGTCAGCTCCTGCTCGACACGGCCCAGTCGGTCCTCGACGCGGTCGAATCGTGCATCCACCCGCACGTCATGAGTGGCGAATCCGGCGTCCATTCGGCGAATCATCCACGCGAACCCGCCGAAGAGTGCGACGAGAATCGTCGCGAGACTCGCGAGTATCGTCACCACATCCATTGACACGAACACACCTCCATTGTCTCCCTGGTTGTTCAGATTGTCACGAAGATTCGACAGCCATCGGCGCTGAAGACACGTTCCGTGGATAGCCGCCGTGAGATCAAATCGGTGCAGAAAAAGTGGGCAGGACCGCGGGCGGGCTCACCTACCAGCCGCGCCTAGGCTGGAAGCATGCCCCACTCCCCTTACTCCTGCGTGCTGTGGGATGTCGACGGCACCATCGCTGACGCCACGCCCGGTATCTTCCCTCGTCTCCTCGAGGTGCTCGCATCCTTCGACCTACCGGCACCGGATCCCACTGCGCTGTCACGCTGGGTCGGTCCGCCGATGTACGAGTCTTTCCAGATCCTGGCGGGTCTGAGCCCAGAGCAGGCCGATGACGCGCTCCATCGCTACCGCGAACTCGCCGCACGTGATGGATACGCAGACTCGGTCGACATCTACCCCGGTGTCCCTGATGTGATCCGCGCCGTCGCGGCGGCCGGCATCCCCCAGGCGACCGCGAGCACGAAGCCCGAGAACCAGGTGCGGGCGATCCTCGAACACAATGACCTGGCGGACCTTTTCACGGCGATCTCTGGCGCACGTAGTGGCACCATCGGACGCAGCGACAGCAAATCCGACGTCGTCGGCTGGGCACTCGAACGCCTGCAGGCTGCGGGCGTCGACACGTCGAATCCGGTGCTCATCGGCGATCGTCATCACGATGTCGAGGGCGCCGTCGAGTTCGGCATCCCCGTCATCTTCGCCGAATGGGGATTCGGTGATTCGTCGGAGGGCGAACCGGCCGCGTTCCGCGCCGGTGACGCGAAGGCTTTGCAGGCGCTGCTGCTCCCGTAGAAAACACAACACTCCCCGCCGGCGCACGAGGTGACGCGCGCCGGAGCGGGGAGTGCGGTGTTATCGCCCTCAGATGGGGTGAATGTTCTCGGCTTGCAGGCCCTTGGGGCCCTGCGCCACCTCGAACTCGACGCGCTGGTTCTCGTCGAGTGAGCGGTAGCCGCTTGCTTCAATGGCGGAATAGTGCGCGAAGACGTCAGCGCCGCCGTCATCGGGGGAGATAAAGCCGAAGCCCTTCTCCGAGTTGAACCACTTAACCGTGCCTTGGGTACTCATGTACTGCCGTTCTGCTGGATGTCGTCGAGGCCGGATGCCCCGACGATGCCCACATTATCGGGGCAGCCACCACGTGGAACAGCCCGGGCAAGAAGGTAATCCAAATGTTGCACGAGCGGTACTTCGTGGAATCGCGCCAACGATTGCCGCTGCCGTCGAGTCGCACGCCCGCATAAAAGAGGACGGCCCTCACCGCGGGGGGAGCGATGAGGGCCAAAGACGACCGGAGGGTGCGTCAGAAAACACCCTATATGCAAAAGGTAATTCTTGTCCCCCATTTGGGGGACAAATTCGAAAAAACGTGGGAAGATAACCCGATAGCGGCCCCCCGAGTAGACCATTGGGGACTGGCCCATTTGAGGGGCCCAATAGCATGCGTGGATCGTCAGACTCTGGGGACAGCCTTACCGTCGTCTGGGGCGACGGTGACGATCACACCCCGTACGCATGCACCTTCACATTCGGGGAGGATGTGCGACTCGTCCACGAAGTTCTCGGGGAGTTGAGTTCGGTCGAGGTTGGGGAATGATCCCGCAGGGATCGCAGGTTTCGGGAAGAGATGGGACGCACAGCACGGATCTTGATCCGGCGCCTCATCTCTCCCGAAACTGCGGGATCACCTGCGCGGCCACCAAATGCGCTCACCCAGCAGCCCGAACAGCGCTGGCACGACCACGGCGCGCACGACCAGTGTGTCGACCACCACTCCGACCCCGACGATCAGCCCCAGCTGCCCGAGCGTGACCAGGGGCAGTACTCCGAGCGCCGCGAAGACTGCTGCGAGCACGATCCCTGCACTGGTGATGACGGCGCCGGTGTGCGCGACGGCCTGCACCATGCCTCCACGCGTGCCGTGGGTCTCGGCTTCAACGCGGGCACGATGCACGAGGAAGATCGTGTAATCGATCCCGAGCGCGACAAGGAAGAGGAATGCCAGCAGTGGCACCTGCAGGTCGAGCGCTGGCTGATCGAACAGCACCCTGCTCAGCCAGGCGCCAGCGCCGATCGCTGCGACGGCGCTGGTCAGATTGACCAACAGCAGCACCAAGGGTGCGACCAGAGATCGCAGCAGGACGAGAAGCACGATGAAACTCACGGCAAGCACCAGCGGCGCGATGAGGAGAAGATCCCGCTCGTTTCCTGCCCTGGCATCCAGGTCTGTCGCGATCGCACCGCCCACCAAAGCGTCGGCATCCGGCACGCCGTGGGCCACCGTCCGCAGCTCGGTCACGAGATCAAGACTCTCGGCAGTCCCCGGTGCAAACTCACCGGTGACCATGATCTGTGTGAGTGTGCCGTCGTCGGTCTCACCGATCGGATGCGCGCGCAGCACGCCGTCGACATCGGCCATGACGCCCACCACCTCGTCTGCGTGTGAGCTGTCGGCGACGACGAAGATCGGCTGCGACTCTCCGGGCGGGAAATGGTCAGCGAGCACCTCGAGCCCGGCCGCTGATTCGGATTCCCCTCGAAACTTTTCGACCTGATTGAGACCGACCGATGTTCCGAGGAGTCCGGTGGCCATGATGGCCAGTAGGGCGAGGCCGCTCACCAGACTCACCACCGGCCGCCGCATCACGCGCGTCGCGATGCGGTGCCAGACCGTTTCGCGCGTGGCACCAGCACCCGGCTTCGGCGTGAAGGGCCAGAACACCTTACGCCCGCACAGCGCCAGCAGCGGAGGCAGCGCAAACAGCACCGCGGCGAGCGCGATCAGCAGACCAACGGCAGACGACACACCGAGCCCGCGCGTGCCGGGGATCACCGCGAGTGCGAGCGTCAACAACGCCAGAACGACGGTGATGTTGGATGCCACGATCGCTGGCACTGTCTTACGCCAGGCCTCGCTCAGCGCCTGGCGGTGATCCTCGTGCACGGCAAGCTCTTCCCGGTACCGCGAGATCAGCAGCAGCGCGTAGTTGGTACCGGCACCGAACACGAGCACGCTGATGATGCCGGCATCGAACTGCAGATCGAGCAGCGCACCAACGGCGCCGGTGACCTTCCCGGCGAGCTGATCGGCGAACGCGACCACGGTAAGCGGGAGGAGCCAGAGGATGGGGGAGCGGTAGGTGAAGATCAGCAGAAGTGCGACGATGATGATCGTCACCGCCAGCAGCGTGAAGTCGGCGCCATCGAAGGCCGAAGTGATGTCGGCGCCGAAGGCCGGGCCGCCGGTGACCTGCAGAGTGATTCCGTCTGGTGCGACGCCCTCGAGCGATTCGCGCAAGTCTTTGACGATGAGGGCCGTCTCAGCATTGTCGGCGCCGACAGTGATCGGAGTGACGATCACCGCCGCCTCTCCGTCATCGCTCACGCTAGGGCCGGACGATGTCAGTCCGGTGTGCTCATTGAGTACGGGAACGACCTTCTCCAGCGCCTGAATGTCGGAATCGGTCAGGACCGCAGCATCCGTTCGCGAAGCGACCACCAGAACCGACTGCTCATCAGCGTTCGGAAACTCGTCCAGCAGCGCGCTCACGCGGGAGGATTCCGAGTCAGCGGGCGCCGATTCGTTCCCGGATGGGGCATCGATCCGGGAAGACAGACCGAACAGCGCGGTGAACACGATCAGCACGACGCCCAGTGAGATCCAAGCGCCCCGCCGTGAAGTGAGCCGGTCGGAGAAGCGCACGCGAGTAGTTGTCATGCCTCAAGCTCACTAACCAGTCCGCAAACCGACATCGCTCAAAAGGTGGAGACAGCTTCGTCGATATAACTTCCGAGGCGTCGCGCGTCAACCCCGTCGGCCTATCTCGATATCCGTGTGACAGTCGACCATATGGATCATCTGATCCCCGACGATGATCCCCGACGAAAGGAACGGATCAATGGGTGTTGGAGACAAGGCGAAGCACACCGCTGAAGACATGGCCGGTCACATGAAGGAAGCCGCTGGCAAGCTCACCGACAACGAGAAGCTCGAAGCGGAGGGCAAGGCTGACCAGGCCAAGGCCGACATCAAGAAGGCCGGCGACAACGTCAAAGACGCCTTCAATAAGTAGAAGACGCCTTCAAGAAGTAGTTCGACTGGGCAGCGCCATCGATGCGGCGCTGCCCAGCGATGCTGGCCGGATGATGCTCAGCTCACAGCCTGGACGACGCCGCTGATGATCACCGCGAACACGGTTGTCCAGCCGATGATCGCAATGGCCTGCCAGATGAGGATGCGCACCTTGCCGACGCCGACGGCGGCGAGCATGGTCGCCGTGAACTGGGTCGGCAGCAGCAGCGGGCCGAGCAGGCTCACACCGGGAACCCCGTAGCGCTCCAGCGCCCGCAGGAACTTCTGGCGACGTGCGGCCTTGCGCGAATTGTCGTCTTCGATCGGAAGGCTGTCTGCTGCGGCATCCAGATCGACGGTGCCGCCGGATCCGGCGAGCACGCTGGCACGGCGACGATTGACCACTGCGGTGCGTGCACCCGAGCTGAGCAGCACGAGCAGAGCGACGGTGAGGAAGTTTCCGGCGATCGCCGCGATCGCGGCGATGACCGGGTGAATGCCGCCCAGGATGCCGATGCTCACGGCGCCTTCACCCTCGATGAAGGGGATCGCGCCGGCTGCAGCGACGATGACTGGCTGAAGGAACTCGGGCACCTGGCCGATCAGGTTCTGGAAGATCTCGATGAGGTTCATGATTGCTCCTGTCGTTTCGCACCGGGGGTTGGTGTGAAACCAGTCCATCGCTTCGCATCGATTGCCGGAAGTGCCGTTCTGTCACCTCTAGCCGGGCGCTCTGCACGACTGACGGGTGACAAGTGTCACGGCCGTAGTGTTGAACCATGAGCACTAGGTCCAACCCGGCGCCAGCCGGTTCATCGGCTGTGGCAGAGCGCAGCTCATTGCGGCTTGCACGCGGTGTATCGGCCACCTGGTGGTACACGGTCGCGGCGCTCCTCTTCTTCGAACTGGGAGTCGTGCTCAGCACGATTTTGGTAGTTGCTGCGAACGTTGCCACACCGCCACTCGCGATCGTTGCCCTCGTGGGCGGCGGTCTGGTGTGGCTGGCGTCGACCGTGTCGCTGCTGATCGACTATCGCCACCGCACGGATGCTGCACCACTGGTGCTGTGGCGCAGGCAGCTGTTGCCGCTGCTGCTCCCCGTGGCCTATGGTCTCACCGCTGGCGCCCTCTCCGGGCTGTGGATCGTGGGTGCGCTGCCACTCTTGCAGTCGCTCATGCTTCTCAACTGGCAGTCGGGCGTTCGGATTCGAGCATTGCTCGCCGCCACTGCCCTACTCTTCGGACTCGCCGTGATCGACGCGAATGCGACCGACCTTGCGGCCGCGGCGACGGGCTGGGGACCGCTCATCTCGCTCTCCGTATTCCTGCCCTCAATGTCCGTCGCTTCGCTGTGGTGGTGGGACGTGCTGGTGCGGCTCGACCGGGCACGAGCCTCTGAGAGTCGCCTCGCCGCAACCCAGGAACGTCTGCGGGTGGCGACTGACGTGCACGACCTCCAGGGTCACCACCTGCAGGTGGTCGCGCTCCAGCTCGAACTGGCGGAGCGCCTGCTGACGAAAGACGCAGACGCCGCACTGGAGCAGCTGCGCGCGGCGCGAACCAGTGTGGCCGAAGCCCAGCAGGGCACACGCGACCTCGCGCTGCGATTCCGCTCAGTGCCGCTGCGGGACGAGATTGCCAACGCCGTCGATCTGCTGCAGGCGGCGGGTACGGCAGCGGAAGCGCGCGTGGATGCGGATGCGGATCGCGCGCCGGCATCCGTTCTGGGGCCCGTCATCCGTGAGACGACGACCAATGTCCTCCGCCATGGCGGCGGGAAGTGGGCGCGGTTGTCTCTGACTCGGCAGGCGGAGTCCTGGCGCTACGAGATCTCGAACGACGCGGCATCCGACACCTCCGCGAGCGACGATGGATCCGGGCTGGACGGTATCGGCCGTCGCGCAGCGGAGTTCGGCGGATCCGTCGAAGTGCAGCGGGGCAAGAACGAGTTCACGGTCGTCGTGACCGTGCCCGTAGTGGCCGATGTGACCGATCCGGGGGAGCAGCGATGATCCGCGTGCTGATTGCCGATGATGAGGCGATGATCCGCTCCGCCCTGGCGGCGCTGCTGCGGCTCGAGGATGACATCGACGTGGTCGCAGAGTGTGCTGACGGCGATCAGGCGGTCGTCATGGCCGAGAAGCTGCAGCCCGACATCTGCCTGCTCGATCTGGATATGCCGGGACTCGACGGTGTCGAGGTCGCCGAACGGTTGCGCCGCACGCTGCCGGCGACGCGCTGTGTAGTGGTGACGCGGCATGCGCGTCCCGGCGTACTGCGGCGAGCGCTGGCATCCGGAGTCGCCGGCTTCCTGCCGAAGTCTCGCGGCGCGAACGAGGTGGCCGAGGTGATCCGTCGGGTTGCTGCGGGCGGGCGCTATGTCGATCCAGAGGTCGCCGCCGACGCGCTGAGCGACGAAAGGAGCCCTCTGACCGATCGTGAGCTCGATGTGCTGCGCGCGGGACGACGCGGTGAGACGACCGGACAGATCGCGCGCTCACTGCTACTCGCGCCTGGAACCGTGCGCAATCACATCTCGGCAGTGCTCGCAAAGCTCCACGTCGCCACTCGCCAGCAGGCGGTGCTGGTGGCGGAAGAGCGCGGCTGGATCTGACTCGAATGTTCGGACTCTTCGGATCGATGTGGCGCCCGATGCGCCACCGACGCCGCGGCGTAGTCGAATTGAAGTGGCTCACTGCCCGCTCGTACACGACGAAGTGGTACCCGCAGGGCATCGACTTCGGCACCTGGCAGGGGCGGCGAACCCTCGCCGTGAGCTGGTTCCGCAAAGACAAGACGGGTCAGCATCTCGCGTCGCGAGTGACATTCATCGACTTGGAGCGCTCGCGGCACCTCGATGTGGCCCTCACGATCGAGGGTGATGACGGCGAACTCCTGCCCGCGAAAATCCATGCCGGTGGCCTCGCCTGGTTCGGTGATCGGCTGTTCGTCGCCGCCACCGGGCAGGGGATATGGGAGTTCGATCTCAGCGACACCCACAAGCTGAGGGGAGCGGCAGCGCGGCGAGTGGTGGGAGCACGACGACGAGGCTTCGGCGCGGTGGCGTTGGCTGCGGTCCGAACCCACGTGCATTCTGTGCCCCTGCGGTGTTCGTTTCTGGGTCGAGTGTTCGACACCGACGGCACTTCGCTTCCTCGCGTGCTCATCGGCGAATACCGCGGCGACACGCTCGGACGCATCGGCGAGTTCACGATTCCGGACGACGTCGACGGCTCCTTCACGCCAATCGACGAAAGCTCTCCGCAGATTCCATGCATGCAGGGCGCAGTGCAGTGGGGTGCGCGGCGGTTCATCTCGCAGTCGCGCGGCCTGAAGCCCGGTGCACTGTGGGACGGAGACGGCGCACAGCCGCAACGCAGTGACGTACCGCTGCCAATCGGCTGCGAGGATCTCGCCCTAGACCCGGAAGAGCGGATGCTGTGGTCGCTGGGCGAGCATCCATGGCGACGCGTCGTGCGCGGCATCCCGTTCGCCCGACTTGACCTGTGATGCGCCTCAAAGGCTACGAGCGTTGCGGCTCGCGCTGAGGGATCTCCTGCGTGAGGGAGAGGATGACTGCGCTGCATACGAGCCGGCGCAGCTGTGACGGGTCAGGGTCGGGGACACTGTTGGCCAACGCCCCGTTGTGAGCTGCCACGACGGCTCGAGTGAATAGGTCCGCCGGCACCGTCGGGGCGAGGCCGAGCTGCGAGAGGGCTCCTACGAGAACCGGTTGCAAGGCGCTGAGGAATTCGCGTTCGTGCTCCAGGAACTGGCTGGCGAGAGTGAAGTCGTACTGGGCGTCGGAGGCGAAGTTGATCCTGATCCGGAGCCATTCCAGATCGAACGTCATCGCCTCGACCACATCCTCCACCGCGTCCTTCGTCGACATCGGCTTTCGGGCGACGACGCGGCCAACCGCAGCCGTCAGTCGGGTGAGGACATCCGCCTGATGCTCGGCGTAAATGCTGAACACCAACTCGTCGAGCGAGGCGAAGTTGGAATAGAACGCACCCCTCGTGTAGCCGGCTCGTCCGGTGACGGCGTCGACGGTCACGGCCGATACTCCGCCCTCGAGCAGGAGTCCGCTGGTCGCTTCGAGAAGTCGTCGCCTGGTCTCTGATCGCCTGCGGGGTACCCGGTCAGCCGGCAGTGTCAGTGTCGCCACGGGCGCTCCTCCTCTTCCTGATCAAGGTACAACCCCTTTTCAATACGAAGTGTATTGAGTACAGTCTGAATTCAAAGCACTGTCGACGCAAGAGGATCGGGAGACACGATGGACGCAGACGTCATCATCATCGGGGGTGGCCTTGCGGGCCTGGTCGCCAGCAACGAGCTCGTGCGGGCGGGCAAGAAAGTGCTGATCCTTGATCAGGAGAATGCCGCGAACCTGGGCGGGCAGGCCTTCTGGTCGTTCGGCGGCATCTTCATGGTCGACACCCCGATGCAGCGACATCTGAGAGTGCGCGACTCGTTCGAGCTGGCCTGGCAGGACTGGCAGGGTTCAGCGGGTTGGGATCGTCTGGACGGTGAGCACCCCGAGGACGAATGGGCCGCCCAGTGGGGTCGGGCCTACGTCGAGTTCGCCGCGGACGACAAGCGGGCGTGGCTCGAGGAGCAGGGCGTGAAGTTCACGCCGCTGGTCGGGTGGGCGGAGCGCGGAGCGCTGACCGCTCGAGGTCACGGCAACTCCGTCCCCCGATTCCATGTGCCCTGGGGAACGGGAACGGGCATCTCCGAGCCCTTCGCGAACAAGGCCAGAGCAGCATCCGACGCGGGGCACGTGGCGTTCCACTTCCGCCATCGCGTGGACGAGTTGATCTTCGACGACGGTGTGGTGACCGGCGTGCGCGGCACCGTGCTCGCGCCGGACACTGCCCGCCGCGGTGCGCCATCGAACCGCGACCCGCTCGGCGAATTCGAGTTCCGCGCGCAAGCGGTCGTCATCGCCAGCGGCGGCATCGGCGGCAATCATGAGCAAGTGCGGAAGTGGTGGCCGGAGAGCCTCGGTACGCCTCCGCGGAAAATGATCACCGGCGTGCCGGAATACGTGGACGGACGGATGCTCGACATCGCCACCGAGCAGGGAGTGCGCCTGGTCAACAGAGACCGAATGTGGCATTACACCGAGGGGGTGCAGAACTGGAACCCGATCTGGCCAGACCACGCGATCCGCATCCTCCCCGGACCATCCTCATTCTGGCTGGACGCACGTGGCAGGCGGCTCCCGGCACCGGGTTTGCCGGGCTATGACACCCTCGGCACGTTGAAGATCCTCCGCACGACGCCGGATATCGCCGAGTACGACTACTCGTGGTTCATCCTCGACCAGACGATCATCAAGAAGGAGTTCGCTCTCTCCGGCTCTGAGCAGAATCCTGACATCACCAACCGCGATCTCGGCCTGCTGCTCCGCAGTCGGCTGGGCGGCTCCGCACCGGGCCCGGTCGAGGCCTTCAAAGACCACGGCGCCGACTTCGTTGTCGCCGACACGCTCTCCGAGCTGGTGCGCGGCATGAACGAGATGACGGGAGACGGCCTTCTCGATCTGGGAGAGATCGAGAAGCAGATCACGGCCCGCGACAACGAGATCGTCAATCCGTACTCGAAGGATGCGCAGACGATGGGGATACAGAACAGCCGTCGCTACCTCGGTGACAAGCTCACTCGCACCGTGAAGCCGCACCGAATCCTCGACCCTTCGCACGGCCCCCTCATCGCCGTGCGGCTCTGGATCGTTACTCGGAAGACTCTCGGTGGCATCCAGACCGACCTCAGCGGCCGAGCTCTCGATGCAGCCGGGCAGCCGATCAGCGGCCTGTACGCCGCGGGTGAGGCAGCGGGCTTCGGCGGCGGCGGCGCGCACGGCTACAACGCGTTGGAAGGCACCTTCCTCGGCGGATGCATCTTCACCGGCCGCACCGTCGGCCGCGCCCTGGGCAAGGCGCTATGAGCGGCGACGGCAAGCTGAAGCTCGGCGGAGGTAAGAGCGTCCCCACGATCATCAGCGAGATGATGCGAACGCCGAACATCGACCAGTGGGATGCGTCCGCCGAACCGCTGGCCCCGCCGGCAGCGAAAGGCGAAGTCCGCGCGGTGTTTCTCGGCGTATCCACTGTGCTGCTCCGGGACGACACCACGGCGATCCTCACCGACGGCTACTTCTCCCGACCGGGCCTCCTCCGCTTTTCCTTCGGCAAGGTCCGACCAGACCAGCGGCGCATCAAGGCCGCCCTGCGTCGCGCTGACATCGACCGACTCGATGCGGTGTTCGTCGTCCACTCCCACGTCGATCACGCCCTCGACTCTGCGACGGTCGCGCAGAAGACCGGCGCCTGGCTCATCGGATCGGAGTCAACGCGGCAGATCTCCCGCGGAGTCGATTTTCCTCAGGAACGCTTCATGACAGCACACCATGACCAGCCGGTCCGGTTCGGCACGTTCACGCTCACGGCGGTGCACGCAGCCCACAGTCCCGACGACCTCGTCCCTGGCGAGATCACGACACCGATCACTCCCCCCGCCAAAACAGTGGCGTACCGCACCGGGGAGTGCTACTCCCTTTTCGCCGAGCATCAGCGCGGAACAGTCCTCATCCACGCGAGCGCAGCGTACATTCCCGGTGCCCTCGCGGGGCGGCATGCAGACACCGTCTACCTCGGCATCGGCGCGCTGGGCACGCAGTCCGACGAGTTCCGAGAGGCGTACTGGCGGGAGACCGTGGAAGCCGTTGGGGCTCGGCGCGTGATCCCCATCCACTGGGACAACTTCACACGCAGGCTCGATCGCCCCCTGCGGCCCCTGCCCGCGCCGTTCGACAACGTCGCGAAGTCGCTCGAATGGCTCGAGAAGCGGGCTCGCAGCGCTGGCGTCACCTTTGCGATGCCCCGCCTCGGACACGAGGTCGACCCGTGGCCGGAGTCGCAATAGCGACGCGTACGGTTGGAGAATAGGGCTGGATCTGACCGGTCACAGCGGTGGCTCTTCCAGATGGATTCGGGAGCTCCCACGATGGCGGCGTCCGCTCACACCGAGCAGTACGAGGGCGATGACGATCGGGATGTAGACGAACGCATCCTGCGCCGTGAACATCTCCCCCAGCAGAAGTGCCGCGCCCAGCAGCAGCACAGGCTCGAGATATGACAGCAGGCCGAACAAAGACAGCGGAAGCAGGCGTGAGGCGAGGATATAGAGGGTCATCGCCACACCGCTGAGCGATGCCATCAGCAGCATCCAGGGCCAGGACGCGGGGATGCTTCGCGATGGATCGGACGCGTACGAGATGATGATCACCACGACAGCCGGCACGATGAGCACGACGATCTCGATCAGGAACACCTGCATCGAATCGAGACCAGTCCAGCGGCGAAGAGCGAAGTAGATCGGGTAGAGGCCGGCAATGATGGCGACCGGCCAGTTCACGCCTCCGGCGATCAGCAACTGAGCGAGTACACCGACGCCGGCTGCCGCCACCGCGAGCCACTGCAGAATGCTCAGCCGGTCGTGGAAGAACACGCGTCCCACGACGACCATCACCAGCGGCAGCAGGAAGTAGCCAAAGGCGATGTCCTGCGCGTGCCCGTTGGCTGGTCCCCACATGAACACCCACAGTTGCAGCGCCATGATGCCGCTGGAGACGAGAACGATCAGTATCAGCTTCGGGCTGCGCGTGATGCGCGCGGTCACGGTTTTCAGCTCGGTGCGGGCCCTCGAGGAGGCGTGCACCGCAAGGAGTGGGATCAGGATGAACAGCACGCGCCAGGCCGTCGTCTCCTCGGGTGTGAAGCCGTCGAGATGGCCACCCAGCAGGCTGATCACACCGAACAGTACGGATGCCAGCAGGGATGCCGCGACGCCGCGACCGGCCGCCGAGGAGAAAACAGAACGAGAGATGAGGCACTCCGTCGAATAAGGAGAGGTGTGCTGCAAATCTAGTCGCCTGGTCGCTAGCAACCGGAGTTGACAGATAATTCTAAGCAACATAGGTTGACAGCATGGAATCCACAGCCATCGCGGCCATCGCCGCCGATCTCAGCGATCCCCGGGCAGGTCTGCGTGCGGTGTCGTCTCTGCGCGTTCTCGCCGACACGCTCGAGCTCAAACAGGTCGAGGCCGCGCTGCGGGCGGGCATGAGTTGGCAGGAGATCGCCGATGCACTCGGTGTGAGCCGACAGGCCGTGCACAAGAAGTATGCCAAACGCGTCGATCCGACGATCCCCGTCCCGAGGAGGAACTCATGAGTCGCTTCCTTACCGCCGCCGCGACCATGCAGACGTTGAGCGCCACCGCCATGGAGGAGGCATCACGCGAGGGGCGCCGCGAGGCCGACCTCGAACATCTCCTGCTCGCGCTGATGCTCAGCGAACAGAAGGCCGGTCAGGTGCTGCGTGGACTCGGCATCACGCTGGATGCTGCGCGCGAAGCCACACGAGAACAGCACGCCGCGCAACTGCGGTCACTCGGTGTCTCCATCGAGCAGAACGAGCCCGGTCGCATCACGTTCCACGAGACCGCGGGGTACGAGTGGAGCGAGCGAGCATTGGGCGTCATGACCCGCGCTGGCGAGGGCCGGCGCGCAGGAGACGCGGCCGCGATTCTGCGCGAGCTGCTGACAGAGCCGAGCGGGCTGATCGCCGGCATCCTTGAACGAATGGGGACGACACCGGCCGCGGTGACTGAACGACTCGATGATGCCGAACGGATTCCGCAGCATCCGACGTCGTCGAAGAACATGGTGCAGGGGCGATTCGAGGCCTTCGTCCCCGCATCCATTGCCGATGTCTGGGCACTCGTATCGAATGCTGAGCGGATGCCGGAGTGGGATCCGCAGTCGGGAACCGTCGAGGTGGAAACCTCGGGCACCTGGATCGTCCATTCACGCACCACGTACCCGGATGGTAAGTCTGCCAAGGTCAAGGAGCCGTTTCGGCGGCGGCGAATCACGCAGGCCGTCGCACTGGAGCCGACGTCGGTGGTCTGGCTACTCGAGTTCCCCGACGCCCCTCAGCCGATTTCCCGCACGCTTTCGATCGAGCTCTCACCCGCTGCGGGCGGCACCCAAGTCACTCTCACCTCGTCTTGGCAGCGCCGCACCGGCTGGCGTCACGTGGTCGGCTTCCTGCTGCGCCCACTGCAACGCTTCTTCGTGTGGTTGCAACTCTTCCAGACCGGGGGCGCGATCAGCCGGGTGTTCCGCTGAACCTGACGAGAAACGAAAAAGCCCCTCACCTGGATCCTAAGACCTGGTGAAGGGCTGTTTCATTCGCGTGCGCGAGGGGGGACTTGAACCCCCACGCCCGTAAGGACACTGGCACCTGAAGCCAGCGCGTCTACCATTCCGCCACTCGCGCGAACGTCTCATTCCGAAGAACTCAACTTGAAGAGGATATCACGCAGAATCCCTCTCCCTGAACTCGCCGAGGCCACCCCGCTCACGCTCTGCACCGGTGAGAATGGTCCTGCAGCATCAGACAGGTGCGGCCAAGTCCTGTCCCGTGCAGGAAAGCCATTCTCGACCGCAGCTTGCCCGCAGCTTGACCGGAGTTCGACCGGCACAACGCCGATTGCGACGCCCCGCAGGCGCATATCCAGGTCACCTGGCTACGATGTGTCTACCGGTCCGCAATGCCAGAGGAGCCCAGTGGGACTACTTGACAGCTTTGAGAAGGGTCTTGAGCGCGCCGTGAACGGTGCATTCGCCAAGACCTTCCGCAGCGGCATCCAACCGGTGGAGATCGCCTCGGCCATCCGTCGCGAAGCCGACATCAAAGCCGCTGTCGTCAGCCGCGAGCGCATCATCGCCCCGAACGGCTACGCCGTGCGCCTCAGCGCAGACGACTATCAGCGGATGCACGCACTCGGCGGCGCCCTGACAGACGAGCTGCACGCACTCATCAACACGCACGCGAAAGCGCAGGGCTACAGCTTCGCTGGCCCCGTCTCCATCACACTCGAAATCGATGACAAGGTCGCCACCGGCACAGTACGTGTGGACTCCGGCACCGTCGAAGGCCGCGTCAGCTGGCAGGCCGTCGTCGACGTCGACGGACGCCGCCACACTCTCACTCACGCACGCAGCGTCATCGGGCGCGGCAGCGACGCCGACATCACAATCGCGGATGCCGGATCCAGCCGCAAGCACGTCGAGATCCTGTGGGACGGTGAGCGCGCCATGATGCGCGATCTCGGCTCCACCAACGGCACGAAGGTCAATGGTGACAAGGTGCGCGAAGCGCCACTACCCACCGACACGACCATCACGATCGGTCGCACCGACCTCGTGTTTCGGATTGTCCCCGTGACGGCTGATCACACGTCGGGGGTGAATCGATGACCGACGTCCCTGAACTGACGCTCCTGCTGTTGCGCATCGGATTCCTGGTGCTCTTGTGGTTCTTCGTGTTCGGCGTCATCTATTCGCTGCGCGCCGACCTGTTCGGCGTGAAGGTGCGAAAGCTTCCGGCCGAGGCAGCGGTCGCCGCCGCGACACCCACCCCCGCGCCGTCACAGGCCGCCTCATCCGCACTGACGCAGGCTCTGACACCGGCCGTGAAGCCGCAGGCCGCCCCGCGTACGAGCGGAGCAGCCACCACGAGCACCGTGTCCAAACTCGTGATCACCTCTGGGCCGAAGGCAGGACTCGAGCTTCCGCTCGGCACCCAGCCGATGACGATCGGCCGCTCCAGCGAATCCGGTCTCGTCATCCGCGACGATTACACCTCCAGCCACCACGCCCGCCTTCTGCTGCGTGGCGACAGCTGGATCATTCAGGATCTCGACTCTACGAACGGCACCTTCCTCGCCGGCGCACGCGTCAGCGGGGCTCCGGCACCGATCAGCATCGGTGACGCCATCAAGGTGGGCGCCACGACCTTCGAGCTGCGAGCCTGACGCGGGCATGGTCTTCGAAGGATCGAGTGCTGCGATCTCCCACACCGGGAAGGTCCGCTCTAACAACCAAGACTCCGGCTATTCCGGCGACAACCTGTTCGCTGTCGCCGACGGCATGGGCGGCCACGCGGGAGGGGATGTCGCATCCAGCATCGCCATCCAGCGTTTGGAACGCCTCGACCAGGCCTTCGATTCCACAGATGACGCGCAAGCATCCCTCCAGGCTGCGGTTACGACGGCCGCAGGCGATCTCATCCGCGCGGCCAAGGAGCGCCCCGAGCTCGCCGGTCTCGGCACCACGGTCAGCGCGATCATCATGGTCGACGACCACGCCGTCATCGGTCACATCGGCGACTCGCGCATCTACCTCTACCGCGATGACGAGTTGACGCAGATCACCGCCGACCACACCTTCGTCCAGCGCCTGGTCGACTCAGGCCGCATCACTCCTGAAGAGGCCCGGTATCACCCGCGCCGTTCGGTGCTGATGCGCGTGCTCAGCGACATGGACCATGACCCGGAGCTCGATCTCTTCGTCATGCCCACACTCCCCGGCGACCGTTGGCTGCTCTGCTCCGACGGCCTCACCGGTGTCGTCGACGACCCGCACATCCTCAAAGCCATGCGTCTGGGCCTGCCCCCTGGCCGCACCGCTGACAATCTGCTCAAGCAGGCACTCGACGGCGGCGCGCCGGACAATGTGACGATCGTGCTGGTCGAGGTGGGTGGTGCGCATCCGCTCTCCTCCGGCCCCGCCACCATCGTCGGAGCGGCATCCAACCCCTCCGGTGTGCTCATCCCTGCCGCACGCACCGGCCGCGCAAACTGGCTGCACCCGGTGCGTCAAGCCGCAAACGAGCCCTCGCACTTCGAGCCGGCCGCCGACTACCTCGAAGAGCTCATCGAGGAGGATCGCCGCCGTGCAAAGCGCCGCCGCATCGGCTGGATCGCTGCGCTCGTCGTCGTGATCCTCGCACTCACCGGCGCAGGTTTCCTCGCGTACGGCTGGACTCAGACGCGATATTTCATCGGCGCCGACGAAGACAGCGTCGTGATCTTCCAGGGGGTGCAGCAGAACATCGGCCCGATCCCACTGTCGACCGAGATCGAAGACACCGACATCCTGCTCGCCGATCTGCCGCCGTACCAGCGTTCCTCGGTGGAGCGCACGATCAACGCGCGTTCGCTCGCCGATGCCATGGCGATCGTTGACCGCCTGCAGGCTGGAGCAGAAGAGGTCACCGGCGAGACCACCATGCCCAGGCCCACGCCAACACCCACGCTGACGCCCACCCCCGCTCCCACCCCGGCCTCCACTGACGCTGTCGAAGGGGAGGGCGCCGAATGAGCACCGACGTCGCCACCGATACCGCGGTCATCAAGGCGCTGCGCCGGATGCGGATGCCGCAGACCCAGCGCAACCGCGAGTTCTGGCTGCTGCTGTTCGCCTGCGCTCTGAGCGGCGCGGCACTCACGCTCGTGCAGTTGGGCGCGCTTGGGGCCATCGACCCGTTCATCCTGTTCATCGGCGGGGGCCTGGCAGTGCTCGCCTTCGCTCTGCACTTCGTGCTGCGGTTCGTGGCATCCGATGCCGACCCCTTCGTGCTGCCCATCGCCACCCTGCTGACCGGCCTGGGCATCTCGATGATCTATCGACTTGACATCGCCGAGCACCTCACCGGGTGGGCGGCATACTCGACGAAGCAGCTGGTCTGGACGGCGATCTCACTCGCTGGCGCCATCGCGATCGTCATCCTGCTGCGCAACTATCGCGTCCTGTTCCGGTTCACCTACGTGTTCGGCCTCGTCGGAATCCTGTTGCTGCTGCTGCCGTTCGTTCCCGGCCTTGGCGTCAGCGACGCGGGAGCGGATGTCTGGGTCTCGCTCGGTGGGCTCTTCTCGTTCCAGCCCGGCGAGATCGCCAAGATCTGCCTGGCCATCTTCTTCGCCGGTTATCTGGTGCGTACCCGCGAGAGCCTCACCTCGGTCGGAAAGTCGTTCCTCGGCATGACGTGGCCTCGGATGCGAGAGCTCGGCCCCGTCATCATCGTTTGGGTCATCTCCCTCGGCATCATTGTCGTGCAGCGCGACCTCGGAACCGGAATGTTGATCTTCGGCATGTTCATCGCCATGCTGTACGTCGCCACCGGCAAGACGAGCTGGGTGCTGATCGGCCTCGCGATGGTTGCCGCAGGAGTGCTCGCCGCGACCCAGATCCTCGAGTACGTGCGCGGCCGTTTCACGAACTGGCTGTTCGCCTTCGATCCAGACATCGTCGACCCGGAGGGCCCCGGATACCAGCTCGTGCAGGGCATCTACGGGCTCGCGCACGGTGGCCTGCTTGGCACGGGTCTTGGTCAGGGCCGCCCCGACATCACCCCGCTCGCGCAGAGTGACTACATCATCCCCAGCCTCGGCGAAGAGCTCGGGCTGATCGGCCTGTTCGCGATCCTCTGCCTGTACATGGTTTTCGTCAGCCGCGGCGTGCGCATCGGTATCGCCGGGCAGGACGACTTCGGCAAGCTTCTCGCCATCGGTCTTTCCTTCACGATCGCCCTGCAGGTATTCATCATGGTCGGCGGCGTCACCCGTGTCATCCCGCTCACCGGTCTCACGACGCCGTTCCTCGCAGCCGGCGGGTCATCGCTGGTCGCGAACTGGCTCATCGTGGCACTGTTGCTGCGTATCTCTGACGGCGTGCGCCGCCAGCCCAGGGTGGTGATCGGCTGATGACTAAAGAACTCAGGCGTCTCAGCATCGTCATGCTGTTCATGTTCCTCGCGCTGTTCGCGTCGACCAGCTGGATCCAGGTGGTCGCCGCTGAGAACCTCGCTCAGTCTGACCGCAACACGCGCACCCTGCTGGACAGCTATGAGATCCAGCGCGGGTCGATCATTGCCGATGGCTCGCCGATCGCGTACTCGGTGCCATCCGAAGACGAGTACCAGTATCAGCGCGTGTACACCGACTCTGAGATCTGGTCGAGCGTTACCGGCTACTTCAACCCGGCGTTGCAGTCATCGACGGGCATCGAAAACGCGTTGAACACAGATCTTTCCGGCACCGGCGGGGGCGCATTCTTCGCGGAGATCGAGCGGATCGTCTCCGGCCAGCCGCAACGTGGGTTCAGCGTCGAACTGACTTTGGATGCCGCGGCGCAGCAGGCCGCATACGAAGGGCTTGGCGATCTGCAAGGCGCCGTCGTGGCCATCGAGCCTTCGACGGGCCGAATCCTCGCCATGGTGTCGAGCCCCGGCTTCGACGCGAACCAGCTTGCCGTGCACAGCGGTAGCCAGGCTGAAGCCGCCTACGACGCTCTTGACGCGCTGAAGCCGAACCCGCTGCAGAACCGTGCCATCGGTGAGCTCAACCCGCCTGGGTCCACGTTCAAGGTGCTCGTTGCGGCCGCTGCATACGCCACCGGCGACTGGACGTCGCAGTCGACGCTGCCCAACCCGGCCCGCTACACGCTGCCTGGTTCCACGAATCAGGTGTCGAATGCCTGGAACGGCACGTGCGGATCCGGCGAGACCGTGACGATCGCAGAGGCGCTCCGCCTGAGCTGCAACATCCCGATGGCGGAGCTCGCTGTCGCGATCGGTGACCAGGCGATCCTCGAGACCGCCGAGAAGTTCGGCTTCAATCAGAGCTTCGATACGCCTCTGACATCCGCCGTCTCCAAGTACCCGCGCGGCCTGGACGACGCTCAGACTGCCCTGACCGGATTCGGTCAGGGAGAGGTCACGTCAACGCCGTTGCAGGTCGCGATGATCTCGGCCGGCCTTGCTAACGATGGAGTGGTGATGAACCCTCGCCTGGTGGATGCAGTGATCGGCAACGATCTCTCGGTGATCCGCGAATATGAGAGCACGGAGTTCGATCGCGCTGTGGATGCTGATGTCGCCGATGAGGTCACCGAGTCAATGGTGGCGAGCGTCGCGAATGGCGCGGCGACGGGTGCAAGAATAGACGGTATCGACGTCGCCGGTAAAACGGGGACGGCCGAGCACAACCCCGACGATCCGTACACGTTATGGTTCACCGGTTTCGCACCTGCGGACGACCCGCAGGTTGCGGTGGCGGTCGTTGTCGAAAACGGCGGCGGAATGGGACAGTCGGGATCCGGTGACACGCTCGCCGCCCCGATCGCGAAGATGGTCATAGAGGCGGTGCTTTACAAATGAGGCCGACGCAGGGTGTGTCGTTCGGTGGTCGATACGAGCTTCAGTCGCGTATCGCAATCGGCGGTATGGGCGAGGTGTGGGAGGCGACCGATCATGTCATCGGACGCATCGTCGCCATCAAGATCCTCAAGGACGAGTACATGGGGGATCCGGGCTTCCTCGAGCGCTTCCGCGCTGAGGCCCGGCACGCCGCACTCGTCAACCATGAGGGCATCGCCAGTGTCTTCGACTACGGCGAGGAGAACGGCAGTGCCTTCCTCGTCATGGAACTCGTACCAGGCGAGGCGCTGTCCACGCTTCTCGAGCGCGACGGCGCGCTGAGCGCCGACAAGACGCTCGACATCGTCGCGCAGACGGCGTCCGCGCTGCAGGCTGCGCACGCCGCCGGTCTCGTGCATCGCGACATCAAGCCCGGAAACCTGCTGATCACCCCGGATGGCCGGGTGAAGATCACTGACTTCGGCATCGCCCGCATCGCTGACCAGGTGCCGCTGACGGCGACCGGTCAGGTCATGGGTACTGTGCAGTATCTGTCGCCTGAGCAAGCGTCAGGGCACCCGGCATCTCCTGCGACCGACACGTATTCGCTGGGAATCGTCGCGTACGAGTGCCTGGCAGGCAAGCGCCCGTTCACTGGCGAGTCGCAGGTCGCGATCGCGATGGCACAGATCAACGAGCAGCCCCCGCCGCTGCCGCCGACGGTGCCGATCCCGGTGCAGAACCTCGTCATGGCGATGATCGCGAAGAAGCCGGCCGACCGGCCTTCTTCGTCGGCAACGGTCGCACGTGCAGCGCAGGCCCTCCGCCGCGGCGATTTGAATTCCGCAGCGATCGCCGTCCCTGCTATCGCTTCCGGCGGTGTCGCAAATGATGACGCGACGCGCCTGCTCACGGCAAACGGCGATGACGGCGCCACGCGCATCCTCCCGACTACAGCGCAGCTGCCCGCCGGCAGCAGCGCCGATGAAGAGGATCGTCCGAAGAAGAAGCGCAGCCCGTGGACGTGGCCGCTGATCGCGCTGATCGCGCTGCTCGCGATCGTGCTGGGTGCCACCGTCTATGGACTGATGAACCCGAATGACCCCACCCCGATCGATACACCCACGTCAGCTCCGCCGACGACACCGCCGCCGCCCACGCCCACTCCGACGCCCGAGCCGACGCGCGTCAACGTCGACTCGCTGGGCCTGAACGGTCAGACGTGCGAAGCGGCTACGGCGATTCTCAATGAGAACGGCTTCACCCTCGTCAACTGCGTCCCCGGTAACGCGGCGGCCTCGGACGAGGAGATTGGCCAGATCTACATGGTCGAACCTGGAGGCAATGTGGCCGTCGACCAGACGATCACGCTCACCTCCTACGGGGAGCGTGCACCGCTGACGGCGCCCTCGGACGTCCCGATGATCAACGGCAACCCGTCTGAGGTCAAGGCCGGTTCGACTGTGACGATCACGTGGGGCGCAGGATTCACCTGTCCCAGCGGAACGACTGTCGACGGCTACACAGTGAATCTCACCGGCGCCACCTTCGTCGGCGGCGTAGGGCCCACATTCGGCGCAGACGTGCGCAGCGTGCAGGTTCTGGTCAGCGATGCAGAGGATGCGCAGCGGATGGTCGCCTCTTACGCCGGAATCTGCGGCGGTGGCGGCGAGCCTCGTACATCACCGAACTCGAACGATCTTTCGGTGACCATCGTCCAGCCTGAGTCGGAACCGACTCCGACACCCACGCCCGGCGCGGGCAACGGTGACAACGGCAACGGCAACAACAAGGACGACAAGAACAGCGAAGGCTGAGGGTAACCTCAGTAGATTCACGTTGTTGTCAGACCAGGGGGAGTCTTCAGTGTCCGCAGAGCCGCGCATCATTGCCGAGCGATACCGTGTGGACGAGCTCATCGGCCACGGTGGCATGGCGAAGGTCTATCGCGGTTACGACATCACGCTCGGTCGCGAAGTCGCCATCAAGATCCTTGATCCTGACCTCGCTCGCGACACGGCTTTCCGCACCCGCTTTCGGCTGGAAGCACAGGCAGCGTCACGGATGTCGCACCCTTCGGTCGTGCGCGTGTTCGATGCGGGCGATCCTGCTTCGGCCGGCGACGGTTCCGCCCCTGCGGGCTCGCCTGGCAGCGAGCCGTACATCATCATGGAGCTCGTGCAGGGACGCCAGCTGAAGGAGATCATCGCCGAAGGCCCCGTGCCCGTTGAGGATGCCCTTCGCTATGTAGACGGCATCCTCGAGGCTCTCGACTACTCGCACCGCGCTGGCGTCGTGCACCGCGACATCAAACCCGGCAACGTGATGGTCACCGAAAAGGGCCAGGTCAAGGTCATGGACTTCGGCATCGCGCGTGCGGTGTCTGACTCATCATCGACCGTCGCCGAGACCACTCAGATCATTGGCACCGCCGCATATTTCTCGCCCGAGCAGGCCAAGGGCGAGCCGGTGGATGCCCGCGCTGACCTGTATTCGACCGGCGTCGTGCTCTACGAACTTCTCACCGGCCGTCAGCCGTTCCGCGGAGAGTCGCCGGTCGCTGTCGCGTACCAGCACGTCAGCGAGACGCCGCTCGCGCCCACTGAGGTCAATGAAGACGCCCCCGGTGCCCTTGACCCGATCGTGCTGCGTGCCCTCGCGAAAGACCCGTACCAGCGCTATCCGGATGCAGCGAGCTTCCGCGCCGCGCTGGACAGTGCCGTCGCCGGCAAGGCTCCGAGCAAGAAGCAGCTCGGCGCACTCACCAGCGAGCTGTATGGATCGAGCCCTCGTCAGGCGCAGGAGACCGCACGCTCGCTTCGCCAGCTCAGCACCGACACGACGATGGCCCGCACCCAGTCTGGGCCACCGGTGGTGTGGATCTGGGCGGGCGTCGCGTTGCTGGCCGTGCTGCTCATCTCAGTTCTGCTGTGGGTGATCCTGATGCCACGCGGTGAGCAGATTCCGACCTCATCCCGCGTCGTGCCCGACCTCATCGATGTCTCTTCACAGCGCGCACAGACCGACCTCGAAGAACTCGGCTTGCTTTCCACCATCGTCACCGAAGCCAATGCTGAGATCACCGAGGGCAATGTGATCCGCACCGACCCGAAGGCCGAGCAGTCGGTCGAGGTCGGCCAGACCGTCACTGTCTATGTCTCTGCAGGCGCCGAGACCGTGATCGTTCCGAAGCTCATCGGCCTTTCACAATCGGCCGCAGTCGAGGCGTTGGAAGCAGAGGGCCTGGCTTTGGGAAACGTGAATCCCGAGAATGACGCGGAAAGCGCCGCCGAAACAGTGCTCGCCACAACCAACGTCGAGGCAGGCGACGAAGTCGCACCGGGAACGATCGTGAACCTCGTCGTCGCCAGTGGGCGAGTCACCATGCGCGATGTCACCGGCTTCACGGTAGATGCGGCCACGGCTGAGTTGGAGAACCTCAATCTCACCGCCGTGCCGACGTCGATCGGCGAGTGTGGAGAGTTGGAAGCCCCGGGAATAGTGCTGTCGCTGTCACTCGCACCCGGCGATGTTCCCGTGCATTCCGAGGTCGAACTGCGCTACTGCGAGTGATCCGAGGGCAGCGGCGTCAACCCCGCCGATTCCCGTCGCGCGTCGTACGCCAACCCGGCCGCTGACGCGACCTCGCTCAACCAGTTCGCCAACAGCCGATAGCCGTGCTGGGTGAGCACGCTCTCCGGATGGAACTGCACGCCTCGAATCGGCAGCTCACGATGCGTGAGCGCCATGACCGTCCCCGACGTCGTGCGTGCCGTGACGACGAGCTCTGGTGCCAGCTCGGCCTCCGGCAGTGCCAGCGAGTGATAGCGGCCCACGTCGAAGGGTGAAGGGATGCCGTCGAACAGAGCCGACCCGTCGTGGCTGATCGACGAGAGCATGCCGTGCATGAGTTCCGGTGCTTCAGCGATTTCAGTGGCAAAGGCTGCGCCGATCGCCTGATGTCCGAGACAGACCCCCAGCATTGGCATCCGTCTCTCGGCCGCGAGGCGGACAATGTCGACCGAAGCTCCCGCATCCCGTGGCCTGCCTGGACCAGGCGAGAGCAGCACGCCATCGAAATCAGGCAAGATGCGGGCGAAGCCCGCTGCCGTCTCGGCATCAGCCTCGATCATCTCGGTGTCGGCACCGAGCTCACGCAGGTAGCCGACAAGCGTGTGTACGAAGCTGTCGTGGTTGTCCACGACGAGCACGCGCACGCTCACTCCAGGTCGACCTCGCCCGGGGTGATGAGCGGGCTCACCCACGGGAAGACGTAGAAGAAGAGTCCATAGAGGATGGCGGCGGCCCCAACGAGCAGGATCAGCACCCGCAGCCACCACGGGCCGGGCAGGATGCGCCAGATTGCTGCGTACATCAGATCTTCCTCACCACGACGGGGCCGCCACTTCGTCAACGGATGCCAGGGATTCCGGTGCACCCTCGGCGCGAGGCTGGAAGCCCTCAAAAACGGAATAGCCGATGATGCGCTCGGCGAGCGAGTACAGCGGTGAACAGGCGGTGAGTGTCAGGTAGCGCTCTCCGGTGACGGCACCCGGCACCTGGGGAACATCCTCGAGCACATCGATCTCGCTCGGCTGAACGTACTCGAGTGTGCGGAAGCGGTAGGTGTACCAGCCTTCCTGCGTCTCGACCACGATGGCGTCATTCAGACGCAGCTTGTCCATGCGGTTCAGCGGGAAGCCCCAGGTCGTGCGGTGGCCGGCGACGGAGAAGTTGCCCACCTGCCCCGGCATCACTGACTGGTCGTATACACCGATCCAGCCGTTGTCGAGGGTGACCGAACGGCTGGTACCACCGGCAATTTGAACGTTGTAGTCATCACCGAAACGCGGCACGCGCATCTGTGCGAGATATTCGCCGTGGCCCGGATGCTCCAGCACAGGAGGCTCGTACCAGGTCTCACCGGTGTTTTCGTCTTCGACGACGGGAGGGGGCTCCGGAACAGGAAGCTGCTCCCACTCCCGCGTGATCGCCTGACCTGCGCTGTTGCCCTGAGCACTGAGGATGATGTCGCCGATCCACATCTGCCAGGCGACGAACAGCAAGACGACGACTCCCGCTGTCAGCAGAAGTTCGCCGAGCACGCTGGTGAAGGTGGCGCGTGGGCGACTCCGCTGCCGACGCTGACGCCGCGTCATCGGCACGGCGGAGGCAGTCATAGGGGCGATCCTAACGCGCGCGAGTGAAGGCCAGCCTGAGAACACTGCAAAGACTGCCGTCTTGGGTAGAATGACCGCATGGCACGAGAGCGTAAGAGCGAAGAACCCGTTGTTGAGCGCGCGGAAGGCGAGCAGGCCCCGAACGCCGTGTGGTTCAAGCCGGTGATGCTGGGCTTCATGCTGCTGGGGCTGGCGTGGATCCTCGTGTTCTACATCTCCGGGATGCAGTTCCCCATTCCCGGTATCGATTCGTGGAATCTTGCCATCGGCCTCGGCATCGCGCTGATCGGCTTCCTCATGACCACGCGCTGGCGCTGAGCCTCGCATCCACTCTTGTGAACGCCCCCTCTCTTGAGGGGGCGTTTTTCGTGGGTAGGCCGGCCCGAAAGTTATCCCCAAAGTTATCCACAGCCTGGGGAGAATTACACGGTTGTTATTCACAGGGGTGGAGAACCCTGTTAACAACTTTTGATCAGGTCAGAATCAGCCGCGGAAGGGTGAAGACGGCTACCAGCAACAGCACCGCAACTGCGATCAGCAGCAGAATCTGCCAGTGCCGCTGCGAGCGCTTGCGAGTGCGCAAGACGATGAGTCCGACCAGCGCACCGACGACGGCGCCGCCGAGGTGCGCCTGCCAGGCAATGTTGAAGCCCGGCACGAATCCGATCACGAGGTTGATGCCGAGCAGCACGAACAGTCCGGTCATGTTGGCGCCGATGTGCAATCCGATGACAAGCAGCGCACCGAACAGCGCGAAGACAGCGCCGGATGCACCGACGGTAACGCTTCCGGGCGCGATGATGCCGACGGCGACAGAGCCGCCGAGCGCTCCGAGCACATAGAGGGTGAGGAATCGCCAGCGACCGAGCATGGGCTCAAGGCTGCGACCGAGCATCCAGAGCGCGAGCATGTTCAGGGCGATGTGCCAGATGCCGCTGTGGACGAGGGCCGCGGTGAGCAGGCGCCACGGCTGGAAGGGGTAGCCCGAAAGATCAGGGAGCAGATAGCCGATCCAGAATCGGAACAGCCCGCTGATGTCCAGGCCTGGCACGAGCTGCAGCAGACCGACGAATGCGGTGACCGCGATGATGCCGTAGGTCATCATCGGCTTGCCGGACTGAACGGCGGCCATCGATACCGTGGAACGGCGACCCCACTGCCGTTGAGCGCGCTTCTGCGCGGGGGTGCGGTTGGTGCGCTGCTCTTTCATGCACTCGGGGCAGATGACCCCGACCGCCGCCTGAGTCTGACACTCGGGGCAGACAGTGCGCATGCAGCGTTGGCAGAGCACGAAGCTCTGCCGATCCGGATGGCGATAGCAGTAGTTTTCGCGATTTCTCGTGAACTCAGGTGTAGTCATCCGGATCGGCCAGAGCTGACGTGATCAGACGGCGACGATGTCGACCGACTGCAGGACGACGTCTTCGATCGGGCGGTCACCGGCTGCGGTGGGAACTGCGGCGATTGCGTCGACGATCTTCCTGGAAGCGTCATCGGCAACCTCGCCGAAGATTGTGTGCTTGCCCTGCAGCCACGGGGTCGGGTCGGTGGTGATGAAGAACTGCGAGCCGTTCGTGCCCTCAGCCTTCCCGGTGATCGGGTTACGACGAAGGCCAGCGTTCGCCATCGCGAGGATGTAGGGCTCGCTGAAGTTGAGGTCCATGTTGATCTCGTCGTCGAAGTTGTATCCGGGGCCGCCGACGCCCTGGCCGAGCGGGTCGCCGCCCTGGATCATGAAGTTCGGGATGATGCGGTGGAAGATGACGTCCTTGTAGAGCGCGCCCTCGCCGGGCTGGTTGGTGGCGGGGTCAGTCCAGTCCTGGGTTCCGTCGGAGAGACCGACGAAGTTCTTGACGGTCTTCGGAGCGTGGTCGCCGAAGAGATTGACCACGATATCGCCGCGGTTGGTGTGCAGAGTTGCAACGTGAGAGTGCTGAGCCATGACCCTATTCTCGCAGAGCTTCATATGAGATGGTCGATTCTCTCCCCTCATCCAGACTCGTCTGGCAAGATGGGGAGCCCCGTACTCCAACTCGGCAGGAGAACATTGTGAGCCTCACCCGCAAGCGCAAGAAAGAACTGCGCCGTTTGCAGAACGACGCTACGGAACTCTGGGAATCCCAGCAGGTTCTCGTTGGTCATGCAGCAGACGTCGCCCGCGAGGCCGGTCGCCAGCTCGGTAATGTCGGTCGCGAGCAGGTTCTCCCCGTCGTGCACGACACCTACAACCGACGCGTTGCGCCGACCGTCAACCGCGGGATCAAGATTGGCCGTCAGGTCGTGGATGACAAGGTCGTCCCGATCGTCGGCGGCGTCGTTGGCACCGCGCTGTCGGCATGGGATGTCGCGAACGCGAAGCGTCAGGGCCTGTCGTTCTCGCACCAGCCCGCAGCTCCCGTGAAGAGCGGCCCCGGTCTTGGATCGGTCATCGCCATCATCCTCGGCGTCGCTGCCGCTGCCGGCGTGCTCTACGCCGCATGGCAGGCGCTGCGCACCGACGACGAGCTCTGGGTTGCTGACGACCCGCTTTCCGCACCAGACGCGTGAGTTCGCCTGACCCGCATTCACGGGTGAGGGATGCCGCGGCGGCGCGCGGTCTCGACATCGAGATCCGCGAGCGACCTGAGGCGAACAGCCTGCACGAAGCTGCAGCGCTGCTCGGCATCGACCCGTCAGGCATCGTCAAGACGCTGGTTGTGAAGCGTGCAGACGACACATACCTGTTCGCGCTGGTGCCGGGTGGACGCTCAATTTCGTGGCCGAAGTTGCGCGCCCTGGTGGGCGTGAACAAGCTGCGCCTGCCCGAGTCCGAGCTCGCCTTGGCCGCGACCGGGTACGAGCGCGGCACCATCGTGCCGATCGGCAGCTCTACCGACTGGCCGGTGTACGCCGATGAGTCGATCGTCGGACAGCAGGTTGCAATGGGTGCTGGCGCGCACGGTTACAGCCTGTTCGTGGACGCCGATGCGCTGATCGCCGCCTACGGTGCGACGGTCGCCGACATCACGGTGCCCGAGCAACCGCGAGGCTGAGCGCTCCGTCCGAGAATCAGGGTTTCCCGGGTTTCGGGTTTCCTGGTCAGATGACCTCGGCCATGCGCAGGGCGATGTCGACGAGTTTGACGCGCTGCAGCTCAGCGACGGCGGGTGTGGTGAACCAGCCGGCCATATCGGTCGAGCCGTCTTCCTCAAAGCGCAACTTGCCGCCGGAAATCTTCGCTCGATAGACGATGCGCAGCGTATGCAGCGGGACGGCGGCCTTCTTCACTCGACGTCCGGCCGGAATGACGCGGGAGTGCACACCGAGCAGTTCCTGCACGTGGACTGTGTAGCCGGTCTCTTCACGGACCTCTCGGCGCACCGCATCCTCTGGATCTTCACCGGGTTCGAGCCCGCCACCGGGCATCGTCCACGCGACTCGGCGACCCTCGGTCCAGCGCGCCAGCAGCACCTTTCCCTCGTCGTCGGTGACGACCGCGTATGCTGCGACCCGCAGATCCATGCACTCACCATACTGGGATGCCGAGATCGCACATGACTAGATTACATACCGCCTGGTCGGTATGATTATTGCAGAGTCGCGCGTTGACGCGTGGCCATAGGGAGGTCGGATGCTCATCCGCGGAGCCGTGCTTGAGATATCCGGTGCTGAACCCCCGTTCGCACAGTCCCGGCCGTTCACGGTCGGCGAGGTGGAGCTGGATCCTCCCGGCCCCGGCGAGCTGCTCGTGCGCATCGAGGCTGCGGGCGTCTGTCATTCCGATCTGAGCGTCGTCGACGGCACCCGTCAGCGTCCGATGCCGATGCTGCTCGGCCACGAGGCATCCGGCATCATCGAGCTGGTCGGACCCGGTGGCTCCGACATCACCATCGGCACCCGCGTGGTGATGACATTCCTGCCCCGATGCGGCGACTGCGAAAACTGCCGGACGGACGGACGCCTCCCCTGCATCCCGGGTTCCGCGGCGAACAACGGCGGCACCCTCATCGGCGACGGCATCCGCTTGCACCGCAACTCGGCGACCGGTGAAGACATCCACCACCATCTCGGCGTGAGCGCATTCGCGACGCACGCGGTCGTCAGCCGCACCTCAGTCGTCGCTGTCGACGACGACGTGCCAGCCGAGATCGCGGCGCTGCTCGGCTGCGCCGTGCTCACGGGCGGCGGAGCGGTGATCAACGCGGGCCGCCCCGCATCGGGTGACCGCGTCATCGTCGTCGGACTCGGCGGCGTCGGCATGGCCGCTCTGCTCGTCGCCGCAGCTCTCGGTCACGAAGTCATCGGCGTCGACGCCGTGCCTGCGAAACTCGATCTCGCGCGCGAACTCGGCGCCTCCTCCGCGTATCTCCCGGCGGAAGCGGTGGATGCTGGACTGCACGGGCCGGTAGTGATCGAGGCCGCCGGCTCCGCGCGCGCATTCGAGACCGCCCTCGCACTCACCGCGCCAGGAGGCACGACCGTCACCGTCGGCCTGCCGGCGCCTGATGCAACGGCCACGGTGTCTCCGCTGCAGCTGACCGCACAGGCGAGGACCATCATCGGCAGCTACCTGGGGTCTGCCGTACCGGAGCGCGACATCCCTCGCTATGTCGAGCTCTGGCGCGCCGGTCGCCTGCCGCTCGAGCGACTGGTGTCATCCCGCATCCGCCTCGACGAGCTACCTGAGGCGATGGACCGACTCGCCACCGGCAGCGAACTGCGCCAGCTGCTCACTTTCTGAACCACTCAGCCCTCGCCCCCACCGAAAGGACCCTCCATGACCCGCACTGCCATCGTCACAGGAGCCGCACGCGGCATCGGCGCCGCAACGGCCATCCGTCTTGCCGCCGACGGACACGCCGTCGCTGTTCTCGACCTGGATGAAGCCGCTTGCGCAGGCACCGTGCAGACCATCATCGACGCCGGAGGCCGCGCCATCGCAGTCGGCGCGGACGTCGCCGACGCCGATGCGGTGGCCGCAGCCGTCGACCTGATCGCCGCCGAACTCGGCGCACCGACGATCCTGGTGAACAACGCAGGGATCATCCGCGACAACCTGCTGTTCAAGATGACCGAGGATGACTGGGATTCGGTCATCTCCGTGCATCTGCGCGGTGCATTCCTGATGAGCCGGGCGGTGCAGAAGCATCAGGTCGAGGCCGGCTGGGGTCGGGTCGTGAACCTGTCGAGCACCTCGGCACTCGGCAACCGCGGCCAGGCGAACTACGCCGCCGCGAAGGCCGGAATGCAGGGCTTCACGAAGACCCTCGCCATCGAACTCGGACGCTACGGCATCACGGCAAACGCGATCGCGCCGGGGTTCATCGTCACCGATATGACCCGTTCGACAGCCGAGCGCGTGGGTGTCGGCTTCGATGAGTTCGTTGCGCACATGGCGAAGGAGATCCCGGTGGGCAGGGCAGGGCAGCCCGAGGACATCGGCGCCGCGGCATCCTTCTTCATCTCAGAAGAGGCCGGCTTTGTCTCGGGCCAGGTGCTGTATGTGGCAGGAGGGCCCGCGTCATGAGCATCGTCGCCGCCCACCCGTCGGAACTCGCCGAGGCGATCGGGGCACATGCCACCGGCGATTGGTTCACGATCGATCAGGCGCGCATCCAGGCATTCGCGGATGCCACCGAAGACTGGCAGTGGATCCACCTCGATGCCGAGCGCGCGGCGTCAGGGCCGTTCGGCGCCACCATTGCACACGGGTACCTCACCCTCTCGCTGCTGCCGCGCCTCACCGAGGGGCTGCTGCAGGTCGACGGTGCAGCAATGGTCGTGAACTATGGCCTCGACAAGGTGCGTTTTCTGCAGCCGGTGACGGCCGGATCCCGCGTGCGTGCGGTCACGGAGGTCACGTCCGTCGAAGGCGGTGTGCAGGGCTGGCGCGTCGGGATGCGCACGACGGTCGAGATCGAGGGCTCTGAGCGCCCGGCGCTGGTCGCCGAGACAGTCGCCCTTTTCATCCCGGCGTGACTCGCGGCACAGGAAGAGGCGCGAACCCGTCCGGGCCGCGCCTCTTCCTGCTGTGATTGGATGCCGTTACATCCGCTCGAGCACCATCGCCATGCCCTGGCCGCCGCCGACGCACATCGTCTCGAGCCCGTAGCGGCCACCGGTCGCAGCAAGCCCGTTGAGCAGCGTCGACGTGATGCGCGCACCGGTCATGCCGAACGGATGTCCAACGGCGATCGCCCCGCCGTGCACGTTCAGGCGTTCCTCATCGATGCCGAGCTCACGTGCTGAAGGGATCACCTGCGCGGCGAAAGCTTCATTGATCTCGACGAGGTCGATGTCGGAGATGTCGAGCCCGGCCAGGGCGAGCGCGCGTCGTGAAGACTCAACGGGCCCCAGCCCCATGACCTCCGGCGACAGAGCGCTCACCCCGGTCGAGACGATGCGCGCCAGCGGCTCGAGCCCCAACTCCTCCACGACGCGATCCGACACGATGACGACAGCCGCTGCCCCATCATTGAGCGCACAGCAGTTGCCCGCAGTGACCGTTCCGTCCGGACGGAACACCGGCTGCAGCCCTGCAAGGGACTCGGCGGTGACCCCGGCGCGAGGTCCGTCGTCGGCGGAGACCACCGTGCCGTTGGCGAGGGTCACCGGCGTGATGTCCCGCGCCCAGAACCCCGACGCGATCGCCGCCTCGGCCCGTTGCTGCGACCGTGCGGCGAAGGCATCCTGCTCGTCACGGGTGATGCCGCGCACCTGCGCCACGTTCTCGGCTGTCTGACCCATCGCGATATACGGATCCGGCAGCGCCCCATCGCGCCTGGGGTCGTTCCACGCCCCAGCGCCGGCCGTGCTTCGCGACGTCGAGCGCGCGACGGCAGCGCCGAACGCCGGGTTTTCGATCACATGTCCTGGCGAAGCATCCGCTGCGCCCTGCGCATACCGGCTGACCATCTCCACCCCGGCCGAGACGAAGACATCGCCCTCGCCGGCCTTGATCGCGTGGAACGCCATCCGGGTGGTCTGCAGCGATGACGAACAGTATCGATTCACCGTGGTGCCTGGCACGGTGTCAAGCCCCAGCAGCACCGACACGATGCGCGCGATGTTGAATCCCTGCTCACCGGCGGGCTGGCCGGTGCCCAGCAGCAGGTCGTCGATGCGGGCCGGGTCCAGCCCCGGCACCTTGTCGAGCGCGGCCTGCACCATGCGAGCGGCGAGATCGTCACCGCGTAGCGAGACGAGCGATCCCTTTCCGGCGCGGCCAATCGGGGAGCGTGCGGTGGCGACGATGTATGCCTCGGGCATGAGATCTCCTGTGGTGGTGTGCGCGTAACGTGACGGGTCAGACGAAGGCAGGGATGCCGGTGATGGCCCGCCCCACGATGAGGGAGTTCATGTCGTAGGTGCCCTCGAATGTGTAGACGGCTTCGGCATCGGCGAAGTACCGTGCGACGCCGTGATCGAGCTGGATGCCATTGCCACCGCAGATCTCGCGACTTCGGGCCACGACCTCGCGCATCCGCTTTGTCACGAATGCCTTCGCCATCGCGGAGTGATGATCGCGCTGCGCGCCCTCATCCTGCAGCTGCGAGACGCGCATGCACATGGCGATGGATGCCGTGATGTCGGCCAGCGAGTCGGCGAGCTTCTGCTGCACGAGCTGGAACGAGGCGATCGGCTTACCGAACTGAATACGGGTCTTGGCATATTCGACGGATGCCTCGTAGGCGCCCACTGCGACTCCGAGCGCCTGCCATGCAACATCCGCGCGGGTGAGGCGAAGCACCACAGCGAGGTCGCGGAAGCCGTCGATCTTCTGTAGCCGGTCACTCTCCGAAACGACGACGTTCTCGAGCACGATGTCGGCGTTCTCGACCGCGCGCAGCGACTGCTTGCGCTCGATCTTGGTGCCGGTGAACCCGATCGCCGGCGTGCGCACGAGAAACCCCTTGACCTGATCGTCAGCGAGGTCACGCGCCCAGATGACGACGAGATCGGCGAAGGCGCCGTTGCCGATCCAGCGCTTCGCGCCGTTCAGCAGCCATTCGTCGCCGCGGCGCTCCGCCGTGGTCTCCAGGCCCTTGGCCGTGTCGGAACCATGATCCGGCTCAGTGAGACCGAATGCAGCTACCAGTTCGCCGGCGGCAAGCGTTGGCAGCCATTCGGCCTTCTGCTCGTCTGACCCACCGACCCAGATCGCGGTCATCGCCAGGCCGCTGTGCACACCGATGAAGGTGGCCGTTGACGGGTCGGCGCGGGAGATCTCCATCGCTACCCAGCCACGGAAGACCGCGCTGTTCTCAAACTGCCGGGTCTCAGGGAAGGCGTTGCCGTACAGACCCAGCTCCGCGATCCGTGGCACCAGGTGACGCGGGCTCTCCGCGCGCTCCCAGTGGTCATCGGCGAAGGGTCGCACTTCGGTGTCGAGGAACCTGCGGATCGAGCTCAGGGCGCGCTGCTCGGTGTCGGTGAGCCGGCTCTGGAACTCGTAGAAGTCGGCGGCCAGCAGCGGAGCGGGTGCGGCATCCACCAAAGCACGTGAGCCAGGGGCGGTTGAAGTGAGGATGGACGTCATGGTGTCTCCGATCGTCGGTGATCACGATCGAGTATGCATCATTTTAGAGAACGTTGCACAACAAATTTGGAAACGTTGCGATTGACCGGTGCTGCGCGGGTAGAGTTCTCGCATGACCAGCGCGACCATCGCTTCCACCACCGGGGCCGCAGTGACGATCGCCGACGCCGGCCTGATCGCGGCACCCTCCTGGCTGTCAGAACGCCTGAGCACGCACGCCGATGCACGACGCGCATTCGACGCCGCACGGGAGAGCTTCATCGCCGGCCACCGCATCGACATGGGCAGCCTCGCCGCCTCGCTCGGCATCGAGCGCACCTCGCTGTTCCGCTGGGTCGGCAACCGCGACGCGCTGCTCGGCGAAGTGCTCTGGTCGCTGGCTGTTCCGACACTCGTGCAGGCTGAGCATGCAACCGCCCAGTTGAGCGGTGGTGAGCGCATCGCCGGCATCCTCACGCATTTCGTCGATGACCTGATCACAGCCGAGTACTTCCGTCAGTTTCTGCGCCGCGAGCCGGCCCGCGCGCTGCGCCTGCTCACGACCAAGGAGAGCCCCATCCAGCGCCGCTATGTCGCGACGGCAGAGTGGCTGGTGCGTCGCGAGATCGGCGACGCACCACTTGGCGGCGCGATCGATCCGGCAGGGCTCGCCTACCTGCTGGTGCGGATGTCGGAGTCGTTCACCTACGCCGACCTGATCTCCGGCGACCAGCCCAGCGCCGCGCGTGCCCGCATCGCCTTCCGGCTACTACTGCGCGTCGACGACTGAGGCCCGGCCATCACTCGCGAGCACTCGCGACGACTTGAGGAGAACACCATGTCGACATTCCGCGTGCACGAGCCATTCCCGACGCGTTGGAGCGACAACGACCAATACGGGCACATCAACAACACCGTCTACTACCTGGCGATGGACACTGCCGTGAACGCCTGGATGATCCGGGAGGGCGGACTCGATCCCCAGGGTGACGCGATCGCTCTGAGCGCAGCATCCTCTTGCGAATTTCACGCCTCAGCGGCGTTTCCGGACCCGCTCGCGGTGGGTATCGGCATCGAGCGCCTCGGCACGACGAGCATCACGTGGGAACTCGGCATCCTGCTCGGGGATGAGCAGATCGCGACCGGTCGTTTTGTGCACGTGTTCGTGGATGCCGTGACCCGCAGACCCATGCCGGTTCCGGCATCCATCAGGGAAGCGATCGAATCTCAGATCACCCCCGTGCACTGACCCCGCACACCTGCAGGGCCGATGAACGGATGCAGTGCCATTCACCGGCGTTTCGCCCTGCATCCGTACGATCTCCTTGCATCTGTGCGAGGAGTAGTCGCACATACCGACCATCCGGTATGGTATTGGTGACGGCTCATCGACGAGCCGCAGGAAGGCGGGCGCAGATGCCTGAGGTACCAGGGCTCGACGTGACGGCGCTGACCGCATGGCTGGCTGCCGTGCATCCCGACCTCGCGCCTCCGCAACGTGCCACGGGTGCTGCGCTGCGCGCCGAGGTCATCGCCGGCGGGCGCAGCAACCTGACGTACGCCGTCGAGGGGGCGACGATTCCACTGATCCTGCGCCGTCCCCCGCTCGGACACGTGCTCTCCAGCGCGCACGACATGGGGCGGGAGCACCGCGTGATCTCCGCCCTCGCGCACACAGCGATTCCGGTTCCGGCGGCGGTGGATTTCGTCGACGACACCGGCGGGATCATCACCGGCAGCCCGTTCTTCCTGATGGAGCGCGCGCCTGGGCGTGTACTCGCATCGCCCACCCAGAACGCCGACTACTCCCCCGCGAGCCTGCACGCGCTGAGCCTCGAGCTGGTGCGACATCTCGCCGACCTGCACGCCGTCGACCCAGCGGAAGTGGGCCTGAGCGACTTCGGTCGCCCCGATGGGTATCTGCACCGTCAACTCGCCACCTGGCGACGGCAGCTCGATGCCTCACGCTCACGTGAGACCCCTGACCTCGACCGCCTGCAGGCGACGCTCGCCGGCGGCGTACCCGAGACGGTGCGCACCGGCATCGTGCACGGCGACTATCGCCTCGACAACGCGCTCGTCGATGGCCCGCGCGACCGCCCGCACATCTCCGCGATTCTGGACTGGGAGATGGCCACCCTCGGTGACCCGCTCGTTGACCTCGGCATCTTCGCGCTGTACTGGGACGTCGCCGATCTACCCGGTGGCGCCGGAGTCGTTGCAAGCGCCGTCGACCCGGCAGCCGGGTATCCCGCATTCGGCGAGCTCGCCGACGCATACGCGGCGCACGCCGGCATCACCCTGCCGAACCTCGACTGGTATCGCGCCTTCGCGGCGTACAAACTTGCCGTCATCCTTGAGGGCATCCACTACCGCTTTCGCGCAGGCGACACCGTCGGCGAGGGATTCGAACGCATGGGTGGGCTCGTCGAGCCGCTCGCGAGAAAAGGACTGCAGGTGCACTGATGGACTTTGCTCTGGATGCACGAACGATCGAAATCACCGCGCAGGTGCGCGCCTTCCTCGATGAGGAGGTGTTCCCGGCCGAGCCCACCCTCGACGCGCAAGTTGCCGCAACACCGGGCGAGTGGACGTTCCGTCCGATCGTTCGTGAGCTGCAACAGAAGGCTCG
Source organism: Microbacterium sp. Y356 (assembly GCF_059445355.1). Taxonomy (NCBI): domain Bacteria; kingdom Bacillati; phylum Actinomycetota; class Actinomycetes; order Micrococcales; family Microbacteriaceae; genus Microbacterium; species Microbacterium sp. Y356. The sequence goes on from NZ_JCAIUE010000001.1 coordinate 1,945,637, forward strand.
CGAACGCGGGCTGTGGAACTTGTTCCTGCCGGGCGACGCCGCCGCGACGGGAGCAGCCGGGCTGACGAACCTGCAATACGCCCCGGTGGCCGAGCTGACCGGATGGAGTCCCCGGCTCGCGCCGGTCGCGTTCAACTGCGCGGCGCCCGACACCGGCAACATGGAGGTGCTGAACGACTTCGGCACCCCCGAACAGAAGAAGCAGTGGCTCACCCCGCTGCTGAATGCCGAGATCCGCAGCGCGTTCTGCATGACCGAACCGGATGCCGCATCCAGCGATGCCACGAACATCGGCACCAGCATCCGCCGTGAGGGTGACGAGTACGTCATCAGCGGACGCAAGTGGTGGTCGACGGGAGCGATGAACCCGGGCGCCGCGATTTTCATTGTGATGGGCAAGACCGATCCGGATGCTGCCCGCCACCGCCAGCAGTCGATGATTCTCGTGCCACGGGACACTCCTGGAGTGCAGATCGTGCGCCCACTGACCGTGTTCGGTTACGACGACCGTGACCACGGCGGCCATGCCGAGATCGTCTTCGAGGACGTGCGCGTGCCCGTTTCGAACCTGATCGGGGAGGAAGGCGGCGGCTTCGCGATCGCGCAGGCGCGCCTCGGCCCCGGTCGAATCCACCACTGCATGCGCGCCATCGGCATGGGCGAGCGAGCTCTGTCGTTGCTGATCACTCGCGCCAACGAGCGGCACGCGTTCGGTCGCGCCTTGGCCGAGCAGGGCGTGATCCGCGAGTGGGTGGCCGAGTCGCGCATCCAGCTGGAGGCCCTGCGCCTGCTCGTGCTGAAGACCGCCTGGCTGATGGACACCGTCGGCAATCGGCAGGCATCGACGGAGATCCAGTCGATCAAGATCGCGGTGCCGCGCGCGGTGCAGACGATCATCGACCGCGCAATTCAGGTGCATGGCGGTGCCGGCGTCTCTGGTGACACCCCGCTCGCCGAGCTGTATGCCGGCATCCGCTCGCTGCGAATCGCCGACGGTCCCGATGAAGTGCACCTGTCGAGTCTCGGGCGCGCGCAGCTGCGCCTCTGACCGACTCTCAACCACCATCCGCACACGCACGCACCATTCACGTCAAAGGAGACATGATGACCCACACCCCTGACCCCGCCATCGACGGCCCTGGTTTCCCGACGCTGTCGGTCGCCGGGATCCTCGCCGAATCTGCCGTTCGGCACGCCGACCGCACGGCCGTGCATTTCGCCGGCACCGCGACCACTTACCGCGACCTGTGGGACCAGACACGTGCGTACGCCGGTGCCCTGCGAGACCGCGGCATCGGCAAGGGCGACCGCGTGGCGATGCTGATCCCGAACGTGCCCGACTTCGCCCGCGTCTACTACGCAGTGCTGTCGCTCGGCGCGATCGCGGTGCCAGTGCATCTGCTCTTCAAGTCAGAGGAGATCGCCTACGTGCTGCGCGATGCCGAGGCGGATCTACTCGTGGTCGCTGCCCCGCTGCTCGGTGAGGCGATTCCTGCCGCGCAGCAGGCTAGCGTTCCCCTGACCACCGTGCTGCTTCCTGCGGATGCCGGTATCGAGCTTCCTCGCCTGGAACGTGAGGCTGGTGCAGCCGAGCCGATCGTGCGGCACGTCGCGACCGGACCGCTTGACCCTGCGACCATCCTCTACACGAGCGGCACGACGGGCACCCCGAAGGGCGCGGTCGGCAGCCATCTGTCGATCATTGAGCAGGTGCACTGCACCCTCATTGATGCCTTCGACATCCGCGCGACCGACATCGTGTTCGGCGGGCTGCCGCTGTTTCACACCTTCGGCCAGACCGCGGTGATGAACATCGCGTTCCGGGTTGGCGCTGCGGTGATCCTGCTCCCCCGGTTCGATCCAGACGAAGCGCTCACACTCATGGTCGAGCATCAGGCGACCGTGTTCACGGCCGTACCGACCATGTATGTCGGGATGCTCGAGGCTGCTCGCCGCTCGCCCGCGCGTCCGCCGCTGCGGTTCGCAGTCTCTGGCGGTGCCGCGTTGCCGGTCGCCGTGCTGGAGGCGTTCCACGACGCCTATGGTGCGGATGTGCATGAGGGGTACGGTCTCACCGAGACTGCGCCGACGGTGTCGTCGAATCCGCTCGGCATTCCGATCCGACCTGGCACCGTCGGTCGCACCCTGTGGGGTGTCGATGTGGCGATCGCGGATGCCGAGATCGATGACCGCATCGTGCTCGATGAGCAGCCCGGCGCACTCGGTGAAATCGTCGTGCGCGGGCACAACCTCTTCAAGGGTTATCTCGGGCGCGCGGAGGCCTCGGCCGCCGCGGTCGTCGACGGATGGTTCCGCACCGGTGATCTCGGCACCTACGTCGATGGCGTGCTGACGGTCGTCGACCGCAAGAAGGACATGATCGTACGCTCTGGGTACAACGTGTACCCCACCGAGGTCGAGGCAGTGCTCGCCAGGCATCCTGGTGTCGCTTCCTCCGCTGTGTTCGGTGTGCCGGACGACGTCAAAGGCCAGGAGGTGCACGCCGCGGTCGTGGCCCTCGAGGGTGTGGAGCTCGACCCCGAAGAGGTCATTGCCTTCGTGCGCGAGCACATCGCCGCGTATAAGTATCCGCGCGTCGTGCACCTCGTTGCGGAGCTGCCCCTCGGCAGCAGCGGCAAGGTGCTCAAGCGTGCGCTGGTGGAGCAGTACTCTCGCTGAGCGCGCTCGGAACGGCGTGATCTAGAGCGGCACGGTCTAGAGCTGCATGGTCTAGAGCGGCATGGTGCAGAAGTGTCAGTCCCTCCCGCGATGCCGATCCGACCGGGGCGGTGTGCGTCACCAGCACCTGTGCAGAGATGCCAGGCGACTGCAACGACTGCTTCGTCACCGTGAGCGAGCCCACCAGCGGATGGCGCAGTTCGTAGACCACGGTGTTACGAGCCTGCACACGATTGTCCGCCCACAGCCGGGCGAACTCCGGACTCTTCATCGACAGCATCCCGATCAGCGAGGCCAACCCGGTGTCGTCCGGATACTTGCCGACGGCCAACCGAAGGTCGCCGACGACGGCGCGGCTCTTCGCCGGCCAATCCACGTAGAGCATCCTCAGTGCCGGGTCGAGAAAGACCAACTCTGCAAGCACGGGCCGAGACTGCGGATGCTGAGGGGTGTCGTAGCTGAGATGCGGAGTGAGCAGCGCATGACCGAGTCGATTCCAGGCGAGGACCTCGCTGCGACGCCCCAGTACCATCGCCGGGATGTCCGGCATCGAGTCGATTAGTTCGAGGAACGCCGGATCAGCTGATTCCACGCTGCGTGGAGCGCGAGCGCGAAGCGTCCCCGCATGATGTCCTGCCAAGGTGTGCAGGTGCGCACGCTCGTCGGCGTCGAGCAACAGAGCCGCTGCGAGGGAGTTGAGCACCTGCGCGGAAGCGCCACTTGCCTGGCCCTGTTCAAGGCGCGTGTAGTACGAGGCGCTGACTCCGGCCAGCATCGCAAGTTCCTCGCGGCGCAACCCCTCCACTCGGCGGTTGTCGCCGTACAGAGTCAACCCTGCCTGCTCGGGGGTGATCCTGGCACGGCTCGCACGCAGGAACATCCCGAGCTGATTCATCTCGGTCATCACCCCATTGTGCCTGCGACCGCCACCGTGTGGGTATCCCGCTCAGGGATACCCACACGGCGGGCTGGCCCGTTCTTGACCACGGTCGCACAGTGGAACCCGGGCATCCCCCGCACCGACACCAACCAAAGAGGTACACACTCATGTTCACCAATCGACTCGCCACTACCAGTCTCGGCCTGCTCACTGTGGGGGCTGCACTCACGCTCAGCGCCTGCGCTGCGCCAGCGGCCCCTGCCGACGCGACACCCGCAGTCTTCTCCCACGCGACCGACGCCAGCATCGTCGCGTCCTTCGACCTCACCGCCGGGCAGCTGCCCGAAAACATCGTGAGCACCGCCGGCGACGCCGTTGCGGTCACCTTCGCGGCCAGCCGCCAGATTGCCGAAATATCCGCCGCTGGCGACGTCGACATACTGGGCACGCTCCCCGCACCCGCCGGGAGCGGCACCGCCACCCCCGTGCTCGGTTTCCCCCTCGCGACCGGCCTCGCACTCGTCGACGACGCGTACTACGCGCTGTACGCAACCGGGGAGGCAGACACCACCGGTTTGTGGAAGCTCGACGCCGACGGGGAGTTCACACTGGTTGCATCGCTCCCAGCGACCGGTCTGCCGAACGGGCTCGCCTACGACGAGCAACACGACCAGTTCCTCGCCGCAGACTCGGTGCTCTCTGCGATCTACAGCATCACGCTCGACGGAGAAGTGTCGACCTGGTCGAAGGATGCCGAACTCGCTCAGGACGGTTTCCTTGGTGCGAACGGCGTGCAGTTGCACGGCGGTGATGTCTACGTCTCGAATCTCGACGCCGGAACGATTCTCCAGATCGACATCCAGGATGACGGGGCTGCAGGCGAGATCACCGTCGCAGCCGATGATCTTGTTGGCGTCGACGACTTCGCCTTCACCGGACGCGAGGACCAGATCGTCGCGACGCTCGATCCCAGCAGTGAAGTCGTCCTGGTGACCAACGGCGAGCGCACCACGGTACTCACCGAAGACGACGGCCTCAGCAATCCGACATCGGTGCTCGTGCAGGATGACACGATCTACGTGCCCAGCGCGGCCTATGTCACCCAGGACAACCCGAACCTGTTGACCGCCACCCTCACCGGAAAGTAGTAGGCGGCAGCGGGAAGTAGTCAACGGCACCGGGTAGTCACTGCCGTTGACTACTCGCTGCCAGCCGGGAGCCAGAGAGGCGTGAACCGCGGATGCTCTTGACAGCCTCCGACGCACCGTTCATCCTCACAACTAGATACACGCAGGTTGTGTCGAAAAGGATGTCTGCTCATGACGTCGTTCGCCCTCTCGCTCACCGCGCTCGTGCTGATCGCGCTCCTGCTCGGCGTGCATCTCACCGGCTACTTTGCATTGAACCCTGCACTGCGGATGATGGACGCGAGCGTCTACGTTCCGGTGAAGCGCGCGATCGACCTCACTGCGCCCCGCCTCGCGAAACCGTTGATGCTCTCGTGCCTCACAGTCACCGCCGCGGCGCTGATCGCAGCCGCCTTCACCGGCGCCGTGATCGTTGTGGCAGCCGACGCCGTCACACTCGCCGCCCTTGTGTTGGTCCTCCTCGCGATTCTGCGCGGCGACCTGCCAATCAACCGAGGGATGGCGAGCTGGTCGGCGGATGAACCACCTGCCGAGTGGCGCACAATTCGCGCCCGCTGGGAGCGCTTCTTCGGCCTGCGAGTCGCGGCGAACACTCTCGCGCTGCTCACAAGCGGTTTCGCGGTAATCGTCGGCGCGATAGGACTGGCCTGATGGCTTCGTGGGTACCCGTGACCGCACTCCTTGGGTGGATCGGGTTGTTCGTCCATAACCTCGCGGACTTGCCAGGTCAGACGATCATGAGCGCAGAATCACTCATCCCTCTGCTCATCACCGCCGCACTTGTCGCCCTCTGGTTCACACCGCTGCGCGCGGGCGCAGCGTGGGCACTGCTGGTGTGGGGAACGCTGAACCTCGCGGGTGCGATCGTCACCGTTCTGCCGCTGACGATCCTGCCCTTTGACCCCGACCAATCGCTCACCCACTACGCCTTTCACCTCTTATACGGGCTCACTCAAATGCCGATCATCGTCACAACCGTCATCTGGCTCCGGCGACGGCGCACACGGAAGAATGTTGCGCCCACGGCGATGAAGTAGCCGGGCCGTACACGAAGCGGCCCGGATCGGAGGATCCGGGCCGCTTCTTCGTGAGGGACGTGAAGTCAGGACCCTGGCACGCCCTCAGCGGTGAGCGCCACCGGCGCCGGTTCGGCCGAGGTGACTTTGCCATCCTCGACCGAGTACGTCGTGCCGACGTAGTCCTGCACACCCTGATCGACGGTGCTGATGCCGACGCCGAGGTAGGCGGCGTGGCTGTCCTCGCTGAATGAGAGCGGCAGGATGCCGTTGCCGGCGAGGTCACCGGAGCGCACAGCATCCACCAATGATTCGCGCGTCGGGTTCTCGCCTGCGGCCGCCAGCGCCTCGGCGAACAGATACGCGACACTCATGCCGTAGATCGTGTTGCCGTCGAACGGCGCACCATCGTTGTACTCCTCGTTGACCGTCTGGAACAGTGTCACCCAGTCACTGTCGCCACCGAGTGCGGGCAGGTAGTTCGTCCCCACGAATCCCTGCAGCAGCTGCGGTCCGACTTCTTCGCCGAGATAGCCGATGAGGGTCGGGTAGTCAGCTCCGGAGGAGGAAGAGAACCACTGCGGGAACCAGCCGAGCTGTGCAGCCGTACCCACCGCGAGAGCGGTGAAGCCGTTGATGGTTCCGAGGATGTTGATCTCGCAGCCGGCGGCCTTGAGTGCTCCGATCTGCGCGGTGACGTCCTGGTTGGAGGTCGAATAGCGCTCGACGTGGGTGAGTCCGCCCTCTCCGAGAACGAGTTCCGCGCCCTCGATCATCTCGTCGCCGAAGTCATCGTCCTGTCCGAGCAGACAGACCTTCTTGCCCGCGTACTCGTCGGTGGCGTACTGCGCGAGGGCTGCCGACTCGACGATGTAGTCCGCGTTGAATCCGAAGGTGAAGGGGTACTTCTCCGGATCGTTCCAGTTCGTGGAGCCGGAGGCGACGAACAGGTCTGGGACCTCGTTCTGGTTGAGGAAGTCGAGCACGGCCGTGTGCGGTGCGGTTCCCAGGCCGTTCACGATGGCGAATACCTCATCCTCCTGGACGAGCTCTCGAACGACCGTCTGGGTGGTGGCGGGGTTGTAGCCGTCATCCTTGACGATGTATTCAATCTCGCGCCCGTTGATGCCACCCTGCTCGTTCAGGTAAGCGAAGTAGGCGGTGGCCGCGGCCGAGATGGACGAGTAGCCAGCAGCTGCCGGGCCCGTGAGTGGCGTGTGCGTGCCGATCGTGACGGTGTCGTCGGTGACGCCGGGGGTTGCGGCGGCGGGATCATCTGCCGGTGCAGGAGTGCTGCATCCGGCGAGTGCGATAGCAACAGCGGATGCCGTAGCGATCAGTGCGATCCTTCGACGCGGGGTGTGCTGTGACATGGGTCACCTCTTTCATTGGGTACGGGATTGCAGGATTGGTTCAGACGAGAGCAGGGGTGCGGATGCCGAGGCGCCGGATGCCTCATCGGGGCCGGATGCCGTGACCGCCGCCGTCGGTGCGAGCGCTGTCGGCGTAGCATCCGTCGTTTGCCGACGTATCGCGCGCAGACGAAGGCTGGCGAGCCCGCCGGGCCGCACGAGCATCGTGATGATGAGCAGGGCACCGAAGATGAGCACGGGGAGGTTGCCGGCGAGGCGCTGCGCGATCTCTGTCGGTAGCGGAAGCGCCGAGGTCGCGGTTCCGATGAGCCACGGCAGCAGCACGATCAGCGCAGAGCCGATCGCGGCACCGCCGATGCTGCCGAGGCCACCGAGCACGGCAGCGACAAGCAGCAGCAGCGAGAACGCCAAAGTGTAGGCGCCAGGGCTCACCGACTGTGTGACGAAACAGAGCACCGCGCCGCCGGCACCTGCCGCGACCGCGCTCACCACGAACGCGGTGACCTTTACCTGTGCGGCGGCGACGCCGTTGAGCCTGGCCGCCGTCTCGTCATCGCGCACGGCGCGCATCCGCAGCCCCAGCGTGCCGCCGCGCAGCACCGCGAGCGTCGTGACGACGACTCCGGCGACGATGACGGCGACCCACGCCTGCCACTGCTCGAGGGCGATGATCGTGCGCAGTGCCTCCGGCACGCCGTCATAGGCGATCTGCAGCCCCTGGTCGCCGCGGAACACTCCGGAGAACACCGCAGTGACCGCAGGAACCGCGATCACGAGCGCCAGAGTGACGCCGGCGAGATATGGACCGCGCAGGCGAGCGGCGGCGAGACCCAGCAGCAGACCGAGAACGCCGGCCGCGAGGACGGCGACGATGAAGGCGATCAGGAATCGTGGCGCGCCCGCGACGCCTGCCTCAGTCAAGGCATTGGCAGTGAGGGCATAGCCGTAGCCGCCGGTCGCCATGAGGGCCGCGTGCCCGAGCGAGAGCTGACCGCTCTGGCCGACCAGCAGCGTGAGTCCTGCCACCGTGCAGAAGGTGGCGGCAATCGTGGCGAGCTGAAAGTTGCGGTACGGATCGAGCAGGAACGTGCCACCGATCGCGAGGATGGTGAGAATCACGCCGAACACGATCGTGCGACGCGGGCCGCGCAGCGCGGGCAGGATGCGGTTCATGCGCTGCGCGCCTCTCGTAGGGAAAACACTCCGCCTGGCCGCAACAGCAGCACGGCGACGAGCAGTACGAGTACGCCGATCGGGGCGACCGTGGCACCGAGGTATCCGGTGACGAGCGTCATCGCAACGCCGACGACAAGGCCGCCAAGCATCGCGCCGGCGGGCGAATCCAAGCCGCCGACCACCGCGACCGCGAAGGCGTAGACGAACAGCATGTCGGTGGAGTGCGGGTTCAATCCGAGTTCGGTCGGTACCAGCAGGATCGCCGCGAGGGCCGCGACGGCGCTCGACAGCATCCATCCGATCGTCACCATCCTGTTCACCCGCACCCCGAGTACGCGCGACACTTCGGGGGCGAATGCCGCTGCGCGCAGCTGCAAGCCAAGCGAGGTGCGGGTGAACAGGAGTGCGAGGGCTGCCATCACAGTCAGCGCGACGAGCAGGATGAACAGATCGTTCGGAGAGAACAGCGGCACTCCGCCGACGGTGATCGGTGCGTCGTCGAACGGCGCCGCCATGGGCCGATACTGCGGTCCGAACAGGATGCCGAGCAGTGACTGCAGCACCATGACGATCCCGATCGCGACGATCACACCGGTGAGCGGACTGGCATGCGGGGCGAATCGCATCACTCCGCGTTCGATGACGAGCCCGACAACCGCGCCGGCGATCAGGCCAGCGCCGAGTCCGGCGAAATAGTTGCCGGTCAGCGCGCTCACTGCGAAGGCGACGTAGGTGGCGACGAGCGCCATGGCTCCCTGCGCGAAGTTGATGATGCGCGCGGCACGCCAGATCAGCACGAGCGACAGCGCGAACAGCGCGAAGATAGCACCGCGGGCGAGGCCGGTGGCGAGAAGGAAGGCGAGACGATCCATCAGAACCCCAGGTAGGCGTGTCGGAGGGCGGCGTCGCCGGCGAGATCAGATGCCGGAGCATCCGCCACCACACGACCGAGGTCGAGCACGACGCCGCGATCGGCGATGGAGAGGGCTCCGGTGACGTTCTGCTCGGCGAGGAGCACGGTGATGCCGCGCTGCGATGCGGCATCGCGGAGGGTGCCCATCAGTTGCGCAACCACGAGCGGTGCGAGGCCGAGCGAAGGCTCATCGAGTGCGAGGACGCGCGGCTCGGAGACGAGCGCGCGGCCCAGTGCAAGCATCTGCCGTTCACCGCCGGAAAGCTGATGCCCATCGGCGGTGCGGCGCCGGGCGAGCGGTTCGAACATCTCGTAAATGCCATTGATCGCGCGCTCGCGAGCGGCACCGCGATGCCGCCATAGGGCGCCGAGGCGCAGGTTCTCCTCGACGGTGAGCTCGGCAACGACACTCTGACCTTCGGGCACCAGGGCGAGGCCGCGTCTCGCGCGATCTTCTGTGCGGAGGACGCCGAGATTGGTTCCGTCAAGCGTGATAGAACCGGATGCCGCAGGCACGAGCCCCGCGAGCGTTCGCAGCAGCGTGGTCTTGCCTGCGCCGTTGGCGCCGAGCAGCGCGACCACCTCACCGGGGCGAAGGTCGATGCTGACGTCGTGCAGAACAGGTGCGCCGCCGTACCCGACGGTGAGATCGCTGATGTTGAGGGCGGCGCCGGTGCGCGTGATGGTGGTCATGAGCTGACTTCCTCTGGGGTAGCAGCATCTGCCCTCACGCCGAGATAGGCCTCTTCCACGCGAGGGTCGGTTCGGACCTCGTCTGGGGAGCCCTGCGCGATGACGCGGCCGAAGTCCAGCACGACGATGCGATCGGCAAGCCCCATCACGAAGTCGACGTGGTGTTCTACGAGCAGGACGGCGCATCCGCTGTCGGTGGCGGCGCGCACGGTGGTGGCGAGTGCATCGATGTCATCGGTGCCCAGACCGCCGGCAGGCTCGTCGAGCAGCAACATGGTGGGGGAAGAGACAAGGGCTCTGGCGAGGGCGACGCGCTTGCGGTCTGGGTAGGCGAGCGCCGCGACCGGACGATCAGCGAGCGCCGTGAGGTTGAGAGCTTCGAGCTGCGCGCTCACGGTGGTCTCGGCATCCCGTCGTCCGGCGAGCGGAACCCGGACGTTCTCGCGCACAGTCAGGCCGGGAAAAAGCCCGAGACCCTGCAGGGTGCGTGCGAGCCCATGCCTGGTGAGGCGTGCCGTGCGGCGCGGTGCCGGACGACCGTCGAGCGAGATGCTCCCCCGGTTGCGCACGAGACCGCAGATCGCGTTGAACACGGTCGTCTTCCCCGCGCCGTTCGGGCCGATGAGGGCGACGATCTCGCCGGGTCGGACGTCGAAAGAGACGTCGTCGACAGCGGTGAGACCGCCGAAAGTCACGGTGAGATGACTCACCTCTAGCCTCGCGGAAGGCTGGTCGGATTGCTGGTTTTGCGGGTACATCGGCACCTCTTCGTGTCGTTGGTTCGACCACTGTACCTCAGAAACCGACCGGGCGGTATGTAAATGTTGCAGAGTGTTGGATGGACCGACTGAGTGTCAGCGAGAGGTGCCAACCACGTGCCACCATCAGCTAAGACTTCACCTGGCTGAACGGACCGGCCCACGGAACCTACGGCTACACCATCGGTTTCTCTGCCAATCACTCCACAGAAACCGAGTCATGCGATGCTTCCAAGTTCTCCAGAGAGCAACTGATCGCCCACGTGCAGAATTTTTTGAACTCGTTCTACGAAGACGGCGGAATCGGCCAGGAGGATTTTCCCGATCATGTCGCGGCACGGAGGCGTTGAGGCGGAGGCGTTGAGGCGGAGCCGTCTACTTCCGAGAACGTGTCTCATGACCTTGATGTCTCGAGACCCACGGGGATGCCTGGTGGCGGTGTCCCTTCGATGCAACAATCGAGTGTATGAGCACAGCAGCTGTAGCGATCGTCTGCGCACTCGGCATCCTCGTCCCAGTGCTCCTCGGTCTCCTCCCTAGTCAGCGCAAGCGGCACACCGCCCGCTGACGCATTCGGGTGCGGGGCTGCACAAGGCGTCAATCTAGGCGAGGACATTTGCTGAGCGCTGGGATTGTGCCGGGCCGGCTGGTTCGCATTCCGGCTCCTAATGGCGACCAATGATCCCACCCGGCCGCGGTCCCAACGAGGACCCGCCGCAGGCGCAACGGTCATCGAGCGTGAGCGCCTGCAATGAACGGATCACCGCCAACGGGAGCAACGTAGAAAAAGTTCGCTGACCTGGTCGAATATCGAGTTCGAATGTCTGTGGCCAGGTGTTCAATAGTAAGTATGAACAACGTCGTCGCACAGCTCGAGGGTCTCGATGAGACCCTCGCCGTGCTGACGCGCGACGCGTTCGGCCGCGAAGTCATTCCCGATCTCTCCGACGAGGATCTGGCTGCGCTGCTCGAGGCATCCGGTCGGATCCAGCGACGAATCGAGAGCCTGCAGATCGAGAGCGCGGTCCAGGTGCAGGAGCGCTCGGCTCCGATGCGCGATGACCGGATCACCCTCACCTACGGGTGCGCGACCGCGGTCGACCTCATTCGAATGCTCACCTTGGTCGACTCCCGCCAGGCTCACCGGCTGGTGCGGGCCGCCGGTTTCCTGAGGCGCACCCGCAGCATCACCGAGGGTGTATTCCTTCCTGCGCGCTACCCCGCGTTGCGCGAAGCGGTGATCGACGGGGCGCTGGGACTGTCCGGTCTACTAGCCGCGATCACTCCGCTGGAGCAGGCACGCGCGCGCATCCTCGACGATCAGCGGCTCGAGGCTGACCGGCGTCTCGCATCCATTGCCAGAGGGATCGACACAGACCTCGATTCGCCCACGGGCCGAGGCCCGCTGCCGACGCCGGAAGACATCGGTATTTTCTCCCAGGTCCTCGTCGCCTACCTCGACCCAGACGGCGCAGAACCCACCGACAAGCGTGCCGCCCGTGGGCGCGGACTCACTCTCGGGCGGCTGCGCGATGGGCGCGTCCCGATCTACGGCGACCTGCTGCCCGAAGTCGCCGGCCAATTGAACTTGCTGTTGGACAGCCTGCTGAACCCTCGGGTCAAGGGGCCGGATGACGCCAGCAACACCGGTGTGCAGTTCGTGCAGTCGACCGAGGACGACCATCAAGCCGAGGACGACGGTTCGACCGAGCCCGTCGATACGCGCACGCGCACGCAGAAGCGTCACGATGCATTCGCCGCCATTCTCAACACCGCTGCGCGTACTGGCGAGTTTCCGACGCTGGGCGGTGCTGCGCCAACTCTGGTGGTGACCGTCAACGCAGACGACTACGCCACCGGCACAGGTCACGCGAGCGTGTTGAACACCGGTGACCTCATTCCTGCAAATGTCGCCGCACAGACGGGATGCGCGGGCGGCATCCAACGCGTCCTCTTCGACAGCCAGGGCAGGATCGTCTCGATCGGCACCTCGGCCCGCATCTTCAACGCCCTCCAACGGCGGGCGATCACGCTTCGGGACGGTGGCTGCATCGTTCCCGGTTGCACGATTCCTGCCACCTGGTGTGAGATCCATCATGTTCGGGAGCACGCCGATGGCGGTCCGACACACACCGACAACGGCGTGCTGCTCTGTTGGTGGCACCACCGGAATCTGCACCTGTCAGAGTGGCGAATCCGCATGAGCGGCGGCGTTCCTGAGGTGCGCGGCCCGCTGTGGTGGGATCGCGAACAACGCTGGCGTCCGGCCGGGAATCTGCGTCCCCGCCGACGAAGACTCGCCACCGCCGAATGATGGTGGACCGGAACGAAGAGCGTAACGATTAGAAGAGCGCAACGATGCGAAGATCCTAGTGATGCGAAGAGTTCAGTGATCTAACGGTATTGCTCTTCGTCGATCGTCGACAGCCGTGAGGAGTGCACCTCTGCGCCCAGTCCGTAGAAGTGCTGGAAGCTCATGATCAACGGTCTCCACCGATCCGGATCGATGCGGTTCTTCGTTCCCGGCGCGCGAATGCTCTCATGCACATGAACTCGAGTGATGGCAACGGTCAGCAGATGCATGTCTGTGAAGTGATCGGCGATGAGTTGGGCTTCCATCGCTACCGGTGTCTGCGCCACGCGCGGCGCTGCGACAGTGTCGGAAGCGATCGAGTCCACGCCAGCCAGTCCGAACTTGTCAGCGTGGTGGCGATACCCCGCCGCGAGCTTCCATCTTTTCACCTCGGCTGCTCCAGTTGTCAGGGCAAGTGCGTCCACGAGATCCGCTTGTTCTGCGGATGGCAGGTTCAGAACGCATTCTCCGGTGCGCAACAGGTTCGCTGCGGTATGCGAGCTGCGGCCGAGGCCCAGAACGCCTGTATGGCCGAGCCAGAACGCGGACGACATCGGCGCCAGGTTCGCAGTGCCGTCTGGATTGATTGTGGAGATGAGGACCACGGGCGTGCCCCAGTACAGAATCGCGGGGTCGATTGTGATGTGGTGAGGGGACGTCAGCAGCGCGCGTGTCATGCGCTCAGTTCACCAGCGCGGCGGCCCCAATGCTGGCGGAAATCCGACGCGACATTGAAGATCTCAGCGGTGCGGGATGCCGGCGATCATGCCGCCGTCGACGACGAACTCCGCGCCGCTCGTGAACGACGACGCATCGCTCGCAAGGAACACGATCGTTCCCGCCAGATCCTCCGGCTCACCGGGCCGCCCGAGTGGAATGTCGAGATGTGCAGGGTCGATCCTGGTCGTCATCGAGGTATTGATGAACCCCGGATGCACTGAGTTCACCCTGATCCCGAACGGTCCGAGCTCGACCGCGAGCGATGCCGCGAGTCCGCGCACCCCAAACTTCGCCGCCGTGTAGCCATGCAGACCTGCGCTACCGCGCATCCCCTCGACCGAGGAGATGTTGATGATCGATCCCTTGCCCTGCTGCTTCATGATCGGCACCACCGCGCGGCATCCGAAGAAGGTGCCGGTGAGGTTCACCGCGATCACCGCATTCCACTTCTCGGTGCTGAGATGCTCGATCGGCGCGGCATTCGCGATACCGGCGTTGTTGACCAGCACGTCGACGGCGCCGAAGGCCTGCACGGCAGCATCCACCGCGGCATCCCACTGCGCCTCATCCGTGACGTCCAACGACACGAACAACGCACGCTCACCCAACTCCGCTGCGAGCGCGCGCCCGGCATCCTCAAGGATGTCGGCGATCACGACCCTTCCACCGGCTGCATGCAGCGCGCGGACGTACGCCTCACCGATGCCACGGGCGCCGCCGGTGACCAGCGCAACCCTGCCATCGAGATCGTTCATGACGAGACCTGGATGACCACGCGGCCCACAGTCGCACCAGTCGCGAGCTTGGTGATCGCAGACGGTGCATCGTCGAACGCCACCACGCTGTCGATCACCGGCGCAATCTTGCCCGCCTCGAACAGTCGGACCAGCTCCTCGTGCGCTTCATCGACGAGGTGCGGCATGCGCTCCTGATAGAGACCCCAATACAGCCCGAGCACGGCATAGTTCTTCACCAGCGCATGGCTCACCGCGAGCTGCGGAATCTCACCGCTCGCGAAGCCGATCACGACGATGCGTCCCTCGAAGGCGACCACACGGGTGGAGGCTGCGAACGCGGCCCCTCCCACCGGGTCGAACACCACGTCAACGCCTCGGCCGCCCGTGATGCGCTTGACCTCGCCGACGATGTCATCGCTGCGCAGAATGACGTGCTCTGCTCCCGCGGCACGAGCAACCTCGGCCTTCACCTCGTTGCCCACCACGCCGATCACCCTTGCGCCTGCGGCGACACCGAGCTGCACGGTGGCAGCCCCCACTCCACCCGCCGCAGCATGCACGAGCAACCACTCGCCCGCTTGCAGCTTCGCCCGACGATGCAGTGCGAACCATGCCGTCTGGTACGCGACGTTCAGACCCGACGCCGCCTCGAAGTCGAAGCTGTCGGGGATGCGGTGCACGGCTGCTGCATCCACTGCCGCGTACTCGGCGAGGACGCCGATCTTCCCCGCGATGACCCTGTCACCGACCGCGTGCGTAGAGACGCCGACGCCCACGGCGACCACTGTCCCGCTGCACTCCACTCCGGGAATGAAGGGGAGATCCGGCTTCACCTGATATTCGCCGCGAGCGAGCAGCACATCCGGGAAGTTCGCCGCAACCGCCGCGACCCGAATGAGCACCTCGCTTTCGGCGGGTACCGGTGTCGGCACGCTCTGCTGCGTCAGCGCATCTGCGGGTTCACCGAGACTGGTGACCTGCCAGGCGCGCATGGACTGCGGAACTTCAGTGGTGGACGGCATCCGTTCTCCTCAGACTGGCGAGGAACAGGTCGGTGATCTGCTCGGCGATGAGCGTCTTGCCTTCCGGTCCCTCGGGTGAATACCAATGCGACAGGTAGTGCACGTCGCTGAAAAAGTGCGCGACGAGCAGGGCAACCGGGATGTCGTCGCGGAAGATTCCATCGCGTTGTCCGGCCTCGATGAGGGCCGCGAACTCGTCGTGATATCCGCGGCGGCGGCGCGTGACATCCTGCTGCCGGGGCGCCGAGAGCATGTTCATGCTGCGGAAGAAGACCGCCCCCTCGGCGATGTGATCGATCGAGGTCTCGAGCACGTCGATGCACGCCGCGCGCAACACCTCGTCTGTCGCCCCACCGCGCGCGATGATCTCGTCGAGATGCGCCTTCTGCAGCGACAGCAGCGAGTCGTAGATGCCGAAGAGCAGATCGTCCTTCGACTCGAAGTAGTGGTACATCGCGCCCTTGGTGACGCCGGCAGCCTCGACGATCTGCTGCACGCTCGTGTTCGCATACCCGCGGATGGCGAACAGCTCGACGGCGGCGCGGGTGACGTCTTCTGCGACGTGTGAATCCTTCATACCCTCATCCTCCCGTGAATCCCGATCGCGCGTCGGACCTGCGCGTCAGAGCCATCCATCAGAGTGGACGGATGCTGGCGCCGCCATCGATCGACACCGTCTGTCCCGTCATCCATCCAGCGTCGTCAGAGAGCAGAAAGGCGACGGGACCGGCCACGTCAGCGGGTTCGCCGAGGCGTGCGAGTGGATAGCCCGCCGCGACCTCGCCCTCGTGTCCTTCGTAAAGCGCTCGCGCGAACGCCGTCTTGATCACGGCAGGGGCGACGGCGTTGACGCGGATGCCGGGGGCGAGCTCGTAGGCGAGCTGCGCCGTGAGGTTGATGAGCGCCGCCTTGGATATGCCGTAGAACGCAATGCCGGGGCTCGCGCTCAGCCCAGCCACCGACGCGATGTTCACGACACTGCGGGTGAGACCGGCAGAAAGCGCGGCTCGAGTCCAGTCGAGGGCTGCGACCACATTGACCTCGAGGATCTTGCGCGCGGCATCCGCGTCTACGTCGATGATCGGTCCGTAGACGGGATTGATTCCGGTGTTGTTCACGAGGTGATCGAGACGGCCATGCTTCTCTGCGATATGCGCGAAGACAGCAGCGCGGTGATCGGCGTCGTCGGCGCGGCCAGCGACGGCGGATGCGGCGGACCCGAGCTCCGCGACGGCAGCATCGAGCGCCTCCTGCTTACGGCCAGTGATGATCACTGAGCCACCCTCGGCGACGATGCGCTGAGCGATGGCGAAGCCGATGCCGCGGCTCGCCCCGGTGATCAGTGAGACTGTGTCGTTAAAGCGTGCTGTGCCGTCGAATCGTGCTGCGGACATGGCGCCTCCTTGCGCGATCTACATACCGTCCAGTCGGTTTGAGCAACTGTAGCATGTGGTGCGTGCCACCCCGCGTCCTGAGGTGGCGCACATTGCCGTCTCGCCGGCCGCGAAGCGACCATGTGCGACCCCTCCCGGGCGCGAAGCGACCATGTGCGACCCCTCGCGGCCGCGAAGCGACCAGACGCGCTCAGCCCACGAGCGCACCCGCCAGGTACGTCGCCCGCACCACGGTCTCGGCCAGATCCTCCGCAGAAACAGTCACCGGGTCGCGGTCGACGACGATGAAGTCGGCGAACAGTCCCGGTGCGAGCGCGCCGATCTCGTGCTCGCTGAACAGCTGCCATGCCGCGTTCGTCGTCTGGCCCGCGAGCGCCTGGGCGCGAGTGACCGGCGTGCCACCAGGCATCCGGAACCCGCTGCGAGTGGTGCGCGACTCTGCGACCGCCATGTTGCGGAACGGCTCGTTCGGAGTGACCCAGCCGTCGTTGTGGAACGTGGCGCGGTGTCCAGCGGCGAATGCCGCACCGGCATCCGCCCAGGCTCCGCCGTGCGCGGCGCCGAACAGGTCGTCGACGAGCACCTCGCCCCAGTAGGTGATGTGGTCGACGAACAGGCTGACGGTCACACCAAGGGATGCTGCGCGCTCGAACTGCGCCGGAGTCATCGCGCCGCAGTGCTCAAGACGGAAACGATGGTCGGTCAACGCATGAGCGGTGATGATCTGCTCGTAGACGTCAAGCGTGGAGTCGACCGCAAGATCGCCGTGCGCGTGACAGGCGAGCTGCCATCCGCCCGCGGCATAGGGTTCGGCGATCGCGAGCAGTTGCTCTGACGTGTAGTTCGCGGTGCCGATGTGGTGCGGCTCAAGACCCAGACCGCGGGTTGCCTCGGTGTCGAGGTAGGGAAAGGATGTGGCGATGTTGCCGATCCAGGGGGAGCCGTCCGACCAGGTCTTCACCCCGGTCTGACGGAACACCGCATCGTCATCTCCGCGAGGTGCCGCCGTGCCACCTGGCCGCGACATCTCGTACCAGCGCAGCCGCACTGGCAGTGCACCCTTGGCATGCAGCGCCTGGACGAGCGGGTTGAGATCGGGGTTCCACGAAAGATCAGCGACCGTCGTTATGCCCCGACGAGCCAGGTCGCGCAGATGGGTGACGAGCAGCTCAGGCAGATGCTGCTGCGCGCTACCGAGCATCGGGGCGACGACCTGCTCGACCGCTGCTTCTTCGAAAGCGACGCCGGCGAGGCCGCCACTCGCGTCACGAGCGAAACGCGCGCCGGCCGGATCAGGAGTGCTGCCATCGATGCCAGCCGCACGAGCGGCCGCGCTGTTGAAGTAAGCCGAGTGTCCGGAGTTGTGGATCACGACGAGGGGAGTCTCACCGGCGAACTCATCGAGCCAGTGGATGTCCGGATCGGGGAGCCCACGCTGCAGCAGCGAGTCCCACCCGTTCGCGAAGACAGCCTGCCCGTCGGCGTCCGCGACGGCCTGCTTCAGCGCAGCGAGGACGCCGGCTGCATCCGGGATCACCACCGGACGGATGTCGACGACAAAGATCGAGAGCAGGATCGACGAGTAGGCGGGATGACCGTGCGGCTCGATGAGTCCGGGCATAACCCATCCGTCCAGGGCGACAGTCTCGGCATCCGGGAACCGATCTGTCATCTCGATCACCGTGCCGAGCGCGAGGATGCGTCCGCCTTCGACGGCCATCGCCTCTACGAGATCTGCACCTGCAGCGCCGGGCGCATCGACGTCGGTCGTGAGCGGACGGATGTGACCGGTGAAGACTGTCGTCATGCCGTCAGTCTGGCAGGCGCACCCCATGCGTAGCGAGATTCGTGGGCAGCGCGCTCGTGCGCAGCGCGCTCGGGGCAGCGTATGAGCGTCAGTCCGCGAAGATCTGTCCGACGGGACTGCGCTTCTCGTTCTGGAACGCATCCTCGCTGCGACCGTAGGCCCAGTATGCCGATACGGACATTGCCCGACGCTCGATGCCCCACTCGCTGTGCAGGTGGGCGCCGATGCGCTTGATCGACTCGCGCTCTCCGTGAGCGAAGATATCGACCTCGCCATCCGGGCGATCGAGAGCCACCACCGCTGCGACCAGCAGCTCGCCGTAGGGCGTCGCCACACCCGAAACTATCCGATGCAGCCACCGCACCTCGACAGCGGCGGGGTAGCTAAGCTCGATCTGCTCGCTCGCATCCGAGACCTCGATCAGTGCGATGCCACGCGCCGTCGACGGCAGCGCCTCAAGGGCAGCGGCAACGGCCGGGATCGCGGAATCATCCCCGACGAGCAGGTAGGTGACATCGCCCTCAGCCGGTGAGTACTGCGCGCCGGGACCCGAGAGCGCGACGAGGTCGCCGGGCTGCGCCTTCGCCGCCCAGGGCCCTGCGAGTCCTTCGTCTCCGTGCACGACGAAGTCCACCGCGATGGTCTTCGCGTCATAGTCGACCGAGCGCACCGTGTAAGTGCGGCGCACCGGAATGTCGGCGGGGTCGAGCTCGGTGCGCAGGGCATCGAGGTCGTACGGCGGCTGCAGACCCAACTCGGGCTTGGCGAACTGGAACTTCACGTACTTGTCGGTCTTCGCAAGCTTCTCGTCGCCAGCGTTCGTGACGAATGCATCAAACGCTCCCCCACCCAGGTGCACCCGGACAAGCTGAGGTGCGATCAGCTCGGTGCGGACGACTTCGAAGACCTGCTGCACACCACGCGGACGGCCACCGCCTTCGTGACCACCCGATGTCTGCTCTGCGCGCCCTGTCGTCATGCTTCGAGGTTAGGCCATCCTCACCCGAACCTCGAACCCGCGGGTCAGCCTTGGATTCGGTCCAGCGCCGCTTCCAGACGAGCCACCGTGCCATCGATATCCGCGAGCTTGTCCAGGCCGAAAAGCCCGAGGCGGAAGGTCGAGAAGCCCTCCGGTTCGTCGCAGTGCAGCGGAACTCCGGCAGCGATCTGCAGACCCTGCTCCTTGAACGCCGCACCAGACTTCAGCGCAGGGTCAGCCGTGTGAACGACCACGACGCCGGGAGCTGCGAATTCGGATGCCGCCACCGAGGTGAATCCACGCCCGGCCAGTAGTGACCGAACGCGAGTGCCGAGCTCGATCTGCGCCGTACGCAGTGCCTCGAACCCGCGCTCGCGGGTCGCGATCATGGCGGCGAGGTTGTGAGTGAGCGGATCAGTGGGCATGGTCGCGTGGTAGGCCGCTCGTCCGGCGCGATATTCGTCAGCGATCGTCAACCACTTGGCGAGGTCGATGGCGAAGCTCGTCGAGACTCTGGAGCGTGCGGCATCTGCCCCTGCCTCACTGAGCATCACGAACCCGGCGCACGGCGATCCGCTCCAGCCCTTCTGCGGAGCGCTGAGCAGCACATCGACTCCGAGTTCCTTCATGTCGACCCACATCGCACCCGAGGCGATGCAATCAAGTACGAGGAGAGCGCCGACTTCGTGCGCAGCATCCGCGAGGGCGCGTATGTAATCGTCGGGCAGGATCATGCCGGCGGCGGTCTCAACATGAGGCGCGAAGACGACTTCAGGGCGGCGAGCGCGGATGACTCCGGTGACCTGGTCGATCGGCGCTGGCGCCCACGTGGCCTGCAGGTCATCGGTGTCAGGGCGGGCCGCGAGCACCGTGACGTCATCGCTGATGCCGCCGACCTCAAGGATCTGCGACCACCGGAACGAGAACAGACCGTTGCGCACCACGAGAGTACGCCGTCCGCTGGCGAGCTGACGAGCGACCGCTTCCATCGCGTAAGTGCCGCCGCCGGGGACGATCGCCGAAGTGTGCGCGTTGTACGCCTCCTCGAGGATCTCGAGGGTCTGCTGCATGACACCGACGAAGCGGGCTGACATGTGGTTCAGGGAGCGGTCAGTGAAGACCACCGAATACTCAAGCAGGCCATCCGGGTCGACATCATCGTGCGGCAGGTGCGGCTGGGTCATCATGCGCCCAGCATGCCACAGGCCGCGATCACTCGACGGGGACGATCTCCTCCCATCAGCGCTCGTACGAAACCTCGCCGAGGGGAAGAGGAGTGGGGTTGCGCCCGACCCAGACCACGGCATACCGGGCCAGGGCTGCGACATCGTCTTCATACGGTCGGGCCGTGCGCACGCGCGCGGCCCGTTTCGCAGCATCCGCCAGATCTTCATCATCCAGCGGGATGCCGCGACGCAACAGCACGAGGAGTGTGTCGACCATCCGTCGGAAGTGGTCGTCCCAGTTGATGCCTCCGTTGCCGTCGAGCTCGTTGACCACGCGCCCAGTGATGCGGATCGCCTCGCCCTGTGCCGTGGCCGCCGCACCCATCGCCGGGATGAGGGAGTCGAACAGGGCACTGTGCTGTTCGACCCAGTCACCCTCGGGGAGCAGGATCGGTGACGTACCGTCATGGCGCTCAGGGGCGACGATGGGTTCCACGCCGAAGAGTTCGTAGAGGCGGTTCAGTGCAGCATCCGTTGTGGGCAGCGACTCCTCATTGAAGACTTCGCGGATGTCTTCGAAGTTTGCCGCGATTCGGCGCACGGACTCACGCATCCCATCGTCGACCGCGTCACCCGCCGCGAGCAGCAGTTCGGCGATCTCAGCCATTTCCTCGATCGCCGTGGTCGAGCACCGCTGCAGTCCGCGCGCGAGCGGCGTCTGCCCGTCGTCGTTCCGGGCAAGCGCGTCGGCTCCGGCATCCAGCAGAATCCGGACGTTGTGAGTGTGGAACGGGACTGCCTCGTGCAGGACCGTCATCCCGTTGCTGTCGCGGGCGGCGATATCAGCACCGAGCTCAAGGAGCAGCGCGACCTTGCCGTTCCAGGCTCCGGCGTGCGCGATCAGCGGCGTCGCATCCTTCTCATCACCTGCTTCAAGATCAGCGCCCTCCGCGATAAGCCACCGAATGACGTCCTCATCAGCATCCGCGTATCCGATCGCCGTCTGCCGGCGATATCCCCCGTAGGCGTCCAATGCGCTCTTGTCGAACACCTTCTGCACGGCCACCAGATCACCAGATCGAAGGATCTCATCGAAGTTCTTCGGGAGCGTTTTTCGCTTCGTGCGTGCCATGCGGCCAGCCTACGAAATGCCGGGCACTCCCGATCACATATTTGCGGGGCGGAGCCGGGCCCAAATTTGAGGTCTTGGCATGAGCATGACAGTGTGAAGAGCGGACCGAAGCTGTTTCTCAGCGGAGTCCACTCCCCCATGAACATGAACTCGCCAGCGTTTCACCCCTCGATCCGGGATGGTGAAACGCTCTGACTTCCCCCGGCTCGATTGAGCCGAGCACGTCAGCACGGGCCGCGCATATCGATGCGCGGTCGGGCAGGACGAGCCTGATTCGGTCGCCAAGCGTCGCCGAAGGAATCGAGCTCTGGCGCATCGCGCGCGACTCTCAGACTCTCGATCTGAACTCCTCGTACGCGTACGTCCTTTACGCCCGAGACTTCGCCGCAACGTGCCGCATCGCGCTTGTCGACGACCGCCCGGCCGGATTCGTTCTCGGCTACCGTCGCCCGGCCGACCCAGAATGCTTGTTCATCTGGCAGGTTGCCGTCGATGAGCGCTTCCGCGGTCTGGGACTGGCAGGACAGATGCTCGACGATCTGATCCACGACACTGCTGTGCACCCGCCGGTGCGCACCCTGCAGACGACGATCACCGACGACAACATCGCCTCACAACAGACTTTCCGAAGCCTCGCGCGCCGCTGGAGTGACGCGCCCGTCGTCGTCACCCCACTCTTCGAGAGCGCACACCTGAGCCTCGACAGCTCGGATGCCGCGTCCCACGACCCCGAACGGCTGTACGAGATCGGTCCGCCGATGTAGCCGCCACCATCCGCCCGTTCAGGGCGGCGTGCACTCCCCCGCACGTGACCCTCAAGGAGAAGAACCACAGCAGATGAATATCTTCACCCAGCTTGAATCCGAAGTTCGCAGCTATTCCCGCTCATGGCCGGTCGTGTTCGACCGAGCCGTCGGCAGCGCGATGTACGACGAAGACGGCAAGGAATACCTTGACTTCTTCACCGGCGCCGGGGCGTTGAACTACGGACACAACAATCCCGCGCTGAAGAAAGTCCTCCTCGACTATCTGGCCGATGACCGCATCGTGCACTCGCTCGATATGTTCACCTCGGCGCGGCGGGACTTTCTCGAGACCTTCAACGATGTGATCCTGAAGCCTCGCGATCTCGACTACAAGGTCGTCTTCCCTGGCCCGGGTGGAGCGAATGCCGTCGAGGCCGCGCTGAAGCTGGCACGCAAGGTCACCGGCCGTGAATCGGTCATCAACTTCACCAACGCCTTCCACGGCATGACGCTCGGCGCACTGTCGGTGACCGGAAACTCGCTCAAGCGCGGCGGCGCTGGCGTGCCGCTCGTGCATGCGACACCTATGCCGTTCGATGACTACTTCGATGGCGACTACCCGGACTTCTTCTACTTCGAGCGCTTGCTCGAAGACACCGGGAGCGGATTGAACGCTCCGGCCGCCGTGATCGTGGAGACCGTGCAGGGCGAGGGCGGCATCAACGTCGCGCGTGCGGAATGGCTGCGCGCGCTGGCAGCACTCTGCAAGAAGTACGACATGCTGCTGATCGTCGACGACATCCAGATGGGCTGCGGCCGCACCGGTGAGTTCTTCAGTTTCGAAGAAGCCGGCATCGTCCCCGACATCGTCTGCCTGTCGAAGTCGATCTCCGGTTACGGCATCCCGATGGCGCTCACGTTGATCAAGCCAGAGTTGGATGTCTGGCAGCCGGGTGAGCACAACGGCACCTTCCGTGGCATCAGCCCCGGCTTCGCGACCGCAGCCGAAGCACTGCGGCGCTACTGGACAGACCACACGCTGCGCGACTCCACCCTCACCAAGGGGGCACGTGTCGAAGGGTGGTTCAACACCTTCGTCGCGCGGTACCCGCAGCACGACCTCGTCGCCAAGGGCCGCGGTCTCGCGCGCGGTCTGCAGTTCCCGTCGGGTGACATGGCGGAGGCCGTCTGCCAAGCGGCGTTCACACGAGGCCTGCTCATGGAGACCTCCGGGCCCGAGGGCGAGGTCATGAAGATCCTTCCGGCGTTGACGATCACCGATGCCGAACTGGACCGCGGCCTCATGATCATCGATGAATCGATTCGCGCCGTGCTGGGCGAGCCCGATCCGGATGCCGCAGACCACACCCACCACATCGCCGAGAGCAAGGAGCACACCCCCGCATGATCGTCCGCACCATCGATGAGATCACCGACACCGACGCCGACATCAAGACCGAGAACTGGCGCAGCAAGCGCATTGTGCTCGCGAAGGAGCAAGTGGGCTTCTCAGTGCACGAGACCACGCTGTACGCGGGCACCGTGAACCAGTTCTGGTACGCGAACCACATCGAGGCGGTGTTCATCGTCGAGGGCGAGGGCGAGATCACCGACCTGGCGACCGGAGAGACCCACCAGCTCGCACCGGGGTCGCTGTACCTGCTGAACAACCACGACAAGCACGAAGTGCGGCCGCGCACGCAGATGCGCACGGTGTGCGTGTTCAACCCGCCCATCACGGGGCGCGAAGTGCACGACGAAAACGGCGTGTACCCGCTCGTCGCCGAGCCCGCCTGACCCGATCCGATCCCATCCGAACGACACCAGCACGAGAGACAGGAGAAGGACGCATGACCACCACAACGACCGCAGAGGATCTGTTCCCGACCCGGTTGACCCAGCCCTCCGACTTCATCACCCGCACCCAGCCGGCGGTGTGGGGATCTCCGGATGACGGACCGTTCACCGAAGCCGCACTGAACGCGCACGAGCAACGCGGCTTCTCGATCCTTGACGACTTCATCTCGCCGGATGAGGTCGCACTGTATTCCGGTGAGCTCGACAGGCTCGCCGCAGACACGGCGCTCCAGAACGACGACCGAATGATCACCGAACGCAGCACTGGCACCGTGCGTTCGGTCTTCGAGGTCGAGAAGCTGAGCCAGGTACTCGATGCCCTCGCCCGCAGCCCCAAGGTGCTCGACCGCGCACGGCAGATCGTCGGGTCTGAGGTTTACCTGCACCAAACGCGGGTCAACTACATGCCGAGCTTCACCGGCACAGGGTTCTATTGGCATTCGGACTTCGAGACCTGGCATGCCGAGGACGGCATGCCGATCCCTCGAGCCGTCAGCCTGTCGATCGCGCTGACGGACAACTATCCGTTCAACGGCGGACTGATGGTGATGCCGGGTTCGCATCGCACGTTTGTGCCGTCCGTGGGAGAAACCCCCGACAACAACCACGAGCAGTCGCTGCAGTCGCAGGAGGCAGGGGTACC
Organism: Microbacterium sp. Y356; assembly: GCF_059445355.1. Lineage (NCBI taxonomy): Bacteria > Bacillati > Actinomycetota > Actinomycetes > Micrococcales > Microbacteriaceae > Microbacterium > Microbacterium sp. Y356. The sequence continues at coordinate 1,970,829 of NZ_JCAIUE010000001.1, forward strand.
CAGCCATGCGGCCATCACGGCAATGGCGGACAAGTACGGCATCGACCAGTTCACGGGAGCTGCAGGTTCCGCACTGTGGTTCGACTCGAACATCATGCACGGCTCGGGAAACAACATCACCCCGTACCCGCGCTCGAACGTATTCATGGTCTTCAACAGCGTCGAGAACACGCTCGTAGAGCCGTTCGCGGCGAAGACGGCCCGTCCTGGACACATCGCGAACCGCGATTTCTCCCCGCTGACGTGAGTCGGACAGCATGCGCACGCACCCCGTGCGCATGCTGTAGGGTCGTTCGCATGACAACTCGTTGGTATGCGTATTTTCAGTCGGCTCTGGAGGAGCCGTCGCTGATCTAGCGCACACCGACTCCTTCAGAGCTGACAAGCCAGAGCATTTTGCTCTGGCTTTCGCCGTTTCGGCGGGCTCTGCATCCGGGGTCCGCCTTCGCACAGAAGACAGGACCCAGGAATATGAACGACGCCGCCACCATCGATGCCACCGCCTTTGAAGTAACCGCCGACATACACGTCGCGCAGTTCACCACACTCCCCACTCCGGCCGATATCGCCGCTGAGCTTCCGATCGGCGAGGAGCGCGCCTCGCTCGTGTCCCGCACCCGCGCCGAGGTGCGCGCGATCATGGCTGGCGAGGATGACCGACTCCTCGTCATCGCCGGCCCGTGCTCGATTCACGACCCAGCCGCCGGCCTCGAGTACGCAGGTCGGCTCGTGCGCGAAGCCGAGCAGCACCGCGACGACCTGCTGATCGTGATGCGCACGTACTTCGAGAAGCCGCGGACCACGATCGGGTGGAAGGGCCTCATCAACGACCCGCACCTCGATGGCAGCCACGACATCGAGGCGGGGCTGCGCCTGGCGCGCGGGTTCCTGCGTGACGTCACCGCACTCGGGATGCCGTGTGGCACCGAGTTCCTCGAGCCGATCAGCCCGCAATACACCGCCGACCTCGTCACCTGGGGTGCCATCGGCGCGCGCACCACGGAGAGCCAGATCCACCGGCAGCTCGCATCCGGGCTATCGATGCCGATCGGATTCAAGAACGGCACCGATGGTGGGCTTCAGGTGGCGCTGGATGCTGCAGCCTCGGCATCCGCCCCGCAGGCGTTCCTCGGGATCGGCGCCGACGGTCGGGCAAGCCTGGTGGCCACGACGGGCAACCCGGACACCTCCGTCATCCTGCGTGGCGGAGCGGACGGCCCGAACTACGATGCCGAGACCGTGCTGAGCGCGTCGCAGCGCCTCTCAGCAGCAATGCTCACGTCACGCGTGATCATCGACGCCAGCCACGGCAACAGTCGCAAGGACCATGTGCGCCAGGCCGAAGTGGCTGCCGAGCTCGGTGAGCAGATCGCCACCGACGGTCAGGCAATCGCCGGCGTCATGTTGGAGAGCAACCTCGTCGCTGGCGCCCAGAAGCTCGATGTGTACGCCGGCCGTACGCGGCTTGTGCACGGACAGAGCGTGACGGATGCCTGCATGGGCTGGGATGCCACGGCTGTCGCCCTGGGTCAGCTCGCCGAGGGCGTGCGCCGGCGCCGGTCTGCCTGAGGGGTGTGGGCTCCCGCTGGGCCTCGCCGGGCTCAGGTGTTGCGTACGTTGAGCAGTTGCCAGCCCTCGGGCACTTTGGCGAGCAGCGCATCCATGTCATCGGCGTCGATCTGCTGAATCTGGTCACGGCGGGCGAATGTGCCGGTCGCCTTGAGCATGTCCGCACCCTTGATCATCGCGACAGGTGCGGAGATGAGGTCAAAGCCTTCTGGCTTCTGCAGAGCGAGCTGGGTCTGCACAGCGGCGAGATCTGCCGCCTCGACGTCAACAGACTGGGTTTCAACAGGACGCATCAGACCGATCAGCACTCTTCGATCCTACGTTGACCAGGCACGAAGCCTCGGCGCACGCCCCCACCTACGCACGCAGGTTTCGGTAGGCGCGTGCCGAGAGTGGCAAGAACACGAGCGTGATGACGAGCGGCCAGACCGCGGCCATGAGTAGCGCGTTGTCGGTGAACCAGCCCTCCGTTATGCCGGTCGGGTTGCCGAAGAGTTGCCTGGCCGCTGTCGCTGTAGCTGAGATCGGGTTCCATTCCGCAATCGCGCCGAGCCAGGCTGGCATCGTTTCGGGTGCGACAAAGACGTTTGACAGGAAACCGACCGGCCACACGAGCACTTGCACGGCCATCGTCGCGCCCGGGGAGCGGAAGGTGAGCCCGAGAAAGATGCCGACCCAGAGCAGGGCGAAGCGCAACCAGAGCAGCAACAGCACCGCAAGCAGTGCGGATCCGACGCTCGCATTGATCGTCCATCCGATCAGCAGCCCGCCGCCGATGAGAACGGCGAGACTCACAACTGAGGTCGCCATGTCTGCGCCGGCCCGCCCAAGTGAGACTGCCGCGCTACCGATAGGTAGAGAGCGAAAGCGGTCGGTGATGCCCTTCGCGGCATCCGTCGTCATGGCCAGCATCGTGCCCTCGAGCCCGAACATCATCGTGAGTGTGAGTACGCCCGGTAGTAAGAAGGGAATGTAGGAGCCGCCACCAGGCACCGCTATCGCGCCACCGAACAGGAACGCAAACATCAGCAGCAGCATCACGCTGAATGCGATGCCGAAGATCGGTGTGGCGGGCTGTCTCGCCCAGTGCGCGAACTCGCGCTGGGTGAGGATCCAGCCCTCGCGCAGGGTATTAGAGCGTGCGCGGCCCATGTCTGTGGTGAGTTGGGTCATGCCGTGGCCTCCTGGGTTGAATCATTTTCGCTGGGATCTGCGGCTGCTCCGGCTGTGCGGGGTGCGCCCGTGAGTGTGAGGAACACTTCGTCGAGCGTGGGCAGCCGGCGTACGGTCTCGACGACTTCGCCACCCACCCGGCGCTTGAGCTCCTCCGGCGTGCCCTCGGCGATGACGCGCCCGTTGTCCATGATCGAGATGCGCTCGGCGAGCTGGTCGGCCTCGTCAAGGTATTGAGTGGTGAGTAACACCGTGGTTCCTGCTCCGGCCGCGTGGCGCACCGTCTCCCACACCTCGTTTCGCCCGCGGGGGTCGAGACCGGTCGTCGGTTCATCGAGGAACAGCACAGCGGGGCGCAGGATCAGGCTTGCCGCGATGTCGAGACGACGTCGCATTCCACCCGAGTAGCCCGCGACCGGGCGGTGCGCCGCATCCGTAAGCCCGAAGGTTTCGATCAGCTCATCGGCTCTGGTTTGCGCCGCCCGGGTGCGGAGCCCGGAGAGCCGACCAAACATGACGAGGTTCTGCCGGCCGCCGAGTACCTCGTCAAGTGCCGAACTTTGGCCAACGAGGCCGATACGTTCGCGCACGCGGGCGGGCGCGGTGCGCACATCGTGGCCGTCAATGGTCGCGCTGCCGTCGTCGAGATCGACCAGGGTGCACAGCGCGCGCACTGCAGTGGACTTCCCCGCGCCGTTTGGGCCGAGTAGACCGTGGATCGTTCCGGATTCGACCCTGAGATCGAAACCGTCGAGTGCCAACGCTGCGCCATAGCGCTTACGCAGGCCGCTCGCTTCGAGTGAATATTTGAGGGACACGTTCCTCCTAGATCGATCATTCGTCTTTACTTCGTACGCTGTACAAAGTTACTGAGATTGATTAGCGTACACCATACGGAGAAAGTAGGCTAGAGGGATGAACGACGATGATGCGGAGCTCGACGAGAACTCCCGAGTGGCGGATCGCACGCTCGCGCTGCTGTGGCGTCATCAGATCGGCGAGCCGCAGGGAGCCCGTGGCCCCAAGCAGAAGACCAGCGTCGATGAAGTCGTCAAGACTGCTATCGCACTGGCCGACGAGGAGGGTCTAGAGGCCGTGTCGATGCGTCGCGTCGCCGACATGCTCGGGCTCGGCGCGATGTCGCTCTACACCTATGTTCCAGGCAAGACCGAGCTGATTGAGCTCATGTTCGACTCGGTTGCCGCTGAAACGCCGCTCGATCCCCACGCGGGCCTGGTTCGGGCTCGCCTCGAGAACATCGCACGCCAGCAGTGGGCAGAGTTCGGCCGCCATCCCTGGCTGTTGCAGGTCGACTCGAGCAGGCCACCACTCGGCCCAGGAATCTCGGATCGCTACGAGTGGCAACTCGCTGCGGTCGATGGACTTGGACTCAGCGACCTCGAGATGGATCAGGCGCTCACCCTGCTGGTCTCCTTCGTCGCGGGCCCCGCGCGCGCGGCCCGTGACGCTCAGCGCACGAAAGAATCATCGGGTATGAGTGACCGCGAGTGGTGGGAGATCAACGCACCACTGCTCGAAAAGGTGATGGACGGCAGTCGTTTTCCGCTTTCCGGCCGCGTTGGCCAGAACGTCGGCGAACTCTACAACGGCGCGTCGGCTCCCACGCTGAGCTTTGAGTTCGGCCTCGCTCGCGTGCTCGACGGCATCGAGCAGCTCATCGCTTCGAAATAGAGGATGCTTCGCGGTTCGCTCCTGCGAGAGTCGCCTCGTGCTCATGCAGGACAAGGTCGAGCAGTCCAGGAAAACGGCGGTTAAGTTCCTCACGGCGCAACCAGTTTCGGTGACGGGTACCGTCCACCTCTTGCTTGATCACCCCGGCCTCACGGAGCACCCGCCAGTGCCTCGTCAGCGCGGACTTCGATACTCCGAAGTCCGATCCGCTGCACGCTGTTCCGGGCTCTTGAGCAATGTAGTAGACGATCGCACGACGGACCGGGTCGGTCAGCGCAAACATCGCCTGAAACAGGTCCAGCTCACTTTCGGCGGGGATTTCGAGTGGGTGCGACAAGCGACTTGCCACGATCCTCTTCCTTACGTTCCGGCCCGTACCTTATGTACGCGTTTGCATGTACATAAGGTACGGTGATGTACATACTGATGTGTACATCATGTCATGTCCGACGCCGCGGCAGTGGCGCGTGCTCAATGAAGGAAAGTGAGAGATTATGACGACCATTGGTTTGATCGGGAGCGGCAACATCGGCAGTGGTGTCGCTCGCTTGGCCATCGCGGCGGGCTACGAAGTGGTCCTAAGCAACAGCCGTGGCCCCGAGACCCTCGCGGGCCTTGTCGCCGATCTCGGATCGCGTGCTCGAGCGGCGACTCCGGCGGAAGCTGCTACGGCTGGCGACATCGTCATCGTGTCCATCCCATTGGCCGCCTACCCGCACGTGCCCGTCGCCGAACTACAGGGCAAGACGGTCATCGATACGAATAACTACTATCCCGATCGCGACGGCCACTACCCGGCGCTCGACGACGAATCAACGACGACGGCCGAGTTGCTGCAGGCGCATCTGCCGGAGTCGCGCGTGGTCAAGGCCTTCAACAGCATCTACTTCCCCCATCTCACTGGCCTAGCCCGACCGTCAGGAGACCCGGAGCGCTCCGTCCTTCCCATTGCCGGAGACGACCAGGCAGCAAAAGAGACCGTCACAGAATTTCTTGACGCAATCGGGTACGACACCCTGGACGCGGGCGTCCTATCGGAGGGATGGCGTTTTCAGCGGGACACTCCCGCGTACACGCGTCCATACTTTGGTTCGACAGACCCGAACGTCGGTCGTCCGGTCTCACGCGACGAGCTAGCTGCGCGACTGGCTGAGGCTAAGCGGTACCGCGACCTCTGAAACGCCATCGGGCTGGGGGTCTGCAAGACCCCCAGCCCGTCCGGTTGCTTCAGCGGCTCAGTGCTTGCCGCCCTTCTTGCCCGAGCCCAGTGGCACGTCGTCGAATGACATGTCCGAGGCGAAGTAGAACGACGGGTAAGCCGGCTGATTGTACGCCGTCTGCTGGCGCGCGATCTCGGCCCGATACTGCACGTCCTGCATGAGGGTGTACAGCTTGTGTGTCGTGACCTCGGTCGACAGGTAGACGCGCAGCGCGCTCGAGTCGGCCGTGCGCACGACCAGCTCTTCACGCCAGTCCCCGAGCACATCGGCCACGAGCGAGGGGTTTCCCTTCGTCCCGTTGTTGGTGCGGGTGTCGGATGCTGTGAGCACCGTGCCGTCGGTCCAGTCATCGATCGTTGGCGTGACCTCGAGGGCGCCGTTCACGAGCTGCGTCGTCAGGTCGCCGGACCACCGAATCGACATGTTGGTGCCGGGGTTCGTGGGCGACACGATCTCGCCGGTCGCCGACAGCAGGCCGGATGCGTCGGTGCCCGCGGGCATGCTCGACCAGACCTCGACACCCGGCACGTCGCTGCGGACGTCGCCGATCATGCCGCGACCGGTGTCGCGGCCCGAGTAGGCGCCGAAGATCACTTCGCCCGTCGCCGCATCGCGCAACGCAGTGCCGAACGGCGCCCAGGCGCCGCCCTCGTGCACCGTGAAGATCTCAAGACCGGGGCGGTTCGGGTCGATGTCGGCGACGTGCATCGCATCACCGTGGCCGAGCCGGGCCACGGCGCCGGGGTCGCCGCTGCCTTCGGGCATCACGTCGGACGATGAGTACAGCAGGCCGCCGTCGTCGTCGATCGTCGCCGAACCGTAGACGATCTCCTGTTTGCCGTCGTCGTCGACATCGGCTGCGCTCAGGCTATGGAAGCCCTGCGTGGTGATCGTGCCATAGACCGGATCGGTGCCGTCGCGGCCGTGCGGACCGTCGTTGAACGGGTTCGACATCGGCACGTGGCCACTGTCGACGAGCCAGCGCTGGCTCAGCTTCTTGCCGTTCCAGTCATACGTCGCGATCGTCGAGCGTGTGTAATAGCCGCGGGCAAAGACGGCGGAAGGGTGCTCGCCGTCGAGGTAGGCGACGCCCGACAGGAAGCGGTCGACGCGGTTGCCGGGCTCGATACGCGACATCGCGTAGTCTCCCCACAGCAGACCGTCGTCACCGCGTCCCGGCTCGTAGGTCACGGTCTGCAGCTCCTTGCCGGTAGCGCTATCGAACACCGTGAGGTACTCGGGACCGTCGACGATGAAGCCTTCGAAGGCTCGTAGCGCATTGCGCGCCGAGCGCGACGGCGCATAGACATCGATGAAGTAATCGGTGAGCTCCTCCGCGCTCTCGCGCGACAGCGGGTACTCGTGTGTCACCTCGGTGCCCCATGCCTCTTCGAGCGTGGCGGGCCACTGGCCTGAGACGACCTCTTCGCGCGCGGACCAGCCGAGGAACGTCTCGACGAGGTGCGCGTAATAGTCGTCTGCGCTCATCCGGTAGTCATCCTCGTGCGCGTACCCGGCCTTGCGGTCGGCCTTCGGCAGCGTGATGTATGACTCCTTTTTGACCGAGCCATTCGCGCCGTACTGCACCGACTTCGTGCCCGGCGCGGTCTTGAGGATCGTTTCGCTGCGGCCGTCACCATCGAAGTCGTACACGAGGAACTGCGTGTAGTGGGCACCGGCGCGGATGTTGACGCCCAGATCGATACGGTTGAGTAGCGTGCCGTCGAGCTCATACGTGTCGAGGAACACCGGGCCGGTGTAGCCGACCTGCGAGACGTCCTTCGCGTTGGAGGGGTCCCACTTGACGATGTACTCGTACTCGCCGTCCCCGTCGACGTCGCCGACCGACGCGTCGTTGGCGGAGTACGTGTAGGTCTCGCCGGTCGGCGTGACGCCGTCGGCGGGCTTGGTCAGCGGGATGTCGAGATACGACTGGTCGAGTGGCGTAACCTTGTCGCTCTTCTTGCCGGTGCGCCCCTTGACTACTGGGGCCACGCGGTACGTGGCGTCTGCCGAGCCCGCGGCATCCACATAGTTCGTGCTGTCGGTGACGGTCGCGATCTTGCGGTCATCTCGGTACACGACGAAGTCGGTGCCGGTCAGCCCGGTCTCGCTCGCACCGGTCGCTTCGGCTTTCAGCAGTCGCCAGCTGAGGAAGATTCCGGATGCCGTGTCGACGGCGACCAGACCTCGATCGAGGTCTTCGATCTGAGGGCTGGCGGACGTACCGCCGTGACCATGGCCATTCCCCTGACTTGAGGATCCGGCCTGTGCGGCTTGCGCCGGCAGGATCAGAGTGGTTGCCAAAGCCGCGACCAGTACGGTCGTTCGTAGGGGGGTTTTCATTCGCTTCACCTTTGATCGCTGAACGTTGGAATACGCTTTCCCCAGTCACCGCCTTCGAGACTAGGAGGACGCGTCGCGTCGTGTCAACGGTTTCTCTGAATCGTGTCAAAAGTGTCGCGCCTGTCCCGGCGAGAACACGGGTGGGTATCGGTACTCAGTCTCCGGACGCCGCCGCATCCCGCAGGACCCGGTAGCGGAGGTGAACCTCGCTGGCGAATGCGGACGTCTCCATGCGTTCGAGGCGAAGCTGACGCTCCAGGCCTGCGAAGAGAGGGATCCCTTCGCCCAGCACGACCGGCACGACATGCAGCCGGATTTCGTCCACAAGCCCAAGAGAGAGGCACTGCCTCGCGACGCGGCCCCCCAAAAGGCTCACCCACTTCTCACCGGCGTCGCGCCGCGCACGCCGCACGGCCTCTTCGATATCGTCCACGACGAAAATGAACCTGGTCCCGTCTTGCTCGACCGCCTCTTGCTCACGGTGCGTCATCAAGTACACCGGCACCTGCAGGAATCCGCCGTACGGGATCTCCCCCTCCTCGATGGTCTGAGTCTTGTTCGCGCCCCCGACGATGGATCCAATGTCGGAGCAGATCGTTGCCACGATCTGCTCGTCCTCGGGGGCGACGGGAAATCCATTCATCCAGTCCATTCCTCCGTCGGGATCCGCCATGAACCCATCGACCGACACCGTGGCGTGGATCATCACCTTTGACATGCTCTACCCCTTCGTTAAAGTGAGTCACACGACTCGCCATAACGAAAACGTATCCTTCCCTTTAACGTGAGTCGCTCGCGGAGATCGCCAGACAAGCTGGTGTGTCGAAGGCCACGCTGTTCAAGCAGTTCCCCACAAAGGCGGAGCTGTTCGAAGCGACCGTGCTCTCGGCCGGGAGCGTGCCGGGCACCGAACAGGTCGCTCCAGATCCTGAGGACTTCCTCGGCGGCGCTCAAAGACTTCCTCATCGCTGCATTGGACGCAGGGACTGTCGACTTCGACGATGCGGAGGCCATCGACGATGCTCTAGGAACGACGATGCTCTAGGAACAAAAAACCGGTCAGACGTGATGTCTGACCGGTTCTTATTTGTGGAGCCTAGGAGATTCGAACTCCTGACATCCTGCTTGCAAAGCAGGCACTCTACCAACTGAGTTAAGGCCCCAAAAGCTATTTAATTGTGGTGACGGAGTGGGGATACCGGGATTTGAACCTGGGACCTCTTCATTATCAGTGAAGCGCTCTAACCAACTGAGCTATATCCCCGTCAACCTCCAAGACTTTACCCGAGATTTCAGGAAAATCCGAATCGACGATGCTCAGCGGCCGGGGCGCAGAACCGCACTGCCAGCAGAGAGGCTGACCACGACAGAATTCCGCGCATTCGACGACGTCTGCAGGTTGTTGTCGAGGGAACCCGCGCTGACTTCCTGCTGCACGTCGTAGGCGACATCCGGAAGCGTCAGATCGAGAGAACCGGCGCTGACGTCGATGGTTACCTCACTGGGCGCCGTTCCAGCCAGCTCGGCCACGAGCTCACCGGCAGACACGACGAAGTCGGCTTCGTCCACGTCCGTGAGGTTGACGTCAGCTCGACCCGCGCTCATATCGACGTCAACAGATGACGCTGATCCACTCAAGTGGAGCCTGCCGGCCCCCAACTCTATGTCCAGGCCATCAAACGCTCCATCCACGTCGAGGCCCCCCGCAATCAACGTGATGTCAGCGTCCAGCCGGGAATCCTGCAACTCTTCCGGCAGCGTCAACAAGACGCGCTCGTCGTCATTGAACCAGTTGCCGAAGATTCCACCGCCGAACCAGCCGTCAAACAACTCCCTCGGACTCTGTACGATCAGCTCATCGCCGTCACGGCGCATCGTCCAACCACCGCGGCTACCCTCCATCTGGAGCTGCGCCTCGTCGACGTCACCGAAGCGCACGGTGACTCTGCTGGCGCTGACATCCATTTCCAGCGTCTCGATCCCGTCCACATCGATGGACTGGGTTTCGCTGGTGACCGTCGCATCATTCACGGCCGCGACTGCGGCCGTGCCGCCGGCTCCCAGCAAGGCGATGCCCCCCACGACCGCGGTGGTCACGGTGATCGCTGTGACTCTGGCGTAGGTGCGTGTGCCGTCAGGCGTGCGCTGAGGTTCGATGTTCATCGTGTCATTCCCGTCTGGTTACCGAGCGGGGGCGTGCCGCCGGTGTTCTCGATATGAGCAAGCGCTGCAAGCACGCGGCGGTTGCCGGCCTCTGGTTCGAGGCCGAGCTTCTGGAAGATGGCGGTGATGTTCTTCTCAACACTCGCCTCCGAGAGGAACAGCAGACCCGCGATTGTCTGATTCGATTTCCCCTCGGCGATCAGCGCGAGCACTGTGCGCTCACGCTCGGTGAGTTGCAGCATCCGATCGTCGCGATTGCGACGCGTGAGCAACTGCTGGACCACTTCCGGGTCAAGCACAGATCCGCCCTCAGCGATCCGCTCCACGGAGGCGAGGAACTCTGAGACATCTGCGACGCGATCCTTGAGCAGGTACCCGAGAGGCCCACCCTGTGCGGCAATCAGATCGCTGGCATACCGTTCCTCGACATACTGCGAGAGCACCAGCAACGGCAGCGCCGGATGCGTGGACCGCAGCGCGAGTGCCGCACGGATACCCTCGTCGGTGAAAGTCGGGGGCAGCCGCACATCGAGGATGCAGAGCTCCGGGTCCGTGCTGCGCACGGTTTCGGTTAGACCCTCGGTGTCGGCCAGAGCCGCGACCACCTCGTGTCCGGCATCCTCCAGCAGACGAACCAGACCCTCGCGAAGAAGAACCGAGTCCTCACAGATCAGGATGCGCATGGCACGCTCACCTCCAGCGATGTCGGACCGCCCTGCGGGCTGTCGAGGCGGAAGGTACCGCCGGCGGCCGTCACCCGATTAGAGATGCCATCAAGGCCACCGCCGGGCTGCACGTGCGCGCCTCCGATGCCGTTGTCTTCCACGCGGGCCCAGAGCACTCCGCTCTCGCGCATCCGCACGATGACTCGGCATTCGCTGGCTCGCGAGTGTTTGGCGGCATTCGTCAGCGACTCGGCAATGGAGAAGTACACCGCCGCTTCGGCGTCACGACTGCAGCGGCCGGTCATGCGCACATCGAGCTGCACCGGGATGTGCGATCTGCTGGCAATCGCTGAGAGCGCAGCATCCAGACCGCGATCGTCAAGAACAGAAGCATGGATGCCCCGGGCGAGCTGGCGCAGCTCAGTGATGGCGGCCTTCGTGGACGTGTGTGCCTCGCCGATCAGCTGCTTCGCTACTTCCGGATCGCTCTCGATCTTCTGGTGTGCGAGACCCAGGGTCATGCCGACCGAAACCAGTCGCGGCTGAACACCGTCGTGCAGGTCGCGCTCGATGCGGGTGCGCTCGAGATCTGCAGCGCGCACGGCGCCTTCACGCTGCGCACTGGTCGTGCGCACCTGCTCGGTGAGTTCGGCCTCGCGATTCGGCACGACGATCGCTCGAGTAAGAACGCGGTGGAGCAGCGCCAGGCCGACGATGCCGGCAGCAGCAGCGAGAACACCGAGGATGCCGATCACCGGCGCCCACCCGCCGCTCACGACCGCGCCGAATGGGCCGATCGAGGAGTCTCCGAACAGCGGCGAGAACGTGTAGATCGCGGACCAGAACATGCCCCAGAAGAGTCGAAGAACCAGTGTGCCGAAGATGCACGCGATTGCGAAGTTCGCCACTGCCCGCCACATGGTCGCATCAAGCGACTGGCGACCGAGTGAACGCAGCCAACCGCCGAAGCCGGGCCGCAAGCGTCGGCGCGGAGCCAGCGGCGGGAGTCCGAGACGGTAGAGCCCGTCAACGCGAGCGATCTCGAACCACGCCACGCCGTACAGCGCGTAGACCAGCCCGACGAGGAACACCGCGCCGATGCCGAAGGCGAACAGCAGCCCGACGCCGGTACCGAAGAGTGCGGCGAGGAGGCCGATAACACCGGAACCGATCACGCCGAGGCCGGCGAGTTGCAGAATTGTCAGGAAGAGCCGCAGCGGCGGCTTCTTCGCGGGGGGAGCGCCGACTGGGGCCGGGGCGGTCTGAGTGGTCATATCTCAAAGGTAGGCCGCACGCCCCGCTGCCAACACCGTGCCAGCCCGACGCCTAGGTTCGGGTTTCCCCTACTCCTAGATATGCAAATGGGCGCCTGTGGCGCTTCGCCGCAGCGAAGGCGAGCCACACACGCCCACTCGTAAAGGGTCGTACGGGGAACTAGTTCGACATGAAGCCGACGAGCAGGCCCCCGGTCACCTTCACCGCAAGGTTGTAGATACCGGCCACGACCGCGCCGAGCACGGTGACCACGATCAGGTTCAGGATCGATACAACTGCGGCAAACGCCATGACCTGGGGAAGGCCAAGCATCGACGAGATCGACACCGCGCCCTCGGTGATGTTGCCGACCAATTCGTCGGCCCCAGCCAGGATGCTTGTCGCCTGCAGCACCAGGAAGATCAGGAAGAACGAAACCATGGTCACGATTGCGAGCGCGACCGCGGCCAGGAACGAGAGCTTCACGGCTGACCAAAAGTCGATGTAGACCAGACGCAGTCGAACCTGCTTGCCACCGGTCTTACGCGTGGACTTCTTCGCCAGCTTGTCGGCTACTGTGCTCATTCGTCCGTGCTTTCCTCAGAGTTCTGTGTCGATTCGGGAGTCGCCGCCTCTGCGTCTGACTCCGCCTCTACCTCTTCTTCGGCAAGGCCCCGCTCACTGTTGCGGGCAATGGCGAGGATCCGGTCCTTCTCGGAAGTCCGGGCGAACACCACTCCCATGGTGTCTCGGCCCTTCGCGGGCACCTCGGCCACGGCAGAGCGTACCACCTTGCCGCTGGACAGAACCACCAGAACCTCGTCGTCCTCAGCCACGATCATTCCACCCGCAAGAGTGCCGCGATCGTCGTTGAGCTTTGCCACCTTGATGCCGAATCCGCCGCGTCCCTGCACGCGGTACTCCTCGACGGCAGTACGCTTCGCGAATCCGCCGTCAGTCACCACGAACACGAACTGGCCAGGCGAGGCGACGGATGCCGAGAGAAGGCTGTCACCCTCACGGAACTTCATACCCTTGACGCCAGCGGTCGCGCGTCCCATGGGACGCAGTGCCTCATCGGTCGCGCTGAAGCGCACCGACATACCGCGACGGCTGATCAGAAGGATGTCGTCTTCCGCATTGACCATGAGTGCGCTGACAAGCTCGTCCTCGTCATTCAGACGGATCGCGATGACACCGCCCTGACGGTTCGTGTCGTAGGCGTCAAGTCGGGTCTTCTTGACCAGGCCGTTGCGAGTTGCAAGAACCAGATACTCGGCCACGTCGTAGTCGCGGATCGCGAGCACCTGAGCGATACTCTCATCCGGCAACAATGCGAGCAGGTTCGCGACGTGCGTACCCTTCGCGTCGCGCCCGGCCTCCGGCACCTCGTAGGTCTTGGTGCGGTAGACGCGGCCCTTGTCGGTGAAGAACAGCAGCCAGTGGTGAGTGGTGGTCACGAAGAAGTGCTCGACGATGTCATCCGCGCGCAACTGCGCGCCCTTGACACCCTTGCCACCGCGGTGCTGCGAGCGATAGTTGTCGCTGCGCGTGCGCTTGATGTAGCCCTCACGGGTGACGGTGATGACCATCTCTTCTTCGGCGATGAGGTCTTCCATCGACACGTCACCGTCGAAACCGTGCAGGATGTGGGTGCGTCGGTCATCGCCGAAACGCTCGACGATCTCGGTGAGCTCGTCGCGGATGATGGTGCGCTGGCGCATTTCATCGGCAAGAATCGCCTTGAAGTCGGCGATCTTGATCTCAAGCTCGTTGGCTTCATCGACGATCTTCTGGTGCTCGAGTGCCGCAAGGCGACGCAACTGCATCGTGAGGATCGCATCGGCCTGGACATCATCGATGTCGAGAAGCTCCATCAACCCGGTACGAGCTTGGTCGACTGTGGGCGACCGGCGGATCAACGCGATGACCTCATCGAGCGCGTCGAGCGCCTTGAGGTATGCGCGCAGGATGTGCATGCGCTTTTCAGCCTCGCGGAGGCGGAACTGCGTGCGACGGACGATCACATCAATCTGGTGCGAGACCCAGTTCGTGATGAAGCCGTCGAGAGCGAGCGTTCGCGGAACGCCGTCGACGATGGCGAGCATGTTCGCGCCGAAGTTGTCCTGCAACTGCGTGTGCTTGTACAGGTTGTTCAGCACAACCTTGGCGACAGCATCCCGCTTGAGAACCACTACGAGACGCTGACCGGTGCGGTCGCTGGTCTCGTCGCGGATATCGGCGATGCCCGTGACCTTGCCATCGCGAGCCAGGTCACCGATCTTCACTGCGAGGTTGTCGGGGTTGACCTGGTAGGGCAGTTCGGTGATCACCAGGCAGTTGCGGCCCTGGATCTCTTCAACATTCACGACTGCGCGCATCGTGATCGAACCGCGACCGGTGCGGTAGGCCTCCTGGATGCCCTTCGAACCGAGAATCTGCGCACCGGTCGGGAAATCAGGACCGGAGATGCGTTGGATGAGTCCCTCGAGAAGCTCCTCACGCGGCAGACCGGGGTTGTCGAGAGCCCAGAGCGCAGCAGTAGCAACCTCGCGCAGGTTGTGCGGGGGAATGTTGGTCGCCATGCCGACCGCGATGCCGACGGAACCGTTGACGAGCAGGTTCGGGAAACGGGCCGGAAGGACCGTCGGCTCTTGAGTCTGGCCGTCGTAGTTGGGCTGGAAGTCGACGGTCTCCTCTTCGATGTCGCGCACCATCTCCAGCGCGAGCTGAGCCATCTTCGTCTCGGTGTAACGGGGTGCAGCAGCGCCCATGTTGCCGGGGGAGCCGAAGTTTCCCTGACCGAGAGCGAGCGGGTACCGCAGTGCCCAGGGCTGAACCAGACGCACGAGGGTGTCATAAATCGCCGTGTCACCGTGCGGGTGGTACTGACCCATGACCTCGCCGACGACACGGGCACACTTCGAGAACGCCTTGTCAGGACGGTAGCCACCGTCGTACATGCCGTAAATCACCCGGCGGTGCACGGGCTTGAGCCCATCACGCACGTCAGGCAGCGCGCGGCCGACGATGACCGCCATCGCGTAGTCGAGGTAGCTTCGCTGCATCTCCGACTGCAGGTCGACCTGATCGATCTTGCCGTGCTCGTGATAAGGCTGTTCGCGACCGGATCCGGTCGTTTCGCCCGTCGAATTGTCGTCAGTCATTTGTTTCTTTCAATCGTTCGCTGAGCGTTGCCTACGGCGTCAAATGTCCAGGAAGCGGACATCCTTGGCGTTGCGCTGAATGAAGTTGCGTCGAGATTCAACGTCCTCACCCATGAGCACGCTGAAGATCTCATCCGCAGAGGCTGCATCTTCGATGGTCACCTGACGGAGCGTCCGCGTGGTGTGATCCATCGTGGTCTCCCAGAGTTCCTTGGCGTTCATCTCGCCGAGACCCTTGTACCGTTGCACGCCGTCCTTGCCGATGCGCTTGCCGTTTTCCAAACCGTGCTTCATCAGCGCGTCGCGCTCGGCATCCGAGTACACGTACTCGTGCGGCTTGTTCGTCCACTTCAGTCGGTACAGCGGCGGCATCGCGAGGTACACGAAGCCGGCCTCGATGAGTCCGCGCATATAGCGGAACAGCAGCGTCAGCAAGAGCGTCGTGATGTGCTGGCCGTCGACGTCAGCATCCGCCATCAACACGATCTTGTGATAGCGGGCCTTGGAGATATCGAAGTCCTCGCCGATCCCAGTGCCGAATGCCTGGATCATTGCCTGGACCTCGCGGTTACCCAGAGCCTTGTCCAGACGAGCGCGCTCGACATTCAGGATCTTGCCACGCAGGGCGAGGATCGCCTGGGTGTGCGGATCGCGACCCTGCACGGCCGAACCACCGGCCGAGTCACCCTCCACCAGGAAGATCTCACTGATCGACGGGTCTTTGCTGGTGCAGTCCTTGAGCTTGTCCGGCATAGCCGCAGACTCGAACACGCTCTTACGACGGGCGGTCTCGCGCGCCTTGCGGGCGGCCATCCGCGCGGTTGCGGCGTCGATGGACTTACGGATGACGTTCTTCGCCTGCACCGGATTGCGACCGAACCAGTCACCGAGCTGATCGCCGACGACCTTCTGCACGAATGCCTTCGCCTCGGTGTTACCGAGCTTGGTCTTGGTCTGACCTTCAAACTGCGGTTCGCCGAGTTTGATCGAGATGACCGCAGTCAGCCCCTCACGCACGTCATCACCGGAGAGGTTCTCGTCCTTCTCCTTGAGCAGGTTGTTCGCGCGGGCGTACTTGTTGACGAGAGTGGTCAGCGCAGCGCGGAAGCCTTCTTCGTGGGTGCCACCCTCATGGGTGTTGATGGTGTTCGCGTAGGTGAAGACATTCTCGGTGTAACCCGTCGTCCACTGCATCGCGATTTCCAAAGAGATCTTGCGCTCGGTGTCTTCCGATTCGAAGTCGATGATCTCCTCATTGACGACCTCGGCGTGCCGCACCCGGTTCAGGTATTCGACATAGTCGACAAGACCGCGCTCGTAGAGGAAGACATCGGCGCGCTGCTTGGTGACGGTCGTGCCCTCTTCCTCGATCTCATAGGTGGCACCTTCACGCTCGTCGTTCAGCTCGATGCGCAGTCCCTTGTTCAGGAACGCCATCTGCTGGAAACGAGTGCGCAGAGTGTCGTATTCGAAGACGACGCCCTCGGTGAAGATCTGAGAATCAGGCCAGAACGTGATCGTGGTGCCGGTCTCATCGGTCTCGGCACCCTTGATGAGTCCCTGTTCCTGCGGTTCGCCACCGTTGGAGAAACTGTGATTCCAGACGTGACCCTGACGCATAATCTCCACGTCGAAACGCGTGGAGAGCGCATTCACAACAGACGAACCGACGCCGTGCAGACCGCCAGAGACGGCGTATCCGCCGCCGCCGAACTTTCCACCGGCATGCAGGATCGTGAGCACAACTTCCACACTCGACTTCGACGGGTCGGAGGAGTGCGGGTCGACGGGAATGCCACGACCGTTGTCGATGACACGCACGCCACCGTCTGCGAGCAGTGTGACGAGGATCGTGTCTGCGTGCCCAGCCATCGCTTCGTCGACGGAGTTGTCGACGATCTCCTGGACCAGGTGGTGCAGTCCTCGCGGCCCAGTCGAGCCGATGTACATACCGGGGCGCTTGCGGACGGCCTCAAGACCCTCGAGGACCTGGATCTCATTGGCACCGTACTCACCCTGCTGCTTCTGCTGGGGGGTTATGGTGCGCTCGGCGTCGGGGGTTTCCCCGGTTGTCGATTCAGGCTCGTCAGCAGGGGTTTCAGGCGTCATCAGAGGTGATTCTCCACATCGATATCTCGAATGCCCAGTCTACCCTCACTCAGACCCTAAACGTGGCTATACGGCCCTGTGTGGCCCTGAAATCGATCAAGTGGGGTCCGTTGATGCCCTACCCGTAGGTATCGCGCGGGCCCCGCCCTGGAACGGCTCTCGGCCCCCATTTCCAAGAGGGAACGTCCGGGCCGATAAAACGGAGGTTGTTGACTCCCGCCTGTGGATAGCGTCGTCCGATCTCAGTCAAGATGGTCGCGCGCATGAACTGCAGGTTCTTCGCCCAGGCTGTCGAGTCGCACTTGACGGTCAACATCCCATTCTCAAGTCCGACCGGTTCGGAGTGTTTCGCGGTGTCTGCGCCGGCGAATTCCGCCCACTGGCGCACTACATCTTCACGCGCCAGCGTGATCTCCCATCCGGATTCACGACTGAGCTTGTCGAGCACCGCACCGAGCGCCCCAGGGTCGCGACCGGGAGTGAAAGGTGCGTTGTCATCGTCATCTCGAATACGACGC
Source organism: Microbacterium sp. Y356 (assembly GCF_059445355.1). Classification (NCBI taxonomy): domain Bacteria; kingdom Bacillati; phylum Actinomycetota; class Actinomycetes; order Micrococcales; family Microbacteriaceae; genus Microbacterium; species Microbacterium sp. Y356. The sequence goes on from NZ_JCAIUE010000001.1 coordinate 1,988,705, forward strand.
TTGCGTTTCCATGATTTCGAGCTGGGCTTCAGCCCGCGAAGACGCAGGTAGGTCGCGACAGTTTCCGGAGTATCTGATGCTGATTCACTCATCGTCTTCCTCCTCATCATCCGTCTCGCTGTTGTCATTCTCGGCGCGATCATCGCTGATCATGCCGGCGTTGATGCGCACGACGTGTCGGTGCAGCGGCTCAGGGATATCTTCCTCCACCGCTGCGGTGACCACCACTTGCTCATATCCAACTGTCAGAGTCGCCAAGCGCTGCCGTCGATCGGCATCGAGCTCGGCAAAGACGTCATCGAGGATGAGGACCGGATCTCCCGCCGGCGATTCAGCGCGCAGAAGCTCAGCGGATGCCAGACGCAAAGACAGCGCAATCGACCAGGATTCGCCGTGCGAGGCATATCCCTTCACCGGGAGCCCCCGTACGCGCATCAGAAGATCATCCCGATGAGGACCGACAAGAGTGAGACCTCGGTCGAGCTCTTGCTTACGTTTCGCCTGCAATGCCGCGCGGAACATGTCGGCTATCTCGCCACGGGTATCGGATGCGCCTTCTTCGCCTTCTTCGGGGTCTCCTCCTCGAACAGAAAGTGCCCACTCGAGTTCGGGCTGATGGTCAGCGCCGGCGATGGCGGTGTACGCGTCGGCAAGTGGGCGCTGCAGGTCAGCCGCAAGCCGGAGGCGCGCGTCGATGATCTCGGATCCCAGTGCGACAAGCTTGTCGTCCCACACCTCAAGCGTGGTAAGTGCTTCGCCTCGGATGCCGCGTGCGCGGGCGGATTTCAGCAGCGCGCTTCGTTGCTTGAGAACGCGGTCATAATCACCGAGCACTGCAGACATCCGCGGTGCGCGCTGAATCAGCAGTTGGTCTGCGAATCGACGCCGGGATGACGGGTCCCCCCGAACGATCTGCAGATCTTCTGGTGCGAACAACACGACATGCGCGTAGCGGGGGAGTTCGTTGGTCTTGGATGGTGATCCGTTGATGCGGGCTTTGTTAGACCCTTGCCGATTGATCTGCACTTCGGCGAGAACCTTACGTTCTCCGACCGAGAGCCGTGCTCGGATGACTGCGAACTCTTGGCCGTCCCTCACCATCGGAGCATCCGACGACACCCGATGGGAGCCGAGCGTGGCAAGGAACACCACTGCTTCTGCAAGATTCGTCTTGCCCTGGCCGTTGCGGCCGACGAGCACATTCGGTCCAGGGTGGAGGCTGAGTTCTGCGGTCGCGTAGTTGCGGAAGTCCACAAGGCTCAGGTGCTCCACAATCACGGATTCACCCTACCTTTCGGGGCAGACACTCTCCCCGAATTCGCTCGTCGAGCGAGATGGAGACGATCAGCGCAGCAGAAGGTTCGGCTGCAGCAGGTACTTGTAGGAGTCGCTTCCTGCCTGGTCGACCGAGGTCTGGCTCGTGATCAGCACCGGGCTGAGCTTGTTCGCATTGTCGCTTGATGTGAATGTCACGCGCACAAACTCGCTCTTGACCGCGCTGAGCGCCTCGGTCAAATACTGCGGGTTCAAGCCGAGCGTCACATCGTCGCCACCGGTCAGGTGTGCGTCGACCGACTCGGATGCTCGAGCCTGCTCGCTGCCAGAGGCATCCATCGTCACGCTGTCAGATGTGAACGTGAAACGCAGCGGAGCTGCGCGATCAAGCACCAACGCCACACGCCGAACCGCTTCGATTAGGTCGGCGGTGTTGACGACCGCGTAGTGCTCGGTCTGCTCGGGAAACAGGCGACGAACCGGCGGGAAATTTCCCTTGATCAGGAGAGAAGTCACCGTCTTGTTGCCCGACGTGAACGCGATGATCTCGCGGTCGCCGGCGCCGGAGAACGACACCTGGATGGTTCCGGTGTGTCCGAACGTCTTTCCGACCTCGGTCAGCGTGCGCGCGGGAACCAGCGCAGTCTGCTCAGGTGCCTCGCCATCCCACGGCACGTTGCGAAGCGAAACGCGGTAGCGGTCGGTAGCGACGAGGCTGAGGTTGTTCTCGGTTACCTCGAGCTGTACGCCGGTGAGCACAGGAGTCACGTCATCACGAGACGCTGCAAACGCGACCTGCGCGATCGCCGTACCGAAATCGTCGGCCGGAACAACACCCGAAGTGCCAGAAACCTCAGGGATCGACGGATATTCCTCAACCGGCATTGCAGCCAGCGTGAAGCGAGCCGATCCGCAGGTGACGGTGATACCGCCGTCTTCTTCGACAGCAATCTCGATGGGTGCGTTCGGCAGTCGGCTCGCGATGTCTGAGAGCAGCCGCCCGTGAACCAGAATCGTTCCGGGTGTCTCGACCGTCGCCTCGATGGTCGTACGTGCGGATGCTTCGTAGTCGAATGCCGAGAGGGTGAGACCTGACTCGCCTGCTTCGATGAGCACACCGGCCAAGATCGGCTGTGGATTGCGCTGTGGCAGAAGTTTGACGACGAAGGAAACAGCTTCGCTGAAGACATCGCGGTTGACCTGGAACCTCACGGGCGCTCCCTCGTCGTAATTACAGGATCTGAGGAGCATGGGCTCACGTCAGGGGTTCCCATCGTATCCCCACAGCCCGGCTCTGCCATACGACGGGTTTCGACACCGTTGAGGTGCTCGGAATCCGCTCTCAAAGGGTTAACTCCTTAACAGTGTTAACACCTGTGGATACTGTGGATAACTCGGTGGATATCAATCGTCCGTAGGGAACTACATGCGTGTGAGATGTGGAAACCCTGAGGAAACCGCGCTTAAACAGGTGTGTGGTCGAAGCGGCCGTTTGTGGAGTTATCCACAGGTAGCCGCGATTTCCACACATTCGTCCCGATGTTAAGTGTATTCATCCACAAGTTATCCACATGTGTAAACAGGTGTGAATTGCATGGTATGGAGCGTGGTCGAAGCGGCCAATCGGCTGCAAATCGTCAGCGTCGACCGAGCTGCGTCGTGATCTCGGTGACCTGGTTGTAGATGGAGCGACGCTCTTTCATGAGGTCGCTGATCTTCTTGTAGGCGTACATGACGGTGGTGTGATCGCGGTTACCGAACAGCTGACCGATCTTCGGCAGTGAGAGGTTCGTGCGTTCGCGGCACAGATACATCGCGATCTGACGCGACGTCGCGATCTGCTGCGATCGACTTGATCCATACAGGTCGTCGACGGTGAGCTTGAAGTACTGAGCGGTGGCGGTGATGATGTCGGTCGGCGAGATGATGTTGTCTTCTGCCGTGTCGATGATGTCTCGGAGCACCGTCTGAGCGAGGGATATGTCGAGCGCAGAGCGATTCAGGCTTGCGAATGCGGAGACACGGATGAGCGCGCCCTCGAGTTCGCGGATGTTCGACGACACGACGGTCGCGATGTACTCCAGCACGTCGTCGGGGATGTGGAGCGCCTCGCTCTGTGCCTTTTTGCGCAGGATAGCGATACGGGTTTCGAGGTCAGGAGCTTGCACATCGGTGATGAGACCCCATTCGAACCGGCTGCGCATCCGGTCTTCGAAACCGGTCAGGTGCTTTGGGGCGACATCGCTGGTGATCACGATCTGCTTGTTGTGATCGTGCAGGGTGTTGAAGGTATGGAAGAAGGTTTCCTGCGTCTCGGCGCGGCCCTGCAGGAACTGGATGTCGTCGATGAGCAGGATGTCGACGTCACGGTAGCGTGCCTGGAATGCAGACCCACGGTTGTTGGCGATCGAATTGATGAAGTCGTTGGTGAACTCTTCGCTGGAGACGTAGCGAACTTTCACCCCCGTATAGAGAGACTGGGCGTAGTCGCCGATCGCGTGCAGAAGGTGGGTCTTGCCGAGACCGGAGTCGCCGTAGATGAATAGCGGGTTGTAGGCCTTCGCCGGCGCCTCTGCGACAGCAACCGCCGCTGCGTGTGAGAAGCGGTTGGACTGTCCGATGACGAAGTTGTCGAAGGTGTACTTCGGGTTCAGGCGCGATTCGTGGCGCAACTGAGTGGGCTGTTCGACCGGATAGTCGGTGCGCGGGGCCTCTGGGCGTCCGAAGTCCGCGACCGCGATCGGGGCGGTCGGGTGCTCGGCGAGCTCATGGTTGACGACCACACGGAAAGAGGTGACTTCTTCGCCGAGGTGACCGAGAGCCTCCATGATCGGAACGCGTAGTCGTTTGTTGATCTGCGCCGCGGTCAGGTCGTTGGGGACGTCAAGGTAGAGCGTCGCGCTCATGATGCCGGCAGGAACGGCGAGACTCAGGAAGCCCTGCAGTTGGGGGGTGACCCGGTCGTCATGGGCGAGTAGATCCAGAACCTCTGCCCAGATCGGAACGTCGGGCTGGTCAGGAGAGGGCATGGTGCTCCGGGTAAGGGCTCGCGGAGGACAGACCGATTTCGGCAGATCCCCCCTGTGGATAACTTCGGATGCAACGGTAGTCAGCCAACCTGTGAAGGGCAACTACCCACGGAAAATCAACGGTGTGTCGAGTACGTCGGTGGCGACAAGGTTGTGGATAATTATGGTGCGGCGCAACACAGCGCGAAACGGTATGGCGCGGAGATTTGCTCTCTGGGCCGGTACGACGTACGCTTAATCGGTTGACTTATGCCCGAAAAAGGGCAGATCCCTATGTCTCCGGTCGTACACATCCGGTGACAGCGTTCCCGGAGTGATTCCATGAGCAAGCGTACGTTCCAGCCCAACAACCGCCGTCGCGCCAAGAAGCACGGCTTCCGCCTGCGCATGCGCACGCGCGCCGGCCGCGGCATCCTCTCGGCCCGCCGCGCGAAGGGCCGCGTCGAGCTCTCGGCGTAAAGCTTCGTGCTCGCCCGCCCGCTCCGACTAACGCGAGGTACCGACTACCGGTTGGTCGTGCGTCGCGGAGTCCGGTGCGGGGGCGCGACGGTCGTCACCTCTTTGTTGACGACCGATGAAGCACGTGAACCCAGGTTCGGGTTCATCATCAGTAAACAGGTGGGCACTGCTGTGATCCGCAATACCGTGCGTCGACGGCTCAAAGCCGTGTGCGCGGACGCGCTCTCGATGGTGCCAGAGGGCACGGATGTCGTCATCCGTGCCCTTCCTGCGTCCGCCACCGCGACATTTGCCGAGCTCAACGCTGATGTGACGCGGTGTCTCGCACGACTCAACCGCACCAGGACGTCGGCATGAGTGCCCTGCCCTCCTACGCGATGGGATCGGCGCATCTGCATCCTGGTGACCTCGTGCGCAGCATCCCACTCGTTCCACGCAATCTCGTGCTGGGGTTTCTCACCGGATATCGCGCTGTAATCTCGCCGATCTATGGTGATGTGTGTGCGTACTATCCCTCCTGTTCGGCTTACGCTGTAGGTGCTGTGCAGCAGCACGGTGCTATCAAGGGAGCCATGCTCTCGGCGTGGCGCGTGCTGCGATGCAATCCCTGGACAAAAGGCGGCGTCGATGACGTTCGCCCCCACGACCATTTCCGATTCGACCTGACCGCTCGAGGTTTCGTCGTACCTTCTCGAAAGGACTGAACAGTGGGTCTTGACCTTCTGCTCGCCTCTGCGACGCCAACACCGCCCGCTGATTCCGGTGGTGGCTTCGATCTGCTCGGCACCATTCTGTGGCCGCTCAAGTGGGTCGTCGAACTTCTTCTCGTCGCCTGGCACTCGCTGTTCACCACGGTCGGACTGCCCGCAGCAGCCGGCATCACTTGGATCCTCTCGATCGTCGGTCTCGTGATCGTCGTTCGCGGTGCGGTGTTCCCTCTCTTCGTGCGGCAAATCAAGAGCCAGCGCAAGATGATGGAAATCGCTCCTGAGATGAAGAAGGTCCAGGAGAAGTACAAGGGTAAGAAAGATCAGCTGTCTCGCGAAGCAATGAGCCGCGAGACAATGGCGCTGTACAAGAGACACGGCACTTCGCCGATGTCGAGCTGTCTGCCGATGATCGTTCAGATGCCGATCTTCTTTGCCCTGTTCAGCGTGCTAAACGACGTCACCAAGCACGCCGATGCAGGCATTGGCGGTGTGGGTCTGCTGAGCGCGGATCTGACCAAGGAATTCTACGACGCGACGATCTTCGGAACAGTTTCGTTGCACGGCACACTCGGCCACGCTGTCGAGACGCAGAACACCGTTGCGATCGTGCTCCTCGTCATCCTCGTCGTGCTGATGATCGGTTCGCAGTTCTTCACGCAGCTGCAAATCATCTCGAAGAACCTGTCGCCAGAGGCCAAGACCGGCCAGGCGTACCAGATGCAGAAGATCATGCTTTACGTACTGCCGCTGGGCTTCATCTTCTCTGGTGTGTTCTTCCCGCTCGGCGTGGTTGTGTACTGGTTCATCTCGAACCTGTGGACTATGGCGCAGCAGTTCCTCGTCATCCGTGAGATGCCGACCCCCGGTTCGGAAGCAGCCAAAGCACGCGAAGAGCGACTTGCACGCAAGGGTAAGGCGATCGACTCATCCGGCAAGGTTGTTCCGATTGCGGCGTATGAGGCTGAGCAGCAGCGCAAGCTCGACGAGGTAGAGAAGGCCAAGCAGAACGCACCGAAGCGTCAGCAGCCGGTGGGAAAGAAGCGTTCGAAGAAGAAGGGTCCGAACTCATGACCAGCGAGAACGTCGTGGAGCGCACTGAGCGCACTGAGCCCACTGTCGAGCAGCTTGAGAATGAAGGCGATGTCGCGGCTGACTTCATCGAGGAACTGCTGGATATTGCAGACATCGACGGCGATCTGAATCTCGATGTGCGCCAAGGCCGCGCCTACGTCTCGGTCGAGGCCGAGGGTGAAGACATCTCCGTCCTTTCAGACCCCGACACTGTTCAGGCATTGCAGGAGATCACCCGCCTCGCCGTGCAGAACAAGACCGGTTCGTTCTCGCGACTGATTCTCGATGTGGGTGGATCTCGTGATGTTCGCAAGCGTCAGCTCGAGAAGCTGGTGGATGCTGCGCTGGTCAAGCTTGATGAAGGAGCATCGCAGGCATCGTTGCCATCGATGTCGAGCTATGAGCGAAAGCTCGTGCACGATATCGTCGCCGATCGCGATCTTGTTTCCGAATCGTACGGTGAGGGCGCCGAACGTCACACGGTCATCCGCCGCCGCTGATGTTTCACGTGAAACATCGTGAGGAGTGAGCTTGTCAGATACACAGGCAGAACCCGCGGTTGAGGCTGAACCGGAAGTTGCGGCATCACTCTTTCGCGATCGGATCGACGTCGCACGCGCCTTCACTGCGGCACTCGCTGCGCAGGGTGAGGAACGTGGACTTATTGGTCCGCTCGAACTGCCTCGTCTATGGACTCGACACATTCTGAACAGCGCTGTTGCAGCGCCGCTTTTCCATGGCTCGGCCGCGGATATCGGCTCCGGGGCCGGCCTGCCCGGCCTTGTCATTGCCATCGCACGGCCAGATGTGAAGTTGACACTGGTGGAGCCCATGGAACGTCGAGTCAATTGGCTCAACGAGCAGGTCAACGAGCTTGAGCTCGACAACGTCGTGGTCCTGCGGTCTCGTGCAGAAGATGTTCGCACCAGCGAAAAGTTCGACGTTGTCACGGCGAGGGCTGTCAGCGCGCTGCGCACCCTTCTCCCGTACACAGCACCTCTGGTGCGCGATGGGGGAGAGCTTGCACTCCTCAAGGGAAAGAACGCTGAAGTAGAGATTGACGCAGCCTCCAAGCAGATCAAGAAGTATCGGCTCAGTGATGTGCGGGTTGAGGTTCTGGGTATTGGTGTACTGGAGGAGACTACTCGCGTGGTTCGGGCTAAGGTGCGGGGCGCTTAGTCCTTGATGCGTACGGCCATCGGGTGAATGTTTCACGTGAAACATGAGTTCTCGCAGCTCAAAGTGGATGCGTGGACATCACAACTGAGACCCGGATGTTTCACGTGAAACATGGACTGCCGGAAGAGATCGCGGCACATGACTGCCGCGCAATAGTCGAAGTAGACATGCCGGGAAGCCCGAGTCCCAGTAGTTAGAAACCACAACTGTCCGGAACGTCTGACGCAGCGATTAGAGTGGAATACGGCCCTCGAAAGGAGTGGATGTTTCACGTGAAACAGTCCGAAAAGGTAACACCGAACAGTACTTTCGGGGTAGATACGCCACTGGCGCGAGAAATCGCCGATTTGAGCGCTCGTCGTCGCCGATTGGAAACTACCTCAATCGAATTCAGTGGCGAGACGCGTGTCATGACAGTGTCGAACCAGAAGGGTGGCGTCGGTAAGACTACCTCGGCAGTGAACACGGCATCCGCTCTTGTGGCTTTGGGTGCGAAGGTGTTGGTGATCGATCTTGACCCACAGGGAAACGCATCCACCGCACTCGGGGTGCCGCATAACGCAGACACCCCCAGCGTCTACGACGTCCTGATTGAAGATGTTCCGCTCGCAGACATCATCCAGCAGAGCCCGGAATCCGAGAACCTGCTTTGCGCGCCGAGCACGATTCACCTCGCCGGCGCCGAGATTGAACTGGTCTCCCAGGTGGCTCGCGAACATCGGCTACGCAACGCACTGGACGTGTACCTCCGAGAGAGTGCTCTCGACTTCGTCATCATCGACTGCCCTCCGTCGCTCGGTCTTCTGACGATCAACGCCTTCACCGCGGCATCTGAGGTTTTCATCCCGATCCAGTGCGAGTATTACGCGCTCGAGGGACTGAGCCAGCTTTTGGGCAGCATTCAGATGATTCAGAAGCACCTCAACCCTGATCTTCACCTCTCCACGATTCTGCTCACGATGTACGACGGACGCACCCGTCTTGCTCAGCAGGTTGCCGACGAGGTGCGCAACCATTTCCCCGATCAGGTGCTGAAGACGATGATTCCGCGTTCAGTACGTGTATCTGAGGCACCAAGTTTTGGTCAGACGGTGATCGCTTACGACGGAAACTCCGCTGGTGCGATTGCATACCGCGAGGCCGCTGTCGAAATCGCGTCCCAGAAGACGCAGAGCAAGGAGAACTGATGGCCAAGCGCACTGGATTGGGTCGAGGAATCGGCGCACTCATCCCCACGGCGGATCAGTCCGAGCGTCCGGTTGATGTGTTCTTCCCCGGTGCCTCACTTCGCCTGAAGGCGGATGCGGGCAGCTCTGACGTCTCTGCAGCGGTCACGGGGGCGCCCGACCTCGAGGTAGTTCCCGGCATTCATCTGATTCAGATCGACCCGAACAAGATCGTTCCCAACCCGCGTCAGCCGCGCACGCATTTCAGCACCGATGATCTTGACGAGCTTGTGCACAGCGTGCGCGAGTTCGGTGTCCTGCAGCCGGTGATTGTTCGCAAGAACTCCGATGGTGACTACGAGCTGGTCATGGGGGAGCGCCGCACGCGCGCCGCACGCGAGGCTGGTCTAGATGCGATCCCCGCAATCGTCCGCGAGACCGCAGACGAAGACATGCTTCGTGACGCGCTGCTGGAGAACCTGCACCGCTCGGAACTGAACCCGTTGGAAGAAGCGTCCGCCTACCAGCAGCTGCTCGAAGACTTCGGGATCACACAGGAGCAACTGGCGACGCGCATCGGCCGTTCTCGCCCGCAGATCAGCAACACGATCCGCCTGCTGAAGCTGCCTGTTCCAGTGCAGCAGCGTGTTGCCGCGGGTGTCCTCACCGCTGGCCACGCTCGCGCCCTTCTCTCCCTCGATGACTCCGCCGCGATGCAGAAGCTCGCCGACAAGGTAGTCAACGAAGACCTCTCAGTGCGGGCCACTGAAGAAGCTGCGAAATCCTTCCCGAGCGCCGGCACGAAGAAGGTCAAGGCGCAGCCCGGTGCCCGCCGTGCCTACCTCGACGAGGTGTCCGGCAAGCTCGGCGACCGCCTGAACACTCGTGTGAAGATCACGTTGGGTGCAAGAAAAGGCCAGGTCGCAATCGAATTCGCGTCGATTCAGGATCTCAATCGCATCCTGGCTGAGCTGGGCGAAGAGCAGTACGGATCCTGAACTTCTGAACTCTCGCTCGCCTTGTGGTGGGCGTGACTCTTAGAGTGGGCACAATAGGGGAGACAACATGGCAGATAAGAAGAGTCCGGCCGCACGACTCAACGGTCGGGTCATCGGGATCAGCATTGCCGCAGCACTCGGCGGATTCCTGTTCGGCTTCGACACGGCCGTGATCAACGGCGCGGTCACCGCCCTCGCCGGAGCATTCTCGCTCGGACCTGGGCTACAGGGCTTCGCCGTGTCTTCCGCACTGATCGGTTGTGCCGTCGGCGCGTGGTTCGCGGGAAGTTTGGCGAACAAGCTGGGCCGTATCCCGGTGATGGTGATCGCGGCCATCTTGTTCTTCATCTCGGCGATCGGCTCAGGCTTCGCGTTCGGGGTCATCGACTTGATCGTCTGGCGTGTGATCGGCGGACTCGGCGTGGGTGCGGCATCCGTCATCGCGCCGGCCTATATCGCGGAGGTCTCGCCGGCGAAGATTCGCGGGCGTCTCGGTTCTCTCCAACAGCTCGCAATCGTGACTGGTATCTTCACGGCCCTGCTCTCCAACGCCCTGCTGGCCAATATCGCCGGCTCCGCGTCATCCATTCTTTGGTTCGGCATCGAAGCGTGGCGCTGGATGTTTATGGTCGAGGCGATTCCCGCCGTGGTTTACGGGCTCATGGCCCTCCGACTTCCGGAGTCTCCTCGATTCCTGGTGGCGCGGGGACAGCTCGACAAGGCTTCGCAGGTTCTCTACGATTTCAGCGGCGAGACTGACGTAAATCTCAAGATCGAGGAGATCCGCGCCACATTGAACGTCGAGCAGAAGGAGTCGCTGCGCGACCTGCGCGGCGACAAGTTCGGGCTGAAACCCATTGTCTGGGTCGGCATTCTTCTTAGCGTCTTTCAGCAGTTCGTCGGCATCAACGTGATCTTCTACTACTCGACCACGCTGTGGCTGTCGGTGGGATTCGACGAGTCCCAGGCCCTGATGACCTCCGTCATCACATCGGTCACGAACATCGTCGTCACGATCATCGCGATCATGCTGGTCGACAAGGTTGGCCGGCGCCCGATGCTGCTCACAGGCTCCATCGGCATGGCCGTGACCTTGGGCATGATGGCTGTGGCCTTCTCGTTCGGCACACTGCAGGATGGCAACGTCGTGTTGCCCGAGCCATGGTCGCTGATTGCGCTCGTCTGCGCCAACGGATTCGTGGTGTTCTTCGGTGCCACCTGGGGCCCACTGGTTTGGGTGCTGCTGGGGGAGATGTTCCCGAACAGCATTCGTGCCGGCGCGCTAGCGGTGGCTGCGGCGGCCCAGTGGGTGGCTAACTTCTTCATCTCGACGACATTCCCGGCGTTCGCGGAGATCGGGCTGACCTTCGCCTATGGCTTCTACGCGTTCTTCGCGATCGTGTCGTTCTTCTTCGTGTACTTCCAGGTGCCAGAGACGAAGGGTCGAGAACTCGAAACGATGACGGATGTTGTGAACCTTCCGCGCCGAGGCGGGCATAAGCGCGCGTAGGCTTAAGGCATGTCAGAAGCTGTCCCGCGTCGCGCGAGTTTGGAAGTTCTACGCGCAGAGGCGTCTGACGAACTGGCGGTACTCGTGCAGGAGCGACTGTTGGGCGGCGAGGATCCGTGGGATTTCATGGAAGAACTCCCCAGCGTCGATGAGCTGGTCGTTTACCTCTTGCGCGCCGATAACATCGCCGCGAATGACGGTGTTCGGCCCAACGCCGCCCGCAACTACCGCGTGATGCGACAGATCGCGTTGGAGTATCCGGAGCTGACGCCAGCCGTCTGGGGACTGCTCGGCGAGAAGACGCGCCATCGCAAGTGGGACACCACGGTCGCTGACGTGTCCTGACGCGTCCTAGCGCCCGAAGCACTCAGCGAAACGACAAAACCACGCCGAAACAACACGTCTAAGACGTCGTTTCGGCGTGGTTTTGTCGTTTCAGGGTCAGGCGAGGAACGCGGCGAGATCCTTCTCGAGCGCGGGCTTCGGCTTGGCGCCGATGATAGTCGCCTTGACCTCTCCACCGTGGAAGACCTTCATCGCCGGAATCGACGTGATCTGGTACTTCATGGCAAGTTCGGGGTTCTCGTCAACATTGAGCTTGACGATGGTGATCTTGTCGGCGTTCTCAGCCTGGATCTGATCGAGCACCGGTGCGACCATGCGACACGGACCACACCACTCAGCCCAGAAGTCAACCAGAACGGGGCCTTCGGCCTGAAGTACATCCTGGTCGAAGGTCGCCTGGCTCGTTACCTTTGCAGTCATCAGTTTCTCCTTCAATAGAGGTTCACCCGCTACAACAGCGAGTGAAAGGATTGTGTTCCCTAGACGGATGCCCCGACCGGGGCGGTGTCCTCAAGGGCAGCAATGTAGTGCTCGGCGTCAAGGGCAGCAACGGTGCCGGTCCCGGCGGCGGTGATGGCCTGACGGTAGGTCGGGTCGATGACATCGCCGGCGGCAAAGACACCAGGTGTCGAGGTGCGAGATGAGCGGCCTTCGACCCAGATCGTGCCCTCGGGTGTGAGCTCGAGCTTCTCGTGCACCAGATGCGTGCGCGGGTCGTTGCCGATTGCGACGAACAGACCATCAAGCGCGAGATCTGAGAGCGTGCCGTCGACGGTGTTGCGCAGCTTCACGCCTGCGACGCTGTCAGCACCGGTGACCTCGGTGACCTCACTGTTCCAGATGAACTCGATCTTCTCGTTCGCGAACGCGCGATCCTGCATGATCTTCGATGCACGCAGCGTGTCCTTGCGGTGAATGATGTAGACCTTGTCCGCGAAGCGCGTGAGGAAGGTCGCCTCTTCCATCGCCGAGTCGCCACCGCCCACGACGGCGATGGTCTTCTGGCGGAAGAAGAAGCCGTCGCAGGTTGCGCACCACGAGACGCCGTACCCGGAGAGACGCTCCTCGCCCTCGACGCCAATCTTGCGGTACGCCGAACCCGTCGCGTAGATCAGCGACTGGGTCTCGTGCACAGTGCCACTGCCGAGTGTGATCGTCTTGATGGGGCCATCCAGATCCAGCTCGGTGACGTCGTCATAGACGACCTCGGTGCCGAACTTCTCCGCCTGCTCCTGGAACTTCGTCATGAGCTCTGGTCCCTGGATTCCCTCAGGGAAGCCCGGGTAGTTCTCGACCTCGGTGGTGTTCATCAGCTCGCCACCGACCTCGACGGAGCTAGCGATGAGCAACGGCTCGAGGTTCGCGCGCGCCGCATAGATCGCGGCGGTGAATCCGGCGGGGCCGGAGCCAATGATGATGACCTTGCGCATGTGCTCTCTCTCTTCGCCTGGGCAGGACGCTCCATTGCTTCAACCAATGGTAGCCGTGCGTCATTCCCGGGCCTGAGAGCCGCGCTGCACGTCAGCGTCCGGGCAGAACCCGCTTCAGCAGGTCAGCGCCCACCTTGAGCTCCGGTGCCCGCATCAGCGCGAGTAGCGCCACGTAGACGACAACCACGACAAGGCCGATGATGCAGGTGCCGATGGCTCCCAGGAGCTGGCTCTGCATCGTCCACCCGCTGGTGCCGCCGAGCAGGATGAACGCGCCCCATCCGGCGAAACCCGCCGGCACGGCGGCGAGGGCGAAACGACCGATTGCCGTCAACCAGGACCGGACCTGCAGTCCACCAATCTTCCGATGCAGCAGCCAGATGGCGAGGAATGTCTGCAGTGTGCTGGCGATGGACTGACCGAGCGCCACGCACGCCGCCAGGAGCGTCACTGGAATGACGTCGATTGAGTACAGGTACGACGCGAGCAGGGCCGTCACAACGACGAGCGAGGCCTGAAAGATCGTGAACCAGAAGGGTGTGCGGGTGTCGTCGTAGGCATAAAAGGTGCGCTGCACGATGAAAAGGATCGTCAGCGGCAGCAGACCAATCAGATACGCCACCAGAACTGGAGCGGCGGCGAAGGCCTCGATCGGTGTCTTGGTGAACACCCGGGTGGCCGGAAGGGTTGCCGCGGCGACAGCCGCAATGGCGGCCATGATGAAGAAGACAAGGGTGCGGATGCTACGGCTGATGTCCGCGCGCACCTCATCGTGACGCCCCGCCGAGGCGTGCTCGCTGATCTGCGTGAAGTACGGAGTCCCGATCGACAGCACGATGACGGAGTAAGGGAGCATAAACACCAGCCATGCGTTCGCCATGACGGTGGATGACGCGCCGGTGCCGGATGCTGCGGTCGCGATATTGCTCTGGAGGAAGCCGGCAGCGATGCCAGCGACAGCCATCAGCAGCGTCCAGCCAGCGAGGCGGCCGACCGTGCCGAGACCGGCTCCGCGCCAGCGAAAGTCCGGACGAAGTGAGACTCCGGCACGCCGCCAGAAGATGAGCAATACGAGGGCCTGAAGGACGATGCCGGCCGTGGCGGTGCCTCCTAGGACGGCAATCATCTCCGGTGTCCAGGCGGATGCGCGGGTCGGGATGTTGCCGAACAGCAGACCGAGAGCGAGGAAACCCGCGATCGACACGACGTTGTTGATGACCGGCGCCCACGTGAACGGGCCGAAGACCCGGCGTGCGTTCAACGTTTCGCCGAGTAGGGCGTAGATGCCGTAGAAGAGGATTTGCGGCAGGCACCAGTACGCGAATGCGGTCGCGAGGGCGCGCAGCTCCTGCTGCTTCTCTGAAGTGGCGAGCCAAACCAGGCCGGGGGCGGCGATCATCGCGATGACCGTGCAAATCAGGAGCACGACGACACCGAGGGTGAACAGCTTCGAGATGAACGCGCTACCGCCGTCGCGATGCGTCGTCGCCTTGACGATCTGAGGAACGATCACGGCGGTGAGGACGCCGACCGAGATCAGCTGGAAGACACTGTTGGGCAGCTGGTTCGCGACCGTGAAAGCATCCGCTGCTTGAGATATTGATCCGAGCACACCAACGAGAACGATGCTGCGCAGCAACCCGGTTACACGCGAAACCATGGTGCCGGCCGCGATGACGGCGCTGGCGCGCCCGAGGCTACTCACCGGTCACCTCTTCTGTTGAGTCGCCCGAATTTTCTGAATCCGTATCCTCCGCAGCAGCCTTCCGACGCCGCACCACGGTGCGCACCACGCCGAGCACCAGCAGGAGACCGATGATCCCACCGAGGATGCCGAGGCCGATGTTCTCCCATTCGGCGCGGACCGTCACCTTCGCCGTCTGGTCGACACCGATGGGTACGCCGGTAGGCGAGCTGAGGCTGAAGTTCACTTCGAGCTCGCCGCTTCCCACTCGCGCCTCGACCGGCACCTTGACACGTTCGTTGCTCGCGGGCTGTGCCACGAAGTCCTTCGTGGGCTGCACATCGAGGCGGGCATCCGAAGGCGTCGACGTGAGTCGCACATTCACAGGCCACGGCAGATCGTTGCGCACCCACACCGGCAGCGGAGCCGCTGACGTGAACAACTGGATGGGGCTTGGCTGCTGCACGCCCACTGCATTGAGTGTGGTGCTGGTCTCCACTTGATGCGCACTGGCATCCTCTGCATAGCTGTCGGATGCCCCGACGCCGATCAGGCGGAGGATCTGTAGGCGCTCAGGCGAGCGGAGCACGAGCGGGTCGTCGAGGATTGACGAGAACGCGGCCAGGTGCGCCTCGTCCGCAAGCAGTGCGCTCAAGGCCGTCACGCGCTCTGCCGAGGACTCCCCGGCGAGCGTGGCGGATGCCGGTGCCGTGGCCCGAAGCGCATCGAGGTCGATCGGGTCGGCGATCGCACCGAGCGAGAGGACCGTTTCACGCAGAGCATCGGCCGTGCGCGTCTCATCACGCTCGAGGCCGACGAGTAGGGGCGTTTGCGCACCGGCGAAAGCGAGCTGGGCGAGACCCTCCGCGATCTCGCGTTCGCGGAGACCGGCATCCTCCTCGGCGGCGGCATCCGATAGTGCGGCGGAGGCCGTGGCATCCATCACCAGCACATCGTTGCCATCGATCTCGACAACAGCGCCGGTAGCTGCAGCGATGGATGACGACGGCAGGACCGTCGTGAGATCGCTGTCGAAGTACGTGCTGAAAGTGGCGAGGTCGGCGGTGTTCACGTCTCCGAGGGGCCAGAGGATGCCGGATTCCTCAGCGCGAATCGCGGTCAGTTCCTCATCGGTCGGAAGGGTCGGGACGGACGGCGTCGATGTCGGGGACGGCGATGGTGATGGAGATGGTGAGGCGGTGCTGTCACTCTCGACGAAGTTCGCCACGTCGAGGTAAGACGTGAACGGCAGGGGAGTGAGCAGCTCCGGCAGCTCGGCCTGCGCCTGAACGGTGGCGTCTGCATCGCCGTACTGCAGCGCGAAGCGCTCATTGGAGAGTGTCTCAAGCCGGGCCAGCCACTCAGTCGCGGTCAGAGGTGCGGCAGAGCCGAGCACACGAATGGCGGCGGGAATCAGGGGGTCGACGGCGAGCACAGCCGTGGTGCCGGCGATGCCGTTCAGCTGCGCGGTGAGGGCGCCGTCGGGTGCGGTGAGTGTCGTGAGCTCGTCGGCCGTGAGTAGGGCGCCGTTCGCGGGCGTCGCCGTGATCGGCACCATGACGGTCACCTGCGTGGCCGTGCCCGCGGTGACGATAAGCACGCTGCTCGCGGTGAAGTTGCTGGCTGCCGGGGTGTCGGTGTCGGGCCCCTCGTCGGCGCCGGGCGCATTGCCAGTGGTGCCGTCATCGAAGGTCACTCGAAGCGGGTAGACGCCATCAGCCAGCTCTCCGAGCGCGGTCACAGGGGTGAAGACTGACATCGTGGACGACTCGGATGACGCGACGGCCGTGGAGATCTCGCTGCTGAGCGGGACGAATGTGCCGTCGGATTCGTCGGCATCGAGCCACGCCGTGACCGCCGCGCTGTCGATGAGCGGTGTGCGGTTGAGCTCGACGGTGACGCGCCCTGCAGGGAGCTCATCATCGCTGCTGTTGTCGATCGTGACGCTCGTTGTCAGAGGGACACCCGGTTGGATCACGCCATGCAGCCCCGCCGAGAGCGAGAGCTCGACGGTGCCGGGATCCGCGTCTTCGACGGCGGCTGTCGCCGGCGAGGCGACAAAGAACTGCGGTGCAGCCAAGAGGCCGGCGGCGAGTGAGAACGCGACGAAACCGCGTGCACAGCGCTTCGCGCGCGCACGACTGCCGGTTCGGGGGCTGATCAACGTCTCTGGTCTTCCTCGGGTGCCGTGGCGGCCAGCCCGTGAGTTGTGACCTCGTAATTCTAGGCGGGTGGCATCAGGGAACCCTGAAGGCGCGTAGAGTGACGGCCGTGTCCGACGCTCTCCCGCCTACGCCCGATCCGTTCCTCGTCGCCGCGCTGTCGGCCGATCTCGATGCCGCAGATTTCCGCTCAGAGCCGCTGCGACGGCTGTGGGGAGAGGAAGCAGACGACGCCATCGGACGCGGCGTGCGCGAACCGCTGCTGCGCGCGATCCAAGGTGACGATGGCGCCCTCGCCACGCTCGGTCGATTCTTCGTGCTTGGGATGCCGCAGCCGAGTGCGCTCATCGCATCAGCGCTGCCGCGGCTCGGTGTGGACGGCCTGGTCGGGCTCGGATTCGCCACGGTTTCCGGCACGGATGCTGCGCCATCGGTGCTCTTGCATCCGCAGTCCTTCGTCGATGCTGACGGTGTAGGGGAATGGTGGATCGCGAGCGACCTCGATGAACTTGCTCTCGGCGCAGCGCTGCCGGCGGATCATGTGCTCGGTGTGGGCGGGGCATCGCGCACGCTGGCCGAGCTGATCATCCCGAATCCGGTTGCGCGTGCGCTCGACCTCGGCACCGGATGCGGCATCCAGGCGCTGCTCGTCGCACGTCATGCCGGGGAAGTGGTCGCGACCGACATCTCCGCGCGAGCGCTCGCTTTTGCTGAGCTCAACGCACGCCTGAACGGCGTGAGCAACATCACGTTCCGTCAAGGGAGCATGTTCGAGCCGGTCGCCGGTGAGGCGTTCGATCTGATCGTCTCCAACCCGCCGTTCGTCATTACTCCGCGCGTCGATGGTCTGACCGCGTACGAATACCGCGATGGCGGGCTGATCGGCGATGCGCTCGTCGAGCAGTTCCTGCGTGAAGTGCCGGCCCACCTCACACCCGGCGGGGTGGCTCAACTGCTGGGAAACTGGGAGTCGCGCGCCACCGCAGGTCTTGAGCGCGTCGAGTCGTGGGTGGACGACGTCCTTGACGTGTGGGTTGTTGAGCGCGAAGAGCTCACGCCCCTCTCTTATGCGGAGTTGTGGATCCGCGACGGTGGCACCACCCCGCGCGAAGCGGCTTTCGGACGGATGCTGGAGGCCTGGCTCGATGACTTCGCGGCACGTGGGGTCACCGCGATCGGCTTCGGGTACGTGCTGTTGCGGCGTGCACCTGCTGGGCAGGACGTGCTCCGCCGCTTTGAGAGGGTGTCCCAGCCGCTGTCTGCACCGGGGCGTGCGATCCGCGACGGGCTGGCTGCGCACGATGTGCTCGGCGGCGGCATCCCATCGACCCTGATCACGGCGCCGGACGTCACCGAGGCCCGACACTTTATGCCGGGAAACGATGATCCGAGTGTGATCGAGTTGCGTCAGGGCGGCGGTTTCGGCCGCACGGTCTCGGTCGATCCTGCGTTGGCCGGTTTCGTCGGTGCATGCGACGGAGAGCTGACAGTCACGCAGATTGTGGCTGCGCTCGCCGATCTGTTCGAGGTGCCGCTGGTGGCGCTATGGCAGGATCTCGAGCCGCGCATCCGTCAGCTCGTGCTGGACGGGTTCCTCGTCGCTGGGGACTGAGCCACTTCGCCTCACACCGTTGGGCCACCTGCCTCGCACCGTTGGGCGGATTTCGCAGTCTTGGGCGGAGGAATCTCCCGGTTCGGTCCGCCTATCAGTGCGTTCTCCTCCCGAACGGATGCCGTAAGCACGCCTGATCGACGCGGCAAGCACGGCCGATACGCAGGGAATAACACAGCATCCATGCGGTTGAATACGAACATGAAGGCTTTCGGATTCCTCTCCTTCGGGCACTATGCGCCCGTACCCGGATCGGGCACGCGCACCGCGGGTGACATGTTGCACCAGACGATCGATCTCACGGTCGGCGCCGACGAGATCGGCGTGAATGGCGCGTATGTGCGGGTGCATCACTTCGCTCGCCAGGCTGCGTCTCCCATGCCGTTGCTCGCGGCGATGGCAGCGAAGACTGAGCGCATCGAGGTCGGAACCGGGGTCATCGACATGCGGTACGAGAATCCGCTGCAGTTCGCTGAGGAAGCAGCCGCTCTCGACCTCATCGCCCGCGGTCGCATCGCGCTCGGCGTGAGCCGCGGTTCACCCGAGACCGCGCTGCGCGGCTACGAGGCATTCGGCTACGTCGGCAGTGAGGATCCCCGCGGCGGCGACCTCGCTCGCGACAAGTTCGACCTGTTTCTCGAGGCGATCGACGGTGCGGGTGTCGTGCAGGGCGACCCACAGCAGGTCGGCGAAGGACGGTACCTTGCGATCGAACCGCGCTCCGAGACGCTGCGCGAGCACATCTGGTGGGGTTCGGGGTCTCGAGCCACCGCAGAAGAGACCGGACGCAAGGGTTTGAATCTGATGAGCTCGACGCTGCTCACCGAGGCGACCGGGGTGCCGTTCGACCAGCTGCAGCGCGAACAGATCGACCTGTATCGGGCCGCTTACAAGGCAGCCGGCCACACCGGCACGCCTCGCGTCTCAGTGAGCCGGAGCGTCTTCCCGCTTATGGATGACCGAGATCGAGGCTATTTCGGCCTGCGCAACGCCGAAAACGGCGACCAGATCGGCGTCATCGATGGCTTCCGCTCGACGTTCGGTAAGACGTATGCCGCAGAGCCGGATGTGCTGATCGAACAGCTCCTCGCCGACGAAGCCGTGATGGCCGCAGACACTCTGATGCTCACCATCCCGAACCAGCTCGGGGTGGACTACAACCTGCATGTGCTGGAGTCGTTCGCGAAGCACGTCGCACCGGCGCTGGGGTGGAAACCGAACACCGAGGGGCCGGTGCAGGGCGACCCCGTGTGATCCGAGGAAGGCGTCAGCTGGGCGAGCCGAACAACCCCTTGCCGTGTTTCTGCAGCAGGTTGTACGCGTCCTCGTAGGTTTGTGGTTCTTTCTCCTTGCCCGTCCCGTACCGCGCGAGTAGCAAGCCCAGCAGCCCGTTCGCCGGCGGAGTGAGCGGCTTGTCCTTGCTCGCGTGCGCCGGATGCGGCGGTGTCGCCTCTGGGTTCGGCGGCGTGAATCCGGGGATGGTCACGGGCCAGTCGGCTGGGTGGCGGGGCTCATCCAGGTTGATCACCGAGAACATGTCATTGGCGGTGTCGTCACGGTCGGTGAGCGGGGTGAGCCCATGCTGACGGTTCAGTGTGGCGATCACTGATCCGTGGTGCATCTCGTCGTGGACGATTGTTCCGCGGCGCGTGTATGCCGACACGGCGATCGCCGGCACGCGGCATCCGAGACGATCGAAGGTGAATCCCATCTCGCCCGGGCCGTCCGTCGACTTCGGCGGCGTCGCCGCGGGTGGGGGCACATGGTCGTAGCATCCGCCATGTTCGTCGAAGGTGATCAGCAGCAGGGTGTTCACCGCGTTGGAACCCTTGTCCGTTGAGCTGGTGCGGATCGCGTCGTAGATCTCGTGGACGAGCTCGTCTCCGGCGCGGACGTCCGACAGCGCACTGTCGACGACCTCCTCACCCTGGAACTCGCTCTCGCGCAGGTGGCCGAACGGCGGGTGGAAGTCGTTGTGGTTGTAGACCATACGCGGCTCGATGAATGCGTATGCCGGGAGGGTGCCGCCCTTCACATCGGCGTAGAAGTCCTCCATGGTGCCGAAGTGCTCTGTGCGCCAAAACTTCTCCAGCACGGGTGCATGCAGCACACCGGTGAACGAGACCATCTGCAGCTTGTCGAAGTAGACCTTCCAGCTGAGCCCGGCATCCTCAAGTCGGTTGAAGACGGTGGGTGCTTTCGGGGCATCCAACCACTTGTCATAGCCGCCGCCGTGCTTGTTCGTGACAAACCCGTGCGACGTGGAGGCATGGAAGAACGAGCGGTTGCAGAACGTCTGCGAGGGCACGGCGGCGTACCAGTTGTCGTACACCGCGAACTCTCGGGCGAGCGTCGACAGGGTCGGCAGCATCTTCGGCGAGAACGAGCCCATGATGTGCTTCGTCTCGTCGAGCGTCGGCTCCTTCCCCTTCTTGAGGCGTCGGAAGTTCACGACGTAGTCATTGATGAACCCGGACATCGTCGGCTGCTCGCCGTTCTGAGGCGTGTTGTACGGCGCCTTCATCTGCTCCACGAAGAGTCGGTCGTTGCCAGCCGGTTCGATCGTGTTGAAGATCTGCGTGTTGACGTGCGGGAACTCCTCGCCCGGATCCGGGTTCGGGTACCCCATGATCTTGTCCGTCTCGCCCTCGTAGACGTGGGCCGGGACCTCGGTGCCATCGGGAGCCGTGTTGCTGTAGTCGCCGAATGCGAGGCCGTCGAAGCTCTCACCATCCGGCAAGTCGTCTGCGGAGTAAAGGTAGCCGAGCAGATTGTCGAGGAGCGGTTCTCGCCCATCACCACGACGAGATGGTCGAACCCAGGCGCGTGCCGAGGGGAGAGGGCGCTGAACTCGGCCGTGCCGTCGGCGAACCCGTCCCGGCGGCCGATCGCCGCACCGATCGCGGCGCCCGCGCCGCCACCGACCACGGCTCCGGCGAGAGCGGCACCGCCCACCTTGAAGAATCCGCGCCGCGACGTGCTTCGGTCTGCGGGACGGGTGGGCTCAGCGTCATCGTGGGGCACACGCTGATCCTATTGCGCGGGTGGAACCGTGCTCAGTGCCCATGCGAAACGTCGATGAATCCGGCCGGTATTCTGGAACCCATGCTGAATATGGCCGAAGGACTCGCGCGCCTGAGCGCACTGGCCGAAGGCCCGATCGTCGCTGTAGTGGCCCGCGCCTTCCAAGAAGCGGGCTTCGAGCTCGCTGTCGTCGGCGGGCCGGTGCGCGATGCGCTGCTTGGGCGCTCCACGCATGATCTTGACTTCACTACGAACGCCTCACCCGACGAGATTCTGAAGATCGTCACGCCGATCTCGACCACCCAGTGGGATATCGGTCGGGCGTTCGGCACGATCGGCGCTCGCGTGCAGGGCGAGCAGGTAGAGATCACGACCTATCGCGCTGACAGCTATGACGGCGTGACGCGCAAGCCGACCGTCGAGTTCGGTGACACGATCGACGGCGACCTCGTGCGTCGCGATTTCCGGGTCAACGCGATGGCATTGCTCGTGCCCGAGATCAAGCTGGTTGACCCGACCGGCGGCGTGGAAGACCTCGTCGCCGGCATCCTGCGCACTCCGATCGACCCGAACGTGAGCTTCGGCGACGACCCGCTCCGTATGCTGCGTGCCGCCCGCTTCAGCGCGCAACTCGGATTCGATATCGACCCCGAGACCAGCGATGCGATCTCGCGACTGCGTGAAACGCTGAAGATCGTCAGCCCTGAGCGCATCCAGAGCGAGCTGGTGCGCCTCATGCAGACCGACGACCCAGTGCGCGGCATCCGCGTCTTGGTCGACACCGGGCTCGTCGAGGAGTTCATGCCCGAGGTCAGCGCGCTGCGCCTCGAGGTCGATGAGCACCACCACCACAAGGACGTCTACGAGCATTCACTCACCGTGCTGCAGCAGGCGATCGAGCTCGAGCACACCCGTCAGCCCGGCGAGGCCCCTGATGTGGCTCTGCGCCTCGCCGCCCTGCTGCACGACATCGGCAAGCCCCGTACTCGCAAGCTCGAGTCCGGCGGCGTCGTCACCTTCCACCACCACGATGTGGTCGGCTCTCGGATGGCGCGCAAGCGCCTGCAGTCGCTACGGTTCGATGGTGACACCACGGATGCCGTCGCCACCCTGATCGAGCTGCATCTGCGCTTCTTCGGCTACGCCGAGGGCGCGTGGACGGATGCCGCGGTGCGGCGCTACGTGCGCGACGCCGGTGACCTGCTGGAGCGCCTGCACATCCTCACCCGTGCGGATGTCACTACCCGCAACCGCCGAAAGGCGTCACGTCTCGCCAGCGCCTACGACGACATCGAGAAGCGGATCGCCGTGCTGCGTGAGCAGGAGGAGCTCGATGCCATGCGCCCAGAGCTCGACGGCAATCAGATCCAGGGCATCCTCGGCATCAAGCCGGGTCGCGAGGTCGGCGAGGCATACAAGTTCCTGCTCGACCTGCGTCTCGACGATGGCGTGCTCGGCCCCGATGTCGTAGAGCAGCGCCTGCGGGAGTGGTGGGCAGCGCGGGGTTGATCGCAGATCTCCTCAAGTCCGCATTTCTACGGTCAAGGGATGACATGCAGGCGCCGGACTCAATACACTGATGCCACATTCCGTCACTGTCGATTGGGGGGCAGTTGCCGTCGTCATGGTCGTCATCACGTGATGCTTCTCCTGAAGCCTCTCGCCTCATCATCGAGCGTGCACACGAAGAGCTCGTCGCCGGGAACCTGGGCGATCGGCGGCTTGAGCAGGTGCGTCCGCTCGTAAGGGAGTCCTGGGAGAGATCCTGGCGACAGCGCGTCGGAGCGGAAGGTCTCCCTCCCCTCGCGCTCGCAGCAGAGGAGCTCGAACGCTACCGTCTCGAGCATCCGCTCGCCGATGCGATGGCGATGATCCGTGGTCTGCTCCTGCCAGGCGACCCTTCAGAATCCGGCGTGATGGTGGCGGTGGGTGATCATGCCGGACGACTGCTGTGGGTCGAGGGAGATCTGCAACAGCGCATACTCACCGGTGAAATGGGCCTCGTCGCAGGGGCGAACTGGTCTGAAGACGCTACCGGCACCTCAGCGCCTGGCACGGCGCTCGCGCTCGGTCAATCGGTGCAGATACACCAGGCCGAGCATTACAACCGCCTCTTGCATCCGTGGTCATGCACGGCAGCTCCGGTGTTCGATCCGGAAAGCAGGAAGATTCTCGGGGTCATCGACGTCACCGGCGGGTCGGAAGTCGCGACGCACCAAGCACGCCTGCTTGTGGATGCCACAGCGAGGGCCGTCGAGTCTGAACTGCTCGTGGCGCGATTGCGCGCACGCAGTGCCGCTCCTGTCGTCGCGCCTCGCAAGTCCAGGCGCACCGCGACGCCGACGCGTGCGACGCTGCGGGTGCTTGGTCGGGATCGCGCGCGGCTGGAAATGTGCGGCGAGCAGTCAGAGTCGGTCGTCGAGCTCACGGCTCGGCACGCCGAGATTCTACTCATGCTGGCGATCCACCGGCAGGGGGTATCCGCCGATCGACTCGCTGAACTCGTATACGGCGAGGGCGCATCCCCCGACACGCTGCGGCCCGAAGTAGTGCGATTGCGCAAGGTACTGCAGCGTATCGGACCTGAGCTGGTGCCCGAGTCTCGC
The DNA here is from genome assembly GCF_059445355.1 of Microbacterium sp. Y356. Taxonomy (NCBI): domain Bacteria; kingdom Bacillati; phylum Actinomycetota; class Actinomycetes; order Micrococcales; family Microbacteriaceae; genus Microbacterium; species Microbacterium sp. Y356. Next base: position 2,012,965 of record NZ_JCAIUE010000001.1, read on the forward strand.
CCCTACCGGCTCACGGTCCCGTTGGAGACCGACGCACAGAACATGCTGTCGCTCCTTGGCCGTGGCGCGCACCGCGTCGCCCTGACTGCGTATCGAGGGCCGGTGCTGCCGGAGTCGACGGCCCCTGGTATCGAGGAATTCCGCACCACTGTGCGCGCCGCCCTGAGAGAGGCGATGCTCACAGAGGCGAGTGTCGACGTACTGCTCGCCTACGCCGACATCCCCGAGGGTGCAGAAGATGAAGAGATACTTCGGCTGTGTCTCGAGATGCTTCCGGCCCGATCGCCGCGCCGCGCGGGTCTTGTGAGCCGTATCGAGAAGCTCGAGTAGAAGAGCTGCGTCCGGGTCAGGCGGTCGCTGGCTCAGACATCGCCTGGGCGGGCTCGGTGGCGTCGTACGGTGCCCAGGCCGGGTCGCGCAGGGCGGGGCAGTGCTCGGGTGTCGGATGGTTTGCGATGTCGATGAGGCGGTCGAGGGCATCGCGTGTCGCTGTGAGGTCGACAATTGCGGCGGTGATGCGATTGCGCTCGTTCTCGAGCATCTCGAATGTCTCGGGGGTGCCGTGCCCGCTGTCGACGCAGGGCAGCAACTGCAGGATGGTGCGACTCGGCAGTCCCGCGGTGAAGAACTGCTGGATCAGTTGTACGCGTTCAACCGCAGACTCGGAGTAGATGCGCTGGCGGCTGGGGGTGCGCTCTGAGGTGAGCAGGCCCTGCTCCTCGTAATAGCGGAGAGCTCTGGTGCTGACCCCCGCCTTGTATGCGACATCGCCTATTCGCATCGCCGCCGCCCTTCTTGACTGATCTCGTGATCTTCGACTTGCCCTTGACGTCAACGTCAACTTTTAGAGTAGTCGACGCGGCGCCAAAGAGGCCCGCCGAACATCGAGAAGAACTAAAACGGAGAACTATGAACATCGCCGACCAGATCGCCCTCGTCACCGGAGCCAACCGTGGCATCGGCCGCGAATTCGTGCGTGAGCTGCTCGATCGCGGGGTGGGCAAGGTGTATGCGACAGCACGTCGTCTGGAGAGCATCGACTTCAACGACAGTCGCGTGGTCCCGCTGCGGCTGGACCTGCTCGATCACGAGTCGATCGTCGCGGCTGCCGCGGTGGCGAACGATGTGACCCTCCTCGTAAACAACGCCGGCATCTGGACCGGCGCAGCCCTCATCACGGGTGACCTCGATGAGGTCCGTCGCGAGATGGACACGCACTTCTGGGGCACGCTCGACGTGACTCGAGCGTTCAGTCCGATTCTCGCGGCGAACGGTGGTGGCGCGATCGTGAACGTGCTGTCGGCGCTGTCCTGGTTCGCAAGCCCAGGCACCGGATCGTACGCCGCTGCCAAGGCTGCGGAGTGGAACATGACGAACGGCGTGCGCCTCGAGCTCGCCGCTCAGGGCACGCTCGTTCAGGGCGTTCTCCTCGGCGCAGCAGACACGGCGATCTCGGCCCGTTACGACGGCCCGAAGATCGATCCGCGCGATGTCCCGCGCCTGTCGTTGGACGGCCTAGTTGCCGGCTCGATCGAGGTGATTGTCGACGACTGGACCGCGATGGTGAAGGGTGCGCTCGCCAGCGATCCGGCCGAGTTCTACGAGCGGATCACCGAGCTGCTCGGCGCGAGCTGATCCGCATGGTGGTGGGGCCTGACGGGTTCATCCGAGGTTGCAACCCACTGCAACCTGTTTTGGTATACCGTCGGGGTTATACGCCGCGATCGTTCAGCCCCCAGCTGACATCAGGCGTCGAACGGCCTTGGCCGTTCATGCGGAGGGAGTTCGTCTTCTTCTGATCCGGGGGGATGGGGTGGGCGTAGTTCCCCAGACAGCGCTCACCTCCACACCCGCCGATTCTTGAACGGTCAGTTCAGGAATCGCGGCAGGTACCAGAGAATCGCGACGACGACCACGATCACGACCGTCACCCACTGGCCTCTGCGCTTAAGGCGCCGTCCAGTCTGCGCCACGCCCGGTGGAGGCGTCAGCATCCCTGACGGCGCTGCGAACGGCAGCGTATGCGAGCCGGGCGGTGCCGCCTGCTGCGGCGCACGACCCTGCTCTTCGAGCAAGCGCTCATCGCGCCAGCGTGCCCACTGGTCGAGCTTCGTGATCAGTGCGCCGACGGCGCCGAACAGCCACGCCCATGTTGCAGGGTCCAGCGTGGACGCCTCGCGCTTCGTATAGAGGAACAGCCAGTCGTCCACGATCTCGACGTCGAGCTGCGCGGCGTTGTCGACGAAGCGGGCCATGATGTCGGGCGTGAACAGGTACAGCGCATCGCGCTCGTACCCCTGTGGGCAATACAGCGTGAAGTACCTGTCGAAGTCGCCCTCAAGAGACAGATGCTGTTCCTTGCGGAAGGATGCCGGCAGGTTGGTGCCGAACCCGTTGTTGCCGAGCGCATCCAGCACAATGTTGGGCAGGGGGACGTCGAGTTTGACGGCGACGTACCCCCATTTATGGGTCGTCGAGTTCTTGCCGGAGCCCGTCGTGTATTGGTAGTTGCCGAATTCGACGAACCGAGGGGTCGAGCCGCGGACGAGCCGCTCCGACTGCCGTGAATGACCGAGGCCGAAGATCATGCCGGGCAGCGCCGGGTCCTTGATTTGATCTTCGTAGGTCATGTTGTTCGCCGCGGCGAACTGGCTGATTCGATAGCGCGCGATTCGAGCGTTGCGGTTGGTGGACCAGATCAAAAGACCGAATCCGATCGCGAGCGCGGCGATGATCACAACAGGCAGCAAGATGAGGGGCGGCGCGCCACTGCCAAGCCCCGCGAGAAGCAATGACGTCATCGGGATCAGGCTCACGATGAAGACAACGCCGAGGAGAGAGAAGACGACGACCATCAGGATCTTGGTCCCGGTCATCGTCGATCCGCGGCGTGCACGCATCGCGGATACGAACGCGCTCACTGCCGCCGCGTTGACCGGATCGGTCAGCGGACGAGCATCGAACGTGATCGGCTGCGGGCCAGGAGTGGGCATGGTCACCCGTCCACGCTAGCCGCAGAGGCTGAGCCTGACCGCGAGAATGGTCCTACGGCATGAGAAAGGGCTGAGGAAGTCTCGTCTCATGCGGGAAGGCCATTCTCGGTCAGCGGTTGATGTCGTCGGCGTCCCAGTACAGCGAGGAGCCCTCGCGAAGCGGCAGGGCCTCGACCGACGGGTCAGTGCAGATCGCGCGGATCAACTCACTCGAGCCTGCGACGATCGTGGAGTCGTAGTCGATCTCAGTGACCACGACCCACCCCCGGTCAGCGGGCCACAGCAGGCTCAGTGGCTCTTCGTCCCATGGTGCGTCACGTCGCCAGTCGGGCCTTGCGAACATCGACGGCGCGGCTGAGAACAGCACGTGATCGCGATCGGGCAGCGCGAGTCGGGGACCTCTTGAGATCTCGTCAGACAGGATGCCCGGCTGCCACTTCGCACGTTGGAACGGACTGTCGAACGGATTCCGGATGCTCTGCTGCAGCATCTGCTGGTGCCTGGCATCCTCGCTGAAAGTCAATGAAGCCTGTGACGGACCCGTGCCCATATATCCGACCAGCCCGCCCCAGCCTTCCCAGACCGCTGCGAATCCGTCGTCCGGTGTGGTCGTGTGTGCGAGGAGATGTGTGGCGACGTTGCTCAGGACCGCGTCATCCAGATTCCCCTCGCTGGGAGCCGAGAACTCGCGCCCGTCCGGGGCGACGCGTGTATGCCAACTGGACTCCGGAGGCGTCCTCACTACGCGCTGCCAGGATGCCTGGCTGTGCAGGGTCGTGCCGAAGGCCGCCGCAGCATCCGCCCAAGTGGTTGCCTCTTCCACAGCATCCGCCGCCGATCGCACGTCAGGTGCGTGGAAAACGCGCGCGTACGCCTCGAAGCCATGCGGCGCGAAATGGTGGATGCTCCAATCCTCGCTGAGCCGCTCGCGCAGCCATGCACCGACCGAGACATCCGCAATCCACTCCATGTCGTCCACGGTACCCGTCGTGTGCTCGGACACCCGGCGTTCACCCGCACGTCGACAACAGGAAAGGCCCGGATGCGACCATGCCGGACACCGTCGACCCATCAGGAGCCCTGTGCGCACACCCCTTGTCACCGTCATTCTTCCGGCGAAGGATGCCGCGCCCTTCATAGGGACGACATTGGAGACCCTGCTGCGACAGTTCGATGACTCAGGCGCTCTCAAACTGGTCGCGATCGACGACGGATCCGGTGATGACACCGGTGCGCAGATGCGGCGATATGCGGAGAAGTTCGAGCACGCCGAAGTCATCACCAATCCACGTCCAGTCGGTTTGGCAAGCGCCCGCAACCAGGGGCTCGCGCACGTTGAGGGCGACGCGTTCTGCTTCATCGACGGCGACGATTGGATGCAGCCGCACCGACTGCAGGTGCTCGTTTCGCAACTGCGCGATCTGGACTGCGACTTTCTGCGCACCGACCATGTGCGCGTCACGGGCGCCGAGCGCAAGATCGTGCGCGCCCCGTTCGCCTGGCGTGGCACCGTCGCATCTCCTCGCGATGCGATTCTTCCGGCTGATGACACCACGATGGTCGACTACCCGTATGCCTGGGCAGGGATCTTCCACCGTCGCATCATCGACCGTGGGCTCGCCGCGTTCCCAGAAGGACTTTTCACCGCGGAGGATCGCCCGTGGATCTGGCGTCTGCACCTGCAGGCCGAGTCATTCGCGGTCGTGGACGCTCCTGCTCTTCTTTACCGCCGCGGCGTCTCGACGTCGCTCACCCAGGTGCGAGATCAGCGCCAGCTCGACTTCGTTCGCGCTCTCGCGCAGACGGTGGAGATCGTGAAGCAGGATGCCGAGGCGCCACGCTTCCTGCCGAAAGTGGTGCGGACCGCTCTCGCACTCAGCTCGCACCACATGGTCCGCTCGCGGCGGATGCCGCCAGTGCTGCGGGGGGAGATGCGCCGAGGCATCCGCGATCTGCTCGCCATTCTTCCGCCCAGAGACGTCGCCGCTGCCCTTGAACGACTCGACGGTCCCAGGCGTCGCGTACTCGCTCGAACCCTCCGAGGAACGGGAGAGATGAGATGACCCAGCTCTTCGTTCTGCATAGCGCCTACGGACTCGCCACGGCTGTCGCCGCCCTCGACGAAGGCCTCATCGAACCGCGCGGCCAGCGGATCCTCGTCCCGGTCAACTCCGCCCGAGTGCCCGAGACGAGCGTAGCGATCCATGAGCTGTCGAACCTCCAGACGCTGCGCGACCGGTTCGATCGCATCGAACCTCTCGACGACATCCTCTCGCCGCTGCATCCGAGTTCCTGGGAACCGGAGCCAGCCGACCTTCCGGTCTTGAACCGCCTGTTCACTCGCGCCTGGGAACTCGACGATGATCTCGAGCTGTTCGTGCAGAGTCCACAGGTGGCGCCAGCGCGTACTCTCCTGTCGTTGTTCACCGATGCGCGGATCACGATCATCGGTGACGGCCTGATGACCTACTCGCCGATCCGCGTGCAGTTGCCGCGCACTGTCGTCGAGCGGATCGGACGCGTCGTCTACGCGGATGTGGTGCCGGGCGTCGAGCCTCTCGTCTTCACGGGAGCGGCGGCGGTCGCCGGAGCGGATGCGGGAGCCAGCGCGGGAGCCGAGCGGGTGCCGGTGCCGCCGGCCGCTTTCCGGAGGGCGCTCGCCGAGACCGGTGCGGCCGACTCGCAGTTGGACGCCCTCGCGGACGGAACGCCTACCGCGCTCGTGCTCGGTCAATATCTTGCCGTGCTTGGCCTGGTCTCTGCCGACGAGGAGATCGCCATGCAATGCGACATGGTGGATCGCGCGATGGCAGTGTGGCGCCCGAAGCGGATCGTCTTCAAGGCGCACCCGTCCGCGCCACCGCTCATCTCTACTGCGGTGCGTGAGCGCGCGCAGCATCACGGCGCCGATTTCGTCGAGTATCGCGGCGCTGAACCTGCCGAACTCGTTGCCGAGCGGTTGGATGCGCTGGGGGTGGTCGCAGGGTTCTCCACCGCACTGCCAACGGTGCAGTCGTTGTTCGGCCGGCCGATCGCCGCCGCTGGCACAGCGCTCGTGCTGCGACGCCTGTCGCCGTATGAGAACAGCAACCGGGTACCCGCGACCATCGTCGACGCGCTGACCCGGCCCGCATCGCCTTACCGCGATCCGGAGCGGCTGCAGCTGCTCGTCGATGCGGTCGGCTATGCGATGCAACCGATCATCGCGGAGCACTTGCGTCCCCGGGCGGAAGAACTTCTCCGGCAGTTGGATGTGGCCGAACGTGATCGCTACTTTTCCCGTGCGCGACTCGCCGAGCTGCGTCTGCCTGGTGCGCCGCGGGAGGGGATCGTTCGTCGTGCACTCCGATCCGCTGGTGGTGTCGGGCGCGTCGAGGAGCTCCGATTGACGATCAAGGGGGCGCGTCGTCGTGCCGCTCAAGCATGGAAGGCGATACGAGGACGATGACGAATCAAGACATCAGGACACCGCCGGCGGGCGAGGGAATCACGGTCGCGATCATCCCCGCACGTGGCGGCTCCCAGCAGGTGCCCCGCAAGAACGTGAGCCGCATCGGCGGTATCCCTCTGGTTGAGCGCGCAGTGCGCTCTGCGGCTGCGGCCGACGGCGTCGACCTCGTTGTCGTCTCCACCGATGACGACGAGATCGCCGACGTCAGCACCGCGGCAGGGGCCCGTGTCATCCGGCGCCCGGCAGAGCTCTCCGGGAACACCGCATCATCTGAGAGTGCGATCCTGCACGCCCTGGATGAGCTTGAGCGCGGCGGAGACATCGTCGAAGTCGTCGTCTTCGTGCAGGCCACCTCTCCATTCATCCCCAGCGCAGGGATCGATGCCGCGATCGACGAGATCCGTTCCAACCGGTACGACAGCGTGTTCGCAGCTCATGAGACGTACGGGTTCCTCTGGCGCCGCGACGAGAACGATGCCGCGGTCGCGATCAACCACGATGCCGCACACCGTCCGCGCCGACAGGATCGTGAGCCGCATTATTTGGAGACCGGCGCGTTCTACGCCTTCAATGCCGAGGGGTTCCGGCAGGCGGGGCATCGCTTCTTCGGACGGGTCGGGATCGTCGAGGTTCCCGAGTGGTCGGCGGTCGAGATCGACGACGCGCAGCACCTTGCCGTGGCATCCGCTCTTGCGAATCTCGTCGACGAGCCGGGCCCAGCAGACGAGCCGGGCGACATCGACGTGAAGGCCGTCGTGACCGATTTCGACGGCGTGCACACCGACGACACCGCCCTGGTCGACAGTGATGGTCGAGAACAGGTGCGGGTCAGTCGGGAGGATGGGATGGGCGTGTCCCTGCTTCGGCGGGCAGGCATCCCGATGCTTATCCTTTCCACCGAGATCAACCCTGTGGTCCGTGCCAGGGCAAACAAGCTCCGTGTGCCGGTGCTGCACGGCATCGACGACAAGGAATCGGCGCTCGCCGAATGGGCGGCCGAGAACCAGATCGCGCTGTCGGACATCGCCTACCTCGGAAACGACGTCAATGACCTCGGTGCGATGCGCATTGTGGGCTGGCCGGTGGCGGTCGCGAACGCCCACCCGCTGGTGCGCGCACAGGCCCGAGTGGTGCTGAATCGTGCAGGCGGGCAAGGGGCGGTACGCGAACTCATTGAACGCGTTCTGACAGCCGACCGCCGCCGGTAACCCGGGATTCGCGTGGTGTTCATCATCGCGGCGTACTCAGGACAGAAGGCTTGACGACTGGAGGACGATTATGACTGTCAGCATCGGATCGCACGTGATTGGTGGCGGACGACCCGCGTACGTTATCGCGGAGATCGGCTTGAACCACAACGGTGATGTGGACATCGCAAAGCGCCTCATCGACGTCGCTGCGCGCGCCGGAGCGGATGCCGTGAAGTTCCAGAAGCGCACCCCCGAGATTTCCACACCGCAGCACATGCGCGACGTTCCGCGGGAGACGCCGTGGGGAACGATGACGTATCTCGACTACCGCCGCCGCGTCGAGTTCGGGCGCGACGAATACGTCGAGATCGGCGATCACGCCACACTCCAGGGGCTCGACTGGTTCGCCTCCCCGTGGGATGTGCCCAGTGTCGCCTTCCTCGAGGACCTGAACGTCGTCGCCCACAAGGTCGCATCCGCGAGCGTCACGGACATCGAGCTGCTCGACGCTATCCGTGAGACGGGGAAGCCGGTCATTCTCTCCACCGGCATGTCGACGATCGAGCAGATCGACCGTGCGTTGGACACCCTCGGCACCGATCGCGTCGTGCTCATGCACGCCACCTCCACCTATCCGATGGAGCCGGAGGAGGCCAACATTCGCGTCATCGCGACGCTGCGTGACCGCTACCCCGGCGTGCCGATCGGCTACTCAGGTCACGAGCGCGGACTGCAGATCTCGCTGGCGGCCATCGCGCTCGGCGCTGTCGCGATCGAGCGGCACATCACGCTCGATCGGACCATGTGGGGCTCCGATCACGCCGCTTCGCTCGAGCCGACCGGCCTGGAGCACCTCGTGCGTGACATTCGCGTCATCGAGACGGCTCTCGGCGACGGCGTCAAGCGGGTCTTCCCTGGCGAGCAGGCGCCGATGGCTAAGCTGCGCCGCATCCCGGCATGAGCATGGGCGAGTTGCGGGTCGTCGCGATCGCGGATGCAGATTCTTTCGTGAAGTGGTCCGCCTCGCTGCTCGACTCCGTCCCTGGTATTCGTCGGCACCTACTGGTCGTCCGCACACCGCTGACGGTGAGTGCGGCGCAGCAACAAGCGGCCCTCGTCGGCACGTCGTTTCAGGATGCGGCGGTCACGAGGCTCGGCTTCGACGAGTTGGGCGGCTGGTTGAGGGGTCACGTTCCCGACGTCGTCGTGCTGGCAGGGCGGGGGCCGTTCGTTCGGCTCGTCGCGCGACAGATCGACCGACTGACGCATCGCCCGGTGGTCGTCACTGGGCTACCGGGCATGTCGATCCCTGCGCAGCGCGGGGCTCTCGAATACCGCAGAGAGAGCGACTTGCTCGTGCTGCACTCGCTTCGGGAGGAGCGGGCGTTCGCCGAACTCGGCCGCCGGATCGGCGTGACGGTGCCGACGGCGCTGGCGACGCTGCCGTTCGCGCGGCCTACGCAGGGGGAACACGCGTCGGAGCTGCGGCCTGCACGACTCGATGTCGCGACGCCGGAACTCGTGGGAATGGGAGTCCGCAGAAGTTCGACCGCGAGGGGCGCGCTCAGCTCTTCGCGTGCGGGGGCCGCGAACGTCGAACCACTGGCTCCACGCGCATCAGGCACTGACCTCGTGTTCGCCGCCCAGGCGCTCGTTCCCGCTGAGCGCGCCGAGCGTGCCGAACTCGCCGGCATCCTGCGCCGTGCGGCCGAGGCCGATCCGACTCGACGCGTCGTGGTGAAGCTGCGTTCCCGGCCGGGGGAGGCTGAGACGCACCTCGAGCGGGATGCCTACGCCGATCTCCTTGCCGCACGCCCCGCGAACCTGGTGTTCTCCCATCAACCGATGGCAGCCGCTTTGGAGAGTGCTGAGGGGTTAGTAACTGTCAGTTCTACTGCGGTCGTGGAGGCGATTGCCCGTGGCATCCCGGTCGTCGCGCTTGACACATTCGGCGTGCATAAGCCGCTGTTGAACACCGTATTCCTCGGCAGCGGGCTGCTGGGAGGCGCGGAAGAGGTCATCGGCCGGCGATTCCGGCATGCGCACCCGCGGTGGATGCGCGAAAACTACTTCCATCCGGATGCCGAGTCGACCTGGTGGGGACAGGTGGAGGAACTGGTGGCTCTGCGTCGCGAGGGCAGGCTGCGACCGAGGAGCGTGCCGGTCGGGCGAGGTGGCGCGCTGCACGCGGCCTGGCACCGCAAGAGCGTGCTCGGCGTCGAAGATCGCTCGGCCGCGGGCCGTGTGGCACTCGGGCTCGGCAGTCCGTTGGTACGCACCGTCGTCGCGCTACGTCGTGCACGAGGGCGCGCGGGCGAGGACACCTGGGCAGACCCAACCACTGATTACACGCTCGAGCCGACGCCGCACCGGGATCCGATTCGGCGCTAGCGCGGCTTTGATCCGAGCGCGATGACGGGCCGTGCGGGTTCGCCACTGATTTCAGGTAGACTGTTGTGGTTGTCTGCCCATCGGCCTGCAATCCGCGGTCCGCGGACAGACACGTGCACACACCCTCCTGCTCTCGGGAAATTCCCGAAAGCCGTTCTAGTCCGAAGGAGGTGGGTAAGTGACGCACCAGTACGAACTAATGGTCATTCTGACCCCCGAGATCGACGAGCGCCAGGTAGCCCCTACGCTCGACAAGTTCCTCAAGGTCATCACCAATGATGGTGGCACTGTGGACAAGGTCGACATCTGGGGCAAGCGCCGTCTTGCATACGAGATCCAGAAGAAGACCGAGGGCATCTACGCCGTCGTCAACTTCACCGCTACGAGCGAGACCACTCAGGAACTCGACCGTCAGCTGGGTCTGAACGAGCAGATCATGCGCACCAAGGTCCTCCGTTCTGAGGAAGCTCAGGCGATGGTTGCATTCGAAGCGAAGCGCTCCGAAGAGAAGGCTGCTCGCAAGGCTGCCAAGGCAGCGAAGGCCTAAGACTCATGGCTGGCGAAACCGTCATCACCGTGGTGGGAAACCTCACGGCCGACCCCGAACTGCGATACACGCAGAACGGGCTGCCGGTGGCGAACTTCACCATCGCATCCACGCCGCGCAGCTTTGACCGTGCCGCGAACGAGTGGAAGGACGGCGATGCGCTGTTCCTCCGTGCGTCCGTCTGGCGCGAGTTCGCTGAGCACGTGGCTGGGTCTCTGACAAAGGGCATGCGCGTCATCGCGCAGGGACGCCTCCGTCAGCGCTCCTACCAGGACCGCGAGGGCAACCAGCGTACGTCGATCGAGCTGGAGGTCGACGAGATCGGCCCCTCGCTTCGGTATGCGACGGCGCAGGTCACCCGTGCGGCTTCCGGTGGTTCCGGCGCAGCTTCCGGCGGTGCCGGTGGCGGTGGCGGACAGGTGCGCCCCGCGCAGCAGCAGCAGTCGTCTGAGCCGTGGTCTACCCCCGGCTCGTCGACAAGTGCGGATGCGTGGAGCACTCCGGGCAGCTTCGGCGACGACACCCCGTTCTAACAACTTCTGGATCCGTTCTCTGACGCTTCGACACGCTCGGTGCGTCAAGGGTTCGAATCCGCTCATCATAAGGAAAAACCATGGCTGGAAAGTCGAGCGGCGACCGCCGCAAGCCGCGGAAGGGTGGCAAGCCCACCGCTCCCGCGAAGTCGATCCGGGTTGGCGTCATTGACTACAAGGATGTCGCAACCCTTCGCAAGTTCGTCTCGGAGCGTGGGAAGATCCGCGCCCGTCGTATCACCGGTGTCTCGGTGCAGGAGCAGCGTCTGATCGCTACGGCGATCAAGAACGCACGCGAAATGGCGCTCCTGCCCTACGCTGGCGCTGGCCGGTAAGGGGTACTGAGATGGCAAAGCTGATTCTCACGAACGAAGTTTCCGGGCTCGGAAGCGCCGGTGACGTTGTCGAGGTCAAGAACGGGTACGCCCGTAACTACCTCATCCCGCAGGGCTTCGCTACGGCGTGGACCCGTGGTGGTGCAAAGCAGGTCGAATCGATCCAGGCTGCTCGCAAGGCGCGTGCGATCCACGACCGCGACGAGGCAGTGGCACTCAAGGACGCGATCGAGGGCGCGAAGGTTCGCCTGGCCGTCAAGGCCGGCGCTGCCGGACGCCTGTTCGGTTCGATCAAGACCGATCACGTCGCTGCCGCTGTCGAGGCTGCTGGCCTCGGCTCGATCGACAAGCGCAAGGTGACCATCACCTCGCCGATCAAGTCGACGGGTAACCACGAGGCGACCGTGCGTCTGCACGAAGACGTCGTGGCCGTCATCACCCTTCAGGTTGTCGCGGCCAAGTAGTCCGCAACACCTTCGCGAAACGCCTTCTGCCCTCCGGGGCAGGGGGCGTTTCGCATTTCTTGGGCGACATTCGTGGCGGCGCGCCCGGGAAAACAGGGAACGCGCCCGAGAAAATCAAGACTTGACTTCTCCCCAGGTTGTACACAACTCCGCGCAACGGCACCAACCTTCAATCGCGAGTTTAAACAGAATCTCATCCACAGGGTGGGGAGAGTCTAACTGCCTGATCAGAGGCGATAAAGAAAGTTGAAGTTGCCTGTCGCCACAGGGTTATCCACACCTGTTTTACACAGACACTCCGAAGTTCTCCGCACACTATCCACAGAGTTATCCACAGGTGCTGTTGCGTGTGGAAAAGGTCGCTCGTAGCGTGGACGAGCGACGAGATGTCGGTGGTTAGTGGTTGGGTCATTGAAACCGCGGAACACGCCGCCGTCGTACGGCACTGGGGGTCAAAGACTCCTGTGCCACACCAGCCACAAGCGCACCAAAGGAGAACCGTGTCGATTGCCGACATCTCGGAGGAGCGTCTCGGCGGGAACCGCAAACCAGAGCGCGTGCCGCCGCATGACCTCCTCGCCGAACAGAGTGCGCTGGGTGGCATGCTGCTGTCGAAGGATGCTGTCGCCGATGTGATCGAGACGCTTAAAGGCGCCGACTTCTACATTCCGAAGCACGAGCTCATCTTCGAAGCGATCCTCTCGCTGTACTCGCACGGTGAGCCCACTGACGTGGTTGCCGTCACCGACGAGCTGATCAAGACCGGTGAGCTGGGCCGGGCCGGTGGTGCGGATTATCTGCATACGCTCACCTCGATCGTGCCGACCGCGGCGAACGCCGGGTACTACGGCAGCATCGTCGCCGAGCGGTCGATCCTCCGCCGCCTCGTCGATGCCGGCACGCGCATCGTGCAGCTCGGCTACGACGGTCAGGGCGACGCGACCGACCTCGTCAACAACGCGCAGGCCGAGATCTACGCGGTCTCCGGCACGCAGACCACTGAAGACTACGTTCCGCTGACGGTCGCGGTGGATGCTGCGATGGAAGAGATCGAGGCAGCCAGCGGCCGTGACGGGTCGATGACGGGTGTGCCGACCGGGTTCAAAGAGCTCGATGAGCTCACCAACGGCCTGCACGGCGGTCAGATGATCGTCGTGGCCGCGAGGCCCGCTGTCGGTAAATCAACGCTCGCTTTGGATTTTGCTCGTGCTGCGGCGATCGGCCACAACCAGCCGGCCGTGTTCTTCTCCCTCGAAATGGGTAAAAGCGAGATCGCGATGCGTCTGCTCAGCGCAGAGGGCGCGATTCCGCTACAGCACATGCGCAAGGGATCGCTCGATCCGCGCGACTGGACCACGGTTGCAGCGACCCGCGGGCGCATCAACGACGCGCCCCTCTTCATTGACGACAGCCCGAACATGACGCTGGTCGAGATCCGTGCGAAGTGCCGTCGTCTGAAGCAGCGCGAGGGCCTGCGCCTGGTCGTGATCGACTACCTGCAGCTGATGACCAGCGGTAAGCGCGTCGAGTCGCGCCAACAAGAGGTCTCGGAGTTCTCGCGTGCGCTGAAGTTGCTCGCGAAGGAGTTGCAGGTGCCGGTCATCGCGCTGTCGCAGCTGAACCGTGGTTCTGAGCAGCGCACGGACAAGAAGCCGCAGATCAGCGACCTTCGCGAGTCCGGCTCGATCGAGCAGGATGCCGACATGGTGATCCTGCTGCACCGCGACTCGGTGTACGACAAAGACGTGCGCCCGGGTGAGGCCGACCTGATCGTCGCCAAGCACCGCAACGGCCCGACTGCGACGATCAACCTGGCGTTCCAGGGTCACTACTCACGCTTCATGGACATGGCACCTGGCGGGGACTTCAACTGATGTAGGTTCCGCTTATAGATTGCGGATTCCGCGCGACTTTGCGGACGATTCTGCGATTCCGCAAACTGGCGGGGAATCGTTGCGGTGACGTACTGTCCCTTCTCGCTCGAGTTGACAGCGGACGAGCCGCGAAGCCCCCGGAATCTGTGACGAACGAGGCCACCCGGTGCCGGCGACTTGTCTCACGAGACATGTCAGTAGTTGCGTTCTGGCCTCACGCCTCGACTTGTCTGCCGGAAACGTCGCGGGGCCCGTTTCGGCGCGTTAGGTTCCGGAGGGGTGTTTCGGCAGCCAGTTAACTGGCGTGTCGGACGGGCCTCGAGCGGCGATCGGTGACCTGCCCAAAACGATCGTTTCGGCTGTCTCGCAACTAGTGGTTAGTACCCTGCAGGTTGCGAGACATAGATATGAGACCCCGCACGCCCCGGAATCCAGTCGGCTGTCTCTTGATCTGATGAGACGCCCCGTAACCGTAGGGTTACGAGACACCATCGCGGCACAACCCGGCGTAGCGCCACATCACCGAGGGTGCCGGCCTTCCCATAGGTCCCGCGCTGGCCAGTGATTAGCGGATCAAGCAGCGGCGTAGCCGCGGTGCCCGCGTGATTGTGGAATGGTGGAGTAAGGGAGGGACTTTCCCCATGGCCACAAAGAGCAACACCGCCACACGCGCGAGGGGCACCACCATCTGGGGGCCGTTCTTCCGGCGATGGCCAGCGGCCGCAGGATTCGCGGGCATGGTCGCTCTGGTCCCGGCGAGCATTGTCAGTCTCACCGTTCCGGGCCGGTTCGAGCTCCTGAGCATCGCGGGAACGTTGAGTTTATGGTTCTTCGGCGCAGGAGCGTTCGGAGGCACCGCAATCGCACTCCAGCACACCTTCCGCCAACCGCGAGTAGTTGCGCCGCTCTTCGCCGCTGGAATCGTGCTGCTCGTCGGCGGCATCCTGTGGGTCTCGATTGGCCTGCTCGACCCCAGGGCATACGCTCTTTACACTCTTGCGGTGATCGCGCCATTCGTCCTTGTGGTGGTCGTCATCGTGACGTTGACAGCAGTTCTAATACCGACCCGATACCGCAAATGGGTAAGCATCACGGCCGCGGTCGTCAGTGCTGCCATCACGGTATTGAGCCTTCTTACGTAGCCGAAGGCGCACCGAGTGGGTGTCTTGTAACCTCGATGTCTCGTAACGCATGGGTTATAAGACGCTGAAGTGTCTGAGACACATCCGCACATCGCCTGAGGAGATGCGCCCGCATGAGGATCCGTTTGAGGTCGCTGTCCCGGTGAACCTTCCGATTCGGATACGTCAGCGGCCGTGTCTCGCGTGCACTCGGTTGGTGGCGAAGACAACGACGCCGAACACCATCCTGGCGAGTGCCCGATTGCGGCTCCGTCCGTCGGGCCACGCTACCGAGATCAGTCACACGCTTGGGTCGGCGAACACGTCTCCGCTACTTCATGCTGGAACGACCAGACGCTGTCCTGGTTTGATCACTGTGACGGGAACGTCTGGGGCGAGTCGTCGGGCGGCATCGACGTAGAGCGTCGGGTCTTTGTCGCTTTTGAGGATGAGGCGGTCGCCGATGGGGCCGGCCGTGAAGGCGTAGTGCTGCGGGATCGCCAGCTTCGGTTTCAGGACGGATGTGAGTTCGGCGGCCTCCTCGGCGTTCATGACGACCTGTTTGTTGTGCTCCATGCGGATGTGCAGGCCGTTGACGGGGAGCAGGGTCACGTCGAGTGGGCCGAAACGGTCTGTCAAGGTGCGCAATTCCGGGATGAGGAGTGTGTCGCCGGCGAAGTAGACGCTACGGCCGCCACCACTGATCACATAGGTGACTTCGTGGACGCCGTGCTTGCCCGGCGCCGCATTGAAGGTGAGGTCACCAACCTTCGTCGTCTCCCAAGCCTCAAGCGGGGTGACGTTGGTGAATCCGACCTTCTTCGCCATCTGGACAACGGGACCGGCGACGATCATCGGCACATCCTTGTCCGGGTAGCGCTTGAACGCCTCGAGGTCAGCGTGATCGTAGTGCTCGTGGCTGATCACGACCGCATCGAGGTGCGGTAGTTCTTCCGGTTGGAACGCGATGGGTTCGCCGGGGTGATAGAAGGTCTTGTGTGAGAACCACGGGTCTGTGAGTACGGTCAGTTCTCCGATCTCGATCAGGTGGGAGCTGTGGGTGACGCGGGTGATGGCGAGCGACTCAGTCATGATTGTTCCTTTGTGTAGCAGTTAGCGGATGTTGGCGGCGACCACGTCACGGGGGCCCGCGGCGACGGGAGTGCCGAGAGGGGTGATGACCCGGCGACTGATGCGCCACACTCCGTGATGTCGTTGCAGGTCGTCGGCGTGGGACACGGCGCTGAGCGAGCCATCCGCCGTGATCATCAGCCCTCTGGACTGGACCGTCGCCGCGTCGTTCCCAGTGCTCGTCGCGATGATATTCGTCACAAAGTGCGCGAGCGGAGCGTGACCGCTTTCGGCCAGGCGTCCCGCCGCGACGCGGATCGCGTCGATTCCCTGAAATGCTCCAAGACCGCTCGCTGTGGCTGACATGTCGTAAACAGCATCCGGCGCGAACAGATCATCCAAACGATCCAACTGATTCGTGTCCACGATGTATGCGTGGAGCGCCAGAGTCTCGTTGATATCGAGGCGGTCCTGGATGGTGAGCATGAGTAGTCCTTCGTTCGTGAATTGTAATGGCACTCAGTACCATAACAGACTGAGTGCCATATGGCACCAAATACCTCTTTCGTATAGGCTCGAGCCATGTCGCAAACCATCCCCGCTGTTGAGTCCCTCAGGGAGCGCAAACGACGTGTCGTCCGGCAGCGCATCATCGAAGCCTCGGACGAGCTCTTCGCCGCGAAAGGCTTCGACAATGTCTCCGTGACGGACATTGCTGCCCGAGCAGATGTCGGACGCACCACGTTCTTTCGATATTTCGGCGACAAGGCCGAGGTTGTGTTCGCCCACGAGGAAGAGGTGCTTGAACAGATCACCCAATCCGCGGCGAGCGAGTCTATGGGGCCCGCCCGCACCGCTGCGGAGGCCGTCGAGCAGCTGCGAACTATCGTCGTCGCCCTTTGTAATTACGCAAGCGACAACATCGACGGGTATGCACTCCACTACGAGCTGGTTGAGAAGCACCTTGAATTGCGCGCACACGATGCCCTAAAGACGCAGCTGATCGCCGATCGATTTACTCAACTTCTCGTAGGGCGCGGTACGAGTGAGCCCACGGCGGTGTTCGCCAGCCAGGTCGCGCTGGCCTGCTATCAGACAGCCCGACGTCGGGCAACGAGTCCCACCCAGCTTGGCACCGAAACGCAAACCGCGTTCGACCAGCTAGCAGCGCTTTGAACGATCGTCGGGATTTGCGTCGACGAGCCACAGCCGCTGCCCACGTAGCTTTCTTTAAACAGCTAAAGAACGACGCGCGCATCGACACCGTCTCGGGCAGACTCGATCGAGACGTGCTTCCGCGAAGTGCAGGCGACTGACGCAATCACAATCGCAACGGGCTCGAAGTGTCTCGTACCTCGGTGTCTCATAACCCATGGGATACGAGACAGCTGCCGTCGCCTTGCCACGCGAGTACGGCGCTCAGCGCGTCGCCACAAGATCAGCCGGAAACCCTTGCCGTTTGGTGGTTTTCAGGGATGAGACGCTGCAGCTTCTGGCTCCGGGAGGTGGCTGAGGGCACCCGATGAGTATCCAAGGAGGCATGGACGTTCGCTCGCAAAACCCAGATGTAGGAATCCGCCATCTGGTGTGTAATCTTGCCCCGGAAACCACCGCCAACTACCGTGGAATCCTCGACAATCTCCGCAATCTCGACCGGGAACCTACACTGATTGTAGGTTCCGCGTATAGATTGCGGATTCCGCGCGACTTTGCGGACGATTCTGCGATTCCGCACACGTGGCGTGTCGGACGGGCCTCGAGCGGCGATCGGTGACCTGCCCAAAACGATCGTTAGCGGGAGGCACGGGAAAAGAGCGTCGTTCTTATCCCGTCGTCAGGTCGGCCACGTCGCTCAGCACGGCATCACGTGAGCGCCCGTATTTGGTAAACACCTCTTCGGGGGAACTGATGAGGGCCTTCCACAGCGCCCAGGCAGCTCCTCGTAACCATGCATCCTCCGGTAGCTCTAGCCGGTCGTGCAGTCGATCACGTTCGCGAGAACTGCAACTCAACCATGCGAAGGCCAGGTCGCCGGCGGGATCACCAACGCACGTCTGTCCGAAGTCGATAAGCGCCGCCAACTGGCCGCTGCTATCGAACAACATGTTGCCTGGCGCGACATCGCCATGGACCCACACCGGCGGCTCGGTCCACACCGTGGCCACGGCCGCATCCCAGAGTGCCCGACATCCCCCAGCGTGGCGTCTGGCCAGGAGGGGGAGCCGTCCCTGTACCTCCTCGCCAACCGCGCTGATGTGACAGCCGCGGTAAGCAGATGCGCTCCCCGCCCATGGGCCTCCGGCCGTGTCGCAGGCCTGCAACTCCCTCAGCGCGTCGCCCAAGCTACTGATGGCGCTCTCTCGCTCGCGCGTTTCAACCGCGGTTAGTGTGTGCCCCTCAATCCACTCGCGAACGGACCAAGGTCGGTTGAATGCCGCCGAGGGGGCCCCGGTCGCTACTACGCGGGGGATCGCGACGCGAAAGCTGGAGCCGAGGATCGCGAGGGTTTGCTCCTCTCGGACTAGGCCGGCGACGTAGCCGTCAGCGCTTGGGAGGCGGACAGTCATTCGGTTACCAAGCCGGAAGGTGCGGTTGTCCCACCCCTGAACTTCCACCGGGCGGATCGGCAACTCCGACCACTGAGGGAACTGCTCCGACACAAGGGAGCGAACCAACGAAGAAGTGATCTCTTCGGAAGCGGCAGCCATCGCGCCAGCTTAGTAGACGACCCCGCGAGCACTCGGAGATTCGCGTAAACGCCCGAAGCTGATCGTTTTCGATCGGACGAAGAATCCACGCGTCACCGATTGGCGGATTTGTACGGGCGAGGCCCCTGATCGCTGGTGAAGCTCCAGGTCGTCAGCGGCGGTCCCACGATCGTTTCCGGTGCGTGTCCGACCACCGGTCGGCGGTCCGCCATAAACGTGGCCCGATACTGCGGTCGATATGGGGCTGGTGGAATCGGACGTTGTGACGCCGGAGACCGTCGCTGAGGGCGGCTCTCCGGCATCATTCCGGTGTTTAGTGGCGAGTGTGGTGCTTTGTGCTTTGCGAGGTTGTTTTGACCGCTCAGCGCACGGGGGTGCGTGCTGGGCCGGTTTTCCGCGTGATCCACCAGACTGCAGCGGTGATCAGGATCAGTGCCGCGCTGGGGATGAGGTTGGCGACGGATCCTGAGATCTCTCCCCGGCTGTTGAGCGCGCCGCCGAGATCGACGTGCAGCGTTGTGCTGAGCACGAGGGCCGTCACGTTGTAGACGACGTGGAGGACGACTGCGGTCTCGAGCCCTCCGGTGCGCCAGGTGACGATCGCCAAGGATCCGAACAGGACGAGGTACGAGGTGAGGATATAGGGGTCGAGCGAGCCATGGAAGAGAGAGAAGAGGACCGTCGGGAGGACGATGCCGATCACCGCGCCGAGGCGTGCGCCGCGCGTCCAACCGCCGACGATGCGGAACATGAAACCACGGAATCCATACTCCTCGCCGGCTGCCGCCAGTGGTGTCAGCAGCATGCCGATCACGAAGTAAGCGACGAGGTCGAATGTCGACCAGGGGACCTGGTCGGCGGGTACCAGGAGGAAGACGGAGGCGAAGACGACGAGCAGTACCGGGCCGAAGGCGAGCAGCGCTCGTCCGAGCACTCCGTATCGGAAGCGCCCGATTACGGAGTGCATCGACCGGAATGGGATTCCGTAGAGCAGGCGCTGCAACAGCATGCAGTAGGGGATGAGCACGACGAGCGAGAGTGCACCCGCGGCTTGTTGAAGCGGCGTGAAGCCGGTGCGCCCGAGGAGCTCCGTGTCGACGAGACGCGCCCCGATCAGGAACAATTGCGCGAAGCCGACCAGCCCGACGAACACCAAGATGATCGCGAGGATGCCGCGGAGGATGCGGCGCTTCTCACCCGCGTAGACGCGATGGTATTCGACGGCGGGGGGAACACGAGGGCTGGGTACCGGATCGTCCAGCTGGAGGAGCCAGTTCGGTGTGGTGTTCGTCATGGGTGTTTCCTTTCGTGAGTTCAGCTGGCGAGTTCGTCGATCCAGCTCGATCGCATCCGCAACGCTCGCTCCGTGCTGCCGATCACGGCCCCGAGTCCTATGAGCAGGTTGATGTGGAGTGGGAATTGCACCGGGGAGGTGAAGGGTCTGATCGCGTCGGCGACGGCAGGGATCTGCGAGAGTGATTCGATGATCTGCGGCACTTCCACGCACAAACCAACGACGACGACCGCGGTCGAGGCCATGCCGATCAGCCGGCTCAGGCCGGGGTGCCTGTGGTGCAGCCGGGCGCGGCGCCCTTCTGCGGATGCGGGATCGGGAGTCAGTTGCTGCTCGGTGCCGTCTGCGCCCACATAGTGGCAGCGTTTGAGCCCGAAGCCTGTGATGGCGACCTCGATGTGTCCGCCCGGGACGGAGAAGCGGGTAGGCATCTTCGCGTACGACTGCAACGATCCGTTCACGTAGAGGCGTGCCCGGATCTCGCCGTCCGTCATGTCGCCGGCGTGGCGGACATCGACCGTGTAGGTGGATGTCGTGCCGTCGGCTAAGGGCAACGTGATCGACCGGAGCGATCTGCCGAACAGTTGCCACCAGCGATACCGACGCAGCGACTCACCGGATCCGGCGCGAACACGGCGGTTGCGCCAACGTCTGATTCCCATCTTCTCGATCCCCAATTCCGAACTAGTACAGCGTGATAGTCAACGATGGGCTAAACTAGCACACTGTAATAGACAGATGCCAGCAGAAGGGTAGACATGGACGCTGAAACCAGGGAGCCAGGTACGCGCGACAAGATCCTGATCGCTGCGGCGACCATGCTCGGAGAGAATCCGACCGCGCGGCTGAGCGTTCGAGCGGTCGCCTCTCGCGCCCAGGTGAGCACGGGCTCGCTGAGGCACTTCTTTCCCACGCAGCGGGACCTCATCGACACCGTCATCGCCGCGATCTACGACATCGACATCCCCGATGACCCCATCAATGACCACACGATGACGGCGACCGAGCGCCTGATCGCGGGTTTGCGACTGATCCTCGCGCAAGTGGGTGTCGGCGACCGCGCCCGAGCGCAATGGGGCGCTCTTTACGAGGCGTACGTGGCATCGCCCCCTGCAGATGACGAGGCGGCCACCTATATCGCGCTCGAGCGGATGGGTCGCCGCCGTATCGAACGATGGTTGGCGGCTCTCATTGAGGAAGGCGCGATTTCTCCGGGGGGAATCGAGCAGCGAGCGCGATTCCTCGCGACCGTGATGAGCGGCCTCCTGACGGAGCGCGCTCTGCCGGACGAGGCGGCGCGGGTCGAAACCGAAGGCGAGACGCTCCGCCTCGCCGTCCACGCTGTAACGGCTGCATGGAGCGAGGCCTGAATTACTTCGCTTGAGGCTACCGGCGGAGTTCTTCGTCGATCCTCTGCCAAATCTGTGCGCAGAGAAGCCCGATAGACCCGGCGACAGCCGAGATGACGATGGCCATGCTCGCTGAGTTCGCCATGTCGAGCAGGAACCTACATCGACTGAGTTGAAGGTTCCATCTCAACTCGGCAAGACCTATCCGACGTCCTCGGTCGTCACTTTTTGCGTTCCAATGATTGCCAGAAGCGCCAACTTGTCGGCGTCCGGGGTGCCAAGGGGAGCCGTGTAGAGAATCACGTGCTGGTCCAGTTCGGTGAGCGACAGCGAATCGCAGTCGACCGTGATCTGTCCGGCGGGGGTGTTTCGAAAAGTCTTCCGCAGAGCGGGAGATGCGGCCACGTCGTGCTGTTGCCACAACCGCGCGAACTCGGGGCTGCCCTCGAGGAGTTCGGCCACGAGACCGCACACGATCGGATCCGAGGGGTAGCGGGTGAGAGTTGCGCGGAGTTCGGTGACCACGCTGTGGCGAAAATCGACGTCATCGGAGATTCCGTAGAGCCGGTCGCTAGACGGCTCGGCGCCTAGAAAGGCCTTGCGGGCCAGGTTACGGTCACGGGGGGAGAGGTTGGCGAAGTCTTCCATAAGTGCAGCGGCGAGATCGTTCCAGGCGAGGACTTCGAACGCTGCCGACATGACGATTCCGGCAGTCTGGGGTAGTCGTTCCAGAAGAGCGAGGATGCTCGGCCGAACATCCCGTCGGTGCAGGCCGGATCTCGCGGGTGCGGTGCCGGCGAGAGCGTGCAGATGGTCGGATTCGGTATCCGTGAGGCGCAACGCAGCCGCGATTCCCCCCAGCACTTCTGAAGAGGGGCGTGGAGCACGGCCTTGCTCGAGGCGCACGTAATACTCCGTCGAGATGTGCGCGAGCACGGCGGTTTCTTCACGGCGCAGACCCGGAGTTCGGCGGCGGGGCCCAGACGGAAGCCCCACGTCTTCAGGTCGGAGGCGCTCGCGCCGGCTACGGAGAAACGCTCCGAGTTCTTGCTTGTCCATGACTTCATTGTCGTCCCGAAGCGATTCCGGACCCTAGTACCGTTTGTGCCTGTATCCGGATTCATCGCCGATTGACACTTGAAGCATGACAGACAACACCAAACCCAGTTCAGGTGGCCTCCTGGCCGGAAAAGTCATCTTCATCACCGGCGCAAGCCGAGGAATCGGCGCTGCCGCCGCTCACCTTTTCTCCTCCGAGGGTGCCGCCGTTGTGCTCGCAGCCCGTAATACCGAGGCACTCGACCGGCTCGTCGCGGACATCCGAACGGCGGGCGGCACCGCCGACGCCGTTTCCATGGATCTCACTGACGCGGCCAGCATCCGCGCCGCAGTCGCCCGCGTCGAAGAGCTCCATGGACGCCTCGACGGCGCCTTCAACAACGGAGGCGTGAACCAGCAGCAGATCGGCCCGCTCGACACCACAACCGACGACGACATCGACCAGCAGTTCACTGTCAACTTTCGCGCCCACTGGACGGCGATGAATGCCGAAGCCGCCCTCATGCGCGTGGGCGGAGGCGGCGCGATCGTCAACACCTCGAGCATCGGCAGCCGCCGCGCCGTCCCGCCGCTTCCTGCCTACGGGGCGATGAAGCGGGCGCTGAACAGCATCACCGAGACCGCAGCTGTCACCTGGGCCCCCGAGGGCATCCGCGTCAACGGCCTAATGCCCGGAGGAACCGCCACAGAAATGATGGACGAGTGGGAAGCAAAAACGCCGGGGGTCATCGCAGCCAACACCGCCTCGTCGCCGATGGGTCGCATGGCCGAGGCCAGCGAAGTCGCCGAGGCCGCCGCATGGCTCCTTAGCGACAGGGCTTCCGCGGTGACCGGCGCGATCGTGCCCGTCGACGGCGGCTCGGGAGCCTGAGACATTCCCGGACCCGACGCAACTCCCACCAGCGCCAAAGCGACCCGGCGAAGTCGCTTGCCGCGCAATACGCCTGGAACGTGGGTAGCGGTTACGGCGCGTTCTCGGGGGATCGGCTACTGAAGTCCCCTTGACGATGTTGCTACAACACGGTGTCTACTGATGGACGGAGGGCAGCGGGACTAGCCCTCCGCAACGCGAACTGTGAAGGAGGCGACTGTGGCGTGGAGTACGCGCGAGCTGGCCGAGCGTGCCGGGACGACGGTGAATACGATCCGTCATTATCATCGCCTCGGTCTGCTGGAGGAGCCGGAGCGCGAGTACAACGGATACAAGCAGTACGAGGTGCACCATCTCGTGAGCCTGCTGAGGATCAGGCGTCTCGCCGATCTCGGGGTACCCCTTTCGCAGATCCGTGCTGTGCGGGCGGGCGCGGACAGTACGCCACAGACGTTGCGCGAACTCGACGCCGAACTCGAAGAGAGTATCCGGCGACTTGAGAAGGCGCGAGCGGACATAGCCACCATCCTTCGAGATGACGTTCCCGCCGACACTCCCGCCGGGTTCGGGTCGGTGGCATCCCGGTTGTCAGAGAGCGACACGTCAATCATTCACATCTATACGCAGTTGTACGACGAGTCGGCGCTGGCTGACATCCAGAAGATCGCTGAGGATGCTGAGGATGTCGGCGCCGACCTCGACAGGTTGACGGCCGATGCGGACGAGGACACTCGACTTCCGCTCATCGCAAGGCTCGCCAAAAGCCTTGCGCAGAATCTCATCGACTACCCATGGCTGAACGATCCCGCGGCCCACTTGTCCAAGAGCGCGTACATCACTTCACAGACCATGGTGGATGCCATCAACGAGCTGTACAACGATGCGCAACTCGACGTGCTGGTACGAGCGCATGCCGCCGCAAAGGACCAACTGCGGAGATTCCAGGAGGGGACGAAAGAGCCGGCGGATGATGTGACTTGACCCGGTCCTGGGAACACGGCCGAGACTGCACGGGAGAGCCATCCGCGAAGACGAGAAGGGGTTTGAGAATGACTGATGAAGATCGAGAGCCGCACGTCTCCGGCCCGGAGCGGACCGACAGCGCGCCACCTGGGAGTATGTGGCTGACAAGCCCCGAGGGGTGCAGACGGTCCTGGCGGCGATGGGACCCGCCCTGCGTGAGCCGCTCCTGGACCGACTTGTCGAGCACGGCGACCTTCGTCGCCGCACACGCAAGGCTCTCGGCTTCATCGAGACCTCGGTGATCGAAGAAGGGGACTCTGGGCATCGTCGGATGCTGCTCGGCGACGTCCGCGCCGTGCTCGTTGACGGAGCCGAGCCAACGCCCCGGACCGCGGCGCTCGCCGCACTGCTCTACGGCAGCGGCACGCTGCCGCAGTTCGATCGCGACATCCCGTGGACATCGCCGGTCATCGGGCGAGCGGAGGAGCTCAAGGACGGGAACTGGGGAGCGGGAGCAACGGCGAAGGCCGTGGCACGCACCGTCACCTCGATCATCGTCAGCAACGTCATCGTCGCCGCTGCTGTCCTGCCTCGCAATTAGCGCGAGCCTCGTCGACCGATGCTCTCTCTCCGCTTGACCCTGTTCTGAGAACACAGGTTTTACTGGGTCACGCATACACGAAATGACGCACAACTATGGAGAGGAAGTACAGAGAATGAATCCGATTGAGGAACTAGTCCGGGGCTTTCAGGAGCTCGTAGCTCAGGTACCGGAGTTGGTGCAGCCACTGGTCGTCATGCTCGCCGGGGCGATTCCATTCATCGAGGGCGAGGTAGCGGCGATGGTGGGCGTCGTAGGCGGAATCAACCCGATCATCGCCGGGGTCGCCGCCGCGGCCGGCAACTTCATCTGCGTCCTCCTCGTCGTCCTCCTCACTTCCCGTGCACGCACGGCAGTAATGGACCGTCGAGCAGCGCGCATCATGGCGGGCGCCGCTACGGGCGAATCCGAGGAGGTGTTCGAATCCGGGGAGGCCTTCGAATCCGGGGCGGTGTTCGAATCCGAGAAGCCCGAGTCGAAGGGTCGCGCGAAGTTCAAGAGGTACCTTGTGCGATTCGGCGTGCCGGGGGCCAGCATTCTCGGACCTCTGGCGATCCCGACACAGTTCACCTCCGCTATCCTCGTCGCTGGCGGTACTCCCCGCGGCTGGGTGCTGCTGTGGCAGGCCGTGGCCATCGCCATCTGGACGACGGTCGGAACGGTGTCTATCTGGGCCGCCCTGACTTTCCTTGTCGGCGTCTGAACACTTTGTCGTCGATTCCGGGCACGCCGTCCTCCGGCAGGTGCGCATCTTCCGCGTGGTGTATCAGACACTCTTGTCGACGCCAGCGTCCACAATCCAGTTGGAGCCGTGAACGCTGGATGCGAGCGGTGACACCAGGTAGGTGATGGCCGTTGCGATTTCTCGCGGTTCGATGAAACGGCCGGTGAGCATGCCCATTTGTGTGGGAAGCGCTTCGATGAGTTGCTGCTGCGTCACGTTCATCACCGACGCCAGGTCCGCGCCGAAGCTCTGCTCCCCCTCCCACAGCGCCGTCCGGGTCGAGGACGGAGACACGGTGTTGAACCGTACCCCCTGCGGCCCGAACTCTTCTGCCAGTCCTTTCGTGACCGCGTTCAGCGCCGCTTTCGCCGCGCCATACGGCACCGGCGCGGTGTGTGGTCGGCGGGCACTATCGGAGGACACATTCACGACTGCCCCACGGGAAGCAAGCAACGCGGGCAACGCGGCCCGCGTCACCCGGACGGCCGCGAAAACGTTCAGGTCGAAAGTCGATGACCACAGCTCATCGGTGAAGTCCAAGAACCCTGCCCCGAGCGGGGTCCCGTCGCCACCCCCGACATTGTTGACGAGGATATCCAGCGTGCCCGACACCCCGAGGGCGTCCGCGACGATCTGCGCGGGAACGTCGGGGTCCGAGAGGTCGCCGGTCAAGGTCACCGCCCCCGTCGCAGCAAGCTCCGGGGTGATGGTGCGTGAGGCGGCCACCACGGTGACTCCCTCCTGCTGGAGTACGCGCACCACCTCCAACCCGATCCCCTTGCTCGCACCGGTCACGAGGGCAATTTTGTCCGCAAGTTGTAAGTCCACGATGTCTTCTTCCGTTCAGGCCGACCCAACGCCGACTCATTAAGTGGAACATGCATGACGCAGTTAAGTCAATAGGTGTGACAGTAGACTGTTGTCATGTCGGACATTCCCCAACGATCCCCTCGGCCTCTGCGCGCCGACGCCGAGCAATCAATCGCCCGCATTCTCACCGCGGCAGAGCAGGTGTTCGCCGCCGATCCTTCCGCGACCCTCGAAGCCGTGGCCACCGCAGCCGGTGTGGCACGCACCACCGTGCACCGCCGCTTCTCCTCCCGCGACGATCTCCGAGACGCTCTCGTCGACGTCGTAAACACGAAACTCCGCGACGCCGTCGCCGCCGCGAACACCGTCACGGCGCCCCCTCTCGTCGCCTTGTATCAGCTGACCGTCGCCACCCTCGACCTGAAAGCCGACTGGCGGGCGTCCTGGCAGTTGATCGACCTCGGCGCCAACGCCCAACGAGGAATCGACCCCAGCAATATCGCCCACCTCGATGCTCTCCTGCAACGCTCCCAAGACGCCGGGCTTCTCCGCCCCGGAATCGACATCCCGTGGGCACGTGGCGTGTACATGGCGTTGATCCATGAAGCAGCCACCATGCGCCCAGAAAACGAACCCGCATCCCGCTGGGCAAACCGCATCATGCAAACTCTCCTCGGCGGTATCGGCAACACCGGACACGACCTCGAAGCGCTCCTCGCCCATCCACCCACCCCGCACTAAGGCAACTGGAAACTGAAGCCGCAGGGATCTGTCTTTAGGAATCCGCTATCTATCGTGGAATCCTCGAGGCGCCGGATCGTTAGGCTGGTCGGCACGCGACCGGCGTGGTTCGCGGACGAGACGAGCTCCCTACGCAGGGAGAACACCGATGCTCGAGGGAGAGCAACGAGATGAGACCACTTCGATACTCGATTAATGTCACGCTTGACGGTTGCTGCCATCACGAGGCCGGGCTCCCGCCAGACGAGGAGTCGATGGGCTACTGGACCGCCGAGATGGAGCGCGCCGATGCACTGCTATTCGGCCGGGTGACCTACGAGATGATGGAATCGGCGTGGCGGAAGCCGACCACGGGCGTATGGCCTGACTGGATGGATGAGTGGGAGATCCCGTTCGCCGAAACCATCGACCGGGCGAAGAAGTATGTCGTGTCGAGCACGCTGAGCGTGGCCGATTGGAATGCCGAGTTGGTACGGGGCGACCTGGGGCAAGCGGTTCAGCTGCTCAAACAAGAGCCAGGCGAGGGCTTGTGGGTGGGAGGAGTGACGCTCCCCTTGGCGCTGGCAGATCTGGGACTGATCGACGAGTACGAGTTCGTTGTGCAACCGGTTCTTGCCGGACACGGGCCGACATTGCTCGCAGGCCTGCGCGAGCGTATCCAGCTCGAACTCGTGGATCGCCATGAGTTCCGGTCCGGAGCGGTCGCCCTGCGGTACCGACCCACGCGAGCAGCGGCCTGACGCGACCTGCCCTGGCACGTTGGTCGCTGCCTCGCTGATCGCCGGGGTCCGACCGCGTGATCATTCGCGGAACTACTAGCGATCTTTGTACCGGTATAGTAACGTCCTTCTGTACCGATACAGAAGGAGCTGGTGATGGAACATCAGATGATTGCGGCACTCGTCCTTGTCGAGCGCCGAGCTGAGAATCAGGTCGCAGCCCGTGAGCAACGCATCGACGCCCTCCGAGCACGGGATCGCGCATTCGCAGCGCGTTCCAGGGCAGATTGGCGCAGGCGCATGCGAGCGACTCTGGCTCGCGGACTCCGGCGCGTGGCTGAGGCGGTCGAGCCTCGATCTCCGGTGCGCGTCTCCAGCGCGCTCGATCCGTGCTGATTCCCGCCGGGCTGATCTCCCCTTCAGGCAGAATGGGAGAGGAGGTGGTCGAGGTGGCGCGAGTGACGTTGAAGACGATCGCGGAGCACGTGGGCGTGAGCCGTATGACGGTTTCGAACGCCTTCTCCCGGCCTGACCAACTCTCCGAAGACCTTCGCGCACGGATCCTGAGCGCTGCCGACGACCTGGGCTACGCGGGTCCGGATCCGGCTGCACGTGCGCTCGCCCGCGGACGCACCGGCGTCATCGGCATGGTGCTGACGAACTCGCCGCGAGATGCCTTCACCGACGATGTTGCCGTCGGCTTCGTCCGCGCGGTCGCGGGATCGCTCGCCGACGCCGGGTACTCCCTCGTCCTGCTGCACGCCTCCGGGGGCGACGGCGTGGTCCCCGCGCGGGATATCGCGATGGATGGTGCCATCGTGTACTCCTGCGCTCCGGCGATGTTGGCCTTCGCCGCTCTGCGGGAACGGAGGTTACCGATCGTGAACGTCGAGGGTGCACCTGTCCCCGGAGTGCCGGACGTCGGCATCGACAATGCCACGGGTGCCTACCAGGCGGCGAAGCACCTCATCGATCTGGGCCACTCCCGCATCGCGATCGTCGTCGCTGCGCTCGACGCAGACAATCTTCCATCATCAGGTATCTCGCTCGACACGACGTCGCCCACAATCGCCGGACGACTGGACGGGTGGATGCGCGCGCTCGATAAGGCCGACGTCGTCCCGACCGTGATCGGGACTCCAGGCCTCGCGGTCGATGGCGTCCTGCGTGAGCGGATCGACCGGATGCTCGATGACCCTCCGACCGCTGTCCTCGCCTTTTCCGACCTCGCAGCTCTCGAGGTGATGGAGCGGGCGAGGGACCGGGGCATCCTTGTCCCCGAGCAGATGTCCGTCGTCGGTTTCGACGATAATCCGCTCGCGGCACGCGTGTCTCCGGCGCTGACGACCGTTCGCCAGGACATCGATGCGAAGGGGGAAGCGGCCGCGCAGACTCTGCTCAGCCTGCTTCGAGAAGAAACTGCGGTCTCTCCGCAGCGGCTTCCCACCACACTGGTGGTCAGGGCGTCTACGTCTCGCCCGCCGGATCACGCAATACCTTGCCTCTGAGCAAAGTATGCGCAATACTGTTCCGCATGGCTAACTATTCGCAGCCGCTGGACGAGGTCTTCGTGGCGCTCGGCGACCCAACCAGGCGCGAGGTTATTCGCCGTCTGGGGCGAGGGCCGGCGAGCGTGGGGGAGTTGGCGCGTCCGTTCGCGATCACGTTGCCGTCCTTCATGAAGCACGTGCGGACTCTGGAGGCTAGCGGGCTGATCCGCACGGCGAAGTCCGGGCGGGTGCGCACTTGCACGCTCAACCGCGAGCGGCTCGCACTCCTCGATGACTGGCTTGCCGAGCAGCGGCTCGTCTGGGAGGACCGCACCGATCGCCTCGAACAATTTCTCACGAACCCGAAGGAGACACCGTGACCATCGCTGAAATCGATCCGGACTACGACCTCACTTTGCAGCGCGTGATCCGCGCATCGCCCTCCGACGTCTGGCGAGCCTGGACGGATCCCACGCGGCTCGCACAGTGGTGGATTCCCACGCCGATGATCACCAGGGTCGACCAGCTCGACGTCAGCCCTGGCGGAGGGTTCGTCACCCGCATGAGCGAGGACGGCGAGGAGTTCGTGGCGCATACGGACTCGGTATTCCTCGTCGTCGAGGATGGACGGCGGCTGGTATTCACCAACGCGGTGACCAGCGCCTGGCGGCCCGCTTCACCAGAACCGGTCGCGATGACGGCGGAGATCATCCTCAACGAGCATCCCGAAGGCACCGACTATCAGGTCATCGTGCGGCACGGGGATCCCGCGGCTCGCGCGCACCATCAGGAGCTGGGCTTCTTCGACGGGTGGGGCTCGGTCACCGCGGCCCTCGCGGCCCTCGTTGAGCAGGAGGCGGCAGCGTGAGAATCAACATCACTCAGTTCGTCACCCTCGACGGCGTCAGCCAGGGGCCCGGATCCGCCGACGAGGACACCAGTGACGGTTTCGAGCGGGGCGGATGGTTCGTGCCCTACCTGGACGAAGCCTTCGTGAAGACGGCATCCGACTGGCTGGATCTCGCGGACGGGCTCCTCCTCGGGCGCCGCACATATGAAGCGTTCGCACGAGACTGGCCGCACATCCCTGAACCCGACCCGTTCACCGCCCGCATGAACGCCCTCCCGAAGTATGTGGTGAGCAACACGCTCGGCAGCGGTTCCTGGAATCCGACCACGGTTCTCAGCGGCGACCCCATCGAATCGGTGACGTCGCTCAGGAGTCGCCCCGGTGGCGAGCTCCAGATCCATGGCAGTTCTCGTCTCGGCTCCGCGCTGCTCGCCGCGGGGCTCGTCGACAGCCTTCGATTGGCAGTGGCTCCCGTCATCATCGGCCAGGGGCGCCGGCTGCTTCCGCATCCGTCGGCGGATGCCGGGCTTCGCCTCGTGAAGCACGAAGCAACTCCGACCGGGTTGCTCGTGCTCGAGTACGAGACGACAGGCGCGGCGCCGCTCGCTGACTACGAGGGCAGCCCCGCCCTGCCGTGATCTATGCGGCCGAACTCGCTGACTCCCGTGCCGTCTTTCGGAACTGTGCGGGCGATGAGCCAACCACGCGACGGAACGCAGTGCTGAATGCGCTTTCGGACAGATAACCTGTGGCCCAGGCGAGTTCGGAGATAGACATGGTGTCGCGCGCGAGTGCGTCACGCGCGAGGCTCATTCGCCATTGGATGACGTACTCGAGGGGCGGGACGCCGACGTGGTTCTTGAAGGCGTGCGCGAATGCGGAACGCGACATGTGGCTGATCTCAGCCAGTTCCTTGAGGCTCCACGGGTAGGCCACGTCCGCGTGCACGGCACGCAGGGCGGCACCAATGCCGTCCTCGTTGAGGGCGCTCAGCCAACCAGAGGGTCGGTCGGTCTGAGCGGCGTGGGCCCGCAGCATGTGCACGAGCAGAATCTGTGCGAGATGATTTTGTACGAGCGGGCCGCCAGCGGCGGCGATGCTGACCTCCGTCGCAAGGAGATTGATCAGTTGCGCGAGTCGTGCGCCGTGCGGATCGGTCGCGCGGACGATCACGAGCGGAGGCAGAAGATCCGTGAGGAGGGCCGCGTTGTTGTCGTCGAACGCGATATGTCCGGTGCAGAGGTAGAGGTCCTCCTCGGACTCCGGTCCGATCCGCACGAGCTCGTCCTCGATACCCGCCGCCCACGCCGCCGCCGCCGGGCGCGGATCTGCTTCGAGCGTACTGGCGAGCATGTAGGACGGCGGGTTGCCCAGCAGAAACGTGTCGCCCTCCTCTAGGACCACAGGTTCGTGTCCTTCGAGGATTAGCCAGCACGTTCCGCGTACGAGACCGCCGATCCGCACATGCGGGAAGGTCTCAAAGCGCAGCGCCCACTCTCCCGCGGCGCGGAGGATGGGTTCGATGACTGTGCGGGGCCGGAGCAGACCGATCGCGTCAGCTACCGGATCACCGTACCCGAGCATTGGGCTCCCCTTGGACGATCTGTAAAGAAAAGTGGACGCTGTTTAAGCGATCATACGTCATTGGGCGGCAGGATTGATGTGTCAGTTCGATACAAGGAGTGGAGACAGTCACATGGGTCAGTTTGATGGCAAGACAGCGGTGGTTACCGGGGGAAGCAGCGGAATCGGTTTGGCCACCGCTACGCGGTTGGCAGGCGAGGGCGCATACGTGTTCGTCACCGGCCGACGCGAGGCGGAACTGGCGGCCGCCGTCGAGACGATCGGAGCGGACCGGGCTACCGCAGTCGTCGGTGACGTATCGAACTTGGACGATTTGGACGGGCTCTACGAGGCAGTTCGAACGCGTGGAAAGGGTTTGGACGTGCTTGTCTCGAACGCTGCCATCGGCACGTTCATGACGCTGGAACAGACCACCGAAGACCACTTCGACCAAACCTTCGGGATCAACACCCGCGGCACTTTGTTCACCGTGCAGAAGGCATTGCCGGTGCTCAACGACGGAGCTTCCATCGTCCTGGTTGGTTCGACTGCAGCTGACCGCGGTATCGAGGCTTTCGGCGCATATGCGGCTTCGAAGGCGGCCGTCCGGTCGTTTGCGCGGACGTGGTCCACTGAGCTCAAGGGCCGTGGCATCCGGGTGAACGTCGTTTCACCCGCATGGATCGAGACTCCCGGAGGTACTGCGGCTTTCGGCGATGAGGAGACCGCTCGGGCCATGAAGGAGCACGTCGTCGCGACCGTTCCCAAAGGTCGCATGGGTCATCCTGACGAGGCCGCCGCAGTCGTGGCCTTCCTGGCCTCGGAACAGAGCAGCTATGTCGTCGGATCGAACCTTTACGTCGACGGAGGTGCGAACCAGATCTGAGTGGGTGCCGGCCGGTGGGGAAGTCGCGAGGATCGACTTCCCCACCAAGCACGCCACGTGCGGGCGGTGATGCCCGCCGGCGGTGCGCTCAGATCACCGTGGTGCCGCCATCGGCGACGAGCTCCATGCCGTTGACATAGCTCGAGTCGTCCGAGGCGAGGAACAACGCCACCGACGCGATCTCGTCAGGGCGACCCATCTCTCGCCGGGGGATTACAGACTCGAACATCGCCTTCATCTCCCCGCTCAGGGCGTCGCCCATCATCGGCGTAGCAACCTGGCCGGGGGTCAGCACGTTCACTCGAATCTTTCTGTCCCTCAACTCGGCCACCCACACCCGTGCGTAGGCGGGTAGCACCGCCTTGCTCGCTGCGTACACACTCCAATCCGGGTAACCCCGCAGCGAGGCGTTCGACCCGGTCATGAAGATCGAGCCTCCATCGTTGAACAGCGGCAGCGCCTTCTGAACCGTGAACAGCGTGCCGCGTGCGTTCAGCGAGAATGCGGCATCGAACTGCTCCTCCGTGATCTCGCCGAGCTTGCCCTGCTCGCCCCCGCCAGCACTCGTCCACAGCACATCGATCGCGCCCTTCTCCTGCTTGACCGTCTCGAACAGACGATCAAGATCGTCGAGATTGGCCGAATCGGCCTGCACGCCGGTCACGTTCCGGCCGATCAGCGTGACGGCTTCATCCACCGCCTCCTTCCGCCGGCCCGAAATGAAGACGTGAGCTCCTTCAGCAACGAACAACTTCGCACCGGCCAGCGCCATCCCACTTGTCGCGCCCGTAATCACCGCGACCTTGCCATCGAGCTTTCCCACTACTACTCCGTTCGTCCGAGGTTGATACCGAGGGAGATGTTGAAGCCCAGCCCGTTGCGGGCCACGCCCATCTCCAGCAGGCTTGCACTCTCCAGCCAGTGCGCCATGCTGAGGTCACCGGCATCGCGAGGGTGAAGTCCGAGGCTCGTGATGAACGCAGAAACGCTCGCCTTGGCCTGCGCGTTATCGCCGGCCATGAACACATCTACCGGGTCGCCCGCGGCCAGCACGTGGCTGAAGAGGGTGTTAAACGCCTTCACGACGTGAGTGCTTGCAGGGGCAACCTCGGCAACCATCTGCGCGACGGACGTATCTTCAGAAATGGCTAGACCGGAAGCGTCAGCGTTGAAAGGGTTGGTGATGTCGACGACGATCTTGCCGGCGAGTGCCTCCCCGTACTCGGTGACGACCGGTACGGCGCTGGCGAACAGTACGGCCAGGATGACGATGTCCCCGGTTGGTGCGGCTCCCCATGTTCCGACCGAAGCGCCGTTGCCGAGCGCCCGGGCCAGAGACCCGGCCTTGTCCGCATCCCGACCTATGACCTCGACAGTGTTGCCGCCTTTGAGGGCCAGGGTGCCGATGGCGTTGGCCATGTTCCCCGCGCCGATGATGCTGATACTGCTCATGATGTGCTCCTTCGTGATGTCTGTATCGGTTGGCCGTGAGGTCTCGGTTGTATCGAGTGGAGCATCAAGGTGAGGCACCCCTCCGGTTAGTGGGTTAAACCGGAGGGGTGCCTCATGTATTCCGACGGTGTGAAATTTCTCAGAAGGCCGTCCCTGACGTTGTGTGGTGCTCCCTGAGGCGGAATCGGAGGGTACCCTCCGATTCCGAGCTAAAATAGTTGCATGAGCATCAGCAGTGTTGAGCGGACGCGGACGCCCAGACGCCGCGACGCGCAGGAGCGTCATGTGAGGCTCATTGCCGCGGCACGGCGCGAGTTCGCCGCGCGAGGCGTGGATGCCTCTTTGGAAAGAATCGCTCGCGACGCCGAAGTCGCCATCGGGACGCTATACCGCCACTTCCCGACGCGCATGGACCTGCTCCTGGCCGCACTTGAGCCTCAACTTCGGGAGTTCCTCGACGGGTCCAAGGAGGCTCTGGAAATCGATGATCCGTGGGAAGGGTTCGTCTACTACCTGGAGAACCTGTTTCGCGTGCAGGCGGGGGACCGAGGTTTCAACGACTTCCTGTCCCGTCGTTTCCCTGGCAGCGCTGACACCGAGCGCATCCACGACGAGATGTGTCGACAAATCGAAGACGTGCTCACCCGAGCCCAAGAGGCTGGCGAGGCGCGCCCCGACATCACGCGGGCCGACATCGTCAACCTCATCTGGTCCAACGGCCGGATGATTGACGCCACCAGCACCACCGCCCCGAACGCCTGGCGGCGTCACCTCTACCTCATGCTCGACGCCTACCGGGCTGAGCGGGCGCATCCGATCCCCGAGCCGCCGATGACGGAGACGCAGCTCTACGACGCCATGGTCCAACTCAATACGGTGGGCTAGATGTGTTCCCCGCCGCGGCAACGTCAAATCCTTGACAGTGTGCCGACGACATGGTGTGAGATAGCCGCATGACAACAAGCGACGTTCAGCACTGGTTCACACGCTGTGGAAAGACCGCGCAGGATTGGCTTCTGAGCAATCCCGGCTCAGCCCTCACCACGTCGGCTCTTGACGCGGTGATCGGGGCGGGAGGGATGCCTGTGCGCGGAGGCACAACCGAGGATGCCCAGTCGGAGGCGTACTACCTGCGCCCCGCAGACAGCGCGTACCTCGTGGAGTTGCGCGCGGCAGGCTTCGGGAGTGACGGTCGGTAACACGTCGAGCTCTGCAAAGTAGAGGCACAGCCGCCCGCAACACGGCTTCGCGGCGTTTCGGACTGTCCAGGGGCGCTCAAGAACCTACTCGAGGAAGGCGCGACATCCTTCCGATGTTCTGGCTCTCGCCGGAAGATGGCACCAGCCGCTCGAGTGTGACGATCCAACCCTCCCGCATGCCAGTTCCGAGCCAGCTTCGCACCTGCTCCGAATCGAGGTGCTCGGGAAGCGTGACGGTGAAGAGCATCTCCGTGCCGCCATCGAGCTCGCTGAACTGCAGCGTCACGACGGGGGCGTCGTCCACGGCACTCCCGCCAAGCTCGGGCCATCCGCCGACTGCTCCCCAGGTAAAGACCAGCCGCTCCACAGGGACAATTTCGCGGTAGATGCCTCCCGTCGTGTACTCGGTCGCCTCGTCGACCACCATGAGTTGGCGCCATGCGCCGCCGACGCGAAGGTCGACTTCAATGGGCGCGGCGGGCTCAGGCATGGACGGGTTGAAGAACCAGCCCAGGTGGCGCGGGTCGGTCCACGCCTGGAAGACGAGCTCTCGGGGTGCGTTGAACCAACGAGTCTCGGTGAAACCGCTCTCGTGGCCGGGAGGCTGGGTCATGTCATTCCTGCTTTCGTTCACTGTCGCGCTCGGCGACCATAGCGGTGAGGTGGTCTTCCAGACGATCGAATCTCAGGTCGAAAAACTCTCGGAAGGGCGCCATCCACGCGTCGACGACCTGTAGCTGTGACGCCTCGAGGCGGCAGGGACGCCATTGCGCAGAGCGCCCCTTGCTCACGAGGCCCGCGTGCTCGAGCACCTTCAGATGTCGGGAGATCGATGGCAGGCTCATCGCGTGCGGCGCGGCGAGTTCGTTGACCGTCGCTTCACCGCGCGTTAATTGGGCGAGGATCGCACGCCGCGTCGGATCCGCCAAGGCGGAGAAGGTCACGCTCAACACGTCGGTCATAATTTCGCTTCTTGTTAATTAGCTAAGTAGCTAAATGCTGGCGCGATCCAATGCGGCTGTCAACCCTCAATCTCCAAAACCGTGGCGCTGACGTAGACCTAGCGGAGAACCGGCTGAGGGGATAGGTTTCGAACCGATCCCGGTGGGCACCGGGATCTGCTGGCATTCAGAGCGTTAGGGAAGGCGACCATGGCAACATTCGCGCTGATCCATGGGGGCGGTTCGTCCGGATGGGACTGGCACCTTGTCATTCCCCTCCTCGAAAGCGCGGGCCACGAGGCAGTCGCCGTTGACTTACCCATTGAAGATTCACACGCCGGGCTCGAGGACTACGTTCGCGCCGTGGTCGATGCGATCGGCGGAAGGCACCACGTCATCGTCGTAGGTCATTCATTGGGAGGTTTCACGGCGCCTCTTGTCGGCGACGAGATCGACGCTGACGGGCTGGTCTATCTTGCCGGCATGATTCCAATGCCGGGGGAGAGCTTCACTGACTGGTGGGCCAATACGGGTCACGTCCACGAGTCGGTCGACGATGACCCGGCCGTGTCGTTCTTCAACGACGTACCTGAAGCGCTCGCCGCCGAGGCGCAACAAAGAGAACGTGACCAGCAGGGCAACTGGATGTCGAGTCCCTGGCCCGCGGCCCACCGTCCCGATATCCCCACGAGGGCCATCCTTTGCACGGAAGACCAGTTCTTCCCTGCACCGTTCATGAGGAGGCACATTCGCGAGCGCCTGGGGATCGTGCCTGTCGAGATACCGGGCGGACATTACGCGGCGCTGACCGAGCCCGCGGCGGTGGCGGCGGCGCTGAACGATTTCGCAATCGAGATCGCCTCTGCAGAGAGCAGCTGATTGTCGACGAATCATGTTTGTTCGCGGGGAGTGCGCCGCCGGTGTGGTGGCGGCGCACTCCGAGTGAACTGCAGGCGATCGCTGCTCAGCTGACGATCCCGGGGTTCAGCCGTTCTCCGCTGTCCACGTCGAACAGGTGGATCCGTCCTGGTTTGGGTGTCGCCGAGACCGTGTCGCCCGCCTTCGGGTGCGTCCGCCCGTCGACGCGCGCGGTGACGTTCACCCGCTCGTCGTCGATGATCGCGTGCCCGTAGAGGTAGCCGTCGGCGCCGAGTTCCTCGACGAGATCCACCGTTATCGTGAGCCCTGGCTCTGTCTCGACCCCAAGGGTGATGTCCTCCGGTCGGATGCCGATCGTGACGCGGGTGCCGGCCGCGTCCCGTATCTCGCGGTCCACCGCAACCGTCTGTGTGCCGAAGCGCACTCCGCGTTCGTTCACATCCGTGGTGAACAGGTTCATCGCCGGCGAACCGATGAACCCCGCGACGAAGACGTTCCTCGGGTTCTCATACAGATCGCGAGGCGTGCCCAACTGCTGCAGCGTGCCGTCGGCGAGCACCGCGATTCGATCCCCCATGGTCAGCGCCTCTACCTGATCGTGAGTCACGTAGACGGTCGTGACGCCCAGCCGGCGCTGGAGTGAGGAGATCTGCGTGCGGGTCTGCACTCGCAGCTTCGCGTCGAGGTTCGACAGCGGCTCATCCATCAGGAACACCTGCGGACTGCGCACGATCGCCCGGCCCATCGCGACGCGCTGGCGTTGACCGCCGGAGAGGGCCTTCGGCTTGCGCTCCAGGTACGGGACAAGATCCAACAGCTTCGCGGCATCGAGCACGCGCTGCGCGCGCTCCTCTTTGCCGACCCCGGCGATCTTGAGGGCGAAGCCCATGTTCTCCGCGACAGTCATGTGCGGGTAGAGCGCGTAGTTCTGGAACACCATCGCGATATCGCGATCCTTCGGGGGCACGTCGGTCACGTCGCGGTCGCCGATGAGAATGCGCCCGCCATTGACCTCTTCAAGGCCTGCGAGCATCCGCAGCGACGTGGACTTACCGGAGCCGGAGGGGCCAACGAGAACCAGGAACTCGCCGTCGGCAACCTCCAGATCCAGCTTGTCGACGGCGGGGCGTTGCACTCCGGGGAACGTTCGTGTTGCCTGGTCGAACCTCACGGTTGCCATTTCTTCTTTCCTTTCACCGGCAGGTACGTGCCGGACGATCCGTTGTGATGAGGAAGGGCTCTGAGGTCGGCCTCAGGCCCCGGGTTCTGAGGTCGACTCAGGCTGCACGCTCGACGAGCTCGGGGTTGCGTACGTCTTCGAGAGCCTGCGACCACGCGATGAGCTGGTCGAACAGGGTGTTCAGGAGGACGCCTTGAGAGTCGCCCGGGGTGAAGGTGGTGTAGTTCTCGAACTCGGTCGTGAGCGAGAGCGTCAGAGTCTGGCGCACTGTGGCGACGTGGAGTTCGGCCAGCACGAGCCGCAGGTGCTCGATCGCGCGAGCCCCACCGACGCCGCCGTATCCGACCAACGCGGCGGCCTTGTTGTTCCACTCCCGATGCAGGTAGTCGATTGCGTTCTTGAGGACGCCGGAGGTGGAGTGGTTGTACTCGGGGGTGACGAAGATGTATCCGTCGAACTCGGCGATCTTTTCGGACCACTTCCGGGTGTGGTCATTCTTGTACTGGCCTGTTGTCGGCGGCAGCGGCTCGTCGAGGTGCGGGAGCGGGTAGTCGATGAGATCGACGAGCTCGAACTCCGCGTCGCTGCGCCGGGCGGCCTGCTCGAGCACCCAGTCCGCGACCTGTTTTCCGTTGCGACCGGGGCGAGTGCTACCGAGGATGATGGCGATCTTGGTCATTGTGACGGTTCTCCTTCTTGGTGTGGCTGGTCGGTCGAGGTCAGAACGTAGTGGCGGTCGATGAGCCGGCGGAGGCCGTGGCGTCGATGAGTTCGCGCAGGTCATCGATCGGGAGGTTGGCACCGAATGTGGGATTGCCCGGCTGCAGGACGACCCCCGCGGCGAGAGGGCCGGCAATGACGGGATCGAATCCCAGCGCGTCGATGAACTCTGCGATGCGTACGAGGTCACTCTCCCGGTCGCCGGCGATCGCGATCGCCTTGCGGCTCGTGGAGCCTGCAGGCTGAGCTTCTTCCTCGAGGTCGTGGTAGCCCATGTGGTTGAGCGCTTTCACGACGTGTGAACCGGCAAGAAACTCTTGGACAACCTCACTCGTCGACGTGCGAGGGTCGTTGAGGTCGTCTCGGATTCCGTCGGTCTCCCACCAGTAATTCATCGTGTCGACCACGAGTTTGCCGTCGAGCTCTGCCATCGGAACGCTGCGGTACTTGCCGAGAGGAAGCGCGAGCAAGACGATGTCGGCCTCGCGGGCAGCCTCTTCTGAGCGGACGGCAGTCGCGCCTGGCGAGAGCACATCTATCGTGAGCGCGATCCGCTCTGGGTCT
This sequence comes from Microbacterium sp. Y356, assembly GCF_059445355.1. Classification (NCBI taxonomy): domain Bacteria; kingdom Bacillati; phylum Actinomycetota; class Actinomycetes; order Micrococcales; family Microbacteriaceae; genus Microbacterium; species Microbacterium sp. Y356. Next base: position 2,052,498 of record NZ_JCAIUE010000001.1, read on the forward strand.
CCGGAGCCAGAGATCAGCACCCGGTAGCCCGCGGCGACCGCCAGACGGGCTAGAACCGTGCCAACCTTGCCGGCCCCGAGGATGCCGAGGGTCTCGCGGTCGCCGATGCTGCTGTCCATGTCATTCCTCCCGTTCATCGCGTTCATCGCTGGAAAGCCGCGCCGGTCATGGGCGATTGTGCGGGCGTCTCGGCGAGCAGTTCACGCACCATCGGGATCACCTTCGTGCCGTACAGCTCGACGGCACGAAGACGTGCGCTCGCAGACATGGCGCCGCCGGCTGAGTAGATGAGGTCGAACCGACCGGCATCCAGCGTGCGGATGGCGGCGGCCATCTTCCGGGCGACGGTCTCTGGCGAGCCGATGTACAACGATCCCTGCGCAACGTCGGCCTCGAAGTCGGATCGACTCAGGGGCGGCCAGCCGCGCAACGCACCGATCCGGTCTCGGACCACTTTGTACCCGGGGTAGAAGGTCTCCTTGGCCTCTTCGTCTGTCTCGGCGATGAAACCGGGGGAGTGCATACCCACCGGGTGGGCGGTGGTGCCCAATTGCTCGGTCGCCCGCCGATACAGGTCGACATACGGTGCGAACCGGTCAGGAGCACCCCCGATGATGGCGAGCATGAGTCGGAACCCGTATTGCGCCGTGCGGATCACGGACTGCGGTGAGCCACCGACGCCCACCCAGGTACGCAGCCGTCCCGAATCGGTCTTCGGGAAGACGTCCGCCTCGTGCAGAGCGGCGCGCGTCGTCCCTTCCCAGGTGACCGGCTTCTCGTCGAGCAGGGCATGGAAGAGGTCGATCTTCTCATCGAAGAGCAGCTCGTAGTCGGAGAGGTCATAGCCGAACAGCGGGAATGACTCGGTGAAGGATCCTCGGCCGAGGATGATTTCGGCGCGCCCGTTCGAGAGGGCGTCAACCGTCGCGAAGCGCTGGAAAACCCGCACCGGGTCGTCAGACGACAGCACGGTGACACCGGAGCCGAGACGGATGCGTTCGGTCGCCGTCGCGATTCCGGCCAGAACGGTCTCCGGTGAGGAGATCGCGAATTCGGGGCGGTGGTGCTCTCCGATGGCGACCGCGTCGATGCCCAGGTCATCGGCGAGCACCGCTTCGTCCAGGGTTGCGCGGATCGCCGCGCCGTACGAGACGACAGCGCCCTGGTCATCGCGGGGCAAGTCTCCGAATGTATCGATGCCGAACTCGAGCTTGGTGAAGTCGTTCATGATCTTTTTCCTTTCGCGGGTTTCAGGCATTGGTGGGGTTCAGGCATGGGCGGCTTTGCCGCCCTTGACGATCTCGGCGGCAGTTCGCCCGGTGAGTCGCCAGTCGCCGCGATCCTGCTCGAGCAGTTCGCGCACTCGAGGGACGACGCGTTCGCCGAACAGGCGGATGCTGTGCTCGCGGGCGTCCCGCGGAAGATGCAGCAGGTCGTACTTCAGGTCGAAGCGGGACAGATGGTTGGTGCGGATGATGCTCGCGATCTTCTGCGACACCGTCTCGGGTGATCCGACGTATAGCGCGCCCGTGTTGACTTCCACCTCGTACCGCTGGGCAGTGGGCGGGTAGAAGCCGCGCTCCTCGCTCATCGCGGTCACGACGGGTTCCCAGTACTTCCAGTGGATGTTCTTCGCCTCCTCATCGGTGTCGGCGATGAAGCCGAGGGAGTGCTGACCGATCGGAAGTTCTGGCCGACCGAACTGGGAGAGCGCGCGCAGATACAGCTCGGCATGCCCGGCGAACCGGTCGGGACGTCCGCCGATGATGGCCATCATCAACGGGAGGCCGTTTTGTGCTGCACGTACGACCGAATCGGGGCTTCCGCCGATCCCAATCCAGGTGGGGATCCCTCCCTGCGGCATCCGCGGATGCAGGCGTGCATTCTCCAGCGGCGCGCGGTGCTGGCCGGTCCAGGTCACGCGATCCTCATGCATCAGACGCAGAAACAGGTCGAGCTTCTCGTCGAAGATCTGCTCGTAGTCGGCGATGTCGTATCCGAACAGCGCAAACGACTCGATCGCGGAAGCGCGTCCGAGCACCAGTTGCGCCCGCCCATTTGAGAGCCCGTCGACGGTGGAGAACTGCTGATACAACCGCACCGGATCCTGCGTCGACAGGACAGTCACCGACGTTCCGAGCCCGATCGTCGATGTGGCCTGTGCGGCCGCGGCGAGGATCACAGGAGTGGCCGAGTCGACCATGCCCTCCCGGTAGTGCTCGCCCACGCTGAACACATCGAGTCCCACGGACTCCGCCAACTGAGCCTCATCGACGAGCAGCCGCAGCGTTTCAGCATCCGACATCACACGCCCGTCGTCTGTGGCGATGTCGCCGAAGGAGTTCAGCCCGAACTCGATGTCATCGATCTGAATCACCATGACCAGCGCCCTTCTCGTCTCCGGACTATCCGAATTGACGTGTCAATGCTGCAACATTGGTATTGACACATCCATTCCAAGGAGACGAAATGGCCGAGAATCACCGGACGATGCCCACGCGAGAGCAGTTGCGCATCTGGCGGGACTACATCGAGACGTCGCAGACGCTGCGCACGCGCCTAGACAGTCGGTTGCAGAGCGAGTCGTCGCTGTCGGCGAGGGACTACCAGGTGCTGCTCGCTCTGACGGAGGCGCCGCGCCATACTTTGCGGTCCTCGGAGCTGGCAACGCTGATCGGATGGGAGCGCAGTCGGCTCTCACATCATCTGGGACGAATGGAGAAGCGTCACCTGATCCAACGCGTCCGCTGCGCCGACGTTGTGCATGGGGTGGATGTCACCGCGACGGAATTCGCTCGGACGGCCTTCCGGGCCGGGTCTGTTCCGCACCTGCGCGCGGTGCGCGAGCTGTTCGTCGAGGCTCTCACCCCGGAGCAGCTCGCCCACCTCGATGACATCTCTGCCGCGCTTCGTCGGCATCTGGGTGTGGATGCCGTGCTCAGTGACCCCGACTGACCCGCCCACCATCTTGGCGCGTCGACTCTGCGATCATGTCGGCATACCCCTCAACGTACGTCGGGTACTCGAGAGGGCCCAACAGGGATCGGAGCAACGATCCGTCGTGTACCAGCCCGATCGGGTCGGCTGAGGCGTCGTCGGGCGGCGGGTCGACGCCGAGCGTGCGGGCGATGTATTCGACGACCTCTCCCAGTGGGACGGGCGCCGCATCCACCGCGTGCAGGAGCGGCGGCGGCTCCGGCATCCGCAGCAGCAGATCCAGCGTCCGTACGAGGTCGTCCTCGTGGATGCGGTTCGTGCGTCGACGATGGTTCACAACGGCGCCTTCCCGCACCTGCCGCAGGAGGAATCCTCGACCCCGACCGTAGATCCCGGCGGGGCGCACGACCACCGCGGAGAACAGCTCGATCGCCGCCCGCTCGCCGTCATACAGTGCGCGTGCGCGCTCGCTGGTCGGTGCAGGTTCGTCCTGCTCCGTGATCGGATGTGCGGATGCCGAGCCCTCGAAGACGCCAGTCGATGAGACGAAGAGCGTGCGAGGGGGAACGTTCGGGAGAGCATCCGCGAGGTGTGTCAGCGCCGTGCGGTAGCCGGAGACACCTCCGGGTGGTGGCAGAGTCACAATCATTGCGTCGACGGACGGCAGGCGTTCCTTCAGCGGAGTTGTCAGATCGCCGCGGATGCCGACGACCCCGTTCTGCAGGTCCGCGTCGCTACGGCGCAGTCCGATGACGGCGCCGCCGTCAGCGAGGAGCTTCGGCGCGAGACTCCGTCCGAGTTTGCCGAAGCCGACGAGGAGCGTGCGGCCGGGCGGCGCGGAGTTCCGAGGAGCGGGGGATTTCATCGAATCCAATCTGCCACACGCTTGGCTGCACCACGATCAGCGGAGCAGTCCGAGCTCGACGGAGAGTACAACGGCCTGGGTGCGATTGCTTGCGCCCAACTTTGAGAGAAGGTGCTCGATGTGCGTGGCCACCGTGCGACGCGTGATCTGCAGTGCGTCCGCGATCTTCGGATTGGTCCATCCAAGGGAGATCAGAGCGAGCACCTCTTGCTCTCGAGGAGTCAACGACATTCTCGTGCCAGCGATCATTGCGGTCACCGCGGCTTCGATCTCTTTGCGGGCGTGATCGAGTGCCTGGAGATCTGCATCCGAGAAGACTTCTGTATGCGTCGCGTTAATGTGCAGCGTGCCGACCGGGCGCTCGCCGCTTCGGAGCAGGAACGAGACCCCTTGTGTGTATCCGGCGAGGATGAGATGGTCGCGCGCCGTTGCCGTCTCCCGAAAGCTCGGCATTTTCGACCAATCGATGATCTCATCGGGGGTCTCTGAGGCGACTTGGAATTCCGGGCTGCGCGGGATGAAGTATTCCAAACCGTGCGCCACATGGGATGCTTCCATCCCGACGTTGTAAATCGGAACATCGGATTCCGAGGGGTTCGGCCGCGCGGTGACGAGAAGCGCGGCGAAAGGCACCTGTCCTCGCAGCTCGATTACGGCCTCGAGCATCAATTCACGAGGCCTTTTGGGCGCAAAGTTGTGGCTGTCGTTCACGGGGACTTGGGTGAAACGCTAGAGGCGCGGTTGCTGCCCGCGCGGGTGAGAGCGCGGTACATCTGCTTTGCAGAGGAGAATCCGGCGCGGTCGGCCGTCTCTGAAGCCGTCAGGATCTCGTCGCTGCCCGCTTCGTCGAGAGCCCCGGCAACGAGATGTTCCAGTGAGATGCCGAGGTGGCGTCGAGCTGATTCTGTGGCCGGCAGGGATGTGTTGAGCACGGAGTTCGTCATCGAGAGGAGTGCTCGCTGTGACGCGTTGTGCAGTCGGATCGGTTCGTGAAATCGAAAGCGTGAATGACCGGCTCGCAAAAACGTCGGCTCGAAGTACCAGACGAAGCGCGCGGTCTCGGTGAGCGTCCGCGCGGTCGTCGGTGCCTCGCCGTCGAGCAGGATGAGGGAGCCGGCCTCGGTTTCGACGGGAGAGCCGTCGACGTCGAACTCGAACCCGCCTTCGACCGTGTACACCAGGTAGGTGAGGTTCGGCGCGGCCGAGAGGTTGTATCCCGCAGAGTTGGACCATGCCCGGCCGACGCCGAATCTCGGATGCTGCATGGTGTCGGCGACGAGTCCCGGGTCGATAGCGCCTCGAGGCTGCCATCCGAAATCATCACAGTTCTCGGCGGCAACCGCACCCATCGGCATCGTGAATGAACTCCCATTTTCTGCAGCCAGCGCGGTCATTTCCTGCGCCATTTGGAATGGCGGGCGAACCGGCGCTCCGAAGGCGGTTGTCTTCTTATCGGTACGTTTCAACTCACGACGCTACTCGGTCCTACACCCGCATCGGCCATCTGACCGAGAGACATTTAGCGAATCGGTGTGTACCGTTGCCAATTGTCTCTGGGGAGCTGTTTTCAGTTGGGAGAAACAGGAAGCGGAATGCGTATGCAGGCACCCCAATGACGGCCGCGTGCGACGAGCGCCGCCTTCCCGCGGACGATCTCGTGACAGATGTGGGCGAAATCGTTGAAGCCGTCGAAAGCAAATCCTGGGAGCAGGTCGACGATCTGCTCAATGACAACTTCTACAGATACCTGCTGACAGACGGTGAATCGCTCCGTCGCGCGCTCTCAAGACTCCCCCGCGATTGGTTCGCTGCATTCCGACGCCATCGGCTGACGAGGGAGATTGCCTTCTCCAGTGGCGTCAGGCGATCGCTCGACGACAAGATTCAACGCGACTTCATCGACTGGGTCCGCACACAGGAACGGCCTGCCACACGCGACCTGATTGTCGTGCAGGCCTTGGAAATGCGCCGAATGCTCGTCGCTGACAGCTACCAGCGCGCTGCGACGAAGGCAGACGACATTCACGAGATAGTGGAACTCGCTGCCGACACCGACGGATTCCACGAAGTGCTTCCGCCTGTTCTGCTGCACACAGGTCAGAGCAAACTCCATGTTGGTGATCTGTCCGCGGCGTCTGAAGCATTCACACGAGCACATCGGTGGGCCAATTCTCGCGGCATACATCCCCACGGCAGATACATCCGAAGTCATCTCGCTCTCATCGACGCGCTGCACGGAGACTTCGTCCTCGCGCGAGCGTGGCTTCGCCCACCAGGCGAAGGCGATCAGGCTGATGAGGGCGCCGTCAACAACCACCACCTCGCAACGGCTGATCTGCTCATCCGTGCCTTCGTGAGCGTCTGCAGTGATTCCGCAGAGGAAGCCGAACGGGCGCTCGATCGAGTCGCCTATGAGCAGTCAGAGAGCGACCTCTGGTGGGTCGGTGTCCACGCTCGGGCGATCTTCGAACTCCAATGGGGGGACCCCAGACGGGGAATCGCACGGCTCGAGCAGGCGCTTCGCAACTACCGGTCAGCGAGCGCACCGGAACTCCTCGCGGGTCAGTTACTGCGGGCTGATCTCGCTAGCCATTACCAGATGGCTGATGAGCTCGATGCGGCCGAACGGGTACTCAAGACGCCAGGTCTTGCCCGATCGCATGTTCTCGTCAGGGCTGCCGAATCACGTCAGTTCTTGTTGCGGGGCCATCTCGATGAGGCATTCGACGCGCTTGACACCGATGCGGATACCGGAAGCGGCGAAGTCGTCGCTGCCACCTCGGTGCTCCGCGCCGTTATCGAGTACGCCGATTCAGGTAAGGCGACGGAACGCACCGTGTCCAAGGCCGCGGATCAGATTCGATCATCGGGAATGGCCGTTGCTTTGCAAGAAGCCAATGAACCAGTTCGGACGGATATCCTCAAACGTCTGGATGCGATTCATGCGCCGCCCCGGGCCCAGTATCGGTATTCCGGCGCCACCACCATTGACCTCAGTCAACGGGAGCAACAGGTGCTTTGCGCACTTGTCCGGCATGAGTCAGCCACCGCAATCGCGAACGAGCTGTATCTCTCCGTCAACACCGTGAAGACATATAAGCGCTCCCTCTATCGCAAACTGGGCGCTCGAAGCAGGGCCGAAGCGCTTGAGTATGCCGCCGCGCTCCGAGGTGTTGGCGAGTAAAACCATCCGCCAGGGTTAGCCGAGGGTGAGACCCGGGGTGAGAGCCGGGGTGGAATGAGGGTGAGTTAATGACGGCCCGAGGGTTGTTTACCCTCCCTGAGCTTTACCTGTGTGTGGCCTTTCGATTGACTCAAAAGGTCCATATGCAGCCAGGCCTCCGGCCTGGGAGGGGGGAAGCGCTCATGCGCTCACGTCAGAAGTATTCCGAACAGAGATCCGGGCCTTCCTGGGTCAGGAAGATGAGCTCCGTGCTTGCCACGGGTGCCTTGATCGCCTCAGGGCTGACATTCGCCACGACGACGTTGACCGCTGCGCCAGCAGAGGCTGCACAAGCGGGTGTGACCGCCGCCGCGGGCGCTGCTCAGCCCGCGAAGCTGATTTCGCCGCGGATGGCCCCAGGCAACCCGGGCGTCCCCTCTGACCCGGAGGTCGTGTTTGAGGAGGACTTCGAGAACGTCCCCGGCACGGCGCCGGTATTGCTGACGGACTATGTCGGCGTCGATGGAGACACCTACACCGCAGCGCAGCCTTGGCTGGAAGCGTGTAACGGCATCGTCGTCAACTTCAACATCCCGTTTACGATGCTGGGCAACTGTGCGGAGGAAGGCAGCTCCAAGCACATGCGCCAGATCGTCCAGGCGCTCGGCCAGCATGGCAGCCCTGACAACCCGAACGCGAATAACGCGGTCGCTGCCTATACCGAGGGTGACCCCGGAGCGAACCTGTCCGAGTTCGAGACGGTGAACCCGATCCCGCTCGCCACCGCTTCCGGCAGATTCCTCACTTTCAGCGTCGACGCGGCAGCAAAGAACTGTGTCGTCTCGGCGCCGCAGTACCAGTTCTCGTTCCTCGCCGAAACGGGTGCGGCAACTCCAGTCGGCGGCGTGATCGATGCGTGTGCGACCGGCACCACGGTGACCGGGCCCGCCGTCGATACATTGCAACCAGCACCGGTGAACGTGGGCACATACACGTCGAACGGCTCGGTGCTCTTCGACGGTGCCTCGCTTGGTGTTCGCATGACGAACGCCAACGACAGCGGAGCGGGCAACGACGCCGCGTTCGACAACATCCGCATCCTCGACGTCACCCCGCAGCTCGACAAGTCGTTCAGCCCCGCGGAAATCTACGCGGGACAGACCACCACGCTAACCTTCACAGTTACGAACACGAGTGAACTGGCGGCGAAGAACGGGTGGTCGTTCGCAGACGCGCTTCCAGAAGGCCTCGTCGTTGCTCCCACTCCGAATGCTTCGACAACCTGCCCCGCAGGCGTCGTCGCGGCGAACTCGGGTGACACCACGATCAGCGCGACCGGAAACCTGAGCGCGGGCATGGCCTCGTGCGAAATTTCGCTCGACCTGACGGCCTCAGAGGTCGGAACGTATACGAATGGTCCTGACAACGTCACTGAGTCCGGCCTGAACCCGCCGGCCGACACGCCGCTCATCGTTACGGATGCTCCGGAGTGGACATGCTCGGCCTTCGGCTACCTGTTCCAGACTCCTTCGGATGATGTGCACCAGATTTTCCAGGTGGACCTCGTTTCCGGTGCCTACGAGCAAATCGGTACGACCGACGGCAGCGTGAACGCGGTCGGCTACAACACGCTGGACGACTACGTGTACGGCTGGAACCAGAACACCAACACGCTCGTGAGAGTTGCGGCTGACGGCAGCTTGATCGACCTCGGTCGCCCGACTGGTGCGACCGCGACGAACTACCAGGTCGGCGATTTCGATGACCAGGGTCATCTCTTCCTGCAGTACGGCGGCTTCGGCACGCTCGAATGGATCGAGATCGACCTCGCGCCGGGCTCGGCGACCTACGCGGAGGTTGTGAATTCCGGTACGGCGACCAAACCAGCCGGCATCGGGACCATGCCATCGGATTGGGTTTTCGTCGGCGGCGCGTCCTACGGAATTGGGAACACGACGGCCGGTGCTGGTCAGTCACATCTGCTGAGTTTCGACCCCGAGACGAGCGCGACCACGGATGTTGGAACTGTCGCGAACACCGAGTTCAACGTGACCTACGGCGCAGGCTACGCGGATGCGGGCGGAAACCTGTACTTCGGCGCCAACTCGAGCGGGCAGATCATCAGAGTCGATCCGACGACGCGTGAGTCGATCGTTGTCTCCACCGGCCCAGCGGCCGGCGGCAATGACGGTGCACGCTGCGCCATTGCGCCGATTCCCACGATGACCGTGACCAAGGTCGTAGAGGGTCGTGTTGACGCAACCGATCAGTTCACAGTTGGACTGAACAATGACGCTGGCACGGTGCTGACCTCGGTGACCACCGTCGCCACCCAGGAGTCCGCTTCGACCACCAACTGGCCGGTCTCTCAGGGCTCGACCTACACCATCACTGATGCGATGGCGGCAGGTTCCAGTAGCTCTTTGGATGGGTACGTCGCGACGATTGAATGCACGAATACGGAGACGGGAGAAGCCGTCGCGTCGGAGGGCGATGTCGGGGCGTGGGCGGTTACTGTGACCTCGGCCGCCGAGATCGAGTGCGTGGTTACGAACAGCGAACTTGAGCTCGAGATCGAGAAGACCTCGGACATGACCGCAGACTCCCGTCCGGGAGACACTGTGGAGTACACGGTGACCGCGACGAACTCGGGCGCTGGCGATTACACGGACGCGGTTCCGGCAGTGGTCTTCGATGACCTTGCTGGGGTTCTGGATGACGCAGAGTACAACGGTGACGCTGTGGCTGTGGCATCCGATGGTTCGGATGTGTCCGTTCCTGCGTTCCTTGCTCCGTCGTTCGTGTCGTGGTCGGGTCCGATTGCCTCTGGCGAGTCGGTGACGATCACGTACACGGTGACGCTTGCTGGTGGTGGTGATGGCACGGTGCGGAACGTGGCATGGCAGCCGAACACTCCGCCAACGCCCGGGGACCCGCCGACGGACATCCCGACGTGTGATCCGGCAACCGCAGACGGCACCGACCCGGTAACGGGCGAGGCATGTGCTGTGGAGGAGAACCTTCTGCCGAAGCTGACGGTCGACAAGACGTCCGATGTGACTGACCTTCCCGCTACTGGTGGAGAAGTGACGTACACGGTGACGGTCACCAACGAGGGCCCCGGTGCGTACACCGAGGATGCCCCCGCAACGGTGACTGATGACCTCTCCGAGGTGCTGGACGACGCAGTGTTCGGTGAGATCACCGCACCTGCCGCTGGTGCGGTCTTCGATGAGGGCGCACAGGAACTCACCTGGTCCGGTGCGTTGGATATCGGTGAGTCTGTGGAGATCACCTACACCGTCACCTATGACTCGACCACGGGCGACAACGTCCTCTACAACGTCGCTTGCATCCCCGCAGACGACGCAGCCGCCCCCGGCGAGGACTGCTCTGAGTCGCAGATCCCGGCGGCAGCACTCGAGGTCACGAAGACGGCGGATCCCGCCGATGGCACTCGTGTCGTCGCAGGCCAGGACGTCACCTACACGGTGTCGTTCACGAGCACCGGCCAGATCGCCGCTGCCGTGGACAAACTTGACGACCTGTCGAACGTGCTCGATGACGCAACTCTCGACGAGGCATCGATTGTCACATCCAATCCGGCACTCACGGCGACCCTGAACGGGGAGCAGTTGGCGATTACCGGGTCGGTGCCGGCAGGGGAGACCTTCACAGTGTCCTATACGGTCACGGTGAACGCATATGCCGAGCAGGGTGATCACAGTCTCAACAACGTGGTCACAAACCCTGACGGCACATGCGAGGTCGGCGGATGCAAGGAGACGGAGCACCCGGTGCCCCACCTCTCGCTGACAAAATCTGCTGACACGACTGAGGGTGTGCAGACGGGCGACACGGTGACCTACACGGTCACAGTGACGAGCGACGGCGAGGGTGACTACACGACTGAGGATCCCGCCGTGGTCACGGACGACATGTCCGATGTGCTGGACGATGCGACCTACAACGGCGACGCCGTTGCGGTGGCATCCGATGGCTCGGAAGTTCCCGCACCGTCGTACCTGTCGCCGATGCTCGGCTGGTCTGGTCCGCTCGCGACCGGCGAGTCGGTGACGATCACCTACACGGTGACCGTGACCAACCTCGGTGATCACGACATGATCAACACGGCCAGCCTTGTCCTTGACTGCGCCGAAGGCGAGATCTGCGACCCGCCGATCCCGCCGGTCGAGGTGCTGCTTCCCTACATCACTCCTGCGAAGGCGTCTGACCCGGCTTCGGGTTCGACGGTCAACGCGGGCGATGTGGTGACGTACACCCTGTCGTGGACGAACAGTGGTCTGGTAGCCGGCTTGGTGGATTCGACGGATGATCTGTCGGATGTTCTCGATGATGGTGAGATCACCAGTGAGGTGGTGGTGGATGAGGCTCATGCTGACTCGATCGCTGCGGTGCTGGATATGGATGCTCAGACGCTCCGGGTGACCGGGGACTTGGCTCAGGGTGAGACGGTGACGGTGACCTACCAGGTCACGATCGGCGCTGACGGTGAGCGAGGCAACAACATGGCCGGCAACGTCCTCACCCCGGACGTGCCGCCGTACGTGCCGCAGGAGGACTGCGACGACTGCGAGCCGTTCGTGCCGCCGATGACGGAGCACCCGATCGGTGAGCTGGATGACTGGAAGACAGTCGACCCGGCATCGGGTTCGACGGTTCAGGCCGGTCAGGTCGTGACGTACACCCTGTCGTTCGAGAACACGGGTGAGGCGCCCATTGACGTGAACCGTGATGACGTCCTCACTCAGGTGTTGGATGACGCGGCTGTGACAACGGCGCCGGTGTCTTCGGATGCTGCGTTGACGGTGTCGGAGATCACGGATGGTCGATTCACTGTGGCCGGTTCTTTGGAGCCGGACCAGCTGGTCACGGTGACCTACACGGTCACGGTGAACGCGGATGGTGCGCGGGGCGATGACCGTTTGGGCAACTTCCTGGTGAACACCGGTGAGGAGCCTCAGACGGAGTGTGTGCCGGCTGATGGTGAGCGTGCGGACTGCACGGTCAACAACGTCTCTGCCGTGGTCGTGTCGAAGTCTTCGGACCCGGTATCGGGCACCGAGGTCGCGCAGGGTGAGAATGTCACCTACACGCTGACGTTCGAGAACGTGTCGACGGATGCTGACGCGGCTGGGGTGGCGATTGATTACACCGACCACATGGTTGATGTGCTCGATGATGCCACGCTCCAGGCGGGTCCGACTTCCTCTGCTGAGGCGGTCACGGCAGTGGCGGATAGCGACACGATCCGCATCACCGGTGCTGTGGCATCCGGCGATACGGTCACGGTCACCTACACCGTCACGGTGAAGGCGTACGACGAGCAGGGTAACCACGCATTGGGTAACGTCGTCGCGATCACCGGTGAAGAGCCGGTGTGCGCGCCCGACAGCCCGCTGTGCACTATCCATGACCTGCCCAAGCCGCCGCCTCTGGCAGCGACTGGTGGCGAGGTTACTTGGTGGGTGCTGGCAACAGCGCTGATCCTCCTCGCAGGTGGTGGAGCGCTCATGGTCGCTCGCCGCCGACGTACTGAAGAGAATGTCGATTTGATCAGCTGACGCAAGTACGGTGTCCCGCTTCCGACATGGAAGCGGGGCACCTTGCCTTAGGGCACTAAAACTCTGGGGGCCGCACCCTTCTTACCTCCCCCGGGGGACGGCCCCCAGTACCTTGCCGGCGCTCCGCCGCCGTCACAAGGAGTCAGGAAGTCATCGCCAGCCAATCTCAACCCGTGGCAGGTACCGTGACACTGTGAACACTCCTAGCCGAGTCCTTGTCGCGGTTGTCGCGGGCGCATCCATGGCCCTGCTTTCGGGGTGTTCAATGGATGTCGTGCTCTGGGGACCTGACGGTGCTCGCGTCATCAACTCGACCGAAGAGCTCATCGACGCCGCATCCTCGGGCGAACAACAAACGCTCGCCTGCGAAGACTCCACGACAGACTTTGGTGACTCGCCGGCGTGGGAGGGACTCAGCGCGGGGGAACCAGAACAGTTCAACGCTGAAACCTCCGTCGATCGGCCCTCGTTAGACGCCGCGTGGAGGATCAACCTTGAGGGATCAGCCAACGGGCATGCATCGGGTGAGGTAAGCCCGACTGATGTGTTCTATCGCGAGGCTGACAACGGCCTTTGCGTCGCGGACGTCATTTGGCAGACGATCGATCTCGGGTAGGTTTCCGAAGGCAGACGCGGCGGCCTGGACGGTGGCTGACGTCGCGACAGTCGGGTCTCGTCCCGGCTCGCTACCCTGGAAAGTACGACGACCATGGGGAGAAGACCGTGACCGCTGACTGGAGCCGCACCGCCGAGGGTCTCGAAGGTCGCGTGCTGGAGCGCCGGGGCACACCGCTTCACTACTGGGTCGGGGGTGATCCGGAACGTCCGGCGATCGCCTTCCTGCACGGCGCGACGATGGATCACCGAATGTTCAACGCCCAGATCCCGGCGGTACTCGGCGACTACCGCGTGCTCGTCTGGGATGCGCGTGGCCATGGCCGTTCACAGCCCTTGGGGATCGAGCATCCCTCTATAGAGGACTACGTCGATGACCTGATCGCGGTTCTCGACGACGCTGGCATCGACCGTCTCATCCTCGTGGGCCAGTCGATGGGCGCATATGTTTCGCAGCACATCGTCCGACGGCATCCCGAGCGTATAGAAGGGCTCGTCATCGTCGGCTCGACTCCGATCGCTTTCCCCTTGAGTCGAAGTGATCACATTGCCGTGCGGTTCATGGCTCCCAGTTTCCGCTTCTGGCCCCTCGATCACCTGCGCCGTTCTATGGCGAAGGTCACCTCCATTCGAGAGAAAGTGCAGGCCTACGCACTCGACGCTATGGGTGTGATCGGGCGGCGTGATCTGGTCCGTATCTTCGCTGCCGTCGCGACAGCCGTGCGTCGGGACGGGTTTCCCGACTTCCGGGTCGATGTGCCCTTTTTGCTCACTCATGGCGAGAGTGACGGGACCGGGAACATCCGAAAGGATGGCCCGAGTTGGGCTGCGAGCGATCCTCGGATCGATTACGTTGTGATTCCGGATGCCGGCCACAACGCGAACCAGGATAATCCGCAGGTCTTCAATCGGGAACTGCTCCGATTCTTGACAGTCCACGGTGGGGCAAGGCCTTCGGGACGCCACTCTTAGTTGTTGAGCCCCAGACCCTGCAGCAGTGTCGTCAGTGCATTCCCGATGCCGTGTGCCGCGAAGGACGTGACAACGATCGCGATAAGCGCGTTGGCGAGAATGGCGCCGATGCTCAAACGCCGCACGATCGATGCAATTAGGAGGCTGACCACAGTGGCGATCGCGATCGTCTGTCCCGCAACCACGGCAAAGGCCATCCGCACGTATGCCTCGGCATCCGGTGTTTCAGCGCTCGTGGTGAGAATGGCAAGGGTTACGGGTATGAGAACCACGCCGACGATGAGCAGTGCGCGTGCTTGCCAGATACCTCGCCGCTTCTGAACGGCAGGTGCGTCAGTCGTCGTGGTCATGCTCTTCACCCTAACTGACGGCCCCACACCCTTGCCAGTGTCGGTGGATCGTGGTTTCTTGGTGGCATGAATACAACGACCTCTGCCGACGGGATCACGATCGCCTTCGAGCAAGTGGGGGAAGGGCCGACCATCGTTATTGTGGGCGGTGCCTTCTCATTGGCTACCGATGGCGGGGCGCTCGCGAGCGCCCTTGTAGACGTAGGCTTCCGAGCTGTCACAGTAGACAGACGTGCTCGAGGGGCAAGCGGCGACAGGCGAGGGTCATCGCCCGAGGACGAAGCCAATGATCTTGCCGCCGTGATTGAAGCGGTCGGTGGCGACGCGATCGTGCTCGGACACTCATCCGGCGCCGTACTCGCTCTCTTCGCAGCCTCCAGAGGGGTTCCGATCCGCTCACTCTTTCTCTCAGAGCCGCCGTTCCGATTCGGCAATGACGAGCCCGCCGCAGATCTTCCCCAGCGTCTGCAGAAGCTTGTTGACGATGGCAAGAGCGACGAAGCGGTGGTCACGTTCCAACTCGAAGGAGTGGGGTTGCCACAAGAGATGGTGCAAGCGATCCGGCAGAGCGATCAGTTCCCCGCATTGGTGCCGCTCGCGCAGTCGACGGTATACGACGCGAAGTTGACGGCGCAGGTCTCGACGCCCACGGCGGAGATGTTGTCGGTGTCGCAGCCGGTCACGATCCTGCGAGGTGAGCAGACCTTCCCCATCCTCGTTACGGCAGCAGATCGGCTCGCAACTGAGATCCACGGAGCAGAGCTCGTGATCGTCCCGGAATCGATCATGCACAGGCTTGATCCCGGCGCGACTGCCAGGGCGGTGCGGGAGCGCGTCTGACGATCGCGCGCTCCGATCAGGCCTGAGGGGTGGTCGTGAGTGGTATGCCGTACCAGTCAGCCGAAGAACGCGGCCGATGCGCTCGACGAGCCCTGCTCACGGGCCGACGCCCCCGGCGCTCCACGGCATCGCCGTCTTTTGAGTCGTGCGCCTCGATCGACGCTGCGGCCGCGGTTCGCCGACGGCGTGCTGCGCCGACGCGATCAATCACCAGACCGATCACGAGGGCGAGTACGACGCCCAGGACTGAGCTCAGCAGCGGCTGATCGCCCAGCCACTGACCCGCGAGGACGCCGATTGCGACGCTGTACACCGCCCAGCTCGCCGCAGCCAGCGCGCTCAGCGGAAGGAAACGCTTCCACGAGTAGCCCAGCGCTCCGGCGGACATGTTCACCGCCACCCGGCCGACGGGAATGTACCTGGCCCCGAGAATGAGTGGTGCACCACGAGTCTTCAGTGCCTGCCCCGAACGCTCGAAGGCCGCAGAGACGCGCGGCCCCCGCATCCAACGGAAGCGCGTCGTTCCGACTTGGCGACCGATGGCGTAGGCGATGTTGTCGCCGATCATCGCGCCCACTGCGGCGACGAGACACAGCAGCAGTACCGTCGGAAACGCCCCGGTCGACGCGGCCACGGCGGCAGCCGCGACCAGCACCGTCTCGCTCGGCACAGGCGGGAAGAAGCCGTCGATCACGGCCACCGCAAACATGACGAGCAGCAGCCACGGTGATGCGGCGGCCTGAAGAATGAAATCGTTGATGACGTCCATGAGATGAATGTAAGAAGACGGTGCCCACGCGCACATCACTCTGAGGTATCGACGAGCCCATACTTCAGAGTGGTCCGCCTGCGGGTGCGTACCCTGGATGCTGTACGTGTGGAGATCCTGTTGGGGCGGCCGGATCTCGGCATCGGGATGGCAGATCTGCGGGTTTGGGCGTCCTCGTACAGAGTCTCGTACTGCCGCACGACTGCGCTGGCCTCGTGCTGAGCTGCCCGCGCAACAGCATGCGCGCTCATCACCCGGTAGTCGTCCTCGGAGAGAGCGAGAATTCTCGTGATCCTTCGGGCGAACTCAGGAGCATCATCGCGCGTCACGAGGTATCCCTCGACTCCGTCGTTGGCCAGGTGGGGCAACGCCATCGCGTTGGCGAGGACCACCGGTGTGCCCGACGCGAGCGCCTCCAGAGTCGCAATGCTCTGAAGCTCTGCCGTCGAGGGCATCACGAAGACCGTGGCCGAGTGGTGCATTGCCGTGAGCTGCTCGTCGGACACGTGCCCACGGAATCGCACCAGATGGGCGATGCCCAGACGTGCGGCCAGCACTTCCAGCGCGGCACGTTCGGAGCCGTTGCCGACGATCTCCAGCTCGACGCCGGTGTTCCGCTCCATCATCGCGAACGCCCGCAGGAGCGTGGCGACGTTCTTTTCGGGATCCAGGCGTCCGACGTATAGGACGGTCGACTGTCGAGGTTTGGCCTGCTTCGGGGAGAACCGGTCGAGATCGACGCCGCAAGAGATGGGTGTTACCGAGGCGATGCTGGTGTGGCGCTCGAGGTAGCCCGCCGCGATGGGTGTGGGGCTCGTGACGATGTCGGCACGCGCGTACACCGAGTCGGCAAGGCGCCATCCCATACGACCGAGTGCGGACACCATGCGCGTGGGCACTCCGCGGACGGAGGCGACGTTGTCGGGCATCACGTGGTTCGTCGCCACTATCGGGATGCCGCGATCGTGCGCCTCGTGAGCGACACCGCGCCCGATGTCGATGAAGGACTGCAGGTGGACGATGTCAGGGAGCACTTCGTCGAGGATGCGTCTGGCCTGAGGGCGCACCGCCCACGGCGGCGGAATGCGTGCCCATCCATGTCGCGGCAGTCTGACACTGCGCAGACGATGCACGCGGATCGCCTGCCCGTCGATGATCTCGATGTCGCCAGACGGCGTCGAGAATGAGGTTGACGGTGCGATCACGTGAACCTCGTGTCCGCGCCGAGCCAGTCGCACGGCATGGTCGCGGGAAAACC
The DNA here is from genome assembly GCF_059445355.1 of Microbacterium sp. Y356. NCBI lineage: Bacteria > Bacillati > Actinomycetota > Actinomycetes > Micrococcales > Microbacteriaceae > Microbacterium > Microbacterium sp. Y356. The sequence goes on from NZ_JCAIUE010000001.1 coordinate 2,069,852, forward strand.
GGGCGGCGCCGTTGATGTCGGGTGGAAACGTGTCTGTTGCGATGACGATGCGCAGCCGTCGGGAAGGAAGGGCTTTCGCGTTGGTTGCTGTCGAGATTGTCATGATCCCCTGTCCTTCTGGTCTGTGGCCGGTTCGGTTCGAGGGATCATCCACGTCGGTACTCCGCAGCCATCGGGCAATCGAAGGGGTCGCGGGCGGCGAGACCGACCCTGTTCAGATATTCGATGACGATGCCATAGGAGCGCCGCAGCGTCGTCTCCGTGTAGGGGATGGCGCCTGCGGCGCAGTATGCACGCACGATCTCGCGGGCCTTCGCGAGGTGCGGACGGGGCATCGACGGGAAGAGATGATGCTCGATCTGATAGTTCAGACCGCCCATCAGGGTCGTCGCCCACCAACCGCCGGAGATATTGCGCGAAGTGCGAACCTGCTTGGTGAAGAAGTCCAGTCGCGCATCCGGCGCGATCACCGGCATGCCCTTGTGGTTCGGAGCGAACGAGGCGCCCATGTAGATGCCGAACACCGCGAGCTGTACACCGAGGAAGGCCAATGCCCAGGCGGGCGAGAGCACCGAGAAGACGGTGATCAGCACGATGGCGTGACGGATGCTGAGAACGAGGAGTTCACTCGCACGATGCTTTACTGGCCCTCGCGAGAGCAGGTGCCGCATGCTCAGGTAGTGCAGGTTGATGCCCTCGAGCGTGAGCAGAGGAAAGAACAGCCAGCCCTGCCGCTGCGTGATCCAGCGCCGAGCGCCTCGTGCTTCGACGGCGTCCACGTCGAGGAAGGAAATCGTGTCGACCTCGATGTCAGGGTCGCGGCCGACCCGATTCGGGTTCGCATGATGGCGGCTGTGCTTGGAATCCCACCACGAATAGCTGAGGCCGACGAGCGCCGCGAGGGGACGCGCCAGCCGGTCGTTGGCGGGACCGGTGGTCAGGATGGTGCGGTGCGCTGCCTCGTGTGCGAGGAATGCGAACTGAGTGGCGACGATCCCGAGACCGGCGGCGATCAGGAGTTGAAGCCAACTGTCGCCGAGCGTGAAGAACCCGACGAGCAGAAGTCCGGACGCGGCCAGCAGCACGGATCCCACCAGAGCGTAGAACCACGGCGTGCGGGCGAGCAGCCCGCGGTCCCGGACCGCGTTGGCCACTTCCGTGTACGCCCGCGCGACGGGCGGGAACGTGTCCCGCCCGGCGAACGTCTGGCGAATCGGTCCCAGTTGGGAAGTCACGCCGGTGGTCATGTGCGGTCCGATCCCGCGCTCGTCGGCGGGCAATGAGGGCGGACGCTCACTCCGCGGTCTCGGTCGACGGTGCGGTCTCGATCGAGGATCCCGACTGGTGTGACGGTGGAGCCTCATCCGGCACCGTGGTGTCGCCGGTCTCGGTCTCGGTCTCCCGGCGCTCGACGCCGATCGTGACGCGGGTCACAAGGGCGGCGACGGCACTGAGCGCGACGAGCACTGGGGCGAGGATGACACCGGCGGCGGCGACCGCGACGCCTGCCGTCAGCGGTACCTCGAGGATCGTGTCGCCGTTGTCGTGCTTGATGAACAGCCGGCTGACGTTGCCGTCGTGGATGATCTCGCGCACCTTGGTGAGGAGGTCGTCCCCCTTCACCTTGAACTCCTCGTAGCGGGTGCTGGTGGGCTCAGTCATGACTGCGTTCCGTTCTTTCATTCGACCGGCGTCTCCGGCCATGTCTGAACTTTAGGAACGTGGTGATATCGGGGAAATCACTCCCCGGTATCAAAGTCGTCTACCCCGGTGGTACTACGGTGCGCACGTCAGGCCCTGCGCCGCGACACGAACAACCGCCCTCAGGGGCGAACGCGAACCGTGCGCCCCTCGAATTCGACGAGGTCGCCGTCGTGTAGCTGGCGTCCTCGGCGGCGCTCTTCTTCGCCGTTGACGGTCACATACCCGTCGATGATGACCTCCTTGGCGTCGCCACCGGAGTCGAGCAGCCCGGAGAACTTGAGGAACTGTCCGAGGCGGATCATCTCTCCGCCGATGGAGATGTCGTCGATCGGGTCAGCATTCGTCATTCCTTGATGCTAATCGCGTTCGCGTCAGCGGGCGACGTTCACAACCGGTGGCGATCAGTGCCGGAGCAGCTGCAGCCTGCTCACCATCCGGAAGGCGTCCGGCCTGGTCGTGGCTCCGGAGAGGAAGTCCGCCAGAGCGTGCGTTGACACGAACGTCGTCGGCACGTCGAGATCTGCAATCACGTCGATCACGTTGATGAAGCGCTGTTGTGCTTCACGGTCGACATCCGCGAAGCCGGGTACATCCGTCACGACCCAGCGCGGGTGGATGCGCGCCCACTCCAGATACTCGATCGTCGAGGTCGGCGTCCCGCAGAGCTGATGGAACGAGATCCAAAGCTCGTTATCGCGGATGGCGAGCACGGGGAAGTCTCTGTCGCGCACGTGCGAGAGGGTCGCCTCGTCAGTGGTTGGGGCGGGCGCGGGTGGGGTTCGTGTCCAACTGCCCGATGCGAACCCGCTCGAGTGGGAGTGAGGGACGGCGCGGTAATCGGTGGGGCCGGCGAGTTCGAACGCCTGCATGTGCTGCGTGATGAGCGCGATGCCCGGCTCGAACATGTGGTGCCAGGTCGGGTTCGGTAGCAGACCGACGGGAGCATAGTTCGAGGTGGCGAGCACGATCAGATCCTGCGGAAACACGTGTTCCAACAGTCGGGTGAGCAGCCGGGCATCACCAGAGTCATGAACATGGAACTCGTCGAAGAACAGCACTCGGGCGTCGCCGACGATGTCGTCGATTGCGCTCTCGACGGCATCCTGCTCGTCTCGACGTCGATGGATGCTGCGGTGCAGAGCATCAAGGAACCCATGGAAGTGCACGCGGGTCTTTCTGCGCGTCGGCATCGCGTCGAAGAAAGCGTTCGCGATCCAGGACTTCCCTCGCCCTGCCGGGCCGTGGATGAATAGGCTGCCGTCCGCGCGGGTGACCCGTGCGAGCTCTGCGACCAGCTCGCGCTGTGCGTCGTCGAGCGCGAACCCGGATGCCGTGGCCTTCGCCTCGACTGCGGTCATGAGTTTGGTCGACCCGATGTTCACACGAACCGCACCGTGTGCTGCAGCCGAGTCCGCACATCGAACAGCTCGTTCCCGCCGATGTCGCGTGCTCCGGGGACGCCACGGCGCAACACTGTGTGCAGTGCGCTGCGGCGCACGACGACGACCGGTGTGCCGCGGATTTTTCCGAGTGTCGTGATCGCCTGATCCAGGTCGTCGTCTGGGAGGACGATGATCGCACCGCCGAAGCGGACGCGTGCGGCTCGTGCAATGACACGCATGCGCGCGAGGAGGGCTGCGATGGGTGCGTCTCCATCGACGGACCGGGCAAGGATCTCTCCGCGCCGGAATCGAACGATCTCGCCGAAGTCCTCCGAGAGCACGCCGTACAGGCCGGACGGACTGAGGATGACGTGGTCAAGCTTGTCGCCCGCGCCCTCGCCGGCGGCCACATCGTGCCACACGGTGAATCCCATGCCGAGGTCGGACACCGTGCGTGCGGTCTCTTCTTCGGCGAGAGCGTCCGCAAGCATGCGGCGCAGCTCGCGCGGCATGGAGCGCACGAGCGCCGGGTCATAGGGGTCGGGGACGTCGACGCCGTGGCCAGCCCACTCACGGATCAGCGTCAGATAGCGCTCGCGACGCCAGCCGCCCGGATGCCCGTATGACCGTGCCCGCGGACGGGTATCGGTGCGCGAGGCTTGGGCCCGCCAGCCGCTCCAGTTCTGGTCCTGGCTTTGTCCCGGAGACGCCGGATTCGCGGCACCGAAGCCGTGCCCGCGGTCGTATGAGGCGCGCCTCTCGACGGTGCCGATGAGTTCCCAGGCGCGTTGCACCTGGATGAACTCCGCCGCGTCGCCGCCGGTGTCTGGATGCGTCTGCCGCAGCCTCAGACGATAGGCCCGTCGCAGATCGTCGTCATTTGCGGCGGGGTCGACACCGAGCACCTCGTAGGCCGAGGCGGAAAGCGGGCTGTCGAACATCACTCACTATTGTCCCCCGGTGAAACCACCCGGGGATCCGGCATGAGTGTGTCGATCTTCGGCTTGGCATTCGCCTGCGCCCGTGCCCACACGACGAAGCCGATCGCAGTGAAGATGCCGTAGAACACGTACATGAATCCGGTGGCGTAGTAGCCGGAGCTGAACAGCAGCGGTACACCGACCACATCGACGGCAATCCAGATCAGCCAGAACTCCGTCCAGCCCTTGGCCATGCCGTAGGTCGCGAGCAACGAGCCGACGAAGGTCCAGGCATCCGCCCAGACCGGCTCGTACGATCCGAGCACGCGGAACAGGGGAGTGAGCGCCACGGTGCCGAGCACCAGAACGAGCACGAGTCCAACGCGGGCACTGTTCGGCGCCCAGCGCGGCGTCACCTGCCCGCCGTCGGCCTTTGCCTGGCGCCAGCGGTTCCAGCCGTAGATCGCGACCGCAATGAACATCACCTGGCGTCCGGCCTGCCCGAGCAGGTTCGGCAGCGAGTGATCGGGGTTGAGAATCGACCCGAGGAAAACCGTGAGCAGCAGCAGGTTGCCGACGATGCCCACCGGCCACGCCCAGATCTTGCGCCGCATGCCGCCGAGAGCGCTGGCTAAGCCGAAGATGTTGCCCACGACCTCGCGAATCAGCAGGGTCTGCCCGCCGGGCAGTATCCACTGCGAGTTGAAGGCGTCGACCAGCCAGTGCAGGAAGTCCATGATTCTCCATTCGGCTGCGATGCCGCCGAGGGAGCGTGAGGACAGCTGCATGCGTCGCCGCATGCAGTCCACCCGTGTGCTTCTTCCATCCAGACTTTGACTGTCGGTACCGGAATTTCACCGGTTCAGCCTCAGCCCCGGAGGGCTTCGGGTCGCGGACTATGACCGCCGGTTCGGAATTTCACCGACCCCGGAGCACGTGTGTGTTCATTCGGAAGAATACCTGAGGATGGATGCTGCGCCGACTCTTCCTGCACTGTTTTGACCTCATGCGAGTTGTACACGGATCGTGGATTTCTCCCGATTGTTGGCCGCGTGGTGGCGCAACGATGGCGGTATGACAGACCACGACACCCTGAGGGGTGAGAGCCTCATCCACCTTCCCTTCGTCTCGGCCGAGGACAGCGACGAGCTGGCCGAGTTGCTGTTGGGCTTCGTCGACGACCTGCCTGAATTCGGTTTCGTCGTGCCGACGAGACACATCGGATCGACTGTGCGACGGTTCGACGAGTACCGACCCACAGCCTTGGCGATTCCGCTCGTCGAGACGATCCTCGACGCAGAACTGCCGAGACCGACCGACCTTGAGCTTCGTGCGCAGCTCATTCTCGTCAGTGATTTCGCCACGGTCCCCGAGACGGTGGCGACGCAGATCGCCTTCGGGCGCCGAGCGGGTGAGCAGGTCCTTCGCAAACATGGGCGATTCATCGAGGGCGCGCGCCGAGACGGGGTGTCCTTGGATGAGTATGTGCTCGGGCTCGACCGAATGGATGCCATTCCGAAGGACCGTACATACCGACTCTTCCGAGGCGAGTCGGTCGAGATACCTGATGCGGAGCGGATGCAGCGCGGCATCGAATTCCTGCGCATGACGGTGGCATCCATGCCGGAGTCGTTCCGTGCGCCGCTGCTCAGCGCGCTTGCCTGGTTGCATTGGGCGAGCGGGCAGCGTGCGATCGCGATGGCCTACCTCGCCGACGCGACGCGCGTCGAGCCGGACAACATCCTTGCTAATGGCTTGACCGCGTTCTTCGCCTCGACGACGCCGGAGTGGTTGGGGGTGTGACTCGGTACAGGCTTCGAGCATTGCGCCGTCGTGCGTGGAACGAACCATGATGGTCTTCCCCGGGCTCGCCCGCTGATATCTCGATCGAGCGCCATCGGTATGGTGTTCGGATGGATCTCGCCCAACTGATCGAGTACGTCCGCGAGCAACGCGCCGGCGTGATCTCGACGCTCGGGGGTGACGGCCGACCGCAGGCGGCATACCTTCCGATCGCGGCGACTGACGTTGGCGAACTCGTCTTCGACGCGAAACCCGACTCGCGCAAGATCGCAAACATCCGGCGCGACGCACGCCTCGCTGCTGTCGTCGGTGGGGTGGATGGGACGACCCTCCAGATCGAGGGTTCCGCGGACCTTCCCGAGGGAGACGACCTCGAGCGCTGCCGCACCGAGTATCTTCGCGCCTTCCCCGAGTTCACCCAATCGCTTCACAGCGGAACAGCCGTGGTGGTACGAGTGCAGCTCACCTGGGCAAGGTTCGGTGACTTCCGAGCGGATAATCCGGTCGTCGCGGAAGTGCCACTCTTCTCCAAACGCGAGTGACCGGCATCTTGATCGTGCTCGTGGGTGGTCGTGGTCGTGGTCGTGGTGGTCGTGGGTGCTCGTGGGTGGTCATGATCGTGGGAGATCGTGCCCGCGGCGCGGAGGCAGATGTGGCACGTGCCGCATGTGCGGGCTCAACGGGTCACCGTCACCAGGCACTCCACGCGCGGTCGCGTTCGGTGTCAATGGCTTCGTCGATGGCGGTGTAGTTGTGGTGTGGGGATCGCCAGCGGGCGTAGGGGTCCCACCAGTGGGGGCCTCGGATTTCGGGCATGCCGTTGCGCATGCGGATGAGCCAGAGGTTCTCGTCGAGGGTGCGGTGGTGGTGCCAACATAGGGGTACCCCGTTGCTGGTGTGGGTGGGCCCGCCGAGGGCGTGTTCGGTCACGTGGTGGATTTCGCACCATTCTGCACGGATGTCACACCCGGGGATGAGGCATTGTCGGTCGCGGAGCACGATCGCCCGGCGTTGGCGGGCGTTGAAGATCCGCGCGGTGGTGCTGATCCCCACGATCGCACCGTGTTCATCGAATAGCACGCGTTCGATGCCGCCTGCGCATGCGGTGTGGTCGGCGGCCCCGAGGGGCACGTCGTATCCGGCGCCCTCGACCGTGGCGCGGCCGGTGCGGTGGACGTAGTCGTCGGCGTTGACTGAGACGACGAGGGTTGGTGCGGCTCCACCGAGGGTGGGCATGCCATCGGATGCGGCTGCGACCACGATGATGCTCGCGAACGCGTCGTGCCGTTTCTGCGCATGCGTGCGAAGATCAGCGGCGTGTTGTGGGGGCGAGGCGGCTTTGTGGTCCGGGAGACCGTCGGCACGGCCGGAGAGATCATCACTCTCACTGGCGGGGGCGGTGCCGGGTGCCGTGCTGTACTTGGCGGCAAAGCGGTCACGGTCAGCAGTGGAACCGTCGCCGTTGGCACTGTCATCGTCTGCACTGTCACTGTCGGCGCTACTGTCGTCGGAACCATCGTCGTCGTCGCGGTCATCGCCGGCACTGGCATCGTCGGAATCGTCGCCGATGTCGCCGTCGTCGGCGCTGGCATCGCTGGCATCGTTGTCTTCGTTGTCGGAACCAGCGTTGTCGGAACCAGCGTTGTCGGAACCAGCGTTGTCGGAACCAGCGTTGTCGGAACCCCCGTCGTCGTCGCCGCCGTCACCGTCACCGTCGCCGTCGTTGGACGGACGGAACCGCACCGCGCCTCCCGCACTGGCCTCGTCGTCGACTTTGGGGTTCATCAGACTGTCGAAGAGTTTCTGTAACTGCGCCGCGACTTCCGGGAGGAGCTCACCACGCACAGGCACGGACCCGTCCCGGAGCCGCCCGATCGTGAAGAACCGGCGGCGCTTACCTGCCCGGTCTTTCGGCTCCGCACCATCCGGATCCAGGCGATCGATGATGTGCGCGGTCAACCCGGCCAGCTCATCCGTTGTGGGAGCGGGTGCCCGCTCATCATCGGCACCGTCAGTCGCCACATCATCGGCGGCATCCACCCCATCCAACGGCAGCCCACGCGCGAAGCGTGCGAGCACGGCATCCGCCGCCAACCGATCCGCCGCCCCGAGGCGCCTGGCCTTCAGCAACGGTGTCGTGCAGGCCAGGAACCCACTCAACGACATCACCCCATCGGCCAGCGCGGCCGACAACTCCGGGAACGCCGCTGGCAGCAACTCGCCAGAGGTGATGTCCAGATCCCGGTGCACCGCTGCCACGGCCGAGACGTACCGCCGGGCCGCATGCCCATCCACCAGGAGTGTGCGTCGGAGGAGTTCGGCGGCGTCCCGGCATCCGAGTTGTGTCGTCAACCTCGCGTCGCGTTCGCACTGGTCCCGCTCAACCACACGGTCTGTCGCTTCAACGATCGCACCATCCACCCGCCGTTGAATACTCCCGAGAGCTTGCACGATGACTAACAGTTCACCGTCGTCGGTGAACCGCACCCCGCCACCCGCCGCAGAAGCAGACATCGCATCGGCCAACTGCCGATCGATGCTCTCCAACTCCTGCACAAGCGATGTCATACCTCCATTCAACCGCAGGCCACAGACATTCATCCACCAGATAAACCGCAGATCAGAAGCCATTCGCAAACGGTGGATAACCCCACAAACCCGAAGACCTGTGCAGAACAAGTCGCGCGCCCAGCGCGACCCCCTATCCCGACCCCCGCCCCCGGCGTAGCGTCGGCATATGGCCGAAATCAGAGTGGATCCCGCCACCGCAATCCGTGTGCGGGAGGCGATGTCCGCAACGCCGCGGGCGGCCTTCCTGCCTCCTGCGGTGCGCCATCTCGCGGACGCCGACCGCCCCGTGATGATCGGCTGGGCCGCGACGAACTCGCAGCCCTCGACAGTGGCACGCATGCTTGAGCTGCTCGACGTCCGCCCCGGCGACCGCGTGCTCGACGTCGGAAGTGGCTCAGCCTGGACGACCGCCATCCTTACCGCGCTGGCAGGAAGTGATGGCACCGTCATCGGCGTGGAAGTCGTCGCAGAGCTCGTCGAGTACGGCCGGGAGCGACTGAGCGAAGTGGGTGTGCAGACCGAGATCCGTCGCGCCGAGTCGGGCGTGCTCGGTCTGCCCGACGAGGAGCCATTCGACCGCATCCTGGTCTCCGCTGCCGCGAAATCACTGCCGGATGTGCTCGTCGGGCAACTCGCCGAGGGTGGACGCATGGTCGTCCCGGTCGCCGGGGTGATGACCGTCGTAGACCTGCGCGCGGGCCGCGCGCAGCATGCGCAGGATCAGGGGCTGTACAGCTTCGTGCCACTGCAAGGCTCTTGAGCAGACAGACACGCTCACGCCCAGACGCGCTCACGCCCAGTCGCCCAGACGCCTCTCAAAAATCCGACGTCCGCCCGGCCGCCTCCCGGCGAGAAAAACTCCTACGCGTGCACGCTCACCGGCGATTCCTCGCCCTCGTGGAAGGTCGGCTTCTTACCGAGCATCCGTCCGATCAGCAGCACCACGCCGACGATCATGAGGCCCACCAGCAGCCCAGCGATCGCTGACGCGAGAGTCTCGCCGATCCACACGATCACTCCACCGAGCGGTTCGAGCAGGTGCTCGATGTTGTGGATGATGTCGCTGAAGAACGTCAGTCCCACACCCCCGAGGTTCACCAGCAGCAGGTGCCCGCCGACCCACAGCATCGCGACGGTACCGACGATGCTGATGAATCGGAAGACGGCAGGCATCGAACGCACGATTCTGGTGCCGGTGTGCCGCACTCGCCGCGACTTGTTCTTGGCCATCTTCAGTCCGATGTCGTCGATCTTCACCAGGAGCGCCACTGCGCCGTAAACAATGCCGGTCATCATCAGTGCGATGACGGCGAGGATGGCCAGCGTCATCCAGAAGCTGAGCCCCGCCTCCAGGTTCGCCAGCGAGATGAGCATGATCTCAGTGGAGAGGATCAGGTCAGTGCGGATCGCGCCCCACACCAGCTTGTTCTCGTTGCGTGCGCCCTCTTCCGCGTGACCATGACCGAAGCCAAACCACTCCATCACCTTCTCCGCGCCCTCGAAGCAGAGATACGCGCCGCCGATGATCAGCAGATATGGCAGCGCCCACGGCGCGAACGCGGTCAACAGCAGCGCGATCGGGATGATGATCACGAACTTGTTCACGAGTGAGCCGAGCATGATCTTGGCGACCACGGGGAGTTCGCGTGCCGGAGTGATCCCCTGCACATATTGCGGCGTCACCGCCGCATCGTCGATCACGACACCGGCTGATTTCGCCGACGCCTTCAGCGCAGCGGCCAGGATGTCGTCGACGACGGCGAGTAGACCAACTGACATGCGTTCTCCCGGAGGTGGATGAGAAGTAGGAAAGCAAGACTACTGGCAGGTCACGTGCGTCCCGTGAATTTGTCCATCGACGCGTAGACCTTGAACACCCTCTCGGCAACGACATCCCAGGCCCGTGTGGGCAGGATGCCACGCAGCGCCATCGCAAGCTTGACCGTCCACGGTCGAAGGACCATCGGCGTGCCCTTCAGCATCCCGTTCCATGCCGCAGAAGTTGCCCGTCTCGGAGTCATGATCGGTGTCAGCAGCGGTCCGCGCGCCCCCTCGAACATGCCGGTCGAGACGAAGCTCGGGCAGAACGTGGTCACTGCGATGTGCTGGTGGCCGTGCGCGGCCAGTTCCAGACGCAGCGACTCACTCCACCCGATCAGCGCCCATTTGGATGCCGCATACACGCTCATGTTCGGATTCGCGAGAGTGCCTGCGGCCGAGGCGATGTTCAGGATGCGCTTCGGGCGGGTCGTGTCAGCAATCATCTCCGGCAGCACCTCGCGGGTGAGCCACATCGCAGCAAGGGTGTTGATGCGCATGGTGGCTTCGATGTCGCGCTCCGGATCGTGCTCCCAGAACGGTGCGCCCCGCACGATGCCGGCGTTGTTGATGATCACATCCGGTGTACCGAAGTCGACGCGCACGCGCTCGAGTCCTGCGACGATCTCTTCCTGGCGAGAGACATCCACCCGATAGGCGCGCACGCCGACCCCGGATCGGGAGAGCTCTGTGGCCAGGGCCGTCGCGGCATCCTCGTCGATATCCCAGAGCGCAACAGCACGCGCGTGCGCGGCGATCGCGCGCCGGGCATACAACTCGCCCATGCCACGGGCGGCGCCAGTGATGAGGACGAAGGCGTCAGCGATCAGGTTCTCAGTCATGGGTTTACCGTATTGCACCGCGTCAAGATGGCACGGGGCCGCAGGCCACCGGATGCTGTCAGGCGATCACTCGACCTGAGCGAGCCCTCGCTGCAGCGGGGCGTAGTGCTTGATGAGTGCTGCGGTGTGGAAGTTGCGATCCTCTTCGAGGAAGAGCTCGCCGTTGCCGGCCTCATCGATCACGCGACCCTCGCGAGCACGGTCACGCCGCTCGACGATGCGGCAGTACAGGAGATCCGCGGTATTCTCGCTGAACTGGAACTGCTGCCCGTCGCAGCAGTGTAATTGGCGGCGGCAGGATGGGCGGCAGCGTTTTGGAAAGCCGTGTGATGAGCGGATTTATCGCGGGCGAGATCGTGCTCGCCGTCGACATCGGCGGCACCAAGACCGCGGTGTCGCTCGCCGATCGCGATGACGAACTGCTGCGCACCGAAGTGGCACCAACGCCAGCGTCTGAGGGGCCGGCGGCGGTGGTAGCGACCGTGGTTGCTCTTGCTGAGCGACTGCTCATGGATGCCGATGCGGATGCCGGCGCTGAGGTGCAGCTCGCTGGCATCGGGATCGGAACCGCCGGTGTCGTGGACGCGACGACAGGGGCGATCGTGTCGGCAACCGACACCTTCGCCGACTGGCCTGGTACTCCGCTTGCCGCTCTCGTTCGGGAGGGGCTGGCGCACCGCCTCACGGACGGCGCGATGGTTGCCGTGCAGAATGACGTCGATGCGCACGCCTTCGGTGAGTTCCGACACGGTGCTGCTGCCGGCGCATCCAGTGCGCTGATCGTGGCCGTCGGCACCGGCGTCGGCGCGGGGATCGTCATCGACAACCGACAGTTGCGCGGGGCGCACCACGTCGGGGGCGAGATCGCGCACATGCCAGTGCCTGGTGCCGAGCACCTGCGCTGTCCCTGCGGCCGAAACGGACACCTCGAAGCGCTCGGTTCTGGCATCGGGATGCACCGCCACTTCCTCTGGCTCGGCGGAGATTCGGCCATCGTCAATGCGCGCGGAATCGCCGTCGCCGCAGCGTCAGGCGACCCGATTGCCGCCCGCGCGATCGTCGAATCTGCCGCAGCCGTCGGTCGCGCGATGGCGGGAGCCGCGACCCTGCTTGACCCGGAGCGCATCGTCGTTACCGGCGGCGTGCCGAACATCGGCGATGCCTGGTGGCATCCAATGATCGCAGCGTTCCGGGCCGACGCGATCGACGCACTGCAGAACACCCCGATCCTGCCGGGTTCACTCGGCGATGATGCACCGCTGCGGGGAGCCGCGGCATCCGCTTGGAGAGACTGATGAGATTCGATAACACCCTGGAACGCCTGCGCGGCGCCCTGATCGTCTCCTGCCAGGCGTACCCTGGCGAGGCCATGCGCGATCCGCGCACGATGGCTCAGGTCGCAGCGGCTGCTCTCGGCGGCGGCGCCGCCGGCATCCGCGTGCAGGGCATCGCCGATATCCGTGCGGTGGCAGAGCTTCCGGTGCCGATCGTGGGCCTGTGGAAAGACGGCGAGTCGGATGTCTTCATCACGCCGACCCTCGGGCACGCGATCGCCGTGGCGGATGCCGGGGCTGACATCGTCGCGATCGACGGCACGCGTCGACCTCGTCCTGACGGGCTGACCCTCGCCGAGACGATTACGGGACTCCGTGCGCACTTTGTTGATTCCGGTCGCGATGCGTTGATCATGGCTGATTGCGGTTCGCTGGATGATGCGATCGCGGCTGAGGCAGCGGGCGCCGATATCCTCGGCACCACGCTGTCCGGCTATTCCGGTGAGCGCCCGAAGAGTGACGGCCCCGACTTCGAACTCATCGCCCTCATCGCCGAACATTGCACCACGCCGCTCTGCGCCGAGGGGCGCATCCACACTCCCGCGCAGGCTGCCGCGGCGATCGCGGCGGGTGCATTCACGGTGTGTGTGGGCACGGCGATTACGCATCCGTCGACGATCACCTCCTGGTTCGCGGATGCCGTGCAGGCGGCCGCACGCTCGTGACTGCTCCGATCTTTGTCAGCGCGTATCCGGTCTCGCCTGCCTTCGTGCATTGGGATGCCGCGCTGGAAGCCGAACTGCTGCCCGCGATCTGCGCCCTGCCTGGTGTCGCAGGGCTGGAGATCCCGTGGCTGGGCGGGATCCACAAGTTCGACGACGAGTGGTTCCTCGCCAACGTGCCGACCGTCCCGCTGGCGGTGACACCGATCCCGTTCGTCATGGGGCAGCTCGGGAAGGATGCCGGGTACGGGATCGCTTCGGCCTCCGAGGACGGACGAGCCGCCGCGCTCGCGGATCTGCGACGGGTTGCCGGCGACGTGGCGCGCATCAACAACGAGAGCGCGGCATCCGTCGCCGTCGTTTCACTGCACAGCTCCCCGCGTGCCGGCGCCGGTGACCTCGCCGCTCTGGCGCGCTCGCTGGACGAGGTTGCTGGCTGGGACTGGCACGGAGCAGAGCTCGTGATCGAGCATTGCGATGCTTTCGTTCCAGGGCAGGCCCACGAAAAGGGCTTCCTGTCGCTGGACGACGAGATCGCCGCGATCGAGCGCTCAGGGGCCCCGGTCGGAGTCTGGCTGAACTGGGGGCGCTCGGCGATCGAGCTGCGGGATGCGGATGCCGTCACCGCGCAGGTCGCGAAGGTCGCGGAGTCCGGACATCTGCGGGGGCTCGCATTCTCTGGCGCTGCGTCCGTCGAGAGCCCGTACGGCTATCCGTGGATCGATGCGCACCTGCCGATCGCCTCGACGCATCCGGAGTCGCTCTCCCTGCTGGATGACGCGCACGTCGCATCCGCGCTTGAGGCCGCAGGCGACGTGCCCTGGCTCGGCCTCAAAGTCGCCCGGCGCCCGACAGACGCGACGGCGGCGGATGCGCTGCGCACCGTGGCGCGCAACCTCGATGTCCTGCGGAATGCGGATAGGGGCGAGACTGTTCTTACCCAGTGAAAGAGGAGTAGGAACATGACTGACACCGGAACCATCACCCGCACACCCGGCGCCGAGACGGCTGTCCTTGCCGGCGGCTGTTTCTGGGGCATGGAAGATCTCATTCGCCGGCAGCCCGGCGTCCTCGACACCCGCGTTGGCTATACCGGTGGCGAGAATGCACATGCGACGTACCGTAACCACCCCGGTCACGCCGAGGCAGTCGAGATTGTCTTCGACCCGGCGGCGACCACATACCGTGACATCCTGGCGTTCTTCTTCCAGATCCACGACCCCTCGACGCTTGACCGCCAGGGCAACGACGTCGGCTCGAGCTACCGCTCGGCGATCTTCCCGCTCAGCCCCGAGCAGGAGCAGGTCGCGCGCGACACCATCGCCGACGTGGATGCCTCAGGCCTCTGGCCGGGCACCGCGGTCACCACGCTTGAGCCCGTCGGCCCGTTCTGGGAGGCAGAGCCCGAGCACCAGGACTACCTGATCACCTACCCGAACGGGTACACCTGCCACTTCCCGCGCGCGGGATGGGTGCTGCCCGCCCGGGGCTGACCGCCCGCCAAGCAACAACCCGCGCAGTACGCGACATCGCCCGCGTGAGACACCACTGTATGCATGGTGTTTCACGCGCAGAACGGTCACTTCCGCGCGGGATGGTGTCTCAGTTGATCGTCGAGACGTCAATCACGAAGCGATAGCGCACATCCGCTGCCAGCACTCGTGCCCAAGCCTCGTTGATCTGATCGGCAGAGGTGATCTCGACCTCGGGCGCGATGCCGTGCTCGGCGCAGAAGTCGAGCATCTCCTGGGTCTCCGCGATGCCACCGATGTTGGATCCGGCGAACGAGCGGCGACCACCGATCAGCGTGCTCGCATGCAGTTGCATCGGCTCCGAAGGCGCGCCGACGTTGACGAGCGCGCCGTCCCGAGCGAGCAGCCGCAGGTGGGCGTCGAGCTTGATGGGAGCGGAGACGGAGTTGATGATGAGATCGAAGTGGTTGCGCAGCGTGCGGAATGTCTCAGGATCCTCGGTCGCGAAGTAGTGGTCGGCGCCGAGCGCCGCGGCGTCGTCCTTCTTCGCCAGCGACCGCGAGAGCACGGTGACCTCGGCGCCCATCGCGTGTGCGATCTTGACGGCCATGTGGCCGAGCCCGCCGAGGCCGATGACAGCGACCTTCTTGCCGGGGCCAGCGTTCCAGTGTCGCAGCGGTGAGTAGGTGGTGATGCCGGCGCACAGCAGCGGTGCGGCCTTCTCGAACGGGATGGCCTCTGGCAGACGCAGCACGAAGCTCTCAGTGACGACGACGGCGGTGGAGTAACCACCCTGCGTGATCGTGCCGTCGACGTCTTCAGCGCCGTAAGTTCCGGTCATGCCCTTCAGGCAGTACTGCTCTTCGCCGTCGACGCAGTTCGCGCACTCGCCGCAGGAGTTCACCATGCATCCGACGCCCACGCGGTCGCCAACGGCGAACTTCGTCACTTCGGAACCAACCTCGGCGACAGTGCCGGCGATCTCATGACCCACGGTGAGCGGGTAGTGCTGTGGGCCCCAGTCGCCCTGCACCGTGTGGATGTCGGAGTGACAGATTCCGGCCCAGCGGATGTCGATGCGCACGTCCTTCGGACCTACGTCGCGACGTTCGATGGTGCCGGGTGCGAGTGGCTCAGTGGCAGAGGGGGCAACAATGGCGGGGATCACGGTGGGCATGATTCGAGCGTAGACGCCCGCTGAGTCAGGTGCCATCATTCGAGGGAAGCGTCGGTATGCCGTGCGATGCCGATCCTGGGGTCTACGCGCCCGTAATAGTGAATCCCGATCCCCGTAGCCGCACCTTGCCGCTGCGTGTGGCCTGCCCGTGCTGTGCGCCGGTGGAATCGTAGACTCGTCCGTCGCCAGGCGCGAGTAGAGGAATCCGCAGGTTTTCCTGCGTGCTGTTGGCGTATAGCACCGCCGCGCCGGTCGTGGTTTTGTACGCCGCGCTAGCAACCTGTGGCTGAATCAGAAGTGCATCCAGGCGCACATCTCCGTGGCTCGTGCAGCGGATCGCCGTGACACCGGTGGGTAATGCCCCATCGAGTCGCTGTGGGACCAGCATCCCCTCGGCTTCGGTGAGGCCGGCATCGCCGGTGCCTCCCGCGGGCATTGATGTCGTCCAGGTGTGGTTTCCGTCGCGGAAGCTCCACTCAGCAGTCCCGGCATCCTCCGCTCGTCGCCAAATCAGCGAATGCAGCAAACCGCCCGGCTCGGTGACATCGAACTCCACCCATTCACCCTCCGGAACCCGCACGTACGCCGCGCCCGAGAGGTTGCCCTCACCGATCCAGGCGCCACCTGCAGGCGTCTCCACGGTGCATCCCGCAGACATTCGGGCAGACTCCGCGTCGATCACGCGCAGTCCCGAATGAGACTGCAGTCCGGTGATGGATGTCGCGATCTTGGCGACATCCGGATGTGCGTCCAGCAGCAGCATCGTGAGCTGGCCGTGGATGGTGGACTCTGCCCCTGAGTTGCGGTTCACGCGGCCATCCGTCTCGACGCCGTCGAACGTGACACCGGTCGCCGGGTCGTAGACGGGCTCGCCCGCAGTGTTCGCGCCGAAGAACCAGCCCGCGGCGAGGCCTGCGAGCACCCGCAACCCTTCACCGCCCGAAGCGGCAGCCTGCAGCGCTCCGGCCACTCGGCCATGCGCTCCATAGGCGATCTGTGCTTCTGCGGGAATGGGCGCCCAGGCATTGTCTGGCCCGCCGTTGGAGAGCACCTGCGGGGTGAAGCGTCCGGTATCCGCGATCGCCGCGTCGGTCCAGTCTCGCTTCCCGAGAAGTACACCTGCCAACCCCAGTGCCTCGGGCGCCGCAGCACCCCACGCGTGCCAGAATCCCAATGACCCGGTCCACGGAAGCACGGCTCCGAACGGCCAGCCCTTGTCCGGGTCCGTGGCCATGATCGCAACCCCGTCGCCGTACGCTTCCAGCGTGCGACGGATGCGGGTGTCCTGCGGCGCCGCGCGCAATGCGGCGCTGAGACCGAGCATCGCCTCTGCCGTGGCATCCGCCCCGCCGACGATCAGCCAGGCGGGCAGTTCGACGCCGTCGCTCGTGACGAACTCCCCGACATGAGAAAGCGAGTCACGATCGAGGGCATCCACGCAGAGGTGGAGGCGCGTGAGAAGGAAGGCCGCGAACTCTGGGTCGTTGTCGCGGAACGCCGCGTAACCCTCTCCGAAGGCCCACACCGTGCGAGCGAGCCAATACGACTCCGCAGAGTCGGACG
Source organism: Microbacterium sp. Y356 (assembly GCF_059445355.1). Lineage (NCBI taxonomy): Bacteria > Bacillati > Actinomycetota > Actinomycetes > Micrococcales > Microbacteriaceae > Microbacterium > Microbacterium sp. Y356. The sequence continues at coordinate 2,087,100 of NZ_JCAIUE010000001.1, forward strand.
GGTCGGGAAGCTCGATCGGAAATGCGCTGGGATTCAGGGTGCCGTCATCCTGCTGCCAGAGCACGACGCGTCCGGTATTGGGGCCGCTCACGGTTTGCAAATAGGCCAGCGAGCGCAACACGTCGCGGGCATCATCCCGGCTCTGCTCGTCGCCACCGGCCTTCCAATCGCGAATGAACACCACCGCGGCGCGGGCGATGTCATCGGCGTTGTACGCGCCCTGACTCCAATAGCCCGTCACAGTGTCAAGGTTTCCACCGCCAACGGGCCGAAATCCGCCCGCCCCGTCAGAATCTGCATACGTCCACGGAGCGAGAACAACGGGTCGCGTCTCGATGCCGTAGGTCGTGTGATCGGCGCTCGCCGCAACGGGCACCTCCGCCAAGAGGAAACGCAGGTGGGTGAGGTTGCTCAATCGCCCCGAGGGCCGTGATGCCCGTGGCGTACCCGCACCGAACGCGGCATCCGTGCCCAGGAGCGACAACGCTGATGTTGCGGCGCACAGCGCAAGGAATGTTCTGCGTGAAGTATCCATGTCACATCACCCTTCGTCGTCCCTGCGCAGATCTTTTCCCCACGGCTGTGCCGGGTCGTGGATGGCCACCGCCAGGGTGGTGTCTGATTGCCCGTAGTACGCGAACCATTTCTCCTGGAACTTCACCAGGCCCTCCACGAACGTCACGTTCGAGACCAGTCCGTTGGTGTCTTCGAAGGTCTGCGGGCGCAGCCATGGCTCCTGCAGTCGCGCGATCACCTTCGTCGGCTCGTCGGGGTCGATCGCGATCTGACCGCACCGGTAGTCGACATCGACCGTGCCATCCTCGTGGATGACACGGGTCGCGCCGTTGGTGAGGAAGACGAGCAGACCGTTGTCTGCCAGCACGGGCGATGCGCCGATCTCGACGAGCGCCTCGTCCCAGGTTCCCGGTGTGGGGGAGTACATCGGATCGGTGTCAGCGGTGCCGGGAGTCCAATGGATCAGGTCATCACTGGTGGCCCAATAGATCGCACCCTCGCCGAAGTACATCCACCATTTGCCCTGCATCTGCACGGGAACGATGACGCCCGCCTTCGACCAGTTGAAGCCGCGAGGATCCATGGTTTTGAAGGTGTCGAAGTCGTCGAAGAGGGGTCCGTGCTTCGTCCAGGTGCGAAGATCCGGCGAGGTCGCAAGGCACAGCTGGGCGCTGCGCCGATCCCAACCGGTGTACGTCAGGTAGTAGGTGCCGTCGATCAGCACGATTCGCGGGTCTTCGCACCCGAAGCGCTCATAGTCTTCGGACGGGGAGAGGATCGGGGCATCCTCTCGGGTGAAGTTCAGACCATCACGCGAACGTGCGATGCCGATATGAGACACGATGTCGTCGGCGTGCGCCCGGTACAGCAGCACGACTTCGTCACCGTCGACAAGTGCCGCCGGGTTGTAGAGATTTGCTGACTCCCAACTGTCGCCGCGCGGACGCAGTATGGGGTTTCCCTCGTAGGGGGTGAAGGGACCGAGGGGGAAGGATGCTCCGGTGAACATGAATAACCTTTCTGTGATCAGCCTTTGACGGCGGCGCCGAGATCAGTGGCTTTGAAGAACCTCTGGAAGACGCAAAACAGGATGACGACGGGGAACGCGAGCGCGGTCGCGCCGGCGAGGATCGCCCCATTCGGATTCGCCGACGACTGCGCAACGTTGCTGATGTAGTTCGCGAGCGAGACGGCGAGAGGCTGCAGGGACGCGTCTTTCGTGATCAGGAACGGCCAGAGGAATTCGTTCCACGGGCCGATGAAGGTGACCAGAATGACGGTCACCAGTACGGGGCGAATGAGCGGAATCGCGACCGACACAAGCAGGCGGATCTCGCCCGCACCGTCAATCCTGGCCGCCTCGAAGATCTCCACCGGCAGTGCCTTGAAGAACTGCGCGAAGATGAACACCGCCGTCGTGTTGATCAGGAACGGCAAGATCATGCCCATGTACGAATCACCCAGGCCGTAGTTGCTGGTGATCTGGACGTAGAGCGGGATCATCAGTAGCTGGAACGGCACCATCTGCACCAGCAGCATCAGCACCCAGATGACGCCGCGGCCACGGAAATCGAGTCGAGCGATGGCGTATCCGGCGAGGAGCCCGAACGTGACAGTTCCGAGGAGAACACCGCTGGTGAAGATCAGTGAGTTCAGCAGAGAGCCGACCAGGTCAATTCGAGAGTTGATGCTGATGAAGTTGTCCAGCGTCCATCCGCCCACGGGGAAGAGCTCGTTCGGAGAGTTCGTCGGATTCTCCTGGAAGGCGCCGACGAGCATGAAGTAGAACGGGAAGGCGAAGCCGATCGCGGCGATGGTCAACAGGATCGTGCTCAGCAAGCGAGGGAGCGTACGTTTGCGCTTCATCATCTCTCCTGGGTGGCTCGGTTGGCAGCGAGGGACAGCAGCCCGACGATGACGACGAGGATCATGCCGATCGCCGCCGCGGTGTCAGGGTTCTGCTGCTGGATGCCTTGCTGGTAGATGAGCAGTACGGGGGTGACGGATGCGCCGTCTGGGCCGCCGCCGTTGGTGAGCAGATACGGCTCGGTGAAGAGGTTCGCTCCGGTGATGATCGACAGGATCAGCACGAGCGTCGTCGCGTTGCGAACTCCTGGCACCGTGATGTTGCGGAAGCGCTGGAACCCTCCCGCGCCGTCCATCTCGGCCGACTCGTACAGTTCGCGAGGCACATTTTGGAGAGCGGCGAGGTAGAGCAGGATGTAGAACCCGAGCTGCTTCCATGTCACGTAGAACGCGATCATCGGCATCGCGAGTCCGCTGTTCACCAGCCACGATGGATCGGGGGCAAGGGGGCCAAGGAGCGTATTGATGAGCCCTCCGCCGGAGAACAACAGCATCCAGACGCCGACCAGCGACACGCTCGCCGTGAGGTACGGCACGTAGAAGGCGATGCGGTACGCCGCCACCCATCGGATGCCACTGTTGAGAGCGGTCGCGAGCACTAGGGCGAGCACGACCGTCAACGGCACGTTGATGACGAGGAAGACGGCGGTGTTCCGAAACGCCTCCAGCACCTTCGGGTCGGAAAGCACTTTTGCGAAGTTATCGAATCCGACGAACGGGCGATCGACCTCCAAGCCCGGAGCCGTGAAGAAGTAGTCGTGGAACGCGATGTAGATCGCGAACACCAGCGGATACGCGAAGATTGCGATGACGAATACGAAGTACGGCAGCGCAAAAAGGCCCCCTAGCGGTTGCGCACCCAGGATCCGGGTGCGCAACCGCCGACTCTTGGAAGTCATCTCACTCGGCGATCAGCGTGTCGATCTGCTCGGCCGCCCCGCTGAGGAAGTCGCTGATCGAGGAGGTCTCGAAGATGACCGCAGAGGAGTACTCGTCACGGAAGATCTGCCAGGCCTCCACTGAATTCGGGATGCTGGGCACATCGGCCGTCGCCTCGGCCTGCTCTGCGAAAGCCACGTAGTTCGGGTTCGCGTCGAAGTAGTCCGGGTACGTGTCCAGGAGTGAGGTGCGCATCGGCATCTGGCCGGTCAGTTCCAGGAGCTGCCCGTCATTGTCAACGTCCGTGGAGAACTGCAGGAACTCCCACGCGGTCGCCTGGTTCTTGCACGACGTGAACATCGAAACGCTCTTAGAGTCGGCGAAGGTGGTGGGGTTCTCGCGTCCGTCGGAGGTCGGCACCGGCATGAAGCCCACGTCGACGGTGTCGGCGTAGGAAGGGATGGCCCACGGGCCGGCGAGTTGCATCGCCGTCGTGCCCGCCGACATCGCATCGTCAGTCGATGCTTCGTTGGGGGCGAGCTTCTCCTTGTAGACGGTGGCCCAGAACTCGGCGACCGCTGTGCCCTCGTCCGAATCGAACGTCGCCGCACCGTCTTCGACGAGCATGGTGCCGTCAGTCTCGGCCAGATACAGCGGGTAGAAGTCGAACCACGGCTGATAGAACTCGCTGGTCGGGGACGGCCAGATGGCGCTCTGCACACCCGAGGCGACGATGGCGCGGGACGCCTCGAGGAAGGCGTCGTAGGTGTTCATCTCCGGATTCTCCGGATCGATGCCGGCCGCCTCGAAGAGCGCCTTGTTATACATGACCATGACCGGGTTCGACTTCCATGGCAGCTGGTAGAAGCTGCTGTCGCTCGCATAGGAGTCGACGTCTCCGCCACGTTCGGTGATGTAGTCGGCACCTCCGTCAAACGTGCTGAGATCGACGAGGCCACCCTGCTTGACCCAGCCGGAGACGGCGGCCGGCGCCACGTTGTATACGAGGCAGGGTGCGGTGCCCGCGGTGATGGCGGCGGTGATGGCCTCCTCTGACGAAGCGCCCGCAGGAATCTCCTGGGCCTTGACCTGCTCGTCTGGATGGTCGTCATTCCAGGCCTTCACCACGGCTGTACCCCAGGCGAGTTCCTGCTCGTTGTTCGAGAGCCAGATGTTGATATCTCCGGTGCCCTCTGCGGAGCCGGTCTGGCCGCCCCCGCCTGATGAGCACCCGGTGACGACAAGTGCTACGGCTCCGATGAGCGCTGCTGCGCGGATCTTCTTCATGGTGTCCTCCTTGACACTGTGGCGGGCGCGGATGCTGGCCCTGAGGTGCTTTCTCGAAAGTGAACGACATTGCAATCGACGAGCTCGGTGCGCGGCTGTGCACCGGCGATATCGGCGCGCAGCAGGAGGGCAGCGGCCCTGCCTCGAGCGGCCGGGTCCGACGAGACGCTGGTGAGTGCCGGAGACAGGTGAGCGGAGAGGTGGTCATCATCAAATCCAGAGATCGCGAGATCCCGGGGTATCACGAGCCCGTGGGCGCGTGCGTACGAGAGGCCTGCGATGGCCATCGTGTCGTTGGCATAGAGGATCGCCGTCGGCGCGCTCTCGAGGGCGAGGAGTTCTGCGGTGTGATCGCGTCCGCTCCGTGCGGTGAAGTCTCCTTCGCGCAGGAGTGAATCGTCTCCCATGGCTTCGGTATAGGCGTCGGCGCGTGCCTTGGAGTGCACGTACGCGAGTGGGCCGGAGACATGAGCGATGCGCTCGTGCCCTGCGTTACGGAGGTGTTCGATGATCTCAAGGACCGGTGTGACATCGTCGGTGCGGACACACGAGAAATCTGACGGTCCGTCGTAGGCGCCGACGAGCACGGTAGGGAGGCCGAGCTCACGAAGGAAAGGCACGCGCCAGTCATCCGTGCGCAGGTCGAGCAGCAATGCGCCGTCGGCACGATCACGCGCCATTGCGCGGTACGCACGCTCCTCTGCCTCTCTATCAGGGACGACTTGCAACAGCAGCGCGGTCTCCGTCTCGGAAAGTACGGACTCGACCCCGGCGATGAATGCGGGGAAGAACGAGTCATTTGCGATCACGTCGGGATCGCGGGCGAGGACGACGCCGATCGCGTTCGCGCGGCGGGTGGCGAGCGCCCGTGCGCTCTGGCTCGGAGACCAGTTCAGCTTCTCGGCTGCGGCGATCACCTTGGCTCGCGTCTCTTCCGAGATCGGGCGATTGCCGCTGAGGGCATGCGAGACCGTCGCTTTTGTGACGCCGGCTTCGCGGGCGACGTCGGCGATCGTCGTGCGAGTCATGCCACCTCCTCGTGACTGATTCCGATCCGGATCACGCGACGCAAACCGGTTTGATGCGAGTGTAAACCGGTTTGATGGTGCGTGTCAACGCTCCGCGCGTGGGGTCAGGATTGACCAGGCGCGGGGCGAGTCTTCTGCCCGGCCTAGCTTTCGGCGAAGAACTCCAGCGCGGCATCCTTGAACGCACGCGAGCCGGGGGCGTTGAAGTGGTGCCGACCGGGGATCTCGAAGAACCGGCCGTTCGGCGCGGAGCTCGCAAGGTCGCGGGAGCCTTCGATGACGGCATCCTTCGCCCCAGTGGCGAACAGGATCGGCCTGGTCGGAGCGTTGGTGGGATCCGGATCGATGGTCCGGGTCGTGCGCATGCCCTCGGCGAGTGCGAGCAGAGAGCGAAGATCATTGCCTGGTACGCGCTCGGTGAGTGCGATGTAGTTCTGCGTGGTCTGGTCTTGCACGGGTACGCCGTCTTCGACGTATGCACGCACCTGCTCGATATCGAGCCGCTCCAGGGGGATGCCGTCTGGCACGCCGCCGAGCACGGCGCGGTTGATGCGCTGCGGCAGGTCGCGCACGACCTCCCAGCCGACGCGTGAGCCGAGCGAGTAGCCGAGGTAGAAGGCATCTTCCACGAGGTAGGTGTCCATGACGATCTCGACATCCGACGCGAGAGTACGCATCGCATACGCGGCCGGGTCGTGCGGCTTCTCGCTCAGTCCGTGGCCGCGCTGGTCGAGCGCGAGCACACGGTAGTCGGCGCGAGTGAGATCGCGCACCCATCCGGTGAGCACCCAGTTGTCGCGGACATTCGAGGCGAACCCGTGCACGATGACGACGACGGGGGCGTCGATATCTCCCCAGGTGTAAGTCGCCAGACGCGTGCCGTCTGCGGCGTATACGAGTTGCGGTTCGGGCATCCGGGTCAGTTCAGAAAGAGGTGCGGCCACGCCATCCATCATCCTCCCTATCCGTCGTTGTTGCGCTCGGGGGCACCGTTTGCGTAACATCATCCTTCCGATGGATGCGGATCGCTGCGGTACTGCGTACCGTTGAGATCACGGAGGATGACCGGGGGGTCAAAAGATGTCGTCAATTGGTGTTGTTCGAGACCTGGCAGAGTTCTTCATGCCGATCGGGATCTTTGGTGCGGTGATAGCCGTACTGTGTGCGCTCGTCGCGATGGTGGCTCTTGCGCGGGGGTCGGCAGCGGTGTGCGGCGGTGCGGTCGCGGTCTGGATCGGCGGGGCGATGCTGAGCCTTGCCTCTGGCTTCTCCGGCGTGTGGATTCCGGCGCTTGTCGCCGCAGTCGCGCTTGTGGCAGCGCTCGTGCTTGGCGGCCTATTGCGTGGAGCGGTGAGCACCTTTGCGGCCAGGCCGAAGCCGGCAGTCGCTGTCAGTGCAGAGCCGGCGCAAGTCGTGGTGCAGCCGCGGCCGGTGGAGCGTTTCGGCGGCGGCGGCGACGTGCGTGTCGAGGCGAGTCACGCCTGACCGCGTCTTCAGCGGTAGTCGCGGTCCAGGTGCTGTCCTGAGGTATCCCCGCCAGCGACTCGCTCAGCTTCACGCGATCGCAGCTCCACCCGGCGGATCTTGCCGGAGATGGTCTTGGGCAATTCCGGCACGAACTCGATGATCCGCACCCACAGGTGTGCCGACAGGCGCTCGCGCGCGAAGGCGTAGATGGCGCGTGCGGCATCGGCCTCGGCATCCGGTCCGTCCGCGGCATCCGCCCGCAGGCAGACATACGCCTTCGGCACCGAAAGTCGCGTGGGATCCGGGCTAGGGATCACCGCGGCCTCGACGACGAGATCGTGCTCCAGCAGCACGGATTCGAGCTCGAATGGCGAGATCTTGTAGTCGGATGCCTTGAACACGTCATCCGATCGCCCGATGTAGGTGAGGTAGCCGTCCTCATCGCGCGTGGCGATGTCTCCGGTGTGGTGGAAACCGCCCGCACGTGACTCTGCGGTTTTCTCTGGATCGCCGTAGTACCCGGCCATGAGCCCCAGTGGCGGATGCGCGAGATCCAGTGCGATCTCGCCCTCGCGCTCGGTCACCTCGCCGGTCACCGGGTCCAGCAGTACGACCGGATAGCCCGGCAGCGCCCGCCCCATCGAACCGTCCTTCACGATCTGGCCGGGGGAGTTGCCCACGCAGCAGGTCATCTCGGTTTGGCCGAAACCGTCGCGGATCGTGCCGCCCCAGGCAGCGCGCACGCGGCTGATGACCTCGGGGTTCAGCGGTTCACCGGCGCCGACCAGTTCGCGCGGTGGGTGTGTGAGCCGCGAGAGGTCGGCCTGGATGAGCATTCGCCATACCGTCGGCGGCGCGCAGAACGTCGAGACCTGGTGGGTGTCCATCACCTGCATCAGTGTGTTCGCGTCGAAGCGGTCGTAGTTGTAGACGAATACGGTCGCCTCGGCAAGGAACGGCGAGTAGAAGCTCGACCAGGCGTGCTTGCCCCAGCCGGGGGACGAGATGTTCAGGTGCACATCTCCCGGTCGAAGTCCCAGCCACCACATGGTCGACAGATGACCTACCGGATAGGAAACCTGAGTGTGTTGCACGAGCTTGGGGCGGTTGGTCGTGCCGGAGGTGAAATACAGCAGCCCGGTGTCGGATGCCGGAGTCGGACCATCCGGTTCGAACGATGCCGGGGCGTTGGTCGAGTCGGCGAAGTCGTGCCAGCCGGCGGGGGTCTCGCCGACGCCGACGCGCAGAATGTCGTCATCGATATCGCTGAGGCGATCGGCGAGAGAGCCCAGCGTCACGACTCCGCGCGCATGACCGTGTTCGACGCGGTAGGCGAGATCGGATGCCGAGAGCAGAGTGGATGTCGGAATGGCGACGGCGCCGATCATGGCGAAGCCGAGCATCACCTCCCACAGCTCGATCGAATTGTTCAGCATCACGATCAGGTGGTCGCCGCGGGCGATGCCGATCTCTCGCAGCCAGCTTGCGACCTGGTCGGATCGTCGAGAGAGCTCGGCGTAGCTCCAACTCTTGATGCTCAGGTCGGCCGAGACGATCTGCACCGCCGGACGGTCGGGATTCTCACCAGCGACGACGTCGAACCACTCCAGGCCGAAGTTGAACTCGTCGAGCTCTGGCCATCGAAACCCCGACACGGCGCCGTCGTAGTCGGTGGCGTGCGCGAAGAGGAAGTCGCGCATTTCGCGGATCGCAGTGGTGGCGGCGGTGGCGGTGCGGGTCATGCATCCATCCTGCACCCGGAGCGGTGGATCTCGCCTTAGGTCTTCCGTTACCGAATCGATTCGATAAACTGTTCGTCTGCCGGTTCTCGGCCCTCTGATTCCCCGTCCCCGCGTTCCGGAAGTCTTTTCTCCGCATGGCCACCTCTCTCACCACTGGCCGCCCTTGGCGCGTCATCCTCGCATTTTCCGTGCCCCTGCTGATCGGCAACGTCGTGCAGCAGCTCTACCAGGTCGTCGACACAATCGTCGTCGGCCGAGAGTTGGGCGTGAACTCGCTCGCCGCCGTCGGCGCGACGGGTTCTCTGCTGTTCCTGCTGCTCGGCTTCGCCTGGGGCATGACGAGCGGGTTCGCGATTCCGACCGCGCAGGCTTACGGCGCAGGCGACCACACCGCCGTGCGGCGCTCGGTCGCCACGGGAACGGTGCTCGCGGCGATCGCCAGCGTGATCATCACGATCGCAGGACCGCTGCTTGCAGAGCCCATCCTGGTGCTCATGCAGACACCGCCAGAGCTCCTCGCCGAAGCGACGCTGTTCACGCAGATCAGCTTCCTCGGTGGCGGCGCAACGATGTTCTTCAACTACCTCTCGGCGATCATCCGAGCGATCGGTGACTCGAAGACGCCTCTGGTGTTCCTCACGATCTCGTGCGCTGTGAACGTCGTGCTCGTGCTCTTGCTGGTGGGCCCGGTGGGTTGGGGTGTCGCGGGCGCTGCGCTGGCGACAGTCATCGCGCAGGCCATCTCTGTCGTGCTGTGCCTTGAGTTCGTCAGGCGTCGGATGCCAGCGCTGCACATTCGCCGCGAAGACTGGAAGATCACTCGAGCTGACCTGACCGAGCACCTGCGACTGGGCTTGCCGATGGGCTTCCAGGCGTCGATCATCGCGATCGGGACCCTGGTGGTACAGGTCGCGCTGAACATGCTCGGTGCGGAAGCCGTCGCGGCATACACCACGGCATCCCGCGTCGACAGCCTCGCGACTGCACTGCTGGCGTCGCTGGGACTAGCCGTTTCGATGTACGTGGCGCAGAACTTCGGCGGACGCCGGCCCGACCGCATCCGTGCAGGCGTCGTGCAGGCGACCTGGATGGCGATCATCGCCTCGCTGGTGCTGGGCGCCGTGCTCATCGCATTCGGAACCAACCTCGTGCGGCTGTTCGTCGGTGACGGTGCAGAAGAGGTCGTCGAGCTCGCGCATCTCATGCTCATCATCAACGGTGCGACGTATTCGCTGCTTGGCGTGCTGTTCGTCATCCGTGGCGCGCTACAGGGGCTCGGCCAGGCGCTGATCCCGACCATCACTGGCGTCGTCGAGCTCGTCATGCGCGTCGGTGCGGCGGTCGCGCTGGGCGCGGTGCTGGGCTTCGGTGGTGTCGCGATGAGCAACCCGCTCGCCTGGGTAGGCGCGGTCGTCATCCTTGTTCCGGCGTATGTGCGGGCGCACAGGGCGCTGGCGCAGATGCCGATCGATCCGTACGAGATGACGCTCACGACTCCGATTGCGATCATCGGGCCCAACGACAGCTCGCTGAACGTGGATGCGATCGTCACGCAGTCGGTGCCCATCGTGGTGCAGCGACGGTGGAAGCGGCTGCTCAAACGGTGAGTCGCCGCTATCCCTGCAGCACTCCGCCGCCGTCACGCAGTTCGAACACAAGCTGCGTCTCGGTGCCGCGGACGACGGGATGCACGGTGATGTGTTCGAGCACGATGTCGCGTAGCGCCGCGGCATCCTGAACCGCGACGTGAACCAGGAAGTCGTCGACGCCGGCGACGTGGAACACCTGCAGAACGCGCGGCATCGTGGCGAGAGCATCGAACAGTGCCGTGACCTTCTCGCCGGTGTGATTGGCGAGGCGCACCTTGATGATTGCCTGCAGCGGGAAGCCGAGCGCAGCTTCATCGAGGCGGATGCGGGTGTCGCGGATGATTCCGCGATCGCGGAGGCTTCGCACGCGGTGCGCACACGTTGACTCTGCGAGGCCGAGCTGATGCGCGAGCGCCTTGTTGGTGAGATCGGCGCGAGTGCTGAGGGCGGCGAGGATCTCGAGATCGAGTTCATCGAGGGATGCTGCGGACGGTTGTGCTTTCGGCAATCTGACCATCTCCGGATCGTGCGCCTTTGTTGGAAAAATCGAGTAGTGCGGCTTTTGCGGCGGATACTGTCGAATCTTCCCATCCCTATTGTGATTCCGGCAACGTTGAAGAATGCATCCTGATACTGTCGCCGTCCACAGCGGTCGGGCCGACCTGTCCGAACTCGGCGTTCACGCCCTGCCGATCGACCTCTCCACCACGAACCCGCTGCCGGATATCGAGCGCGGAGGCGACTCCTACGAGGCCATGGCGACCGGGGGCAGGCCGCCGGCGGACGGCAGCATGGTTTACGCGCGACTGTGGAACCCGACGGTTGCGCGGTTCGAGGACGCGCTCGCAGAGATGGAGCACGCCGAGGCCGCGGTGGCATTCTCCTCGGGGATGGCGGCGATGACCGCGGCGATTCTCGCTATGACCAGTGCGACGGGTCGTCGGCACGTCGTGGCGGTTCGGCCGCTGTACGGCGGAACCGATCACCTGCTGGGTTCCGGTCTGCTCGGCACCGAGACGACCTACTGCCACCCATCGGAGGTGGGTGTCAGCATCCGCCCCGATACCGGCCTCGTCGTCGTGGAGACGCCGGCGAACCCGACACTAGAACTCGTTGACATCGCCGCGGTCGTTGCGGCTGCCGGGGACGTGCCGGTCGTGGTCGACAACACCTTCGCGACGCCGATTCTGCAGAACCCGCTCGATCATGGTGCCGCCATGTCGCTGCACAGTGCGACGAAGTACCTCGGCGGACACGGCGACGTGATCGCAGGTGTCATCGCGTGCAGTGAAACTACGGCCGCGGCGTTGCGCAGGGTACGGGCGGTGACCGGGGGATTGCTGCATCCGCTCGGCGCGTACCTGCTGCATCGGGGGCTCACGACGCTGCCGGTGCGGATGCGCCAGCAGCAGGAGAACGCGCAGCAGATCGTGCAGTGGTTGATCGATCAGCCCGAGGTCGATGAGGTGTTCTTCCCCGGGCTCAATGGCGACCCGGAGCGGATTCTCGAGCGGCAGATGCGGGGGACCGGAGCGATGATTGCGATGCGGATGCGCGGCGGGTATGCCGCGGCCAGCGCTGTCGCGTCTGCCGTGCAGCTGTTCACGCACGCGGTCTCGCTCGGTGGCGTCGATTCGCTGATCCAACATCCGGCCGCGCTCACGCACCGGCCGGTTCCTGCTGACGCGCGCCCGGACGCAGACGTGCTGCGACTGTCGATCGGGCTGGAGAACGCCGGAGACCTCATCGCCGACCTGGGGCAGGCGTTCCGGACGCTGCCGGTGGCGACGGGTGTGGAGTCATCCGGGGACCCGAGCGCCCAGCTGCTCTGGACCATCTGACGCGCTCAGGCCTCGCCGGCGAGCCACTTTCCGAAGGCGTCGAAGGAGTACGGGCGTCCGAGGAACGACTCGACCAGGGCCGCGGCATCCGCAGCTCCGCCACGGGCGAGGATCTCGTCGCGGTACCGGGCGGCGACGTCCGGCGCGAACATGTCTGCAGGGTCGAACGCGCTGAACAGGTCCTTCGCGATCACGAGGCTCCACATGTACGTGTAATACGCGGAGCTGTAGCCGGTGAGATGCCCGAATCCTGCCTGCATGTGGGTGCCCGGCAGGTGGGCGATGACGGAGTACCGGTCGGACAGCTCGGCGATCGTGGCATCGTGATCGGCCGGGCGGTCCTGGTGCAGGCGGTACGACACCGCTGAGTAAAAGATCTGCGTGCGCACCCAGCGGCCGCGGTCGGAGTCAGCCGCTTCGCGCATGCGTGCGACGAGATCCGCGGGAATCGACTCTCCCGCGGCATCCACGGCAAAGGTGCGCAGGATTTCGGCATCCCATGCCCACTCCTCGAGCATCTGCGACGGCGCCTCGACGAAGTCCCATTCGGTCGCGACCCCAGAGAACCGCACCCACGGCTGGTCGCCGCCGAGAACGTGGTGCAGCAGGTGGCCGAACTCGTGGAACAGCGTCTTGACTTGCTCGTGCTCCATGAGCCCGCGTGGGAAGTTGCAGACCAGCACACCCTCGGGCAGCTGCGCACCGCGCACACCCTTCACCAAGTCGAACTGTGCGGCGTGCTTGTACTTGCCCTCGCGCGGGTGCAGGTCGAGATGGATGCGCCCGATGCGCTCGCCGCTCTGCAGCACGTCGTAGCTCGTGACGTCGTCCGCCCAGGCCGGAGTAGCCACGGCCTGGTACTCGAGGCCGAACAGTCGGCCGGTCACGGAGAGCAGCCCCTCGCGCACTCGTGCGAAGTCGAAGTACTGGCGCACGGCCTGCGCGTCGACGTCGTATTGCTCACGGCGGATCAGCTCGCCGTAATAGTCGGAGTCGGCGCTCGTGATCTCGGTGATTGATGGGTCATCCTGCTGGGCGCGGACGAGGAGAGCCGCGGCATCCGCTTGTGCGCGGTCCGCCGATAGGTCTGCGATGCGGTCGATGAATTCGGCAATTGCAGCGCCGGTGCCGATCATCTTCGCCTCGGCGTCGAAATCCGGCCAGGATGCGTAGCCAAGGGCTGTTGCCTGCTCGGCGCGGAGCTCCAGCAGCTCGTGCAGCAGCAAGTTGTTGGCAGGCCAGCCGCGGGAGCCATAGACGCGGGCGAGCTCCTCGCGGGCCGCGCGGTCGTGCGCGTAGGCGCGGAACGGGCGGAAGTCCGGGTAGTCCGTCGTGATCTCGACGAGCCCGTCGTCGCCGACCGGGTGCGCGGCGCGGAAGTCCTCCGGCAAGCCGTCGAGCCGATCGGGGGAGATCCGGATGCTGCGCACATCGTCGCGCACATTGCGGGAGAACTCCTGCTCAATCACGGTGATGCGCGCCGCGATCTCCGACAGGCGGGCGCGGGTGGCGTCGTCACGGTCCACGCCGCCGCGGCGGAAGTCGCGCAGGGTGCGCTCCAACAGACGAGCGGCCTCGGCGTCGAGACCGGTGGGATCGAGCGCGGCGAACAGCGCGTAGAGGTCACGATCCTGGTCACGCTCGGTGACGAATGCCGCGGCAGCCTGCATTCTGTCTTCGGCGAGCTCACGTAGTTCGGTGTCCGGGTGCACCTCGGAGAGAAGCTCGGTCATGCTCGCGGCGTTCATTGCCGCTGTCTGTCCGACGTTCCACAGTTCGAGTGTCTCCAGTGCGCTGCGCTCGGTGCCGTCCTTGAGGCGGGCGACGACCTCGCGTGCTTCAGTGAGAGAGGAGTCGGCGCGCTCCGCGACGAAGCCCGCCCAGTCGGCGGAGGGCAGGGCGAGAGGTTCCAGAGGCATTGCTCCAGCCTATGGGCGCGCTTGCCGTGCATAGCTACGGAGATGACGCAGCCGCTTGCCGATCACGCCCTGGTGCGGCGCGAACAGATACACGAGTGCGAACACGCACCCCTGCACCATGACGACCAGGCCGCCGGATGCCGCATCGATCCAGTAGCTGAGGTAGATCCCGATCACGCTGCACAGTGCCGACATGAGGGGCGCGATCACGAGCATCCGTCCGAAGCGATCTGTCAGCAAATGCGCGGTCGCGCCGGGGATGATCAGCATCGCGACGACGAGTACGACTCCGACGACCTGCAGGGCGACGACGGCGGTGAGCGCCAAGACGCCGAGCAACAAGGCTCCGAGGAAACGCGGTGAGAGCCCGATCGCGAACGCGTGGGTCGGATCGAAAGCATAGAGCGTGAAGTCGCGGCGCTTGATGATCAGCACGCCGAAGGCCACAGCAGCGAGGATCGCGATCTGCAACAGGTCAGTGTCAGAGACTCCGAGGATGTTGCCGAAGATGATGTGGTTGAGATCGGTCTGGCTTGGGGTGACTGAAATCAGCACCAGCCCGAACGCGAACAGGGTGGTGAAGACGATGCCGATCGCGGCATCCTCCTTGATCCTGCTCGTGCCGCGGATCAGCCCGATCAGGCCGACCGCGAGAAATCCGAAGACCAGCGCCCCAATGGCGAACGGCGCCCCGACGACGTAGGCCAGCACGACGCCGGGCAGCACGGCGTGCGAGACGGCATCACCCATCAGCGACCAACCCACCAGCACCAGCCAGCACGACAACAGCGCACACACGATCGCCGCGATGACCGTCGTGACCAGGGCCCGCACCATGAAGTCGTACTGCAGCGGCTCGAGAATCCAATCGAGGATCATGACACCTCCCCCTGGTTCTCGTCGGCCCCATTCTCGTCAGTAGAGCCGAGCCCGAAGGCGCGGGACAGATTGGCCGGTTCCAGCGCCTCGGCCACTGACCCGTGGAACAGCACCCGGCGCAGCAGCAGGACGGCCTCGTCGGCCAGCGTCGGCAGCGCATGCAGATCGTGGGTGGAGACCAGCACAGTATCTCCGGCTGCCGCAAGCTCGCGCAGCAGCCGAACGATCGTCGCTTCGCTGCGCTTGTCGACGCCGGCAAAGGGTTCATCGAGTAGCAGGATGCCTGCGCCCTGCGCGATCCCGCGGGCGACGAACGCGCGCTTGCGCTGGCCACCGGAGAGCTGCCCGATTTGGCGGTCGGCGAGATCGGTGAGCTCCACCCGTTGCAGGGCTTCGTCGACGGCATCCCGATCGATGGTCCGCGCTCGCCGCATGAAGCCCTGCGTGCCGTATCTACCCATCATCACCACGTCGCGCACCGAGACCGGGAACGTCCAGTCGACGTCTTCGCTCTGTGGCACGTAGCCGACCAGCCCCCGTTTGCGGGCGGATGCCGAATCCATACCGCCGAGCGTTACCGTGCCGGACGCCGGACGCACCATCCCCAGGATCGTCTTGAACAGCGTCGACTTGCCCGAACCGTTCATTCCGATGAGCCCGGTCACGCGGCCCGCCTCGACGTTCAGTGAGACGTCATCCAGGGCGAGCACATCGCCGTAGCGGACCGTCACGCCGCGCACCTCGATTGCGCTCATGAGCCGGATCCAGATCCGGTGAGCCCGGCAATGATGGTGTCAGCGTCGTGGCGGATGAGGTCAAGATATGTCGGCACCGGACCATCGGCCATCGACAGCGAGTCCACGTAGAGGATGCCTCCGAATGAGGCATCCGTCGCCTCGACGACCTGCTGCATGGCCTTGTCCGACACCGTCGACTCGCAGAATACGGCAGGAACGTCGTTGTCCCTGACGAACTCGATTGCGGCAGCGATCTGGCGAGGGGTCGCCTGCTGTTCGGCGTTCACGGCCCAGATGTACGCCTCTGTGAGGCCGGCATCCCGGGTGAGATACGAAAATGCACCCTCGCAGGTGACCAGTGCCCGCTCGTTCTTCGGAAGTTCGGCGAGGTCTGCGGTGAGGTCGTCCTGCACCTGCTGCAGTTCGGCCTTGTACGACTCGGCGTTGGTGGCGAAGTCGTCGGCGTGCGCGGGGTCGAGCTCGGTGAACGCGGTGACCATATTGTCGACATAGAGCTGAACATTCAGCGGACTCATCCAGGCGTGCGGGTTCGGCTTTCCGGCATACGCGTCTGCGGTGATGTCGATCACGTCGATGCCATCGGAGACGACCGCGTGCGGCACGTCGACCGAGTCGACGAACTGCGCGAACCACACCTCGAGATTCAACCCGTTGTCCAGGATCAGATCGGCGTCGGCGGCCTTGCGCACATCACCCGGCGTCGGCTCGTAGCCGTGGATCTCGGCGCCGGGTTTGGTGATCGACTCCACGCGCAGGTGGTCGCCCGCGACGTTCTGGGCGATGTCGGCGAGCACGGTGAAGGTGGTCAGCACCATCGGGCGCTCGTCCGTGGCATCCGATCCAGAGCCATTCGGCGCCGCGGCATTCGGTCCAGCGCATCCGGCCAGGACGACGGCACCAGCAAGGATGAGCGCCGCAATAGGGCGAGTCGACGCCCCGGGTCGGAATTTTTTAGGCACACCGAAAACCTACCTTTTAGGCACACCGAAAACAATGCGTCCGGCGCACGGCCCAGTTACGTCTGCACGACGCCAGCACACTTGCACGACCGATTGCCGAGAATGATCGTGCAGGCGTACTCGGGTCGTGCATGTGTACCGGATGCCAGCATTCAGGCGGACGGGAGTGTGATGGTTCCGGTGCCGGGGAAGTTGATGCCGTCGTCTGCGGTTGCCATGCCTGTCCCATGCTTCGACCGTAGAAGGTCGATGATTCGGGAATGTTTCGGGGCGCATCCGCCCACGGCAGAGCCGCTCAGAGCAGATTCGCGCCTGCTCGACCGCCGTGCGACGCACTCTGGATTCATGAGCGAAGAGAACCCCATCCCACAGTTCGGTCCTGATGCCCGCCGCGCGCTGTTCCACGAGCGCATCCTCGTGCTCGACGGTGCACTCAACGACGACAACGGCACGCTGCTGATGACGCAGCTGCTGACCCTTTCGGCTGAAGACTCGGCCGCCGACGTCGCCCTGTGGATCCATTCGCCTGGGGGATCGGTGCCGTCGATGCTCGCCATCCGCGACATCATGAATCTGATCCCGAACGACGTCGCAACACTCGCACTCGGGACTGCCGCCAGCGCGGGGCAGTTCCTGCTTTCGGCCGGCACGAACGGCAAACGTCGTGCCCTGCCGCACGCGAGAATCCTCATGCACCAGGGGTCCGCGGGGATCGGCGGCTCCGCTGGGGAGATCGAGACGCAGGCCGACGATCTTCGACAGATGCGCGACACCGTGCTCGGACTCATTTCCGATGACACAGGCCAGACCACCGAGCGCATCTTCGAGGATTCGCTGCACGACCGCTGGTACACCGCCGCGCAGGCTCAGGAGTACGGCTTCATCGACGAGATCGTCACGTCGATCGGCGAGGTGCTTCCTCGGCGCAGGGCACGGGTCGGATTGGGAACGGATGCCGTGGCATCCACAACAGACTCGCCAGCCACAACCGAATCGCCATCCAAAACCGGAGGAGCAAAGTCATGAGCAGCTACACAATCCCGAATGTGATCGCGCAGCATCCGCGCGGGGAACGCATCATGGATGTCTACTCGCACCTGCTCGCCGAGCGCGTCATCTATCTCGGCACCGGGATCGATGCCGGCGTCGCAAACGCGCTCATCGCGCAAATGCTGCATCTCGACTCAGACAGCCCGGAGACTGGCGTGCAGTTCTACATCAACAGCGAGGGCGGTGATCCTGGTGCGGCGTTGGCCGTGTACGACACGATGCAGCACATTCGGCCAGCGGTCGCGACGACGGTCGTCGGGCAGGCGATCGGCCCGGCCGCGCTGCTCGCAGCGGCAGGAGCCCCGGGGCAGCGCGCAGCGCTCGCCCACTCCCGCATCGTGCTGCACCAGCCCGCCGGACAGTCGCGCGGTGCCATCCCCGATCTGATCCTCGCGGCCGATGAGGTCGTGCGGGTGCGCTCCGATATGGAGGAGATCCTCGCTCGGCACAGTGGTCGCACGGTTCAGGCGCTGCGTGCCGATACCGACCGGGATCGGGTGTTCACCGCGTCCGGTGCGCTCGAGTACGGGCTGATCGACACCGTGCTCGGGGCGCGCTCGTCTGAGTAGCGCCCGGGATGTTGCAGATCGCGGAGGTTGTCACGTCTGTCGGACAAAATCAGCGAATACCTCCGCCATCTGCAACAACGTCCGACAGGTGTCGCAGGCGGATGCCGAGCGGCGACACCCAGGCCTTGATCAGGCGGCGAGGGCGAAGACGCCTGCAGACCCGGCAGCGGATGCCGGAGCCGAGGCCATACGCAGTTCGTCGGCCACGTTGCTGGTGAGGTCGACGAGCGTGACGCCCAGGGCTCCGCCGATCGCGGCGATCATCTCGCTGGATGGCTCTTTGAGCCCGCGTTCCACCTCGGAGAGATACTGCGGCGAGACGCCCGCCTTGTTCGCAGTCTCGGTGAGAGTCTCTTCGCGCTCATGTCGCCTGCGGCGCAGCTGATCTCCGAGCAGCTGGCGCCAGAGTGGCTCGGGGCCGTTCGCCTGCGTGTGCGACTGCCGGGATGGGGCAGGGAAAGGGATGATCGCGGCCATGCCTCACGATAAGTCGGCGTCAGCCGCGAGCGCGAGTGTTTCTGCTCAGAGCAGAACACACGACCTCGGTCGTGGCATCCGTCGCCGCCCAGCTGCCGAGCATCGTCAGTTTGTCTGCCGACGACGTTCCGGAGCTTCGTGCTCGGCCGCCCAGCTCGCCAGCAGGCCGAGTCGCTCCGCCGACGGTGAGCCTGGCTCCGCCGTGTAGACCATCAGTACCTGTCCCGGTTCGGCGGTGATCGCGAGTTCCTCGTACGCGAGCGTTACGTCTCCGACGATCGGATGCCGATACCGCTTGGTGCCGGCACCGTGCTGGCGCACGTCGTGCGCGGCCCACAGCCTGCGGAACACGTCGCTCTGCGTCGACAGTTCACCAACGAGATCCTGCAGTCCTTTGTCATGAGGGTCGCGGCCGGCCTCGGCGCGCATGATCGCTACGCACATCTCGGCGAACAGGTCCCAGTCGGTGTAGAAGTCCTGCGACGCCGGATCCAAGAACTGGAACCGCGCGAAGTTCGGTGTGCGACCGCCCTTACCGATCATGGGAGAGAAGAACGCGCGGCCGAGGGCGTTGGCCGCGATGAGGTCCTGGTGTGGGTCGCGAACGAACGCGACGGCGCCAGACAGAGCATCCAGCGTCCACTGCAGACTCACCCTCGGCGCAGCCGGCGTCGCGGCACGGCGTCGCGACCGCCCGGACGTCGGGATGCCGTCGGCCGCACGAGCCAGATCGAACAGGTGTGCGCGTTCGGTGTCATCGAGTTGCAGAGCACGCGAGAGCGCGTCAAGTACCGACGAGGATGCCCCGGCGATGGCCCCGCGCTCGAGCTTTGCGTAGTACTCGACGCTGACCCCGGCGAGCATCGCCACCTCGGCGCGGCGCAGCCCAGGTACACGTCGGTTGGTGCCGCCGGCGATGCCGACCTGCTCCGGGGTGAGCTTCGCGCGTCGCGACGAAAGATACTCGCGGACCTCGGATCGGTTGTCCATTCGGCAAGGATAGGCCGGTTCCCGCCGTCCGAAGGGTGCCCTGTCGGTACACCTCTTCACAGACTCTTCCTCGTGGTCGCGCGAGGGCGTTGACTGTAACCACCCATCCAAAGGAGAACACATCACATGCGTGGAGTAGTCATGTACGGACCCGGCGATGTTCGGGTCGAAGAGCGTGAGAAGCCGACCATCACCAGGCCGACGGATGCTGTCATCAAGATCGCAGCGACCTGCATCTGCGGGTCCGACCTCTGGCCCTACCGCGGCACCGACAGCGCGCACGAGACCCCCATGGGCCACGAGTACGTCGGCATCGTCGAGGAGATCGGCGCGGAGGTTTCAACCATCAAGGTCGGCGACTTCGTGGTCGGATCGTTCATGGCATCCGACAACACCTGCGAGATCTGCCAGGCCGGGTACCAGTCGCGCTGCGTGCACGTTGTGCCGATGGGTCAGTACGGAACACAGGCCGAGTACAGCCTCGTTCCGCATGCTGACGGAACCCTCGTCGCCACCCCCGGCCAGCCTGACGCCGACCTGATCCCGGCACTTCTGGCCGCCTCTGATGTGCTTGGCACCGGCTGGTTCGCTGCCGTTGCCGCCGAGGTCGGCCCCGGCAAGACCGTCGCGGTCGTCGGTGACGGAGCGGTTGGCCTGCTCGGCATCCTCGCGGCAAAGGAACTCGGCGCCGAGCGCATCATCGCGATGAGTCGGCATGCCGACCGCCAGGAGCTGGCACGGAAGTTCGGTGCGACCGACATCGTCGAAGAGCGCGGCGATGAGGGCGTGGCGAAGATCAAGGAGCTCACGAACGGGCTCGGCGCGCACTCTGTGATCGAGGCCGTTGGCACCCAGGAGTCGATGATGCAGGCGATCCGTTCCACCCGTGCCGGCGGACACGTCGGCTACGTCGGCGTCTCTCACGGCGTCGCACTGCCCGGCGAGGAGCTGTTCTTCTCCGGCGTGCATCTGCACGGTGGCCCCGCCCCGGTGCGCCGCTTCCTCCCGGAGCTCATCCAGCTCATCTGGGACCGGAAGATCACCCCAGGTGACGTCTTCGACCTGACCCTGCCGCTCGAGCAGGCCGCCGAGGGCTACCGCGCCATGGACGAGCGCCGCGCCACGAAGGTGCTGCTGACCGTATAACCCCCAGTTCGACAAGTGCAAATGGCTGCATTCTGCCCCCGGATTCAGCCATTTGCGCCTGTTGAACCGCACGAAGGAGAGACATGAACATCGAACCCCGCATTCCGACCGTCAAGAACCCGCCGGAGCAGTTCACCGGCGACGTCTGGTTCGACCCGATCATCGCTCCGCACGACGGTGATCAGCGGATGTCGGGCGGGCTGGTGCGATTCGCGCCAGGCGCCAGAACGGCGTGGCATTCACACGCCCGTGGACAGTACCTGCGCGTCACCGAAGGTGTTGCCGTATGCGGCACCCGCGACGGGCACGTCGTCGAGGCGCTGCCGGGCCAGACAATCTACACCCCGCCGGGCGAAGAGCACTGGCACGGAGGCACGGATGACTGCTTCATGGAGCACATCGCACTGCTTGAGGGCGCCGATGATCCGACCACGACGACGACCTGGCTCGAGCACGTGAGCGACGAGGAGTACCGCCGCCGCTGAGCCCGGTCGAAACCCGCCGACCTCACCCCGCCAGCTGCTCAGCGAGGAATGCGGCCTGACGCTCCCACTGCAAGCCTTGCCCACCCTCGTGCTCGTTGAAGGCATACTCGACGATCTCTGCGATCCCGCCCCAGTTGTTGCGGGCCGCGTACACGGTCGACGGCGGGCATATCGGATCCATCAGTGCGACCGAGAAGAGGGAAGGACAGGTGGCGCGACGGGCGAGGTTCACACCGTCGAAGTACGACAGGGTCTGAAAGGTGCGCTCCGTGGCATCGCGGTGAACCGACAGGTACTGAACGATTTCGTTGTACGGGTCGCGCCCGGTCATCCCCACCGAACGCTCGAAGTGGCACAGGAACGGCACGTCTGGCAGCGCGGCGATGAGTCCGTTGGACAGGGCAGCAGCAGCAATCGCGATCCCGCCGCCCTGGCTTCCTCCACACACGGCCACGCGCGACGCATCGATCCGGTCGAGCGAGCGGATAGCGTCGATCGCGAGCACAGCATCCGTGTAGACCCGGCGGTAGTAATAGCTGTTCGGGTCGTCGATCCCTCTGGTCATGAATCCGGGGAACGCGGGACCCGAGCCGTGGGGGTCGGGCGTGACGCCACCGGTGCCTCCGGAGCTGCCCTGTCCGCGGGTGTCCATGAACAAGTGCGCGTATCCGGATGCTGCCCACCTGAGTCGTTCGTGCGGCAGCCCACGGCCGCCGCCGTATCCGTTGTACTCGACCACGGCAGGCAGCGGCTCATCTGTGCCCGCCGGCAGCAACAGCCATGCGCCGATCGGATCCCCGCCGAAGCCGCTGAAGGTCACGTCGTACACCTCGACGGACTGAAGCGGGGAGTCGATTCGGCGCAGCTGAACCGGCGCAGCGAGTGCCCTGGACTCCTCGAGCGTCTGCTCCCAGAAATCATCGAAATCGGTGGGTTCTGCGATTGCGGGGCGGTAGGAGCGCAGCTCCTCGAGGGGCAGATCAAAACGCGGCATTGCGGCATCCTTCAATCGGGGGGTCGGCGGCAGTTTATCGGGGCGCCGATTGTTTCCCCCGTCGCGGCCTGCCTCGATTAGTCTTGACGATGAGATCTCCCCTCGTTTCCTCCCCATTTCTGCGAACGGCCCTTTTTTCATGATGCCTCGCGTCATGAAGGTCTTCCGGCTCGCAGTTGCCAGAAAGGTGTTCCCTCGTGAATGACTCCGCCGAGAACAACGTCGACGAGCAGGGGGCCGACTTCTTCGATCAGCTGGCCCACGGACAGACGCGCGAGCAAGGCACCTTCACGATCGGTTTCCGTGGGTATGACAAGGGTGAGGTGGATGCCGCGATCGCGGGCCTGCGCATGCAGGCACAGCGTGCGGAAGCAGATCTTGCTGAGGCCCGTTCCGGTGGGAGCCGCGACATCGCCTCCGTGCGCTCAGAGGTAGAGGCCGCGCGCGCCGAGAGCGACGCGCGCATCGCTGAGGTCGAGGCGCAGGCCGATGACCGTGTCGCGGCACTGGAAGCAGACCTCGCAGCAGCGCGCGCGCAAGCAGACGACGCCGAGCAGCAGGTCGCGACGCTCACCAGCGAGCTTGTGGACGCGCCGAAGAGCGAGACTGACGGTGAGGGGTCGCGGCTGCAGTTCGAGGCTGTGCTGAGAGTTGCCGAGGAGCAGGCGTCGGTACTGATCCAGAACGCCGCCGTGCAGGCGGATCGCCTGCTCGAGGTTACGCGCGCCGAAGCAGATACCCGCCGAGCTGAGCTCGCCACCGAGGTTGACCGAATCACCGCGCAGGCGCAGCACGATGCCGATCAGGTTCGACTGCGTATCGACACGGAATACACCGCGCACGAGGCTCGCGTTCAGCGCGAGGGTGCGCATGCTGCAGAGAAGGTCATCCAGGCCGAGCAAGAGGCGGCGACTGTCCGCACCGAGGCTGAGAAGGGTTCAGCAGCTCTGCGCTCGATGGTCACCCGTGAGACGAGCCAGCAGCGTGCCGATGCTGAGCGTGAGGTGCGCGAGATGAACGCTCGCGTGCTGGAATTCGAAGAGACGCTGACCCGCCGTCAGGACGAGGCACAGCAGGAGTTCCTGCTGTTGCATAACCAGGCCGTTGCTCACGCTGAGCGCATCACGGGTGATGCGAACGAGCAGGTCGCGTCATCCCTTGAGCACACCAAGCGGATCTCCGCGAAGGCCGACGACTACGAGCGTCTGATGCGCTCGCAGGCACATGCCATTGAGGCGGATGCGCAGGTGCGTTCTCGCGAGACGCTCGAACGTGCACGTGTGAAGGCGCAGAAGATCGTCAGCACGGTCACCGGCCACACCACTGAGGTGTTGCGTGATGCCGAGGATCGCACGCGCCAGCTGCGCTGGCAGCAGCAGCAGCTGAACAGTTTCATGGCTGAGGTGCGGGAGCTGATCCGCCCCGAGGGTCTGCCGAGTGCGGATGTCGTGGATGAGGATTCGGACGAAGACGAGGATGCCGTCGAACCCGCTGCCGTCGCAGCTGACGTCGAGGTTGACGAGATCGACGAAGAGTCCGACGAAGACGAAGACGAAGACGAAGACGAAGAAGACGCCAAGGCCTGAGCGGTAAGAGCAACATGTCCCACTTGGTGAGCGTGACCGAACTGGCTGAGTTGATCGGTTCCGGTGCGCGCGTCCTTGACGTGCGTTTCCGGCTGGACCAGCCAGACGGTCGATCCGACTATCTCGAGGGCCACATCCCCGGCGCGGTGTATGTCGATCTCGAGTCGGAGCTGTCCCGTCACGGGCGGCCCGACGAGGGTCGGCATCCACTGCCTTCGACAGAGCACGTGCAGGATGCAGCGCGCAGCTGGGGACTAGGCGACGGCGATGTTGTCGTCGCGTATGACGACTACCGCGGGCTGGCGGCGGCGCGTGCGTGGTGGCTGCTGCGTCGCGGCGGTGTCGATGTGCGGGTGCTAGACGGCGGATGGGCTGCGTGGCAGGCCGCTGGTGGTGACGTCGAGACCGGTTCAGCAGAGTTCACGCCCGGTGCGGTGACCTTGACGGATGTCGCAGCTGACAGTCTCACCATCGATGAGGCGGCGGCATTCCCGGCATCCGGAGTGCTTCTGGACGTGCGTGCGTCGGAACGCTTCCGCGGCGAGATCGAGCCGCTGGACCCGATCGCCGGACATATCCCCGGTGCGACGAATCTGCCAACTGGGGTGCACCTCCGCGAGGATGGCACGCTTCGCGATCTCGACACTCTGCGGGGCAACTTCGCCGACGTCGGGATTAGCGACGACACCCCTGTTGCCGCGTACTGCGGATCGGGACTCACCGCCGCGCATACGGCGCTCGTGCTCGCCGAGGTGGGCATCGATGCGAAGATCTTCCACGGTTCCTGGAGTCAATGGTCGAACACCCCTGGGCGTCCGATCGCTACGGGGGAGTAACCTCGGCGGGCCTTGAAGGCCCGCGCGATGCGCAAGCCCGCTAGCCTCGGAGCAGGAGGTCTCACCATGAGCGTACGAATCGTCGTCGGGATTGAGCAGACAACGGCAGGGGAGCGCGCGCTCGCGTGGGCCGCCCAGCGGGCAGCAGAACGGAAACGTCCGCTGCTGTTGGTCTCCGTTGTCAGCGGTGCACTGGGTGTGGTCGGCGAAGGTGAGTTGCTCGCCGAGACTGAACGTCAGACGCTGGAATGGTTGAACGCCGAGTCCGAGCGGCTGAGCACCGGCGGCCTGACCGTCGAGACTCGAGTTCTACGCGGCGACCCGGTCGCCCAGCTCGCGAAAGCGTCAGCTGAAGAGGAGATGCTCGTCATCGGCAGCGATTACCGCGGGCCGGAAGGTGGCCAGGCGCGTGGCGTTCATGGCATCCGCATTGTGTCTGCGGCATCCATCCCCGTCGTGGTGATCCCTGACATCGACATCAGCGGGCGCACAGGCGTGGTCGTCGGCGTCGATGGCTCGCCGATTTCGGAGGCGGCGATCGCCTTCGCGGCCGCCGAGTCTGACCGTCTGCGTGAGCCGCTCATCGCGGTCGCGGTCTGGACTCCGATGACGGTGAAGCCGCGTAACTCGCTCGTCTACCCGCCCGACTATCTGAAGAGTCTGGAGCACGCCGCGGAGGAGAACCTGGCACTCTCGCTGGCCGGGCTCCGTCAGGACTACCCCGATCTCGAGATTCAGTCGCACGTCGTGCGTGGATATCCGTCCGCCGTCATCAGCGAGCTTGCGTCCGGCGCCAGGCTCACCGTTGTCGGTTCGCACGGTCGTGGTGTGGTCGCACGGTTCCTGCTCGGCTCGATCAGTCACGAGGTGCTCACGCACCTCCGCACGCCGACGGCAGTGGTCAGGTAGTTCGCTCGCGCTGCAACGCCACTCTTACGTGCCGTTACGCGCGTTCGCCGAACCCCCAGCGCAACACGAGCATCCCTGGGCCCCACCCGTGGCGCACCTGGTGGATCGTCGTGGCGCCGTCGAGGAAAAGCGGTGTCACCTTGGTCTCCCTAGGTGTCTCCTCTATCTCCTCGATCCAATCCGGTAGGGCGTCGGGGTGGAACCTGGTCCAGAGCACGATGTCGCGACACCGGCGGGCGACGCCGTGCCCGGTCTCGCTGGTGCTCGGATAGTCGGGTGGGTACTCCAGCTTCCACTCGATCATCGTCGTCTGCGCAGGCCCGAGTGGACGCTCAAGCTCGAACATCGCACCGTGCACTTCTCCGCTCGGGTGCGAATAGCGGCGAGAGATGTGCCCGCCGGACACGAAGCTGAAAGTGGGTGCCGGTGTCGAGACCCCGGGGGTGAGATCGAGATAGGGGACGTTCGTGATCGTTCCTGAGGTGGACTGCAGAAGCGTGCGCGTAATGCGCGAGATGACGAACCCGTCGCTGCCGACCTCGGTGACGGCAGTGGTTGAGACATCACGTCCAGGATCCATGACCGGAGCATCCAGAGCAATGAACGTCTCGGCCACAGCTCGCTCCAGACGCCCTTCATTCAATGGGTACTGCGGTGTGCCGATCGGGCCGACGCGCAGGGTGGGTCCGATCAGCGACAGCAGAGCTCCGATGTCCAGATCGAGCAGCGATTCGATCTGCTCTATGGCAGCCCTCGATTGCGGGCCTTCCGGGCGCCGGGCGCCGGAGCGCCAGTAGCTGAGCGTCGCCGCTGAGATCGGGTTGCCGCTCGCTGCCAGGCGCTCCCGCAACCAGGTGAGAGTGACTCCGCGCGCAAGGATTGCCTTGCGCAAAGCCAAGGCGAAATCGAGCCTCTCGTCGACCCCGATGGAATCTTCTTCGTACATCACAGACCCTCCCCCAGGTATGTGAACAAGCAGTGTCTAACCTTGAGCATAAGACCACGCAAGACACTCGGGGCCCGAGTTAACGCGTGGGCGGCACGGTCGGATCGCGGCGGGTAGGGCACTACCTATGCACGCGATCCACCGGACGCGCAGTGTCCCCCCGCTGCGTGCACGTGAGGTTTGGCGGTCGATCTGGGGACCGACCGCCAAACCCCGCATTACGCATGGGTGGATTCAGGGGGCAGGCGGGCAATTGACGGTGGGCGTGTGTGCACCTGCCCACGCGTAGACTGGACATATCACCCCGGAAGACCGAGGAATCGTCATGTCTGCCCCAGTTCGAACGTTCACCGTGCGCGACGTCCAGTTGTTGCGCGCACTCTTCGCGGCGGCATCCGCGCTGATGATCACGTTCTCGTCGGATCACTCCGCCGAGGTCGGCTTCGCCGTCTTCGGTGGTTTTGTGGCAGCGAGCGGGTTCATCCTTATCCTCGGCGCCTGGCAGTCGGTTCCGGCCGGATCACGTTGGCCATTCATTCTGCTCGCCGTGATCGACCTTATTGCGGCGGTCGCCAGCGGAGTCCCGACCTGGCGCACCGATGGTGCGTTCTTCGTCGTGGTCATCATCTGGGCTGCGGCATCCGGTCTGGTCGAGCTCATCGCCGGCCTTCGTGCACGCCGCACCGACCCGACCGCGAAGGATGCCATCACCGTCGGCGCCCTCGGGCTCGTCCTCGCGGTCGTCCTGCTCATCATCCCGGCCGACTACTCTCTGCAGTATTCGGTCGACGGTGCGGGAGCATTGACGCTCTCCGGAATCATCCTCGCCGTTGGCATGGTCGGCGGCTACACCGCTATCGTGGCGGTCTTCCTCGCGATCGCTGGCTTCTCGCCGCGGCGCGAGGCTGGGCAGAAGGATGCCGAAACCGATGACGCCACACGCGCATCGGTCGAGACTGGAGGAGCCGCGTGAGCGACAACAAGCCCAACCGTCGAGAGCTGTTGCGTCCGCTGCACCTGCTCGGCATCGCCCTTGTCTGCGGTGTCTTCGCCACGGTCGTCACCCTCGTGTCGACCGGTGCCTTCACGTCTCGCGTCAACCAGTTGATCTCCTCCGGCAGCTATGAAGGGCTGACCCCGGTCGCCCTGGGTCTCGTCATCGGCGGCGGCGCGTTCATCGTCACGCTGCTGATCATGTCGATGCTGATCCTCGCCGTCGACCCGCGCGAGTACGAAAGCAAGACCCTCGACCGCCCCGTGCTCTATGACGAGGAGCCCGGCGATCAGCCGAGCACCGACTCGACCGGAACGGACTCCACGAAGTCCTAGCGCCCGGGCATCCGCCCGCTCCCGCTCGCGCCCGGCTCGCGCCCGCGTCGCGTGCCCGCGGGCAACACAAGCCCGCCCGCGGGCGCCAGACGTCTACTTCGCGAGGCGCTCGGCGATGCCGATGTAGGTCGCGGGGGTCAGGGCGAGCAGACGCTGCTTGGCAGCATCCCCGATTTCGAGGCCTTCGACGAAGGATGCCAGCTCCGCAGCACCCACGCGGTGACCGCGAGTGAGTTCCTTCAGCAGTGCGTACGGGTCGCTGATCGTCGAACGGCCGGCGACGACCTCGGCACGGATCACGGTCTGGATGGCCTCGGCGAGAACCTCCCAGTTCACGTCGAGATCGGCGAGCAGCACGTCGCGCGCCAGTGAGATCTCGTTGAGGCCGCGGCGCAGGTTGTCGAGTGCGAGCAATGAGTGCCCGAACGCGACGCCGATGTTGCGCTGCGTCGTGGAGTCCGTGAGGTCGCGTTGCATCCGCGAGGTGACCAGCGTCTGCGACAGCGAGCCGAGAAGTGCGGCCGACAGTTCGAGGTTCGCTTCAGCGTTCTCGAAGCGGATCGGGTTGATCTTGTGCGGCATGGTCGACGACCCAGTCGCGCCCGCCACTGGAATCTGCGTGAAGTAGCCGATCGAGATGTAGGTCCAGATGTCGGTGGCGAGATTGTGCAGGATGCCGCCGGCATGACGCGTCCGGTCGTAGAGTTCGACCTGCCAGTCGTGTGACTCGATCTGGGTGGTCAGAACGTTGAAGCCGAGACCGAGCCCCTCCACGTACTCGCGGGCGATCGTCGGCCAGTCGGCGTCGGGGTCGGCCGCCAGGTGCGCCGACCAGGTGCCGGTCGCACCAGAGAACTTCGCCAGGTAGTCGGATGCCGCGATCTGGCCGCGCACGCGCTCCAGGCGCCACGCGAAGACAGCGATCTCTTTGCCCATGGTCGATGGAGTTGCCGGCTGACCGTGCGTACGGGAAAGCATCGCGGCATCCGCATGTTCGACAGCGATCTCGCGCAGCTTGGCGATCACGTCGTCCAGCGCAGGCAGCCAGACATTCTCGACCGCGCGCTTCACGGTGAGCGCGTACGAAACCGAGTTGATGTCCTCGCTCGTGCACGCGAAGTGGGTGAGCTCGGAGATGGAATCGAGGCCCAGTGATGACAGACGGTCGCGCACGAGGTATTCGACGGCCTTCACATCGTGACGGGTGACGGCTTCCTTCTCCGCGAGCCAGTCGATCTCGTTCTGACCGAAGTCACGGTACAGGCCGCGCAGACGTTCCTTGTCGGCATCCGCCAACGGCGATGTCTCGAACAGTGAACGGTCGGTGAGCGTGATCAGCCACTCGACCTCAGCCTCGACCCGGGCGCGGTTGAGACCGGCCTCGGAAAGGTAATCGCCAAGCGGTGCGACAGCCGGGCGGTAGCGTCCGTCGAGGGGGCTCAGCGGCTGGACGGGGAAGACATTCGGGGAAGTCAGGGGAATCCTCCTGATCGGGCCCCTCAAATGTGGGGCGTCGTGCGGCCGGGACGCAGGGCGGGTTCGAGCTGGCGAAACAGGCCCCGGGTTGCGGTCTCAATCATAGCGAGCACCGCATCGAACATTGCCGTGTCTGCGTAGTACGGGTCCGGTACGTCCATGCCGTCGGCGTCGCGATCGAAGGAGAGCAGCAGGATGACCTTGCCCTCTTGGTCTTCATCGCGCGCCCACTCGCGGAGAATGCGCTCATGCGTGCGGTCGAGCGCGACGACAAGATCGTTCTCCGCGAAGGATGCCGCGGTGAACTGTTTCGCGCGGTGGTGGGAGCCGTCGTATCCGCGGCGTTCCAATGTGTCGATCGTGCGGTGATCGGCGCGCTCGCCGACGTGCCACTCTCCGGTTCCCGCGCTGCTCGAGATGATTCGCGGGCCTAAGCCCTGATGTTCGGCGAGGTCGCGAAACACCACTTCCGCCATAGGGGAGCGGCAGATGTTGCCCGTGCACACGAAGATGACGCGGAAGGGATCCGGCGATGTCACGGGATCTATTCTGCCGGGCGCGAGCAGATCCTGCACAGCCGAGACCCATCTCGTTCTCCACATTCCCGCCGAGGCGTGTGCTCTGCACGGTTCGCGGGTTTCAGTATCCTGCATGCAACGCGTGCCGGGCATCCTTGGTGCATGTTCAAATTCGAGATGTCGGCCCCAATGGGCCAACTCACGGGAGCCGGCTTGGAGTGGGTACGGGCGTATACCGCGGTCGAGGACGCAATCGGTGCTCTTGAAGATGCCGGAGCCGCGCTGACTCCGCTCATCTACGAGAGCGAATGGCAGGCATATGGCGTGCGTGCGCTGCACGAGCTCATCGTCGCCCTGAAGACCCGCACGGCCATCGAGATCGGCGAGTTGGGTACTCGGCACTGGGAGATTCAGTCGAGGCCGACGCCATGAGCGGATCTGTCGACATCAACCATGGCGGCGCGATCGCGGTTGATCCCCAAGCGCTGCGATCGGTAGCGAGCGCGTTACTCGCGATTGCTCCTGCGTTCGCGGTAGCGAGCGCCGCGATTCGACGGGCTCATGGTCATGTCTTGGCGGCGCCGGGGATCGTCGGTCGCGTCGACATGGGAGCACTGTGGGCCAGCGGCGACCGGGCTGCCGCGATGGGCGAGGAGTGTCAGAGCGCGGCTCAGAACACGCTGCTGATGGCCGATGTCTACGAGCTGGTCGAGACCAGGGCAGAGCTGGCGGCGCTGGCCATTGCTGACGGGGCGGAAGCCGATGCACTCTTCGCGCGGATCGCTGAACTTGAGGCATCCGATCCTCGCGTCACCGAGATGGAGACCTGGCTCCTCGCAGGTTGGAAGGCGGGCAGGTTTGAGGGTTTGGCTGAGCAGCAACTTCAAATTCCCGGTGCTTTCGACGTCTCGTGGCTGTTCCTTCTCGCCGCGGGTATCGGCACGCAACGGTTCGGCGCCATTCGTCCGGGTGCGACTCTCTCCGGAGATGGCGGTGCGGTATCGGTGAAGCCGGTGAAGACCAGCTCTCCGATTGCGCCGCCGACGAGCCTGGCCGAAGCCTTCCGAAGGTTCCCCGAGGTAAAGGGAGCGCAGTTCAAGGTCGAGAACTACACGATGCCCGACGGCTCGCATCGATTCGTGCTCTACGCGAAGGGCACCGGTTCGCCCTGGTACGGATTGGGAAACCCACTGGACATGAAGTCGAATCTCGAGCTGTACATCGGGCAGGAGTCAGCGTCATATCAGGCGACTCTCGACGTGCTGGAGGCCGCCGGTGCACGGCCGGGAGATCGGGTAGACGTCTACGCGCACTCACAGGCAGCCATCAATGCTGCCTACCTGGCATCAGAGAGTGATTTCGATGTGAAGGTGCAGGTGACCGCGGGCAGTCCGGTGCATCCGACTCTGAATGATGACCAACTGCTGATCGAACTGCGTCACACCGACGACATCGTCAGCTCACTCGCCGGCGGCGGTGCGCCAGGCGGGAGTGGATCGCCGGACAGCTTCGTCGCCAGTCGTGTGGGAGACCCGGACTACCGCCTGCACGACCTGCTCATCAAGACGCACTATCTCGATACCTACATCGAGACGGCAGAGATGGTCGACGCATCGGGCGACGTGCGGCTGCACGCGATCGAGGTGAACTGGCGCGAGCTCAATGAGGCCGTGCTGATCGAGGCGACCGAGTATGAGGCAGAACGGGATTGACCGTATGCCCCGGGGTCAGTCGCGCACCGCTGTCAGTCGCGGCGCTTCCTCTTCTGTGGGCGAAGGATCGCTCCGAAGACGGCGTTGATGATCGAGATGATGATCGCCGCGACCACGCCCCACCAGAAGTCGCCAACGGTCAGGCCCCATCCGAACCCCGAGGTGATCACCGCGGTCAGCCACAGCAGGAACCCGTTGATGATCAGGCCGATGAGTCCGAGAGTGAGGATGTACAGCGGGAACGCGACGATCTTCACAATGGTGCCGATGATCGTGTTCACGAGGGCGAAGATCGCGCCGACAGCCAGGAAGGTCAACACCAACTGCAGCGTCTCGCCGGGTGCGAAGGCAGTGACGGACACTTGCAGAACGGTAATCAGCGTCACCACCCACAGGGCGAAGGCGTTGACGACGACACGAATAATAAAGCGCATGGTGAATTCAGTCTCGCATGACGGGCGCCGGATGTCACCGACACCCGCATGATTGCGGAGAACACTGTCCGAACCGCCGCTCGCTCGTAGACTCATCCTCGTGACCGAGCCCATCCTTCCCCGCATCCGTCCTGAGATCGCGGCGCTCGCGCCGTACAAGCAGGGCCGCCAGGCGGGGCCAGACGCGTTCAAGCTCTCCAGCAACGAGAACCCCTTCGATCCGTTGCCGTCCGTCCTGGAAGCGCTCGCGCACACCACCCCCATAAACCGCTATCCGGATGCCACGGCCGCCCGGCTGCGCGAACGCCTCGGAGCCCGCTACGGCGTTGACACCGATCAGGTGCATGTCGCGAGCGGCAGCGTCGCGATCCTCTACCAACTGGTGCAGGCCGCCGCATCCGTCGGCGATGAGGTCATCTACGCCTGGCGCTCCTTCGAGGCCTACCCCGGGTTGCCGCTCGTCGCTGGCGCCACCGGCATCCCGATTCCGCTGACGGCTGACGCGCGGCACGATTTGGACGCGATGGCGGATGCGGTCACCGAAAACACCCGCACCATCCTGCTCTGCACGCCGAACAACCCCACCGGCCCGATCATCACGAGCGTGGAGTTCGAGGCGTTCGTGAACCGCGTTCCCGCCGATGTGCTCATCATTCTCGATGAGGCATATACCGAGTTCGTGACTGCTGATGACGCCGTCGACGGCCTCGCCGAGCGCGTATACGAGAAGCACCCGAACGTGGTCGTGCTGCGCACCTTCTCCAAGGCATACGGATTGGCCGGCCTTCGAGTCGGCTACGCGATCGGTAACGCGAAGGTGCTCGACGCGGCCAGGGCCACCGGCATCCCGCTGTCCGTCACCTCGGCCGCAGAGATCGCCGCGATCGCGAGCCTTGATGCCGAAGCCGAGCTCATGCAGCGTGTGGCAGTAGTAGTCGAACGACGCACGACGCTGGTGGCAGCCCTCCGTGCGCAGGGTTGGGCTGTGCCTGACAGCCAGTCGAACTTCGTGTGGCTGCCCGCGGGCGAACGCACAGACGAGATCGCCGCAGCCTTCATCGAAGCCGACATCATCGTTCGGCCGTTCTCGGGGGACGGCATCCGTATATCCGTCGGGGAGCATGAATCCGTGGAGAAGGTCCTACAGGTTGCTCAATCCGTTGTGGAGCGTCTCCAGTAATCTGCGGAGATGCTCGACTAGCGTGGAACGGTGACCTCGTCAGAGACCGATATCGTCCGCGTCCTGGAAGCGGACGGCCGTTTTGCGCCCAGTCCTGCCGCCGAACAGTACCTGCCGTTGATCGATGCGATCAGCGACGCAGAGCTTGAGCAGTTCTATCGCGACATGGTCGTCATCCGCGCCATCGACGATCAAGCCACCAACCTGCAGCGCCAAGGACAGTTGGCACTGTGGCCGCCGAGTCGTGGCCAGGAGGCAGCCCAGGTGGGGTCTGCCCGCGCCGCTCGCGAGCAGGACACCCTGTTCCCCTCCTATCGCGAGCATGTCGTCACCCGCATCCGCGGCGTCGACACCATCGGCATCATCAAGCTGATGCGCGGCATTTCGCACGGCGGATGGGATCCGACGGATCCCAAGAACGGCAACACGCGGCTGTACACGCTGGTGCTCGGCTCGCATGCCCTGCACGCTACGGGCTACGCCATGGGCCTCAACTTCGACGGCAAGACCGGCACCGGCGACCCTGAGCGTGATGAGGCGGTGGTCGTCTATTACGGGGATGGCGCTTCCAGTCAGGGTGACATCCACGAGGCGATGGTTTTCGCCGCCAGCTACCAAGCCCCGACGGTGTTCTTCCTGCAGAACAACCAGTGGGCGATCTCGGTTCCGGTGGCTACGCAAACGCGGGTGCCGTTCGTGAAGCGCAGTGCCGGCTACGGCATCGAGAGCATCCATGTCGATGGCAATGATGTGCTCGCGAGCTATGCCGTCTCCCGCGTCGCTCTCGATGAGGCGCGCGCCGGGAAGGGCCCACGGGCGATCGAGGCCGAGACCTACCGCCTCGGTGCGCACACCACGAGCGACGATCCAACCAAATATCGCACCAGCGATGAAGAGCAGTCGTGGGCGAAGCGCGACCCGATCACGCGCATGCGCGCCTTCCTTGAGGGCAAGGGGGCGAGTGACTCTTTCTTCGAGGAAGTGAGTACCGAGGCATCCGATGCGGCGGAAGACCTCCGCGTTCGCACTCTGGCCCTCGAATCGCCGCCGGCAAACCTGATCTTCGACCACGTCTACAGCGAGCAGCATCCGCTGATGGATGAGCAGCGCGCGTGGCGCGAACAGTACGAGGCGTCTTTTGAGCAGCCGACGCAGAACGGAGGCGCCCACGCATGACGCTCGAGACCATGCCATTCAGCAAGGCACTCAACGCTGGCCTGCGCAAGGCCATGGAAGACGACCCGCGCGTCCTGCTCATGGGCGAGGATATTGGCAAGCTCGGCGGGGTTTTCCGCATCACCGAGCACCTGCAGCGGGACTTCGGTGAGAACCGCGTCCTCGACACTCCGCTTGCGGAATCAGGCATCGTCGGCACCGCGATCGGCCTGGCGATGGCCGGCTTCCGCCCGATCTGCGAGATTCAGTTCGACGGGTTCGTGTTCCCGGCGTTCGACCAGATCACCACGCAACTGGCGAAGCTGACCAACCGGCACGAGGGCACGATTTCTATGCCGATCGTGATCCGCATTCCCTACGGCGGACACATTGGCGCAGTTGAGCATCACCAGGAAAGCCCGGAGACATACTTCGCGCACACCCCCGGCCTCCGTGTGGTGTCGCCGTCAACCCCGAACGATGCTTACTGGATGATCCAGGAGGCGATCCGCTCAAACGACCCGATCATCTTCCTCGAGCCGAAGAGTCGCTACTGGCACAAGGGCGAGGTTGAGCTCGAACAGTCCACGGCGGCCCTGCATGCATCGCGAGTGGTGCGCTCCGGCACCGACGTGACACTGGTCGGCCACGGCGCAATGGTCACGGTGTTGCTGCAGGCGGCCGCGCTCGCCGAGGGTGAGGGTACGAGTTGCGAGGTCGTCGACGTACGCTCGCTGTCACCGGTCGACTACGGCCCGATCCTCGATTCGGCCCGCAAGACCGGCCGCATGATCTATGCCCAAGAAGCCCCTGGCTTCAACAGTCTCGGCAGCGAAATCGCCGCGACCGTGATGGAGCGCGCGTTCTACGCCCTGGAGGCGCCCGTGCTGCGGGTGTCGGGCTACGACGCTCCGTTCCCGCCCGCCAAGCTGGAAGGCACCTTCCTTCCGGATGCCGACCGCATCCTCGAGGCCGTCGACAGGTCGATGGCGTACTGAGTCGTTTCGAAAGGACTCGCAATGAGCACGCAGAACTTCACTCTCCCGGACGTCGGCGAGGGCCTGACCGAAGCTGAGATCGTCACCTGGAAGGTCGCGCCTGGCGATGCGGTTGCGATCAATGACGTGATCGTCGAGATCGAGACCGCCAAGTCGCTCGTCGAGTTGCCCTCGCCGTACGCCGGCGTTGTCGGTGAGCTGCTCGTGAGCGAGGGGACCACGGTCGAGGTCGGCGCGCCGATCATCAGCTTCGTGTCGGATGCTGCGACAGCTGAGTCTGCGACGCCCGCTGCCCCGGCCGCTGAGGAGGCCGGAGGTGCGGTGCTGGTCGGCTACGGAACGGGAGCGGGCGCGACCTCGCGGCGCACGCGCCCAGCGGTGCGCTCGGTGCGCTCATCGGTCGGCGTGATTGCGAAGCCGCCGATTCGCAAGCTCGCACGCGACCTGGGCGTCGACCTGTCGGCTGTCACCCCGACCGGTGCCGACGGGGAGGTTACACGCGACGATGTCGTAGGGCACGCCTCGCAGGCCAGCGTCTTCCGCAACATCGAGACTCCGGAGTGGAGCACTGTGCGTGAGGAGACCGTTCCCGCGCCGAAGAGCGCGCCCGTCGGTCTTGCTCGCGGTGTGACTCCTACGCCGGCTTCTGACCCTTCGCGAACGGAGTCGATTCCGGTCAAGGGCGTCCGCAAGGTCAGCGCCTCTGCCATGGTGCAGAGCGCCTACAGTGCACCGCACGTCACGGTGTGGAAAGAAGTCGACGCGACTCGCACGATGGAGCTGGTTAAGCGGCTCAAGTCTTCCCCGGACTACACCGACATCAAGGTCTCGCCGTTGCTGATCGTGGCCCGTGCCGTTATCTGGGCTGTGCGCCGCAACCCGATGGTCAACGCCGCCTGGGTTGAGACCGAGGACGGCGCCGAGATCTCGGTGCGCCACTACGTCAACCTCGGCATCGCGGCGGCGACGCCGCGCGGGCTTCTGGTGCCGAACATCAAGGACGCCCAGGACCTCAGCATGAAGGACCTCGCCCGCGCCCTCAACCGGCTCACGCTGACCGCGCGCGAGGGTAAGACTCCGCCGATCGATCAGCAGGGCGGCACGATCACGATCACGAACATCGGCGTCTTCGGTATGGATGCCGGAACCCCGATCATCAACCCCGGCGAAGCAGGCATCGTGGCGATGGGCACCATCAGTCAGAAGCCGTGGGTCGTCGACGGTGAGGTGCGCCCGCGCTTCGTCACCACCGTTGCCGGCTCGTTCGACCACCGTGTGATCGACGGCGACGGCATGAGCCGTTTCATCGCCGACGTGGCCAGCATCCTCGAAGAACCGGCACTGCTCGTCGACTGACGCCGCGCCAGCGGTGATCCGCGCGACTGTGATCGTCGCGCTGGAATGCCAGCGTCGGCTTCATAAGGGGGATGCGGGCGCGCTGAGCCGCTTCTCCGCGAGTCGGGGCACCGTCCGCTCGCGGGCTGCGCGTCGAGCGGTCGCGATGGCTCCAGCCGACACGACTTCAGCGCCCAGAGTCGAGGCGACGATCTGGGGCGCCGGCAGGTGCAGCTCGTCGGGGAGGATGCGCCGGGCCGCGGCGAGCACAGGTTCGATGCTCTCGGCGACCGCCCCGCACACGATCACGCGTGACGGGTCATACATGCTGCCGAGTACTCCGACGACTCGGGCGACGGTCGCGCCTACACGGTTAGTGACGAGCACCGCATCCGCGTCTCCTGAGGCAGCGAGGGTCAGAACCAGACGCGCATCGATGTGATCCCTGTCGACCAATCGTCCCACTGCACTGTCGAGCGCGATCTCGCCGGCCTCGACCGCAGCGCGGGCCTGATCCTGCACGGAGTATCGGAGCCCGAAGGCGGAGCCGACGCCCACGATGTGATCGAACACGACACCCTCGCCGACGCCGCCGTGCGCACCGTGCAACACATGTCCGTCGACGACCACTCCACCGCCGAAGCGCTCGCTGGCAAGCAGGGCGACATAGTCGCGGCATCCGATCGCAGCGCCGACCGCGCCCTCGGCAATTGCGGCGAGCTGGGCGTCGTTCTTGATCTCCACGACGGGCGCCCAGTCCCGCAGTGCTTCCGCGAGGCCGGGATTCGTGCGCTCCCAGAAGCCGTCTGGGTGCGGCGGTGAGATGCCGTCGCGATTCACGGGAGCGGCGACTCCTACGCAGAGCGCAAGCACGTGATCTCGGGGAGTGCCGGCCTCTTCGAGCGCAGAGCGCAGTTGGTCGATGATGGTTGACCGACGCTCGTCAGCCGACTGGGTTGGAGCCACCTCGACTCGGTGGTGCACGAGCGTGCGGTCGAGTGGATCGGCGACGGTCACGGCGATGTGGGTGTCACCCGCGTCGATGCCGACGATGACGCCGAGATCGGTGGAGAGGGCGAAACGTCGGGCTGGGCGACCGGAACGGTAGTTGCCGGTCGCCCGCGCATTGGGAAGTTCGCGAAGCACCTCGGCGCCGAGCAAAGTGTCGATTGCGTCGATGGCGGTGGATCGTGTGAGTGACGTGGCGGCCATGGCGTCTGTGGCGGTGAACTGCCCTGCCTCCCACGCGAAGTCAAGGATGGCCCCGACGCTCGCGCGTCCGGTTCCGAGATCCGTCGACACTTCCGTCATACCCCTTGACCTTCCCGTCGTTCTAATGAGAGAGTACCTCTCGACAGTAAATTTGCTCACTAGATTTAATGTGCGGATCTATCGGATCGGGAAGGACAACGGTGTCTGACAAACGAACACGCGCGTTGCGGATGCTGGCCGGAGGTCTCGGTCTCGCGATGGTCGGGGCGGCCCTCACCAGCTGCGCGGCCGGCTCCGGAGCGGAGACGATTCGCTTCACGTTCAACAAGCGCGAGGCGATCCCTTTCATGACCGATCTCGTCGCCGAGTACAACTCGTCGCAGGACGACGTACGGGTGGAGATCGACACCTCGGGTCCCGATGTCATCTCCGCCAGCTTCGTGCGCGGCAACCCGCCCGACCTCATCCTCGGCAACTACAACTACGAGATCGCCCGCTTCGTGCAGCGCTGCGCTCTCATCGATCTCTCCGAGACGGATGCGGCAGCCAGCATCCGGGACGATCTGCAGCCGCTCATGGAGCAGTACGGATCTTGCGAGGGTCGCACGAGCGCTCTGCCCTACTCGGTGATGGCGGCCTCCGTGATCTATAACAAGGAGATTTTCCAGGCCCAGGGGTTGGAGGTGCCGCAGACCTGGGACGAGTTGATCGCCGTGTGCGAGCAGTTGAAAGAAGCCGGAATCGATCCCTTCTACGCGACGTTCAAGGACGACTGG
This sequence comes from Microbacterium sp. Y356, assembly GCF_059445355.1. Lineage (NCBI taxonomy): Bacteria > Bacillati > Actinomycetota > Actinomycetes > Micrococcales > Microbacteriaceae > Microbacterium > Microbacterium sp. Y356. Next base: position 2,125,943 of record NZ_JCAIUE010000001.1, read on the forward strand.
ACCGTCGGGCAGGGCTGGTATGACTACACGATCGGCGGCTCCGTTGACACGATCGACTTCTTCGACGCCATGGCCGTTGAAGGCGCAGCGGTCGGCCCCGACTCCGATGTCTCGTTCGAGAAGGACTTCGCCGAGCCCATGGAGCAGATGATGCAGCTCGCGGACGACTACACGAATGAGGATGCGGCGAGCCGAGGCTACGGCGATGGCAACCTCGCCTTCGCCAAGGGAGAGGCAGCGATGTATATGCAGGGGCCGTGGGCGTTCAGTGAGATCGCCAAGACTGCACCGGACCTTCAGCTAGGCACCTTCCCGCTGCCCATGACCGACGACCCGGCCGACCTCGGTGTGCGCGTGAATATGGACCTCGGCGCCATGATCCCCGAGGGGTCGCGGCACCAGGAGGCGGCGCGCGACTTCCTCGAGTATCTGTACCTGCCCGAGAACATCGAGGAGTACAACGCGTCGCAGCTCGGCTTCACACCGACCAAGGATGCCCCGGCGCCCGATGATCCACGCGTCGAGGGAATGATCGATTACTACGAGGATGGGCAGATCTACCAAGGGCCCTCGGTGCTCGTGCCCAAGACGATCCCGGTGATGAGCTATGCACAGGCGATGGTGCTGGGAGCCCCGACCACCTCGACGCTGCGCACCATGGACGCGGATTGGGCTCGCATCGCCTTCCGCGCGCCGATCCCCACCACAGGCGATGCGGCAGCCGGCGAGACAGAGGAGTCCGCACCGTGAGCACCACCGCAGCCGCGAACACTACGCGGCCGAACAGTCCGACGACGGACACGACCTCGATCGTCACCGGAAAGGGACGCAAGCTCCGGCGCCACACGCGCCGGGTCGAGCCGATCTACTACCTCTTCCTGCTTCCAACGCTCGTACTTTTCACCCTCGCCATCACGCTTCCCGCTGCCATGGGAATCTTCTTCAGCTTCACCGACTCGATCGGTATCGGCGAGTGGAGCTTCAACGGGCTGACCAACTACATCGCGATGTTCAGCGATCCGTCGATCCTGCAGAGCTACCTATTCACGTTCGGGTTCTCGCTCGCCACGGTCATCGTGGTCAACGTGATCGCCTTCCTGCTCGCGGTCGGTCTCACTTCACGCATCCGCTTCAAGACGGCGCTGCGCACGATCTTCGTGATCCCGATGGTCATCTCGGGCATCATCATTGCCTACGTCTTCAACTTCCTCTTCTCCAACTCGATCCCTGAAGCTGGCGCGGCCGCCGGCATCCCCTGGCTCGCTACGAGCCTGCTGGCCAACCCTGATCTCGCCTGGGTGGCGATCGTGATCGTGACCGCATGGCAGGCCATTCCCGGCGCCTTGCTGATCTACATCGCAGGTCTACTCTCGGTGCCGGGCGAGGTCTACGAGGCGGCGAGCATCGACGGCGCGAGCAAGCCTCAACAGCTCACACGCATCACGATCCCGCTCGTCGCAGGCTACGTCGTGATCAACATCATCCTCGGATTCAAGGGCTTCCTGAACGCCTACGACATCATCGTCGGCCTCACCAACGGCGGCCCTGGAACCTCGACACGCAGCGTCGCGATGACGATCATTGCGGGCTTCAACAGCGGCGACTACGCCTACCAGATGGCCAACGCGACGATCTTCTTCATCGTCGCCGTGCTCATCTCCCTCCTTCAGCTCTCGCTGACCCGCGGAAGGAATGCTCTCTGATGTCAACGCAGACACTCACCACGATCCCCACTTCGGGCAAGAAGCCGCGCATGCGAATGGAGCGGGTGAGCTGGTCGGGCACGATCATTCTGATCCTGTGCGCTGTCACCGTGCTCCTGCCGCTGTACGTGACGATCTCGATGGCGTTCAAGACCACAGGCCAGGCGGTCGACGGCAACGCCTTCTCCCTCCCCGCGCCGTTCAGCATCGACGGGTTCATCGAGGCGTGGAACCTCACGAAGTTCCCCGTCGGCGCAGGCGTCTCGCTGTTGGTCACCGCCGGCACTGTGATCGCGACGATCCTGCTTGCAGCCTTCGCGTCCTACGCGATCGTGCGCAACTGGGATCGCCGGCTATTTCGCTACTCGTTCTTCTACCTGCTCGCGGCGATGTTCATTCCGTTCCCGGTAGTCGCGCTGCCGCAGATCCAGCTCACTGGACGCGTCGGGCTGGACAACCCCTATGGCGTGATCATCCTCGCGACGATGTTCCAGCTCAGCTTCAGCGTGCTGCTGTTCACTGCTTTCCTGCGGTCGATCCCGATCGAACTCGAAGAGAGCGCACGCATCGACGGCGCGACGACGTGGCAGACGTTCTGGCAACTGATCTTCCCGCTGCTCGCCCCGATGAGCGCGACCGTCGGCATCTTCGCGTTCCTCTACGCCTGGAACGACTTCATGATGCCATCGCTCATCATCTCCGATCCGGCGATGCAGACGCTGCCGGTGCGACAGAATCTCTTCCAGACGCAGTTCAGCAACAACTACAACGTGTCGTTCGCCTCGTATCTGATGGCGATGGCACCCGCGATCCTGGCGTACCTCTTCACGCAGCGCTTCGTCATGGAGGGCGTGACTCAAGGTGCAGTCAAGGGCTGACTCTCACCTGAACAGACCACCGCAAGAAAGAGGGAGTAACACTTTTCATGACTGATGCGCTTCTCACCGAGACCCGCGAAGACGACACCCGCGAAGACGACAAGACGGCAGCGTGGTGGCGTCAGGCCGCCGTCTACCAGATCTATCCTCGAAGCTTCGCCGATGCGAACGGCGATGGGCTCGGCGATATCCCTGGCATCCTGTCCCGCGTCGACTACCTCGCCGATCTTGGGATCGACGCGGTCTGGCTGAGCCCGTTCTACCCATCGGAGCTCGCCGACGGCGGATACGACGTCGCCGACTACCGCAACGTTGACCCGCGCCTGGGCACACTTGCAGACTTCGACGCGATGGTCGAAGCGCTGCATGACCGTGGCATCCGTGTCGTCGTCGACATCGTTCCCAACCACACCTCCGACCAGCACGAATGGTTCCAGGAGGCGTTGGCGGCCGGCCGGGGGTCGGCGGCACGCGAGCGGTACATCTTCCGGGAGGGCAGCGGCCCCGACGGTGCAGAGCCGCCGACCGACTGGGGCGCGGCGTTCGGTGGTGGTGCGTGGGAGCGCGTCGAGGACGGACAGTGGTACCTCCACAGCTTCGCCATCGAGCAGCCGGATCTGAACTGGGATCACCTGGAAGTCCGCGAGGACTTCCTGACCACTCTGCGCTTCTGGTCGGACCGCGGGGTCGACGGCTTCCGAATCGACGTCGCGCACATGCTCACGAAGGACCTCAGTGAGCCGCTGCCCTCGCAGGCAGAGCTTGACGCGATGGACCGCACCTCTGGCAGCCATCCGCTGAGCGACCGCGACGACGTGCACGAGATCTACGCCGAGTGGCGGAAAGTCTTCAACGAGTACGACCCGCCGCGCACGGCGGTCGCCGAGGCATGGGTTGCTACGCCGGAGCGTCGCGCGAAGTACGCGTCGGCTGAGGGGCTCGGTCAAGCGTTCAACTTCGACCTCCTTGTCGCCGACTTCGACGCTGAGGAGTTCCGTCGCATCATCGCGGACAACCTGCAGCAGGCGCGCGGTACCGGATCTTCGACCACGTGGGTGCTCTCCAACCACGACGTCACGCGGCACGCGACCCGGTACGGATTGCCCCCGCTCGACGGGCGCCCGGTCAAACAGGGCACCGAATGGGTGGCTGCCGGTGGCCCCGAAGATCTGCTCGATCGCGAGCGAGGCCTCCGCCGGGCACACGCGGCCACACTGCTTCTGCTGGGGCTCCCTGGCAGTACCTACCTCTACCAGGGCGAGGAACTCGGACTGCAAGAAGTCGCGGAAGTCTCGGCGGAGCAACGGCAGGACCCGTCGTTCTTCCGCGGTGCCGAGTTCGACGGCCTGGGGCGCGACGGATGCCGTGTGCCGCTGCCGTGGACGGCAACCGGTCCCTCCTTCGGGTTCGGCGCGGCTGGTGCGCATCTGCCGCAACCGGTCTGGTTCGCCAAGTATGCCGTTGAGGTTGAGGCGGCTGATCCGTCGTCGACGCTCTCGCTGTACCGTGAGGCGCTGCGTCAGCGACACTTGCTGCAGACAGAGGAGAGCCTGGAGTGGATCGAGACGGGCCGGGCTGACGTGCTGCGCTTCGCGCGGCCGAACGGCTGGGAAGTTGTGGCGAACTTCGGGATCGATCCGTTCGAGCTTGGGGCACGCGCCGCGGATGTTGTGCTCGGAACCGTCGTCGACGATGCCGTGCCGGGGGAAACCACGGTCTGGATCGCACCGACCGGGTCCGTCGGCTGACACTGCTATTCAAGCGATTCGCGGACGGAGGGGTCGCATATGGCCGCTAATTCACTCTGCGACCGACCATGTGCGACCCCTCCAGGCAGATCGGCGTTTCCGTCTCGCGCCCAGGGGTCGCACATGGTCGCTCCGGCACGCGTTGAGCGACCATGTGTGACCCCGCGTCGCCCCCCCCGCGTCGCCGCGGAGAGCACTCGTCTCGGGCACGTTATGAGAATGGTTATCATTAGCGTGTAGAATCGAAGCATGAAGAAGCCCGTCGTCGCCCTTGCACTTGCATCCGTCTCTGCTCTCGTGCTGGCTGGATGCTCCAGTCCTGCAAACTCGGCGGGCGCCGACAACGGTGCGATCCAGGTCATCGCGAGCACCAACGTCTACGGTTCGCTGGCAGAGCAGATTGGCGGCGATCGGGTCGAGGTGACCTCGATCGTCACCTCCGCAGCGCAGGATCCGCACTCCTATGAGGCATCCGCTCGCGATCGGCTGACCGTGCAGAATGCCGACCTTGTCATCGAGAACGGTGGCGGATATGACTCCTTCATCGACACGCTGCTCGGTGATTCCGACGCGCATGTGCTGACCGCAGTCGAGTTCGCGCACGACTACCTGGGCAACGAAGGCCACCAGGATGCCGATGACGCCCACGCAGATGAGGAAGAGCACGACCACGCGGAAGAGGCGGACGCGGAAGAAGCTGACGGGCACGAAGCTGACGGGCACGAGGCCGACGACCATGAGGGCCACGACCACATCGAAGGATTCAACGAGCACGTCTGGTTCGATCCGCACACGATGGTCCACGTGGTCGAGGGAATCGCCGAGGAGCTGACCGAACTCGACCCGGACGGCGAGGCCGACTTCACCGCCGCAGCCGACGCGATCATCGCCGAGCTCGAGGGCTTCGAAGCAGACCTCGAGACGCTCGGCACTGAGGCAGACGGAGCGTCCGTCTTCATCACCGAACCACTTCCGGGCTACATCGCCGCGGCCGCAGGCCTGACCGATATCACCCCCGAAGGCTTCGCCGAGTCGGTAGAAGAGGGCAACGACGTTGCGCCCGCCACCCTGCTCGCCGCCCTTGAGGTGATCGACAGCGGTGACGTGCAGGTGCTTCTCACCAACGCGCAGACCGGTGGTGCCGAAACGCAGCGAGTAGAGGATGCCGCAGAGGCCGCTGGCATTCCCGTGGTGGCTTTTACGGAGCTACTTGAGGACGGATCGTCGTACGCTGAGTGGATGCACGATGCGATCCAGAACCTCGCCGACGCGCTCCGGTCGTGAGTGCGGGCGATACCGAGCGCGCTCCGATACTCGAGATACGCGGCGCTGGACTTCATCGCGGCAACCGTGAGCTGTGGTCCGGGCTCGATCTGACCGTCGAACCAGGGGAGTTCATCGCGGTGCTCGGGCCCTCCGGCTCAGGCAAGACGACGCTCATGCGGGCGATCCTCGGCCTGCAGTCACTCAGCGAAGGCAGCATCCGGGTCGCAGGCACGCCAGTGCACCGTGGAAATCCGCGCATCGGCTATATCCCGCAGCAGCGGCCGCTTCCGCCAGACACCAGCATGCGCGCCCGTGATGTCGTGGCGCTGGGGGTGAACGGCACCCGGTTCGGCCTTCCGATCCCGCGTCGCGGTGACCGCGCTCGCGTGGATGCTCTCCTCGAAGGCGTCGGCGCATCCCACTTCGCGGATCGACGTGTGGGGTTGCTCTCCGGTGGGGAGCAGCAGCGCCTCCGTGTCGGTCAGGCCCTCGCCGATGAGCCCACGCTCCTTCTCTGCGATGAGCCGCTCTCGAACCTCGACCTCGCCAATCAGGTGGGCATCACCGACATCATCGACCGGCAGCGGCGCGAGCGCGATGCTGCGGTGCTGTTCGTCACCCACGACATCAACCCGATCCTTGGCCGCGTTGACCGCATCCTCTACATCGCCGGAGGCCGTTTCGTGCTCGGTACTCCCGAGGAAGTGCTGCAGAGCAGGGTTCTCACCGATCTGTACGGCACCCCCGTCTTCGTGCTGCGCGCGGGCGACCGTCTGGTGGTCGTCGGCGTCCCAGACGCGGAGCCGCATCACGATCACGGAGACCACGACGCAGGAGAGGCCGCATGATCGCCGCGACCGGCCTCTGGCAGGCCGTCGACTGGAGCGACGTCTTTTCCTTCCAGGATTACGGCGCGCTCGTCGCCCTGCTCTCAAACTCGATCATCGCTGGTGCCGTTCTCGGCATCGTCGGCGGGTTGATTGGCGTTTTCGTCATGCAGCGCGACCTTGCCTTCGCCGTGCACGGCGTGAGTGAGTTGTCGTTCGCGGGAGCTGCGGCGGCACTGCTGTTCGGCGGCAGCGTCGTGGCTGGATCCCTCGGCGGTGCGCTGGTGGCGGCGATTCTGATCGGAATCCTCGGTGCCAAAGCCCGCGATCGCAACTCGATCGTCGGGGTGCTCATGCCGTTCGGGCTTGGTCTCGGCATCCTGTTCCTCTCGCTCTACGACGGACGCAGCGCGAATCGCTTCGGTCTGCTCACTGGGCAGATCGTGTCGGTGTCGAGTCCCGACCTCGGCTGGCTGATCGGAATCAGCGCCGTCGTGCTCATCGGACTGCTGCTGATGTGGAACCCGTTGCGGTTTGACTCATTGGATGCCGTGGCAGCCTCTGCCCGTGGCATCCCGACCCGAGCGCTGAGCCTGGCGTTCATGGTGCTGCTCGGGCTCATCGTCGCCGTCGCCGTGCACATCATCGGCGCGCTACTGGTGATGGCGCTGCTGGTGACACCGGCCGCGGCCGCGATGCGCATCAGCGCAGGACCCCTCGCTGTGCCATTGCTGGCCGCGCTGTTCGGCTTCGTCTCTGCGGTCGGTGGCATCCTGCTCGCGCTCGCTGGTACTCTGCCGGTGAGCCCGTACATCACGACGATCTCGTTCCTCATCTACGCCGGATGCTGGATCATCCAGGCCAGGCGGGATCGGGTGCGTCGGCGAGAGTCATCCCCCAGGATGACCTGAATACGGCGCTGTGCGGACGACGGCCGCGTACGCAGTGGCAAGGCTGGCACTATGCATTCTTTGACGCGTCCGGTGGCTGCGCCATCTGCGATCCACGTTTCCACCGCTGCGATCAGCGCGAACACGCGAACGATGACGCGCGTCTGCGGGACGCCGGTGATGGCGGTGGTCAAGGCAGACGGCTTCGGTCTCGGGGCCGAGCGAGCCGCTCGCGCCGCACTCGCCGGAGGCGCCACCGAGCTGGGAACGGCGACGTGCGACGAGGCGATCGAGTTGCGCCGTGCGGGATTCGACGTTCCGATCCTCGCTTGGATGCTGCACGACGAGGCGCCGATCCGTGCGGCGCTCGAGCACAGCATCCGGCTGTCGCCAGCCTCGGTGGGACAGCTGCTCACCATCGCGCGCATCGCCGCCGAGATCGACGTCATCGCAGAGGTCGAGCTGGAGCTGGAGACGGGGATGCATCGATCCGGGTGTGCCCGACCGCACTGGGACGAGCTGTTCCGGACGGCACATGCGCTGCCGTCCGTGCGGGTGATCGGACTCTGGACTCATCTCGCAGGAACAGCCGCCGAACAGTACACCGAGCCACTTGACCGACTCGCAGAGGCGGCCGCGACGGCTCGGCGAGCGGGGCTTACCCCTCGGCTGCACGCCGCCGCCTCGCTGTCGGCGACGCTCGACAATCGGGTGCGGCTGGACATCGTGCGACTGGGGGCGAGCCTGTTCGGGATCGAACCGCTGCCGACGGTGCCGGTTGGCCTGGTGCCGGTGGCGCGCTGGGAGACGCGTGTGAGCCAGACGCGCGAGGCCGTGCCTGGCGACACCGTCGGATACGGGCAACGCGCGCTCGATCGTCACACCAGGTTGGCGCTGATCCCGGTCGGCTACGCAGACGGGGTGCCGCGTCGGGCCGTCGTCGAGGGGGCGCCGCCGATGACCGTGATGATCCGCGGCCGCCGGTTTCCGTTCATCGGCGCGATCTCCATGGACCAGTCGATCATCGACGTCGGGCGCAGCGGCATCGAACCTGGGGAGCGGGTGACGTTGATCGGTGATCCCCGGAGTGGTGAGCCAGGGTTGAGCGAATGGGCAGACACCCTCGGCACCATCGCCCAGGAAGTGCTCACCGGGCTCGGACGACGGGTCGCACGGCTGGAGGAGACGGCATGAATCGCGTGGTGGTGCTGTTCGGCGGGCAGAGCACCGAGCACGAAGTGTCTGTCGCGTCGGGGGAGGATGTCGTCGCGGCACTAGGTGGGCGTCACAGCGTCGTGGGAGTGCGGATTGACCAGAACGGCGGATGGCACCTCGGCGACGGTCCCGCAGTCGCAGCGGAGGATGTGCTCGTCGAACTGGAGCCCGACGACGTCGTGTTCCCCGTGCTGCATGGCGGCTGGGGAGAGAACGGTGGTCTGCAGCGCGAACTGGAGGGTCGCGGCATCCGGTTCGTGGGAAGCTCGGCCGCGGCGTGCGAGATCGGGATGTCGAAGCTCGCGACGGCCCGGGCCGCAGCCGGACGCGGTGTCCCGACCATCCCCACACATGTGCTGAGCCGGGCGGATCACTTCGCGGATCCCGATCTGCGGGCTTCGGCGTTGGCGCACGTCGCCCAATGGCCGCTCATCGCGAAGCCGAATGCCGGAGGCTCCAGTGTCGGCGTGTTCGTCGTGCGCTCGAAGAGCGATCTGCGGGTCGCACTTGACGATGTCTTCGAGCTCGACCCGATCGCGCTGCTGCAGCCTCTCGTCACGGGGAGCGAGGTGAGTGTGGGCGTATGGGCGGGGCAGGACGGAGCCCTGCATGCGACCGGTGGGTCACTTCTGCATCTGCCGGACGGGGAAGACGCCTTCAGTTACGAGCACAAGTACGCCGGTGCCGGCGGCTGGCTGGAGATCCCGGCGACGTTCCCGGCAGACGACCTGGCCGACCTGCGCAGGTGCGCGCTGCAGGTCGCAACGGCCGTCGGCGTTTCGGGTCTGGCGCGGGTCGACTTCTTCCTCAGCACGGACGGTGTGGTCCTGAACGAGATCAACACCATGCCGGGGCTCCGGCGGGAATCGCATTTCTCGCGTCTGGTCGCCGCAGCGGGAGTGGGATACGAAGAGCTTCTGGACGGATTGATCGCCCAGGCGCGCGCCAGGAAACGTCATCTCGTCTCGACCTGACGCATGGATCGGGGAAGCGGGCGAGCTTCGGCCCGCGGGTTCCCAGCCACGTCAGAGCGCCGCGGCTTAGACTCAAGCCATGGCTCAGCGGAACACTTGGCAGCGCGAGCGAGTGCGGGAAGCACTCGCCGATGCGCGCGGTTTCGTGAGCGCGCAGAGCCTGCATGCCACGCTCCGTGAGGAGAATACCGGCATCGGTCTCGCCACGGTCTATCGCGCGCTGTCTGGGCTCGCGGCATCCGGCGACGCCGACTCTTTGCAGAGCCCGGAGGGGGAGGCGATCTACCGCGCCTGCTCGACGGAGGGTCACCACCACCACCTGATCTGCCGGTCGTGCGGACTGACTGTCGAGATTGAAGCGACGGAGGTTGAGGCCTGGGCGCAGCGCACCGCTTCGCTGCACGGCTTCAGTGAGGCCGAGCACGTCGTCGACATCTTCGGACTGTGCACACCCTGCGCAAATCGGCGGGCTGCAGCAGCAGGGGTGGCGTGAGCACCGTCACCGGGAGACGCTCCAGCGATTCAGCGGGCATGCCTGCACGCGGCAAGCCCCGCTCCCCATGGCTCGGTGTGCTGATCGGCGTCGCCGTCATCGCCGTGCTCTTCCTGATCGACAGGTTCGCACCGGCACTCTTCCAGGACTCGCTGCCGCACCGCGCGCAGGACGGCCTCACTCTTGCACTCAGCGTGCTCATCGAGGCGCTGCCATTCATCGTTCTCGGCGTCGTGCTGTCAATCGTGGTGCAGGTATGGCTGCCGCCAGACACCATCCAGCGCTGGCTGCCGAGGCAGGGCTGGGCTCGTCGCGCCGTGCTGTCGCTGCTCGGGATGCTGATCCCGGTCTGCGAATGCGGCAACGTGCCGTTCGCCCGCGGCCTGATGATGCGCGGTCTCGCGCCTGCGGAGGCGATGACCTTCCTGATCGCCGCGCCCATCGTGAACCCGATCGTGATCATCACGACGCACGCGGCGTTCGGCTGGGACGGCGGCATCCTCGTCGCGCGACTCGTCGGCGGTTACTTGATCGCGAACCTGATCGGCTGGATCTACAGCCGCCACCCCGCACCGGATGCGCTGCTCACCCAGCAGTTCACCGCCACACGTGAGCGGATCACACACGAGCACGGCACGCCCACAAAGCGAAGCCTCACCCAGTTCCTCGTCGAGCTGCGCGCCGTCATGCCCGCACTCGTGATCGGCTCCGCGCTCGCCGGAGCCGTGCAGGTGCTGATCCCGCGCGATGTGCTGCTTTCGATCGGATCGAATCCGGTGCTGTCGATCGTCACGATGATGGCGCTGGCGATGACGGTCGCGATCTGCTCGAACGTCGACGCCTTCTTCGCGCTGTCTTTCGTCTCGACGTTCTCCTCCGGTGCGCTGATCGCATTCCTGCTGGTCGGGCCGCTGGTCGATATCAAGATGCTGGCCCTGCTGCGCACGACGTTCACCGCTCGCACATTGGTCGGCGTCGTCGCCGTGGTGTTGGCAAGTGCCTTTGCGATCGGGATCGGGGTGAACGTCTTTGGCTGAGTCGTCTGCACCCTCACACGCATCCGCCCCATCGCGCTGGAAGGCAATCGGAACTCGCTGGCTAGGCCTCGGTCTCGCCGTCGTGATCTCGGTCGTGACGCTTGGCCTTGCCATCTCCGGACAGCTCACCCTCTACATCAGCCCCGAGTCGATCTGGTTCGCCTGTGCCGGGGCGGTCGTCGTGCTCGCCGGAGCGATCTGGTCGTGCACAGTGCCGCTCGGTGAGGAATCCGATCACGGGCATGAACACGGACACCATCACGTGGATGCTGGCGAGGCGGATGCCGCGAAATCCCGCCGCCGTGCGCTCAGCGTCGTCGGCACCGTTTCCGCCGGCGTGATCGCCAGCGGTGTCGTCGTCGCTGCCCTCGTGCTGCCGCCTGCCTCGCTGTCCGTGGAGCTCGCGATGTCACGCGCCGGTGCGGATGGCGCGCTGTTCGCCGGAGTGGACACTCCGACGCTCGGGGTGGCCGACACGACCACCTTCGGTGTCGGCGAGTGGTCGAGCGTCTTCGCGACAGCATCTCGCCCCGAGTCCTATGACGGCCAAACCGTCACTCTCACCGGTTTCGTCACGCCGGGCGGAGAATCGGATGCCGTGAACCTCACCCGCATGATCATCACGCACTGCGTGATCGATGCTCAGCCAGCCGCCGTGCCGGTGAACATCGACTCAGGCGAGTACGGCACCGGACAGTGGATTGAAGTCACCGGTACCGTCAAGGCCGACTCCGATGGGTCGCTGCGCGTCGAGCCCACCTCTGTGGTCACGATCGACGAGCCGGGGGATCCCTATGAGTACTGAGGGTCACTCGACGCCGCCACAGACGCGTGCCGAGGCAAGGGCCGCCCGTGAGGCTGAGGCTGAGGCTGCGGAGCGAGAAGCCGCTGCGCGCGCGGCCGATGCTCCTCAAGCGGTGGTGCCAGCCATTCCGGAAGCGCCGGTCGACGGCACTTTCATTCCACCGCTCGCCGTCCCCGTTGCTGAGCCTCTTCTTCCCGTCGCTGAGCCTGCGCCTGCGGTCGCTGAGCCTGCGCCTGCGGTCGCTGAACCTGTCGATGTGCCCGAAGCATCCGGAGCATCCGAACCGCCCCACGCGCCGAAAGACCGACGCTTCCTTTACACGCTGCTTGCCGTCGTCGGCATCCTCGCGGTCGTCGTCGCCGGCCTCAGCGTCGTCAGTCTCACGCAGGGGCCGCGGCTGAGCGAGGTGCAGGTGGATGAGAGCGAGGCGATCGAGGTCTCCGGCAGTCGCGTCATCCTCACTGCAAACCAGTCGCTGCAGGAGATAGATGAGGCTCAGGTCACTGTCGAACCTGCGGCCCCGTTCACGATCGATGCCGCAGGGCGGAGCATCGGCATCCGGTTCACCGTCCCGCTCGACGACGCGACCAAGTACACAGTCAGCGTCGCTGACGTCACCGGCATCGGCGGAGGACCCACTTCCGAGCTGACGACCAGTTTCACGACTCCGGCCGCCGAGATCTTCCTGCTCAACAGGACAGACGAAGACGACTCGATCTTCCGCGCCGACCTCAATGGCGATGGGGTGCCGGTCTTCACGCATCCGCGTATCAATGATTTCCGCGCCACCGCCACGAGTCTCGTCGTCGCCGTCGAAGATGACGACGGCTCGAGGATTCTCGTCATGAACCGCGATGGGAAGAACGTACGTGAGTTGACGCTCCCAGGAGATGGCTACGTCAGCTCGGTGCAGGTCTCTGATCGGGGCGGTCTGGTCGGTTACATCTACTCGGACCGTGAGATCAGCGAAGACAGCGGTCGCGCGAGCGTATTGGTCACCCAACCGCTCAGCGGCGGCGGCGAGCCGCAGATCGTGCAGGTCGGCGAGGAAGAGGCCAGCATCGCGGAGTGGCAGTTCGTGCCGGATTCCGCTGCCGTGCTGTTCATCGACTTTGCGGGAACACTGTCGCTCGATGATCGCGCGGGGGATGCCGGAGCCCAGAACATGGGCATCGCGATGCATCTGCTCGGAGTCTCGCGCGGCACTTACACCGCCATCATCGAGCACATCGACGGCAGCATCGTGGAGCTGAACCTTGCCGACGGCTCGGAGACTCCGCTCGCGGCATCCGACCCTGACTACGGACCGGCCACGACCATCACTCCCTACCCTGGGGGCACGCTGCGCCACGTTGTTTCGCGCGATGAAGCTGGGCTGCCGACCGGCCAGGCGATCATCCGCGTCGATGATGAAGGAGCGGCCACGCCGCTGCTCGAGGTCGCCGGCGGCAGTGCGATCCTGCAGGCGTGCGCTTCGCCCAGCGGGCAATATGCCGCCGTGACCGTCGCTCCGGATCTGACCGAGAACGCGTACGACGACATGCTCGTGCCGCTGCCGAGGACCCTGCAGACGCACCTGCTTGACCTGCGTTCGGGTGAGGAAATGCCCGTGCTCACCGGATTCGACATCTCGTGGTGCCAGATGGCACCGGCCTTCTGAGCACATGACGCTGCGCCGTGCGACCAGGGCAGAGCTCGCGGGACTGCCGCTTGACGTTGCTCCTCGCCTGCTCGGCGCCGAGCTTCGTACGGTCGTCGATGGCCTCGAAGCGCGCCTGCGCATCACTGAGGTCGAGGCGTACCACGGACAGGGCACGGGGGAGGCGGCAGACCCCGGGTCGCACGCGCGCATGGGACGCACCGCCCGCAACGCCATGATGTGGGGCGAGCCGGGGCACCTCTACGTGTACCTCAGCCATGGCATCCACTCCTGCGTCAACGTCGTGTGCGGGCCAGACGGTCTCGCCGGAGGTGTGCTGCTGCGTGCCGGTCAGGTGATCGAAGGGGCGGATGCCGCGGCATCCCGCTCCGGCAGGGCAGGACGCGATCTCGCCCGCGGGCCCGGTCGGTTAGGTCAGGTGTCTGGGCTCCGGCATCCACTTCACGATGGGCTCGACGCGGTTACCAACAAGCCGCTGAATGGCGCGCGTGCGCAATTATGGCTCGACGACCCCGTCGCAGACATTTCCACAGGCCCACGCGTCGGCGTTGCCGGCATCGCTGGAACGAGCGCCTTCCCCTGGCGATTCTGGATCGAGGGTGACCCGACGGTCTCGGTGTTCCGCTGGGGACGGGGCGCGGCCGAGAGTCAAGCCATGCTAAACTGACTCTTTGTCTGCGCACACTCCTGTGCGTGGTTCGTGTGTTGTGGCCCCGAGCTTGTTGAAGGGCGCGGCACGCAGACAAGGGATCTTGGGTGAGGCCGTCCGGTCTCACGGTAATGAAGGAGTAATCACATGGCAGCAGTGTGCCAGGTTACTGGAGCTATTCCCGGCTTCGGTCACACCATCTCACACTCGCACGTGCGGACGAAGCGTCGCTTCGACCCGAACGTGCAGAAGAAGACCTATTTCGTTCCGTCGCTCGGTCGTAAGATCACGCTGAACGTGTCCGCCAAGGGCATCAAGGTGATCGACGTTCGTGGCATCGAGAACGTGGTCAAGGACCTCCAGGCGAAGGGTGTGAAGCTCTAATGGCCAAGAAGTCACAGGACATCCGTCCGATCATCAAGCTTCGTTCGACGGCAGGCACTGGTTACACGTACGTGACCAAGAAGAACCGTCGTAACACCCCCGACCGCCTCGTGCTGAAGAAGTACGACCCGGTCGTCCGCAAGCACGTCGAATTCCGCGAGGAGCGCTAAGCATGGCGAAGAAGAGCAAGATTGCTCGTAACGAGCAGCGCAAGGTCATCGTCGAGCGCTACGCAGAGCGTCGCGCCGAGCTGAAGAAGACCCTGGTCGACCCGAACGCAACCGACGAGGCCCGCGAGGCTGCACGTCTCGGACTGCAGAAGCTGCCGCGCAACGCGTCGCCGGTTCGCGTCCGTTCGCGTGACGCCATCGACGGTCGCCCCCGTGGCATGCTGACGAAGTTTGGCATCTCGCGTGTTCGCTTCCGCGACATGGCACACCGTGGCGAGCTGCCCGGTATCACCAAGTCGAGCTGGTAAGCATCGCATAAAAGGGGCGAGGATCTTCGGATCCTCGCCCCTTTTGCGTGTCCGGGCGCCGCAGGTTCGTGGGCTGTGGGCTGTGGGCTGTGGGCTGTGGGCCTGGGTGCCCCGTGCCTGTGCTCTGGGCTGTGCGCCCCGCACCGCGTCGTTGGGCGGAGTTCGCGCCGTTGGGCGGAGCCTCAGCCGCTAAAGCTCCGCCCAACGCTGCGTTCTCCGCCCAAGCGCGTGAGGGGAAGCGCGTGAGGGGAAGCGCGTGAGGGGAAGCGCGTGAGGGGAAGCGCGTGAGGGGAAGCGCGTGAGGGCGAGCGCGTGAGGGCGAGCGCGGGGAGCTGAGGCGCGGGAGGGGGCGTGAGCCGCGGAGTGCTTCTGCACCATCTGCGTTGTTGAGAAGTTGTCCACCGAACGTGGGTATAGAACCGAGTCGGCCCGGCCCGCACGGGCACTATCGACGCATGGACCCGATCACAGAACTGAACGAGCGCGGCGGGGTCGCCAGACTCGACACCCTGCGCCGCGCCGGGGTCAGCACGCACGCGCTGCGTGTGGCGCGCGAGCGCGGGTTGATCTCCTCGGTATGCCGCGGTTGGGTCGCGCTCATCGGAGCGGATGCCATGCTTGTGGCCGCCGCGCGCCGCGGAGTCGTGCTCAGCTGCGTAACCCTTGCCGCGCGAAGGGATCTGTGGGTGCTCGATGCATCCGAGCCGCACGTAGCGGCTCCGCCGAAATCCGGCCACGCTCGTACCTCGCGAGGCACCATCCACTGGAGTTTGCCGCTCTTTCCTCGGGATCCTGACTCCTGCGAAGATTCGCTGGAGAATGCCCTGGTGCTCGTCGCTCGCTGTCAACCGTATGAATCGGCGCTCGCCGTGTGGGAGTCAGCACTGCACAAGGGCATGCTCGATCTGGATGTGATGCGCCGGGTACCTCTGCCTCCGTCGGCACGTCGCCTCGTCGAGGATGCTCGTCCATTCGCGGATGCGGGTACCGAAACAATCTTCCTCACACGACTGCGGTGGATGAACCTTCCCATCGTCCCGCAGGCCTGGGTGCTCGGGCATCGAGTCGACTGCCTCATCGGTGAGAGGCTCATCGTGCAGATCGACGGCGGGCACCACGTTGGCGCTCAACGCACGAGCGACATCGACCACGACGCCCGCCTCAAGCTGCGTGGCTACCACGTGATCCGAGTGAGCTATGAACAGCTCTTCGATCGCTGGCCCGAGGTGCAGGCTCTGATCATGGCCGCAGTTGCACAGGGTCTTCACCGCGCCTGATCCGCACAGCCACACCCGTAGCATCCCGCCCTGCCTGTGCTCTGCCTTGCCCGGTGCATCCCAACCCTGCATCCCAACCCTGCATCCGAACCCTGCATCCGAACCCTGCGCCGTCCGCATCGTTGGGCGGAGTTCGCGCTGATGGGCGGAGGCTCCGCCGCAGAGGCTCCGCCCAAGGCTGCGTTCTCCGCCCAATGCGGCGGGCGCATTCACCCGCCGCATCCGCCCAACGCGGCGGGCGCATCCACCCGCCGCATCCACCCGCCGCAGCGCCCCAAACCGGTCCCCGTAGCCATAAATCTGTGACTGGAGTGGCAAAAGTGACGCGACACGCCTATGAAAACCCCAAAACCCGCGAAATGACGGGGAAATGTGGGCGGTGGTTGATACATTCGAGGCGGTCACTCGATCAGGAGCATCCGCTCCAATCACAAAAAACAATGCGACACTTCGTCGCTGGAGGATGACATGGCTGACAAGTCCATCACCAAGACCGAGCTCGTCGCGAGCATCGCTTCCGCCACTGGCCAGAGCCAGGCAACCGTCTCGGGCGTCCTCGACTCGCTGTTCGCCACGGTCTCTGACGCTGTTGCCAAGGGCAGCAAGGTCTCGATCCCGGGCTGGATCGCATTCGAGCAGGTCGACACCGCAGCTCGCACGGGCCGCAACCCGCAGACCGGTGCAGAGATCAAGATCCCTGCTGGCAAGCGCGTCAAGGTGACCGCTGGTTCCAAGCTGAAGGCATCCGTCAAGTAAGACGGCTCCTTCTCGAAGGCCGCCCCTCTTCGGAGGGGCGGCCTTCGTGCTTTCTATGGCCGCGACGAACGTAGGCTGGAGGGGTGACTTCCAACGGCCCCCGCACTGCGCGATCGTCGGCGTATCGCGCGGCCGGCGTTCTCGTGCTTGCCGTCGCCGCGGCTGTCGCTCTCGTCGCTGCGCTCCTCTTCGGCGGTGGAGCAGCCGAGCAGCTTCTCCAGGACCCCGGCGCGCTCGTTCGCTGGGGACTCCCGGCGGCGCGCACAGTGAACAACATCAGCGCCGCGGCCATGATCGGTTCGATCGTCCTCGCACTCTTCGCGCTGCGTGCGGGGGAGAAGCCGTTCGAGACGGCACTGGATACGGCATCCGTCGGCGCAGCCGTCTTCACGATCTCGGCAGGCGCAACGGGATTCCTGACCTTCCGCAGCGCCTTCTCCGGCATCGCGCTCAGCCTGGACGAACAGTTCGGCGAGCAACTGGGGCGCTTCCTGTTCACTCTCCCACTCGGCCAGGCGTGGCTGATCACCACACTCATGGGCGCAGTGGTCACGATCCTGCTGTTCGCCTGGCGCGGCTGGACGACGACCCTCATCACAGCCGTCATCGCGATCGCGGCTCTGCTGCCGATGGCCACCCAGGGGCACTCCGGCGAGCTCTCCGGTCACGTCATCGCCGTCAACTCGATCCTGCTGCACACGATCGGCGCTGCCGTCTGGCTCGGCGGCCTGATCCTGCTCGTCGTCCTGCGCGGTGTGGAGGGGGTCGACTCCGCCACGCTCGTGCGCCGGTACTCCAGCCTCGCCATCGTCTCGTTCTTCGTCGTTGCGGCTTCCGGCATCGTGCGTTCCCTGGTCGGTCTCGGGGGCTGGGAGGGGCTGTGGACGCCCTACGGCATCATCATCCTCGCCAAGGTGGTGCTCCTCGGCGGGATGGGCCTGCTCGGCGCCTGGTACCGCGCACGCCTGATTCCTCGCCTCGACGGCGAACGGGCATCGCGCTGGTTCTGGATGCTGGTGCTCTGCGAAGTCGCGCTGATGGGACTGGCATCCGGCGCGGCCGCCGCGCTCGCACGCACGCCTCCTCCCACGGGTGAGACGAGCGCCATTAGGCAGACTCCTGCGGAGATTCTCACCCGCTCTCCGATGCCGCCCGAGTTCACCATCGATAAGTGGTTCACCGGTTGGGACTTCGACATCCTCTGGGTGATGGCTGTGGCCCTCGGAGCCTTCTTCTACCTGGCCGGCGTCTGGCGCATGCACCGGCGAGGGGATCGCTGGCCGATCCACCGCACTGTGTTCTGGCTGCTCGGGCTGGCGATCCTCTTCTGGGTCACCTGTGGGCCGATCAACCTGTACCAGGAGTACCTGTTCAGCGTGCACATGCTCGGGCATATGGTCCTGTCGATGGCGATTCCGCTGCTGCTCGTGTCTGGCGCTCCCATCACGTTGGCGCTGCGCAGCATCCATAAGCGCGACGACGGTACCCGCGGCGGACGCGAGTGGATCATGTGGGCGGTGCACTCGCCGTTCTCGCGTGTCGTCACACATCCGTTCGTTGCGGCGGGCATCTTCATCGGGTCGCTGTGGGCGTTCTATTTCACCGACCTCGTGCGCTGGTCGATGTACGAGCACCTCGGACACGAGTGGATGATCATCCACTTCCTCATCTCGGGGTACCTGTTCGTGATGACTCTGGTCGGCATCGATCCGATTCCGTATCGACTGCCATACCCCGGCAGGCTCATCACCCTGATCGCCATCATGGCAATGCACGCGTTCTTCGGCGTCGCGATCATGATGCAGGAGGGGCTGATGGTCGCCGAGTGGTTCGGTTCGATGGGACGCACCTGGGGTCCGACGCCGATGGAGGATCAGTACACCGGTGGTGGCATCGCGTGGTCAGTCGGTGAAATTCCGACTCTGATCCTCGCCATCACTGTGGCAATCCAGTGGAGCCGGGATGACACCAGGCTGCAGCGCCGTAGCGACCGTCATGCGGATCGCACCGGCGAGGCCGAGCTTGAGGAGTACAACGCTCAGCTGGCAGCGCTTGCGGAGCGGGATCAGCGCGCGCCACGCTGACCGGTTATTCGCCCGGTGACCCGACTCGGATGGATGCCGAGCCATCCGGCAGAATCGCTATCGTGCCGTCCACGCGGAAAGGCACGTCCTCTGAGATGTGTTGGATCGACCCGTCGAAGAGCGAGCGGATGTCGACCTCGATGTGAGCCACAGCATCGGTTGCAGGGATTATCCACTGTGCGCCGTCCGGCTCGACCGTGACAGCAGGCTGCACAGCGATCGACCACACCGGGAGGTTTGCGAGGCGGTTCTGCACCTCGAGTCCGAACGGGCAGCCCGTCGGCAGCAGCACCTGCTGAGTGGTGCACTCGGTCAGGAATCCCTCGACGCGAGTCTGCACGACAGAGACGAATTCCTCCGTCGGGATCGTCTGCACCTCCACCGGTGTCTGCGTGAGGGGCGAATCGGCCAGGAAGCTGACGCCGGGCGAGGTGGAGATCGCCGTGTCCACGGTTACGGAATACACGCCGGGTGTGAAAACCAGCAGGGGCAGTGGATCGGTGGGGACGGCGCCGGCGCCGTCCGGTGACACCTGGTGCCGATCGATCTCGAAACCGTTGACCGCGAAGCGATCGGCGCCAAGGACGGTCAGCGACACCGCAGCCAGCGGTGTGCGAGTGAACGTCCAGTTCGGGGTGACACCGACCCAGCCGTCCTGTTCCACCTCGAATGTGGTGGTGCCGGGGTGTGAGCCTGCGACATACGACACGGTGACAGACGTGACCGCGTCGGTGGTCTCCTCCGAGATCACTGTGATGTCGCTGAGCGGCGCGAGCGCCGCCTGGCGAAGCAGCGCTTCGGATGCACCTACCGCAATACCGGCACCCTCGATGGTGTCGCGGTCGATGGCGACGCCGGGAAGGTGCAGTGCATCGGCAGCGCGGCCGGTGGCGAGTAGATCGAGATACCGGGTGACGAAGGCGGAAGGGCCGTAGAACTCTTTGTAGAGCGTGGCGCCCGCGGCGCCGATCGCGCCGAGCAGCAGCACGCCGATCACTGCCAGAATTGTGAGATCAGTGCCCAGACGGCGGCGCCGCGGCGACGTCACAGGCTGATCCATGGCGCCAGTCTAGAAGGCTCGGCCTGTGACAGGGCCGAGCGTTGCCCAAGTTCTATACGGAAGCGCAACGGGTGCCAGCGAGCGGCGAAGTACGATAAGTGACGTGTCCTTTCCCGCCTTGTCCGAAGAACAGCAGGAGCTGTATCGGCTCATTGAGGACACCAGAGAGCATGTCTTCATCACCGGGCGAGCTGGCACGGGCAAGTCAACGTTGCTGCAGTACTTCGCCTGGAACACCGAGAAGCAGATCGCGATCTGCGCGCCGACCGGTGTCGCTGCGCTGAATGTCGAGGGTCAGACGATCCATTCACTGTTCCGACTGCCGATCGGCCTGATCGCAGAGAACGAGATCGATCAGAACGACGCCACACGGCGCATCCTGAACGCCATCGACACGCTCGTGATCGACGAGATCTCGATGGTCAACGCCGATCTCATGGATGGCATGGATCGAGCCCTGAGGCAGGCTCGAGGCCGCCGTGCAGAGCCGTTCGGCGGTGTGCAGGTCGTGATGTTCGGTGATCCGTATCAGCTCGCCCCTGTGCCGCCGCGCGGAGACGAGCTGCGCTACGTGCAGGATCACTACCGCTCGTTCTGGTTCTTCGATGCCAAGGTGTGGGCCGGTGCGACGATGGGCGCCACCGACGGCCTCATCGATCTCGGACGCCACGGCGCTCAGCTGCATGTGCGTGAGCTGGTGCAGATCCACCGTCAGTCAGACGACGGGTTCAAGACGATGCTGAACGCCGTGCGCTACGGGCGCGTGACGGCTGAGATCGCGGAAGCGCTGAACAGCCAGGGCACGCGCACCCCACCGGATCCGGAGCCGGGCGAGATCCCGATCATCACCCTTGCCACCCGCAACGACATCGTCAACAACATCAACCGGCGTCACCTCACGGCTCTTGCGGGCAAAGAGCAGACGGCCAAGGCGGAGATCAACGGAGACTTCGGTCGAGGGGATGCCTCATACCCTGCGGATTCCGAACTGAAGCTCAAGATCGGCGCACAGGTGATGTTCCTGCGTAACGACGTGTCGATGACCGGTGAGCCGCCACGATGGGTGAACGGCACGATCGGCACGGTGAAGCGCATCCTCGGTGGAGCGGTGCGAGTGGAGATCGACGGTGAGGACGTTGATGTCGAGCCGGCCGTCTGGGAGAGATTTCGCTACTCCTACAACCCGAGCACCAAGACGCTCAGCCGCGATGTGATCGCGGAGTTCATGCAGTTCCCGCTTCGGCTCGCATGGGCGGTCACGATCCACAAGTCGCAGGGAAAGACCTACGACCGGGCGATCATCGACCTCGGTGGCGGCGCATTCGCGCCAGGGCAGACCTATGTGGCGTTGTCGCGGCTGACCTCGCTGGACGGTCTGTACCTGTCGCGCCCATTGCGACCGAGCGACATCAAGGTCGATGAGGACGTGCGCCGCTTCATGCGGGAGGCGTGGGAGAAGGCGTCGACGCCTGAGGTGAAGGCCTAGGCCGCGACCCGGGCCCGGTCGAGGTCGAGGAACAGCTCGGTGTTGAAGCGGTACGCCAACAGCACCTCGTCGATCACGCGCTCGCGCTCGGCGTCATCCCATGGCGCAGCATCCAACTGCTCACGGTAGACGTCCTTGAACGCTTTCGGGTCGGCGATGTCGTCGAACAGGTAAAAGCCGATGCCGTTGGTCTCGAAGCCGAATCGGCGCTGCATGACCCGGCCGATGAACACGCCGCCGGAGAGGTCGCCGAGGTAGCGGGTGTAGTGATGCGCGACAAAACCGCCGGCCCACGTGGCACCGACTTCGTTGATGCGCTCGACGTAGCGCTGGGTGGTCGGAAGCGGTGCGATCTTGTCTTGCCACCCAGGCCCGACGAGGAACTCGAGGTCAGCCTCGAGCGCGGGGAGACGCGTCAATTTGTCTGTGATGAAGACGGATGCGACGGGGTTGCCGCGCATCCGCTTGCCAGCACTCTCGAGCGCCGCGTAGATGAAGTAGTGCTGGGCAACGAGAGCGATGTAGTCCTCGCGGGACCCCTCACCCCCCAGGAGATCTGCCATGAAGCCTGCGTGCTCGCTGCGCGAGTGGGAGGTCGAGGAGCGCTCACGCAGAGCCGCAGAGAAGGAGATGAGGTCCGCCATACGCCCAAGTGTAAGGGCAACCTAACTTGAGCGGTAGAGCCCGGTTTCGTTACGCGTGTGGTCGGGGCTCGACACCGAGCCGTTCGCAGGCCGCGTCGTACAGCGCGACGACTTCGCGCCTCACCGCGGAGCGTTCCGTGATCGGCCCGCTGGGCCACGGGACATCCAGCGCTTCGGGAATACCGGCGCGGGTGATCTGCCAGGCGCCGCCGTCGCCATCGAAGTCGAGCATCACCGCGCCGGTGATCTTGAAATCGGATGCCGAGGCGAACGCGCGTGCGATGAGGAGGTTGTCCTCTGCATGGTCGTCATTCATGTGACGGAGGACCGCAGAGACGACGTCGTCTTCGAAGATATGAGGCACGTCTTTACTGTACGTCTCCCGCGAGCAGGGGATGATTGGCGACGTGTTTCCAGGTGGGAGCTTTAGACTCGGTGCATAAACCACCCTGGAGTTTCCTTCATGCACGTACTTTTGTCGCGCCGTTGGCGTGCCGCCGCCGCAGGCGCTGCCGCGCTCGCGCTCGTCCTGACCGGTTGCTCGACTGTCGAGGCTAGTTTCTCCTACACGCCACCAGAGCAGGTCGACCAGCCTCTGCCGGACGAGACGGCCGCGCAATTGCAGGGTGCGGTCGAGAACGCGATCGTCAATGCCGGTGCGACCGGTGCGATCGTCGGCGTCTGGGTGCCGTGGAGCGGTACCTGGGTTACGGCGATGGGGACGCAGTCTGTCGAGGATCAGACTGCAGTCACCACTGACATGACATTCCGCATCGCGGACACGACCCGGTTGATGACCTGTGACGTGCTGTACGGCCTCGCCGATGACGGCGTGGTCGAACTCGACACGCCAGTGCCGGATTACGCCTCCGGTGTGGCTCACCTCGGCGACATCACCCTGCTAGATCTCTGCAACGGCACGAGCGGCATCGGGTCATCCGAGGGGACGGTCCGGAGCCTGTGGCTGAACACTCCAGAGCGGGTGTGGGCACCGCTGGAGCTGGCATCTTTCGGGCTCGGGCAGACGCCGGTCGCCGCGCACACGACCTACCGCGACTCCGATGCTGGGTATCTGCTGCTCGGGCTCGCGCTGGAACGGGCATCAGGCAAGACCGCTTCCGAGCTCATCGCCGAGTACGTCACCGCGCCGCTCGGACTCACTGGCACGTCGTTGCCCGGTGCTGCTGCCGCAACGCCTGGACCGACATCGTTGAGCGGAAACTACTTGAACGCGATCGAGGGCGGCTATGACTGCTCAGCGCCCGTCGACATTACGACGCTCTCCTCGAGCACCGGTTTCACAGATTCCGGTGTGGTCTCGACGATCGATGATCTCGGCCGCTACGCGCAGGCCACGGCGCGCGGCGGCCTGCGCGGCGAGAACGCAGAGCCTGATCGATTTGCTAATCCCCTGCCCGCTTCGGCGACGGCTCCGTCCTGGTATCAGGCGACCGGTGGCGCGTTCCTGGTCGGGTCGATGATCGGACAGCACGGCTGGACGCCAGGCTACGCGAGCGCGGCCTATTCCGATCCGGAGACCGGATTCACCGTTGCCGTCGTGCTCAACAGTTCCACGGCGGGTGCGGCATCGGCGTCGTATCTTGCCTGGGAGTTGGCAGCGATCGCATCGAAGGCGCCCGCAGCGAGTGGACAGACGGCACCGGATTTCGGGCTTCCCTTCACCGCTGAGCAGTATCACGACAGCATTTCTAACTTCGCCGTCTGCGCCACGCCGCCCGCCGCGGAGTAGCAGCGGAGGAGACGATCTACCCTGGGGTCATGTCCCAGACAGAGCAGTCTGATCGCGTTCGTCGTATCGTCGTCGCGTTGACCGTCGCCGGTGCGACGGCCGCCGCCGTGTTCGGCTCGGGGCTCATCGGCGGCAAGGGTATTGCGGATGCAGCTGGCGGAGCCTTCGCCGCAGATGCCACGGTGCTCGCACCCGCAGGCATCGCGTTCGCGATCTGGTCAGTGATCTACCTGGGGCTGGTGGCATACGCGCTCTGGCAGCTGTTTCCCGCGCAGGCAGCGAAGCCGCTGCATCGCACCGTCGGCTATGGGATCGCGGCATCCGCTCTGCTGAACGCTGTGTGGATCGCGTGTGTGCAGGCGTGGCGCATCGCCGAGTCTTTCGTGATCATCATGATTCTGCTCGGGGTGCTGCTGGTGACATTCGTGCGGGCGTGCCGCAGGCGAGGGCGTGGCACGGTGGCCGAGATCGTGCTAGTCGACGGGATGATCGGGCTGTATCTCGGCTGGGTGACGGTGGCTGCGGCCGCGAATCTCGCTGCGTGGCTCGCGGACATCGGGCTCAGCAGTTGGCAGGAGCAGCCGGGGATTCCCGGCACTATCACTCTGATCGGCGCCGGTCTGATTGCGGTGTTCACTGCCTGGCGCGGTGGCCGCCTGGCGCCAGCTGTCGCGACCTCATGGGGGCTGGTCTGGATCGCCGTCGGTCGCTGGTCGGGGGAGCCGGAGGCGCCGGTTGTGGCATCCACTGCGATCGTGCTCGTCGTTGTCGTGCTCGCGGTCGCGGCATGGCGATTCCGGGCGCGCACGGCAGCGGTCGCAGCTCCGGATCTCGTGTCAACCCCCTAGGCGTGACGCACCGACGCGCTCTAGCGTCGCGGACAGGAGGTCAACATGGCAACGACCAAAGCAAACACAAAGACGAATCGCACCGCCCCAGGAGGGACGGGGTCGAAGAGCACCAGGCGCCAGAACGCCGAGAAGGGATTCATCGCTTCCAAGAAGTTGAGTGCAGACCTGCAGTCGGTTCTGGTCGATCTGATCGAGCTGTCGCTGCAGGGCAAGCAGGCGCACTGGAACGTGGTCGGTCGCAATTTCCGCGACACGCACCGTCAGCTGGACGAGATCATCGAGGCCGCGCGCGAGTTCGGTGACACGGTCGCTGAGCGCATGCGCGCGCTGCACGCGATTCCGGACGGGCGAAGTGACACCGTGGCATCCACCACGACGCTGCCCGAGTTTCCCCAGGGTGAGATTGACACCTCAGCGACTGTGGACTTGATCACGGCCCGCCTCGAAGCGGTCGTGCACACCATTCGAGAGGTGCATGACGGCGTGGATGAAGAGGACCCCACCAGTGCCGATATTCTGCACGCTGTCCTCGAGAAGCTTGAGCAGTTCGCATGGATGGTGAGTGCGGAGAACCGCACGCCGGCCTCTGCGTGAACCCGCAAGACCACGCCGAGACCACGGCGAAACGCCGTGGTCTCGGCGTGGTCTTGTCGTTTCGAGAGGGGCTAGTCGATCGGCCAGCCGGTGTAGGCCTCGGCTAGGTAGGTGCGCCCGGCCTCGGAATCCACGACCGAGCGCAGTTCGCCGGTCTGGCGCAGGTGGTCGAAATCGCTGGAGTCGGGAGCGGTGTGCAGCATGCTCGTCATCCACCACGAGAAATTCTGTGCTTTCCAGATGCGGCGGAGGGCGAGTTCTGCGTAGCCGTCGATCGGTCGGGCGTCGTTGTCGCGTAGCAGTGCGTCGAGCGCACGTGACAGCACGACGACATCGGCGATCGCGAGGTTCATGCCCTTGGCGCCGGTGGGTGGCACAGTGTGCGCCGCGTCACCGACGAGGGCGGCACGGCCGTGTCGCAGCTCGCGCGAGACGAAACTGCGGAAGCGCAGCACATCACGCTGGAAGATCTTGCCCTCCTTGAGTGTGGTGCCGGGCACCCGCAACTGCAGCGTCTCCCAGATCTCCGCCTCGCTCATGGCATTCGGGTCGACGTCGGGGTCGCACTGGAAGTACATTCGCTGCACCTCGGGGCTGCGCTGGCTGATCAGGGCGAAGCCATCGGGGGAGTTGCTGTAGATGAGCTCGTCAGCGCTCGCCGGAGCTTCGCACAGGATGCCGAACCATGCGAACGGATACTCGCGGAAGTAGCCATCCCTCGAAGTGCCTGTGATCGCCCGGCGCACGACCGAGCGTGAGCCGTCGGCGCCGACCACGAAGTCCGCGTCGATGATGAGCTCTGCGCCGTCGGCATCCGTCGCGATCACGCGCGGGCGATCTGTCTCGATGCCGTCAACACGGGTCGCGGTGACTCCGAATCGCAGATCCTGGCCAGCGCCGAGACGCAGCGCGAGCATGTCCTTGAGTACCTCGTGCTGCGGATACAGCCACACGCTGCGTCCGACGAGGCCTGGGAAGTCGATGCGGTGGCCCTCGCCCTGGAAGCGCAGCTCGATGCCATCGTGGCGGTCGCCGACGGTGTGCACGCGCGTGTTCGGATCGATCGCGGTGAGGAGATCAACGGTGCCCTGTTCGAGGATGCCGGCGCGGATCGTCGATTCGATCTCCGCGCGAGAGCGCTGGTCGATCACGATGGATTCAATGCCGGAGCCTGCCAGCAGGTGCGACAGGATGAGGCCTGCTGGCCCTGCGCCGACGATCGCGACTCGGGTGCGGACGGTGGTCGCGTTCGGTGCGGCGGTGCTCATGTCGTCTCCTTCGACGGGTGGATGCTGCGGCATCCGCGTTCGTCGACCAGTCTGCGCCCCACGGGTCTTTGCGATCAAAGAATCCCATTGAATGGGCGTCAGCGCATCTCGCGCAGTTCCTGCTCGATGCCCTTCCCTGCGTCGAGCAGGGCCTGCACGGCAGGCTCGGGTGGCTTCTGTCTTGGCAGCACCACCGAGAGCGCGGCGACGACCTCGCCGCGATCGCGCACCGGCACCGCGACGCCGGTCGAGACCGACTCGATCGACCCCGGTGCGATGACGTATCCCTGCCGCCTGATGGATGAGAGCAGTGACCGCAGAGTCGCGGCATCCGTCACGGTCTCGGGCGAGACCGCGCGCAGTGGGCGGGCGAGCACGTGCTCGCGCACTTCGGGATCAGCGTGGGCGAGGAGCACAAGGCCGGAGGATGACGCGTTCAACGGCAGGCGACCTGCGACGCGGGTGATGTTGGCGCCGGCATCCGGATGCGAAAGGCGCTCCAGAAACAGGGCCTCCTCGTGCTCCAAGACGGCGAGTTGGGTGTGCTCGCGGATCAAGATCTGCACGTGCTCCATATGCGGCAGGGCTGCTTGACGCAGGCGCAGCGCGCTGGATCCGCGCAGCGCGAGCTCCCACAGCCGCATACCGAGTCGCACGCGATTCTCGTCATCGCGCTCGAGCAAGCCGGCGGCGATCAGATCTCTGACGATGCGATGCGCGCTCGACGCGGGCAGGCTGGCTCGCTCGGCGATCTCAGTCGCGGTCTGCATGGTGCGCTCTGCCGTGAACGTGTCGAGCACGCGCACGATGCGCTCGGTCATCGAGTCACCGGAGCGGGAGTTCGCCATGGGGCTAGCTTGGCATGCGGCATCCGTGTATTATCGTTGGCACCCCAACTATTCCGACTCGGTCGGATGGCTTCTCCGGGACTGACCGGAGTGATCGAAGGAGATCTGATGCAGTTCTATCGCGATGGATATCGCCCTGGAGACCCCGACATCCAGCCCGCAGCTCTGCAGGCACGCGAGCGTGGCGCCGAGTTCCCCGATGAGGTCGATGTTCTCATCGTCGGCACTGGTCCTGCGGGAACCGTGCTCGCCGCTCAGCTGGCAGAGTTCCCCGACATCTCCACCCGCATCGTCGAGCGCCGCACCGAGCCGCTCCAGGTCGGTCATGCCGATGGTGTTGCCTGCCGCACAGTCGAGATGTTCCAGTCCTTCGGGCTCGCCGATGCGCTTATCCGCGAGGCGTACTGGGTGAACGAGGTGCGCTTCTGGGGTCCGTCGGACGAGGATCGCTCGAAGATCACGCGCACCGGCTGGGTGAATGACACCCCAGAGGGGCTCAGCGAGTTTCCGCACGTGATCGTGAACCAGGCGCGCATGCAGCAGTACCTGCTCGAACATGCCGCCAACTCATCCAGCAGGCTCGAGGCCGAGTACGGCATCGAGTTCATCGGCTACGAGATGGAGAACTCCGACCACCCCGTCGTCGTGCGGCTGGCGCGTGCCGACGGCTCAGAGATCACCATCCGCGCGAAGTATGTTGTCGGCGGCGACGGAGCCCGCAGCAACGTGCGCCGCGCCCTCGGTATTCAGCTCAAGGGTGACGCCGCCAACCACGCGTGGGGCGTCATGGACGTGCTGGCGACCACCGACTTCCCCGACTGGCGCACGAAGAATGTCATTCAGTCAGACGGCAAGGGGAGCCTGTTGATGATCCCGCGCGAGGGCGGCAATATGGTGCGCTGCTACGTCGATCTCGGTGAAGTGTCCGCAGGCGACAGCGAGATTCGCAACAAGACCGCGGAAGAGTTGCGCGCTGTCGCGAACGAAATCCTGCACCCGTACTCCATTGACGTGCACCAGGTCGCGTGGTCGAGCGTCTACGAAGTCGGCCAGCGCGTCGCCGACCGCTTCGATGACCTGACCGCGGATGCTCCGGCAGATGCCACGCCGCACATCTTCGTCGCCGGCGACGCGTGCCACACGCACAGCGCCAAGGCCGGTCAGGGCATGAACGTGTCGATGCAGGACGCCTTCAACCTCGGCTGGAAGCTCGCCGCCGTCCTGCAGGGGCGATCGGATGCCTCATTGCTACGCACCTACTCCGAGGAGCGCCAGGCGATCGCCGTCGACCTCATTGAGTTCGACAAATACTGGTCGGCCTACATCGCTCAGCCGGCGCTCGACCCCGCGCATCCTGAGCGTGGTGGCGTCTCGCCTGCAGACATGCAGGCCGAGTTCGCTCGCCAGGGCCGTTACACCGCTGGCCTCGCGACCAAGTACACGCAATCGACCCTCACCGGCACCTCCGCGCACCAGGGGATCGCGACCGGTTTCGAGGTCGGCACACGATTCCACTCGGCGCCGGTGCGGCGCGTGGCGGATGCCCGGCCGATGCAGCTCGGCCATTCACACCGCGCTGACGGACGCTGGCGCGTTTACGCCTTCGGTGACGAAGCCGGCGTCGCGCTGAACCACTTCGCGACGTGGCTGAGCGACGGCGAAGATTCGCCGGTGCGCGCATTCACCGCAGCGGATGCCGACATCGACAGCGTCATCGACGTGCACGCGATCTTCCGTGGATCGCATCATGACGTCGACGTCACCGAGCTGCCTTCGATTCTTCTTCCGCAGTCGGGGCCGTTGGGGCTGCAGGACTGGGAGAAGACCTGGGCCGCCGATGTGAAGGACGATATTTTCGCGAGTCGCGGGATCGCAGCGGAGGGTGCGGTCGTCGTCGTCCGACCGGACCAGTACGTAGCGCACGTGCTACCGCTGTCGGCGCGTGATGAGCTGCGGAACTTCTTCGCAGGCTTCCTGCTGCCTGCGTGAGCATGCGTTACTGCTCGATACGGCTGAGAGGATGGATGCCGTGATGACCATGTCGGACCTCCCCGAACCGCAACGCCACGTCGGAAACCTCATCCGTCGTGCGCAGCAGCTGCACCTGGCGACCTGGGCGCGTGTGGCGTCCGTCGAGATCACGAGTGCGCAATACAGCATCCTCGCCGTCCTTGACCGACGTGGCGAGGCGAGCCAGCGTGAACTGTGCGACGAGGTTGACCTTGACCGATCGACGGTCGCCGACCTCGTGCGAAGGATGGAGCAGTCGGGGCTCATTGAGCGGCGGCGGGCCGAAGGCGACGCGCGACGCAACGTTGTGACTCTGACCGATCACGGCTCCGCCGAGCGGGTGCGGCTTGCGCCGATGGTGATCGAGGTGCAGCGCGAGCTGACCGGGCATCTTGATTCGACTGAGGTGGATGCGCTCTTTCGCGGACTGTGGCAGATGCTGGAGCGTCCGGAGGGTTGAGGGCGCCCTGGCGGGTCAGCCGGGGAAGGCGACCTTACGCAGCAGTTCCGTCAGTGTCTCGCGCTCGGCGTCGTTGAGGCCGGAGCGGGTGGCGGGGTCATTCGAGTGGATAGCTTGACGTGCGGCGCCGAGCGTCTCGTGGCCGAGCGGCGTCGCGATTATCGCGTTCGCGCGGCGATCGCGGGGGTCGGGTTCGCGCGCGACGAGCCCGGCGCGCTGCAGTTCGTCAACGAGAGCGACCACCTGGCTGGGGTCGAGGCGCAGAAACTCCGCGATCTCGCGCTGGGAGGTCTGCACGTCCTCGGCGGCGAGTTCGAGCACCGCATATGAGCGCACCTTGAACCCGAGTGCGTTCAGTGCCGCGTTGCCCGCAGCGTTTGCCACCGCGCTGGCGCGTGCCAGGAGAAAGCTCATGTCGCCAGTGAGCACCTGGCTGCCGAGCGGGCCAGTGGTGGAGATCGTCATGGGTTTATTGTACGGTACAGTGAGGAATCCAATAATTGAGATCTGCAAGCATTATTGGATCAAGATCTCGCATGAACCAAAGGAGCTCCATGTCTCTCAGTGGCAAAGTCGCCATCGTCACCGGATCAGGCCGGGGCTTGGGCCTCGCCTATGCCCAGGAGCTCGCACGTCACGGAGCGTCCGTCGTCATCAATGATGTCTCTGCTGAGACGGCTGCAGAAGCTGTCGCGAGCATCGAGGCCGCGGGCGGCACGGCTGTCGCCGTCGTCGCTCCCGTCGGGCCGACCGAGACGGCACAGCTGCTGGTGCAGACCGCCGTCGACACCTATGGTCGCCTTGACATCCTTGTCACCAACGCTGGCGTGCTGCGCGACACGGTGCTCTGGAAGATGAGCGACGACGACTTCGACACCGTCATCAACGTGCACCTGCGCGGCACGTTCACCTGCGTGCGAGAAGCTGCGACCTACATGCGTGCGAACGAGATCGCCGGGCGGATCATCTGCATCGGCTCGCCGACCGGGCAGCGTGGCAACTTCGGGCAGACCAACTACGCCGCGGCCAAGGCCGGCATTGTCGGGATGGTGCGCACCTGGGCGCTGGAACTCAAAAAGGCCGGCATCACGGCCAACGCGGTCGTGCCGGTCGCTGCGACCGCCATGACGGCCACGGTGCCGTACTTCGCCGCTGCGGTGGAGGCAGACGAGAAGGGGGAGGCCATGCCCGCCTTCTTCCGCCACGACCTCGGTTTCGGAACATCAGATGACGTCGCCGGCCTCATCGCATACCTTGCCTCGGATGCCGCCGCATCTGTCACAGGTCAGGCGATCGGCATCGGCGGAGACCGCATCCAGCTCTGGTCGCATCCGGAGGCGGTCGCCAGCGAATATCACGAAGGCGGCTGGTCGTACGAGACGCTCGAGGCAGAGTTCCCGACGCTGATCGGAGACAAGCAGCAGTCGGTGGGCGAGCGGTTCCCCGCACTTCCCGAAGAACTGAAGCGCTGACGCTTCGAAGGGTTCACAGAACAAAATGACCCGCTACGAATCGAACATCGACGTCGATGCGCTGACTGCGATCGACATGCACGTGCACATCGAGATCGACGCGCACGGGCATTCGTCTTTGCCGGATGACCTCAGGGATGCCGCGGCGAAGTACTTCGCCACCGACGGGCCGAACCCTGACCTCGATGGTGTCGCTGCTTACTATCGCGAGCGCAAGATGGCGGCTGTGGTGTTCACGGTGGATGCCGAAACCAACTTCGGACATTCTGCGATCTCGAGTGCGGACATCGCCGAGGGGGCAGCGCGCAACAACGACGTGCTGATCCCGTTCGGCTCCGTCGATCCGCTGAAGAAGACCGCGGTCGACGACGCCATTCGCCTCATCGAGGAGCATGGTGTGCGCGGGTTCAAGTTCCACCCGACCGTGCAGGGTTTCGATCCCAGCGACGCCGTGTACTTCCCGCTCTACGAGGCTTTACAGGAGGCGGGGGTCGTCGCGCTGTTCCACACCGGGCAGACCGGTATCGGAGCGGGCATGCGCGGTGGGCGCGGACTGCGCCTGGGGCTTTCGAACCCGATGCTGCTCGATGTGGTCGCGGCGGAGTTCGGCGATCTGCAGATCATCATGGCCCACCCTTCTGTGCCGTGGCAGGACGAAGCGCTGTCGGTTGCGACACACAAGCACAACACGTGGATTGACCTCTCCGGGTGGAGCCCGAAGTACTTCCCCGAGACGCTCGTGCGCGCTGCCAACTCGTACCTGAAGACGCGCGTGCTCTTCGGCTCTGACTTCCCGATGATCACGCCGGAGCGCTGGATCAGAGACGCCCCGCACGCAGCGTTCAAGCCCGAGGTCATGCCAGGGATCATGAAGGACAACGCGATCCGTCTTCTCGGGCTCGGTGCCTGAGGCATCCGGCATCCATTTTCAGCAATCGAAAGGCACACCATGACCACCACCGTCGCTTATACAGACATCGCCGGCCTCGCCGGAACCGACCTCGGATTCTCCGAGTGGCTGGAAGTCACCCAGGAGCGCGTGAACGTCTTCGCAGACGCCACCGATGATCACCAGTGGATCCACGTCGACGCCGAGCGTGCAGCGACCGGGCCGTTCGGTGCGCCGATCGCGCACGGCTACCTCAGCCTGTCGCTCACCGTGAAGTTCTGGAGCGAGCTCTTCGACGCAGAGGGTGTGACCACCAAGGTCAACTACGGCCTGGACAAGGTGCGGTTCGTGTCGCCCGTCAAGGTCGGCGCGCGCGTGCGCATGAACGCCGTCATCGCCGAGGTCACCGAGGTGGCCGGCGGATACCAGCTGGCCGTCGACCAGACTGTGGAGATCGAGGGCGGCGCGAAGCCTGCCGTCGTCGCGCGTGGTATCTACCGCTTCTACGCCTGATCAGGCGCCACGCGCAGTACCGACTTCGAACAGCACCGATTTCGACCAGCAATGAGGCTTCGATGAAGAACCAGGGATTGGGCACGTGGATTTCGCGTCGCCGCGTGAAATCCGAAGGCGACCTCGCGATCATCCATGGCGATCGTTCATATCGCTATGAGGAGCTCGCCGATCGGATCGATCGCTTCGCGGTCGCTCTCGCAGAGCGCGGTGTCGTCAAGGGCGACCGGGTGGTGTTCCTCGGAAACAACCATCCCGACTTCCTGACCACGTTCTTCGCCTGTGGTCTCATTGGGGCGATCTTCGTTCCGCTGAACACGCGGCTTGCTCCGCGTGAGCTGGAGTACATGATCGACGACTGCGGAGCGCGGCTGCTCGTCACGCACCACGAGGTGCGAGAGCTGGCGCGTGCAGCGGCGTGGTCGAGTGAGGTCACGAACCGTATCGTCGTCGGAGGGCCGGCAGAACTGCCAGCGGTTGAAGCGATCGATGAGGTGCTCGCTGCAGTTTCAGGAGAACCCGCCGTCGTCGAGGTCACGCTTGATGACCCGGCGATGATCCTCTACACCTCTGGGACGACCGGCCGCCCGAAGGGGGCGGTACTCACGCACGGGAATCTCACCTGGAACTCGCTCAACGTGCTCGTCGATTACGACGTCACGTCCGACGAACGGGCTCTGATGATCGCCCCGATGTTCCACGTGGCGTCCCTGAGCATGGGGGCCTTGCCGACGCTGCTGAAGGGCGGCGCTCTGGTTCTGCAAGAGAAGGTCGATCCGGGCGCCGTGCTGGATGCGATCAGGACACACGGCATCACGAGTCTGTCTGGCGTGCCGACGACCTTTCAGATGCTTGCCGAGCATGAGAATTGGGACGCCACGGATCTGTCGACGCTGCGCAAGCTCACCTGCGGTGGCTCGAGCGTTCCGCTGCGGGTCATCGAGGCTTATGAGAAGCGCGGGCTCAGCTTCTCCTCCGGCTACGGCATGACGGAGACGTCTCCTGGTGCCACGTCGCTGCCGCACCGCAAGACGAAAGAACACATTGGCTCTTCGGGACTCGCGCACTTCTTCACCGATGTGCGCGTGGTCGATGACGAAGGGCAGCCGCTGGCGGGGGGAGAGGCCGGCGAGATCGAAATCTCCGGCCCGAACGTGATGAAGGAGTACTGGCTGCGCCCTGATGCGACGCGCGACGCTCACCGAGGCGAATGGCTGCGCTCGGGTGACATCGGCGTGCTCGATGAGCAGGGCTATCTGACAATCAGTGACCGTCTGAAAGACATGATCATCTCCGGTGGAGAGAACATCTATCCGGCCGAGATCGAGCAGGTCATCATGGAGCATCCGGAGATCGACTCCGTCGCTGTCATTGGCGTGCCACACGAGCGCTGGGGTGAGGTGCCGCTCGCCATCGCCGTCAAGCGTGCCGAGATTAGTGCGGAAGATCTGCTCTCGAGCCTCAACGGACGCCTAGCGAAATACAAGATCCCGCGCGGCGTCGTCTTCGTCGACGAACTTCCGCGGACCGCGAGCGGCAAGATCCGCAAGACAGACCTGCGGGGGAAGTACACGCTGCCCGAGTAGCCTCGATCCATGGCTTCTTCCCCACCCACTCTCGCCACGCGCTGGGAACCGCTCGCGCCACAGGCGGTCGCAGCGCTTCTCGCGCCGGCATCCGTGCGGTGGTGGCTATCGGGGGGTGTCGCCCTCGATCGGTGGTTGGGGCGGTCGATCCGCCCACGCCCGAACACGGATGTGAGCGTCATCGCGGCAGATCTGGGTGATCTGGTGGCGAGTCTTCCGGCGGGATTCACGGCGTGGGTGCCTTCCAACGGCACGTCCGGCGATGACGGTGATGACCTGGTTGCCTTTGCGGATGCCCCGGCCGATGCCGACCTGCAGCCGGTGCTCGTACGTGACGACGCGAAGGATGTCTGGGTGCTCCAGGTGAACGTCGAGGACGGCGCCCCCAGTGCCTGGGTGTACAAGCGCGACCCGCGCCTGCAGCTGCCATGGGACCGCGCGGTGCTCGACATCGATGGCATCCCTACCGGCGCTCCTGAGGTTCAGCTGGTGTGGAAGGCGCTGCGCCCCCGGCCGGAGGATGACACAGACAAGGATGCTGTGCTGCCTGATCTCACCGATGAGGCAAAGGCCTGGTACGAAAAGGCGATCCTGTCGATCCATCCGCACTCGTCGTGGTCCATCCACGTGCGCAGCCCCTTCGCTCCCGCAAAAGCCAGCTGGAACAAGAGCACGCGCGGGTGAACCTATATCGCTTTACGTGAATTGAGATGATTTCACTCCTCAATTCACGATAAGTTGAGCATGGCTGAGGAGGTGTTCTCGCATGATTAATCGCGTGACGTGGGAGCGGATCGATGCTGTCGTCGATGAGTATCGGCAGATTGCTGCGGAGAATCCCGAGGCGCTGGAGCAGATTGCGCTAGCCGAGCTGGCCGAATCGGTGCAGCAGTCGAATGCCATCGAGAACTCCACGCTCACGCTCGACGATACCGAGCGGATTCTCGCCGGGCTCATGCCCGCAACCCGTAGCGATCTTCGCGAGGTGTACGAGGCGAAGAACCTCGCGGACGTCACCGCGGATCTGCTGAACGGCACCGAATCGTTCTCCAGCGACCTGATCCTGCGCTGGCACGGGATGCTCTTGGCGGGCATCCGCGACGACGTGGCAGGGAGATTCCGCCGCGCGGAGGAGTGGGTGCGGGTGGGTGGGCACTTGGGCGCCAACCCTGCGTTCGTGCCCGATCTGGTCGGGGAAGCTGTCGCCCGATTTCAGGTCGACGAATCGATACCGCAACTAGAACGCATTGCGTGGTTCCACTGCGAGTTCGAGATCCTCCATCCCTTTGTCGACGGCAACGGTCGGATAGGACGCGTGCTGATCAATAAGCAACTGCAAGACATCGGGTTGCCCCCGGTGATCGTGCGGGCGCGTAATCGGCATGTCGACTACTATCCGGTGCTTGCGGAGTATGCGAAGACGAACTCTCATGACGGCATGACTCGTCTGCTGGCGCTCTTGATGCTCGAATCACTGCACAAGCGCATCGCTCTCATCACCAGTCGCCGCGTCATCCCGCTCGCCGATTGGGTTCGCGCTGTCGGCATCAGCGGCGCATCGGCGACGAACAAAGCGAAGCGGCAGACGATCCCGGCATTCCGCATACGCGATCGTTGGATGATCGCCGAGGAATATCGCTGACGCTAGTCATTCCTGCCGGTACTCATCGGTCGTCACGGCATCGCGCACCACGGAGCGGAACCATTTCTGGGCCGGTGACAGGCTCGCCTCACGCCGCGTGTACAGGGACACCGGCGTGCTGTGTCCTGGCCACGGCAGCTCCGCGATTTGCAGGCCGGGGAACCATCCGCTGAAGACTTCTGCGACGTGCCGGGGCAGGAGCACCACCAGGTCGGTGGCTTCCAGTACCGCGGGCACGGTGGCGTACTCCTCCACGGTCAACGCCACCTGTGACATCAGGCCATGCTCGGTCAGCGCCTGGAGCGGGAAAACATGCCCGCCACGGGCGGAGACCCGAATGAAGTGACGTCCGGTGAACATCTGCGGTATCGGTGCAGGCAACGGATGCGCGCCGGACGAAAGCGCCACATACTCGACGCTGCGCACGCGCGTGCGCCACAGGCGGGGCGTACCGAGCAGCGACACGGTCATCGCGAGGTCGATGCTCCCTCGGATCAGCCCGTCCTCGACCTGATCGGCATCCAACCTCTCCACCTGCAGGTGCGGTCTGGATGCCTCGCGTGCCAGAGCGACCATGATCGGCGGGAGGAAGGTCTGTTCGCCGATTGAGGTCAGCCCGAGTGTGAGCACTCCGCTGAAATTCGACGGTTCGAAGGCATCCGGATCACTCACGGTCGAATCGATCTGCGCCAGCGCTTCATGCAGCGGAGCGAAAAGCTGCGTTGCTCGCGCAGTAGGCACCATGTCATGCCCCTCGCGGCGGAACAGGTCGTCATCGAAACGCTCGCGGAGCCGTTTCAGGGTGTAGCTGACGGTCGGCTGCGTGACGTGAAGACTGTCGGCCGTCGCCGTGACGCTCCGCAGTTCGTAGAGCACGACGAAGGTCCGAAGTTGGTTCAGATCAACGAGTGACATCTATCGATCCCATCTATGGGTGGCGCGGATTAAATCTATTGGATCATATGTCCAGGGCGGCCTAAAGTCGTGGGTAGCAGCACCCGCGCAGCTTTCAGCATTAGCGGCTTCCGCATGCACCCTCTCGAGTGACAAGGACGACACGCGTTGATCATCGACATTCACGGCCATTACACCACCGCCCCCGCGCAGCTGGGGGCCTGGCGTGATCTGCAGATCGCCTTTACCGAGGGCAAGGGTGGGGCGCCTGACTCTTCTGCACTGCGGATCAGTGACGACGATATCCGCGAGACCATCGAGGCCAATCAGCTCAAGCTCATGAATGAGCGCGGCAGCGACGTGACGGTCTTCAGCCCCCGCGCCTCGTTCATGGCCCACCACATCGGCGACCTCGAGGTCAGCAAGACCTGGGCACGCATCTGCAACGACCTCGTCGCCCGAGTGAGCTCCCTGTACCCCGACCGCTTCCTGATGGGCGCGATGCTCCCGCAGTCGCCCGGCGCGGACCCCGCGACCACGATCGACGAGCTGACCCGCGCCGTCGAAGAGCTCGGCGCGGTCACCGTCAACCTCAACCCCGATCCCTCTGGCGGGAAGTGGAGCGCCCCGGCGCTCACCGACCGCTCCTGGTACCCGATCTACGAGAAGCTCGTCGAGTACGAGATCCCGGCGATGGTGCACGTCAGCACCACGTGCCGCCCAGATGTGTTCCACACCACTGGCGACCACTACCTCGGCGCCGATACCACCGCGTTCATGCAGCTACTCAAGGGCGATCTGTTCAAGGACTTCCCCGACCTCAAGCTCGTTATCCCGCACGGTGGCGGTGCAGTTCCCTATCACTGGGGGCGCTTCCGCGGTCTCGCGATGGCACTGGGCAAGCCTGAGTTGGAAGAGCACCTGCTGGGCAACGTCTACTTCGACACCTGCGTGTACCACCAGCCCGGAATCGACCTGCTGACCGATGTCGTCCCCACCGAAAACATCCTGTTCGCCAGCGAGATGATTGGCGCCGTCCGCGACATCGACCCTCGCACCGGCAACTACTTCGATGACACCAAGAAGTACGTCGATGCCACTCCGAATCTGTCCGACTCCCAGCGCGCGCACGTGTTCGAGGGCAACGCCCGTCGTGTCTACCCGCGCCTCGACCGCGCGCTGACCGCCCGCGGGCTGTGAAAGGAAAACCATGCGCCTGAACAACCTCGGCCTCGTCCGTACGAACATTGAGCGTCCCGATCCCGAAGACGTGGCTCGCCTCTCGCAGTTCGGCGTCGCCACGATCCATGAAGCGATGGGTCGCGTCGGTCTGATGCGTCCCTACATCCGCCCCGTCTGGAACGGCGCGAAGCTGTGCGGACCCGCCGTTACGGTGCTGCTGCAGCCAGGTGACAACTGGATGTTCCACGTCGCCGCCGAGCAAGTGCAGGAGGGTGATGTCATCGTCGCCGGCTGCACCACCGAGAGCGAAGACGGCTTCTTCGGCGACCTGCTCGCCACCTCCCTCACCGCGCGCGGATGCAAGGGCCTCGTCATCGACGGCGGCGTACGCGACGTCGCCGACCTCGAGAAGATGGGCTTCCCGGTGTTCTCGCGTGCCATCAACTCCAAGGGCACCGTCAAGGCCACTCTCGGCTCGGTGAATGTGCCCGTTGTGGCAGCGAACGCGCTCGTCAATCCCGGTGACGTGGTCGTCGCCGATGTCGATGGCGTTGTCGTCGTGCCGCGCGAACTGGTTGGGGCAGTGGCGGATGCCAGCCAGAAGCGCGAGGACAACGAAGAAGCCAAGCGCCAGAAGTTCCGCGAGGGAGTCCTCGGGCTCGACATCTACGGCATGCGTGAGCCCCTGGCCGCGGCCGGCCTGGAATACGTGGAGGACTGATGACGCACGGCGACACCACAGGCGGCTTTGAGAAGTCACCGGGCTGGCTGGACTGGTACGACGGTCCCAGCACGCCGAAGTTCACTCTGCCCGAGGGTGCCGTCGACGCGCACTGCCACGTCTTCGGACCCGGCGAGCAGTTCCCCTACGCACCCGAGCGCAAATACACCCCGTGTGATGCCTCGGCAGAGCAGCTGTTCGCTCTGCGTGATCACCTCGGTTTCGATCGCAACGTCATCGTGCAGGCCACCTGCCATGGCGCTGACAACACTGCCCTCGTGGACGCGCTGCAGCGCAGCGAAGGCCGCGCACGCGGTGTCGCGACTGTGCGCCGCGACGTGACCGATGAGCAGCTCGCCGAGTTGCATGAGGCTGGCGTCCGCGGTGTGCGTTTCAACTTTGTCAAGCGTCTCGTCGATCGGGTCCCCACCGACTCGCTTGAGGAGATCGTCTCGAAGATCACCCCTCTCGGATGGCACGTCGTCATTTACTTCGAGGCCGAGGATCTTCCCGAGTTGTACGACTTCTTCTCAGGCATCCAAGCCGATCTCGTCGTCGATCACATGGGTCGGCCCGACGTCACCAAAGACCCGAACGGCCCTGAGTTCGAGCTGTTCCTGCGGTTCATGCGAGAGAACCCCAATGTATGGACCAAGGTCTCGTGCCCCGAGCGCTTGAGCGTCACTGGTCCGCGCGCGCTGCCTGAAGAGCTCACAGGTGGCGAGCAGCACGCGTATACCGACGTCGTGCCGTTCGCCCGTCGCGTGGTCGAAGAGTTCCCCGACCGCGTGCTGTGGGGCACCGACTGGCCCCACCCCAACCTCAAAGACCACATGCCGGATGACGGACTGTTGGTCGACTACATCCCCCAGATCGCGACGACGCCCGAGCTGCAGCGCAAGCTGCTGGTGGACAACCCGCGCCGCCTCTACTGGCCGGAATCTCTGAACACCGAAGGAGCATGACATGGCACTCGACAAGCCGTACAAGGACATTCCAGGCACGACCATCTACGACGCCGAGCAGGCGCGTAAGGGTTTTCATCTGAACCAGTTCGCGATGTCGCTGATGAAGCCAGAGAACCGACAGCGTTTCCTCGCCGACCAGGCAGCGTACCTCGACGAATGGCCGCTCAACGCGCGGCAGCGCCAGGCCGTGCTCGACATGGACATGAACACCATGATCGACGAGGGCGGCAACATCTACTTCCTGGCCAAGATCGGCGCCACGCACGGGATGAGCTTCCAGCAGATGGCCGGTTCCATGACCGGCATGTCGGAAGCCGCCTACCGCGACATGATGATCGGCGGTGGGCGCCGCCCCGAGGGTAACCGCCTCAAGGATCTCGACGGTTGGACCCCTCCTGAGCCCGGCGAGAAAGCCGACACCTTCCGCCCGAACGCTCCGGCAAAGTACACCTCGGCGCTGTTCACCTCGCACGTGCCGGCGATCGGTGCCGCGATGGACCTCGGCAAGACAGAGGAGCCGTACTGGAAGAAGGTCTTCGACGGCTACCAGTGGACGCGCAAGTGGGTCAAGGAGAGCCGGCCTGACGTCGTCATCCTGGTCTACAACGACCACGCCACCGCGTTTGACGCCTCGATCATCCCCACCTTCGTGCTCGGCACTGGGGCTGAGTATCCTGTCGCCGACGAGGGCTACGGTCCCCGCCCGGTGCCCGGTGTCAAGGGCTACCCCGAGCTGGCGGCGCACATCGCGCAGTCGGTGATCCAGGATGACTTCGACCTCACTCTCGTCAACGAGATGGTCGTAGATCACGGCCTCACCGTGCCGCTCTCGCTCGTGTTCGGCGACGTCGAGGAGTGGCCGGTCAAGGTCATCCCGCTTGCCGTCAACGTCGTGCAGTATCCGGTGCCGTCTGGCCGTCGTTGCTACGAGCTCGGGCGTGCGCTTCGCCGTGCCCTCGACAAGTGGGACGGCGAAGAGCTCAACGTGCAGATCTGGGGCACCGGTGGCATGAGCCACCAGCTCCAGGGTCCGCGCGCCGGTCTCATCAACGAGGAGTGGGACAACGCGTTCCTCGACCACCTCATCGCCGACCCGCTGGGGCTC
Source organism: Microbacterium sp. Y356 (assembly GCF_059445355.1). Classification (NCBI taxonomy): domain Bacteria; kingdom Bacillati; phylum Actinomycetota; class Actinomycetes; order Micrococcales; family Microbacteriaceae; genus Microbacterium; species Microbacterium sp. Y356. The sequence continues at coordinate 2,167,010 of NZ_JCAIUE010000001.1, forward strand.
ACCGAGTGGCACCACATGGAGTACGTTGACGAGGCTGGGTCCGAAGGCATCGAGCTCGTCGACTGGCTCATCGCACGCGGTGCGATGGATGATCAGTTCGGTGGCGATGCTCCTGAGCTGAACCACCGGTTCTACCATGTGCCCGCGTCGAACACCGCGGTCGGACACATGGTGCTGACCAACCCGTCCGCCTGACGCACCCTGAGGAGACACCCATGAGCGACAAGATCCGCGTTGCCGTCGTCGGCGCCACCGGCGCCTTCGGCATGAAGCACCTCGACGGACTGGCGAACATCGACGACGCCGAGGTAACGGTCGTCAGTGGCACCCGGCAGGAGAAGACGCAGGCCGTCGCCGACCAGTACGGCGTACAGACCGCCGTCGTCGGCCTTGATGCTGTGCTCGAGCGCGACGACGTCGATGCGGTCATCCTCGCGACGCCGACCGGCATGCACGCCTCGCAGACACAGGCGGTGCTCGCTGCGGGCAAGCACGTGCAGGTGGAGATTCCTCTCGCCGATTCGCTTGCGGATGCCGAGGCGACACTTGCGGTGGCTGAGGCATCCGATCGGATCGCCATGGTTGGGCACACACGTCGGTTCAACCCCTCGCACCAGCTCGTGCACGACAGGATCATCGCGGGTGAGTTCAACGTGCAGCAGATGGACGTGCAGACGTACTTCTTCCGGCGCACGAACACCAACGCCAAGGGCGAGGCGCGCTCCTGGACCGACCACCTGCTGTGGCATCACGCCGCACACACGGTCGACCTGTTCGCCTACCAGGCGGGCAAGATCGTGCAGGCGAACGCGATTCAGGGGCCGATCAACCCGGAGCTCGGTATCGCGATGGACATGTCGATCCAGCTGAAGAGCGAATCGGGTGCGATCTGCACGCTGTCGCTTTCGTTCAACAACGACGGACCGTTCGGCACGTTCTTCCGCTACATCGGTGACACCGATACGTACATCGCCCGCTATGACGACCTGTTCAACGGTCGCGAGGAGCCGATTGATGTGTCGAAGGTCGCCGTCAGCATGAACGGCATCGAGCTGCAGGACCGCGAGTTCATCAGCGCGATCCGCGAGGGGCGGGAGCCGAACTCCTCGCTTCGCCAGGTCATCGATTGCTACCGCGTGCTCGGTCAGCTGGAGGAGCAACTCGCGTGATGCTTCCCCGCATGGGATTGGGCTGCATGTCGTTGAGCCATGCCTACGGCATCCCACCGTCCGCGGAAGAGGGCCTCGCCGTGCTGCGCACAGCACTCGACAGTGGCGTGACACATCTCGACACCGCAACGCTTTACGGTGGTGGGCGCAATGAGGAGCTCGTCGGTCGCGCTCTGCGTGGGCGGCGGGACGAGGTCGTGCTGGCCAGCAAGGGCGGCATGGCTCTTGTTGACGGAGTGCGGGCCATCGATGGGCGGCCAGAGACGCTGCGCGCGCAGGTGGATGCCTCGCTCGCAAGGCTGGGCGTCGAGCACATCGACCTTTACTACCTGCACCGGTGGGACAAGTCTGTGCCGATAGGTGAGAGTGTTGGTGCGCTCGCTTCGCTCGTCGAGGCGGGGAAGATCGGTGCGATCGGACTGTCCGAGGTGTCGGTCGACCGACTGCGCGAAGCGCAGAAGGTCGCGCCGATTGCGGCCGTGCAGAACGAGTACTCACTGTGGAGCCGCAACCCGGAACTCGAGATGCTTGAGGCGACCCGTTCCTCTGGAGTCGCGCTGGTGGCGTTTTCGCCGGTGGCGCGCGGGTTCCTCAGCGACAGCGTCGGCGATCCCGCCGAGCTCGTCGAGAAGGACATCCGCCGGGCGATGCCGCGCTTTCAGCCGGAGAACTGGCCGGCGAATGCCGCACTGCTGCCTGCCTGGCGTGCGCTCGCCGCAGAGGCTGGATGCACGCCGGCACAGCTGGCGCTTGTGTGGCTGCTCTCTCGCGGCGACCACGTCGTGCCGATTCCTGGGACCACGAGGATCGATCATTTGCGCGAGGACCTCGCGGCTGTTTCGCTCACGGTGGACGCCGCACTGCTGACGCGTGCCGGCGAGCTGATCGACACTGCGACCGTCTCCGGCCCCCGCTACGCTCCGGGGCCGGCCGCCGACGTCGATACCGAGAACTTCGACGAGTCCGCATGAGGGCCATCTCCTCGATGGCGACTCGCCACGTGCTCTCCGAGCTCGCCGCTGCCGCGGTATCGGCCGGGCTACCTGAGGTGGAGATCGAATCGGTCGGCGGAGTAGATGCAGCAAAGCGTGTGGCCGCGGGTGAGTCGTTCGATCTGGTGTTCCTCGCATCCGACGCTCTGGATCGGCTTGCCGCGGACGGGCATGTGGATGCTGCGTCCATCGCGCCTCTCGTGCTGTCGCAGGTGGCTGTGGCTGTGGCATCCGGCACCTCCGAACCTGCGGTGCGCCCCGAGGGTGCAGCTTTCGCGGATGCCTCCGGCGTGCGCGAAGCGCTGCGCGCCGCGAAGCGGATTGGGTATTCGACCGGCCCCAGTGGCACGGCGCTCGTGAAGATGATCGAGGAGTGGGGGCTGGCGGAGGAACTGGGCGAGCGACTCGTTCAGGCTCGTCCGGGCATCCCCGTGGCCAAGTCATTGGCCGACGGCGAGGTGGACCTTGGCTTCCAGCAACTCAGCGAGCTCGTCGGTCAGCCCGGTGTGCGCATCCTTGGCGTGATGCCGGGTGATTGTGCGATCGACACCGTGTTTGCGGGAGCGGTGGCGACTGCGTCGGACGACAAGGCCCGTGCGGCGGCAGTTCTGGCGTTCCTCGCATCCGATGCCGCAGCGCCGATCAAGGCGCAGCATGCCTTCGGGATTCCGGCACTCTGATAGATCCGTTGCACGGTCGCTTCATCTTCTCGTCATCGTCCGTGTGCTGTGGGTTCATCCGCCCTTCGTATTCTGCCGAGCATGCGAGAAACCGGCACCACAACGCTCCGCCGTCTGCTCGTCGCCGTTCTTGTCGCGCTGGCCGTGCTGATTCCGGCGGCGCCGGCCATGGCGCACAACTATGCGGCGACCGTGTTCGTGGAGGTGACCGAACCTGAGCCAGGGCTTGTACGTACGGTGCTTGACTTGGAGTACGTGCTGCTGGCCGTTGATGGCGCCAAAGCCATGGGTGACGCGGCCTTCGAGCGCGATGCGTACGCAGATGTGCAGGCATCCGGTCAGGACCCGAGCAAGCTCACCCCCCGTATCCTCGAGCAGTACACAGACACGGTCAGCGACTACGTGCTTTCGCGGTGGTTCGTTGCACCCGAGGTCGGGCATGGTGAGTCGCCTGCCGATGCATGCACGAACCTCCTCGCTGCGCCGTATGAGATCGTCCTGATCGAGAATGTGCCGCACGCGCGAATCGTGGTGGAATCCGACTGTCGAGCTCTCGTGGGCGCGCAATCACCGGTCTATCGCATCTCTACTGAGCTGTTCCCTGGAACCGAGCCAGGGGGAAAGACCACCACGGTCGTCAATTATGACCTGCGCTCTGGATCGGGCGTCGCAAATCTCGACACCGACACGAACCCGACGATGACGACGAACCAAGACTGGGGTTCTCGCATGTGGGAGTTCTTTGTGCTTGGCGGCGAGCACCTTCTGTTTGGACTCGACCACATCTTGTTCCTGCTGGCGCTCATCGTCGGATCGCGTCGGCTGCGTGACATCCTGCTCGCCGCGACGGCTTTCACGGTCGCTCACTCGGTGACCTTTATCCTCGCCGCTCTCGGCATTGTCAGCGTGCCGGCGTTCATCGTCGAGCCGATCATCGCCCTGTCGATCGCGGTGGTCGCGATCTGGTACCTGTGGGGAGTATGGCGCCGCAGGAGCACGGATGCCGAGACCACAACGCGGGGCGGGTCATCAGTGGCAGGGTCCCGCTCCACCCCGGATGACGGCGGCGGCACGAGCGCTATCGCGGTGCTCGAACGGGCGGCGGTCATCGAGACCGGCGCGCCCGCGCGGAAACGGGCTCTGCAGATGACCCGCGCGGACTGGCTGCGGGTGGGGGTGGTGTTTGCGTTCGGTCTCATCCACGGCGTTGGATTCGCCGGTGCACTCGGGATCGACGAGCCGCTGTCGTGGGGACTGCTGGGTGCACTGCTGGTGTTCAATGTCGGCATCGAGGTCGTGCAGATCGCCATCATCGTCGTTCTTTTCCCGCTGTTGGTGCTGCTGCGCAGGCGAATTCCTTCGGTCGGACTCTGGGTGGGGATCGCAGTGTCCGCCGCGGTGGCGATCGTGGGACTGTACTGGTTCATCGAACGTGTCTTCGCAGTCGGATGACGTGCTCGCGAGGTCGTCGGCGCGTGAGATCGGCGATGACCTCCGGCGGCGCATCCTCGATGGCGAGTTCGTCACCGGTGCACGACTGCCGAGCGAGCATGCGCTCGCCGACGAGTACAAGACATCGCGTGCGATGATCCGCACGGCGCTGGCCGCCGTGGCGCGACGCGGGTTGATCGAATCGCACCGCAACGCCGGTTGGTTCGTGAGCCTGGTCGACCAGGTGCAGGGCTTTGACCGGTTGCGTTCGTTCTCGCAGTGGGCCGAGAGCCGCGGCATTCGCCCCGGTGGCCGGATCATCGATAGGGAACACGTGCATGCCACGGTGCGCGAGGCGCGACTGCTGCGTGTGGCGCTCGGGGAGCAGTTGTTGCGTTTCACGCGGCTGCGGCTGCTCGACGGGCGTGTCGTGATGATCGAGCGCTCGACCTGGGCGCCCTGGGTGATGCCCGTCATCCAGGCGATGCCGAATGACGTTGCCTCAACGACGCTCGCGCTCGAAGCCGCAGGTATCCAGGCCGTGCGCGGGACGCATCGGATCTCGGCAGTGCCCGCGTCGAGTCATGATGCGAAGATGCTCAGTGTGCGGCGGTCGAGTCCGCTGCTCGCCATCGAACGCTCGACGTTCGCCCGAGATGGTCGCGTGGTGGAGTTCGGAGAGGACCGGTATCTGCCGGGCGAGTTCGCATTCGAAATGACAGTCGGCGAACACTAACGCGCCCCTTACGCACGGCGGATGCGCCCATTGTGCACAGTGGGCTGGGCGATACGGGTGAATCCGCGCTCCGGAGGATGAGGCGTCAGCCGATGTTCACGTAATGGCAACTCGGCGGTGGTGGCCTGGGATCGCCCCAATCCACCGACTTTTGGAGACCATCGTGTCACCACACTCCTCTTCCTCCCGGGCGAGCACCTGGGCCGGCCGTGTGCTGGCGGTCACCGCGGCATCCGCGCTGATCGGATCCCTGACCGCGCTGCCCGCGCAGTCCGCTGCGAATCCCCAGGTACCCACCCCGACACCCACCACCGAAGTCAGCGCACCCGCTCAGCCGGCGCCCGACACGACGGCGCCGACGCTGGCAGCCGTTGAGATTCCCGACTCCGTGAAGCTGAACGAAGAACTCGTGCTTCCGGCGGCGGCAGTTACGGACGACTCGGGTGAGGACATCTCGCTCGTCGTGACCACGACAGGTCCCGACAGTGTTGACGTGCGCCTGTACGAGAACACGGACGGCGGGTTTCCGCTGACGCCAGAGGTGGCTGGCACTTATGTCGTGACGTACGCCGCGATGGATTCGGCCGACAACCTGGCGCAGGAGACGTACGAGTTCACGGTCGACTCACCCGCGCCGCTTGCGGCTCAGGCGGCCGACACCACGATCGAACTCCCCAGCGACACCCCGGGCTCGATCTCGTTCGCCTCCATCGGTGACATTCACAACAGCTGGTCAGAGCTCGACATGGCTTTCGATTTCTGGCGTGAACAAGACGTCGATGCATCGCTTTTCGTCGGCGACCTCACCAACAACGCGACCGCGGCGGAATACCAGGGCTTGCGTGACACGCTCGATCGCAGCCAGGGTGACCTGCCCGTCATCGCTTCGCTCGGCAATCACGATGTCGGCTCGAACCTCTCCGGCTACAACCTGTTCCAGTCCACTCTTGGCCAGGCGCCGAACGCCGACTACGTCATGAACGGCTACCACTTCATCACGGTCAGTCCCGGTTCCGGATCGCTGAACGAGGACACGATGTTCCCCTCGAACGGGAGCAGCAATGACTACGCCTACGCGGCGGACTGGTTGGAGACACGTCTGGCCGCTGCTGTCGCTGCCGACCCTGAACTGCCGGTATTCGTGCTCGTGCACGCGCCACTGCGATGCACGCACTATGTCTCGAATGAATGGTACGGATCAGGGCTGGCGACCGGATGCGGGGATGACTTCGACTCGCTGTTCGAGTCCTATCCGCAGGCTGTGGTGTGGGGCGGTCACATCCACACGCCAAACCACATCTCGACATCCATCTGGCAGGGTGCCGAGGGTGCTGGCGGATTCACGACTGTGAACGCACCGCCGCTCGCGTATTACGAGTTCGAGCGCGGCGTCGCCAACACCGACCCGTACAGCAAGGTCACCAACGACAGCACACCCGATAACGGTGGAGACAACCGCGAGACCGCGATCGTCGAGGTTGAAGGCTCGGTGGTCACGATCAAGACCTACGACCTGCGCGCGAATGCGTGGGAGGACCAGGTCTGGACGTGGGACGTCGCAGAAAGCATCGATGATGCCCTGCCGTTTGAGGAGCGCTTCCCGCTCGGGGATGCTCGCGCTGACAAGACCGAGGCGCCGACGTGGCCCGAGGGCTCGGCGGTCGAGGTCTCCGAGATCGAGCCGACCGAGGCGATGGTGACGTTCAACCAGGCGGCCGTCGCGCCGAACGAGGTGGGCGACATCGTCCACAAGTACCGCTACCAGCTGATCGACACGGCGACCAAGCAGGTCGTGAACACGTTCACCCAGTGGTCGGGCTTCTACTTCATGCCGATGCCGGAGACGCTCAACCACATCGTGTGGAATATGGTGCCGGGGCACGAGTACGAGGTGCGCATCTCGCCGATCAATACCTGGGGCAAGGAGGGCGACTACATCTCGACGACGTTCAGTACGAAGGGTTACGACGTCGGGATCAATGTGGCGGGTGCGGGCACCGCGTCCGCGGATCTCGCAGACGCGATGCCGGGCGAAAAAGTGACGCTCACGGCAACGCCCGCAGGAGGCGAGATGTTCCTGGGCTGGGATGTCGTCGAGGGAGACGTCGAGATCATCGAAGGCGCCTTCACGATGCCGAGCGGCCACGTCTCGATCGAGGCGGTCTTCACAGGCTCCTCGGGTTCCGTCGACGCCCACGCCGTCACAACGATGGTGCGCGGCAGCGGGGTCGTCTCCGCTGACCCGGCTGCCGCCATCGGCGGTACGACGGTGACGCTCAGTGGCGAGCCGGCCGAGGGCAACGAACTCTGGGCCTGGGAGCTCGGAGTCGATGGTCTGGATGTGCCCGTCGGGTCGATCCAGGTGGATGCCGGCAGCACGTTTGTGATGCCGGAGCGCGACGTCACGGTGACCGGCGTGTTCGGTCTGCCTGACCACTACGGGATCGTCTACGACGGCAACGGTGCGACCGGCGGTGAGACGGCGCCAAGCCAGCTGCCGGTAGAAGGCCTGGGGACGCTGGCTTCGAACGGCTTCGAGTGGGCACACCACCGTTTCATCGGCTGGGGTACTGAGCCCGATGGCACAGGCGAGCGCTTCGGCGCCGATTTCGACGTGCGCGCGCTTGCGGAGGCGCGTTCGACAGTGACGCTGTACGCGCAGTGGCAGAACCTCGCCAGCGGGCTGGTTGCCGAGTCATTCGACTCGCTTACCAGCACGTTGAAGCCGGGTGTCCAGCACAACCCGGATGTCGTGGGGTGGACCCACGAGGGGCCGGACGGCTGGTCGGTGACCAACGCGGACGCCATGGGCGCAGGCGGCATGCAGGATCTGCGCGGTTGGACGTTCGCGACTCCGGACTTCTGGCTGGGTGAGCTTCAGGAACGCGACAGCTTCACCAAGGGAACCGGCGTGATCGCGGTCGCGGACGGTGACGAGTGGAACGATGCGGCAGGCGCGGGAGTGATGGACACCACGCTGAACGCGCCGGTGTTGACGCTTACCGAGGGTGCCACCGAGGTGCGTATCCAGTGGGACAACAGCTACCGGCACGAGGCCGGTCAGTCAGCTGAAGCCTTCCTCGAATTCGACAACGGCGATCGCGTCACTCTCGCGGCCTGGGGTGACGGTTCACCCGAGAAGGTTGACATCAACAGCCACCGCGATGAGGTTGTGGCGGTGCCTGCAGGCGCGACGTCGGCCACAGTGAAGTTCCACTACACCGCCGGGAACAATTGGTGGTGGGCGATCGACAACGTGCAGATCGACGCCATTCTCGGCAATGCGCCAGCGGAGTTCGCTTCGACCGGCGTCGCAATCACCGGATCAGTGAAGGTTGGCAAGACCCTCATTGCAGATCTCAGCGCCTGGGCTCCCCAGCCCGAGCAGGTGTCGTACCAGTGGCTGCGTGAAGGAAAGGCGATCCGTGGCGCCGACGAGGCGACGTACGAGCTCACCAATCGCGACCAGAACAAGCGGATTCAGGTCGTGGTCACCGGTGCGTCGGATGGCTTCGCGCCAGTGACCGTCACCTCGGAGAAGACCGACAAAGTGAAGAAGAAGAAGAAGGATCACCACCGCTGATCCAGGGCCGGTAGGGGCCAGAGGTCAACAGGACCGCTGGCCCCTCGACCTCGGCGGGCCGAAACAACAAAACCACGCCGAGACGACGCGCATAGGCCGTTGTCTCGGCGTGGTTTTGTCGTCTCGCTAGGTGCCGTTCATCTCGGCACGCGCTACGATTGGCGCACAACGAACGGCAGTTCGCATAGCGAACACCGACCTGGAGCTTCATGACTGCCACCTACATCTACGATGCCGTGCGCACCCCGTTCGGGCGCGCGGGCGGTGCGCTCGCCAGCATCCGTCCCGATGATCTTGCCGCCGTCGTGATGCGTGCCGCTGTTGAGCGCACTGGGGTGGATCCGGCGCGAATCGCGGACGTCATCTTTGGCGATGCGAATCAGGCGGGCGAGGACAACCGCAACCTCGCGCGGATGGGTGCACTACTCGCGGGGCTTCCCACCTCGGTGACCGGCGTGACGGTGAACCGCCTGTGTGCATCCAGCGTCGAGGCCGTCATCCAGGGTGCGCGGGCCATCGAATCGGGGGATGCCGAGATCATCCTCGCCGGCGGGGTCGAGTCGATGAGCCGGGCGCCGTACGTCGTGGAGAAGTCCGCAAAGCCGTTCCCCACGACCGGAAACCAGACCATGTGGAACACCGCGATCGGCTGGCGGATGACGAACAGAGCGCTGCCGACGCACTGGACCATCTCCAACGGAGAGGCCGCGGAGAAGGCCGCCCGCGTCGCCGGTGTCAGCCGTGAGGAGCAGGACGAGTTCGCGGTGCGATCGCACGAACTCGCCGCGAAAGCATGGGCCGACGGCCTCTATGACGGCGAGATCGTGCAGGTGCCTGGGGCCGAACTCGCGCGTGACGAGGGCATCCGCGACGGTTCAACGATCGAGAAGCTGGCCGGATTGCGTCCGCTTTTCGCGGCAGACGGCACGGTGACTGCGGGGAACTCCTCGTCGATCAATGACGGCGCGTCCGCGGTGCTGCTTGGTGCTGAGGGAGTCCTGCCGGGGGAGCCGCTGGCGCGCATTACCGGTCGCGCCGCGCACGGCGTCGACCCGGATGACTTCCCGATCGCGCCGATCGAGGCCGCGAACAAGGCGCTCGCCCGCGCCGGACGCAGCTGGGCTGACGTCGACTTCGTGGAGTTGAACGAGGCATTCGCATCGCAGTCGATCGCGTGCCTGCGCGGGTGGCCTGACCTGGATCCCGCTCGATTGAATGTGCATGGTGGTGCTCTCGCGATCGGCCATCCGCTCGGTGCATCAGGCGGGCGCATCATCGGCCACGCTGCACACGAGCTGCGCCGTCGTGGTGGCGGGGTTGCCGTCGTCGCGATCTGCATCGGAGTCGGGCAGGGGCTCGCCGTCGTGCTGGAACGCTAGGGTTTCGATGTGACTGAATCGGATGCTGCACCTGCCGAAGCGCCGTCCGGCACCGACTCCGCGTCTTCGACTGACTTCGTGCAGTCGCTCGCGCGTGGGCTGGCGGTCATTCGCACGTTCGACGGCGAACCGGCCGGATTGTCGCTAGCGGAGGTTGCCCGCCGCGCGGATATTCCGCGGGCCGCTGCCCGACGATTCCTGCGCACGCTAGAGCAGCTCGGCTATGTGCGAGCGACAACGGATGCCCGATTCCTTTTGACGCCGCGGGTGCTCGAACTCGGCTACGGCTACCTCTCGTCGCTGTCGCTGCCTGAGATCGTCCAGCCGCACCTTGATGCTCTCTCGCACGAGATTGGCGAATCGGTCTCGATGGCAGTGCTGGATGGAGCAGACATCGTTTATGTCGCGCGCGCTGCGGCGCGCCGCATCATGAGCGTTCGAATCACGATCGGCACGCGCCTGCCGGCCTTCGCGACGAGCATGGGGCGGGTGCTGCTGGCGGCGCTTCCGGCATCCGATGTCGACGCCGTGCTGAGCCAGGACGAGCTCGTCGCGTACACGGCACTCACGCGCGTTGATCCGGCAGAACTCACCGAGGTGCTCGATGGTGTGCGCGGTCAGGGTTGGGCCATGGTCGACGGCGAGCTGGAAGTGGGACTGCGCTCGATCGCCGTGCCGCTGCGTGGACGCTCGGGGGTGACAGCAGCGTTGAACGTCTCAACAAGCACCGCGCGCGGGCGCGCAGACGACGTGCGGGCCGAGTTGCTGCCGGAACTGCAGCGCGCCGCCGGGCGTATCGAGGAAGAGCTTCGCGCAGCGCGGGCCTGAATTTGAACTCAGCCCGGCATCCTCGTCGATGGGGGAAGCTTTTCCTGGCTTCCACCGGCGGCGGTGAAGCCGGGAATTCCTTCCCGCAACGAGCAGGACGAGCGTCAAGGAGGAGGTAACTCGCCGTCGCGGCGGCTCAGCGGCCCAGCACGAACCGGTCCCGCGCCGCGAATACCCCGATCACGCCCTGCGCCACCATCGTCACCAGGAGAATGGTCAGCGGCACGATCCAGCTGCCGGTTGCAGCGTGCACGGCGCCGAAGAGAACTGGGCCGATCGCGGCGATGGCGTAGCCGACTGACTGCGACATGCCTGACAGCGCGGATGAGGTGCTGTGGTCGCGTGCGCGCTGCGCCATCAGCGTCAGTGAGACCCCGAGCGATGCGCCGGAGAACAAGCCGAGCGGGACGACCCAGATTCCGATCGCTCCTGGCCAGATCATGAGACCCGCAATCCCGGCGATGCCCAGAAGCGGGAGCAGAGCCGGTGCGATCCGCGCGCCGCGTCCGCGCATGACGAGCGCCACTGTGAGCGCGCCCACCAGCGAGAACACCTGATAGAACATGACGTCGATGCCCGCGATTGCGGCGCTGCGGCCGGTAGAGATCGACACCGAAGCAAGCCAGGTGACCAGCACGTAGAAGCTTGTCGACTGCACACCCATGTAGCCGGCGACTTGCCACGCAACCGGATCGCGCCAGATTCCGATGCGCGGTGCGCGCCCGAGCGAGGGCGTACGCACCTCCCGTCGGCTCACCAGCCACCAGGCGATCAGAGCGAAGGGCAGCACCGCGCCGCCGGTGATGAGCAGCGCCATCCGCCATCCGGCCCCGATATCGTTGCCGCTGAGCTCCGCCAGCGGAACGGCCAGACCGGATGCCACGGCGCCCGCTCCGCCCAGGAGAGCCGAGTACACGCCCATCATCAGTGGCACGCGTAGCGGGAAGTCCCGCTTGATCACCGCCGGCATCAGCACGTTTGCGATCGCCAGCGCGACGCCGATCAAGCCAGTGCCCACCCACAGCCAGACCGTCGATCCTGGGATCGAGCGGACGATCGTACCCACTGCGAGCAGCCCGAGGGCGGCGAGCACTGCGCGACCCAACCCCAGACGCCGGCCGAAGCCATGCGCAAACGGCGATACCACTGCCCACGTGATCAGCACGATCGTCGACAGCGCGCCCAGAAGTGCGAGCGGGATGCCGGTGTCCGCAGACATCCGGTCGATCAACGGACCAACAGCCGAGATCGCCGGCCGCATCATCACGGCGACAAGGCACAGTGCGACGATCGCGGCAGCGATCGACCTGCGCGCGGACTTATTCATCTCAGGGCCTTTCACGCACGGTTCCCGTCGCAATTCGTGTGGTTAAAAAGCCCGGATGGGCGCACGAACTGCGACGGGAACGGTAGGGGTGGGGCGGAGCTCAGGCGGACTTGGGCTGCTCGGTGCCGCCGGAGTTCGTTTTGGCCCGCTGGATCTCACCGTAGATGTGGCGGCGTAGTTCGACGAATCGTGGATCGGAGCGTGTCGTCAGCTGATCGCGCTCGTCGGGCAGATCGATCGTCACGTCGTCCTGCACGACGGTCGGACGGTTCGACAGCACGATCACGCGCTGGCCGAGGTAGACCGACTCGTCGATGTCGTGCGTGACGAACAGCACGGTGACGCCGAGCTCCTTCCAGATCTTGCGGACAAGATCCTCAAGATCGGCGCGGGTCTGCGCGTCGACAGCCGCGAATGGTTCGTCCATCAGCAGGATCTGCGGGCGGTATGCCACAGCGCGCGCGATCGCGACGCGTTGCTGCATGCCGCCGGACAGCTGCCACGGGTACTTGTCCGCGGCATCTGAAAGACCGACCGCATCGAGTGCCTCGCTCGTGCGCTGCTGACGCTCGGCCTTCGCGATACCGGCGCTCTTCAGCGGCAGTTCGACGTTGGCCTGCACGCTCATCCACGGGTACAGGCTGCGCCCGTACTCCTGGAACACAACCGCCATGGTCTTCGGCGGGCCGGTGATGGTCTTGCCCTCGATCTCGAGTCGACCCGCAGTCGGAGGCAGAAGACCGGCGATGCATTTCAGCAGCGTCGTCTTTCCCGCGCCGGACGGGCCGACAATGCAGACCAGCTGCCCCTGAGGGATGCTGAACGTCAGATCGCGGATCGCTTCGACGCTCTCGCCGCCCGGCGTCGGTGCCGGGTAGACCTTGCGCAGGCCCTCGACGAGCAGGACGGGTGTGGTGGTGTTTTCAGGACTCACGTTGGACTTCTCTCAATCCGTGGTACCAGCGGAGGATGTAGCGCTCGGTGTAACGGAACAGCACCGCAAGACCGAGACCGATCAGGCCCAGCAGCAGGATGCCGCTCCACATCTCCGGAATGGCGAAGTTGCGCTGGAACTGGACGATGGTGAAACCGAGACCGGCAGCGGTGTACCAGAGCTCGGAGATCACCATCAGGATGAGGGCGATCGACAGGCACTGGCGCACTCCCGCCAAGATCTGCGGCGCCGCTGCGGGAAGGATCAGATATCGCAGGCGCGCCATGCGACCCAGTCCGTAGCTGTGAGCCGTGTCGCGCTGCACCTCATCGGTGGCGCGGACGCCTTCGACGGTGTTCAGCAGCACGGGCCAGAGCGATCCGAAGATGATCACGAACACCTGCATCCGCCAGTTGACGCCGATGATGATCATCAGCAATGGCAGCAGCACAGGCGGCGGGATCGCACGGAAGAACTCCAATAGCGGCTCAAGCAGCTGCCGCAGCGGCTTGAACGATCCGATCAGCAGGCCGAGACCGACACCGATGATGATCGAGCCGGCGATGCCAATGAACAGGCGACCGATGCTCGGCAGCACGTCCTTGGTGAAGCGGTCGCCGAACCAGGTCTCGAAGAACGTCGTGATCAGTTCGCCCGGCGTCGGCACGAAGAAGCTGGGGTTGATGATCGTGGAGATCCACCACAGCAGCACCAAGACGATCGGTAGCGCGAGCAGGAAGAAGACAGACTTGAAGAACTTCATCCGAGTGCCTCCGTCCGCACTGAGGTGTGCCACGCGAGCACGCGTCGTTCGACGAAGCGAACGACGAGGTTGATCGCGACACCGATGAGACCCGTCGCGAGGATCAGGGCGTACATGCCAGTGATGTCTCCGCCTTCGCGAGTCTCTGCGATCTGCTTACCCAGCCCCGGCGTTCCGATGATGAGCTCGGCGGTGATCGCGAGGATCAGGGCGACCGCGGCGGCCAGGCGGATGCCGGTCATGAGGTACGGCAGTGCCGTGGGCCACGTGACATGGCGGATGCGCTGGAATCGGCTGAGGCCGTAGCTTCGCGCGGTGGCATCCGCAACCGGGTCAACATCCTTCGCGCCGTAGATGACCTGCAGCAGGACCTGCCAGAACGCCGCGTAGACGATGAGCAGCAGGCCGGCTTGGATCTTCGTGCCAAACAGCAGCACCGCGAGCGGGATCAACGCCACCGACGGAACGGGGCGGAGGAACTCGATCGTCGAGTGCGTCAGCCGCTCGAGGAACCGGCTTGATCCGATGAGGAATCCGATGACGGTCGCAGCGACTACGGAGATGAGCAGGCCCAGCGACCAGCTGAGCATGGTGGAGCCGACGTCGCGCCAGAAGGCCATGTCGACGACGTACTCGCCGAAGCGGATGAGCACCTCGCTGGCCGGTGGCACGAATCGGGAGTCGACCAGGCCCAGCCGAGAGACCGCTTCCCAGAGGCCCAAGAAGCCGACCACTCCGACGATGCCCAGCAGCGCGCCACTCCCGGAGGAGGTGCGGCGACGCAGCCGCCGCACCTCACTCAGGGTGTTGATGACTGCTGTCACGGCAGCAGGTTGTCGAAGTCCGGCTCAGCCGACAGAACGCCGTATTCCTGAGCTGCCGCAGCGAGCTTCTCGATCGACGCGCGATCCATCTCGGTGGGGAACTTCGGCAAGGTGATCTCAGCGAGGACGGCCGGGTCGGTCTTCGTGTACGTGGCCATGATCTCGCGCACGGCGTCCGGGTTGGCATCAGCGAATTCCAGCGACTTCGTCATCGCGGTCTGGAACTTCTCCAGCAAGTCGGGGTCGACGTCGTTGAGCGCGAAGTACGCGGCGATGTCGAGCTTCGGGTCGAAGTCGGCGTAGGCGTAGGTGACCACGTTCAGACCCGCATTGATGGCGCTGGTCACGAAGGGCTCGACGACGAACGCGGCGTCAACCTGGTCGTTTTCGACTGCGGCGATCGCGTCGGGGAAAGGCACCTCGACAAAGCTGATCGTCGATGAATCTGCGCCGGCCTCGTCAACCACAGAGCGAACCGCGGTGTCATTGATGTTGCCGACGCTGTTGCTCGAGACGGTCTTGCCAGCGAGGTCGGCGGGCGAGGAGATGCCCGAGTCGGCCTTGGTGATCACCGCGCCCATGTCCTTCGTGGTGTCGCCGGTGGTGGCGACCGCGGAACTGACCATCTTGAGGTCCAGGCCCTGGTCTGCGGCGACCATGAGCGACAGTGTGTTGCTGAAGCCGAACTGGTAATCGCCAGAGACAACGGCTGGCACGATGGCGGCGCCGCCGGTTGCGGTCTCGATCGTGAGGTCGAGGCCTTCCTCTTCGAAGAAGCCCTGATCGTCTCCGAGGTAGATCGCAGCGGTGTCGGCGATCGGGATGACGCCGACCTTGACTGGGATCAGATCAGCGGAGCCGCCGTCGCCTGAATCGCCGGAGCCGCCGCTTGCGGGGGCATCCGAGTCGGTGCATCCGGTCAAAACCAGAGCGGTGATCGCCGCAAGGGCGAAAAAGCCTGCCTTTTTCATGTCACTCCGTCGTGTCAAAGGTGTTGTATTCGAGTGGATGCTGTTCCACTCGATGTCCTGAACGTACGCAGATCCAATGGCGTTGTCAATATTGTCGACGAGATTGATAACAATCTGATGGAGGGACGTCAGCGAGTGGCAGCAGCTGCCTCTGCGAACTCGCTCAGCGTGGCGATGACGCTCCCGACATGGATCCCCATCGCGGCTCTTGCTGCCTCGGCATTTCGCGTGCACACGCCGTCGATGATCGCGAGGTGCTCTGGCAACGATTTGCTCGGGCGTCCCGGAACCAGGAAGAGCTGGAACTGGTGCCGCACCATTTGCCCGTTCAGCTGCTCGAGTATGCGGCTGGCGGTCTCGTGCTGCGCGATATCGCGCAGGGTCGCGTGCAACGTCGAGTTGAGTTCGGAATAGCGGACGAGCTCGTTCTGATCGACTGCCGCCTGCATGTCGACGCCGACCTGCCGGAGGAATGCGATCTGCTCGTCGGTGACATTCTCGGCCGCGCGGGCGGCGACCAGACTCTCAACGGCCTGGCGGATCTCAGTGATCTCGACGGCCTCTTCGACGGTGATCTCGCGCACGCGCGCCCCGCGGTTCGGCTGCAGCTCAACCAGCCCCTCGGCGGCAAGCTGGATCAGCGCGTTGCGCAGAGTGAAGCGACTGGCCTCATATTCCTGGGCCAAGTCGGCCTCGATCAGGCGCTGGCGCGGCGCGTATGATCCGCGCAGAATGGCATCGCGAAGTTGGGTGCGTACGTCGGAGTTATCGACCACCGGGTGCGTTCCTCTCGAGTGACGGGACTCCTCGATTGTGCACTACGGATGCCGTAGCGCGCTCTTCGCGCTTCTCACAGCGACCCCGTCGTCGTCAGCAAGATTGTTGACAATAATCGGGAGCATACAGGAGCCGCGTCAGCCAGGACAACACTGCGCGGCTCCCGAGATTCTCGGCATCCAGACACCAGACACGGATTCCGCTGACACTGTCCTAGTTCAACAGTTTCGTGACGACCGTCACAAAGTTCTTGACAATGGATGCGGTCGGGGTCACGATTATCGAACCCGCACGATGAAGTGGCCGGTACGGTGCCCTAACGGGCCTTGCCGCAGTCGTCGTGATACCCGCGCACCATCACGAAAGGCCATTCGATGAAGAAGAGTCTTGCTGCCCTGGCGATTGCCGCAGCCACCGCATTGCTGCTGAGCGGATGCACGGATTCCGCTGCCCCTCCCTCCTCATCCACGGAGCCCTCGCCTGGCGGAGATGACGGCGCCGGCGAGGTGCGCGAGATCCGCGTCGCCGCACTGCCGATCGCGGAAACCGGCGCGCTCTGGGGTGCCATCGACGCCGGGATCTTTGAGGAGCACGGTCTCGACGTCGAGGTCGTACCCGCACAGGGCGGCGCGCAGGCGATTCCTGCGCTGCTCAGCGGAGACATCCAATTCGCGATCGGCCAGCCTTTCGGTCCGTTCCGTGCCGACCTGGGAGATCTGGGTGTCACGGTGTTCAGCAACTACGCATCGAGTCTCGCAACTGGTGATGACGTGAACGCGGTGGTCGCTTCTGCAGACTCCGGGATCACGCGACCGGCCGATCTCGCCGGCAAACGCGTGTCGGTGAACAGCGTGGGTGCTGCCGGCGACGTGACGATCATGCAGGCCGTCGCCGATGACGGCGGTGACCCTTCCACGATTGAGTTCGTCGAAGTCGCCTTCCCGGATGCCGCGGCGCAGCTCGAGTCGGGCACAATCGACGCGGCCTGGGTGCCGGACCCGTTCATGTCACAGGTCATCGATGGCGGCGGGTCACTCGTGGTGTACCCCTACCAGGCGACGATCCCTGGGCTCTCGGTTCTCGTCAACTTCACGACGCAGGATCTGATCGACTCCGACCCGGAGTTGGTGGCCGACTACGCGGCGGCGATGGCCGAGGCGCTGGACTGGGCGGCAGGCAACGAGGACGCTGTTCGCGCAGCGATCGTGACGCACATGGAGATTCCAGAGGCCGCCGCCGCTGGCATTGCCCTGCCGACGTTCACCGCTGAGCTGAACATCGCTGACTTGGAGTCGCTCGCATCGATCGCGGTCGACTTCGGCGTTTTGGATGCCGCACCGGATCTGGACCGACTGATCCAGCAGCAGTAGGTATGTCTGCATCCGTTCGTCTCAGAGCGACCGTGCGCAAGACGGTTCTAGGCATCCTGGGCATCGTCGGCTTTTTGGTTGTCTGGCAACTGATCCCGATGTTCGGCCTGATCAACCCGCAGGCGTTGCCGCTCGCGACTGACACGTTGGCGCGGCTCGGCACGGAGTTCCAGGATCTTGAGTTCTGGCGCAACGTCGGTCGGACGATGACCGGGTGGCTCATCGGGTTAGTGATCGCCTCTGCGCTGGCGGTCGCGCTCGGAACGCTGATTGGGCTTGTGCCGTTCCTGCGCCGTGCGACGCACAGCATGATCGAGTTCCTGCGACCGATTCCGTCGGTCGCGCTGATCCCGATCGCCGTCCTGTTGTACGGCTTGCAGCTGTCGGCTGCACTTGTCATCATCATTTTCGCCACGTTCTGGCAGGTGTTCGTGCAGGTGCTGTATGGGGTCGCCGATGTCGACACGGTTGCACGTGACACCGCCCGCAGCTTCGGGCTGACGCGTCGGGAGCAGGTGATGAGTCTGGTGCTGCCGACGACGCTGCCCTATTTGATGACCGGACTGCGGCTCGGGGCATCCGTGGCGCTGATCCTCGCGGTGACCGCCGAGATGACGATCGGAAACCCCGGCCTCGGGGTCATGATCAACACGGCGCGCAACGCCGGGGATTCGGTCGCGGTGTACGCGCTCGTCGTGGTGACCGGACTGCTCGGCCTCATCGTGAATCTGGGGTTCCGGCTCATCGAGCGCCGCGCACTGTCTTGGCATCAGTCTGTTCGAGGGGAGGAGGTCCTGTGACTCTTTACACCAGCACCCTGGTCACTCCTCGACGCCGCTCGTTCAGCTGGCGTCGCTTCGCCTCCGGTTTCGGGTTTGCGCTCGGTCTGCCGTTCCTGCTCCTGGTCATCTGGGGAATCTGGTCAACGATCGCACCCGCGAAGTTCTTTCCAGGACCGGTGACAATATTCACGGCATTCGTGGATACCTGGGTCGGGCCGGCGTTCGTCACAGACGTGCTCCCTTCGCTTGGGCGGCTGGCACTCGCGATCGTCCTTTCGGTCGCCATCGGCGTCATGGCAGGCACGATGATCGGGTTGGTGCGGTGGCTGCGCGAGTTGCTCGAACCCCTGCTGGAGTTCTTCCGGGCGATCCCGCCGCCGGTGCTGATACCCGTCGTGATGCTGCTGATGGGGATCACCGACACGATGAAGATCGCGGTGATCGTCGCCGGTGCCGTCTGGCCGGTGCTTTTGAACACGATCGACGGCGTGCGCGCCACAGATCAGGTGATGACTGAGACGGCACGTTCCTTCGCCTTGACCCGGGCCGAGCGCATTCGCTACCTGGTCCTGCCAGCGGCCAGTCCGCGGATCATGGCCGGGGTTCGCCAGTCGATCTCGATTGCGCTGATCATGATGGTGATCTCGGAGATGTTCGGCTCGTCGTCGGGACTCGGCTACCTTGTCGTGTACTTCCAGCGGAACTACCTCATCGCCGAGATGTGGGCAGGAATCCTGCTTCTCGGACTCATCGGAGTGCTGCTGGCAGCCATCTTCGGATTCGTAGAACGACGGGTTCTGCGCTGGTATCACGGAATCAAGGAGGTGGAGCGTGCCTGACGCATTGCTTACGGTAGAACATCTGAGGAAGGTGTATGAGTCGTCCACCGGCACGGTCGAAGCGATCGGCGACATCAGCTTCACGATGGGAACCGGGGAACTGGTCTGCATCGTCGGGCCCTCCGGGTGCGGCAAGACGACGCTGTTGAAGTGCATCGCGGGTCTGTTGCAACCGACCTCGGGAACCGTCGTGCTCGATGGGAAGGCCGTAACAGAGCCGCCGCCGAACATGGCGCTTGTGTTCCAGGAATACGGGCGGAGTCTGTATCCATGGCTGACCGTGCGCGGAAATATCGAGCTTCCATTGAAACACGGCAAGCTCCCACGCGCCGAGCGTGATCGACTGATCGATGACGCCCTGACAGCCGTCGGCCTTGAGCATGCGGGAGGTAGCTACCCCTGGCAGCTCTCCGGTGGCATGCAGCAACGTGTGGCGATCGCACGCGCCGTCGCCTACGAGCCGGAGGTGCTCATCATGGATGAGCCTTTCGCCGCCGTCGATGCGCAGACCAGGGCCGATCTCGAAGACCTGGTGCGAACCCTCCACCGCGACCGGGGGATGTCGATCCTCTTCGTCACCCATGACATCGATGAATCGGTGTACCTCGGTGAGCGTGTCATTGTGCTGTCAAAATCGCCGACGTGGGTGCAGGAAGACCTTCTGATCGACCTCGCGCCCGAGCGTGATCAGATTACGACTCGTGCACTCCCGCGTTTCACTGAGCTGCGAACGCACGTGTACACGCAGATCCAACGAGCGAAGCGTGGCGACGCGGTGCGTCCGGCCGCATGAGCGACGCAGTGGTACGGCCGCGCCCTCCGAAGCGGCTGCTTCTGGCGTTCCTCGGTGAGAACGTCGTCGACCGCGACTGCGGGCCGATCAGGGCGAGCGTGATGATTGACGTCCTCGCCGGCGTGGGTATCGCGGCACCCGCCACGCGGGCGACGTTGGATCGAATGGCGCGGCGGGGGCTTCTTGAGCGCCGCCGGAACGGGCGGGAGATCGCCTTCACCGTCACCGATACAGCGGCCGCTGTGATCCGCGAGGCCGGTGCGCGCGTTCATTCGCCCACGCCATTTGCGCCGCAGGGGGAGGGGTGGACGCTCGTCACCTTTACGTTGCCGGAGCGCGAGCGTGCGCTGCGTCATCGGCTGCGAGCCACTCTGGGGTGGGAAGGATTCGCCCCCTTGCGCGACGGACTCTGGCTCGCGCCAGGCGGTGTCGATCTCGATGCGACGCTCGCCCCATTGCAGAGCGAACTTCCTGCCGGTGCGGTGACGGCGTTCCGTGCTCGCGAGGTGGAGGGTTTCGGATTGGCGACGCAGGTCGCCGATGCATGGAACGTTGCCGCGATCAGAGACGCACACGATGAGTTTCTCGCGGCATGGAGCATGCCGCTGTCCGACGGATCGGGCCTGTCCGCAAGCACTGCGCTGGTCTCCGACTGGCTCGCGCTGCTGCGGGCTGATCCACGACTGCCCGCGCGCTTCCTCGGGGAGGATTGGCCGGCCGGGGACTCAGCTCGGCTCTTCGCCACACGTTATCGGGAGCTGCGATCTGACGCTGAGAGTGAGTTCGCCGAGTCGCTGGGGCGCTGAACGCCGAGCTCGTTCAGCGGAGTCTTGTATGTCTCGCGTCCGCTTGCGATCGCGATCGCGGAGATGACGCACGCCACGGTCGTGTATGCGGCGGCGGGCCACCAGGCGTCGCCATTAGCGCTCGAGATCGCCTGGATGATTACGGGGGAGAATCCGGTCAGCACGAGGCCCAACTGCAGGCCCACCGCCATGCCGGTCACGCGGTAGCGCACGTTGAACAACTCGGCGAAGTACGACGGGTAGACGGCGTTGGTGGCCGCGAAAGCGAGCGAGATCGACAGCAGCACGCCGACGAAGATCAGCGGGACGTTGGCCTCACTGACTGCCCAGAAGAACAGCCAGACTGCGGCACCGCCGAACAGGTTGCCGCCGATGAGGACGGGCTTGCGTCCGATGCGGTCGCTGAGGCTCGCGAGCAGCGGCTGGGTCACCAGCGCGACGATGTAGCCGATGATGACCACCCAGAGCATGATGCCAGGATCGATTCCCACGATGTTCGTCGCGTAGGTCAGGCCGTAGACGGGGACAGTGGTGCTGATGACGAGCAGGAGTGCGGCGAAGATGACGCGCACGACGTCCCACGGCTGGTGACGCAGCACCTCGCCGAGCGGAATCTTGGCGGTCGTGCCCTGCTCTTTCTCGGTCACGAACGCTTCGGTGTCGCGGACTGTACGACGGATGAGGATGCCGACGATCAGGAGGAGGGCGCTGAACCAGAATGGGACGCGCCAGCCCCAGGCCACCAACTGCTCATCGGGCAGGGCGGCGACGCCGATGAAGGCGAGGGTCGCGAGGACGTACCCGACCCAGATGCCGTTGATCGCCCACGAAGTGTAAAGCGCGCGGCGGTTGCCGGGGGCGTGTTCCAACGTCAGCGAGGTTGCGCCGGCTAGCTCGCCTCCCACGGACAGTCCCTGGCATAGGCGCAGGAGGATGAGTAGCGTCGGCGCGAGGATGCCGGCCGTGTCGTATGAGGGCAGGCAGCCGATCAGGAAGGTGGAGATGCCCATCACGAGCAGCGTGAGGATCATGATGTTGCGACGGCCGAACCGGTCGCCCAGGTGCCCGGCGAGGAAGCCGCCGAGCGGGCGGGCGAGATACGCGACGCCGTAGAGGCCCAGCGCGAAGAGGAGCCCGGTGGCCCCGGCATCCGGGAAGAAGACGCGTGCGAACACGAGGGCCGACGCGGATGCGTAGATGTACATGTCGTAGTACTCCAACGCCGAGCCGATGAATCCGGCCAGTGAGGAGCGTTTGCTCTGATTGCCCGGCGCACGCATGCTCGCCGTCTCGCTGAGAAGTCCTGTCTTCTTCGACATGGTGTCCAGTCCTCTTATCGGGGTGTGCCTGTGGATGTCTTCGTCGACATCTGCACAGAACAGCATCGTTCGTTGGGGTCCGGAGTATTTTTCCGGTCGAGAAGCGATATTAGACGAGATCTTGCGCGTTGCGCAATAGCAAGTAGAGTGAATTGCGTGATACGCAAAGATGCACCCCGGGTCGAGTCTGTGCACCGAGCTCTCGTTCTGCTGAAACTCATCATCGAAGAGGGGTCGCTCGGTGTGACCGAGGCCGCAGCCGCGCTGGACGTGAACGCCTCGACTGCACAGCGACTGCTCGCGACGCTCATGCACGACGGTTTTGCGGCGCAGGGGCGCGATCGCCGCTACTCGGCCGGTCCGGCCCTGCACACTCCGGGTCTGGCCACGCGGATACCGCAGCTCACTGATCACCTGCGCCCCGCGCTCGAGGCGCTGTTCGAACGGTCTGGTGAGACCGTGCACCTCGCAGCACTCGTCGGCACGCGTGTCCTGCACCTGGACGGCATCGAGGCACGCACGCACACGCTGCGTTTCGGCCTGCGGGTCGGGGTCTGGCTCCCGGCTCATCTCACTGCCGGTGGAAAGGCGCTGCTCGCTGATCTGAGCGACGAAGAGGTCGAGTCAAGGTATGCACTGGCGACCGCTGGCGTTCGGACTCAGCGACCTCTTGTTGACCTGGTGTCGCTGCGTGCCCGATTGGACGAAGTGCGCGCATCGCGCATTGCTTGGAATGTGGACGAGAGCGAGCCGGGCATCGCCGCCATGTCAATCTCGGTCGGGGATTTCGGAGGACGGCGCGTGGCGATGAGCATCGCGCTGCCCAGCGCCAGATTCACCCCCGAACTGGGCGAGAAATGGTCGCGCGATCTCATCGACATCGCCGATGCTATCGCTGACGGCCGGGCCGCCCGCTGATACGACGCGAACCCCGCCCTCACGCCAGCCCGTGCTGATGCGCGAGGATTACTGCGTGAATGCGGTCTCGCGCCTCGAGCTTCATCAGCACACGCCCGACGTGCGTCTTAACGGTTGATTCACTGAGGAACAGGCTCTGTGCGATCTCCGCGTTCGTGAGACCGCGAGCGATTGCGAGGAACACATCGCGTTCACGCTCGGTGAGTGTCGCCGTCGGATCGGGCCCGTCGCTGGTGGGGGCCAGGTGTGGGCCGAGGTGCTCGAGCAACCTTCGGGTGACGCGCGGCGCGAGCGCCGCATCGCCACGATGCACGGCTCGCACGGCCGAGATCAGCTCGTGCCGCTGCGCGTCTTTGAGGAGGAATCCACTCGCGCCCGCGCGGATCGCACCGAACGCGTACTCGTCGAGGTCGAACGTGGTCAGTACCAGCACACGGGAATCCGGCAGTGTCTGAACGATGGCTTCGGTCGCGGCGATCCCGTCGAGCCCCGGCATCCGGATGTCCATCAGCACAACGTCGGGCGTGAACTCCGTCGCCCGCCGGATGGCCTCTTCGCCGTCGCTCGCTTCGCCGACCACGACCATGTCGGATTCCGCTTCGAGCACCAGGCGGAAGCCGACACGGATGAGCTCCTGATCGTCGACGAGGAGTACACGGATGGGTTCAGTCACGGGGCATCCTCAATTGCAGGGGGAGGGGGAGAGTCGGATGCCGCAGGCAGCTCTGCGCGCAGAGCCCATCGATCTTCGCCGTCCGGCCCCGAATGCAGCATCCCATCCACGTGGGCTGCGCGCTCACTCAGCCCGCGAAGCCCGAACCCAGTCGTACCGATGGGGCCCGAGGCGCCGTCGTTGAGGATCTCGACCACGATCGGGTCCGTCGAGTAATCGATGCGAACCATGATCTTCGATGCGCCCGCGGCATGCCGCATGGCGTTGGTGAGACCCTCTTGCACGATCCTGCCGATGGCAAAGCTCACCGCCGGCGTCGCGTTCGCCACTCCGGTGGTTGTCAGCGTAACCGGATACCCGGCGTCCTGCGCGTTCGCGACAGTGACGTGTGGGGGAACGGGTGCGGACGGTGCAAGTGGCACGTCGGAGTCCGCATCGCGGAGGACGCCGAGCATCGATCGCATTTCGGTGAGGGCACCGCGCGCTGTCGCGGCGGCGGCGGTCGCGGCATGCCGTGCCCTGTCCTGGTCAGCGGTCGCAGCGGCGCCCTCAGAAAGAGCAACGATCACGGTGAGCGAATGGGAGACGATGTCGTGCATCTCGCGGGCGATGCGGGCTCGCTCGCTCGCCGCAGCCAGTTGCGCCTGCTGATCGCGTTCGGTGAGCAACTGCCGAGATCGATCGATCACCGCTTCGATATAGCGTTTCCGGCCGCCCACGTTGGCACCGATCAGCGTGCCGATGAGGGCGAGAGTGAGTTGGCCGAGGACGCCGTTCAGCGCAACCTGGAGTGTGATGGTTCCGGTGCGCTCGAGGATGACCGAGATCAGCGTCAGAGTCCCGATACCGATCCCCAGGCCCGTCCACGCGGCGCGCGTCGAGCGGTAGACGGCGAGCGTATAACTCGTGACGATGAGGAGCGGGCCGCCTGCCGGCTCGAGCATGAACAGATAGGCGATAGCCACCGCGTATCCGGCGACGAAGGCCACCACCGGCCATTGCCTGCGGCGCAACAGCAGCGCACAAGCTGCGACGACCAGGATCGCGATCGTGATGCTGGAGACCAGCGAGGGTGGATCGACGACGGTGAAACCGCCGCCTGGCGCTGGCTCATAGGTAGCGGAGAAAGTCGCCGGCGCAAGCGAGAGGAGCAGGCAGATGACGGCGATGATGATGTCGGCAGCGATCGGATGCCGCGCCCAGAAGCGCCGGATGATGCCGGGTGGACGCGGCAGCCGCAGCTCGTCGTCCTCACGGACGGCGGCGCTGCGGCTGCGCGAATTCATCACGGCCTCGACTTTACGCGTCAGGTCTGCTTGACGTCGCGCTCTCACGCGTCGCGAGTGCGCAGCACCGCCCAGGCAGACAGCATCCCGGCGGCGACCCATGCGGTCAGTGTCAGGTATGCCTCTGCGACCGGCAGTCCCCAGCCGTCTTGCGGGAGGATCGCGCTCTGCGCAGCGGACATCGGCAGGTGACCGATGACGTCACTGATCCACTGCCACTCCTCTCCTGGCATCGCGAAGATGCTTCCCACGATCGGGAGGACGAAGAGCAGTCCGACGGTCGCGGCAATCGCGCCGGCGCCGGAGCGAAGGATGAATCCGAATGCGACGCCGATCAGCGCGAAGACAGCCATCGCAATCGATGAGGCGAGGATAGGCAGGATCGATTTGGCTGGGTCATCCCAGGCGAACGGCATGTCCCTGCCGGCGAAGATCGGCGTGACGGCAATCGCCGCAACGAGGAAGATCAGGAGTGACGCGCCGAACATGAACACCGCGACGACGATCGCCTTGGCAGCGAGAACCGACCCGCGTACCGGATCGGCTGCCAGCGTGGAGCGGATCATTCCGGTGGAGTATTCGCCGGTCACCGCGATGACGCCGAGGATGCCTGCGAGCAGCATCGTGAACTGGATCGGCGAGACCACGGCCTGGATGGGCTCGAATCCCGGCACATCCATGGCGAGTGCGACGAGGACGGCGATACCGATCGTCAGCACGGCGACGAGGCCGATCGACCACCAGGTCGAACGGAGCGTGGAGAGCTTGATCCATTCGCTGCGCACGGCGCGGAAGAACGTGAGACGGTACGGCGACGCCGTCCGCGTGCGCAGCGGTGCCGGAGCAGTGGCGGTGGTCATGAGATCTCCTTCGAGCGGTACTCGACCGATTCACCGGTGAGTGCGAGGTAGGCATCCTCGAGCGATCCGGTGGTCGGAGTCAACTCGTGGAGCGGGATGCCGCGGTCTGCGGCGATATCACCGATGCGGGATGCCGCGAGCCCGACGACCTCAATCGTCTCGGGGCTCGTGCTGATGATCTCGATATCGGGACCGGCCACCGCGGCGGCGAGGTCAGAGGTGCGCGGGCTCCGCACCAGTACGGTGTTTCTCGTCCAGGCCCGGACGAGCTCTTCGAGTGGAGCATCCGCCAACACCTTCCCGCGGCCCATGACGATCACGTGATCGGCGGTCTGCGCCATCTCGCTCATCAGGTGGCTGGACAGCAGCACAGTGCGTCCCTCGGATGCCGCGTGGCGGACGAACTGACGCACCCAGCGCACGCCCTCAGGGTCGAGACCGTTTACTGGCTCGTCGAGGATCAGCGTGTGCGGGTCTCCGAGCAGGGCCGAGGCGATGCCGAGACGCTGGCCCATGCCGAGCGAGAACTTGCCGGCACGCTTTCGTGACACGGAGCCGATGCCGGCGAGGTCGATGACCTCGTCGACGCGCGACAGTGGGATGCCGTGGGTTGCGGCCATCGCGCGCAGATGGTTTCGCGCTGTGCGACCAGTGTGGACGGCTTTCGCGTCGAGCAGCACGCCGACCTCGGTGAGGGGTGCGCGCAGCTTGCGGTATTCCTGTCCGTTGACCGTCGCTCGTCCCGAGGTGGGGCGGTCGAGGCCGACGACCATGCGCATAGTGGTGGATTTGCCGGCACCGTTCGGGCCGAGGAATCCCGTGACGGTTCCTGGCTTGACGGTGAACGACACGTCCTGGACGGCTGTCTTGTCTCCGAACCTCTTCGTGAGGCCTTCTGCTGTGATCATGTCTTCGAAGTTACGGGGTGGATGCGTCCTGACGCGTCCACCTGTGGTGCCAAGTTGGGGGTGGGGCGGGTGGCACTGGGGGACCATACGCTTCATTTTCCCCATCCCGCCCGGAGCTGTCTTGCGCCATGCCAGAAAACAATAGTTGATTTCTTCAATCATCAAGTTTTATGATGGTTGAGCGGTGATCGCCCGGTCCCGCTCGTCCTGCACAACGATGTGGAGTCCATCAATGCGTACCAAGAGTGCATTCGCCCTTGTCCCGGTTCTGACGGTCGTGCTCCTCGCCGGCTGCACGTCGAGCCCCGCCCCTGAATCCGCGCCCGAAGAGACCGAAGCCTCGAACGAGGCTCCCCTGTATGACCAGTTGCCCGACGCGATCAAGGAAGCCGGCGTCATCACCATCGCAGGCGACACACACCCGCCCTACCGCACCATCGAGGAGGGCGGCGAGATCACCGGCATCGACCCCGACCTTCAGGCCGCTCTCTCTGAGCAGCTCGGTGTGCCGTTCAAGATCGAGACCGCGTCCGGCCTCGATGCGATGCTCACCGGCATGCTTTCCGGCCGCTACGACGCTTTCAACGGTCCGGTGCGCGTCACGCCCGAGCGACTGGAGCAGTTTGATGGCGTCGTTTGGATGACGACGCGCACCTCCTACCTCTTCCTGAGCGAGCGCGCCGACGAACTCGACGATCCCGAAGCAGTCTGCGGTGCTCGCATTGCAGGCGTGACAGGATCGGTCACCGAGAGTCAGATCGCGCGCTACAACGAGTGGTGCGAGGCCGAGGGGCTGGACCAGGCCGAGTTCATCGGCCTGGAGGACAGCAACGCGACGTTCCTCGCCGTCAACTCCGACCGTGCCGACTACGCGGGTACCACCCAGGCGTCCGCGATCGACTTCCTGGCCAGCGACCCCGATCGCTACGGCTACATCGTCCAGTCCGATGAGCAGGGTGCCGGCGTCGACCAGCTCGCGATGTTCCTGCCGAAGGACAGCGGGCTTGCCGAACCCATGCTCGCGGCCTTCGAGGCCATCTTCGACAACGGCGAATACGACCGCATCATGCAGGAGTGGGGCATCGAAGATGCCGCCGTCGAGGCTCCTGCGCTGAACCCCGACCTTTCGAAGTGAGTTCCTCATGACCGACCTCATCACGCAGCCAGTGCGCTCGCCACGAGCCGGCGGTGAACCGGATGCCGCCGACGCGCGCGCGCGGATTCAGCCGTGGCGCGTCGTAGTCGGCATCCTGCTAGTGATCGTCGTCGCCCAGATCGCCGTCTTCCTCGCCACGAACGAGCGATTCGAATGGCCGGTCGTCGCGGAGTACCTGTTCAATCCGAGTGTGCTGATGGGCCTGGGCATGTCGATCATGCTCACGATTGTTGGCATGGTGCTTGGCTCAGTGCTTGGCACCGGGCTCGCCGCCGGCCAGTTGAGCGAGTTCATGCCGCTGCGGTGGGCGTGCATCGTTTTCGTCGGCATCTTCCGTGGGGTACCGCCGCTCGTACAGCTCATCTTCTGGTACAACCTCGCGTACCTGCTGCCACGGTTGTCGGTGGGCGTTCCGTTCGGGCCGGAGCTGTTCAGCTGGTCCACGAACGACCTGATCACCCCGCTCACCGCGGCCATCATCGGACTCTCGTTGCACGAGGCGGCCTACATGGCCGAGATCATTCGCGCCGGCATCCTTTCGGTCGATTCAGGGCAGCGGGATGCTTCCGCGGCGATGGGGTTCAGCCGCTGGCACTCGTTCACCCGCGTGGTGCTGCCACAGGCCATGCGCGTGATTATCCCGCCGACCGGATCCCAGGTGATCGCCCTCCTGAAGGGCACGTCATTGGTGAGCGTGATCGCGATGGGTGACCTCTTGCATTCGGTGCAGGTGATCTACAACCGCACCTACGAAGTCGTGCCGATGCTGATCGTCGCTGTGATCTGGTACCTCGTGATTGTGACGGCTCTGACTGTGGTGCAGCGCCGCGTCGAACGACGATTCAGTCGCGGGATGTCACGCACCACAGCAACACGACGGGTAGTGGCACGAGCGGAGGTAGCGGCATGACCGCGATTGAGGATGTGACGGCATCGGATTCTTCGGGACACCGGGGATCGGAGTCGGTGCTGCGCATCACTGGGCTGCGCAAGTACTACGGCGACCTCCTTGCTCTGGACGGAGTCGATCTGGAGGTGCACGCCTCCGAAGTCGTGGCGGTGCTCGGCCCGTCCGGCTCTGGCAAGTCGACGCTCGTGCGCTGCATCGATCAGCTTGAGACCATCGACGGCGGGGCGATGTACCTCGACGGTGAACTGCTCGGCTATGAGGAGCACAACGGACGCCTGCGCACGTTGCGAGACACCGATGTACAACGCCAGCGCAGACGTATGGGCATGGTGTTTCAACAGTTCAATCTCTTTCCGCACTGGACCGTGCTGCGCAATATCACCGAGGCTCCGATCAAGGTGCATGGCACGGCTCCGGCTGACGCTCGCGCGCGGGCGATGGAGCTGCTGGATCGCGTCGGACTCGCCGACAAGGCCGAGGTGCACCCGCGGCAGCTCTCCGGCGGACAGCAGCAGCGCGTCGCAATTGCACGCGCGGTCGCTGCACGCCCGCGCATCCTGCTCTTCGATGAGCCGACCAGCTCCCTCGACCCGGAACTCGTCGACGAGGTGCTGCAGGTGATGAAGGACCTCGCCGAGTTCGGAATGACGATGATCGTCGTCACGCACGAGCTCGAGTTCGCCCGAAACGTCGCTGACCGGTGCGTGTTCATGGCCGAGGGGCAAGTGCTCGAAGACCGGCCGTCGGCGGAGTTCTTCGACAATCCGAAATCCACGCGGCTGCGCGCGTTCCTGACGCGCACATCCGGCGGTCCGCGGGCGGATGCTGCGCCTGCGGATGCCGCACCAGAGAACGCTGTGCCCGAGGAGATCGCATGATCACCGTCCACGCCGTCGGCGACCTCGTGCTCGAGCGTCCCGATTCCTGGCCGCTGCTCGAGCCCGCGGCATCCGTCCTGCGATCCGCTGACCTCGTGATCGGTCACCTGGAGATTCCGCACCTCGCGGAGGGAACTGCGCACACGGTGCACTCCACGGATGTGCCGGCGATCCCCGGCACACCCGGGGCGCTCGATGGTCTGGCACAGGCGGGATTCACCATGCTTACTCTCGCCGGAAACCACATCTACGACTTCGGTCCCGAGGGTATCCGCGAGACGCGCGAGCATTGCGCCGCGCGAGGTCTGCAGACCGCAGGCGTCGGGGAGACACTCGATGAGGCCCTGGAGCCAATGGTCACTGATGTGGATGGCACACGGATCGCGATCTTGAGCATCAACTGCGTCGGGCCTCGGGAGACCTGGGCGTCGTCGCTGAAACCCGGCGCAGCGTATATCGAGGTGACCACTCACTATGAGGCGCGTGGAGCGAACCCTGGCGGGCCGCCGCGCGTCCACACCTACGCAGAACCGATCAGCCTCGAGCGTGTGCTGCAGGCGGTGCGTCGGACCCGCAAGGCGGCGGACGTCGTGATCGTCGCTCTCCACAAGGGGCTCGTGCACACGCCGATCGATCTCGCCGACTATGAGCGTGAGATCTCCCACGCGGTGATCGACGCGGGCGCTCACGCGGTGATCGGGCACCATGCGCACATCATGAGGGGCGTCGAGTTCTACCGGGACCGCCCTATCCTGCACGGCATGGGTAACTTCGCCACTGTCACCCGCGCCCTGTCTGCGCGTCAGGGCGACGCCCCGGAACGGGCCGTGTGGGCGCGACAGCGGCGGCGACTGTTCGGATTCGACCCCGACCCTGAGATGCCCGACTATCCGTTCCATCCCGAGAGCCGCAACACGGCGATTGCGGTGCTCGAGATATCCGGTGACCGCATCGAGGCGGCACTCATTCCGTGCTGGATCGACGACGATGCCCGACCCGTGCCGGTCGGGAGGGACGAACGCGGAGAGTCGGTTGCCGAGTACCTTCGAAAGATCACCACGGAAGCCGGTTTCTCTACTCGTCTCGTGTGGGATGGCGACCGCCTCGTCGCGAGGAGTGAAGATGAGTGACATGAGAGTGACTGCTGCGGTTGTCGGTATCGTCGGCAACGACGTCCCCCGCCAGCTCCTCCTTGCCGCGGGCGCTCTCCCGTATCGGCTGACCGGCTCGTGGGAGGGGGAACTGGACGCCGAGGCATCCGACCTACTCGGAGCTGCGGATGCCGTGACCGTTCGCATCCTCTCCGGACTGCTCGCACAGCGTGACGATCTCGATGCACTCATCATCTGCAACGACAACCAGTCGCACCTGCGGCTGTTCTACGCGCTGCGCGCCATCGGCGGCGATCTGCCGCTGCACCTGCTCGACGTCCCCGCGGGAGGGTCGGCCCCGGCGCGCAGGTTCGCCGAGGGACAGTATCGCGCGCTCGTCGACTTCTGTGCACTGATCACCGGGCTGAGACCAGATGCGCAGTCGCTGCGAGCGGCTGCTGCCGACGAGCACGCGCTGGGTGAATCGCTCGCTCGTCTCCGCGATGCTCGACGGGCCACACCATCACGATGCTCTGGATCACGAGCACTGGATGGCTACTTGGCTGCATCTCGTCTGCATCCGGTCGACGCTGTCACCGAGGTCGACGCAGCCTGCGTCGGCGGTCCGGTGACGGGCACCCGCGTGCACATCACGGGCTCGAGTCATCCAGATGCGCGCGTGTATCGCGAGCTCGAGGAGCAAGAGTGCACAGTCGTTGGTGAGGACCACGACACCGGCGATCGCGCGTGGCTTGGCGAGGCGATCCTCGCCGACAGTGTCGATGACGTGATCACAGGTCTGGTCCAATCTCATTTCGCCCGGGTGGCGGCATCGTCCTCAGCCTTTAGCGCCGAGCGTGCCGACCTCACTGCGACGATGGCAGTGCGAGAGGGCGCCGACGTCGTGGCGGCCTTCATCCGAGAACTTGACGAGGCCCCGCTCTGGGACCTCTCCGACCAGGCGGCGGCGCTCGATGCACGTCACCTGCCGCTGCGGACCCGCAGCCACGTCGGACCGCGCGAAGTGAGCTCGGCCGCGCGTGAACTCGCAGCCGAGATCACCGGGAAGGCGTCGAAAGAATGACTGTCGAACTGAACGCCTCCCGATTGGAGAGTGCGGCGGCGGCCATCGCCTATCAGCGCGACTGGTTCCATGGCCTTCACGCCCGCACCCAGGCGGGAGAACCGCTCGTTTTGGCGAACGCGGATGCCCCACATGAACTGCTGCGCGCGATGGACATTCCCTATGTCGTGAACCAATGGTGGTCATCGATCATCGCGGCCAAGCGCACCGCTCCTGCCGCCCTGGCGGCGATAGCGGCCGCGGGGCTCCCCGATGACAGCCGTCAGTATGACGTGCTCCCGCTCGGCGCGCAGGACCTCACGCCCGAGGAAGCCCCTTGGGGTGGCCTTCCGGAGCCACGTTTCGCGATCAGTGAACGCAGCGGAGATGTGACTCACAAGATCTTCGAGCGATGGGCGCGTCGATCCGGCACGGAGACCTTCCTGCTGTCACGCACCGCGGCGGTCCCCGCACCCGAAAACTGGTGGGAGAGCGTTCCGAACCAGTGGGAGAGCGTGTTCGGCTCCGAGCGCATCGATCTGCTGCAGGGAGAGATCCAGGAGCTTATCCACTGGCTGGAAGCGCGCACCGGCCGGGTACTTGACCTTGACCGACTCGCGGAAGTCATGACGCTGGCCAACGATCAGGCGGAATGGAATCGGCGCACGCGCGATCTGCTCGCAACGGCGAGGCCGATGCCCGTTGCGGTCAACGACATCATCCCCGCCGTGATGGTGCCGCAGTGGCATCGAGGTACGCAATGGGCCGCGGATGCCGCGCACCGGCTCCACGATGAGGTCGCGGAACGCATCGGGCAGGGGCGAGCGGTCCACGATGGCGAACGGCTCAGACTGATGTGGATCGGCCGGGGTCTGTGGGCTGATCTGGACCTCTACAAGTCGTTCCAGGAAGAGTTCGATGCCGTCTTCGTGTGGTCGATGTACCTTGCGATCGCCGCTGACGGGTACGTCCGATACGGGTCTGACCCGGTGCGTGCGCTCGCCGCACGCTTCGTGGGTTTGACAGACCTGCTGTATGTGCCGCCGATGTCCTCGTCCTGGTACGCCAAGGAGGCGCTCACGCACGGTGTCGATGGGGTCGTGCATCTGGTGGCCGACGACACTCCGGGGGCCGCGCTGATCTCCGCCGCTCTCGAAAAGCAGGGAATCCCGGTGCTCGACATCCGCGGTAGCAACGCGGATCCGCGCGCGACGGGCGAGCTGCGCGTCCAGATCGCGGAATTCCTCCGGGAGCGCGTGCAGCCGACGCGATGACGCGCCTCGGATGGCCCCGGCGAGAGTCGCGCGGTCAGCGCTGATCGCTACGACGCAGCAATTCCACCGCGAGGCCGTCGACGACGTGCTGCGACAGCGGCAGTCTCGGCCTGCTTGTCGCCGAAGTATCCACCGGCGAGGACATCGGCTGCGCGGTCGAGGATCTCGGTGAGAGTGGCCGTCGCATCGATGTCGATCTCGCCCGTGAGGCGTTCCTCGCGTTCGAGGATCTCGGATTCGCATTCTCCGAGGAGCCGCCAACCTTCTGAGCTGAGCTGCAGCAGTCGCACACGTCGGTTCGTGGAGTGGTCGATGCGCTCGACAAGGCCGGTGTCGAGCAATTCGGTCACGACCACATGGGCGGCTTGTGAGCTCACGAAAGTGCGCCGAGCCACATCTGCGTTAGACATCGGCAATCCTTCGCCGAGCACCTGGAGGATGAACAACTGGGGGAGTGTGATGCCCCTGGCGAGAGCCGTATTCTCGGCCGCACGGTTCAATGCTCTGGCGAAGCGGTACGCGGTGTAGCTCAGGAAGGCCGTGGCCGGCGTTCCTCGAGGATCTCGTATCTGCTCCGGCACGTTTCCAGACTATGCCTGCGGGGTGCCGGCGGTGCGCCGACACCCTCGCGTGGAGGATGCCGCAGTTCGCGGCACCCGGCTCAGATGACCTGCGACTCCTCCAACTCGGCGATCCGCTCCCCTGGATACCCGAGGAGGTCGGACAAGACTTCCCTCGTGTCGGCTCCCAAGGCGTGGGCAGGGTTGTCGAGCCCGACCGCGCTGCGACTGAAGGTGATGGGCACTCCGGTGCCCCACAATTCGGCGTCAACATCGAAACGAGGATGCTGGATGCGCACCACCTCACCGCGAGCCTGCACTCGTGGGTCCCGCACCGCATCCGCGAGGGTGCGCACGGGCGCCGAGGGCACGCCATTTGCTTCGAATGCCGCTACGGCCGCGGCGACAGTCCGCCGTCCTGCCCAGTCAGACATTCGCTGGTGCAGATCATCGGCGTTTCTCACGCGCGCGTCGCGGCCAGCGAAACGCGGATCATCCGCGAGCTCGGGCTCTTCAATAGCTCGGAACACCCCTGCAGCGAACGCGTCGGTCGGTCCGCAGACCGCGAACCAGCCGTCTTCCGCGCGGAACGTGCCGAACGGCGCCAACCGGGGAACATAGTCGCCGGTCCTGGTCGGGTAGCCCAACTCCTCGAAAGCGTCGAACGGCTCGCAGGCGACGAGGGATGTCATCGCGCCCAGCATCGATACGTCGACATGCTGTCCTTTGCCGCTGGTCACTGCCTCAAGCAGCGCCGAGACCGTGCCGATTACGGCGAATAGCGGAGCGGACAGGTCGGCGATGGGCAGCCCGAAACGCACCGGGCTGTCGCCGGGGTCGCCGGCGGTCATCATGACCCCGCTCAGCGCCTGCACGATGGTGTCCATCGCTTTCGCTCCACCGGTCTCGTCTGAGCCGAATCCCGTGATGGAGGTGTACACGAGTTTGGGGTTCGCTTCACGCACTGATTCGTAGTCGATTCCGAGTCGGCGCGTCACGCCGGCGCTGAAGTTCTCTACCAGAACATCAGCATGACTGATGAGATCCAGCAGCACCTCACGTCCCTCCGGCGTCTTCAGATCCAGGGAAATGCTCTCCTTGTTCCTGCCGCGCAGGAGCATCGACACCGACATGTCGTCGTCGCCCGACTTGACGGGCGAGAGCCCCTCGGCGGTGACGTACGGGGAGTTGGTGCGAGAACTGTCGCCGCCTCGGTGGGGATTTTCCACCTTGATCACCCGTGCTCCGAGCCCACCCAGCAGGAGAGTCGCATACGGTCCTGCCAGGGCCGTGGTGAGGTCGATGACGACTCGTCCCTGCAGTGGAGCACTGGCGGTCATGTGATCTTCTTTCTATCGATGGGTGAAGGCATGGGATGCGCGTCCGGTGTGCGCGCGAGTGTGCTCCGAGATGGTCGACTGACCGCCGCCACCGCAGCTTCGAAGTCGCCGAACCAGCCGCCGAGCAGGGTTTCGGCCAGAATCTCCAGAACCTGCGGCAGCCGCTCGCGGTCGGCATCGGGAAGAGCAGACATCGCCCTGTCCTGCATGCTGTGCAGGGCGTTTCGAGCGGTATCGAGCATTGCCCAGCCGGCATCCGTGAGGCACGCCAGCTTGACGCGCCCGTCGGTCGGGTGACGCACGGTCTCGACCAGCTCACGCGAGATGAGCGTGGAAACGACCTGATGGCTGGATTGCGGAGTGACGAATGCTCGACGTGCAAGCTGCGCCGATGACAGAGGAACCCCTTCTGCGAGAACGAGGAGGACGTTGAACTCGGCCAGCGTGACGCCGTGCTGCCATGCGATATCGTCCACGGCGCGGTTCATCGATCGCGAGAGCCGATTGAGGATGTAATACAGCTCATCCGTGGCAAGAGTGCCGCTGTGCTCTCTCTGGCTGTCGGTTTCGTTCTCGTTCATGATGCGAACGTTTCCGATACGATTCCGTCGCGCGGCTCGGCGGCGTTGTCGAGCTCTGCGAGGAAGAGTGCGACCTCTCGTGCGAGGCGCGCGGGACTCTCGCCCGCGATCATGTGCCCCTCGTCCTCCCACAGCACCGTCTTCGCGCCACGTACATTCATTGCGGCACGCAGGCTGGCCTGCGGGCTGATCACGCCATCGCGCATCGCGCCGAGGATCAAAACCGGGACCCGGATGGACCGGAAGATCTCGGCAAGCTGTTCGTCGGTGGTCGCCTCCGGGAATGGCTTGCCCTGGTTGATCTGGGCTTCCTCCTCGGATTGCGCGGCGAAGTTGCTGATCACACGGCGGTACATGTTCTCGCGGGCTGCGAGGCGGGCCGGGTCATCCGACCACCCCGCAAGGATCTCGAACTGCGCGCGAACGACATCCGGATCCCTGCGGCCGGCGATGATCTTCGCCCGCCCCGCAGAGCTGGAGGTTCCTCCGACTCGATCGTGCGGTGCCCCGACGACGGAGACCAGCGCGAGAAGCCGTTCGGGATGCCGCCTGGCGAGATGCCACCCGATGCCCGCCCCGTGTGAGACGCCGGTGTAGACGAACTTCTCGATGCCAAGCTGATCCGCGACTCTGCAGACGTCATCGGCCCAGGTGTCGAGCCAGCCGGCCGCCGGAGCATCCGCTAGATGGGTGGATCGCCCCCAACCGCGCGCCTGGATCTGGTACAGGGGGTTCCCGAGGGGGGCACGGGAGAGAATCTCGGGATAGCCGCCTGATTCAAATGAGGAGGCGCTGGAGAAGATCGGCACACCGGTGCCACTGAATTCGTCGTACCACAGGGACACGTCGTCAATAGATATGTAGGGCATCAGCCCACCTCTTTCTGCATCGCGGAGTTATTGCTTGTGTCGGTGCGCTCAGTGCTGGGCACGGAAGCCAGAAGGGTTCGCGTGTAGTCCTCGCGGGGCGCGTCGAAGAGCCGCTCGGTCGGTCCGGCCTCGACGATTTCGCCGGAGCGGAGCACCACGATGTCGTCCGAGATCTGACGCACGATCGTGAGGTCGTGGGAGATGAACAGAAGACTCAATCCGAACTCGCGCTGCAGCGAAGTCAGCAGGTTCATAACATCCGCCTGCACCGATAAATCGAGCGCACTCACCGGCTCGTCACACACGATGAATTCGGGGCTCGTCATGAGAGCGCGAGCGATCGCAATGCGCTGACGCTGCCCGCCGGAGAACTGAGCCGGGAAGCGGGCGAGTGCGCTTTCGTCGAGACCGACCTTGCGGACCAGTTCTCGCGCCCGCTCGAGAGCTGCACCGGCCGCCATCCCGTGGAAACGGGCGGGCTCGATGAGGCTGTACCCGATAGTCCGCAACGGGTCGAGCGAGCTGTACGGATCCTGGAAGATCACCTGGCGCACCTTGCCGAGCTCACGACGCTGCCTCGATGTCAGATCGCGGATCGGGTTGCCCAGGAAGCGGATCTCACCGGCCGCAAGTGGCACGAGACCGAGAACGGCCATGCCGATGGTGGTCTTACCCGAGCCGGACTCGCCCACGAGGCCTAGGGTCCTGCCCCGGGCGACGGCGAAGTCGACGCCCGTCACCGCTCGTGACCGGTTTCTTCCGGATCCGTAGTCCACGGCGATGCCTCGGACCTCCAGCACTGGAGCCTCGACGCTCATGCGTTCGCCCCCTCAAGAAGCGCATCGACGCGGATGCAACGGCTCGCGCGGTCCTCGCCAGCATCGACGAGCGCTATTGCCGTCTCGGAGCATTCCGGCTGCGCGAATTTGCAGCGAGCGGCGAACCGGCAGCCGCCCGGCCAGGACCCCGGCGGCGGCACTATTCCACCGATCGTGGGGAGGATGTCACCGCGGCGAGCACCGTGCGGGTCGGAGGCCAACAATCCGCGCGTATAGGGGTGGCGGGGCGAGTTGATCAGCTCGACAACTTCGGCTTCCTCGACCACCTGTCCGGCGTACATGACGAGGGTGCGATCGCACGTCCCGGCGACCACTCCCCAGTCGTGAGTGACGAGGATGATGGCCATCCCCGTGTCGTCACGGATGCTCTTGAGCAGGTTCAGGATCTCCGCCTGTACGGTGACGTCCAATGCGGTGGTTGGCTCGTCCGCGATGAGCACACGAGGGCGTCCGGCGAGCGCCTTGGCGATGACGACGCGCTGTGCCATCCCGCCGGAGATCTGGTGCGGGTAGCTGCGGTAGACGCGGCCAGGATCGGAGAGCCGCATGTCGGCGAGCAGTTCCATCGCCCGATGCTTCGCTTGACGACGAGAGCATTGATCGTGAAGTCGCACGACCTCGACGAGTTGGAAACCGATCGTGAACGACGGGTCCAGCGCGATGAGCGGTTCCTGCGAGATGTACGCGATTCCGTTGCCGCGCACATCTTTCATCGCCTTGGTATCACGAGAAATCTCGCGTCCCTCGAAAGTGATCGAGCCAGCACTCACACGGCCGCCGCGTCCGAGTAGACCGATCGTCGCGAGGGCGGTCACGGTCTTTCCGCTGCCAGACTCTCCGACGATCCCGAGGATCTCCCCGGGAATGACATCGAAGGAGACGCGGTCGACAACGGTGAGCGGGTCGCCAGCGCCGAACGTCACACTCAGGCCGTCGACGTTCAGGAGTGCTCCCTCTCGTCGCTCGCGGTGCTCGTCAGGGGTGTCGACCGTGGAGGACGGGGCCGAGACTCGACCTGCCCGCGCCGGCACCGGCCGCACCTGTACCTGCTCGGCCGCGGCATCCCGCAGGGCGTCGCCCAGTAGGCCGAAGGCGAGCGTCGCCAGGACGATGACGCCACCCGTCGGGATGAACATCCACGGGAAGGACTGGATCGCCGATGCCGCCTCCGCGACCATCCCACCCCACGTCGGGGCTGGCGGCGGCGGGCCGAACGCGAGGAAGGAGAGTCCGGTCTGGATCCCCAGGGTCGCGGCTCCGAAGAGCGAGGCCTGCACCAGGATTGTGCCGCGCGCCTGCGGCAGCACATGGCGCAGGAGGATCAGCCGGGTCGGCAGCCCCGTGACGGCGGCGGCCTGCACGAAAGGCTCTTGCCGCAGTGCCAGTACGGCGCTGCGGAACACCCGAGTGAAGGCCGCCGATGCGAGCACACCGACCGTCACCATGGCCGCGAGCATGCTGTTGCTGAAGATGGCCAGTGACGCCAACGTAATGAGGATGCCGGGGATTGACATAACGATGTCGATGACCGAGAGCACCGCCCGGTCGAACGCCCCGCGGAGATACGCCGCGAGGATCCCGACTGGCACGGAGATGATCAACATCACTCCGAGGCCTTCGGCGACGCCGATCAGGGAGTCTCTTCCGCCGTACATGATTCGGGTCAGCAAGTCGCGCCCGAGAAGGTCTGTGCCAAGCCAGTGCGCGACGGACGGCCCTTGGCGGGCGATCGTCATGTCTTGAGCGATCGGATCGTACGGTGCGAGCCAAGGTGCGAAGACCGCCGCGAGGATGAGTACCGCGATGATGGCGGCAGAGGTGACGCCCAGAGGCTTGCGCAGCAGCGCCCGGGTCAGCGACGCGGAGCGCACAGGAGAGGTCGGAGGCTTCATCGGCTCTGTCGGACTTTCGGATTGAGGGAGACGTACGCGATGTCGACCACGAGGTTGATCACGATGACGATCGCCGTGAAAGCGACGCCGACACCGAGGATGACGGGAAGATCCTGTCGCGCGGCAGCGGAGGTGACGAGGCTGCCCAGGCCAGGGAGGACGAAGACGTTCTCGATGAAGACCGCACCGCTCAGGGCGCCGACCGCCATGAGGCCGATCAGCGTCGTGGTCGGAATGGAGGCATTGCGCACGACGTGCAGCAGCACAATCCGCGGTTCCGACACCCCGGTGGACCGAAGGACTCTCACGTAGTCGCGATCAAGCTCTTTGCGCACCGAATCGCGCATCTGCTTCGCGATGACGGTGATTCCACTCAGCGACATCGCCGCGACAGGCAAGACGAGGGAGTGCAGCCAGGGACCCACTCCGGCGGCCGGTGGCGCGTACCCGGTTGCCGGGAACATGCGCAGTCCCACGGCGAAGATGCCGACGAGCACGATGGCGATCCAAAAGCTCGGAAGGGCAAAGCCGACCAGGGACAGCGCATCGATGCTTCGTCCGACCCATCCTTCGCGGAGGGCGCTGGCGAGTCCGATCAGCACGCCTAGCACGGCGATCGAGATCGTCGATCCGACCATGAGTGAGAACGTGAGGCCCATCCGCGCGCCCAACAGCTTGGTCACGGGTTCACCGCTGTAGATCGACGTCCCTAGATCGCCTTGGACGAGTCCGACGGCCCAGTTCGCGTACTGCGTCCACAGTGGCTGATCGAGACCCATCTGCTCACGGAGGTAGGCGATGGACTCTGGTGTGGCGTTTTCGCCCAGGATCGCCAGGGCCGCATCGCCGGGAACCAACGACATCAGCACGAAGATCGTTGCCGTCGACACCAGGATCAGCACGATCGACATCAGCAGCTGTCGAATGATCATCATTGTCATGTCGTCACCCCCCTCGATGCGGCTCTGGCAACCATCAACTGGCCGGCTGCCAGGCGAGATCGGCCGACGGGGCGACCGGAATCGGGTTGGGGTTCAGCGCGGAGACCGTCACGTTCGTCACATCAGGGGAGATGTAGTAAACGTTCATCGTCGCAACCAACGGCAGGAACCAGGCAAGCTCGTTGGACCGCTCAGTCACCTGCTCTTCCAGAGCCGCCTTCTCAGCGTCCGTCGCAACGATCGACTGAGCGACAAGGTCGTCCAGAGCCGCGTCTTTCACCCCGAACGCGTTTGTGAAACCTTCGCCTGTGAAAGTCGTGGCGTAGTCGGATGCCGTGTCGCCGACGATCGGCCAGATGATCGCCGGGTACTGCTTGCTGCCTGCCTTCTGGATGAAGTCCGGAATCGAGCTGGCGACATCGAGCGTCACGTCGATTCCGATCTCGCCGAGGTGTGAGATGGCGGCCTGGGTGATGAGTGACTGGTTGTCCAGCGGCGTCTCAGACAGCAGGGTCATGGAGAATCCGTCGGGGTAGCCCGACTCGCTCATGAGTGACTGGGCCTTGTCGAGGTCGAAATCGAAACCGTAGTCGTCGATGTGCCCGATCTCATCTGGTGCTGTCAGCTGGTCGATCGCGGTCGCGAACTCGTCGCCGCCACGTGCGGAGACGATGGCCGATCGATCGATCGCGTAGCCCATCGCCTGACGTACCTTCTCGTCGCTCAGTGCCGGTACGAGTTCTCCGTTGCGGTCGAGCACGATAAGACCGTAGTTGAAGAACGGTGCGGCGAGGACCGACAATCCTGCGTCCTTGGCCGTCTCAAGAGAGTCAGCCCCACCCCCGGCGAAGTCCACCTGGCCGGTGGTCGCAGCCGAGATGACGGCATTGGGATCACCGATGACCTGCACGGCGATCTGATCGTACTTCTGCGCGTCGGAGTTCCAATATCCGTCCCAGCGCTCGTACACGTAGCTCGACTCGGCCACGGATGCGTCCGGGTTGTATTGGTAGGCGCCCGTGCCGTTCATGCCGGTCAGGAGCGAGTCGGGATCGGCCACCCCGTCCGGGCCGATGATGAGACCGAGCTGGTTCATCTGCGTGAGCTTCGTTGGTCCTGCCGGGTATGGAGATGAGTAGGTGATGAGCAGAGTGTCTTCGTCCTCGGCGACGATCGTGTCGATTGGTCCGACGGTTCCGACCTGACCTCCGCCAGCATCCATGAAGTAGTTCATCGAGTCGGCGGCTGCCTGCGCGGTCAGCTCGTTGCCGTCCTGGAACGTGACGCCCTCGCGGATCGTCAGTTCGAGCTGAGTGTTCTCCTCGTCGCGGAACTTCCATTCGGTCGCCAGATCGGGTACGAGTTCGCCGTCGCCGCTGAGGTAGATGAGCGGGTCATAGGCGAGGGCGGTGAAGACGACGCTGCCGCCGCCGCCCGCAAGAGCGGGATTCAGGCTGATCGGCACGCCGGTGAACTGCAGCGTCAGCTTCTCACCGAGGCCGCTGCTGGCGTCACTGCTCTGTTCGGGGGACCCCGAACAGCCGGTTAGGACAAGGGCTGCGCTGGCGATCAGCGCGACCCCAGTCGCTGTGTATCTACGTCGTGATGACATGCGTTGCTCCTTTGCAAGATGGTCAGGGATTCGGGATATCCGCAACGAAACTTATCAAGTAAACTGATAAACAACAACTCCCGATCGGAGGTTCATCGATGAACCCACATTCCCCGCAGTTGGTGCTTCTGGATGGCTCAAAACCGCCGTTTGGTGCGGCCTTCGATGCCCGGGAGGGCTTCGGGTGTGACCTGTCCGTTGCGGGCTACGAAGAGGAGGAATACCTGCTCGTCGGTAGTGCAGGGCTCTGGCAGTCGGCCGAACCAGGCTCGCCGAGGCGGGACGATGCCACGATTCCCTATCGCACCCGGCTTCTCGTGCGATATCCCTCCGACCCGGCTCGTGCTTCGGGCGTCACCCACGTCGAACCGCTGCATCCCCACATGGATGCGGGCCTCTCATGGGACGCATTGGCGTCGCATTTCTTGCGCCGAGGCGACGCCTGGGTGGGGGTCACCGTCTACCCACACGTCGCACGAGCGATGCGAGAGCAGATCGATCCCGAGCGGTACGGAACGCTTGACGTCCCGGGACTCGGCACCGAGTGGGACATTTTCTCCGATGCCCTTGAGCTGATCCGAAGCGACACTCTCGGTTCGCTGCGTACATCGCGGATCGTGCTATCCGGGTGGTCGGCGACCGGCAGCTTCTGCCGGGTGTTCGCGCGGGAACGTTTCGCGACCGCGCGCGGCAGTCTCGCCGATGCGGTGGCGATCTTCATCTCCTCTGGCGGAGCGGGACTCGCCGGGTATCCGCTGCTGTCTCCCGAAAGTCGCGCCGTTGACGCCGACGACGAGCGGCGGACGGTGCGCGATGCAGGCATTCCGGTGTTCGAGATACTGAGCGAGACTGAGTCCGAGACGCACCGCGGGCAGCTCCGCGACGACTCGGATGAGCCGGGCGACACGTACCGGCTCTATCAGATCGCCGGAGCGGCCCATATCGAGAACTGGCCAGGCGTGCGATCCACTAACGCCGCTACGCTCGCTGCCACCGGGATCGATACTGGCCACATTCCGGTGCGGGAGCAGCGCTCGGACGCTCGCAGCGATCTCATCGCCCGCGCACTTTTGGACAATCTCATCCGCACTGTCGACGGCACCAAGGCTCCGCATGG
Organism: Microbacterium sp. Y356; assembly: GCF_059445355.1. Taxonomy (NCBI): domain Bacteria; kingdom Bacillati; phylum Actinomycetota; class Actinomycetes; order Micrococcales; family Microbacteriaceae; genus Microbacterium; species Microbacterium sp. Y356. Next base: position 2,210,081 of record NZ_JCAIUE010000001.1, read on the forward strand.
GCTGCGGTTCGACTACGCCGAGGGCCCGATACATCCCAGTCAGATGCTGCGCCGCGATGCGGACGGCAACGTGCTTGGAGGCATCCGCTCGCCGTGGGCGGAGGTCGCGCTCGCCGCGTATTCGCCTCACGGTACGCCGGGAGGCGAAGGCGGGGAAGGTCCCGGCTGGACGCCACTCGCGGATCGTGACCTCGCGGCGGGGCTCGTCGGGACGATGACTCCACTGCCGAGAGGGGAGGCCGTTCGTCGGTATCAGGATGAGCGCGGCTACCGTCGACGCTTTGAGGAGTCGAGCCGCAATCTCGTAGACGACGGGTTTCTGCTAGCTGAAGATGCCCCGGAGCTGAATGAGACTGCTGCGAGCCGATGGGAGGCGTCCGTGGCGAGCTCAGACGGCATCCGAAGCGTCCCGCAGGCCAAGTTCGCGGGCTGACGAACCGCGCCCTGCTCGCCTGGAGGGTGTCCTTCGTCTGATCTTGAGCGCCGCCCCTGCCAGGACGCTACGGTGTCCTGTATCGGGTGTAAACCGATGTTCGTGCAGAAGCGACCGATCAGGAGTGCACAGTGCCCACCAACCACACCCCGGCCCGCCAGTCGACCAATGTTGATCCGATGCTCAGCATCAATCCGGTCTTCGTCCGCCCCGGTGAGGCGACCGAGTTCGACAAGTTCGTCATGCCCGATGGGCCGAGCCTCCCTGAGACGGCCTACCAGATCGTGCACGACGAGGCGATCCTCGATGGAAACTCCCGGCTGAATCTGGCGACGTTCGTGTCGACCTGGATGGACGACGAGGCGAAGAAGCTGTACCTCGAAGCCGCAGACAAGAACATGATCGACAAGGATGAGTACCCGGCCACCGCGGCGATCGAAGACCGTTGTTGGCGCATCCTCGCCGACCTGTGGAACGTCCCCGATGCGAATGACACGATCGGTACGTCGACGATCGGATCGTCTGAGGCGTGCATGCTCGGCGGGCTGGCGATGAAGCGGCTGTGGCGGGAGAGGCGCAAGGCGGAGGGGAAGTCGACAGAGAACCCCAACATGGTCATGTCTGCCGCCGTGCAGGTTGTCTGGGAGAAGTTCTGCAACTACTGGGAGATCGAGCCGCGCTACGTGCCGGTGACCCCTGAGCACATGGTTCTGGACGGGTTCGAGCTGGAGAAGTACGTCGACGAGAATACGATCGGTGTCGTCGCCATCCTCGGCCAGACCTACACCGGCGCGTATGAGCCGGTCGAGCAGATCGCCCAGAAGCTCGATGAGATTCAGCAGGACACCGGCCTTGATATCCGCATCCATGTCGACGGGGCATCCGGGGCGATGGTCGCGCCGTTCTGCCAGCCTGATCTGGAGTGGGACTTCCGCATCGAACGGGTGAACTCGATCAGCACCTCCGGGCACAAGTACGGCCTCGTCTATCCTGGCGTCGGCTGGGTCGTCTGGCGGAACAAGGCTGTGCTGCCGGAGAGCATCATCTTCCACGTCAGCTATCTCGGCGGCGACATGCCCACACTCGCGCTCAACTTCTCGCGTCCTGGCGCGCAGGTGCTGCTGCAGTACTACCAGTTCCTCCGGCTCGGTCGGGAGGGGTATCGCGCAGTGCAGCAGAACTCGATCGACGTCGCGACATATCTGTCATCCGAGATCGAAGAGATGGATGCGTTCGAGCTGATCAGTCGTGGCGACACCATCCCCGTCTTCGCATGGATGCTGAAGGCTGACCACACCGACAACTGGACGCTCTACGATCTCGCGGATCGGCTGCGGATGAAGGGATGGCTGGTTCCTGCCTATCCCATGGCCGACAACCTGTCGGACATGGTGCTGCAGCGAATCGTTGTGAAAGCGGGCCTCAGCCGTGATCTGGCATCCGCTCTTCTGGCGGATATCAGGGGCGAGGTCGCCTACCTCGACGCGTTGAAGTTCCCGCTTCCTGATCGTGCGAGCGGCCAGGCTCAGTTCCACCACTGATGGTGCTCACTGAGACCAAACAGTGCTGGGGCTTCATCATTGGCTCGGCATTCTTCGCGCTGGCGACGGTGCCGGGCATGGCCTTTGGCGCGCAGACGGCGAACGTGCTCTGCTTCATCGGGGCATGGTTCTTCACCGGTGCCGGCCTCATCCAGCTCTTCCTCAGCGGTTCCGCTTGGGAGCGCCTCGCTTCAGGACGACGTGTGGTTCGTGCGGAATGGCTGACGGCATCGACGCAGTCATTCGGCACGATCCTGTTCAACGTGAGCACGATCGCAGCGCTGTTCGCCGTGTCACGTTCTGCGGATGACCGATTCGTCTGGAGTCCGGATGCCGGTGGCTCCGTCGCCTTCCTCGTGAGCGGATGCTTCGCTTTCGTCGCGTACGCGCAGGGCGGGGCACGGATGTGGGATGCCGGCAATCGGGACTGGTGGTCGACGCTCATCAACTTCGCCGGGTGCGTCGCGTTCGCTGTATCAGCGGTCGGTGCGTACGTACTTATTGATGGTGAGGACTTCAGGGGCGCGCTCGCGAGCAATGGGACGTTCGTCGGGGCGCTGTGCTTCCTGGCCGCGGCGGCGGTGGCATTGCCGAGGCGGAGTGGTTACTCGGTGGCGTTAGCCGAGCGTTAGATCCCATCCGATTGCGCTCTGTCTCCGAATAACGTGGGAGCACACCTTCACGGGTGTAGTTGGAGGAGACCATGGTCAAGCGCAGTGGCAGGCGATTCATCGTGTGGGCGGCACTCGCGGGCGTGATCAGCGGTGCGGTCTTCCTCGCGACCGCGGAGCTGTTTGCGCTGATCTTCGCACGCGCGGCCAGTCCAATCATCGCCGTGGGCGGGTTCGTGATCGACATTGTGCCCCAGCCCTTCAAAGAGTTCGCGATCGCCACCTTCGGCGAGTACGACAAGATCGCCCTGCTGGCAGGGCTGGGTCTGGCCGTCGTTCTCGCCTCCGCGATCGCCGGCATCTTGCAACTAGTGCGTCCTCCGCTTGGAGTCGTCGCACTGGTCATTGCGGGCGTTGTCTCGACTGCGGCTATCGTGACCCGCGCAGGGGTGACGCCGCTCGCCTTCCTTCCGCCGGTCCTCGGCACGATCGTCGGATCCTTCATCCTCGTGCTCCTCGTTCGTCGCCTCAAGGCATGGCGAGAGTCGACGGTCACTGGCGCAGAAGCCGCACCGACCGGGTTCGACCGCCGACGCTTCTTCATGCTCGCGGCGATCGCCGGAGCATCCGCCGTCGTCGTCGGCATCGCCGCCCGCACCGTGAGCATGGCAGTGGCTTCGGTCGAGTCGCTCCGTAGTGCTCTCAAGCTTCCGTCTCCGCGTACGAGTGTCACCGTGCCGGCGGGTGCAGAACTCGATGTGCCTGGGCTGAGCAAGCTCTTCACGCCGAATGAAGACTTCTACCGTGTCGACACGGCGCTCACTGTTCCAACGATCGACCCAGGGACCTGGCGGCTCGTGCTCGACGGCATGGTCGATCAGCGTGTCGAGATGACCTTCCAAGACATCCTCGACATGGGGCTCGACGAGTATGCAATCACGCTGACCTGCGTCTCGAACGAGGTCGGTGGCGAGCTCGTCGGTAATGCGATGTGGCTCGGCGTGCCGCTGCGCGATGTGCTGCGCAAGGCAGGGCCGAAGTCCGGCGCCGACATGGTGCTGTCACGCAGTGTCGACGGCTATACCGCGAGCACGCCCTTGTCGGCTCTGACCGACGACGGGCTCGATGCCATCCTTGCGGTCGCCATGAACGGCGAGCCGCTGCCGCTCGAGCACGGCTTCCCGGTGCGGATGGTCGTTCCCGGTCTCTACGGCTACGTCTCGGCGACCAAATGGCTCACCGAGCTCAAGGTCACGACCTTCGCCGATGACGAGGCCTACTGGACGCCGCGAGGCTACAGTGCCGAGGCCCCGATCAAGTTCGCATCCCGTGTCGATACCCCCAAGCTCGGCGCGGCGGTCTCTGCCGGTCGCATCCCGATCGCGGGCGTCGCGTGGGCCCAGTCCGTGGGCATTGATCGCGTGGAGGTGAGTATCGACGACGGAGAGTGGGTCCCCGCTACGCTGTCGGCGCCCATCAACGACGACACCTGGGTGCAGTGGGTCATGGAGTGGGACGCGACTGCCGGTTCGCACTACGTGGCCGTCCGTGCGGTCAACAAGAACGGCGACATGCAGATCGAGGAACGGGCACCGATCGCTCCCGACGGCTCTTCCGGGTGGCAGCGCTCACTTATCCGCGTTACGTGAGGCTCGATGCAACGTCCGACTCCACACTTAGGGGTGGAGCCATGGCGTCGTTCCCCGGCGCTATGTGACTGGGTGTGGAATCATCACGGGTTGCGTGCCCGCCAATCGGTCGACGAGCTCCAGTCCCCGTCGCGCCCACTCGATCTCGGCGACCGCACGACCAACGAGGCCCTCGTAGGCGAACCGCTTGAACTCGATCGTGCGCTCGTGATCTTCTGGGGCTGTGACCGCGAGCCGGCGAACAAGCATGAGGTTGGTCATTTCGTCGGTATGCCGAATCTGACCTTCGAACTGAACCAGTTCTTTCGTCCATTCGATGATGTGGCGCTGTAAGAACTCGCGCGCTGCTTGCGGAGTAGTCGCCTCGAGATACGCGGCTCGCAGATGAGCCGGGTCTCGCACGCGTTGGTACTCGATCGGCGAAGCCATCCATTCGAGGAATTGCGAATGACCGAGATCCGTGACGTGGTAGAGCCGGCGCGTGCCCCGCGTGCCGCGGATCTGCTCCTCGGCGGTGACGAGCCCGTCGGCTTCCATGCGCCGCAGTTCCGGATAGATCTGAGAGTTGGGTGCGTACCAAACGTGCCCCACCGACTGACCGAACTGCTTGGCGAGGTCGTATCCCGACAGCGGTCCGACACGGAGAAGCGCAAGCAGAGCGAAGCGCAGAGTCATCGGACTCCTTTCGGGACAAGGGTATACGAGCGAATATTCGTGCGGTCGCAGGCATCGTGAAATATCTATGGACATAGCTACATGCATAGCTATAGAGTGCTTTTTACGATACCAGAACGACGAAGTTTGGAGTTCGATATGGGGCTCGACAGGTCCTATCAAGACGTTCCCGGCACGACTGTCTTCGACGCAGAGCAGGCACGAAAGGGCTATCACCTCAATCAACTCGCCATGTCGTTGATGAAACCAGCGAACCGAGAGCGTTATCTTGCCGATCGCGAGGTATATCTCGATGAGTGGCCCTTGACGCCCGCGCAGAGGCAGGCAGTGCTCGACATGGATCTGAACGCGATGATCCGCGAGGGGGGCAATATCTACTTCCTCGTGAAGATTGGCGCCACCCACGGCTTGAGTGCGCAGCAGATGGTCGGCTCGATGACGGGGATGTCGGAAGCGGCGTATCGCGACATGATGCTCGGCGGAGGACGGAAACCCCAGGGCGTTCGTCTGAAGGACTTGGACGGCTGGACACCGACACCGGTTGTTGAGGCCGCTCAGACGGCCCGGGCAGGAGCGCCGGCCAGATACACATCTGCCGTCTTCACCTCACATGTTCCCGCCATTGGAGCGGCCATGGATCTGGGCAAGACCGAGGAGCCCTATTGGAGAAGGGTGTTCGCTGGATACGAGTGGACACGCAAGTGGGCGAAAGAGAACCCACCCGACGTCGTGATTCTCGTTTACAACGACCACGCCACGGCGTTCGATGCGTCGATCATCCCGACTTTCGTGCTCGGCACAGGCGCTCGCTATTCTGTCGCCGACGAGGGCTACGGCCCGCGGCCCGTACCTGACGTCAAAGGGTTTCCCGAACTGGCGGGTCACATCGCGCATTCGGTGATCCAAGATGACTTTGACCTCACTCTCGTGAACGAAATGGTCGTCGATCACGGATTGACCGTCCCGCTCTCGCTGGTGTTCGGCGATGTCGAGGAGTGGCCGTGCCGGGTCATCCCACTTGCCGTGAATGTTGTGCAGTACCCGGTGCCATCCGGACGTCGATGCTACGAATTGGGAAGGGCGCTGCGGCGCGCGCTGGATAGATGGGACGGTGAACAGTTGAACGTTCAGATTTGGGGGACCGGTGGCATGAGTCATCAACTTCAGGGGCCGCGTGCCGGCCTGATCAATTCCGAGTGGGACAACGCGTTCCTCGACCACCTCATCGCTGATCCGCTCGGGCTGAGCGATTGGCCACACCTCGAATATGTTGACGAGGCCGGGTCTGAAGGTATCGAGCTGGTCGACTGGCTCATCGCTCGAGGGGCGATGGACGACCAGTTTGGCGGCGAGGCTCCCACCGTGGCCCACCGGTTCTATCACGTTCCGGCATCCAACACCGCTGTCGGCCATCTCGTCATGTCGAATCCGGCCTGACATGCAGTCTTCTCGCGAGTCAAGTATTCAGAAGACTCCGGCAGTCGTCCTGGTGCACGGGGCATGGGGTGGTGGCTGGGTGTGGCGTCGTCTACTAGCGCCACTGCGTGCGGCCGGATTCGAGGTCCACGCCGTCACGCTCACCGGCGATGGTGAGCGCGCACACCTGCGCCGGCCAGACATAACGCTGCAGACCCACATCGACGATGTGCTCGGTCTGATCGAGGCAGAGGAACTCGATGATGTCGTGCTCGTGGGACACAGCTATGGGGGCATGGTCATCACGGGTGCAGCCGCGGCGATGGAATCCGCAGAAACTTCGCGTGTTCGCGGGCTGGCGTACGTCGACGCTATGGCTCCGTTATCCGGCGAAGGATGGGGAGTCGGTCACTCTCCCGAGATCGCAGCAACGCGGATAGCTATGGCCGCCGAACACGGCAATGCGCTGCCACCGCCGGATCCGACCGAGGGGTTCGCCCTCAGCGCCGACGATGCGGCCTGGCTGCGCCGGCGTCATGTGCTTCACCCTTTCGGCATGTATCGAGAGCCGCTCGAGTACGACGAGGCGCTGTTGCAGTCGCTGCCGCGCTTGTTCGTCGACTGCAATGAACCGGCCTACCCGACCATCGACCCGATACGCAGGCGCGTGCGGGAGACGCCAGGTTGGCAGGTGAGGGAGATCGCCACCGGACACTTCCCGATGGTGACCGAACCGGTGCTGCTGGCTCAACACTTGCTCACCTTCCTGGATTCATTGCCAAACCGGTAGGCGGTGTCGCCTACGTACCGCGATAGATAGCCGAATAGACAGTGGAATTCAATTCCACGCACGAAGGAGTGGACATGGCTGGGATGCGCACGACAGCGAAGATCTTCGACTACCCGCGCGATGCGTGGTACGTGGCCGCGTGGGACTACGAGGTCACACGTGCCCCGCTCGCACGAACGATCGCTGGCCGGCCCCTCGCGTTGTATCGCACGCAGGACGGCTCGCCGGTGGCCCTCGCGGATGCCTGCTGGCATCGGTTGGCGCCGTTGTCGATGGGAAAGGTCATCGGCGATGATCTGCAGTGCCCGTACCATGGCATCCGTTACAACCAGGCGGGGCGCTGCACCTCGATGCCTGCGCAGGAAACGATCAACCCCAGCGCGACCGTCCCGTCATTCCCCATCGTCGATCGTTATCGGTATGTCTGGGTGTGGGTCGGTGACCCCGTGCTCGCCGACCCACAACTGATCCCGGACATGGGTCAGATGACGGATCCGGGATGGACCGGCGATGGAGAGCTGATACACGCCGACTGCAACTACCAGCTGGTACTGGACAATCTGATGGACCTCACGCATGAGGAATTCGTGCACTCCTCGAGCATCGGTCAAGCCGAGCTGAGCGGATCGGAGTTCGTCACCAGTCACACGGACACGACCGTCACCGTGGAGCGGTGGATGCTCAACATCGATGCGCCGCCACTCTGGTTCAACAGCATGCGGGACAAGTTTCCGGGTTTCGAGGGCAAGGTCGATCGCTGGCAGATCATCCACTTTGAGGCGCCGTCGACGATCCGGATCGACGTCGGCGTGGCCAAGGCCGGTACCGGAGCGCCCCAGGGAGACCGAAGCCAGGGCGTGAACGGCTACGTGATGAATACGATCACGCCCGAAAATGACCGCACATGCCATTACTTCTGGTCATTCCAGCGCAACTACTGCATCGACAGTCAGCTCATCACCACCCAGATGCGTAACGGCGTGCACGGCGTGTTCGGTGAAGACGAGCGGATGCTGCACGCGCAGCAAAGTGCGATCGATGCGAATCCTGACTACGAGTTCTACAGCCTCAACATCGACGCTGGAGGCATGTGGGTGCGCCGCATCCTCGAACGGATGCTAGAGCGGGAGGGGCGACCAACGAGTGTTCCGCTCCGGCCGGGGAGCTCCGCGGAATCTATGCCAGAGGCTGTGTGAAATGGCGCAGGCGCACACCGTGACATGGCAGCAGGCCACTGTGCGAGAGTCGGTGCGTGTGACCGACCGCATCCAGCGGATCGTACTGACTCCCGACGCTCGACGCAGTCTGGGCCCGGGCATGCACATCGATGTTCGCATGAACCTCGGCGGTGAGCCTGTCATGCGTTCGTATTCCATCGTCGATTCAGTCGGCGATGGCGGAGACTTCGCCATCAGCGTCATGCGCACGGACGTCTCGCGCGGTGCAGCCGTCTTCATGCACGCTCTCCGGCGCGGTGATCGCATCGATGTGACCCACCCGCTACAGGACTTTCCCTACCGGCATGGCGCCGCCCAGTACGTCTTTCTCGCTGGTGGGGTCGGCATAACGGCCGTGCTCGGTATGGCGCGAGCGGCTCGCGCAGCTGGTGCGGAGTATCGGGTTGTCTACTGTGGGCGCAGCAGGGAGGCCATGGCCTACCTCGATGAACTGATCGCCGAGCACGGCGAAAGGCTGCGTGTGCACGTCGGGGAGGAAGGCACCTCGCTTGATGTTCCACAGTTCGTCACCGATGTCGCACCGGATGCGGAACTGTACATGTGTGGTCCGATTCGGCTCATGGATGCTGTTCGGCGAGCATGGGATGCTTCTGGCCGGCCCAATGCCAACCTTCGATTCGAGACGTTCGGCAATAGTGGCTGGCATGACGCGCAGCCGTTCCGTGTGCGAATCCCAGGTGCCGACATCGATATTGTCGTGCCGCCAGACAAGACACTGCTGGAAGCACTTGAGGATGCGGGTGCCGACCCGATGTTCGACTGTCGGAAGGGGGAATGCGGCATTTGTGAGGCTCAAGTCGTGGAACTCGTCGGCGACATCGACCACCGCGACGTGTTCTATAGCGAGCGTCAGCGCGACGCGAGAGCGAAGATCTGTCCTTGCGTGTCCCGCATCAGAACGACCAACGAGACCAAGATGGCCACCATCGAGCTCAAGCTAACGTGACGTCAGAGGCGCGCAATCATTCCTGCGACCATGCCAACTGGCGTGAGAACTCACAGCGGACGCGCGAGTTAATCGGAGGGACTGACGGGAATCGAACCCGCGCTATCTGCTTGGGAAGCAGAAGTTCTACCATTGAACTACAGTCCCGCGGCCTTGCGGCGCCTCGCCAGCATAACAAATAGTTGAGGGCGCGAGACGCTACCGCAGCGGGTTGAACGGCTCGATCGCCGGATGCACCTTTCCGGTGACGATCTGCTCGGCGAGGAGCTTGCCAGTGGCGGGGCCGAGCACGATGCCCCACATTCCGTGGCCGCCCGCTACGTACACGCCCGGCGTGCGCGTCACGCCCACGATCGGTAGCCCGTCGGGAGTCACCGGCCGCGAGCCCACCCACTCGTCGTGCCGATTGTCGAGATCGACGCCCTGCATCAGAGTGCGTGTCTGGTTGATGATCGCCTGGATGCGACGGGCCTGAAGTGGCTCGTCCGGACCACGAAACTCCATGGTCCCCGCGATCCGGAACCTGCCCTGATACGGCGTGCAAGCGATCCGCTGCGCGGGCAGATAAACCGGATGCGTCGCCGGCTCCTCAGTGTCGACGGTGAACGAGTAGCCGCGCCCCGCCTGAACCGGAACCCTGACACCCAGCGACCGCGCGAGCTTCGGCATCCATGCCCCGGTCGCGACCACGACCGAATCAGCCGAGAGCCGCTCACCGGATGCGAGAACCACACTCGCCACCGAACCAGCAGATCCAGAAGAACCAGCAACCCCGCCATCCACCCGCACCACCTCGGCATCGGTGCGCAACACCGCCCCGCGCGCGACGACGGCATCCGCCAACGCCTGCACGAACGGCGCCGGCTCGAGGAACCGCTGCTTGTCGAGCCGATACGCGACCTTCACCGCGTCCGAGAGCATCGGCGCAAGCTCGCGCGGATTCTCCAGCCTTTCCAGGGGCACGTCTTGGCCATGCCTGACCACGCCAGCGATCTCTCTGAGGAAGTTCGTCGCATGCCGATCCTCGGTGAACCCGATCACGAACGGGCCCTCCCGTGTCCACGAGTCGACCCCGCCGTCTGTCAATTCATCAAAGGCGGAAAGCGCCAGCTTGTCGATCGGAGTGAGCGCCGCCATCGTGCGATCCCACGCGCGATGCGTGCCGTGCGCGGCGAAACGTCCGAGAAACCCCCAAAGCCCGGCATCCACCCGGAACGGAACATGCAGTGCGGCATCCGGATCAAGCAACGCCTTCGGGCCATACGTCCACAGGCTCGGGTCGGCGAGCGGGATCGCCTTGCCCGGTGTGAGCCAGCCGGCATTTCCCCACGATGAACCCGCGGCGACGCCGGTGCGGTCGAGGACGGTGACCTCGGCGCCGCGCTCCTGCAGATGCCATGCAGTCGCGAGTCCGACCATGCCCGCTCCGATGACGATCGAGTGCGCCATTGCAACCTCCCGAGATGCGACAGATAGGCCCAGGATGGCAGATTCGCCGTCTCATATGGCAGGGTTCGAAAGAATCCTCGCTAAATGCGTAGCACACGCATAAAATCCTCGCAGGAAGAGGAGGATCGACCATGTCCGAGAAGGATTCTTCGCGGTTCGCAGAACTTGACGACATCGACCGCGCCATCCTCATCGAGATCGAGCGCGACGGACGCATTTCCAACACCGAGCTGGCGGCCCGCGTTGGCGTTGCTGAATCGACCTGTCACAAGCGGATGCGCGCGCTGATGAACACCGGGGCGATCGTTGGCTTCCGCGCCGAAATTGACCCAGAAGCCGTCGGCCTACACCTGGAGGCACTCATCGCAATCCGACTGCAGGCGCACGCGCGCGGCAACCTTCACCGCTTCCAGCACTATCTCGAGTCACTAACCGCCACGCGGCGGGTCTACTTCCTCGCCGGTGACCGTGACTTCCTGGTGCACGTCGCCGTCCGCGACGCCCAGGCGCTGCGCGAACTCGTCGCCGACACGATCAGCGTGCGCGAAGAAGTCGCCGGAACCACGACAAACCTCATCTTCGAGCACGCTCCGCGACGGCACAGCTGATGGGCACTCTCATCGGGGAGATGCTCCCGTTCGCCGTCGGCATCGCGATCAGCCCGGTGCCGATCATCGTCGTGATCCTCACGCTTTTAAGCCCCCGTGCCCGCTCGAGCAGCCTGGGTTTCCTGCTCGGCTGGGTGGTCGGCGTCCTTGCGGTGATCGTCGCCCTCACGGTCCTCTCGTCATTACTGCCCGCGCACCAGCAGCATGCGCCGAATCCATGGGAAGGCGCGATCAAGCTGGTCCTGGGCGGGCTGTTGCTGTGGCTGGCTGTCAAGCAATGGCGCAAGCGCACGCACGGCGATGAGAAGCCAGAGCTGCCAGCGTGGATGCAGAAAATCGACACCTTCGGGTTCAGTGACGGCCTGAAGTTCGGGCTTATCCTCTCCATCGCTAACCCGAAGAACGTCATTCTCAGCGCGAGCGTCGGGGTCGACCTTGGCGCCGCCGATCTGAGCTTTGAGCGGCTCATGATCGCCACAGCCGTGTTCGTGCTGATGGCTTCGTCCACCGTCATCATCCCCGTGGTCGCGTTCCTCATCGCCTCCGACCGTATGCATGCACCGTTGGCCGCGCTGCACACCTGGCTGACCCGCGAGAATCACGTCATCATGGCGGTGTTGCTCTTCGTCCTCGGCGCCAATGCCGTCGGCAACGGGGTCGCCGCGATCTGGCCGTAGGCTGGTGCCGTGCTTCTCAGCGACCGCGACATCAAAGCAGAACTCGCCGCCGGCCGGATCGGCCTGTCTCCGCACGAACCGGAGATGATCCAGCCGTCGAGCATCGACGTGCGCCTCGACAGGTACTTCCGCCTGTTCGACAACCACAAGTACCCCTTCATCGACCCAGCCGAGGAGCAACCGGAGCTGACCAGGCTGATCGAGGTCAAGCCGGACGAGCCGTTCATTCTGCACCCCGGCGAGTTCGCACTGGGTGCCACCTTCGAGCAGGTCAGTCTCTCCGACGACATCGCCGCGCGGCTGGAGGGCAAGTCGTCGCTCGGGCGTCTCGGCCTCATCACTCACTCCACGGCGGGCTTCATCGACCCCGGTTTCACCGGTCACGTCACCCTTGAGCTGGCGAACGTCGCGACGCTGCCGATCAAGCTGTGGCCAGGCATGAAGATCGGCCAGCTCTGCTTCTTCCGTCTCTCCTCGCCCACCGAGAACCCCTACGGCTCCGGGCCCTACGGCAACCGCTATCAGGGCCAGCGAGGCCCCACGGCATCGCGTTCATTCCAGAACTTCCACCGCACGAATGTAGGCACGACCGACATCGGATCACTCGGGGCCTGAGCGCCAGGCGTCAGCCAGGCGCCGCGAGCGGGGCGCACACGTAGTATCAAGAGCGTGAGCATCGAAAACACGGAGAATCCGCAAGGTCCCGGCGAGGATGCCACCACCGAGGAGCCCGCCGGCACGTCTGCCGCGCCTGCCTCGCCCCCAGCACCGGGAGTGGAGCCATTCGACGTCCCCGCGCCGGAGACGGTCGACGTCCCGGACGCAGCAGCGGCCATCGACGGATTCGAGGTGCCGCCGCCGCCTACGTTCAGAGTGACCCCGCCCCTTCCCAGTGCCGCGCCGGTCATTCCGCCGGCGCCGTCCGAGAGCGCCGGAGCTGACACAGCGGACGCTCCCGCGCTCCGCAAGCGCAGCACTTGGGCGCCCGACGACACCTGGACCTCGGCATCCGCCCACAAGCAGGAGCTTGTGCCGCCGACCGCTGCGCAGAAAGCCGAGTCACGCGCGGCCGCTTCACGTGCCGCGACGGCGCGCGATGAAGCGACACGGAACTACGTCAGTCCGGCCGCCGGCGGAACAGCCGGGCAAAGCTACCGCGGCTGGACGATCGTGATCTACGGCGGTCTTGCGGTGCTGTTCTTCGGCGCCATCGGCCTCATGGCGTTCCTTGGGGTGCAGGGCTGACATCCGCGGCGGATGCCTCGGCCTGCCTGCCGGGCTGCCTGTCGGGGCGGGCGCGGATCCGGCGACGATCGTCTCGGTCACCTCGCAGTCGGTGGGCCTCGCCACCGAAGGGCCCACGGTCGCAAGATCGTGAATCAGTGCTGTCTCGCACTGCTGATCTGAGCGCGTGCAGCCGGCACTTCAAAAGAGTTCGGTTCGCCGGTCACGAGTGCGCTCACCGCATCGAGTACGTGATCGTCCGATAGCAGCCTGGTGTGCCCAAGCCCGGTCGTGCGGATGAGCCGCGAGCGCCCCGCGTGTGCGGAGTGCAGCCGCAGCGAATCGGTATCCGGCATCCGCTTGTCTTCCCGATCGTGGACGACTAGCAGCTCCGTGGACGGGGGAAGTGGTCGCGCGACGGCGTCGTAGCGTTCGATCGCTGTCGTCTCGCCCAACCTCGCGTAGAAGAGTCGTTCGAATCGCGTCCGGGTCGCGTCGTCGAGACGGAGAATCGCGCTGAACTCCCCGAGGAAGGCTGCGGGGCTTGCCGCGCCGGCGATGACCGCGACTGACGGGATCGCCACGTCATCTCGTGCAATGGCGAGGGCCGCGAGCCCGCCGAAGCAGTGCCCGACGATCGCATCGAATCCGCCGTATCGGCGTGCCAGCTGAGCGCTCGCATCGAGCCAGTCGATGATGTCGGCTCGCCGCCCTTCCGAGGCACCGTGCGCTGGCGCGTCAAAGGACACGACCTGCCACCCGGCGGCGACCAGTTCGCGTGCGATCGGGGCGAGTTGCGATGCACGTCCCTGCCAGCCATGCAGTAGCAGCACGGTGCGATCACCCGCGCCCCAGCGATACGTGGCGATGCTCTGGCCGTGCACCGTCAGATACTCGCGGTGCCCGGCGAGGTCAGTTGCCGCGTCCCTTGCGTGCACCGCGCGTTTCGCGCCGGGACGGAAGAAGGCCCAAAGCGCGAGGCGGGCGGCGATCGCCGGCGAGATTGCTGAGGTGATGCGGATGCTGCGACGTAGCGCCGTGGCAGGAGCGGACATGGTTCCTCAATTCCTGTGAACAATGAATACGTACGATCGTTCGTAGAGTATACGAACGATCGTGCGTACACTAGGGGTGTGGCGGAGAAACTTGTTCAAGACGGCCGGCGGGTGCGCGGTGACGCATCCAGGCGTATCGTTCTGTCGAGCGCGACCGATCTCGCCTCCGTTGACGGTCTCGATGGACTGACGATCGGACGTCTTGCTGGGTCCTCCGGTCACAGCAAGAGCAGCATCGCCACGCTGTTCGGCGGCAAGGAGGGCCTTCAGCTCGCCACGATCGCCGCGGCCAGAGAGATCTTCGTCGACCGGATCATCGTTCCGGCGCGCACCGAACCGCGCGGCCTGCGACGGCTCGCGGCGCTGTTGCGAGGTGCACTGATCTACTCGCGCGATCGAGTGTTCCCCGGAGGTTGCTTCTTCGCCGCGACCGCTGCCGACGTCGACTCCAAGCCGGGGGCAGTGAGCGATGCCGTCCGCGCCGCCACTGCTGATTGGTATGCCTACATCGCGGCGCAGATCGGATTCGCCGTCGAAGCGGGCGAGTTGACGGTCGATGAGGCCGGCGCCGAGCTGCTTGCCTTCCACCTGATCGCGTTGTACGAAGAATCCAACTCGCGCTCATTGCTTATGCGTGATGAGCGACCGTATGCTCTCGCTGCCGCGGGAATGACCGAACGACTTCTCGCGGCTGGCGCGCCATCGGACGTGCGTATCGCGCTCGACGCATGACAATGGCGGATGCCGAAGCATCCGCCATTGATGAGACCGGCCCCGTTTGGGGCCGGCATTTGGTGGTCACTGCGCGTCGCGACCGCGGGTGAATCCGGCGTCGAAGCCGCGCTCGTATGAGCCCTGCGCGAAGCGCGCGAGGTGGGCGCGACCGCGTCCTGCGTGACCTCGGTGTCCGTGCCCTCGCTCTCCGTGCGGGCCGCCACGGTGGCCGTGATCGGCGCCGTGCGCGAACGGGTGTTCGCTGTGCTGGCATCCTTCGTGTCCGCCGGACTCGTCTGAGCCGTGGCCTTCGTGGCCTTCGTGGCCTTCGTGGTCGAAGTGGCGCGGTCCGAATCCGTGGCCGCGTCCTCGGCCGAAGCCGTGGTCTCCGAAGTGGTGGTCTCCGAAGCCGTGGTGCCCGAAATCGCCGCGACGTCCGTGCCGCGCTCCGCCTCCACGGGGGAGCGGCGTGGATTCGTCCCATCCGAACGCACGGGCGAGCTGCTCGAGCGTGGAGATGGTGGTGGCGAGGTTGTCAGCGGGAACCGCATCGGTGATCTTCGCGCGGATGCCTTCGACGATAGTGCTGAGACGTTCTTTGGCCGCGCGGCCTTCGTCGGTGAGGCTCCAGGTGCCATCGGCATCCGTCACCCAGCCGAGCTCAATCAGACGGCCCAGTTTGTGGGCGGGCACCTTGCGAGGTGGCAACGACAGGTCACTCTTCGCGTGGCCGTTCGGAACGGTGCCGTCGATGACGTTTAGGAGGCGCCACTCGCGGCGCGTGATGCCCTCGGCGTCGAAAGCGGAGGCGAACTCGGCCGCCATCAGGCGATCGACGGCCTTGAGCCAGAATCCGAACGGGCGGTTGTTTTCAGTGTGGTCGTGCTCATCAGTGTTGATGGAGTTCATGGAGAAAGTCCTTTGGTTGTAACTGTACATGTATATGTAGTGTGACATGCAATCTAGATGCATGTCAAGTCGCATGTAAAATCAAACGTGTGAGCACTGAGAAGCCCGACCCGGCCGAGATGATCGCGCAAGCCCTGTCGCGCCTGCGTGGGCGGCGGATGCACGGCCGCGGCCACGGCGGACCGCACGGGACGCGCAGCGACCTCATCGGCGACCTTCATGGTCATGGCGCAGGGCACGGCGAGCATCCGCGTGGCACTCGCGGGATTGTCCCCCCACCGTGGGCGGGCGGGCCAGGCGGACGCCTGGGCGGACCGGCCTGGATGCGGATGTTGGAGGCCCTCGCCGCGGCATCCGAACCGCTCAGCGTCAGTGCGCTCGGCGAGGCAGTCGGCGTTGATCAGCCTCGTGCGTCGCGCCTGGTGCAACAGGGCGTTCAGCGCGGACTCGTGCAGCGCGAGGCCGACCCCGATGACGCGCGCCGCACGCGCATCGCGCTTACTGATGAAGGACGCAAGATCACGCGCGGTATGCGTGGTGAGCGACGGCAGGTGTTGTCGCGTGCGCTCGAATCATTCACCGAGGACGAGAGCCGCGAGCTCGCGCGTCTGCTGTCGAAGCTCGCCGACAACTGGGAGAACTGAGCGGTTCCGCATCCGACCGTGGCGTCGTCTCACATAACGTGCGGATGCGAGCCGTCCCACCCACAAGTAGTGTGACGCGGCTCAGCGCACCGGCGTCGCCTTGATGGGAAGCAGCAGCAGAAATCCGGCGAGCAATACGATCATGATGCCGAGGATGCCGAACGTGGTTGACCCGGTGAGCACGATGAGTAGCGTCCAGGCACCGGATGCCATCCAGCTCGCTGCGCGTCCGGTCGTGGCGTAGAGACCGAAGATCTCGCCCTCGCGTCCGGCCGGAGTCACGCGTGCGAGGAATGACCGGGATGCCGCCTGGGCGGGGCCCACGAACGCGCACAGCAGCAGGCCGCCCACCCAGAACACGATGGATCCGGCATCCGCCAGGAAGAACACGGCGAGACCGGCGATCACCATCGCGCCGAGTGCGACCAGGATGATCCGCTTCGGCCCGAAACGGTCGTCGAGGTTGCCGGCGATGATGGTCGAGATGCCGGCGATGAGGTTGGCGGCAATGCCGAAGACCACGATTTCGAGGAACTCGAAGTCGAACACCTGAGCGGCGATGATCGCGCCGAATGCGAAGACACCGCCGAGCCCGTCACGGAACACGGCGCTCGCCAGCAGGAACCAGAAGGTCGGGCGGGTTTCGGGGGACCGGTAGAGCTGGATGACGTCCTTGGTGAGCAGCACATAGGAACGGAAGAAGCCGACCTTGCGCTCGGGGCGTCCAAGCGAGGGCTCTGGCACGTTGAGGAAGATCGGGATGCTGAAGATGATCGCCCAGATCGCGCATCCGACGGCGATGAGGCGGAAGGGCAGCCCGTCCTCGGTGGGAAGGCCGAACCAGCCCGACGCGTAGAAGACGACGACGATGACGAGGGCGATGATGCCGCCGATGTAGCCGAAGCCCCAGCCGAGGCCGGAGATCTTTCCGACAGTCTTGGGGTTCGCGATGCCGATCAGCATGGCGTTCGAGTTCACCGCTGCGATCTCGCCGAACACCGATCCGGCTGAGATCAGGGCGACGCCGAGCCAGAACAGCGCGGGAGTTGGCTCAACGAACCACAGACCGAACATGCACAGGATGAGGGCCCCGGTGCCGATTCCGAGCCAGAGCTTCTGGCGTCCGGCCGCATCTGCGCGTTGGCCAAGCACGGGGGCGAACAGCAGGATCGCGAATGCCGCGATCGTAGAACCGAGCCCCAGGCCGGATGCGAGGTCGGCCTCGGCCGCCTTGTACACCGCACCGTCTGGATCGAGTGCTGCGATCTCCGGCGGCATGAACGCATCGGTCGTCAGGTACATCGCTGCGAAGATGAACGTCAGGATGACCGTGTTGAAGGGTTGCGTCGCCCAGTCCCACAGCGCCCACGAGTAGATCTGCTTCTTCGGCGCCGGGGTCTCGCCGCGCAGGTCCAGACCGATCACGCCGACGGCGCCGCTGTTTGCGATCGCCGACGGCTGTGGCGGTGTCGAGTCGGGCTTGTCGGGTGCGCTCATGCTTCGAAGTCTGGCCAAGACTTGTGAACACCCGGTAACGGCGCGCCGCTGCGCTCATGGACGAGGTCGCAGGTGGCGAACACGTCATCATCACCCGAACGATTCCGCCATCAGCTCAGCGAAGAGTTCCTCGGCGTCGCACTCCACCCGGTGTCGGGCGAACCAGTCGCAGATGTTGACGCAATCGCGGTGCAGTAAATCGAGCCCCTGCGGGTTCGCGATGATGTCGACGATCTGCGGCAGATCGATCACGCGCACCTGGCCGTCGTGCACGAGCAGGTTGTAGGCAGACAGGTCGCCGTGGGCGAAACCTGCACGGGCGAAGACACGCATGATCTGGACGATCTGCGCGTAGTAGTCCGCAAGCAGGCGGCGGTCGCCGCGTTCCTGGGCAAGTCGGGGAGCGGCCGTGGCATCCGTCCCGATGAACTCCATCAGCACCTCCGATCCGTTCACCTGCACGGGATAGGGCACCGGCGCTCCGAGCTCCCACATCCGGCTGAGGGCGTTGAACTCGGCGAACGACCATTCGGCAGCTGCCACTTCGCGACCGAACGCCGTCTTCTTCGCGAGAGCCCGGCCGTCGCGCGAATTCTGCACGCGTCGTCCTTCGGTGTACACGGTGGAGCGATGGAATGTGCGGTGCTCGGTGCTGCGGTACCGCTTCGCAGCCAGCAAGGTGCGTCGACTTGGATCCTCGGGGACGGCGCGTTCGATAAGGAAGACGTCTGCTTCTTTACCGGTCTTGAGGATGCCGAGTTCGGTGTCGATCGCGCCGGCAGACGTCACGACCCATGTCGGCCACGGCTCGGGGCCGCGCTCGGACGGAGTGATGGCTGGCCACGTGGACCAGCGCTGGTCTTCGCCAGGTTCGATTTCGGAGAAGGACAGAGATTCAGAGAAGGACAGGGATTCAGAGAAGGAGAGAGAATCAGGAAAGGACAGGGATGCGTCGAGGGACGCAAAAGGATCAGTCACGGTGGTTACTCCGGAAGGGGAGGCCACACGCGGATCAGGAGCGGGAGGCCTCGAGGGGAAGGTGGTCGGCGGCAGGCGGCGCGACAGAGACAACGTTCATGTCACAGCTCCCTTCGCTCGAATTCCTTCCGGGGCATTCCCGGACCACTTCACAATACCCATTCCTCGCCCAGCGCGCACGCATTCTCGGTGCCAAGACGGGGACGGAGGGTTTCAGCGGACTGGGATCTCGTTGTCGTCGGCATCCTTCAGACGGCCAGCGCTGTAGTGGTCGCCCTCTCTCAGAATGGCAAGGAGCTCTTGCGGGATGTCCCGGAACGCGGGCACCGAGATCGCTTCTTCGTCGACGGCTCTCCGTCGCTTCAGGACGTGGTGGAAGAAGATGTTCAGCAGCAGCGCCATCATCGTCGTCGAGCTGATCGACGATTGGAAGATGACAGAGAACCATGCCGGGAACGCCGCGTATACCGTCGGGACCACCAGCGGCAGCAGTCCGAAGCCGAGCGCGACCGCGATGATGATGAGGTTCAGACTGTCGCGGTAGTCGACCTTGGCCAGCGTCGCGATGCCGCTGGCTGCGACGGAGCCGAACAGTACGATGCCGACACCGCCGAGTACCGGCGTGGGGATGGCGGCCACCACGCGTCCGAGGACGGGCAGGATGCCGAGCACGACAAGGATCACGCCACCGGCGGCGACGACGTATCGGCTCTTGACCTTGGTGATGGCGACGAGTCCGACGTTCTGAGCGAAGGCGCTCTGGGTGAAGGAGTTGAAGATCGGAGACACGGCGCTGGAGAGCATGTCTGCCCGAAGGCCCGCAGCGATGCGCTTGGAGTCGACCTTGGTGCCGACGACCTCGCTGACCGCCAGCAGATCGGCGGTGGTCTCAGTGAAGGTGACCAGCACGACGATCAACATCGAGAGGATTGCGGCGACATTGAAGGTCGGCATCCCGAAGGCGAAGGGTGTGGGAAGTGCGACGATCGGGCCCTCGGCGACCGAGGAGAAGTCCGCTACGCCGATGATTGCGGCGAACACCGTGCCTAGAACGAGCGCGATGAGGATGCTGAGGCGGGAGATCGTCGGCGTGCCGAACTTCGTCAGCAGCACGATCAGCAGAAGTGCGAAGGCAGCAAGGCCGAGGTTGGCGACCGAGCCGTAGTCGTCGGCAGTGGCATCGCCGCCCATTGCCCAACCTGCAGCGACCGGCAGGAGCGAGAGCCCGATCGAGACGATCACGGTGCCGGTGACGACCGGAGGGAAGAAGCGAACGATCATCGCGAACGCGGGTGCGAGCAGCAGCCCGATCACGGAAGACACCATCACCGCACCCATGACGGCAGGCAGTCCACCCTCCGTCATGATCGCGATCATTGTCGCGATGCCAGAGAACGAGACGCCCTGCACCAGCGGCAGCTTGGACCCGAAGAATGGCAGCCCCAGAGTCTGCAGGATGGTGGCGAGTCCGCCGACGAACAGCGCGCACGCGACCAGCACCCCGATCTCGGGCTGCGAAAGCCCACCGGCCTGACCCATCACCAGGGGAGGAGCGATGATGCCGCCGTACATCGTCAGCACATGCTGGAGTCCATAGGCGAAACTCGGAGCGATGCCGAGTTTTTCGTCTTCGGGGCGCGGTGCAGCTGATTTCGCTTTGGTCATGAGTGGGAGCCTTCGAGAGAGAACGGGCGACACTCGACGATATCTGGTGCGCCGCGTGCTCCGGACGAACGGTCGGATGCGGCGGACGACTGATCGGGCGAGGCATCCGTCTGCCTGCGATCGTAGAAGCATGACAACAACCGCGCCCGTCCCCGTCGCTGCCGCCACCGAGCGGATTCGCTACGGCGCCCTCATCGTCTTGATGATGATGGGGTTTCTGCTTGTCACCGCGGAGTTCCTGCCGAACGGCCTGCTGACAGAGATGGCCGTCGGCCTCGGCATCACACCAGGGCAGGCAGGGCAGACCGTCACCGTCACGGCACTGGTCGGGCTGATCGTGGCGCCGACCGTCGGACTCGTCTTCCCCCGGGTTGATCGTCGGTCGCTGTTAATATGGATGGCTCTTGCCGCTGCCGTCTCGAACCTCATCGTCGCGATCGCGCCGAACCTGGTCATCATCCTTCTCGCACGGTTCCTGCTCGGCGCGGCCATCAGCACCTTCTGGGCGATGTCGATCACCGTCGCCGTGCGCATCGCCGGTCCCGAGCGCCTCGGCCGCGCGGTGATGTTCACTTCCGCAGGGGTGTCGCTCGCCACAGTGGCAGGCGTTCCGCTCGGTGTCATGCTCGCCGAGATCATGGACTGGCGTGCGGTGTTCGCACTCGTCGGAGTCGTCACCGGCCTGCTCGCGATCGCGCTGCGCACGCTGCTGCCGGCGGTGCCCGCAGCGCAGGTCTCCAGCATCCGAATCCTGGTCGATACGTTCCGCCGCCCGGGTGTCGGGCTGGGACTGGTCGGGCATATGTCGGTCGTGCTTGGACACTTCCTCGCCTACACCTATATCCGTCTTGCACTGGAGCGGATGCCGGACATCGATGCCGGAACAATTGTGCTGCTGCTCGCGGTCTTCGGCGTCGGCGGTCTGATCGGCAACATCGTCATCGGTCTCATCGTCGATCGCTCCTTCGCGTTCTTCGCGGTGCTGGCACCGGTGGTCATCGCGGTGGCGGTCGGAGGGGCCATCCTGCTGGCTGGTTCCGTGCTCGCGATCGGCGTTGTCGTCTTCGTCTGGGGATTCTTCTTCGCCTCGTGGCTGATCGTCGTGAACACCTGGGTCGGTCACCGAATGCCCGACCGGCTCGAGGCTGGCGGCAGCCTGGTTGTCGTCGGATTCCAGGCCGCGATCATGATCGCGGCGGGGGTCGGCGGTCTCCTCGTCGACAACGTCGGGATCGAACTCGTCTACGTGCTGGGTGCCGCTGCACTCCTCGTCGGCGCGGCGCTGTTCGGGGCGTCGAATCGGGTGCGTCGCTGAGGCGCACAGCGCTTCGGCGTTCACAACTTCGCAGAGAACGTGCGTTCTGCGAGGTTCTTGGCACTCAGCCCCGGATTCTGCGGCGTCTTTGCGAAGTTATGAACCCCGCTAGGCGGGAACGGGGGCCAGCTGGCCCGCGCGCCACGACGATGGAGTCATTCCAGTCGCGCGGCGGAACGCCCGACTGAAGCCCTCATCCGAGGTGTAACCCAGCAGACGGGAAACGTCCGAGACGGCGCGACCAGCGGTGAGCAACTCTTTGGCTGACCGCATGCGCACCTCAGTGACGTAGTTGGCGGGTGAGCGACCGATGGCGTCGTGGAATCGCTCGGCGAACACTGAACGCGACATCGCACTGACATTCGCGAGTGCTGCCACGGTCCATTCCCGGCCGGGCTGTTCGTGGATGGCCTCGACGACTCGATCCAGGAAAGGATCACCTGAGCGGGACGGCCAGCCGGCGGGCGCGCAGCCATTCTCGGCCCAGGCGCGGATGACCGACAGCAGCACTGTCGTCGCCATCATGCGGCAGATGACCGGGTTGCCCGAACGCAGCGCGTGTTCGTCCGGCCCGGCCGGACCCAGGTTGCGGGCCAGGGCGGCAGCCGCGGGTTCGAGTCCTGCGAAGTCGGTGACGGTGACGAACTCGGGCAGCACGTCGCGGAGGATGTGTGCGGTCTCGGTCACCTGCAGTTCAGCGATCATCAGCGATGCGCCGTGCGCGGACTGCAGAACGACAGGTTGGCGTCCGAGGGTCAGGAAGGCATCGCCCTCGGCAAGTAAGTCCTGTGCTGCGTTCGGCGAGAGCGCGACCGAACGAGCTGTGCGATCGACATCGAACGAGCACGCCTGCGCGAGCGGAGGGTGCCCGTGCACGGAGCCGCCTGCGACGAAGACAAGCCAGACTGAGCCAGCCGTGAGAGGGGCGGTGGCCCCGGCCTCCAGAGTGACTCGCCGCGCAACGCCGAGGCGCACGTCCACAGACGAGAGCACCCTCTCCAGCGCCGCCGCATCGATCACTGTCATGCTTGTGCGCAACGACGCGGCGCGACTGATTATTCCGTCACCAGTCGTGAACTGTCCCGTCGGCAAGCCTGTTGAACGGCAGGTACGCCTGCTCGTATGGGTACTTCCCGGCCTCGTCCACATCCAGGGTGACGCCGAGTCCTGGCTGCTCACCCGGGTGCAGGAGGCCGTCCTTCCACGTGAAGGACTGTGCGAAGACGCTGTTCGTCTTGGCGCTGTGCGGCATGAATTCCTGGATGCCGAAGTTGTGGATCGCAAGCCCGAGATGCATCGCGGCGGCCATGCCTACGGGGGAGATGTCGGTCGGCCCGTGCATCCCTGACTTGATCTGGTACTGGGCGGCGAAGTCGAGAATGCGCCGCAGATGTGTGATGCCTCCGGTGTGCGTGACCGAGCTGCGCACGTAGTCGATCAACTGTTCGCGGATCAACTCCTGGTAGTCCCAGACACCGTTGAATACCTCTCCGATCGCGAGTGGCGTGGTCGTGTGCTGGCGCACGAGACGCAGTGCCTCCTGGTTCTCGGCGGGAGTGCAGTCCTCAAGCCAGAACAGGTCGTAGGGCTCGAGACTCTTGCCCAGCGACGCTGCCTGGATCGGTGTCATCCGGTGATGCCCGTCGTGCAGCAGCGGCAGCTCGGGGCCGAACTCTGCCCGGACCGCCTCGAACACTGTCGGGACGTGGCGGAGGTACGCGCGGGTGTCCCAGTCCTCTTCCGCCGGATACGCACCACGTGACGCCGGTTCGTACTCCTGGCTGCGCACCCCGTCGGTGACCGTGACGTCGTGCGGTACACCGTAGACCGCCCGCACCCCTGGCACGGCGGTCTGCACGCGGATTGCTCGGAATCCACGCTCCAGATGGTGACGGATGCTGTCGAAGAGCTCTTCGGTGTCATTGCCCGAGGCGTGCCCGTATGCGAGCAGGCCCTTACGCGATGCGCCGCCCAGCAGCTGATACAGCGGCATCCCCGCGGCCTGAGCCTTCAGATCCCACAGGGCGACATCGACAGCGGAGATCGCGGTCATCGTCACCGGACCCCGCCGCCAGTAGGCGCCGCGGTAGAGGAACTGCCAGGTGTCCTCGATCCGGTGCGCGTCGCGCCCGATGAGGAGCGGGACGACGTGCTCCTGCAGATAGGCGACGACAGAGTGCTCACGCCCGTTCAGGGTGGCGTCTCCGAGGCCGATCAATCCCTCGTCCGTCGTCAGCCGCAGAGTGACGAAGTTTCGGGAGGGGCTCGTGACGATGACTTCGGCGCGTTCGATGATCATGGTGTTCCCTGGGTGGATGCCGGTCAGAATACCCGGACGGCGGTGAGGGTGTGGACGGTGTCGAGTGCTTCCCGCACCGCATCGCGAAAGGCGGATGACTCTCGCACCGCCGCCGGGAAGATGGCATCGAGCGCGAACAGTTCGTCGATCACGGCATCCGGCGCACTGTGGACTCGGCCGCCGACGATCTCGGTGAGCAGCGGGGCGAGCGGATCGTCGAGCCTGCCGTCTGCCGATCGGAGGTCGATGTAGGCGATCCAGGATGCGACAACAAGCGCGATCGAGTGCGGAATGTGCCCAGTGGCGAGGCGCTCCGCGGCCGGATCGAGCAACCGGATCGGCAGTTTGTGCGACGTGTCGCTGGCGACCTGCCGCGTCGTATGCGCCAGTGCGGGATTCGCGAAACGGTCCAGCGTCTCGTGGCAGTATTCGAGCAGATCGAGTCCAGGCACTGGGTCAAGCGTCGGCAGGACATCGTCGGTCAGCATCCGCAGCGCAGCCTCGCGCAGGCGAACATCGCTCACCGCCTCTGCAATCGTGGTGTGACCAAATACCGAACCAAGCAGTGCAAGCAGCGTGTGCGAAGCATTGAGCACCCTCAGCTTGATCCGCTCATAGGGCCTGACATCGTCGGTCAACACGGCACCAGCGAGCTCCCAACGCGGGTGAGGTCCGGCAAAATCGTCCTCGATGATCCACTGCCGGTAAGGTTCGGCGACGACGAGGCCCTCGTCGTATAGTCCCGAGACTTCGGCGGCGCGTGCCCGGTCGGCTTCCGTCGTGGCCGGCGTGATCCGATCGACCATGGTCGAGGGGAAACGTGCGTGGGCGTCGATCCAGAGGCGAAGCTCGCGTGCATGATCGACATCCGCGCCCGCACCGTCCACGGCATCGATCACGAGCCGCCGCACGAGCGGTCCGTTCTCGGGAAGGTTGTCGCAGCACACCACCGTGAGCGGCCGACCGCTGTCGCTACTCCGTGCAATCTGGCTGCGCCGTGCGAGGCCAGCGACGAGCAGCCCAAGGGGAGTACTCGGTGCCGGTTCGTGCCGCCCGTCGATCGCCGCAGCGATGGCAGGCAGGTCGGCCTGCACCGCCGCGGCTGACAGATTGAGCCCACCGGTGGCGCTTCGGTGGTAGCCCTTCTCGGTGATCGTCAGCGTGACCACGTGCGTGCTTGCCGCCGCGATCGCCTCGACCACGCGCCCGCCTTCGACCCGCGGATCGGCGACGTCGAGCATCGTCCCGATGATGCGCAACGACTCGCCCTCTGCATTCCGCGACAGCACACCGAACAACCCATCCTGCGGCGCGAGTTGCTTGATGGCGGCGTCGCTGCGGCCGGCGACTCCAAGAATTCCCCAGTGCCTGTCGCCTGTCGCAGCCGCAGCATCCTCGGTGAACACTGCCTGATGCGAGCGCAGGAACGCCCCCAGCCCGAGGTGCACGATCCCGACCTGCGATGGCCGCTCGGCCACGACAAGATCCGGGTGATGCAGTGCGGCGATGCTTAGAGCAGAAGGCGTCAGTCGAGGTGTGCCCTCAGTCATCCCGTGCATCCTTGACCTGCGCGACCAACTGTGTCGGGTTGATGAAGCGGAGGGCGATCACGAGGATCACCAGCATCATCACCGTGTACATCACGCCCATCGACGAGATCAGCGCACGCGCCTCACCACCGCCGGCACTTGTCATCGCGCGATAGATCGAGACGACGAGGGTGTCGGATGCGGGACCTGAGACCAGGAACGTCAGCTCGAACATACCGACCGTTCGCACCAGCACCAGGATTGCCGAGGCGAGGATGCCTGGCACGAGCAGCGGGGCGAGAATCCGGACGAAGATCTGGCGTGTGCTCGCGCCGCACATGCGCGCGGCGTTCTCGATTGACGGATTGATCTGCTCGATGAACGGCGTCATCGTGATGATTACGAACGGGATCGACGGCACCAGATTCACCAGGATCACCGCGAGTAGCGTGCGACCCAACCCGAAGTTGTACATCACCGTCGCCAGCGGAATGCCGAACGTGATCGGCGGGATCAGAATCGGTAGCAGGAACAACAGCATGACCAGGCGCTTGCCGGGGAAATTGCTGCGGGCCAGCACATACGATGCCGGAACTCCCACCAGTACCGAGATCACGATCACCGTGAGGGCGACGACGAGGGTATTCAGGATGATGTTGCCCAGATCGAACCGTGTCCACGCTGCGGCGTACCACTCGGTGGTGAACATCTCCGGCAGCCACGAGTTGAACCAGGACTTGCCGAATGAGTCGACGAGAACGCTGAGGACGATTCCGAACAGGAAGATGAAGAACGCCGCGATGCCCGCCCAGACGAACCAGGTCGAGGGGGCCGCGGCCAGCGACTTCTCCCCTGGGGGACGCTTCGCCCTGCGGGCGCTGGAGACGTCGACGGCTTCGGTGACGGGGTCGGTCGTGGCCTCGATAACGGTGGTCATCAGCCTTTGCCTCCGGTTGATCCTTTGTAGAGAAAGGAGCGGCCGAGGAACACGATCGCCACGACGACCAGTTCCACACCACCCATCATGACGGCGATCGTGGAGGCCATGCTGTAGTCCAGTTGCTCCGCGAATGCTCGGTAGGCCATCAGTGCCAGCACCCGGGATTCACCGGCGGCGTCACCGACGAGGCGGGCGGACGGGAAGACGCTGAACGCGAGCACGAAGGTCAGGATGAAGGTCGTCGCAAGCCCCGGTGCGAGCAGGGGGAAGATGATGCGACGGAACCGCTGCCACCACCCGGCTCCCAGCGTCTTCGCCGCTGCCTCCAGTGAGGGGTCGATGCCGGAGAGGTAGGACGAGATCAGCAGATAGGCGAAGGGGAAGCCGGAGATCACCAGGGAGAAGAACACCCCGAGGTTGTTACCGACAAGTTCGAGTGGCTCTGAAATGATTCCGAGCTCGAGGAGTGTGCGGTTCAACCAGCCCTGTCGACCGGCAAAGATCAGCAGACCTTGCGCAGTGAGCACCGTGCCGAGCGTGATCGGCAGCACCAGCAGCGTCTGCAGTGTGCGCTTGCCTGTGAACCGGCGTCGCAGCTTGTAGGCGATCGGTATGGAGATGATGACGTTGAAGAGTGCAGCGGGCACTGCGATCCGCAGTGTGTTCCCGACCGATTCGAAGATGAAGCTGTCTCGGAAGAACGCGACATAGTTCGCAAAGATCCCGCCTCCCCATTGCTCCTGCGTCTGCGGCAGCGGCTGCACAGTGAGCCCGAGACCATACGCAAAGGGGTAGATGAACAGTGCCAGAGCGAACAGCACCGAGGGCAGCAGAAGCAGCAGTTTCAGGTCGATGCCACGTTCGGCGAGGCGGTGTCGCAGGCTTGAACGGGTCGAGTCTGCACGCGGAGTGGTTGTGGTCACACCAGCACCTCGGAGGAGCGCGATGCTGCATGATCGCCGGGTAAGGCATCCAGCTCTGCGGGGAAGACGAGAACAGATGCTGCGCGCACGCCAACGGTGACCTGGTCGCCGGTGCGCGGAGCGTGCTCGGTCTGCGCGAACAGATTCAGGCCCTCGGCTGACGTGAGACCGGAGGCGAACTCGCGGCCTTGGTACTCGACGAGGTTGATGGTGGCCTGGATGCTGTTGACCTCGCCGGGTGTGCCGTCCAGCGAGAGGTCGGACGGACGTATCGCGACGCGCACCTGGTCGCCTGCGGCGATCGTGCCGACGGTGCGACCCACGAGCCGGATGCCGTGGCCGCTGACGTGCGCTAGTTCTCCGTCGATACGATCCACGGTGAGATCGAGCAGATTGCGATAGCCCATGAAGTCGGCCACATGCCAGTTCGCCGGGTGGTCGTGGAGTTCCTCTGGCGTGCCGATCTGCTGCACGCGTCCGTCGCGCAGAACCACGAGGCGGTCGGCCATCGATAGGGCTTCCTCCTGGTCGTGGGTGACATAGACGGTGGTGAGTCCGAGGGTCTGGTGCAGACGGCGGATCTCGGCGCGCATCTCGAGTCGCAGCTTCGCGTCGAGATTCGACAGCGGCTCGTCCATCAGCACGAGCCGCGGCTCGAGAGCGACGGCGCGAGCGATGGCGACGCGCTGCTGCTGACCGCCGGACAGCTGGCCCGGCAACTTCTTGGCGTGCTCCTGGAGCTTCACCAGCGCAAGGGCCTCGTCGACACGGCGGCGAATCTCGTCGCGGGGAAGCTTGCGCATCTGCAGGCCGAAGGCGATGTTCTTCGACACCGACATGTGCGGGAAAAGTGCGTAGTTCTGGAACACCATGCCGAAGTCGCGCTTTTCGCTGGGCAGGGTGTCGACGCGTTGGCCGTCGATGAGGATCTTGCCCTCGGTGAGGGGCAGGAGTCCGGCGAGACAGTTCAGAGCGGTGGATTTGCCGCAACCCGACGGCCCGAGCAGAGCGATGAACTCGCCTGCCCGGATCGTCAGGTTGAGATCCGCCAGCGCCGCGCGGCCGCCGAAGCTGCGGCCGACGTGCGCGAGTTCGAGTGACTCGAACGAATGCGGAGAGAGGGGCATGTTTACTTTTCCTCGTACTTTCCGACACCGATTTCGCGGTCCCAGATGTCGAAGGCCTTCACCAGTGCGTCCGCCTCGAGGGGCGTCGCCTTAGGGTTCGACTCGATGAGATCGTCGTACCAGTCGCGGCTGAATTCGGCCAACAGGTCTTGGCTTTCCTGAGGTGCGAGGTCGAGCGTCGCGCCCTCGACGGCAGGGCCGGGGTAGAAGTAGCCCTTGTCGTAGGCGATCGCGTTGATCTCAGGGGTGAGCATGTACTGCAGGAGCAGCAGGATCGCGGAGAGCTTGTCGGCGGACTGGCCCTTCGGCACCAGCGCATAGTGTGCGTCGGTGATCCAGGTGAAGTCGTCGAACGGCGCTGCCTCGATCGTGGCTGGCATCTGTGCTGTCGCACGTGGCTGGATGTCCCACCCTGTCGTGGATGGCACGATGTCCCAGGAGCCGTCGGCCACCTTGCTGACTACTTGACCGGTGCCGGTCGGGTAGTCGCTGACGTACTGGCCGAGTTCCTTCAGATACGCCCACGTCTTGTCCCAGCCGTCGACGGGGTCAGACGGGTCGGAATCGCCGAGCATGTATGGCAGGCCCTGCAGGAACGTGCGACCGGGGCCGGAGTTGGCCGGGCGTGCGTAGCCGAATTTGCCGGGGTTGGCCTCGGCCCATTCGAGTAGTTCTTCCGGAGTGGAGGGCACATCGCTGACAGTGTCGGGGTTGTACTGCAGGATCGGTCCGGACGGGTAGTAGGTCACGACGATGCCCTGACCCTCGGCGAGCTCCTGCATGGCGGCGGCCGGCTCGAGGTAGTTCTCCTGGTTGCTGACCCGGTCGCCGAACTCGTCTGCGATCGGAATCCACAGGTCCTGTGCGATTCCGGCAGAGAGGCCGTCGGTGCCGGAGAGTACCAGGTCGATCGAGAGGTTGCCGGTGCTTACCTGAGGCTTGATCGTGCCGACCAAGTCGGGGGATCCTGCCGACTCCCAAGTCACACCGGAGATCACATCGGGATACTCCTCGATGAAACTGTCGATCATGCCCTCGGTGAGCTGCTGGTTGCCGGCGACATCGAGGATGTTGAGTGTGACAGGCGCGGATGGCTTGTCGGGAACTTCGAGTGTGTCGGAGGAGGCGGCTGGCGTCGCGCTCCCTGGCGCGGTGCAGCCGGTGAGTGCGAGGGCAGCCGCCGTCGCGAGAGCTGCGCCGTAGGCGACACTCCGTCGTATTGCCATTGCTCTTCCTTTCATAGGTCCCCGGTGGATTCCGGGGACGTGTTCAGGGGGTTGCTGAGGACTCGTTTGCTGCGCGATCCGGCGCCACACCGGTGGATTCGCGCACGACCAGGTGCACGGGAACCTCGCCGGGGGCGCCGACTCGTGATGAGTCGTCGAGCATCGCGTCGAGAAGAGCGTCGACACACGCGCGACCCATTTCGATCCGAGGGTTGTCGATCGAGGTCAGTGTCGGCCAGACCATGTTCGAGGCCGGGATGTTGTCGAACGCCATGACACTCATCTGCTGTGGAACGGAGATACCGCGCTGACGCAGTCGCTCGAGCAGCCCCAGTGCCATCAGGTCGTTGTATGCGACGACGGCAGTGGCACCGGATGCGACGGCAACGTCGGCGGCTTCCCGCCCACCGACGAACGACGGCGGGAATGCTCCGAGTTCGACGACTTCGAGGTCATCGCGCGAGGAGCGGAAAGCAGCGATCGCTGCGCTGCGCTCGTGATTCGACCAGGAGTGTGCGGGGCCCGCGGCATATGCGATTGAGCGGTGTCCGAGTGCGATGAGGTGTCGCATGGCCGCGTCGGCGCCGCCGGTGCTGTCGAAGACGATTGAGGCGACGCCTTCGACTCGACGGTTCAGCAGCACCACCGGCACGGCCGCGGCGATCGAGCGGATGCTGTCATCGGAGCCGCGGGCGGAGGCGAGGATGAGGCCGTCGACGTTCGAGCTCATCTGGTGGCCGAGCTCGGCCTCGAGTGACGGATCCTCGTCGCTGTCCGCGATGAAGACGCTGAAACCCGCGGCGCGCGCGCGGTTCTGGATGCCCTTGCACATCGACGCGAAGAACGGGTTGTCGAGGTCTGGAACGATCAGGCCGATGACCTGTGCGCGGGGCGTGCCTGCGGCATCCGTGCCGTGCAGAGGGCGGTAGCCCAGTTCATGTGCGACCGCCTCGACCAGAGCGCGGGTGCGCGCAGCGACGGCATCACTGCCGGAGAGAGCGCGGGACACCGTGGCAATGGAGACGCCGGCGGCGCTCGCGATGTCGCGGATCGTCACAGCCATGGTGCACCTCCTCGTGCTCGGGTGATCTCATCGACGGAACCGTCGGTGGGGACAGTCTGCAACGAGGTTGCGGAGCATGTCAATCGTTTCATAAATGTTCCTTCTGTGCTTAGCTGTCCCCAGGCAATTACTGGCGTTAATCAATGTAACAACCGTCGCAGTTTGTTACATTGATCGACACCGCAGAAGTGAATGGAACCTCATGAATGCGCACTGGCGCCTCCATCCGGATCGAGCTCTGCCCGCGGGCTCCACCCTCCGACCCCTGGCACGCGAGATCTATACGACCACGGCGGCTTTGCCGATCGTCTCGATGCACGGACACGTCGACGCATCCGCAATCCACGAGAACGCAGCCTTCCCTGACCCGGCGGCGCTACTGGTCACGCCAGACCACTACCTGGTGCGCATGCTCGTGTCGCAGGGGATCGAGCACTCCCGCCTCGGTGTGGCGTCTGCGGACGGCGGTGCCGTGCCGCCGGCCCGGTCGATCTGGCGCACTTTCGCGGAGAACTGGCGTCTGTTTCGAGGGACGCCAACGCGGTTCTGGATCGAGCACTCGCTCGGAGTGGTGTTCGGCGTCACGCAGGAGTTCTCGGCTGATACCGCGGATGTCATCTTCGATGAGCTCACGGAGAAGATCGCACGACCTGACCACCGCATCCGCGCCCTCATCGATCGTTTCGACATCGAACTGCTCAGCACGACGGACCCTGCCGACTCTTCCCTCGAGCATCATCGCGCGCTCGCGGAAGACGGATGGGGCGAGCGCGTGGTGCCGACGTTCCGCCCAGATGCACTCTTCGCGCTGGAGTCACCGATCTGGCGCGAATCGGTGGAGCAGTTGGCCCAGCGCAGCGGCGTCGACGTCGGCGACTACGCGGGTTTCCTGCGTGCGATCCGCCAGCGCCGCGCGGCGTTCATTGAGGCCGGCGCCCGTGCCACTGACCATGGACCTCGCACTCCGCTGACCCTCGAACTCAGTGCCGACGAGGGCGAGCGCATCTTCTTCGCAGCCCTCAGGGGCGAGGCAACGTCAGCAGAAGCGGAAGCATTCGCGGCGGGGCTGCTCTTCGAGAGCGGCCGGATGAGTGTGGAAGATGGGCTTGTGATGCAGGTTCATCCCGGCGTGCATCGCAGTCATTCAACGCCGATCGCCGGACGTTACGGGGGCGACAATGGGTTCGACATCCCGTTCTCCATCGAGTACACCCAGTCACTCAAGCCGCTCTTGGATGCCTTCGGGATGGACCCACGCTTCCGGCTCATCCTGTTCACCATTGACGAAACAACTTACTCCCGCGAACTCGCACCGCTTGCCGGCGCCTACCCGTCTGTGCGGTTGGGGGCGCCGTGGTGGTTCCTGGACTCGCCCGATGGGATGCGCCGCTTCCGTGAGCTGACCACAGAGACGGCCGGTTTCTACAACACCAGTGGTTTCGTCGACGACACCAGGGCCTTCACGTCGATCCCCGGGCGGCACGACCTTGCCCGCCGTATCGATGCCGGGTACCTTGCCCGTCTCGTCGCCGAGCATCGGCTCTCACTCGACGAGGCGATCGAGACCGCTGGCGATCTCGCGTATCGACTACCGAAGAAGTCGTACGAGCGGAGGCCGTGACGCGCTCAGAGAGCGCGGGGAAGCCGGGGGATGGCGGCCACAAGAGTGCGGGTGTAGTCCGTCTGCGGTGAATCGAGAATGCCCCGAGTGGTGCCGTCCTCGACGACCCGGCCGTCTCGGAGCACGACCGTCTGCTCGCAGAGAGCGGCGACGGCGCTCAGATCATGGGAGACCATGATGAGCGCGAGCCCGGTATCCTTGCGCAGTCGGTCGAGCAGCTCGATCACCTGGATGCGAGTGGTGACATCCAGCGCGCTCACCGGCTCATCCGCGAGCAGGACTCGTGGCTTCGACACGATCGCGCGTGCGATGGCGATGCGCTGACGCTGACCGCCCGAGAACTCATGGGGGTGCCGCCGCAGCACATCCGGGTCGAGGCCGACGGACGTGACCGCCTCCGTCACCGCATGGCGTGCCTCGTCACCGCGCGCGATTCCGAGCGAGCGCAGCGGCTCGCCCACGATCCGATCGATGCGCTGACGAGGATCGAGTGAGGAATACGGGTCCTGGAACACCGTCTGCACGTCGGCGCGGAAGCGGCGCATGAGACGCCGGTCGCGCCGATCGAGCGGGGCGCCGTCGAAGAGTACCGATCCAGATCGTGGCGTCGCCAGCCCGAGCAGCAGCGAGAGGATCGTCGACTTGCCCGCGCCGGATTCGCCGACCAGCCCGATGGCCTCTCCCGCCGAGACGGAGAGCGAGATCCCATCGACGACCGTGCGCGCGCCATAGGCGAAGCCCGCCTCCTTCAGTTCGAGGATGCTCATCGGATGCTCCCGTCTGTCGCGTCGGGACGGGGTGCGTCGGGTCCGGTCGCATCGGGTCCGGGCGTGCCGGCCGGGCCGTCGAGCGCGGCATCTAGCGCTCGTGCGCTCGCCACGAGCGCCGTCGTGTACGGATCGTGAGGGTCACCGACAACCCGCGCGATCGGTCCCTGCTCCACGGCGCGACCTTGGCGCATCACGACCACCCGGTCGGTCATCCGCGAGACGACGGCGAGATCGTGGCTGATGAACAGCAGCGCCATGCCGCGCTCGGTGACGAGACGGTCGAGCAGTGTGAGGATCTCGTCCTGGACGGTCACGTCGAGTGCGGTCGTCGGCTCGTCGGCGATGAGCAGCCGCGGGCGGGCGGCGAGGGCGATCGCCGTCGCGACTCGCTGGCGTTGCCCACCGGAAAGCTCGTGCGGGAATGCTGTCGCGATACGCGGATCGGTGAGCGCGACATCCGTAAGGGCGGTACGCACAGCATCGCGAAGCACACCTCCGCGCAGCCCTAGGTGACGTCGCATGGGTTCTGCAATCTGGCGCTCGACCCGCATGAGCGGATCGAGCGCGGTCAGTGGCTCTTGGAACAGCACCGCCGCGACCCGTCCGCGCAGTGGCCGAAGGGTGCGGTCGGACGCGCCGATCACCTGGACGGTGTCGAGCAGCACCGATCCCGACGCGGTGAGCGAATCTCCCAGCAGCCCGGTTATAGCGAGTGAGGTCACCGACTTCCCTGAGCCGGATTCGCCGATCACGCCGAGCCGCTCTCCGGCGGAGATGGTGAATGACACGTCGTCGACCAGGCGCTTCTGCCCAGCGGTGACGGTGAGGCCGGCGACATCGAGGAGGCTCATCGGGTCCTCCTGCGTGTCGGGTCGATGAAGTCGCGCAGCCCATCGGCGATGAAGTTGACGCCGAGAACAAGGGCGACCAGCGCGATGCCGGGGGCAATCGCGCCGACGGGGGCGGTCATCACTGTGCCCTGCGCCTCTTGGAGCAGGCGCCCCCAGGACGCGTTGGGCGGCGGCGCGCCGAGACCGAGGTACGACAGGCTGGCCTCCGCGAGCACGGCGGCACCGAACTGGAGCGCGAGGTTCACGCCCAGTGTCGGTGCGATGTTCGGGAGCACGTGGAAGACGACGATGCCCGGCCACCGCGTGCCGCTCGTGCGCGCGGCCGTGATGAACTGCTCGTGCAGCACCCGACGCGCGAGGATGCGAGTGAGCCGGGCCACAACCGCTGACATGGCGAGACCGATGGCGAGGATCGCCGACCACAGCGACGCGCCCTGAACCGCGACCACGAGCATCGCCAGCAACAGCACGGGGAACGCGATCACCACGTCGAGGGTGGCGGACAGCGAGTCGTCGACCCACGGGCGCGCGAACGCCGCGATGAGGCCGATGAGGATGCCGAGGGACGCGGCCAGCGCGACGGAGCCGAGCCCGACGAGCAGGGCGATCCGCGAACCGACCATGAGCTGCGTGAACAGGTCGCGGCCAAGCTTGTCGGTGCCGAGCAGGTGTGCGGCGCTCGGCGGTTCGAGCCTTCCACCGCTGATGTCGGATGGCGGATACGGGAGCCAGAACAGTGAGACGAGGGCAACCAGCACGACGGCGCCGGTCAGGCAGAGTCCGAGTACGAGGGTCGTGTGGCGGCCGATGCGACGCCGCGGCGCGGCATCCTCGATCTGCTGTTCGATGACGGCGCTCATCGGCCTACTGCCACTGTCGCGCGTAGCCGAGGGTCGATTAGTCGCTGGCCGATGTCGGCGACGAAGCCGACGAGGAGGACGAACAGGGTGCTGACCACGAGCACCCCCTGAATGTTCGCGAAGTCGTGCTGCTCGATCCCGGTCAGCAGCATGCTGCCGAGGCCAGGAAGCGTGAAGACGCTCTCCACCACGACCGCGCCGAGCAGTGTGGTCGACAGTTCGATGCCGAGCACCGCGACGACGGGGACGGCCCCGTTGCGCAGCCCGTGGCGCAGCAGCGCCTCGCCGAGGCCGGAACCACCGGCGCGGGCGGTACGCAGATAATCGCTGCCGAGTACGTCGAGCGTCGCCGCGCGCACATAGCGCGCAAGGGACGCGCTCATCACGAACGCGATGGTGATGATGGGCAGCGTGAGTGAGCGCAGCGCTTCGGCGGGGTCGGCCCAGTCATCCCGCGGGAATCCGCCGGATGGAAGGATGCCGAGACCGAGCGCGAAGATCCAGACCAGGATCATTCCCACCCAGAACACCGGCACGGCGATCCCGAGCTGCGAGAACCCGGAAAGCACCGCGCCGTACCAGCGGTCCGCCTTGACGGCCGCAGTGATGCCGATGATCACGGAGACGACCAGCGCGAGTGCGAAGGAGAGCAGCGTGAGCGGCAGGGTGATGAGCAGGCGGGACGCGATCTCCGGTGCCACCGGCAGAGTACTGATGTACGAGTTGCCGAGATCGAAGCGCACCATCTGCCCAGCCCAGGTCAGGAACTGCTGTGCGAGTGGCAGATCTGAGCCCACCTGTGCACGGGCGGCAGCGATCTGCTCCGGGGTGGCGTCCACCGAGAGCAGTGCGTTCGCCGGGTCTCCCGGCAGGAGCCGGAGCAGCACGAAGATGACCACCATGGCGACGACGAGCGACACCACGAGAAAGGCCGAGCGGCGGAGGAGATAGGGAAGCATGAGCACGCAATGAGTCAGTGTGTGTGAGGGTCGCTGTCCGCGACTCTCACACACACTGCGAGCGGATCAGGATTTGACGATGTCGTAGGCGAAGAACTGCGAGTTCAGGCCATTGACAGGATATCCGGTGACGTCAGCCGAGGCGACGACGATCTGCGGGTACAGGTAGAGCCACACGCTGGCGGCGTCCCCGGCGATCTGCCGGTTCACCTTCTTCAACAGCTCGGTCTGCTCATCGGGAGTCGCAGCCTGCTCGGCCTCGGCGACCCACTGCTGCACATCGGCGTTGTCGTAGCCCCAGTAGAAGTCCGGGTTGCCGTACCAGACAACGTCACGGTCGTTCACGTGCTCCTGCAGCGTCGCCTCGAAGTCGCGATCCTTGAAGACCTTCGTGTACCACTCGTCCGCGCTGATGGTGTTGATGTTCACCGTCACGCCGATCTCGGCGAGCTGCGACTGGAGGAACTCCGCCACGGCGGGGTGCGGGTCGTAGCTCGGGGTGTCGAGAGTGAACTCGAAGCCGTCGGGGAAGCCCGCCTCGGTGAGCTGCTGCTTCGCGAGATCGAGGTCGTACGGGTTCACGTCGGTGAGGTCCTCGTACCAGGGGTCGGTTGGCGGAACCATTGAGCCGATGACCGTACCGTAGTCGGCCCAGATCGAGGTCAGGAGCTTCTCGGTGTCGACCGCCGAGTAGATCGCCTTGCGGACCAGCGGGTCGTCGAAGGGCGCTATGCGGTCATTGAAGGCGAGGAGTTCCTTCGTGGTCGACGTACCCTCACTGATCGTAAACGCGTCAGTGTCGAACTGGTCGATCGCATCCGGGCTCTGAACGCTCGTGATGATGTCGATCTCGCCGGTGAGCAGCGCATTGTTCTGCGCCGTCGCGTCGGTGTAATAGGTGAAGACGACCTCAGCGTTCGTCGCAGCTTCACCCCAGTAGTCATCCCAGCGGGTGAGAGTCAGGGTGCTGCCCTGCTTCCACTCGTCGAGCGTGTAGGGGCCGGTGCCGTCCTCGGTCGTGGTGAGGTCTTCGGCATCGCCGTTAACGATCCAGATGTAGGCGAGGTTGTACAGGAACGAGATCGAGGGCTCAGAGAGAGTGAAGACGACGGTCGCGTCATCCGGGGTCTCGATGCCGGAGATAACCGTGAAAGCGGAGGCACGCGCGGACTGCGAGTCCTCGGCGGTGACTGCCTCGACGCTCGCCTTCACGTCGGCGGACGTGAGGGCCTTGCCGGAGTGGAACGTCACGTCGTCGCGCAGCGTGATCGTGTACGTCAGCCCGTCGTCGCTCGTCGTCTCGCTCTCGGCGAGCAGTGGCTCGATCTCTCCGTCGTCGGTGAGCTTGTAGAGCCCCTCGTAGACGTTGCCGTTGAAGGCCTCGGTGACGCCCTGCCCGCCGCCCTGCGTGTTGCTCAGGTTTTGCGGCTCGTAGAGCGAGCCGATGTAGACGGAGGCGTCGGCGCTGTCGCCGTCAGAACCGGTGCTTCCGGATGCGCAACCGGCGAGGGCGAGTGCCGAGACGGCGATGGCCGCGGCAAGCGCGAGTGGTCTTCTCAAGGGTGTTCTCCTGGGCGGGTGTTCGGGTGGGGTTGATCAGATCGCGGCGTAGATGTCGAAGCCGCCGCGGAAGAGGACGTTCTTCTCGCCAGCGCGGATCGGCTCGGCGAAGCGGTTCTGCGGGGGCGGCATCGGGCAGTTGTACTGCGCGGAGAAGCCGCACGGCGGCACGAAGGCACGATTGAAGTCGAGGGTGACGGTTCCACCGTCGCCGAAGTCCTCGTCGCGATGGACGAAGAGGAAGCGGCCAGCGCCGTACGTCTCCTCGCCGTTCGTGGTGTCGCCGAACACCAGCAAGAGTGTGCCGCCGTCATCGAACGCCGCAAGACGGTGCTCGATGCCGTCACGGGTGAAGGTGATGTCACCCGGCACGACAAGATCGCGCGTGCCACCGTTGTCGCGGATGTGCTCGAACGGCACAGTGCGGTCGGTGCCGACCGGCGTGAACTGCGCCTCGATGACCCATGCGGGGTCGTACTCATAGGTGTCGATGGCATCGAATGCGCTGATCGCCGGAGACTCGGCATCCCAGACGCGCAGACCGTATTCGGCCTCACCGGTCGTGAGATTCTTGCGCTCGAGCGATGTGAGCGTGACCGATACCGGGGCGTGCTCGGCGGCGAGGTCGGGGCGAGAGCTGCCGGTCCAACGCGTCTCGATGAGCGCAAGGTTGCCGGTCGGCGCAGTCACTGCGTCGCGCCGTTCGGATCGCCAGCGCGTGTGGGCTTCGGATGTGGTCAGAGATGTAGACATGGCTCTTCGATGGTAGGAGAACGGGGGTGGCGCGCAGACTGCGCGGTCACCGTGGGCAACAATATCGCCGCCCGGCTGAGAAGGAAGGGTAGGTCTGCTCGCCTCTGTCGCCAACGTCGGGAGGCGCGCGGCTATTCCGGACGGAGCGCAATCGACAGTTTGGCTACGCTCAGGGTCATGATCACGATCGCGCTCATCGCCGCCGCTGTCCTCATCGCGGCGCTCGGTGTCGCGCACTCGATCCTCGGCGAGAAGCACATCATCGGCTGGCTGCTGACGCATGACCTTCCCCACTTGTTCGGAGGTACGTCTTTCACCGCTGGGACGATCCGGTTCGCGTGGCACATCACGACCGTCCTCTTCCTGGGTCTCGCCGGTGTGCTCTTCGTCATCGCGCTGGGTGCGCCCGCGTCGACCGTGCTCATGGTGATCGGATCCACCTTCATCCTGAGTTCGGTGCTTCCGATCTGGTTCACACGAGGACGGCACATCTCGTGGGTCATTCTGCTGGTGGCTGGCGGGCTGTGCTTCTGGGGCGCCTCGTAGCCTCGCCTGTGCCGCGACTGCTCAGAGCGCGTCGGCGACGCTCCGCGAGCCCCCGTACGCTGGAAGGACCCCGATCTACAAGGAGCACGATGTTCCGTACGCCTGCCCGTCTCTACCGCGTCCTCGCGGTCGCCGAGGCCATCACATGGACGATCCTGATCGCCGCCCTGATCGCTCGGGCGCTCGGAGCCCCGGGGATTGTCGTGACGATCGGCGGAGGCATTCACGGCTTCGTCTTTCTCTCCTATGGTGCGACGGCGATCCTCGTGGCGTTCAACCAGCGCTGGTCGATCGGAGTCGGCGTGCTCGCAGTCGCCAGCGCGATCGTTCCCTATGCGACGATCCCGATGGAGATTTGGCTGCATCGCTCCGGTCGGCTGCAGGGCGACTGGCGTTTGGATGCCGGTGACGATCCGCGCGACCGTCGGTGGTATGACCGCCTGATGCGCTGGTTCCTGAACCGCCCGTGGGTGCTCGTCCTGTTGCTGGTCGCAGCGATCGTCGTTCTCTACGTGGTACTGCTGATGGTCGGCCCTCCTGGCGGGAAGTGACCGAGCGACGGCGCGGACCCGTATCAGTGCGCGGTGGCCACGCCGATCGTGTCGTGCACGAGCACCGCAGCCACCCGCGCACCAGCGCCGGCAGCAACGATGAGCTGCTGAGGCCCAGGAGCCGCGACGTCACCGGCCGCATAGAGCCCTGGCACGTCAGTTCGTCCTGAGCGGTCGGTGAGCAGATGCCCGGCGCTGTCGAGGGCGGGAGTGATGCCGTCGAGGAACGACAGGTCGCTTTCCCATGCCGGGCGCACGAACCCGCCGTCGAGCGGAACGACGGTACCGTCAGCGAGCCGCACCGATTCCAGCTGGCCACGTTCGCCGCGTAGCTCAGCGATCGGCTGCCGCAGCACGGCGACCCCGGCAGCGGCGAGTTCGGCCTCCTGGATCGTTGTGACGACACCTGTGCCATTGGTGAAAACGGTGAGGTTCCTGGTCCATCGAGCGATGAGTCGTGCCCGATCCGCGAGGTCGGCCGACTCCCCGATGAGGGCGAGCCGTTGGTCCCGCAACTCCCAGCCGTCGCACGCTGCGCAGCTGAACAGGCTGATGCCGTAGTAGCCGCGCAGATTCGGCACCTCGGGGAGTGTCTCGCGCAGTCCGGTCGCCAGCAGCACGGCCCGCGCAGTGACAACCTCGGTGGGCTCTCGTCTGCCGATGGCTGCGGTAAATCCGGCATCCGCCGCACGCGCGTCCGTCCTGCGAATTGAGGCGACTCGCATCCGCGTGCGTACCTCGACATTCGGGTAGGCAGTGAGCTCCTCACGCGCGATTCGGCGCAGTTCCTGCGGCGGTATGCCGTCGCGGGTGAGGAAGCCGTGTGAGTTCAACGTGGCGGCGTTGCGCGGGCGATCGGCGTCAATCACCAGCACCCGAACCAGCGCTCGGCCCAGGTTGAGTGCGGCCGAGAGGCCGGCCGGCCCGCCACCCACGATGATCGCGTCGTACTCCGCAGGCTCAGCCATGCGCATCCCCCTGAGGTGCGAGAGCCGCGACGAGCGGGTGGTCGAATGCGTAAACGCCGACTTTGGCGGCCCCGCCGGGGGAACCGATCTCCTCGAAGAACTCGACATTCGCCGCGTAGTAGTCCTGCCACTCTTCGGGCACGTCATCCTCGTAGTAAATCGCCTCCACAGGACACACCGGTTCGCACGCACCACAGTCCACACACTCGTCCGGGTGGATGTACAGCGAACGCTCACCCTCGTAGATGCAATCCACCGGGCACTCGTCGATGCACGCACGATCCTTCACATCGACACAGGGCAGTGCAATCACATAGGTCACCGGACGAACGCTCCGTCTCGCGACACTGTGACCTGCTCCTCGCGCGGCACAAGCTTGACCCGCTCGCGGGTATGCGTGTGCGTCTGACCGAGACGACGTTCATGCGCATCGAGGGCCAGCCAGCCGTCCCAGGTCGTGTACGCGGTGTCGCGCTCGTCGAGCACATTCAGCACGTCGTCCACGGCGATAGGCGCGGTGAGCAGGCCCGCCTCTGCATCCGCCAGCAGGTTCGTGATCGTCTCGAGCGCGTCGGACTTCGTGTGCCCGATGAGCCCGACCGGCCCGCGCTTGATCCAGCCGGTGGCATATAGTCCGGCTTCGTCGTCGACCCGGCCTCCGACGTTGGGCACGACACCGCGGGCCTCGTCGAACGGCGCATCGACGACCCGAGTGCCGTAGTACCCGACCGCGCGATAGACCGCCTGCACCTGGTACTCGCGCTCTTCGCCCGTCTGCACCAGGTTGCCGTCGGCATCCGTTTGCGTGCGCGCGAAGCGGATGCCATCGACCTTCTCTTTGCCGGTGATCTCGACGGGCGTGTGCCAGAAATGCAGGTGCAGGCGGCGAGATGCTTCGCCCTGCGGCCGATCCCGCCAGCCGTTCAACGTGCGCAGCATGACTTTCAGCTGGTTGTTAGCCGCGGCTGCGGGGTCGACGCCGTCGAAGTCTTCGTCGTGCAGCACGATGTCGACGTCGTTCACGTCGCCGAGCTCGCGGAGCTCGATGGGCGTGAACTTGATGTCCGCGGGCCCCCGCCGCCCGAACACGTGCACGTCTGTCACTGCAGACGACTCCAACCCGGCGAGGACGTTGTCCGGCACCTCGGTGGAGCGCAGGTCGACGGGGTGCTTTGCGAGCACGCGCGCCACATCGAGGGCGACGTTGCCATTGCCGAGTACGGCGATGGATGTGGCATCCAGCGGCCAGGTGCGCGTTACATCTGGATGGCCGTCGAACCAGGCGACGAAGTCGGCGGCGCCGTACGAGCCTGGCAGTTGCGTGCCGGGGATGTCGAGGGCGGCATCGCGGATCGCTCCGGTGGCGAGGATCACTGCGTGGTAGCTCTCGCGCAGCTCGTCGAGGGAGATGTCGCGACCGACCTCGACGTTGCCGATGAAGCGGATTGTGCGGCGGGTCGGAGCCGGTTCGCCATCGATCTGCGTAGGGAACGCGTCGAGCATCTCGTGCAGCGAGTTCACGATGCCCTTGATTCGCGGGTGGTCGGGCGCGACGCCGTAGCGGATCAGCCCATAGGGAGCGGGCAGCGACTCGAACAGGTCGATCTCGACGCGTCCACCGCGGTCGGCGCCGGCTCCGGCCAGCAGATTGCCCGCGTAGATACCGGCGGGGCCGGCACCGACGATGGCGATGCGCAGGGCGAGGACAGAAGAAGAGGAGGTCATGGCGAAGGAAGCCTTTCGGGCTGCAGGCTCAGCGAGTGCGAGAGAACGGGGTTCGGGAGAACACGGTGGATCGGGAGGATGTCGTATCCAGCGCCGATTCGACAGCTTGGATCAATCCGGTGTCGACGGCGAGCCCCGCATCGAATGCGTCGGCCCAGCGGGAACGGCCGGAGGAGTGATCTGATGCCGCGTCGGCGGGCGCCGACAGAGCGGATGCCGCGTGCGGGCTGAGCGTGACGACATCGCCGACCACCACGACGGCGGGGGAGCGCACCTGGCGTGCCGCGGCCAACTGCACGATCGTACCGAGCGTGCCGATGGTCACGCGCTGGTGTTCGCCGTATCCGTCCTCGATGATTGCGACCGGGCAGGCTGCCCCACGGGCACCCGCGGTGAGCACGTGTGCGGAGTGACCGAGGGTGCCAACCCCCATCAGTAGGACGACGGTGTGTTCGGCGCCTCCTGGAACCCGTGCAAGCTGATCATGGCCGCTGACCACGGTGAACGAGGTCGAGATGCCCCGGTGGGTGAGCGGGATGCCGGCGACCGCTGGCACCGAGAT
Organism: Microbacterium sp. Y356; assembly: GCF_059445355.1. Taxonomy (NCBI): domain Bacteria; kingdom Bacillati; phylum Actinomycetota; class Actinomycetes; order Micrococcales; family Microbacteriaceae; genus Microbacterium; species Microbacterium sp. Y356. Next base: position 2,252,948 of record NZ_JCAIUE010000001.1, read on the forward strand.
GGCGCTGGTGACACCGGGCACGACGTCTACGGTGATGCCGGCCGCTTCGCAGAAGAGCTGCTCCTCGCGGCCTCGGCCGAACACGAACGGGTCGCCGCCTTTCAGCCGCACGACGTGTTGCCCCTCTGACGCGAGCTGCACCAGCAGGTCATTGATGCCGTCCTGTGGCACCGGGTGGTGCCCTGGCAGTTTGCCGACATCGATGACCTCGGCGCGCACCTGCACGCCTTCCGCGGCGAGTTGTGCGAGCACCTGACGTGCGCCGAGCCGGTCGGCGACGATCACGTGTGCTTCCTGCAGCGCGCGCAAACCTCGGAGGGTGAGCAGCCCGGCGTCACCAGGGCCGGCGCCAACGAGCGTGACGCGCCCGGTCACCTGGCATCTCCCAGTGCGAGGCCGCGGCTGCGCAGCATCCGTCGCTCGAGCGGGCCGAACAGCGCAAGCTCGATCAGGATGCCGATGCCGAGGATCAGGAGAATCGTGCCGAGCACGCCGGCCAGATCGGACAGCTCGCGGGACTGCTGCAGCATCGACCCGAGCCCGAAGCCGATCGATCCGCCCACGGCGATGATCTCGGCGGCCATCAGCGATCGCCAGGAGAAAGCCCAACCCTGTTTGAGGCCAGCGACATAGCCGGGGAGCGCGGCCGGCAGAACCACGACCGTGGCCAACTGCCAGCGGCTTGCACCGAGCACGACGCCCACCTGGCGTAGCTGCGGAGGGACACTGTCGATGCCGGACAGCAGTCCGTTGACGATTGAGGGGATCGCACCCATCAGAATGACGAAGTAGACGGTGGCGTCGGACAGGCCGAACCAGATGATCGCGGCGGGTACCCACGCGACTGATGGCAGCACCTGGAGTCCGGAGATCAGGGGGCCTGCGGCGCGGCGCAACGGTCGCCATTCGGCGAGCAGCAGCCCGAGCGGGGTGCCCACCACGATTGCGATGAGGAAGCCGATGATGCCGCGCTCGAGGCTGGTGAGCACGGCCTCCTGCAGCCGTCCTGAGTCCCACGCATCGCCGAGCGCTCCGGCCACTTGGAGGGGGCCGGGGGAGATATCGGGTCGGGGGTTCGCGATGACGGTGTACAGCTGCCAGGCGACGAGCAGCACAACGAGCAGCACGATCGGAGGCAGAGTCTTCGCCAAACCGCTGCGCCAGCGGGAACGGCGAGCAACCTCGTCACTCTGCAGCCGGTCAAGACCAGCGGAGAGGGTACGCAAGTCGTCGGTCGCATCAGCGAGGGGCGTCGCGGAGACGCTTTCTGCAGGCTCGGTGGGGGGAGCGGTGGTCTCAGGCAGCATTGCGTCGAATCTCCTTGCGCAACTCGGCGGTGATCTCGGTCGCGAGAGCGGAGACCTCAGGAGACTCGATGCGCCGCCCGGTAGTGGAGTCGACATGCCACTGGCCGACGATGCGTCCTGGTCTGCTGGAGAGCAAGATCACCCGCTGTCCGAGTCGCGCCGCCTCTCGCACGTTGTGTGTGACGAACACGATGGTGCGCCCGGTCGCGCGCCACACCCGTTCCAGTTCTCCGTGCAGCAGATCGCGGGTGATGGCGTCGAGCGCGGCGAAAGGCTCATCCATCAACAGCACAGAGCGATCCTGGGCGAGCGCGCGGGCAAGGGCGACGCGTTGCCGCATCCCGCCCGACAGCTCGTGCGGCCGTTTGTCGGCAGCATCGGTGAGATTGACCGTCGCCAGCAGGCGCATCGCCTCTTCGCGTCGTTCGCGCCGAGGAACGCCACGAAGTCGCAGCGCGAGTTCCACATTGCTCCGTGCAGTCATCCACGGCATCAGCGCAGATTCCTGGAACATCACCGCAGCGCCTCCCGGTGGCGTACCGATCGTGCCGGCGGAGACCGGTTCGAGACCCGCGATCAGGTTGAGCAGCGTTGATTTTCCGCAGCCGGATGCTCCGAGCAAGCACACGAACTCACCGGGGGCAATAGCGAGCGAGATGTCATCGAGGACGATTGGTCCGGTGCCGTAGCGCTTGGTCACGTGGGAGATGCGCACCGCGGCATCGACCGGCTCCGCCTGCGCCGTCGCCGGTGCGACGTCGTCGAAGCTCGGGGCTAATGTCGTAGACAGGGCATCCGGAGACGTGGCGTCCTGAGTCAGTGTTTTCCCCGCGGGCGCGCTCATCACTCTTCTCCGAGCCCCGCGGCCGAGACGGGCTCCTGGCCGTTCTCCTCAAGGATCGAGTTCAGTGCGCGGAGGTCAAAGAGGCCATCGATCGAACCCTCCTTCTGGGTGCCGGCTGCCAGGCCGTTCTCGACGAGAGTCGTGAAGGTATCCGCATGCGGGTCGACGCTGAACGATGTGCTCTCCAACGCGCCGGCGAGCACATCGTCGGACAGCTTCTTGCCGGTCGCTTCTTCGAGCGCGGCATTGATCACGGCGGGCGCCTCCTCGGCGTTCTCATCGAGCCACGAAATGGCGGCAATGTGCCCCGCTAGCAGCTCCTCAACGACCTCTGGGTGTTCCTCGGCGAATTCGGCACGCACGAGCAGCACCGTGGTCGGGAAAGCGCCAGCTGGCCACAGGTCGGCCTCGTCGACGAGCACGTGAGCGCCCGCCTCCACGATGAGTCGAGAGACCCAAGGCTCTGGCAGCCAAGCGCCGTCGAGTCGCCCCTGTTGGAAGAGGGTGAGCGTCTGCGCATTCTCGGTCGGGGTGACCGTCACCTCGCCGTCGCCGGAGGTCGACGTCTCGAAGCCCTCGTCTGCCAGCCAGCTGCGCAACGCGACGTCCTGGGTGTTGCCCAGCTGCGGGCTTGCGATGTTCGTACCGGCCAGATCTGCGACGGAGTCGATGCCGTCCCTGACCACGAGGGCTGCCCCACCGGTCGTCGCGCCCGCGATGATCTTGGCCGAGACTCCGCCCGACTGAATGAACGTGTTGATCGATGGATTGGGTCCGATATAGGTGGCATCTATCGCGCCTGCGGACAGCGCCTCGATTGCAGACGGGCCGGCATTGAAGATCTCTGTCTTCAGCTCGATGTCGCCGAGTGCCTCTTCGAACAGTCCCTCAGCGACTCCGACCAGCGCTGGGGCATGGGTCACGTTCGCGAAGTACCCGAGCTTGACCTCGTCGAGCGTCTGCGTAGTCGAGCCGCCGCCGTTCGCAGATGCGGAGGCGCAACCGGCGAGCATCATGGCGCTGAGTCCTAGGGCTGTGAGTGTGGTGGTTGTGCGGTTGATCTTCACGGTTTCGCCTCCTTCATGAGCGGTGTGGATATGGGGAATCGGATGGGAAACGTCAGGGTTCGTCGATGACGGTTGCCGCGGCGAGTGTGGCACCGTCGACGGGGTGGATGAGCAGCAGCGAGCCGCTCGCGCGGTTGTGTGCGTAGGGTTCGAGCGGCAGATCGGCGGCAAATCGCAGCCGCACGCGGCCGATCTCGTTCACCGCGAGAGCCGTTGCGCTGTCGTGAACGAGCGTCTCCAGGTCGCGCCGTGAGAGCACCTCCGCGACCTGCGCCTGCACTGTCGCGGTGCCGTGCTTCACGAGCACTCTCATTCCAGGAGTGACGGCGCGTTCATCCAGCTGGAACAGCTCGACTACGGCCTCACGCACGCTCTGCGGCGCGGTGCCCGCCGCAGCGATGAGCGCTCCGCGTGCGGCATCCAACTCATCGGCGAGAGTGACCGTCACCGACTGAGGTGAGGTCGCGGCGTCCGCATCCTTGCCCGCAATCTGGATGCCGGTGATCGTCGTCTCTCGGCCACCAGGGAGGACCTCGACGCGGTCGCCGACTCGCACGACGCCCGTCGAGATGCGGCCCGCGAATCCGCGGAAGTCGCGGTACCGCTCGGCGTCGGATGCGTCGATCGTCGGTGCAAGGCCGCCCTGTGGTCGCAGCACCAGCTGCACGGGAAGGCGAAAGTCAGCGGCCGCCGACTCGGCCTCATCCAGACTGGGCAGCGATTCCAGCAGCTCAATGAGAGTGGGGCCGGTGTACCAGTCGGTGTGTGTGGAGCGGTCAACGATGTTGTCGCCCTCCAGCGCTGACACCGGTAGGACATGAATACCGCGCAGGCCGAGCTGTTCCGCCACGCGCTCGGCTTCGATTTCAATCTCGGTGAAGCGATTTTCGTCGTGGCCGACCAGATCGATCTTGTTCACGGCGATGATCACATGCGCGACTCGCAGGAGCGACACCACGGCCAGGTGCCTGCGGGTCTGCTCAACGACACCCTTACGCGCATCGACGAGCACGATGACGGCGTCGGCGGTGGCGGCACCGGTGACCATGTTGCGCGTGTACTGCACGTGGCCAGGGCAGTCGGCGAGGATGAAGCTGCGCCGGTCGGTAGCGAAGTAGCGGTACGCGACATCGATCGTGATTCCTTGCTCACGTTCGGCCCTCAGCCCGTCGGTGAGCAGCGCGAAATCGAACGCGCCATGTGCGAATCCGCGTTGGCGTGACGTCGCGGCGACCTGTTCGAGCTGGTCGGCCAGGATCGCCTTCGCATCGTGCAGCAGGCGGCCGACGAGGGTCGATTTGCCGTCGTCGACCGAGCCGGCAGTGGCGAAGCGGAACAGTGTGTTCACGCTCTCGCCCTCCGAAAGAACGGGGCGAGACAGAACGCTCGAGATATCGGTGGTCATCAGAAGTAGCCGTCTTTCTTGCGATCTTCCATGGCGGCCTCGCTGATGCGATCATCGGCCCTGGTCGCACCGCGTTCAGTGAGTGTGGAGCGCGCGACCTCGGCGACGACGGATGCCGTGTCTGCGGCATCCGATTCCACCGCGCCCGTGCAACTCATATCGCCCACAGTCCGGTAGCGGACGACGCGGCGCTCGGTCGGTTCCCCGGCGAGGGGAACCGCGAATTCACCGACTCCCCACCACATGCCGTCTCGGCGGAACACCTCGCGCTCGTGCGCGTAATACAGCGGCGGCAGCGCGATGTTCTCCCGCTCGATGTATCTCCAGACGTCGAGCTCAGTCCAGTTGGAGATCGGAAAAGCGCGCACGTGCTGACCCGGCAGGTGTCGGCCGTTGTACAGGCTCCACAGCTCAGGGCGCTGGTTGCGCGGATCCCACTGGCCGAACTCATCTCGCAGCGAGATGATCCGCTCTTTCGCTCGGGCCTTGTCCTCGTCGCGGCGGGCTCCGCCGAACACGGCGTCATGACGACCGGCAGTGATCGCATCGAGTAGCGGCCGGGTCTGCAGCGGGTTGCGGGTGCCGTCTGGGCGCTCGGCGAGTCGGCCGTCGTCGATGTACGACTGCACGCTGGCGACCTCGAGCCGCAGCCCGAGACGAGCCGTGGTCTCATCGCGGAACGCGATCACCTCGGGAAAATTGTGTCCGGTGTCGACGTGCAGCACCGGAAATGGCACGCGCCCTGGCGCAAACGCCTTGGTCGCCAGATGCAGCACGAGAACGGAGTCTTTGCCGCCGGAGAACAGCAGCACCGGGCGCTCAAACTCGGCGACCACCTCACGGATGATGTGGATCGCCTCCGCCTCGAGAAGGTCGAGAGCAGACAGGGCGGTGGCGGGCAGGGCGGTGGCGGGCAGGGCGGTGGCGGGCAGGGTGGTCGGTGAGCTCATAGGTGCAGTCCGCATTCTGTCTTGGCAAGTCCTGCCCAGCGACCTGACCGAGGGTCTTCGCCGGGCGCGACGGGCTTCGTGCACGGCGCGCAGCCGATTGACGGGTAGCCGTTCGCGATCAGGGGGTTCACCGGCACCTCGTGCCTGGTGGCGTAGTCGATCAGGTCGTCGAAGCTCCAGCTGGCAACCGGGTTGATCTTCACCAGTCCGTTGTTCTCGTCCCAGACGATCAACTCGGTGTTGGTGCGCGTGGGGCTCTCGTCGCGGCGTACGCCGGTGAACCACACCTCGTACTCGCCGAGCGAGCGCCGCAGTGGGGCGACCTTCCTGCGTGCGCAGCACAGGCCGGGATCGCGGGAGAACAGGTCACTTCCGTACTCGGCATCCTGCTCCGCCACCGACTGCTCTGGCGTGACGTCGACGATGCGCACGTCGAGGGTGCGCGCGACTTCGTCCCGGGTGAAGGTCGTCTCGGCGAAGTGGTATCCGGTATCAAGGAACAACACGTCGACACCGGGCAGCTGCTCGGCGACGATGTGCGGGAGCGCGGCGTCAGCCATCGAGCACGCGACGGTCGCCTGTGACACGGCGAAGTTCTCGGCGGCCCAGGCGATCACCTCGACGGGGCCTGCCTCATCCGGCTGGCGGCTGCGCAGCTCGAGCGCACCGCGCTCGGCGAGCGCGCGGAGCTCTGCGGCGGGTCGGCGTATGGGGCGAATATTCACGGCGGTGCTCACAGCAGAGCCTCCTCTTCGGCGCGGTGCGCCCACTGCGCGAAGGTCTCAGCGGCTTCTCGATCGTCGAGGTAACGGCGGATCACTCGCTCGGCGTAGTCGGCGATTCCGTCGGCTTCGACCTTGAGCCCGCGCACCGTGCGCCCGAGCCCGGCCTCGTCGCGATCCTGACCGGCAAGTCCTCCTCCGAGGTGCACCTGGTAGCCGGGTACCTGCTCGCCCGCGGCGTTGGTGATTAGTTGTCCCTTGAGGCCGATGTCGGCGATCTGGATGCGGGCGCAGGAGTTGGGGCATCCGTTCACATGAATGGTGATGGGCTGCCCGATCTCGGGCTCGAGTTCGCCGAGACGTTCCTCGAGCTGCGTGATCGCATCGGCCGCGTTGATCTTTGTTTCGACGATGGCGAGTTTGCAGTATTCGATGCCGGTGCAGGCGATGGTGCCCCGGCGGAACAGGCTGGGCCTGGCCGAGAGGCCGAGGGCATCCAGCCCGTCCACGAGAGCGGGGACTTCGGCCTCTGGCACGTCGAGCACGAGGAGCTTCTGGTAGGGCGTGGTGCGGATGCGGTGCGAACCGTGTACTTCGGCGAGGTCGGCGAGTCCGGTGAGGGACGCCCCAGACACGCGCCCGACCAGCGGCGCGGCGCCGACATAGAAGCGACCGTCTTTTTGGCGGTGGATGCCGACGTGATCGCCCTGTCCTTTCGGTCGGGGCGCGGCAGGGCCGTCAGGTAGCGGAGCGCCTAGGTACTCGGTCTCCAACACCTCGCGGAATCGCTCGACACCCCAGTCGGCGAGGAGGAACTTCAGGCGGGCCTTGTTTCGCAGCCGCCGGTAGCCGTAGTCGCGGAAGATCTGGGTGACGCCGTGCCAGACCTCGGCGACTCGCTCGGGCTCGACGAACGTGCCGAGGCGCTCGCCGAGGCGCGGCACCGCGGCAAGGGCACCGCCCACCCAGAGGTCGTAGCCGATACCGAGTTCAGGATGAACGACCGCGACGAAGCCGCAGTCGTTGATTTCATGGACGACATCCTGGCTGGGGTGCCCCGTGATCGCCGTCTTGAACTTGCGGGGGAGGTTCGCCAGTGTGGGGTCGCCGATGAATCGGTCGGTGATCTCGCGGATCTGCGGGGTCGGATCGATGAGTTCGTCTTCGGCGATCCCCGCGACGGGGGAGCCGAGGACCACACGCGGCACGTCGCCGCACGCCTCAGTGGTACTGAGGCCGACCTCTTCGAGTCGTCGCCAGATCTCGGGGACATCCTCGACGCGCACCCAGTGCAGCTGCACATTCTGTCGGTCGGTGAGGTCGGCGGTGTCGCGGGCGAACTCGGTCGAGATCTCGCCGATCACTCGCAACTGTTGCGTGGTGAGTTGGCCACCGTCGATGCGTACGCGCAGCATGAAGTACTCGTCTTCGAGCTCGTGCGGCTCGAGTTGCGCCGTGCGGCCGCCGTCGATCCCTGGCTTGCGCTGTGTGTAAAGGCCCCACCAGCGGAAGCGTCCGTGCAGATCTGTCGGATCGATCGAAGCGAATCCGCCGGCGGCGTAGAGCGTCTCGATGCGCTCGCGCACGTTGAGCCCATTGTCGTCGAGTTTGAACTGCTCGTTGGCGTTGAGCGGGTCGCGGCCGTCGACCGCCCACTGCCCGTGGGGCTTCGTCGGTGCCCGCCCGGTGCGCGTGCGTGCACCGCGGATCGGTGTCGGCTGCTGGATGGTCATCGCCCCTGCTCCCTGGAATGGATTTGCATCACCGTATGGGTGATGGACTGAGTCCAGGAATGCTGAGTGACACGCGACGTCAATAGGCGACACATGGCGTCATAGAGGTGGAAATGAGCGCGGAATGGTGGCGCGGGGCGTCGACATGTGCTTGGTCTCGCGGTGGCGTCATTCTCAAACTTGAGTGCAGGCGTATCAAGTTTAAATTGACAGCTTTCGGTCGCCCGGGTACAGTTGAGTCATCGCGGCTCAGGTTTACTGACTCGCCAGAGAACTTCACTCACAGACTTCAATCAAAAGGAGAATCGCATGGCACGTGCTGTTGGAATCGACCTTGGTACGACGAACTCCGTCGTCAGCGTCCTTGAGGGTGGTGAGCCGAAGGTTATCGCCAATGCCGAGGGCTTCCGCACGACCCCTTCGGTCGTCGCATACACGAAGGACGGCGAAATCCTCGTCGGCGAGACCGCCAAGCGTCAGGCTGTCACGAACGTTGACCGCACCGTCGCATCCGTCAAGCGTCACATGGGTACCGACTGGACCTTCGACGTCGATGGTAAGAAGTGGACGCCGCAGGAGATCTCCGCGCGCATCCTCATGAAGCTCAAGCGTGATGCTGAGTCGTACCTCGGTGACACCGTGTCGGATGCCGTCATCACCGTGCCTGCGTACTTCAACGACGCCGAGCGCCAGGCTACGAAGGAGGCCGGCGAGATTGCGGGCCTCAACGTCCTGCGCATTATTAACGAGCCCACCGCTGCCGCCCTCGCATACGGCCTCGACAAGGGTAAGGAAGATGAGCTCATCCTGGTCTTCGACCTCGGTGGCGGAACGTTCGACGTCTCACTGCTCGAAGTGGGCAAGGACGACGACTTCTCCACCATTCAGGTGCGCTCCACCTCTGGTGACAACCGCCTCGGTGGTGACGACTGGGACCAGCGCCTCGTCGATCACCTCATCAAGCAGTTCAAGGAAACCACCGGTGTGGACGTCTCTGGCGACAAGATCGCGCTGCAGCGTCTGAAGGAAGCCGCCGAGCAGGCGAAGAAGGAACTCTCCTCCTCGACCAGCACGAGCATCAACCTGCCGTACCTGTCGCTGACTGAGTCTGGCCCCGTCTCGCTCTCGGAGACCATCACCCGCGCGAAGTTCGAGGACCTCACCAAGGACCTGCTCGACCGCACCAAGAAGCCGTTCGAGGATGTCATCCGCGAGGCGAACGTCAAGGTCGCCGATATCGACCACATCGTGCTCGTCGGTGGATCAACGCGTATGCCTGCCGTTGCTGAGCTCGTCAAGCGCGAGACCGGTAAGGACGCCAACAAGGGCGTAAACCCGGATGAGGTCGTCGCCGTCGGCGCCGCTCTGCAGGCTGGAGTCCTGCGTGGCGAGCGCAAGGATGTGCTGCTCATCGACGTCACTCCACTGAGCCTCGGAATCGAGACCAAGGGCGGCCGGATGACCAAGCTCATCGACCGCAACACCGCGATCCCCACCAAGCGCAGCGAGACCTTCACCACGGCAGACGACAACCAGCCGTCCGTCGCGATCCAGGTCTTCCAGGGCGAGCGCGAGTTCACTCGCGACAACAAGCCGCTCGGAACGTTCGAGTTGACCGGCATCGCCCCGGCTCCCCGTGGCGTCCCGCAGGTCGAGGTCACATTCGACATCGACGCCAACGGCATCGTGCACGTGTCTGCAAAGGACAAGGGCACCGGTAAGGAGCAGTCGATGACCATCACCGGCGGCTCGTCGCTGTCGAAGGATGACATCGAGCGCATGGTTCGCGAAGCCGAGGAGAACGCGGCCGAGGACAAGCAGCGCGCCGAGGCTCTCGAGCAGCGCAACCAGGCCGAGACGCTTTCGTACTCGATCGAGAAGCTCATCAAGGAGAACGAAGACAAGCTGCCTGCGGACGTCAAGGAGACGGTCCAGGCTGACGTCGACGCTCTGAAGACGGCTCTGGCTGGCGAGGATGACGACGCCGTCAAGGTGGCGTTTGACAAGTTGAACGAGTCGCAGAGCAAGCTCGGCGAAGCGATCTACGCTCAGTCGCAGGCAGATGCTGCGGCAAGTGGCTCCGCCGAGGGTGAAGCCCCCGCAGGTGACGCTTCTGATGAAGAAGATGTCATCGACGCTGAGGTTGTCGACGACGAGGATGAGAAGAAGTAACCATGACGGACAAGAACTTCGACGAAAACGGCGAGGTTCTTCCTGAGGACGAGGGGTCGGATGCTGTGGCATCCGGCCCTGCGTCGCAGGAGAACCCCAACTCCGCAGAGGCTGCCTCTGCGGAGGGATCTGACGATGACTTCACGATTGAAGACATCTTGAACGCTACGCAGAGCGACGAGGCGGCAAAAGCCGGTGACGCGGCGCTCGCTGACGCGGAGTCCGCCTTACTCAACGACCTCAAGCGGCTGCAGGCCGAGTACGCCAACTACCGTCGGCGCACCGAAGAGCAGCGGCACGTAGAGATCGCGCGTTCCAAGGGCGAGGTGGCCAAGGGGCTGCTCCCGGTGCTTGACGACCTCGACCGCGCCACGCAGCACGGTGACCTCGACGAGGGCACGCCTTTCTTCGCCATCGGCGAGAAGGTGCGCACGGTCGTGGAGCGACTGGGCGTTGTCGCGTATGGCGAGAAGGGTGAGGTATTCGACCCTCAGCATCACGAGGCGATCTTCCAGCAGCCGACTCCAGGCGCCGAGGGTTCGACGATCCTCGAGGTCGTCGAGGTGGGATACCGCCTCGGTGACGTTGAGCTGCGCCCGGCGAAGGTCGTCGTCGCTGTTCCTGCAGAGTAGGTGATCGATGGCCAGCCAAGATTGGTTCGACAAGGACTTCTACAAGACGCTCGGCGTCTCCAAAGATGTCGCTGACGCGGATCTGAAGAAGACGTACCGAAAGCTGGCGCGCAAGTATCACCCGGATTCCAATGCGGGGGATGCGAAGGCCGAAGCGAAGTTCAAGGAGATCAGCGAGGCGTACTCGGTGCTCTCTGACGCGGAGCAGCGCAAGGAATACGACGAGATCAGGGCCATGGGCTCTGGTGCGCGTTTCACTGCGGGCGGTGCTGGTGCGGGCGGCTTCGAAGACGTGTTCAGCCGATACGGTCAGGGCCGGGGCCAGAGCAATGCCGACTTTGAGGACATCTTCGCGATGTTCAATCAGGGGCAGCAGGGCGGCTTCGGTTCCGGTCGCTTCGGGCAGACGACTGGCGGATTCCGTGGTCAGGGTGGTCCGCAGAAGGGCATCGACATTACGGCGCGCACCACGCTCGACTTCGCCACTGCTGTGCAGGGCGAGACGATCACGTTGCAGGGCGAGGATGGAAAGCCTTTCAAAGTGAAGATCCCTGCTGGCGTTGCTGATGGGCAGAAGATTCGTCTGCGCGGTCGTGGTCGCCCTTCGCCGGATGGCGGAGAAAATGGCGACATCGTGGTGGCGATCAAGGTGCGTCCGCACCCGGTGTTCACGCGTGACGGTCTGCACCTGCGGCTGACGGTGCCTGTTACCTTCACCGAGGCGGCGCTCGGCGCGACCATCGAAGTGCCCACTCTCGGTGGCGACGTGGTCAAGCTCCGCGTTGCACCAGGCACGCCGTCCGGTCGCGTTCTGCGCGTCAAGGGGCGTGGAGTCAAGACGGCGAAGGGCACCGGCGATCTACTCGCCGAGCTGCAGGTCGCGGTTCCCACGCATCTGGATGACGCCGCACGCGAGGCGCTCGAGAAGTTCCACGAGCTGGAATCGAAGGAGAACCCGCGCGCCGAGTTGATGGCGAAGGCGCAGGCCTGATGATGACGAGTACGAGCTGCGGAGGTGATCGCGATGACCACGGATGAAGATGCCCTGGTCTTTGCGATCGCCGTCGCGGCCGAACTCGCGGGCATGCACCCGCAGACGCTGCGCCAGTATGACCGCATCGGGCTGGTAGTGCCCGGCCGCACGCGCGGCGGCTCACGCCGCTACTCGGCGCGGAATATCCAGCAGCTGCGTGAGGTCGCCAGGCTCGGTGCCGAGGGCATGAGCCTTCCCGCGATCGCGCGGTTGCTCGATCTCGAGGACGAAGTGCAGCTGTTACGCCGTCGAGTCCTTGATCTTCAGAGCGCCCTGCGCTCTGAGCGAGTTAACCGCCCCGGCGTGCGCGTTTTCGCGGCCGGTGCGAGCGGAGTGATTCCTGTCTTCAGCGGTCGCCGTATCCGTCGCTCGACCGATGTGGTGCTGTGGCAGCCGCGGGGTTTCGGCAACGAAGACTGACTTGCAGGGTCGCTCTGCATCCGATCATCGCGCTTGCGGCCCATGTTGCGGTAGCCTGATCGCACGACTGTTAACTGTAGACAGTTTTGTAGACGGGCGGAGAGCAGCGTGGCCACCAGACTTCAACCGGTGACGGTCGTGCGTGAAGCGCTCGGAACCCAGGTTGCGAACCATATTCGCGATGCGATCGTCAGGGGCGATCTCGAGGCGGGTGAGCGCCTGGTAGAGACGGAATTCGCCGATTCCCTCAACGTCAGCCGCGGCCCGGTGCGTGATGGGTTCCGCATCCTCGAGGCCGAGGGCCTGATTGCCAAGCAGGGCCAGGGTTACCTCGTCCAGAGCCTCGATGCGCGTGATATTCGCGAACTCTATTCTCTGCGTGGTGCGCTCGAGTCGCTGGCGATGTCGATAACCATGGCGCTGGACAAAACTCCCGATCTCGGAGCGCTGCGTGCGGTCGTCGAGGCCATGGGCAGAGCGGCGGATGCCGCAGATTCAGATGAGTTCGCCCGTGTAGATGTGATCTTCCACAGCATGCTGTGCGACCTTTCCGGGCATCGCCGACTTGCCGCGGTGTGGCGACAGTACGAGCCGATCACCATGGCGTTGCTTCGGGTCACCGTGCTCGTCGACGATGATCTGCACGTCACGACCGCGCGACACGCGCTGTTGGTCGACCTCATCGAGGGTGGTGACAGCGCGGCTGTGCTGGCGGAATTGGAAGACCACCTCGACGGTTCGCGTGAGCGGATGCTTGAGGCGTGGCGTACCTCCGCCGCGCGGAAGTCGGCGACGTGACTGTGCTTGCCACCACCGCGCCTGAAACCATCAGCCCCCACGTCGACGCCGCCTCGTTTCGAGAACGACTTAGCGCGCGGCACGCGATGAGTGGAGCCTGGGTGTTCCTCGATGACGCCGTAACGACGCAGGTGATGGCGCGCGCGGGCTTCGACTTCATCACGATCGACCTCCAGCACAGCTACTCGACGATGAGTTCTGCGGATGCCTTGGTTGAGGCCGTGCGGCAGGGCGGAGCGCCGGCGATCGTGCGCGTCCCCTGGAATACCCCCGACCTGATCATGCGATCACTCGACCTCGGTGCCGATGGAGTGATCGTGCCGATGGTGAACAGCGCTGCCGAAGCAGAAGCAGCGGCCTCCGCGTGTCACTACGCGCCGCGCGGAACGCGCAGTTGGGGTCCGCTGTGGCAGGGAGTGCACGAGCGCTTCCCCGATCACGAAGAAGGCGACCGCACGGCAGCCTGCATCGTCATGATTGAGACGGCGGCGGCGTATGCCGACATCGACGCGATCGCGGCAGTGCCGGATGTCGATGCCGTGTACATCGGGCAGAATGATCTCTCGCTCAGCGCCGGGCTCGGCCGCCAGACATACGCGGAGTCTCCGCAGATGCACTCGATGATCGAGCGCATCATCGAGCGCAGTCATGCTGCCGGAACTGCAGTGGGGCTCGATTGCAGCGGCGCCGAGGCGGCGCGCTACTGGCGTGAGCGTGGCGTCGACTTCGTCATCGCGGCAAACGATGTCGCGCTGCTTGGCCAGGCTGCGGCCGCTGCGGCCGCTGATCTCCAGAATCGCTGAGTCGCGGCATCCGCGAACTCGCTTCTGCACGCCCGAACGCGTTCGTTCACTGTTGACTGTCAACAGTGAACAGTGCTACGCTCGGCCCGTCAGTCCCTACTGCACTCAACGACAACTCGCACTCAAAGAGGAGCAAAGATGCCCATCAAGCGCATGAACCGCGCGCTGGCAGCCGCCGCGGTCTTCACCACAGCAGCACTGGTTATGTCCGGATGCACGAAGGTCGATGAGGGTGGCGAAGCCGCATCGTCCTTCCCCGAGAAGGACATCCGCCTGATCATCCAGGCCAACCCCGGGGGTGGCTCTGACCTGTCTTCCCGCGCACTGGCCACCCAGCTCGAGGGCATCCTTGATGTCAGCGTGATTCCGGAGAACATGCCGGGAGCTGCTGGTGCGCTCGCGATGGAGTACGTCGCAGAGCAAGACCCTGATGGCTATGTCATCGGCTTCGGTCCGGTCGAGATCGCCATGCTCAACACCACGCAGGACGCGAACGTTCTGCCGGAGAACTTCGACCTGCTCGGCCAAATCATGCTGGCGCCGGGCGTCATCACGGTCTCCGCCGCCAGCGATGTACAGACCCTGGAAGACCTCGTCACCAAGGCGAAGGCCGCGCCCATCACGATCGCCAACTCCGGCGCTGGCTCCATCTGGGAAGCCGCCAGTGTCGCCTTCGGCACCGAGACCGGTGGTCAGGTCACTCCCGTCCCGTACGACGGTGGCGCACCAGCCGTCGCAGCAGCGGCATCCGGTGAAGCTGATGCAGCCGTCTCCGGACTCGGTGAAGCACTGTCGCAGGGTGGCGCCGTGCGCATCCTCGCCGTGCTGAACGACGAACGCCACCCGGATGCTCCCGACGTCGAGACCGCAGAAGAAGCTATCGGCGCCGAGCTCATCTTCGGTGGCTGGGGCGGAATCTACGCTCCCGCCGGTCTCCCGGACGACGTGCACGCCACGCTCGAGGCCGCCATCAAGGAAGCCGTAGAGTCCGACACCTACACGCAGTTCCAGGAAGACGCCGGAAACCTCGTCGTCTACCGTGACTCGGCTGAGTTCACCGAGTTCGTCGGCGAGCAGTTCACCCTGTTCCAGGACCTGCTGGGCTGACATCAATGACGGAGGCCGGGACACCTCGGCCTCCGTCATCCGTCCTCGTCGAAGGAAGCACATGTCGTCTGCAGAAGTCGCCGAGAGCGACGATTACCAAAGCGCGACGCCCTCGCGCGCGCTCGAAATAGCGTTCGCCATCGTCGCACTCGCGTTTACCGCGGGATACCTGGCGCTGTCGACGCAGATCCATCTGCGCCGCGAGGTTGCGGCAGGACAGATCGATGCCCGCTTCTGGCCCATGCTGCTCGGAGTGACGGGCGTTGTCGTGGCCATCACTATTTTGGTGTTCGCGATCGCGCGGCCGGCACCGGGACGTGAGGACACTGAGCGCATTCAGCCCGGTGGGGTCGCCCGGGTGAGCGCAACTCTCGTGATCTCGGGTGCCTTCATCGCCCTGTGGTCACTCGGCTCGGTCATCCTGTTCGGTTACCGCATCGAAGTCTTCCCGATTGCCGCAGCCCTGCTCATGGCCGCTCTGATGCTCGTCTACGGGCACCGGCGCTGGCTGAGCCTCATCATCTACACGGCATCCGTCACGGCGTTCATCTACGTCGTATTCGGGATGCTCCTGAGGATTCCGCTATGACTCCGTTCCTGGAGGGGCTCGACGCGCTCCTTGATATCTCGATCCTGCTCTACATGCTCGTGGGGCTCTTGCTCGGCTTCATGGTTGGTGCTTTCCCCGGCATTACCGCCACCATGGCTGTCGCGCTCGCCGCCGGCTTCACCATGACGCTCGAACCTGTGCAGGGTCTTGCCGTGCTGCTCACCATCTATGTCGCCGCAAACTTCGGTGACCGGGTGCCGTCGATCCTGATCAACACGCCAGGCACCCCGGCATCCATCGCAACGACCCTCGATGGCTACCCGATGGCCAAACAAGGCAGGGCAGGACTCGCGCTGACGATGTCGGCGATCGTTTCTGCCGTCGGCATCCTCGCCTCACTCGTGTTGTTCGCGGTTGCTGCAGTGCCGATCGCGAGCTTCGCCCGCGACTACTTCAAATCTCCCGAGCTGTTCGCGCTCGTGGTCTTCGGCATCGCGATCATGATCGGCATCTCGTCGAAGTCGATGCTCAAGGGCATCCTCGCCGGCCTCTTCGGGCTCATGCTCGGCACGGTCGGCACATATGCCGCCACCGCAGACAAGCGTTTCACCTTCGGATCGCTGGACCTCGTCGAGGGCCTCAACTTCATCGCGGTCATCATCGGGCTCTTCGGTATCGCCGAGCTGTTCGACCAACTGCTCACGTATCGCAAGAACAACGTTCGTCCGATCTCGAGCCTCGGTCGCTGGTGGCCGAACAAGGCCGAGTTCAAGCAGAGTGGTCGCGCGACGGCAGTTGCCGGAGCCGTCGGTCTCGGTGTCGGGCTCATCCCCGCGGCCGGTGGCGACATCGCCGGACTCATCGGTTGGGATCGCGCGCGCAAGGCTTCGAAGCATCCGGAGGAGTTCGGTAAGGGCTCGATCGAGGGCGTCGCGGCATCCGACACGGCATCCAGCGCGACGCTCGGAGGATCGCTCACCACGACGATGGCGTTGGGCATCCCCGGCGACTCGGTGATGGCCGTGATGATCGGTTCGATGATCATCTGGGGCATCACCCCGGGGCCCACACTGTTCACCGAACGGCCCGATCTGGTCGTCTCGATCGTTGGCATCATGCTCGTTGCCACGCTGCTCTCGCTCGGGCTGAGCCTCGTGCGCATGAAGGGCATGGTGAAGCTGCTCGACGTTCCGCAGCCGTACCTGTGGAGCGGCATCCTGATCTTCTGCATCATCGGCACATACGCCACCTCAAACAGCCTCGCGACGGTCGTCACGATGCTCGTCTTCGGCGTCGTCGGCGTGCTGCTCAAGCGGATGCAGGTGCCGGCCGGGCCGGTCGTGCTCGGTCTGCTGCTCGGTCCGCTGGCCGAGGAGAATCTCGCCCGCACTCTCGCGATTCTTCCCACGAAGCCGTTCTTCGAGGTCGTCAGCCCGATCGCGATCGTGCTGCTCGTGCTCGCCGTGCTCTCGATCGTCATGCCGGCGATCCGCTCGGCGCGCAAGCCGCGTGACAAGCGGGCGTCCTTCGCCGATTCGGTACTCGACACCGAGAGCCTCACTCAGATCTCGAAGGCGCACGAGGAACTTGCCGCCGACCCCGACCTGCTCACCTCGACGGTGCGCACACCATCCACCCGGCGCGGTGCGCGCCGGAAGAACAAGGAGAACAAGAAGTGACCCGTTACGACATCCTGACTGCCGTTCCTACCGCGTTCCATCGGGACGGGAGTCTTGATCTGGAAGGGTCGCGCGCGATCTTCCGTTTCGTAGGGGAGTCTGGCAACGAGGGCGCGTTCATTCTCGGCACGACGGGGGAGTTCCCTGCGGTGGACGCTGCGGAGTTCCGCTCGCTTGTCGAGGCGGCACTTGCTGAGCTCGCAGATCGGATGCGCGTGGTCGTGCATGTCGGTCAACCCAGCACGTTCGAAGCTGTGCGCCTCACGGGTATCGCACGCGAGCTCGGCGCGACAGAGTTCGCGGCTCTCACTCCGTACTACCTGCGCTCTAGCGAGGATTCGATCTTCGACTACTACCAGGCAGTGTCGGATGCCGTGGGCGACGGACGCCTGTACATCTACATTTACCCTGCGCGCAGCGGCAACACGGTCTCGCCGGAGCTGCTGGTGCGGCTGTCGGCGCTGCCGAACGTCGTCGGGGCGAAGATCAGCGAGCTCTCGCTGGAAGAGATCGCCGCGTACCGAGCGGTGGTTCCTGCTGATTTCGATCTGTACACCGGCGCTGATCGCGACCTGATCGCTGCCGTCGAGGTCGGTGCGCAGGGTGTCGTCTCTGGTGTCTCGTCTGTGACGCCGAAGCCGTTCCGTGCGTTGGCGGATGCCGGCCGCTCGGGGGATGCCTCGGCGATCGCAGCCGCTCAGGTCGCAGTCGACGATGTTGTTTCGCTGATCGGCGGCGACATGGCTCGGATGAAGGAGGGCTATCGCGTGCTCGGTGTGACCGACACACACTGCCGCATGGCGATCGCGGAGCCGACGGATGCTGAGCGTGCTGATGTGCGCCAGGTTGTCGAGCTGTATCGCTGAGGTTCGTCGGTGGGCCGCCGGGCCGCCGGGCGTGCGGGGCGTAGGCCGGGGAAGTCAGCGCTGACGGCGGGAGCGCTCAGCGAGCGCATCAACAGCCTGCAGCACATCGTGGGCGGCCCACGTGCGGTTCCGCCTTCCGGATCCGATCTGTGTGAGCACGCCGTCATCCACCAATCGGTCGATCGCAAGAAGTGCGTTCGGTGCGGTGACGCCGAGACGCGACACCGCGACCCGTGAATTGATCGCGGGTTGTTGGACAAGGAAGTCGACGAGCCGTCGCGCCGACGAGCCGCGCCGCGCGGTCAGCCGAGTCTCCCAGGAGTCCCGAACAGCGTCGAGGTCGTCCATGAGTACACGCGTGGTCGCGACTGCTGTGTGCGCCGCTCGAGAGAAGACGTCGACGATATCGGCGGCGTGTCCGGCTCGGTACCGGGTCAGGGCGTCGAAATAGCCGGCCGTGTCCTGGAGAAGCCCAGCCGAGACAGGCAGCACCGTCGACTGCGTGAGATCGGCGCGCCGCAGCATCGCCTGCAGGATTGCGCGTCCAGTGCGTCCATTCACTTCGAGAAATGGATGGATCGTCTCATATTGCGCGTGGGCGATGGCGATCTGCGGGAGCGGAGGAAGATCGCGCCGGCGCATGAAGGCAACCAGATCCGTCATCAGCTCGGGCACGCGAGATTCGTGCGGAGGCACGAATGAAGCGCGCTGCGGTCCGCGTGATCCACCGCCGATCCAGATCTGCTGATTGCGCCAGCGCCCGCGTCGGTCAGGGCGCGTCGCGGCCATCAGGGTGCGCTGGACATGCACGATGGTGTCCTCGTCGATGGAACCCGCACGCGCAAGGCTGGTTTCATCTGCCCGCATGTGGGCGACGATCTGCCTGGCGTGGGGCTCCAGCGTCTCGTCGATCCCCGCCAGGGCGACCGAGAGCGCCGGGGCACTCACTCGCTCGATCGCTGAGCTCGCTGAGCACTCCGCCAACAGCAGCAGCGGCCCGAGCGCTCGACTCTCGCGTCCGAGTTCCGAGTCGAGTCGGATCAAGTCTGCGGTCGCATCGTGTGCCCGGCTCACACTGTCGGGACCGAGATTCACCGAGATCTCTGCGATGAGCGGCGGGATCGATGCGCGGTAGGGGCCAGGGGCGGCGAGGTGTGGGCTGAATGAGTCGCGGACGTCAGCGGCGGGGTGCCACTGCCGCTCTTCGTATGCGACCGCCTTCCAAGGCTCACCCGTCACCGTCATATGTTCACACTACCTGTCTGGATAAGTAACTAACCGATAATAAGGCCCGCCTTGAGGTCGGCTGCACGACGTTCCAAAGGTACAACCGAGCTTGCATTCGATACCGCGTCAAACAGGCGTTCACGGCTTTGACCGTGCACACAAACCGTCCATAGAGTCGCTTCAGCAGCCAAAGTCGGCAAGCGGAATGAGGGAACAATGAAGTCATACTCCATGTGGATGCTGGAGTACTCGCACTGCCTGGAACACCCGGTGGGGTGCATCTTCTATGGGACGTGGGACGGCTCGACGCGTATGTTCGCCTACTCCTATGTCTATCTTGAAGGGAACGGGCACAAGATCCTCGTCGATGTCGGGCACGACAATCGCGGTTCGAACCGTGCCTTCAATGATGTGAACAACATCGTCGATTTTCAGGCTCCGGACGTCGTGCTCGCGAAGCTCGGTGTCTCGCCCGAAGAGATCGATACTGTGATCCTCACCCATGCGCACTACGACCATGCGGGAGCTGTTCGTTATTTCCCCAACGCCACCTTCTATCTCCAGCGGATCGAGTTGGAGAGTTCGCGGTGGGCGTTGGATAACGCCGACCTATATGAATCGATCATCGGCGCCCTCGATCCGGACGACGTGCGGCTGCTCGAGGGCATGGCGGAGCAGGGGAAGCTGAAGCTCCTCGACGGTCCTGTGGAGAACTTGTATCCAGGGCTGCACATCCGCACCGCGCTCGATACCCACACGATGGGTGGCCAGTATGTCGTCGTCGAGGACGGCGATGAGAACTGGGTCGTGACTGGCGACGCGCTGTACTCCTATGAGAACGCAGAAGGCATCGGCGGCTCAGGCACCCCGGTGAACATCGGCTTCGGAGGAGGTAGCGGATGGAGGGGCCTCCAGATCATCGACGAGATGTCCCGCACTGCCGGTGACACGAACAGGCTCGTGATCGTCCACGAGTCAGCCACCTTCCAAAGACACCCCTCCCGTCAATACGACGATCGGCTCTCGGTCGCGGAACTTCTCCTCGCACCTGGGGAGCCATCACGAATCATTCCTTCGAGAAAGTAGAAATCCATGTGGAAGAACAAGGCAGTTCTTACGGCATCGGTCGCGTGCGCGGTCGTCCTCGGTCTATCAGGGTGCAGCGTGCCCGACAGCAGCGGGGCTGGCTCGTCGAATACCGCGAGTGACAGCACGCTCCTCGGCATCGTCACCATCAGTGCGACAGACGCCAACAATGCCCGCGTCATCGAAGGGGCAACGGAGGCAGCTGAAGCGGCCGGCTGGACAGTGGAGGTCGTCGACGCTGCGGGTAATGCGGATCAGGCGAACACCGCGATTCAGAACTTCGTCAATAAAGATGCGGGGATGATATTTAACCTTGTTTTCCCGGCGAGTTCATTGGGGACGGGGCTGAACGCTGCTTCACAGGCGAACGTGCCCGTCGCAACCTGGGGCGGAGGTGCAGGCAAGGGAATTGTGGTCGTCGCAGGCGACGGCGCGCCATTCGCCGAACCTGCGACGCAGTCGATGATCGACGCGATCGAGAGCGATGGCGACGTGCTGGCCCTCACCTACCGGACCGGACAGGTGTGCCGTGATCGTGAAGTGCTGTTCGACGAGATGATGGCGGAGCAGGCTCCCGACGTCAATGTCACGAAGAACGAGGTCAACATTCCCGGCTTCCTGCAGGATGGCGCACGCTACGCGACCGCGTGGCTGGCGGCGCACCCTGAGGGCAGCGGGAACCTCGCAGTGTGGGGATGCTGGGAGGACCCAACGCTCGGCGCGATCTCAGCGATCAAACAACAAGGGCGCACTGACATCCTCACCTACGGGATCAACGGGTCCAGTACGGCAATCCAGGCTGTGCAGGACGGCACGCTTACTGCCACAGTGTTCGAGGACGCGCGGGCCGAAGGGCGCACGATGTTCGAAGAAACTGCGGCGGCGATCGAATCCGGTGATTTCAGCTCGCGTACCGTCGATGTTCCCGGCATCCTCGTTTCGGCTGACAACATCGACGATTTCCTCGCAGAGCACCCGGAAGCGCTCGACTAGTGCCATCGGTGGTCGGAGTTCAGTCCCAAGTGACGAGAGCGGAGGCGGAGGAACGGCCACTGATCTCGATCAACGGGGTGAGTAAGTCGTTCGGCGGGGTTCACGCTCTCCGTGAGGTGGCTTTCAGCATCAGGGCAGGTGTGGTGCACGGGCTTGTCGGAGCGAACGGCGCGGGCAAGTCGACATTGATCAAGTGCCTTGCGGGGATCGAGCATCCCGACTCCGGCGAGATCATCGTCGATGGAGTCGCTGCTCAGATCGCCACGCCGAGTGATGCGTCCACGTTGGGGCTCGCGTTTATTCACCAGGAAATGAGCCTGATTCCGGGGTGGAGCGTGCTGCGGAACATGCTCCTCGGGCAGGACCCTCCCACGCGTCTTGGCATCATCGATTGGCGTCCCGCACGGGTTCGCGCCCGCGCTGTCGCCGAAAGGCTCGGCATGAAGTTTGGCCTGAACACCTCTGTCGACGATCTCGGTCCCGCAGATCAGTGGTTGGTGCTCATCGGCAGAGCCCTCATGCGCGATGCGCGGATGATCGCGATGGACGAGCCAACGGCCTCCCTGTCCTCCGAAGAGGCCGGACGACTTCACACCATCATCCGGGAACTCGCAGCCTCTGGCACTGCCGTGATTTTCGTCTCGCATCGACTCGACGAGGTCAGCGCATTGTGCGAGGACGTCACGGTCTTCAAGGACGGGCAGGTCGTGGATCGACGCGTGGGGGAGTCAGTTGCGAAAGCCGAGTTGGTGAGAGCGATCGTGGGCAGAGACCTCGAGATCGCCGAACATGGTCGGGAGCCGGCTGAGCATGGAGCTCCCATTCTTGTCGTGAACGATGCGCGTGATGGGAGTCGTGTCCACGGCGTCTCAATGGTGGTGCACTCCGGTGAGGTATTGGGCATCGGTGGTCTCGTTGGCGCAGGGCGGACGGAACTGGCCGGCCTGATCTACGGAGCCCGTCCGCGTGTTGCCGGGAGCGTTGTCCTTGATGGCAAGGAAGTCCGCTTCAGGGAACCGGCTGATGCGGTCCGCGCGGGCATCGGTCTGGTGCCGGAAGAGCGACGAAGTGAAAGTCTCTTCCTGGAGCGATCCATTGATTTCAACATCAACGTGTCGAGTCTGGGCGGGCTACGACGTTCACGCCTCTGGCCGTTTCTCAGGATGCGGGAAGGTCGGCGTCGCGCCCGATTGCTTGCCGACGCAGTGACCGTCAAGGCCAGGGATGTCGCTGATCCGGTGGGATCACTGTCAGGGGGCAACCAGCAGAAGGTCGCGATCGCGCGGTGGTTGGTGGAGCGTCCACGACTGCTCATCCTTGATGAGCCCTCGCGCGGTGTCGACGTCGGGGCCAGAGCCGAGGTGCATCGTGTAGTCCGCGAACTCGCCGCTCAGGGTACCGGTGTCCTGGCGATTTCTTCGGACAACGAGGAACTTGTCGGATTGTGTGACCGCGTCATCGTGATGGCTGAAGGCCGGGTGACCGGAGAACTCGTCGGCCGTGAGATCACGGAAGACCGAATCCTGTCGCTCAGTTTCGAGCGCGGGAACGAAAGGAAGACGAATGAAGATGTCCCTCGCCCCTGAGGTCGTGATCCGGCCCCGAAGCAGAGCAGGTGGCACGGCCCTTCTGATCGTCTCGAAGTACGGGACGCTGATCGCGATGGCGATCATGATCGTGACCTTCGCCATCGCAGTTCCCAACGGCGCCTTCTTCACTGCCAATAACCTGCTGAGCATCGTCAACCAGTCCTCTCTTACGGCGATCATCGCGTGCGGGTTGACAATGGTGCTCGTGGTCGGCGAGTTTGATCTCAGCATCGGCTACATGGCGAGCCTCGCGGGTGTCCTCGTTACGGGATTCATCGCGAACCAGGGCCTTCCGATTCTGGTCGCCGTCGTCGTCACGCTCATCATCGGTGGCGGCATCGGCGCAGCGAATGGGATTCTGGTCACCAAGGCGCGCGTGAATGCCGTCGTCGCAACGCTGGGCGTGGGGACGATTCTCACCGGTCTCGCATTCGGGTACACCGCAGGGTCTCCCATCACCCAACTGCCGGAAGAGTTCACCTGGATCACGCTCGCCCGGTTCATGGGTGTGCAGAATCCGATCTGGTTCATGTTGATCGTCGTCGCGGTTCTGTGGATCGTGCTGAACAGGACAGCTATGGGCCAGCGGATTCAGGCGGTGGGCGCTAACCCGAAAGCGGCGCGTCTCGCTGGTATCCGGGTCGACCGGGCGAAGATCACGGCATTCGTGATTGCCGGGGCATGCGCTGCGCTCACCGGGGTGCTGCTGGCATCGATCTTGGGCAGCGGCACGGTCAGTGCGGCCGACGGGTATCTGATGGACTCTTTCGCCGCTGTGTTCCTCGGCTCCGCGACACTCCGCGACGGTGAGTTCCACATTCTCGGCACGCTCATCGGGGTGCTCGTCGTGAGCGTCGGATTCAACGGACTCGCGCTGCTCGGCACGCCGACCTTCTGGCAGTACATCTTCAAGGGCGGCATCCTGGTGCTCGCTGTCGCACTGTCGACGATCGCGCGAAGATACGCCCGAAGATAGAAGTCTCGACGGAGCGCCCACGGCCTCATCGTGGGTGCTCCGTCGGACAGGTGATGAAATCGGTTACAGTAAACTCCACAATGACCACGATCTACGACGTCGCAGCGCTCGCGCAGGTCTCACCGGCGACGGTCTCACGCGTGTTCAACGGCACGAACGTCTCCTCGGAGAAGGTAGCGGCGGTGCGCGCTGCGGCGGAACAGCTGAAGTTCGTCCCGAATCGCATGGCGCGCTCGTTGCGGCTCCAGAGTTCTGAGGTCATCGGGCTGATCATTCCTGATATCGAGAATCCGTACTTCACCGAGATGGCGCGCGGGGTCGAGGATGTCGCATCCGAAGCCGGCTATTCCGTTGTGCTCTGCAACTCCGACTCGGTGCTGGCGAAGGAAGCGACGTACCTCGACATCGCCATGGCCGAGCACATGTCGGGGGTGATCATCGCGACAGCATCCGAGGAGTCGAAGCTCGACGGTATCCTCGCCACAGGCCGGCCTGTGGTCGCGGTCGACCGCGGCACCACCTACGACATCGACGGCGTGATCATGGCGAACCGCGCCGCGGGGGCGAGCGCGACGCACGACCTCATCGATGCGGGTTACCGCCGTATCGCCTACATCGGCGGCCCTGAGCACATCGACACGGCGGCCGAACGTGCGGCCGGGTGGCGTGATGCGCTGAACAAGGCGAGTCACGAGCTCGACCCTGAACTGCTCCGCTTCGCAACCTTCCGCGTCGACGGGGGCCGTGCGGCCATGGAAGAGCTTCTCGCACTGCCAGAGCCTCCCGATGCCGTCGTGGCCGGCAACAACCTCATCGGCGTTGGCGCGATCCAGGTTCTCACCGAGCATGGTCTCACCCCGCCGAAGGTCGGCGTTGCCGTCATCGGCTCGCTGCCGTTCACAACACTCTCGCCGACGGCGGTTACCGTGGTGCGCCTGCCCGCGCGCCACATGGGCGTCACCGCCGCACGGATGCTGCTCGAACGCATCCGTGGAGACCAGCAGCCGGCCCGCACGGTCGTGCTGCGCAACGAAGTGCAAGCGGCCAGCGCGGTGCGTTGACGCCGATCCTCGTCCTGAAATCAGGACCTTCGACTGAGATCAGGACGTTTCTGCAGAGCCCTCCTGTTCTCGAGACAGCCTCCTGATTCCGGGATGCCGAGGACGGGTGCCGTACCCATCCACTTGCGGCTTGAAATCGATTTCAGGTACAGTTGCCAACGCGGCGTCTGTACCCACCAGTAACGGAGAACACTATGAGCTACACCCTTCCCGCCCCGGCGTCTCGCCCGGCATCCGCCCCGAAAACCGCGTACCTGATCACCTCCGGCGATCTGCGCGAGGCTGCGAACGTCGGCGGATGGCCGACCCAGGTCGCGCTCGAAGCAGGCGTGTCGCGCGTCTTCGGTGAGCTCGGGTGGAGCGTCGTCCGCGCCTTCGACGTCGACCCCGCCACCGGCCACGGCTTCATCTCCAGCCAGCGCATGGGCCTCGAAGTCTTCAAGAACATCCCCGCTGACGCCCCGCTTATCGTTGCGATCGCGAACTGGCAGTACTCGCACCACGTGCTCGCCGGACTCCGCACCCACCAGGGCCCGATCCTCACGGTCGCGAACTTCGCGGGTGACTGGCCGGGACTCGTCGGTCTGCTCGGACTGAACGCTGGCCTCACCAAGATGGACAAGCCTTACTCGTCGACCTGGTCGGTTGACTTCACTGACGACTGGTTCACGGCCACCCTCAAGGAGTGGACTGAGACCGGCACCATCACCCACGACTACACGCACGTGCGTGCGCTCCCCGCGCTGCCGGAGAGCCCGGAAAAGCAGCTCGGCGAGGCGCTCGCCGCCCAGCTTCGCGACGAGAAGGCCATCATCGGCGTCTTCGACGAGGGATGCATGGGGATGTACAACGCCATCTTCGATGACGAGCTGCTCAACCAGACCGGCATCTACAAGGAGCGACTGTCGCAGTCCGCGCTGTACGCCGAGATGCTCAATGTTGCCGAGGAAGAAGCTGACGCAGCCTTCGACTGGCTCGTCGAGCACGGGATGACGTTCCGCTTCGGTGAGGATGGCACGACCGAGCTCACCCGCGAGCAGGTGCAATGGCAGATGAAGATGTACATCGCTGCCCTGCGCATCTCCGACGACTTCGGACTCGACGCCGTCGGCATCCAGTACCAGCAGGGTCTGAAGGACCTGGTTCCGGCATCCGACCTCGCCGAAGGCATCCTGAACTCCACCGAGCGCCCGCCGGTCACCTCGCGCGATGGCTCGCGTGTGCTGCACGAGGGGCGTGCGTTCCCGCACTTCAACGAGGCCGATGAGGGCGTCGCGGTCGACGCGCTGGTCACCGACCGCGTCTGGCGCGCGATGGGCCTCGTTCCCGACAACACACTGCACGACGTGCGCTGGGGCGAGGATTACGAGGGCCAGTTCGTTTGGGCGTACGAGATCTCCGGTTCCGTGCCCGCCTCGCACCTCGGGGGCTGGGACAAGGCCGAAGGCTGGCGTCAGGGCCACGTGTTCTTCCCCGCAGGCGGCGCCACCCTCAACGGTGTGTCAAAGCCCGGTGAGATCGTGCTGTCGCGCGTGTTCATCGCCGAGGGCATCCTGCAGGCAGACATCTTCCGTGGTGCCGTCGTCGAGCTCCCAGAGGCGGAGACCCAGCGCCGCAAGGATGCCACCAACCCGGAGTGGCCGCTCGCACACGTCGTACTGAACGGCGTCTCGCGCGATCAGTTCATGGCGCGCCACAAGGCGAACCACGCACAGCTCGTCTACGCACCGGATGCTGAAACCGCCGACAAGGCACTCATCGCGAAGGCAGCGATGTTCGACGGCATGGGCATCAAGGTGAACCTGATCGGCGACGTCGCGGTCTGATTCACCTAGTGGTCTGATCGACAACATCGTATGACCCACGTCAGGGTCTGACCGACAACGCACAAACCGCCCTTCCTGGATTCAGGGAAGGGCGGTTTGTGCGTTCTCGAGAGCGTGGCGTGCGCGGCGACTCTCAGCCGGGTAGCAGCCCCGCGACGAGCGCGTCGACGATGTCGTCGGTGGACGTATCCGGATCGATGGGTGATGTGAGTCGATCGAAGACGAGACCTTCAATCGCGTAGTGGAACAGGGTGATCTCGCGTCGCCCGCCGGGGAGCCCCGCCGCTTCGTTGAACGCGACATCGCCGTCAAGCCCGGCGCGTTGCCACGTGCCCAATGAAGCGGCGAGCTCTGGACGGCGGGCTGCTTCGAGCCTCAGTTCGTAGAGCGCGAGCGTCACCTCGCGCTGTGTGGTCAGACGGCGCACGATATCGCGCGTGTAGTCGGCGAAGAGTTCGCGGCTGGGCTGCTCTTCGGCACGGGCCTCGAGATCTGACGGTGGGGGCGCGAGGCGCACGCCGATTCGCTCGAACAGCCCGGTGACGAGGGCCTCCCGGCTGCGGAAGTAGTTCGAGGTCGTGCCGATCGGAACGCCGGCCTCCGCATCGATCGCCCGATGGGTCAGGCCGCGCGAGCCCTCTCGCGCCAACACGGTGATGCCGGCATCCGCCAGCACCGCTCGGCGTGCTTCGTTCTTCGCCATGGGAATGACTCTAGCGCAACCACTGCACCTGTTGTAGTCTCCAATCACTGCACCTGTAGTTATTGGAGAAATGATGCGAGAACTCACCTATTACGTCGCCGTGAGCATTGACGGTTTCATCGCCGGCCCTGGCGGAGAATTCGACCGATTCCTCGTTGAGGGGGACCATGCAGCGGACATCTGGTCGAAGTACGGCGGAACAGCGCCGACGGCGCTCGCCGCAGCCGCCGGCCTGTCGGTCGAAGGGGGCCCGTTCGACACTGTGCTCATGGGCTGGAACACCTATGCGGTCGGACTCCCCGATCTGCCGTCCCCATACCGCCACCTCTGGCAAATTGTCTTCACGCGTGGGCACAGTGCCCCGAATGGCTCGGATGACGTCGAGTTCACTGACCTCGATCCCGTTGAGGTCGTGCGCGAGCTCAAGGCTGAGGAGGGTAAAGGGATCTGGCTCTGCGGAGGCGGCTCGCTTGCGGCCGTGCTGCGCGACGAGATCGACCGGCTGGCACTCAAGCGCAATCCAGTGCTCTTCGGCGACGGCATCCCGCTGTTTGAAGGGCGAGGTTACGCACCCGCCGATTTCCGCCCCACCGCGATCACGCCGTACGAGTCGGGAGTCGTGCTCGCCGAATACGTGCGCGGCTAAAGCCCCGCCCGCAGTTTCAACAAGCGCAAATGGCTCCAAATCCCGACCGGATGGAGTCATTTGCGCTTGTCGAACGCTGGAGAAGCCTCGTTCAGCCGGAACGGGTAGTGTGGCGACACCATGAGGATGACGCGTCGCGAGCTGCTGATCGGCGCCGGAGCCGGGGCCCTCAGCGTGCTGCTCGTGTCCTGCACGCCGGAACCTGCTCCCACGCCGACCCCCACTGGCACGCCCACTCCGCTGCCCACAACCACGGTGCCGGCTCCCGCCGCGAGCGTGCGCAGCGCGTGGTCGACAGACCCCTTCTCGCGCGGCGCCGTCAGCTTCACCCGCATCGGTGTGCAGTCGGCTACCCGCGAGACTTTGGCAGAGCCCGTCGGAGGGCGGCTGTTCTTCGCGGGCGAGGCGACGGATGCCGATAATCCCGGCACGATGCGCGGTGCGATCCACTCGGGTGAGAGTGCTGCGGTGCGCGTGCGCGCCACGGCAGGTCCCGGCGAGCGGATCGCCGTGATCGGGGCCGGTCTTGCCGGCGCGACAGTCGCCGCACGGCTCGCGGATGCCGATATCGAAGTCACCGTATTCGAGGCACGCGATCGGGTCGGCGGACGCGTCCACTCGCAGCTCGACGACGACTGGCCGATGCCGATCCAACTCGGCGGATGGCTGCTCGGCGACGCCCCGGAAGACGGTCGCCCTGTCCTTGACGGCCTCGAGACTGTGGACCTGGCATCCGCTCTCTGGCGCTCCCCAGAGGGCGACCTCGACCCGGTCAGCAACGCGTCGCTGGAGCAAGCGATCGCCGCAGCCCAATCCTTCCCGGCCGATGTCTCACTTACTGAGGCGCTGTCAGAGACCGGCGCCGATCCTGAAGAGCCGGGCCTTGCCGCGCTCCTGGCGTACCTCACCACCACCTCGGGTGCGGATGCCGACACCGTGTCATCCTGGTTCCCGCCTGCTCTGCCGATTCCGGCAAAATCAGGCATCGTCAGTGACTTCGGCGCAGTCGTGCAGCAGATGCTGGAGGGCGCGCAGCTGACCCTGTCGTCCGCAGTAACCCGCGTCGCCTATGACGATGCGGGTGTCAGTCTGCGTCTCGGCACGGGGGAGTCGACCTCGTTCGATCGGGTGGTGATCACCGTGCCGCTCGGCGTGCTGCAGCGCGAAGGAATCGAGTTCGCACCGCCCCTGCCGTTCACATACCGCGGCGCAATCAACGCACTGGGCATGGGGCACATCGAGACAGTTTGGCTGCGCTACGACGAGCCGTTCTGGGACACTGAGGCGACGATCTGGCACGCAGTGGACGGCGACCAGTTGGTCCGCACCTGGATCAATCTGCTTCCTGCCACCGGCGAGAACGTGCTGGTGGGAATCCTCGGCGGAGCGGCTGCCGAGGAGTTCGCAGGACTCGAAGAGGACGACGCCCTCGTCGCAGCCCTCACATCGCTGGACGCGTTCCTGCCTTCCGGCGTGACGGACTGATCCGACTAATCACCGCCAGCACCGTCGCGATGAGCGCGAAGATCGCCAGGGCGATGCCGCTCGTCAGCAGAAACTCCCCGGTGCCGCTGACCTGCCGCAGATCCAAGAAGTAGTACGGATACCAGCCGATCATCGGCCCACGCCACATCGTCACCCCGCCCCAGGCCAGGGGAAAAACGAGAGAGCCAGGGATGATCCACCACGGCACCGACCGGTGTCCGGGGGTGAGCGTCCACGCGATCGCAGTGAGGGCCGGCAGCCAGAAATGCAGCACTTGATCTGACCAGGGGACATCCACGCGGATGCCGCGGACTCCTGCCTGCCAGACGATCAGAGCGAATGCGAGGCCGGCCGTGATTGTCCAGGTCAGCACCAATGAGAGAGCGATGCTGAACCAGCGAGGGTCGTCGTCGCGGCGAAACGCCAGGATGCCACCTATGACGAGCAGGACGACGAGTGCGCAGTTCGACTCCACTGTGAGATATGCGAAGAAGTTGCGACCGGAAATGGTCTGCGAACCGAGGCCCCAGAACAAGCGGTGGATGAGCGCGGTCAGACACACGGCTGCCGTGACAAGACGAAGCACGCCGAACGTGGTTCGTGCCCTCACTGTCGCCAGCCTCCCCCGCGGCGCGGTCTCACGCCATCCGGCGATTCTACGGAGAACAGCACGTCTCTACGGCGCGAACATCCTGGTGGCATCCACGAGCGGTTCGGGCAGATCGTGTTTCCAGTCAGGCTGGATCGATCCGCAGCACGCCCGGTGTCTCGCCGCCCGTGACGTCGTCGGCGATGCGGATACTGCGCGCGAGGTCGTCGAGCGCCGGAATCACCGTGGCGAACATCTCCCGAGAGCCGCCGACGGCCGTGAGAGTGATCAGGTGCGTGCCGGTGTCCCAGGTGTAGGTGGCGAACGGGGGAGAGGACGGCTGCTCTGGGAACGAGATCACCAGCTTCTCGCCCGCGCCCAGTCGTGAGGTGAACGACTCGGTGTCGTCGTACTCCATAGGCATCATCGCTCTTGCGCGGCGCACATCGTGTGTGAGTTCCTGGGTCGTCGCCATGGCAACCACAAGTTCGGGGTCGGACTTCCACATCCAGACCAGCACGCGCCCATCGGCCCGCTTCATCATCGCCGGTGCGAGCTGGCTGATCGCCCACGCGCCGACGCGCGTTCCTCGAGGGACGGGTCCGCTTCCTGTCTGCACGGCCTGGCCCATCAGCATCCGCAATGCTGCCTTGCGCTGGCGGCGTCCCTTCCAGCCGAATGATTCCGTCACAGGAATCCAGAGTTGGTGGTCTGCGGATGAGGCGATGCGCATGACCCCACGGTAGAGGATGACCCTGCGTGAGTGCTCTGACCGCGGCTGGCCTACGAGGTGCTGCAGGCCCCTCCGGTAGAGTTGCCAGCGCCCGGATCCGGGCCCCCTGCCGCGTACCGTAAGGCTGCATATCCGTGACCTCCTCTGACGCTCCGTTGAAGATCCTCATCGGATGCGACACCTTCGCCCCTGACATCAACGGCGCCGCGCGCTTCGCTGAGCGCCTCGCGGCAGGGCTGGTGCAGCGTGGCCACGATGTGCACGTTGTCGCACCGAACACGAAGTACCGTCGGGCGACGCCTGCGACCGAGGTCATCGAGGGTGAGCCGATGACGCTGCACCGTCTGCCTTCGGTGCGGTGGATGCCGCATGACTGGCTGCGGTTCGTGTGGCCGTGGCGAACGACCCACTATGCGCGCAAGGTGCTCGATCGCGTGAAACCCGACATTGTGCACATTCAGTCGCACATTCTGATCGGTCGAGGTCTCGCGCATGTTGCAGCAGAGCGTGGCATCCCGGTTATTGCCACGAATCACGTGATGGCGGAGAATCTGCTCGACCACTCCATGTTCCCGAAGTTCGTCGATGATCTCTTGCTGAAGTGGGCATGGGGGGATGCGAAGCGCACCTTCGACCTCACGCGCGCCATCACGACGCCGACCCGTCGCGCCGCCGATTTTCTCGAGCGGACCGTCGACGTGCAGGGTGTTATCCCGATCAGCTGTGGGATCGATCGCACGCAGTACACGCCGGTGATCGCACCGCGTGAGAAGAACCGCATCATCTTCGTCGGGCGTCTGACGGCAGAAAAGCAGATCGAGGTCATCCTGCACGCGATGACGAAGCTCGACCCGGCATTGGAGACCACGTTCGACATCGTCGGCGGTGGCGACCAGCGCAAGAATCTCGAGCGGCTCAGTGATGAACTTGGCCTCTCTGATCGCGTCACGTTCCACGGTCGAACGACTGATGAGGAATTGCGGGCGCTGCTGTCGCGCGCAAGCCTGTTCGTGATCGCATCCATTGCCGAGCTGCAGTCGATCGCGACCATGGAAGCGATGGCCTCGGCGTTGCCGATCGTCGCCGCAGACGCTGTCGCGCTGCCTCATCTCGTACACAACGGCGAGAACGGATATCTGTTCGCGCCAGGTGATGTCGACGAGCTTGCGGCACGAATGACGGATGTGCTGACCGCGTCGCCAGATGAGTATGCGCGGATGCAGCAGGCTTCGTTGGATGGCGTGCTCGTGCACGACATCAACCGCACCCTCGACACATTCGAGGCCCTCTACCGTGACGAACCGCTGCCGGAGTAACCCATGCACATCGTCTTTTTCGGCGATCAGCACCTCGAGTCCCTCGGCGGAGCGCAGGTGTCGATGCGGTTGCAGCGACGATTCCTCGAACGTGCCGGCCATACGGTGACTGCTGTCGCGCCGAAGATGCATGCGCGCGGAATCGCGACGACGGATCCCGGATACCTGGACACACCGTCCATCCCGATCACCCTTGATCGTGAATACTCGATGTCATGGCCGGGACGTCGCACCGATCGTTTCCTTGACCGTGCCTTCGCTACCCGCCCGCCCGTCGACCTCGTGCACGTGCAGGGCGACTTCTGGGGTGCGTTCATCGGGCATCGATTCGCCCATCGCCACGGCATCCCGGTCGTGCACACGATGCACAATCGCGTCGATGTCGGCATGGCCGCGGTCACTCCGCTGCACAGGCAGGTGCTCGCCGTGCTGAATCTGTGGCGACGCCAGACGATGCGCGGCATTGGCTCACGGGTCAGCGGAAGCGACGGCTGGGCATTCCTTCGCGGTATCGCTCAGGGATCCAGTGCAGTCACCGCGCCCTCGGGTCATTTCGCACGACGGCTGGAACAGCACAGGGTCTTCGACAGTGTGGACGTGGTGTGGAACGGCATCGACGATGATTTGCTCGCCGAGACTCTTGCGGCCGAGACTCTTGCGGCCGAGACTCTCGCTGCCGAGACATCATCGTCTGCGCGAGACACCACGCCGGGTGTGGTGTCTCACGCGGTAGATGATGTTCCACGCACCAGGCGTCCGCGATTCGTGTGGCTCGGACGGATGAGTCCTGAGAAGAGGCTGCTCCCGTTCCTGGAGGCGGTTGTCGCATCTCAGGTGGATGCCGACATCGAAATCATCGGCGGCGGAGGGCAGCTGCGCGCAGCGGAGAAGATCGCCCGCCAGCATGCCGGGGTGCGATTCGCGGGGCGACTTAGCTATGCCGAGACCCTCGCCCGGATTGCCGCAGCGGATGCCGTGGTGCAGACCTCCATCGGGTTTGAAACTCAGGGGATGACGCCGTTCGAAGCGGCAGCCCTCGGCACTCCGACCATCGTCTGCGACCCTGACATCGCCGGTGAGCTGCGCGGCGGACTGTGGGCAGTTCCTGGGCCATCGGTCGCTGCGCTTTCCGAGACTCTGCAGCGTGCGGCATCCGACATCATGGCAGGAACCGCGCCGACTCCGGACTCCGAGGTCGCCGAGGCTTTCCGCCAGTCATCGCGCACCGCGGCGATGATCGAGATCTACGAGCGCGTGCTCGGCGAGCGTTCATAACTCCTCAGAGTCGAGTACGAATCACGGTCGCATGGGCGGTGTTGACGTTCACAACGCACATCGTTGAGGAGTTGTGAACGAGAACCGGCGGGTACGCTGGCCGAGTGACCAGCCCTTCAAGCGTGTCCGGCCCTGTTCTTTCGTCGAGCCTGCGAGTGCTGCTGACGCTCGCCGCATCAGTCGTCGTCATCGCCGGGCTTTCGTTCGCCCGCGAGATCGTCGGGCCCATCGCCCTGGCGATCGTGATCGTGGTCATCTGTGAACCGGCCCGCAGTGTGCTGACGCGCCGCGGGATGCCCACCTGGCTGGGATCCACGCTCGTCATAGCACTGGCGTACGTCATCCTGCTCGCGATGGGTGCGCTGCTGTGGTTCGCCGGAACGCAGTTCGCCCGCCTCGTCGTCGACCTCACCTCCGATAACGGTGTAATCGGCCAGTTCAACGAGTTCGTCGCATGGCTGGATGACCTCGGATTCGGGCAGGAGGCGACGGATGCCGTGAGTTCGCTGCTCGCGCCTGCGAACCTGCTGAAGATGGTGCAGAGCGTTGGAGGCACGGTCGTCGCCGTCGGCACCGCACTGTTCTTTGTCTTCGCATACATCATCTTCATGGCGGTGGATGCGGCACGCTACCGCCACGCGCCTGCCGTGTTCGGAGCAACGCGCAGCCACGTCATCGGACGCATCACGCTGCTGAATCGTGGCATCCGCCGGTATTACATCGTCAACGCGAGTTTCGGCGCGATCGTGGCGATCATCGACGGCCTCGCACTGTGGTGGATGGGGGTACCGGCTCCCATCGTGTGGGCGATCCTCGCGTTCGTGACGAACTTCATCCCGAATGTCGGTTTCATCCTGGGTCTGGTGCCGCCAGCGATCCTCGCATTCGCCGTCGGCGGCTGGCCGCTGCTGCTCGGTGTCGTCGCCGTGTACAGCGTCGTCAACGTCGTGCTGCAGGTGCTCGTGCAGCCGAAGTTCGTCAGCGACGCCGTTGATCTCAGCCTCACGCTGAGTTTCTTCTCGGTGATCTTCTGGACCTTCGTGATCGGGCCGCTCGGCGCGATCCTGTCGATCCCGTTGACGCTGCTCGCCCGCGCACTCGTGCTGGAGGGCAACCCGGATGCGCTCTGGCTGCGCTGGGTCACGGGCGATCGAACGGCCGTACCGCCGCCGGAGCCCGAAGCTGTGCCGGTACGGCAGCGACGCCGGCGCCGGTGGATCTGGTCGCGCTGATCTGGCCGCGCTGATCTTCGCTAACGCTGATCGGCGTCGACGCTGATCCGTTCTGGCGCTGATCGGCGGCAGGTAGCGGAGCTCAGTAGAACAGAGCGCCCAGCGAGCTGATGAGGAAAGAGAGGATGCCGCCCGCGACGCCGGCGATGCCGAGGCCGACGGCGATACCTGCCTGTCCGTGCGGAACGCCGACTCGCTTGAGGCCGACCAGGCCGAAGACCAGGGCGGCCAATGCGGCGATGAACACGAGAAGTGAGCCGAAGCCAGCGAAGATCGAGACGATCTGGAAGCCGACACTGCGGATCGTGATCTGAACGATCACGCTCATCAGCAGGCTCAGCGCCAAGCCGGTGAGCCCGATGATGAAGCCGATCCGTCCGGGAGTGTTGCCACCGGTTGAGTCTGGGCGTGATGGATGCGCGCTCTGCCCGTTCAGCACGTAGCCCTGCTGGGCAGCGGGCGGCTGGGGCTGGCTCTGGTAATACGGCTGCGCGGCTGCCGAGGGCGGTGTCGGATGCCCGGGTTGCGGGTGCTGACCGGGCTGGGACGCATACGGCGGAACCGGGGGCCGCTGAGGATCGCTCATGCCGTCGAGACTAGTCGCGACCAGGAACCTGGCCGCGGGTAGGCGGCGTCCAACCATCAGCGGTAGCTGATCGAGGCCTCGGCGCTGTCGAGGGCGTCGCGGTCGGCGACGCGCGACCAATCGGTGGCGACCGCGTGGAAACCATCGCGACGGAGTTCGACGACGGTGGCGATGAGTCCGACGAGGGCAAGTACTGCGAGGAGGATGAGAATGGACATGGCAGAAAAGCTACGCCTGTTGATTTCGTGCCACTAGTGGCAGAATTGACATAGGTCATCGAAAAACTGCCAAACTGGGCAAGGTCACACATCGTCGTTGAAGGAGCACCATGAGAACAGTCGCCTGCATCGTCCAAGACGGCTTCGCACCGTTCGAGTTCGGTGTCGCCTGCGAGGCGTTCGGCCTTGATCGATCAGATGACGGCGTCCCGAACTTCGACTTCCGTGTCGTTGCCGTCGAGGCGGGGGTCGTGGCATCCAAGTTGGGGTTCTCTATCAACGTCGAGAACGACCTCTCCTTCGCCTATGAGGCCGACCTCGTCGTCGTCTGTCCGATCCCCCGTGAATGGTGGGGTGCCACAGACCCACGCATTCTCGATGTGGTGCGGGATGCCGCGGCCAGGGGTGCCTGGCTGCTCAGCGTCTGCAGTGGCTCATTCGTCATCGCGGAAGCGGGCGTGCTCGACGGACGACGGGCGACGACACACTGGAAGTACACCGACGAGATGACGGCGATGTTCCCGCTGGTCGATGTCGACCCTGACGTGCTGTTTGTGCAGGATGGTCGCATCATCACCAGTGCGGGCACCGCGGCGGGCCTTGATGCCTGCCTGCACCTGCTGCGCCAGGAGATCGGCGCCGAGCTCACGAATCGTGTCGCGCGGCGCATGGTCGTGCCGCCGCAACGAGATGGCGGTCAGGCGCAGTACATCGATCGACCGATCGCTACGGTGCAGAACGACTCGCTCGCGGCTATCACCGACTGGACCATGGAGAATCTGCGCGAGGATCTGACGGTCGACCAGCTCGCCTCACGCGCGCACATGTCGCCTCGTACTTTCGCGCGTCGCTTCAAAGCAGAGCATGGCGCGACACCGGCGGCCTGGCTGGCGCGCCAGCGGATCATTCAGGCGCAGCGGATGCTGGAGCGCACCGACCTGGGTCTCGACGAGATCGCGCAGGAGTGTGGCTTCGGCTCGGCCGCAGTGCTGCGCCAGAACTTCGCCCGCGTACTCTCAACGACGCCGACCGCGTACCGCACGCTGTTCGCATGCGTCGCGGACGAATCGGCGGCCTGAGCTACCAGCGGCCAGGTGCCGACAGATCTGATTCGTGCACCTCTACGCCGGAATGATTCACCGCGGCGACGCAGTACAGCAGTGACTGGGTCGGATAGCCGTGCGGCCGGTTGTCTCGGATGATCGCCGCATCATCAGTGGGGTCAAGAACGGTGGATGCCGCGAGCATGTCGATCCATTCGCTTTCCCAGGCATCCGTCCGAGCGGCGTGAGCACGAAACTCCGGCAACCAGCGCGCGATGCGTGCGGTCGCCGGATCATCCAGACCGTCGTGCGCAATCATGTGCACACCGTGCGGAACCGGAGTCTCGCGCAGACTCTCGCCGTCCCACGACAGCACGCGAGCGGAGTCGGGTCCGACTTCGAGCAGGTTGAATCCGTGCATCGGCAGTGGAGCGACTGGCCCCCGGCCGGCAACGGACTCCAGCGCGAGACTGCCCCGGCTGAGTACCTGATCCTCGGGCAGGTCGAGGGTGTCGGCCCGGTTCAGGAGCACGGCGAGGCGTCGGGTCGCCGGGTTAGCGGCGAGCCAGGCACCGCCAGCGCGGCGGTCGCGGATGCCGATCACCCCCGGGTATTGCTCGGGCCACCACGGGCCGAGCGAATCCCACGCACGTTCGGGATCCTCGTCACGGACCGCAAGTAGACGCGACCCTCCGGGCTCAGCGACATCGATCACGACCGTACACACGCGGCCAGTCTAGGTGGCCGCGGTCCGGTGTCGAGCCTTGGCTCTGCCGCGCGCTCGGGCGGAGAAAACACGGTTGGGCGGAGCCCCAGCTCTCAAAGCTCAGCCCATCGCTGCGTTCTCCGCCCATCGCTGCGGGATGGATCCGCGCGGCGTGGGTGTGTTGCGACAGGATCCTCCAGAGGCCCACAGCGATGCGCAGCTCAGGCAGAATCAAGGAATGAACATCGTCGTTGGAGTCACGGGCGGCATTGCCGCATACAAGACCGTTCACCTGGTGCGCCTGCTGATCAAGGCCGGTCACGAAGTCACGGTGATTCCGACCGATGATGCGTTGCGGTTCGTGGGCGCACCGACGTGGGAGGCGATCAGTCGCAATCCGGTCACCACGAGCGTGCATGACGACGTCGCGAAGGTTCGGCACGTCGCTCTCGGCCAGGCCGCTGAGCTCGTAATCATCGCTCCGGCAACGGCCAACACGATCGCGAAGATGACGGCGGGGCTTGCCGATGATCTGCTCGGGACGACTCTGCTGGCGACAACGGCGCCGGTCGCGATCGCCCCGGCCATGCATACGGAGATGTGGCGGCATCCGGCAACGCAAGCCAACATCGCGACCCTCCGCGAACGCGGCGTGCACGTGCTGGGGCCGGGCGACGGCGAGCTGACCGGCGGCGACTCGGGACCAGGTCGGATGCTCGAGCCGGAGGACATCTTCGATGCCGCTCTTGCACTGCTTGCTCCGCAGGATCTTGCCGGACTCCGCGTTGCTGTGTCTGCCGGTGGCACGCGCGAGCCGATCGACCCGGTGCGCTTCCTCGGCAATCGCTCCAGCGGCAAGCAGGGCGTCGCGCTCGCCGCCGAAGCCGCAGCCCGCGGTGCCGAGGTCGATCTGGTCGCTGCGAACATTGCGTCTGACGTGCTCGCCGAGGCGCGGCATCCGCGAATTCGGGTGCATCCGGTCGGCACGGCTGCGCAGTTGGGTGAGGCGATGAGGGATGCCGCGGCATCCAGAGATGTGGTCATCATGGCGGCGGCCGTCGCGGACTACCGCCCGGCCGAGGCCTCGGAACAGAAGCTGACCAAGGAAAGCGGTGTTCTCGACCGCATCGATCTGGTCGAGAACGAAGACATCGTGGCGGGGCTTGCCGCGGCGCGCGCGCAGGGCCAGACCATTGTGGCCTTCGCCGCCGAAACCCTGCGTGACCCGGAGGAGCGGCGCGAGCGAGCCCGTCGCAAGCGCGCGCGCAAGGGAGTCGACCTGCTCGCCGTGAACCTCGCGGATGCCGAGCACGGCTTCGAGAAGGCAGACAACGCGGTGGAGATCATCGGCGCAGAGGGAGTGGTCGTGGCATCCGCCGAAGGTTCAAAGCGCGAGGTCGCTCGCGTGATTTGGAATGCCGTGCGCGCAGTGCGCGGGTGAGGTAAAGTTGCGCCAACGCGACTCAACTTGATGAAAACTTCACTGGAGGGAATGCGATGACCAACCCCGCACAGCCGCAACAGGACGACCAGCAGTCTGCACTTGAACAGTTCGGCATCAACCTGACCGACCAGGCCCGCCAGGGCAAGCTCGACCCGGTGATTGGCCGTGACAGCGAGATCCGGCGCGTCAGCCAGGTGCTCACCAGGCGCACGAAGAACAACCCAGTGCTCATCGGCGAACCAGGTGTCGGGAAGACCGCCGTCGTTGAGGGGCTCGCACAGCGGATCGTCGCGGGGGATGTCGCAGAATCGCTCAAGGACAAAGATGTCATCACCCTCGACATCTCCGCTCTCGTCGCCGGCGCCATGTATCGGGGCCAGTTCGAGGAGCGGCTGAAGCAGGTACTCAAAGAGATCACCGAATCCGAAGGTCAGATCATCACCTTCATCGACGAGCTGCACACGCTGATGGGCGCTGGCGGCGGCGAGGGATCGGTCGCGGCATCCAACATGCTCAAGCCGATGCTCGCCCGCGGGGAACTGCGCCTTATCGGTGCCACCACGCTCAACGAATACCGTGAGTTCATCGAGAAGGATGCCGCGCTTGAGCGCCGCTTCCAGCAGGTGTACGTCGGTGAGCCAACGGTCGAGGACACCATCGCGATTCTGCGCGGGCTCAAGGAACGATACGAGGCGCACCACAAGGTCGCGATCTCGGACAACGCGCTGGTCGCCGCGGCATCCCTGTCGAACCGCTACATCCCCTCGCGTCAACT
The DNA here is from genome assembly GCF_059445355.1 of Microbacterium sp. Y356. Classification (NCBI taxonomy): domain Bacteria; kingdom Bacillati; phylum Actinomycetota; class Actinomycetes; order Micrococcales; family Microbacteriaceae; genus Microbacterium; species Microbacterium sp. Y356. The sequence goes on from NZ_JCAIUE010000001.1 coordinate 2,292,545, forward strand.
GCCGGACAAGGCGATCGACCTGATCGATGAGGCAGCATCCAGGCTGCGCATGGAGATCGACTCGGCCCCTGTAGAGATCGACGAACTGCGCCGTTACGTCGACCGGCTGAGGCTCGAAGAGCTCGCGCTCAAGAAGGAGAAGGATGACGCATCCAAGGAGCGCCTCGCCGCGCTCCGCGAAGACCTTTCTGCGAAGCAGGCGACGCTCGGCGAGTTGCAGGCGCGGTGGGAACTCGAGCGCGCCTCGCTGAACAAGGTCGGCGATCTTAAGGCCCGCTTGGATGCCGCCCGCGGCGATGCGGAACGTGCTCAGCGCGAGGGCAATCTCGAGAGGGCATCGCGCCTGTTGTACGGGGAAATCCCCGCGCTCGAACGCGAAGTGTTCGCGGCAGAGCAGTCCGAGGGTAACGGTGACGGTCGCATGGTCAATGACCAGGTCACCGAAGAGGACATCGCCAGCGTCATCGCGGCGTGGACCGGCATCCCAGTCGGTCGTCTTCTGCAGGGCGAAAGCGAGAAGCTGCTGCATCTGGAGGCTGAGCTCGGCAAGCGACTGGTCGGTCAGAAAGAGGCCGTCGGGGCGGTTGCGGATGCGGTGCGCCGCTCACGCGCGGGCATCAGTGACCCAGGCCGGCCGACCGGATCGTTCCTGTTCCTCGGCCCGACCGGTGTCGGCAAGACCGAACTCGCCAAGGCGCTCGCCGACTTCCTCTTCGATGATGAGCACGCCATGGTGCGCATCGACATGTCGGAGTACGGCGAGAAGCACTCGGTGTCGCGGCTCGTCGGCGCCCCTCCCGGGTACATCGGCTATGAGCAGGGTGGTCAGCTCACCGAGGCCGTGCGCCGCCGCCCGTACAGCGTCGTGCTGCTGGATGAGGTCGAGAAGGCGCATCCAGAGGTGTTCGACGTGCTGTTGCAGGTGATGGACGACGGTCGCATGACCGACGGCCAGGGGCGGACGGTGGACTTCTCGAACGTCATCCTGATCCTCACCTCGAACCTGGGCTCGCCGATCCTCATCGACCCGATGCTGTCGCTCGACGACAAACGGGAGCGCGTCATGGCGCTGGTGCGTCAGGCGTTCAAGCCGGAGTTCGTGAACCGCCTCGATGACATCGTCATTTTCCAGGCGCTCACTGAGGATGATCTCGCGCAGATCGTCGAACTGTCGGTTGATCAGCTGCACACGCGGCTGCGCGAGCGCCGGCTCACACTGGCTGTCACACCCGATGCCCGAGCGTGGCTCGCCGAGCGCGGCTACGACCCGGTGTACGGGGCGCGGCCGCTGCGCCGGCTCATCCAGAATGAGGTGCAGAACAAGCTCGCCACGGGGTTGCTCTCCGGCAGGGTGCGCGACGGTGACACCGTGCGCGTGGACGTGTCTGCCGACGGTGCGGGGCTGGTGCTGACGAGCGAGGGGCCGCCTGAAGTTGAGGACGAGGTCGTCGAGGCGGAGCTGATCGACGACTGAGGCAGATTCCGTGCGCGAGGGCGGCCGGGCTCGTGGCCCGGGGCCCCTGGCGGCGGCCCCGGGCCCCGGCCCGGTCCCGGTCCCGGCGCGGACGCGTCCTGCAGCTGATGCGGGAATGAAAACCCGGCTCCGAGCGCCTTCGGAGCCGTTTTTTCATTCCCCCACGCGCGCGGCCGGCGCTGGAGTCGGTGTCAGACTTTCACAAATCTCAAAGAGCGCGATTCTTTCGAGTCCGAGGGCCGCAATCCTTGCCGAACCTGCACGTCCGGCCCAATATGGTCGTAAGTCAAGTGCCCCGCGCCGGCCCGATCTGGGTGGCCGGCTGATGGCCCGCGACGTGCAAGGGAGCAGTGGATGATGCGAATCGGCATCGTGAAGGAACAGAGCGGTGAGACGAGAGTCGCCGCGACGCCGCAGACGGTGGGTGCGCTGCGAGGGCTCGGCTACGACGTCGCGGTCGAACGGGGCGCTGGCGCGGCATCCGCCTTCCTGGATGATGCGTACGCCGCGGCTGGCGCCGAGATTGTGGAGGCCGATGAGGCGTGGTCGTCACCGATCCTGTTGAAGGTGAACGCCCCGACGGATGCCGAGATTGCTCGCATCGCGGACGGCGCAACGTTGATCGCGCAGCTCAGCCCGAACCTGAAGCCAGAGCTGCGTCAGGCTCTCGCGACGCGGGGGATCACGGCGCTCGCGCTGGATGCGGTGCCGCGCATCTCGCGCGCGCAGTCGATGGATGTGCTCAGCTCGATGTCGAACATCTCCGGTTACCGTGCGGTGATCGAGGCGGCGAATGAGTTCGGGCGCTTCTTCACCGGCCAGGTGACCGCGGCGGGCAAGGTGCCGCCGGCGAAGGTGCTCGTCGCCGGTGCAGGTGTCGCCGGTCTCGCCGCCATCGGTGCGGCCTCGAGTCTCGGCGCGATCGTGCGTGCGACTGATCCTCGCCCGGAAGTTGCAGATCAAGTGAAGTCGATCGGTGGGACGTATCTCTTAGTCTCTGTTCCCGATGAGCAGAAGGAGGTCTCCTCCGACGGCTATGCCAAGGCGACCAGCGAGGCCTACGATCGTCGGGCCGCTGAGCTCTATTCCGAGCAGGCCGCCGACGTCGACATCATCATCACCACGGCGCTGATTCCGGGGCGCGCAGCGCCCAGACTGATCACCGCAGCTGACGTCGCCGGCATGAAGCCGGGCAGCGTCATCGTCGATATGGCCGCGGCGCAGGGCGGCAACGTCGAAGGCTCCGTCGCGGGTGAGAAGTACGTGACCGAGAACGGTGTGATCATTCTCGGCTACACGGACTTGGCCGGGCGTCTGCCCACCCAGGCCTCGCAGCTGTACGGCACGAACCTCGTCAACCTGCTGAAGCTGTTGACGCCGGAGAAGGACGGCCAGCTCACACTCGATTTCGATGATGTGGTGCAGCGGGCGGTGACGGTGGTGCGTGACGGTGAAGAGACCTGGCCTCCGCCTGCCGTGCAGGTATCAGCGGCTCCTGCGGCCGCCGCAGTCGAGGTCGTCGAGGTCGCGCCGAAGCGCACCCTCGGCGCTCGCGGCAAGGCCGCGCTGATCATCGCGGGCATTGCCGCATTGTTCCTCGTGAACGCGGTCGCACCCGCTCCGCTGCCGCAGCATTTCACGGTGCTGTTGCTGTCGATCGTGATCGGGTTCTACGTGATCGGCAAGGTGGCGCACGCTCTGCACACACCGTTGATGAGCGTCACGAACGCCATTTCCGGCATCATCGTGGTCGGTGCGGTCGTGCAGATCGCGAGCCCGAACCTCGTGGTGCAGATTCTCTCCGCGGTGGCTGTGCTCGTGGCATCCATCAATATCTTCGGTGGCTTCGCGGTGACCAGAAGGATGCTGAAAATGTTCTCCAAGGGTCCTGAGCAATCCGCGGATAAGGGGGCCCGTCGATGAGCGCCGTTGAGATCTCGGCATCCGTTGCCGGAGCTGCGTACATCGTCGCGGCACTGCTTTTCATCATGAGCCTCGCCGGCCTCAGCCGGCACGACTCCGCTCGCTCGGGCGTTGGTTACGGCATTGCCGGAATGGTCATCGCTCTCGTCGCTACGGTCTGGGTCACGTTCCAGGGGGCGTGGGCACAGCCGCAGGCCCTCACCGGTCTGGTGCTGCTCGTTGTCGCGATGGTGGTCGGCGCGAGCATCGGTCTCTGGCGCGCACGCAAGGTCGAGATGACCGGGATGCCGGAACTCATCGCACTGCTGCACAGCTTCGTTGGTCTCGCCGCGGTATTGGTCGGCTGGAACGGGCACCTCGCCGCTCCCGACTACACCGGCGCGCTGGCCGATATCCACCACGGCGAAGTGTTCATCGGCATCTTCATCGGTGGTGTGACTTTCACTGGCTCCATCGTCGCGTTCCTGAAGCTCTCGGGGCGGATGTCGTCGAAGCCGCTCATGCTGCCGGGCAAGAACGTGCTGAACCTCGGTGCGATCGCCGTCTTCATTGCGCTGACCGTCTGGTACGTGATCACCCCTGGCCTCGCGCTGCTCATCGTCGTGACGCTGCTCTCGCTAGCTCTCGGCTGGCACCTGGTCGCGTCGATCGGCGGTGGGGACATGCCGGTGGTCGTCTCGATGCTCAACAGCTACTCGGGATGGGCGGCCGCGGCAGCGGGCTTCTTGCTGAACAACGACCTGCTCATCGTCACCGGCGCGCTGGTCGGCTCCTCCGGTGCGTATCTGTCGTACATCATGTGCAAGGCGATGAACCGCTCCTTCATCTCGGTGATCGCCGGAGGTTTCGGCATCGCAGCGCCCACAGGCACCGAGGTCGACCACGGCGAGCACCGTGAAATCGATGCGGCATCCGTCGCCGACATGCTCAGAGAAGCATCGACCGTTGTGATCACGCCCGGCTACGGAATGGCCGTCGCTCAGGCGCAGCATCCGGTCGCCGAGCTCACGCAGAAGCTGCGTGACCGAGGGGTGGATGTGCGATTCGGCATCCATCCGGTCGCCGGTCGTCTGCCAGGGCACATGAATGTGCTGCTGGCGGAGGCCAAGGTGCCGTACGACATCGTCCTCGAAATGGACGAAGTCAACGATGGCCTGGCATCCACCGCCGTCGTGCTCGTGATCGGCGCGAACGACACGGTCAACCCCGCCGCGGCGGAAGATCCTTCAAGCCCCATCGCCGGGATGCCGGTGCTGCGGGTGTGGGAGGCAGAGAACGTCATCATTTTCAAGCGATCGATGGCGTCCGGTTACGCGGGCGTGCAGAATCCGCTGTTCTTCCGCGACAACGCGCAGATGCTGTTCGGTGATGCCAAGGAGCGCGTCGACGACATCCTCCGCGTGCTCTAACGCCGCGCGTCCCGCCGGCTGCCGCCGCCGCCGCTGCCGCCGAGAACACGCAAACCGTCCTTCCACATGCTTGGGAAGGACGGTTTGCGTGTTCTCGACGCTCGGATGCCGGATGGCCCCTGGCGGAATGGTGGCCGCGGGTGCGTGTTCTCGACGCTCGGATGCCGTGCGCTAGTCTCGGCGGCATGAGACTCTCCGGCCGGTTCGTTCGCGTCTTCCAATGGATCGCGCCCGTGCTCCTCCCACTCCTCGTCTTGTTCGGGCGAGGGTTGCTGGGGGCGCCGATGGGCTGGATGTTGTTTATCGGCATATTTGCCGCACCGTTCGTGATCATCGCGTTGTTTATCCCTCCGATCATCGTGGCCTTCGATCGCGACGCGAAGGCGGGACGCAGTACACGGCTGGGCTACAACGTCGCGAGCTGGGTTATTTGGGGTGCACTGCTCGTGATGATGCTCACGCTCACTGACGGCGGCGACTCCCCGCCCGTCGGGTCTGTGCTCTCCACCTGGGGGCTGGCGAACGATGCCGTGACCGGCGTGCTCTTCGTCGCCGCGATGTTCGCCGTCTTCATCGGCTGGATCGTGGCGTTGGTGTACGCCATCGCCGGTGTCGTGGCGTCCCGCAGCGAGGTGCGGGTTGCCCCCGGAGCCCAAACAGTGGTCCCGCCGCTCACTGGCCGGTGAATTGGGGCTGCCGCTTCTGCTGGAATGCGGCGAAGCCTTCGCGGTAGTCGGCGGTGTCGCGTAGAGCCGCCTGGTTCGCGTTCTCGGCGGCGACGGCATCCCAGAGTGCGAGGCGCTCATCGCGCAACCGGGCGACAAGCGACTTACTGGCCAGGAACGCCTGCGTCGCGCCGGTGGCGGCCCGGGATGCCGCGGCATCTGTCGCGGTCGTGACCTCATCAGCGGGGAACACCTGTGAGAATAACCCCGACTGCACAGCTTCGGCGCCGCTCATGAGACGTCCGGTGTAGATGAGGTCGAGCGTCTTGTGCGCGCCGAGACGCTCGAAGAACAGCGCGTGCCCGCCTGAGTCGAGCGTCGCGCCGAGCGCGGCGAACGGGGAGCCGATCTTCGCGGTGTCGGCGACGTAGACGACATCCGTTGCGATCAGCAGCCCGAGCCCGACGCCGAGGCAGGCGCCGTGTGCGGCGGCGAACGTTGGGGCAGGGAATGCGGACATCTTCTTGAGCAGCGGAGTCACGAGGCCGTCGAGGTAGCCGGTGACATCGTCAGTGACGGGGTCGACTCCGGCGATGTCGCGTCCAGCGCAGAAGCCAGCGCCCTCGCCACGCAGTACGAGCGCACGGACACCTGCCGCCGCGGCCTCGTCATATGCAGACCCAAGGTCAGTGAGAGCCTGCTCGTTGAGGGCGTTGCGCTTCTCTGGAGCATTCAGCACGACGTGGGCGACCGCGTCGGTGATGGTCAGGTCGATCATGTTCGCTCCTTCATTCAGGCATTCAGGCATTCAGACGTTTAGGCGTCGTAATCGACGACGACACTCTTTGTCGTCGGGTGGGATTGGCAGGTCAGCACGAAACCCCGCTCGATCTCGTCCGGCTCGAGCGCGAAGTTCTGCGTCATACGCACCTCGCCCTCCACGAGTCGTGCGCGACACGTGCCGCAGACACCGCCGGCGCACGCGAACGGCACGTCACCACGGACGCGCAGTGCAGCATCCAGAATCGCCTCATTGGCCGAGGCCGGAGACTCCACTGTGGACGACAGCCCATCGAGGGTGAATTCGATGCGGCGCATCTCGTCACCCTCGTTCACGATGACGGGGCGTCCGCGGTCAACGCGAGGACCGTCGGCATCACTCGTGAAGAGTTCGAAACGGATGCTGGAGGAGGGCACACCGCGGTGTTCGAGCGTCTCGCGGCACAGCGCGACGAGATCGAATGGCCCGCACAGGAACCACTCGGTGACGGTGTCCGGCGGCAGCAGCCCGTCGAGGATTGCGCCCAGCTTCTCCGCGTCAATGCGACCGGAGAGCAGAGGAGCAGTGCGCTGCTCGCGAGAAAGCACATGATGGAGAGCAAGACGGGCCGGGTAACGGTCCTTCAGATCGGCGAGCTCGTCGAGGAACATGACGTCCTGCGTGGCGCGGTTGGTATAGACGAGGCTGACCTGCGCCGTCGGTGAGGATGCCAGCACATGAGCGGCCAGCGCCATCATCGGTGTGATGCCCGAACCAGCCGCGATGCCGGCGATATGTGCCCCGGTGAGGTCGGGAAGGTTCGTCGTGAAGGTTCCCTCCGGACTCATCACTTCGATGCGCTCACCGGGAGACAGGTGCTCGTGTGCCCACACTGAAAACAGGCCGCCGAGGTCGCGCTTGATCCCTACGCTGATGTGGCCGGGGGTCGGCACCCGGCAGATCGAATAGCTGCGCCGCACCTCTCTTCCGTCGACATGTGCGCGCAGTGCGACGTACTGCCCTGGCAGGTATTCGTAGTCGCTCTGCAGCTCCGGCGGCACGGTGAAGGTCACCTCGATGCTCTCCGGGGTCAGCGGCCTGACCTCAGAGACCACGAGTTCATGGAAGCGCCCTCGGCGGCGGACGGTCGTATTCATCAGCGCGGTGTTCACAGCACTTTGAAGTGGTCGAAGGGTTCGAGGCAGGCACGGCACTCGAAGAGCGACTTGCAAGATGTCGAGCCGAACCGGGAGACCTCGCGAGTGTCGAGGGATCCGCAACGCGGGCACTTCACCGCGAGCCGAAGGCGGATTGGGCCCTGACCGATCAGACCCTGCCCATTCAGACCCTGCCCGGTCGCCGCGCGGGTATGTGGGGGAGCGATGCCATAGTCGCGGAGCTTCTGCTTTCCGGCATCCGTCATCCAATCGGTCGTCCACGCGGGCGACAGAGTGGTTCGCACCACGACGTCGTCGAACCCGGCGGCGGTCAGCGCGAGCACGACATCGTCGCGCATGGTGTCGAGAGCGGGGCAGCCGCTGTAGGTGGGGGTGAGCGTGACGATCACGCGCTCACCGTCGACGGCGACCTCGCGGAGCACGCCGAGATCCTCGATCGTGAGGACGGGGACCTCAGGGTCGGTGACGGTCGCGGCGATCTGCCAGGCCATGTTCCGTGATGCGAGGGTCACCATGATGCCCCCGGATGTTGCCTCGCCAGCACCTGCATCTCGGCAAGCAGATGCCCCATCTCTGGAAAGTGGCTTCCGCGGCGACCGCCGCCTGCTGATGCGTGTACCTCTGGAATCTCGAGTGCGGCCTCGGCGAACACTGCTGCGATCACGGCATCGAAGCCGTCGCGCAGTGTCGACGGTCGCACCGCGATCCCGTCCAACTCGTCGATCAGTGGTTCATCGCGGAACAGCTCATCGACGTATGGCCAGACGTTGCCGATTGCGCGGATCATCCGGCCGCGTGACTCTGCGGTGCCGCCGGCCAGGCGCAGCGTCCACTGCACCGCGTGGTCGCGATGGTAATCGACCTCCTTCAAGGCCTTCTCGGCGACTGCGGCGAGCGTCGCATCCGTCGAGGAGCGAAGCGCCGAGTACAGCTCGAACATGTAGGCGGATGCCGCGAGCTGCCGCGCAATCGTCTGCGCGAAGTCGCCGTTGGGCTGCTCGAACAGCCACGCGCTGCGGAACTCCGACTCATCGCGGAAGTACGCCAGATCGTCTTCGCTTCGGCGGTTGGCGGTGCCTGCGTAATGCAGCAGAGAACGCGCGTGGCCCAGCAGGTCGAGCGCGATGTTGCCGAGCGCGACGTCCTCTTCGAGCTCGGGGGCATGCGCGATCCACGCACCGAGTCGTTGGGAGAGGATCAGAGCGTCATCGCCGAGCCAGAGCGCGTACTCAGCGGTGGCCATCGTGGCGACCGACGCGTCGGCCCCGGTCAGTTCGTCGGCGAGGTCGAGCGCATCCACGGTAACTGCGCCGTGCGGGAGGGGGCGCACATTGTCGCTCGTGCGCGGGGAGGGGTCGCGGATGGTCGCTTCGCCCGCTCCGATGCGGCCATCTGCGACCCCTGCAGGTGGAGCGGATGAATCGCGGCGCGAGGAGGGGTCGGAGATTGTCGCCTCGGCCGGGTCAATCCGGCCATCTGCGACACCTGCCGCGTGCGTGTCATCAGTCATAGGTGCGGCACCCCCTCGGATGCCGTGTAGTACACCGCGTGGCGGTAGTTCTTGCCCGCAGGGCTCTCGAAGAACGCGCCCTTGGCATCCGGATCGCTCGTGGTGATGGCATCCGCTGGCACGACCCAGATCGAAGTACCCTCGCCGCGCCGCGTGTACAGGTCACGGGCGTTGCGGATCGCGAGCTCAGCATCCGGCGCGTGCAAGGAACCGGCGTGCACGTGACTCATGCCTCTGTTCGCGCGGACGAACACCTCCCAGAGCGGCCACGGCTCGGTGAGGTCGGTGCCCGGTGTCGCCATCACGCCACCGCCTTCGCTGCGCGCATTTCCTGCTTCCTGGCATACTCCGAAGCCGCTTCGCGCACCCAGGCGCCCTCTTCGTGGGCCTCGCGACGCGCTCGCAGCCGCTCGGCATTCATCGGCCCGTTGCCGCCGAGTACCTCGAAGAACTCGGTCCAATCGATCTCGCCGCCGATGTACTGCTGGGTCTCGTCGTCGAAGTGCAGTTCAGGATCTGGCAGGGTGATGCCGAGGATCTCGGCCTGCGGCACCAGCATCCCGATGAAGCGCTGACGCAACTCATCGTTCGAGAAGCGCTTGATGTTCCACGCCATCGATTGCGCAGAGTTCGGAGAATCGCCATCGGGAGGCCCGAACATCATCAGGCTGGGCCAGTACCAGCGGTCCACGGCATCCTGCGCCATCTTCTGCTGCGCATCCGTGCCCTTCATGAGGGTGAGCAGAATCTCGAAACCCTGTCGCTGGTGGAAGGATTCCTCTTTGCACACGCGGATCATCGCGCGCCCATACGGCCCGTACGATGCTCGGCACAGCGGCACCTGATTGCAGATCGCGGCGCCGTCGACGAGCCAGCCGATCGCGCCCATGTCGGCCCAGGTCGGGGTCGGGTAGTTGAAGATCGACGAGTACTTCGCCCTGCCGGTGATCAGCTGATCGGTCATCTCCTCGCGAGTGATGCCGAGGGTTTGGGCTGCGGAGTAGAGGTACAGGCCATGGCCTGCTTCGTCTTGCACCTTCGCCATCAGGATCGCCTTGCGCTTCAGGCTCGGCGCCCGCGTGATCCAGTTGCCCTCGGGCTGCATGCCGATGATTTCCGAGTGTGCATGCTGTGAGATCTGGCGGATCAGCGCGCGGCGGTAGGCATCCGGCATCCAATCGCGCGGTTCGATCCGAGAATCTGCCGCGATGATCTCGTCGAAGCGGCGCTGTTCGTCGGAGTATTCCTCCTCGACGGATGAAGGACCTTTGGGGGCGGTCATCTTCGGCTCCTTTGCCATACACGTCTTTACTGACCGATCGTTTAGTTATTCTCCCATAGTGGGTCGGGGAGTGCAAAGGCCGTTCGGTCGAGGCGACGCGAGGGGCGAACGCGATGTCAGTCGAGTGAGGCAGAGTGGGGACATGACATTCGACGCGCCGAGCTCACCCGCACCTACAGCGGATACTCGCGACGCAGCCCTCGCTGCGCTGCGCGACCTGGTGGGGCGCCCTGATGTCTCGTTCCATGACGGGCAGTACGAAGCGATCGAGGCGCTGGTGGCAGAGCGTCGGCGGGCGCTCGTCGTGCAGCGAACGGGATGGGGAAAGTCCGCGGTGTACTTCGTCGCGACCCTGCTGCTGCGTAAGCAGGGTGCGGGTCCGACGGTGCTCGTTTCGCCTCTGCTGGCGCTCATGCGCGACCAGGTCGCTGCAGCCGAGCGGGCCGGCGTTCGTGCGGTCGCGATCAACTCGACGAACGCGCATGAGTGGAGCGACGTGCTCGCCAGTCTCGACCGCGATGAGGTCGACGTGCTGCTGGTCTCGCCGGAGCGGCTCAATAATCCCGCATTCCGTGAGCAGCAGTTGCCTGCCCTTGTGAAGCGCATCGGCATGCTCGTCGTCGATGAGGCGCACTGCATCAGTGATTGGGGGCACGACTTCCGCCCCGACTATCGACGGTTGCGCGATCTCATCGCACAGATGCCCGCCGAGGTGCCCGTGCTCGCTACGACGGCGACCGCGAACAGCCGCGTCGTGGCGGATGTCGCGGAGCAACTGGGAACAGGTCCGACGGGCGGAGGCGAGGTGCTCACCATTCGCGGGCCTCTCGCGCGTGCATCGTTGCGGCTCGGCGTGCTGCGATTGCCCGACGCCTCGAGTCGTCTGGCATGGCTGCTCAGCCACCTCGACGAACTGCCTGGTTCTGGCATCATCTACACGCTGACCGTAGCGGCGGCGGTCGACACTGCTCGTCTGCTGCGCGAGCGCGGCCACGAGGTGCGCGCCTACACCGGGCAGACCGACACCGATGAGCGGATGGAATCGGAGGGCATGCTGAAGCGCAACGAGGTGAAGGCACTCGTGGCAACCAGCGCGCTCGGGATGGGCTTCGACAAGCCCGACCTCGGATTCGTGTTGCACCTCGGCGCGCCCTCGTCACCGGTCGCGTACTACCAGCAGGTCGGGCGCGCGGGGCGCGCGAGTGAGAGCGCTGACGTGCTCCTCCTTCCCGGCGTTGAAGACCGTGACATCTGGCACTATTTCGCAACGGCCTCGATGCCGAATCAGGAGCGCGCCGAGCGCGTGATCGCTGCGTTGGGCGACTCGCCCGTCTCGACTCCGGCGCTCGAGGCGATGGTCGACATCCGCCGCACGCCACTTGAACTGCTGCTGAAGGTGCTTGACGTCGACGGCGCCGTGCGCCGAGTGCAGGGCGGCTGGGTCGCCACCGGCGAGCCGTGGGCCTATGACGCGGAGCGCTATGAGCGCATCGCTGCCGAGCGTCTCGCCGAGCAGCAGCACATGATCGACTACGAGCAGACTGGCGGGTGCCGCATGGAGTTCCTCCAGCGTTCGCTCGACGACGACACGGCTGTGCCGTGCGGTCGGTGCGACAACTGTGCAGGCATCTGGTTCCCTCGGGAAATCGCGACAGCCGCGAGCGCGGTGGCCGCCGAATCGCTCGACAAGGTCGGCGTCGCCATTGAACCTCGACGTGCGTGGCCGACCGGTGCTGACCGTCTCGACGTCCCTGTGAAGGGGCGCATCTCTGCTGCGGAGCAGGCCACTGAGGGCAGGGCGCTCGCGCGTCTGACCGACCTCGGATGGGGTGGCACGCTGCGCGCGCTGTTCGCGGCCGGCGCTCCCGATGAGCCGATCTCGCCGCAGATGCTCGCGGCGTGTGTTCGGGTGCTCGCCGAGTGGGGTTGGGCAGAACGTCCGGTCGCTGTCGTCGCTATGCCTTCGCGCTCCAGGCCACTCCTCGTCGATTCGCTCGCTCGAGGACTCGCAGAGGTCGGGCGACTGCCCTACATCGGGGCACTCGAGCATGCGAGTGGCGGCCCGACTGGCCAGCCGGGCGGAAACAGTGTGTTCCGCCTCGCCGGACTCTGGGACCGCTTCAGGGCCGATGGGCTCGAGATTCCTGCGGGCCCGATCCTGCTCGTTGACGACCAGGCCGACAGTCGGTGGACGTTGACTGTCGCCGCCCGCATCCTGCGTCAGTCCGGCGCGACCGAGGTGCTGCCGTTCGTGCTCGCGCTGCGCGGGTGACGGGGCGGGATGCGTGACTACCCCTTCTTCACGGTGCTCTTCTCCGCAGCGCCCTTTTCGACCAGGGTCAGTACGTCGTAGGTCGCGACGGTGTCATCGTTCTGATTGCGGATCACGGCATCCCAGCACACTTCGCCGTAGTCATCCGTCTCACGCGGAGTGATTTTCTTGGCAGTTAGCTCGACACGGATGCTGTCGCCGGGCGAAACCGGAGTCACGAAGCGCAGGTTCTCCAGCCCGTAGTTCGCCAGCACCGGCCCTGGCTCTGGATCCACGAAGAGCCCCGCAGCCCACGACACCAGGAGGTAGCCGTGCGCGACGCGTCCGGGGAAGAAGGGGTTGGCGGCGGCCGCTTCCTCGTCCATGTGAGCGTAGAAGGTGTCTCCGGTGAAGTGCGCGAACGTCTCGATGTCGTCGAGGCTCACTTCGCGGGATGCGGACGAGATTCGGTCGCCCAACCGCAGCTCGGCCAAGGATTTCCGGAAGGGATGGATGCCGTCTTCCCTGACGGCAGCGCCCGCGTGCCACACTCCGGTCAATGCCGTGAGCATGTCGGGGGAGCCTTGCACGGCCGTGCGCTGCATGTGGTGCAGTACGGCGCGGATGCCACCCAACTCCTCGCCCCCACCGGCCCGGCCCGGCCCGCCGTGCACGAGACCCGGCAAGGGGGAGCCATGACCTGTGGATGAGCGCGCATCGTCACGATCGAGGAACAGCACACGCCCATTGGATGCCGCGATCCCGGCCATGATCTCCGTCGCGAATGCTGCGTCGTGTGTGGCGACACTCGTGACGAGTGAACCGCCGCCGCGCGCGACGAGGGTCGCCGCTTCGGAGGAGGTGTCGTAGGTCAGCAGCGATGCGACCGGGCCGAACGCTTCCACCTCGTGTACGGCATTCGTCTGTGCGTCATCGAATCGCAGCAGCATCGGTGAAACGAAGGCGCCGTCTGCCGACACCGAGGCGGGCGGCTCGGTGGACCCGACGACGATCCGCCCACCGGCATCCTGCAGCACCCGCACCTGCCGCAGCACCTCGTCGCGCTGCGCGAGCGATGCCAGGGGACCCATCGTGACGGCCTCGTCGCGCGGGTCACCGATCACCACCTTGTCGGCGATCCGAGCGCGGACGGCGTCGATCACGGCATCAGCTTGCCCGGTCGGCACGAGCGCTCGCCGGATCGCGGTGCACTTCTGCCCGGCTTTCGACGTCATCTCCATGACAAGCTGGCGCACGTAGGCATCGAACTCGGCCGTGCCCGCCACGGCATCCGGGCCGAGCACCGAGGCGTTGATGGAATCTGTCTCGGCGGTAAATCGCACGCCGGCGGGGGTGCGCTCGCGCAGCGCTGAAGCGGTCGACGCGCTGCCGGTGAATCCGACGGCATCGCCCAGACGCAGGTTCTCGAACAGCGTTGGCACGCTGCCGCTCACGAGCTGCAACGATCCCTCGGGCAACAGGTTCGAGTCGACCAGGATGCGCACGAATGCCTCGGCGAGATAGCCGGTCGGCGTCGCCGGTTTCACCAGTGTCGGCATCCCGGCGAGGAAGGCGGGCGCGAACTTCTCCAGTGACCCCCACACCGGAAAGTTGAATGCGTTGATCTGCACGGCGACACCGGGCAGTCGTGTGTAGACATGTCGGCCGAGGAAGCTGCCATCCTTCGACAGCGGCTCGACCGGGCCGTCGACGTACACCTGCGCGTTCGGCAGCTCGCGTCGGCCCTTGCCTGAGTACGCGAACAGCACGCCGATGCCGCCGTCGATGTCTACCCAAGAGTCAGCTTTCGTCGCTCCTGTTCGCGCGGACAACGCGTACAGCTCGTCTTTGCGTTCGGTCAGCGCCAGGGCGAACTGCTTCAGCAAAACCGCTCGCTGGTGGAAGGTCAGCGTGCCGAGCGTCGCCTGTCCGGTGGTGCGCGCGTAGTCGAGCGCGGCGGCGAGATCGAGGCCATCCGTGCTCACGCTCGTGACTTCCTCGCCAGTGGTGGCATCGCGCACGATGCTCGCTCCGGTCGCGGCTCCGCCCATGGCTCCGGTCGCGGTGGGTGTCCACCACGAACCCTGCACGTAGCTCGGCAGGATCTCGGTCATCTCGCATCCCATCTGTAGAAGCCTTCACCGCTTTTGCGGCCGAGTTTTCCCTCCGCCACCATTTGGCGCAGCAGGACGGGCGGGGCGAAGCGCTCGCCGAGGGTGGCGTGCAGTTCTTCCGCGATACCCAGGCGCACGTCGAGTCCGACGATGTCGGTCGTGCGCAACGGACCCATCGGATGCCGGTAACCGAGCTCCATCGCGGTGTCGATGTCTTCGGCGGATGCTACGCCAGCATCGAGCATTCGGATCGCCTCGAGAGCGAGCACGAGACCGAGCCGGCTGGATGCGAAACCGGGGGAGTCGCGCACCAGGATCGGGGTCTTGCCGAGCGCCTCGACCCACCCGTGAGCCTGCGCCGTGACGGCAGGATCGGTGGCTGTGCCGGCGACGATCTCGACGAGGGCGGATGCCGGGACGGGATTGAAGAAGTGCAACCCGAGGAAGCGTTCTGGGCGCGCGAGAGATGCCGCCAAGAAGTCGATCGAGATCGATGAGGTGTTCGACGCGAGCACGGCGGTCGGGGCGAGCACCCTCTCGATGCGCGCGAGTGCTTTGGTCTTCAGGCCGCGGTCTTCCGGAACGGCCTCGATCACGAGGTCGCAGTCAGCGAAATGGGTGATCTCGGTGCTGAGATGCAATGCGGCGTGCAGTTCGTCGGCGGAGGCGCGGGGCGCCCTGTGCTCACTGGCACTGCGCTGTTCACTGGTTTCGCGCTCGATGGATCGCTCCACGTTCTCGCGGATCCGCAGTGCCGCGGCATCCGATGCCTCTTGGTCTCGTTCGACGACCAGCACTTCGCTGCAGGCCAGCAGGAAGGCGTGGGCGATGCCGGCGCCCATGCGTCCGCCGCCCAGCACTCCAACTCTCAGATCGCCGGCATTCAGAACCCCGCCATTCAGAACCCCGACCGTCATCTGTGGCCGCGTCTCTCGAGGAACTCGGTCATCCGGCGCATCTTCTCTGGACTCTCGAACAGCTCCGCCTGCAGGTCGCCGTCGAGCGCGGGGTGGGCGTCGCGGGGTGCGCGCAGGGCGGTCTTGGTGTGTCGGATGGCGAGGGGGTCGGCCGCGGCGATCCGATCGGCGATCGTGTGCGCAGCCGCGAGTAGATCGGCGGGAGGATGGATGCCGGAGATCAACCCCGCAGCCAGCGCCTCGTCGGCGGTGAGCGCACGCCCGGTGAGCAGCATCTCGCTGGCCAGGCCCCCGCCGATGATCTCGCGCAAGCGCCAGGTGGCACCGGCCGCGGCCATGATTCCGAGGCATGGTTCGGGGTTGCCGATCTTCAGAGTCGGAGTCGCGATGCGGATATCGGCGGCGTAGGCGAGTTCGGCGCCGCCACCGAGTGCGTAGCCGTCGAGTGCGGCGATCACTGGCATCGGCAATTCGTGGATGCGGATGAACGCGCCCGCATTGATGGCGCGATGCGCGTCTTCGGCGCGGCGGGCGCGCAACTGAGTGATGTCTGCTCCGGCGGCGAAGACGCCGTCTGTTCCGGTGAGGATCAGTGTGCGGGGTTCGGCTTCGAGTTCCTCGCAGAGGGCGTGGAACGCGTCGATCATCTCGCGGTCGATCGCATTGCGTTTGTCTGGTCGGTTCAGTTGAGCGATGACACGGTCAGAGTGGCGTTCAATGACGAGGGGGATCTCGTTCATCTGCGCTCCTGACTGAATCTTGGGTTGGTCAGGAATTTCTGACCATTCGTTCAGTATTTAATTATGGCAAGGAAGTGTCGGGTCGGCAATGGTGCCAGACTGGAGCGCGTGTCAGTGTCTGAAGAGTCAGTGTCTGAAGAATCGATCGAGGCAGTGCCCGCACGTCGGGGCCGCCCCGGCTACGATCAGCGACAGGTTCTCGAGGTCGCCGTGCAGGTATTCATCGAGCAGGGCTACGACGCGACCTCTGTGGCATCGCTGGCTGGACGTCTTGGTTTGACGAAGTCAGCGCTTTACCACCACTTCGAGTCCAAGGAGGCTCTGCTGGAGGTCGTGCTCGAAGAGGCGATCGGCTCGCTGGAGGGAGTGCTGCGTGAGCCCGGCGTGCAGAGCGGCTCCGCCCGTGAGCGACTTGAGTACGTTCTTCGCGGTGCGGTGCACGTGCTTGTGGAGAAGCTTCCCTACGTAACCCTGCTGCTGCGCGTGCGCGGCAACAGTGATATTGAGCGCGCGGCTCTCGAACGACGACGCGCGTTCGACCGCGAGGTCACCGCGCTCGTGCGTGCGGCCCAGGTCGAGGGCACAGTGCGCGCCGATCTCGATGCCTCGGTGGCCACTCGCCTGCTGTTCGGCATGGTCAACTCGATCGTGGAGTGGTACCGGCCGACCGGTTCCGAAGGCGCGGCCGAGCTGGCTGACGATGTACTGGCGGTGGCGCTGGACGGCCTGCGCACGCGCTGACTCCGCGTCGTTCTTGGTCCGAAATCAGGAGGTTGGCCCCAGATCAGGAGGAATCTGCAGAAGCATCCTGATCTCGGGAGGTTCTCCTGATTTCGGCGACGGATGCCCGCGCAATCAGGCGCTGGCGATGACCGTCTCCGACAGCGAGCGACGTGCGCGCGGTGCGAACTCGCGCTGCTGCAACTTCTCGGACAGCATCGACGGGTCGCCGAGCTCGCCGAGGGCGATCACTGAGATCGGGGCGAAGCGGGCTTCGACGCCGGCCAGGGCGGCGAGCTGCTCGCGCTCGATGCCACCCATCTGGTGCGCGAAGAGGCCGTCGGCGTGCGCCTGCACAGAGAGGTGGGCCACGGCCTGACCCAGGTCGTACTGCGCCCACGGACGCGGCGTGCCTTCGGCATCCGTCATTTCGGCGAAGGCCACGATCAGCACCTGGGCGCCTCCGGCCCACTCCCGGTTGAATCCCATGAGGGCGTTGTCGATCTGGGCGTGCAGCGCGGTGCCACGACGGGCCACGATGAAGCGCCACGGCTGGGTGTTGCTCGCGGACGGTGACCAGCGAGCAGCCTCGAGGGCGGCGGCGAGCTTGTCCTCATCGATCGGCGCGCTGGAGTCGAACGCGCGGGGGCTCCATCGCTCGGCGAGGACGTCGAGAAGGGGGACGGAGGTCTCAGCGGTGCGCTCAATGGTGGGAATGCTCATGATGTCCTTCAGGGTCGGAAGTTCAGGGGGACCCCGTCGTCCGGCACTGCATTCAGGCTAATGGACTGCACTGGGTGCTCGTCACAGACGGCGGCGGATGCCGTGACCACTGTGGCCACGGCATCCGCCGTTCATCGAGACATACTCAGCGAGCGTTGCGTCAGCGTCGCAGCGCCTCCCAGAACTTCACGCGAGCGCCCATCTTCAACAACGAATTCTCGTAGATCTTCGCGCCGATCGAGATCACCACGGCGCATGCGACGAGCATGATAGCCATCGATGCGAGCGGCTCCCACCAGTCGGCCTCATCGAAGAAGAGCCGGATCGGCATCGCCACCGGTGCGGAGAACGGCACGTAGGAGAGCACGGTCATCACCACGGGGTTGTCGCCGAAGAAGATCACCAGGAAGTACGGGATCATCGTCAGATACATCACCGGGGTCAGCGTGGCGCCGACATCCTCCTGACGCGAGACCATGGAGCCGGCAGCAGCGAACATCGCCGCGAGGAGGATGAACCCGAACAGGAAGAACACCGAGAACCAGATCACCGGCCCGCCGATGCCCTGCAGTACTTCGATCTGTCCGGTGACGATGAGTCCTATGGTTCCGATCACCACCAGCAGCAGAATCTGGGAGATCGCGAGGATCGTGTTGCCGATGACCTTCCCCGCCAGCAGTACACGCGCGGGGATTGCGGAGAGCAGGATCTCGATGACGCGGGTTTGCTTCTCCTCCACGACGTTGGTCGCGATCGGCGACCCGAACATCATCGCCGCCATCATGAACACCAGCCCGAAGGCGATGCCGAGGATGTATCGGATCGCTCCGCTGGCGCCATCGGGGTTGAGCAGTTCCACCGTCGGCGAGACAGACAACATCGCCAACAGGCTTTGCGGTGCATCCTTGTCGGCGATGATGAGCAGCCCGGTCGGTGAGGAAGAGTCGTCGACGATCGCGGCGTCCGCGTCGCCTGCACGCACCAGCTCCTCCGCGGCATCCCGGTCATCGACCACCGTGACGTCGTAGCCGTCGACACCTTCGAGCGTGGATGCCGCGGCACTTGTCGCCGCAATCGGCGTCGCGCTCGGGTTCGCACTGGCGATGCCGGCCCAGATGACTCCGGCCAGAGCGAGGAGCATCAGGATCGCGGTCGAGATGAGATAGGCCTTGCTGCGCAACTTGGTGCTCAGCTCGCGCTCGGCGACAAGCCAGATCCCCTGGGCAGGGGAGAGAGACGTCGCCCGCGCCGGTGTGGTGGAAATAGTCACTGGATGACCTCCTTGAAGATCTGCGAGAGAGAGGGATGCTGCGGCGCGAAGCGCGACACGTCGCCGCCGTCGAGGGCCCGGCGGAGGACCCGCTGCGCGGTGGCAGGAGCATCCACGTCGAACACAGCGCTGCCGCCCTCGAAGTCGACGACCTCGACTCCGGGCTCTTCACGGATCCAGCCGACGTCGCCCGTGCTCTCCAGCTCCCACCGGGGTGCGGAGTGCTGCTCGCGCAGTTGTTCACGGGGGCCGGCGGCGCGGATCGTGCCGCCGGCGATGATGACGAGGTCGTCGCAAAGCCGTTCGACGACGTCGAGCTGGTGGGAGGAGAACAGCACAGAGACGCCGCGCGCTGCGCGCTCTTGCAGCACGCTCGCGACCGTCTCGACGGCGAGCGGGTCAAGGCCGGAGAAGGGTTCGTCGAGGATGAGTACCTCCGGATCGTGCACCAGGGCTGTCGCTATCTGCGCACGCTGCTGGTTGCCGAGGGAGAGCGCCTCGATGTTGTCGCCGAGTCGTTCTTCGAGTCCGAGCTCGGTGAGCAGAGCGGAGGATTTCGCCGTGGCATCCGCCTTGGAGAACCCGTGTAGACGAGCGAAGTAGACGACCTGTTCGAGCACCTTCATCTTCGGGTACAGGCCGCGCTCCTCCGGCATATAGCCGAACTGGCGACGGGCGTCGGCGGTGAGCTCGTTGCCGCCGAGGGTGACAGAGCCGCCGTCCGAGTTGAGGAGGCCCAGGATGATGCGCATCGTGGTGGTCTTGCCCGCACCGTTGCCGCCGACGAAGCCGGTGAGGTGGCCGGCCTGGACGGAGAAGGTGATGTCGTCGAGCACGCGGCGAGTGCCGTAGCTCTTGGTGATTCCTGTCAGTTGCAGGGTTCCTGTGGTCATACCTCCACGGTACGAAGGTGCGGTGTGCGGCGGCATCCCCCGTAGGGCGGATCTTCGGTGTCCGCCTTGCGGCGGGGTAGCCGGGAGGTGTCGCGGGTGGTCGCGTCGGGGTGGCGTGAGCGGCCATGTGCGACCCCCGGGCGGGGCGGGGTGCCCGCGTGCGGCGGCGGGGTAGCCGGGAGGTGTCGCGGTTGGTCGCGTCGGGGTGGCGTGAGCGACCATGTGCGACCCCCAGGCGAGGCGGGGTGCCCGGGCGGGCGGCGTCAGCCGAGGTCGAGCAGGCGGGCGGGGTTCGCGACCAGCATTCGGTCGACGGCGTCGGCGCCGATCACCTCGCGCAGGCGCGGCAGGTACCGGTCGCCGAGGTAGGCGAGACCGGGCATCCCACCGTACGAGATGTAGCGGGTGCGGCGGGCGACATCGCCGCCGAGCAGGATGCGATCACCCGCGCCGCGCTCGACTACTGCTGCGGTCAACTGCAGAAGCTCCACGTCGCTGCGCGTGCGTGGCCTCGCGAAGCCGTCGTAGCCCAGGTACGCGCCGCGCTGGGCGAGAGAGGAGTGCAGCCCGGGATCGGGATCACGGTCGGCGTGCGCGAGCACGATGCGATCGGATGCCACGCCCTGGGTCGCGAGCAGATCGAGCACCTCGTGCGCAGCGGTGCAGAACTCCAGGTGCACCATGACCGGCACGTTGGTCTCCCGGTGGGCTGCGGCCACGGCATCCAGCGTCGTTCGCTCGAACGCGCTGATGCGCCAGTAGTCAATGCCACCCTTGAGCATGCCGGCGCGCACCGGAGCGCCCGAGTGCGTGCGGGCGGTGGGGACATCGGGGCTCTCGAAGACGGTCGCATCGTCCGCCGCCATCCCCTTCGTGAGGTCTGAGATGAACAGCTCCGCCAGCTGCTCGACGCTCCAGACCTGCATCGGATGATCCTCGCCGTAGTGCGCCTCGCGGTGCCGTCCGGTCGTTGCCACCACGTGCAGTCCGGTTGTCCTGCTGATGCGCGCGACGCCCTCGGGGTTGCGGCCGAGGCCGAAGGGTGTGGCATCCACCATCGCGGCGAAGCCGCTCGCCTTCAGTAGACCCGCTTCGGCAGTCGAGGCTTCTTCGTCGTTGAGTTCGTCGCCCGGCAGCAGCGGGGTGACCTGGAAAAGATGCTCGTGATAATTCGTCTGACCCAGCAGCGCAGGCTCGATGTCGCCGAGGACGGTGCGGATCATCAGCGCGCAGCCTCTGCGGCGTCGGCGAGCTTTTCGACGATTTCGGGCGTCAGTTCCAGTTCGAACACATCGGCGACCACCTGCGACCAGCCGTGGATGAAGTAGCGCCAGCCGTCGACGACGTGCAGGTCGCGGTCCTCCTCCTGGGCGCGGGCCTGGTGCAGGAATTCCAGTGTGCCGCGGTAGTTGAACTCCCAGACGTACGCGCCCTCAGGGAACACGACGTCATCGGGTACGGGAGAGCCGGGGCGATCCTTGCCGAGGCCGGTGGCGTTGACGACCAGCGAACCGCGGGGCGCGGCAGCGACGAGAGCGGCGGCGTCCGCCGGGGTGTCAGTGCGCACGTACTCGATGAGCCCTTCGCGCGTGCCGTGCTGGCGGTGCACCCCGCGCAGGTGTTCGAGTTTCTCATCATCGCGCGCGGTGACCGTGATCTTCGTGGGGGCGTCTGCCCGCTCGGCGAGCGCCCAGCTGAGCGCGGTGCCGGACCCGCCGGCCCCGAGGATGATCACTTCGCTGCCGGTGGTGGCGAAGTACTCAGCCGGCAGGAAATCCTTCAGCGCGAGGTCGACGGTGATTGGGTCCTTGGCGCGCCCAGACAGGCGAGAGCCGCGCTTGGCGATGCTCGAGATCTCCGAGCACGACACCGCGAACGGGTCGAGCTCATCGAACAGATCGGATGCCGCGGCATACACATTCATCTTGTGCGTGGTGACCAGGGCGCCGCGGTGCTGCGGGTCATCGCGGATCTGCTTCACCAGGTCGACGTATTGCTCGGGGGTGGCATCCATTGGCAGGTCGTGACCGACCAGCGTGCGGGTCGGGAGGCTCAGTATGTCGGCCCAGAGCGGGAACACCTTCATGATCGACGATGACCCGGTGGTCACGCCGACGAAGCCCATGTAGTCACTGTTCATGACTGAACCTTTCATCTTCTGTTCCCGTCGCAATTGGTGCGGTTAAGGCGCTGTTTTACCCGCGTCAACTGCGACGGGAGCGGGGACGGGGACGGGGAAGCGGGGCTCGACGCCGGCGAGGACGGCGAGGACATCACCGAGTGAAAGCGAGCCCATGTTATCGACGGCCTGCGTCGTCTGCGCCCCGAGGTGCGGGGTCACGATCACGCGATCGGCCAGGTCGTCGGCGAGCAGCGGGCTGTTGGATGCCGCGGTGTCGCCGTCGAGTGTGTCAGCAGCGTAGCCTGCCAGACGTCCCTCGCTGAGGGCCGCCGCGACGGCCCGCTCGTCGATCAGGTCGGGGCGGGCGGTGTTGATGATGATCGCGGCGGGGGTGATCGACTCGAGCCGTGCCGCATCGACGAGCCGCTGTCCGCCGGGGGCGTGCAACGAGATGAGATCTGCAGTCTGAAACAGGTCGTCGAGTTCTGCGGGCTCTGCGCCGAGTTCGCGGATCCGATCTGACGGGAAGAAGGGATCGGCGGCGAGGATGCGCGGCCCGAAGCCGCTGAGGCGACGAGCGACGCCCTGTCCGATGCGGCCGAAGCCGATGATGCCGACCGTGGCAGATCCCAGTTCGCGGCCGCGGCGAACGCTCCAGTCGCCCTGGCGCACGCGTCGGTCGCCGTCGGGGATGAAGCGGAGGGCTGCGAGCATGAGACCGATCGCATGGTCGGCGACGGCATCCGCATTCGCGCCTGGAGTGTTGGTGACTCGGATGCCGCGGGCCTCGGCCGCCGCAATGTCGACAGCCTCTGTGCCGACGCCGTAGCGTGCGATCACTTTGAGATTCGGGGCGGCATCCATATGAGCGGCAGTAACAGGGCCGGTGCCCGCGATCCAGGCATCCGCTGTCGCAAGCAGTGGCGCAAGCGCGGCGAGATCGTGGTGTGCGGGGCCGCGGACGATCTCGTGCCCTTCCGCGGCAGCGACGGCGACCAGGTCGATGTCGCCGTCCGAGAAGGAGCGGCTGGTGGCGAGGATAGTGCCCATCAGTGCGTCCTTCCGGCGACAGATGCACGATCACTGTACGGATGCACGACGAAACGGGGCACACGGTCGTGCATCCGTCGCCCAGTCGTGCAGGTGTATGCGGCAGCCATCAGGGCGTCCCGCCCTGGAGGGCCGTGCCCTGAGGAGCCGCATCTCGAGGTGCGGCGGCGAACCACGGCGCGAGCGCCTCGTAGGCGGAGGTGAAGCGGGCGTGCCGCTGGGCGTAGACGCCGTGGCGTCCGTCATTCGGCGTGAACTCCGCCGTCACCTCGCTGAGCGCGCGTGCGGCGGAGAAGTCGGCGAGTCCGAGGCCGACGGCGCCCGTCACTGCTGCTCCGAGGCTGTTCGCCTCCTCGACGATCGTGCGCCGGCGCACCGGTATGCCCCACACATCGGCAAGGATCTGCAGCAACGCGTCGCTCTGCGCTCCGC
Source organism: Microbacterium sp. Y356 (assembly GCF_059445355.1). Classification (NCBI taxonomy): domain Bacteria; kingdom Bacillati; phylum Actinomycetota; class Actinomycetes; order Micrococcales; family Microbacteriaceae; genus Microbacterium; species Microbacterium sp. Y356. The sequence continues at coordinate 2,315,978 of NZ_JCAIUE010000001.1, forward strand.
CGCCGACGGCGTCGATGCGGTCGATTGCGGCGCCCGACTCGCGGAAGGCATGGATGCTGGTGAGCAGGTTGTATCCGATGCTCTCCAGCACGGCACGAACGAGGTGCTGACGGTTGTGATGCCTGCCGATGCCGACGAAGGCGCCGCGGGCATTCGGATCCCAGATGGGTGAGCGTTCGCCGAGCAGGTAGGGCAGGAAGTAGAGGTCCTCGGTGTCGAGGTCACCGCCGGCCTCGGCGGTGAGTCGTGCGGTCTCGGGCTTCGTGGGGTCCTGCGAGAGCGCCTCTGAGACCCACTGGATCGAGGCGCCGCCGGCCTGCATCGTCGCGGTCGGCACGAAGCTGTTCGGTACGACATTGTCGAAGGTGAAGGTGCGAAGGCCCTTGTCAATGAGGGGAGCGTGCGAAGCGAAGGAAATCCAGGAGGATGTGCCCAGGCTCACGTAGGCGCCGTCCTCCGGTGCCACGATGCCGGACCCGACGGCGGCCATCGGGCCATCGCCGCCGCCCATCACCACTCGCACGCCCGTGTGGAGTCCGAGAGCTTCGGCGGCTTCGGCGGTCAACGGGCCTGCGATCGCGGTCGAATCGAGGATCTCGGGGAACAGCGAGCGGTCCAAGCGTGCCGCCTGCAGAACCTCCTCGGACCAGTCGCCGGTGCGCTGGTCGTAGGCGTTCGTGCCGGAGGCATCCGAGCGATCCGTTGCGAGGCGCCCGGTGAGGCCGAGCACGATGTAGTCCTTGGCGACGCAGAAGCGGCGCACTCGTGACCAGACATGGGGCTCGTTGTCGCGCACCCACATGACCTTCTCGATCGAGTAGGTCGGGTTCAGCCGGTGACCCAGCAGCTCATAGGCGTGCTCGGCGCCAAGGGCCTGCTCGAGTTCGCGCTGTTGTGCGCCCGCACGGGTGTCGGCCCAGATGATCGCGGGGCGCACTGGCGCACCATCGCCACCGAGCAGGACCGCGCCCATCATCTGGCCGCTGACGACGAGGCCCTGAACCGCCGAAGCTGCGGTGCTGGTGCGAGCGAGGAGGTCGCGGGTGGCGGATGCGACGGCATCCCACCAGTCCTGCGGGTTCTGCTCGGCGATGCCCCCGGCCGCAAAGTGCGCGGGATAGCTGACCGTCGTGGCGGCGATCAGGCGTCCGTCGTCGTGGTGCAGCGATGCCTTGTTGCCGGTGGTTCCGAGGTCGTGGGCGATGATCACGGGGTGAGCCTATGCCGTGTAGGGGCGCAGTTCGAAGCCGCTTTCGGTGCGGAAGGCGCGCGATCCTAAGCCGTGCTCGAGCACCCAGCTGTAATCGTGTCCTGCGCCGCCGGGGTAGACAGCCAGGAACGCATAGGGTTCAGTGCCGGTGTTGACGGAGCGGTGCGCCCAGCCCGGCGGGATGTAGCCGATGGTGCCGGGGAGCATGTCGAGCCACTCGGTGCGCTCGCCGTCGAACATCAGCAGGCCGCCCTGTCCCTTGAGTGCCAGGTAGATCTCGCCCTGATGGTTGGGATGCTGGTGGCCCTTGGTCATCCAGAGCTCACCGCTCGTGTCGCCCGGCAGGATCGTCGTGATCGACTGGGGGAGTTCGCGATCGACCTCTGGCACCGGGGAGCTGGTCACGGTGTAGACGACAGGGTTGTCGCCCGCGGCTGCAGCAGCGCGAGCATCCTCGTCGCGGAACAGGCCCTCGAGATCTGACATCCGCCGGGTGAGAGTGGGGCCCTCGGGGGAGAGGGTGAGTTTCTCCGCGTCGAAGGTGATCGCCATGGGCAAGATCGGCGGGGTGTGGAACTCGGGCATCGGGGGCTCCTCGTGCAGCGGCGGTGATGCGTTCACGGCGTGACAGAGCATCCGCGAACCTGTAATGACAAGTTGAGTGTACCTGTTATGACAGGTTGCGTCCACGCGTCGCAGTGGCCTCGATCAAGTCGGCTCCGGCGGAGGAGCCGTTCTGTGACCGCAGGCGCTCGCCGATGCGCGTGGCGGCGCCGCGGATTTCAGGCTTGGTGAGCAGATCCCTGATCGTTTCTCGTAGGGCTTCCGGGGAAGACGAGCGAGGGAGGGCGCGGCCGGCGCCAGCGTCCTCTACTGCCCGGCCGATCATCCGCTGATCGGATGTTGGATCCAGTGGGAGGATCAGGATCGGCACGCCGTGAGCGAGTGCGCGCAGAGTCGTGGAGTGTCCACCGTGGCCGATCACGAGATCTGCGTGGGGCATGATCTCGGCGTGCGGAGCGCGTCCGCGGATCTCTATTCCGTCAACCGTATGCAGTGAACCGTCGATCTCGGCGCCGCCGGTCGTGACGATCGCATGGATCGGCATCCCTGTCGCGATGAGCTGCCCAATGGCGGCGATGATGCGCCGGTAGACCTGTCCCTGCTTCCGCTGCCAGGCGCTGCTGAGGCTGACGAGTACCAATGCCGGCGTGCCAGGCGCGCGCTTCGCAGGAGGAATGGCCCGCTCGGTCGTGCCCAGCCAGGCGAAGGGGAATCGTGAGCCGCCTGCCCCAGCCGGATCCAGCTCGCGATCCGTCGGAAGGAGGAGGACATCGGTGTGGGCGAGCAGCTGTTTCGGGGAGAGTGCCACCGGGCGAAGAAACAGATTCGCGACCGGGTTTCCCATTCCGTCGCTCCAAAACTGACCGAGGGAGTGGAAGAGTGCGGCGGACGGGATGCCTCGGCGCTGCACCTCCCGGAGTGAGGTCAGCATGACACCGTCGACGACGACGGCATCGGCGGGATGCCGGACTAGGAGGGCGCGTACATCCCGGGTGACAGCGGAGCCGATTGCCATGCGGCTGAGACTTGGCATGTGTCCGAGGGGTCCGGCGGGTCGGGTGACATCGAGCCCGTCCAGGGCGGGAAGTGGGATAGTCGTGATGCCGTCGGGCCAGGAACTCCCGAGTCTCGGTCGGAGTCCCGCGATCGCGACCGAGTGGCCGCGGCAAGCCAGCTCGCCAGCGATCGCGAGTGTGGGCGGGACGTTTCCGCCGATGTCGCCGCTGATGAAGAGTACTTCGAGAGGATCCATGGCCGCTCCCTTTGGCCGTGATGTTACTCCGCGCATGGCGGGAGCGGTACTGGGTGCCTCAGCGCTGGCGTGCGCGGTATGCGGCGACGGCGTTGCGGTTCGAGCACGCCGTGGAGCAGTACCGGCGGGAGCGATTTCGGGAGAGGTCCAGGGTGACGCCGGAACAGGTGTCGTCGGCGCACACCGAGATTCGGCTGCCTTCGTCGGAGCGAACGACATCGATGAGGGCCATCGCGGTCTCCACGAGGATGCGCTCGTCAAGGGGGTGATCGTCTGCGACGGCGTGCAGGTGCCAGTCCATCGTGTCGTGGCGCACGAGTCTGGCATCTAGGGTCACGTCTTGGAGGGCGTCGTTGACACCGGCGACCATCGCATCTCTCGGTGCGAGCAGCATTCTGCGTAGCCGTGGCCGCAGGGCGCGCAGTGCCGCCAGTTCGGCGGCGTCGTGGTCGATCCGACCCGTGTAGGGGAAGTCGAGGAGGAAGGCGTCGACATCCTGGACAGAGGTGAGTGTGTCCGGATCCTCCGCAGTGTTGGCGAGGTGGACCGCGGCACGCAGCGACTCGACTGTGTCATCTGTGAAGAGCATGTTGACACCTTACACGTGCGCTCGCTAGTGTCATTGATCATGACCACTTTGGCGAATGACACTGGCGTTCGGCCGGGATTGCGGCTCGGGCTCCCGCTCGCGATCGGTGCGGCGTTCGCCTTCGGGATGTCCGGCGCATGGGCGCGCGGTCTCATCGATGCGGGGTGGACGCCGGGTGCTGCGGTCACGGCGCGCATCTGGGTCGCGTCGCTGGTGCTGCTTGTCCCCACGATCATCGCGCTTCGCGGACGCTGGCGGCTGCTGCGTCGAAACGCTGGGATCATCGTCGCCTATGGGCTGCTCGCCGTGGCGGCGACGCAGCTGTTCTACTTCCAGGCGGTCGCTGTGATGGATGTCGGCCTCGCCCTGCTCATCGAATACACGGCGCCGATCGCCGTCGTGCTGTGGTTATGGATGCGGCGGGGAGAGCGGCCGACCTCGCGCAGCATCCTCGGCGCTGCCGTCGCGTTCATCGGACTCGTGCTCATGCTTGACGTGCTCTCCGGTCGCAGCGTCGACATCGGTGGCGTCCTGTGGGCGTTCGGTGCGATGGTCGGCGCCGCGGCGTACTTCCTGCTCTCAGGGAAAAGCGACACCGGACTCCCGCCGATCGTTCTGGCGGGGTCGGGCCTCATCGTCGGCGCTGTCGGGCTGACCGTAGCTGGGCTCATCGGCATCCTTCCGATCGCGTGGAACACGGCTGACGTTACCTATCGCTTCGGTACTGTGCCGTGGTTCGTCCCCGTGCTCGCCATCGGCATCATTGCCACCGCTCTCGCCTACGTGCTCGGCATCACGTCTACGCGGATGCTGGGCTCGCGGCTGGCATCCTTCCTCGCGCTAGCGGAGGTCATCGCCGCCCTGCTGTTCGGCTGGCTGCTGCTCGGTCAGCTACCAAACGTTCTGCAGGGTGTCGGTGCCGCACTCGTGCTGGTGGGGGTCGTGATCGTCAAGCTTGGCGAGCCGGTTGCGACTTCGGAGTCGCTTGTGCCGCCCGTTCCGAACGCCCCTTGAACTCGTCGGCACGTGGGACGAGACTGGCCGCACCGGTGTCCGATCGGGCCCGGCAACGGTTCAGAGAGGACAGGGCCATGGCTCACGGAGACATCACGCACATCGACATTCCGGTGACCGATATGGCTCGGGCGCAGGCGTTCTATTCGAGTCTGTTCGGGTGGAACATCGCCGAGATGCCCGGCTTCGAGGGATACCCGATGTGGCAGGCGCCGAATCAGATCAGCGGGGGAGGGCTCGCGCCACGCAGCGCGGATTTCGATCAGCCGCGCTCGTACGTCGAGGTCGATTCGATTGATGAGACCGTCGCCGCGGCTGTGAGCGCCGGCGCGACCCTCGCGATGGAGAAGCAGCCGATCAGCGAGACGAGCTGGTGGGCTGTGATCACCGACCCCGACGGCAACTCGATCGGTCTGTATGAGGGTGTGACTGACGCCGAAGGGTGAGGTGCTTGTATACGCTGTGCCCTCCTGTTCATAGGAAATTGAGCCCGCAAGCGGAATTGTGTATACACTGATGGCGTGAGTACCGCAATTGAGCGAACCAGAGCGAGTGATCGCGCCTATGCGACTTTGCTGGAGGAGATCCAGTCCGGCGAGCTTGCTCCCGGCACCGTTCTTGCCGAGGTCGAGCAGGCCGCACGTCTCGGCGTGAGTCGCACCCCGCTGCGCGAAGCGCTGCAGCAGCTCAGTGCCGACGGGCTCGTTGAGCAGCAGTCGCCGCGGGTCACCGTCGTTACCGACATCGATGCCGACGACATCCGTGCGCTGTTCGAGATCCGGCGCGCGCTGGAGGAGTCCGCTGCCCGCCTCGCCGCTGCGCGCGGCGACGCGGTGCTGTTCGCGGGCCTGGCATCCGAATTCGCTGCCGCCGGGGCATCCCTCGCTGCCTCGACCGGGCGCGATGACTACTACGCGCTGATCGCCCGCTTCGATCGCGCCGTCGATGCGGCAGTCGCCAACGACTACATCGCCGCAGCTTTGCGCACGGTGCGCACGCATCTCGTGCGCGTGCGCCGTCTGTCGCGCGACAATCCGACCAGGCTCACCGCTTCAGTGGCCGAACACCAGCTCATCGCCGAGGCGCTTGCCGAACGTGACGGCGATCTGGCCGCTCATGCCACGCATGTGCATCTGCGCAATGCGCTCACCAGCATCCTTGAATCCCTCCCCTCCGACAGCCCGCTCGCGACTGAAAGAAGAGCACACCCATGACCGTCAACCACCACGTCCGTGTCTACAAGAGCGAAGAAGATCTGCCCCGCGAGAACCAGCTGGCCTGGAAGATCGCCGAGGTCGCGACCGATGCGGTCGAGGTCGAGCAGGACGTCGTAGACATGATCATCAACCGTGTCATCGACAATGCTTCCGTCGCCGCGGCATCCCTCACGCGAGGTCCGATCAAGGCGGCCCGCGACCAGGCCTTCAGCCACCCGGTTTCGACCGGCGGTAGCGGCGCGACGGTATTCGGCGCCCCGCTCGAGCGGCGCACCAGCCCCGAATGGGCGGCATGGGCCAACGGCGTCGCCGTGCGTGAGCTCGACTACCACGACACGTTCCTCGCTGCCGAGTACTCGCACCCCGGCGACAACATCCCGCCGATCCTTGCGGTTGCTCAGCACGTCGGCGCCGATGGCCGTGCGCTCGTGCGCGGACTTGCCACCGGCTACGAGATCCAGGTCGACCTGGTGAAGGCGATCTGCCTGCACAAGCACAAGATCGACCACGTCGCCCACCTCGGCCCGTCGGCTGCTGCCGGCATCGGCACGCTCCTCGGCCTCGACGCCGCGACCATCTACCAGGCCGTCAGCCAGGCGCTGCACACGACCACCGCCACGCGCCAGAGCCGTAAGGGCGAGATCTCGACGTGGAAGGCGCACGCGCCGGCATTCGCCGGGAAGATGGCCGTCGAAGCCGTCGACCGTGCGATGCGCGGACAGACGAGCCCCTCGCCGATCTACGAGGGCGAAGACGGCGTCATCGCCTGGATGCTGGATGGCCCGGATGCCGCGTACGAGGTGCCGCTGCCCGCAGCGGGCGAGGCCAAGCGCGCGATCCTGGATTCCTACACAAAGGAGCACTCGGCCGAGTACCAGGCGCAGGCCTGGATCGACCTGGCGCGCAAGCTCCACAATGAGGGCATCGACACCGCGGCGATCGAGTCCGTCGTCCTGCACACCTCACACCACACGCACTATGTGATCGGCTCCGGCGCGAACGACCCGCAGAAGTACGACCCGACCGCGTCGCGCGAGACGCTCGACCACTCGATCCCGTACATCTTCACCGTCGCGCTGCAGGACGGCTCGTGGCACCACGTCGATTCTTATGCTCCGGAGCGTGCTGGCCGTGCTGACACCGTCGAGCTGTGGAACAAGGTGACCACCCGTGAGGATGCCGAGTGGACGCGCCGTTACCACTCGAACGACATCGCGGAGAAGGCCTTCGGCGGTCGCGTGGAGATCACGCTCACCGACGGCTCGAAGCTGATCGACGAGATCGCGGTCGCTGACGCGCACCCGCTCGGTGCTCGGCCGTTCGCCCGCGAGAACTACATCGCCAAGTTCCGTCTGCTCGCCGAGCCGGTGCTCGAGCAGGCCGAGATCGAGCGCTTCCTGTCGCTGGTGCAGCGCCTTCCGGAGCTCACTGCCGCCGAGGTCGCCGAGATCTCGATCATCGCGAAGCCGGGTGTGGTGGAGACCGAGCCGACCACCAAGGGGTTGTTCTGATGTTGTACTCGCACACCACTCCCGCCGAGAAGCGGCGGCTGTTCCGTGAGCGTCTCGCTTCTGGCGAGCTGCTGCGTTTCCCCGGCGCGTTCAACCCGCTCTCCGCACGCCTCATCGAGCAGAAGGGGTTCGAGGGCGTCTACATCTCGGGCGCCGTTCTCGCTGCCGACCTCGGTCTGCCCGACATCGGCCTGACGACGCTGACTGAGGTCGCCGCTCGCGGCGAGCAGATCGCGCGGATGACCGACCTACCGGCGATCATCGACGCCGACACCGGCTTCGGTGAGCCGATGAACGTGGCGCGCACGATCCAAGAGCTCGAGAACGCCGGTCTCGCCGGCGCCCACATCGAGGACCAGATCAACCCGAAGCGCTGTGGTCACCTCGACGGCAAGGCTGTGGTCGATCTGGGCACGGCGGCAAAGCGCATCCGTGCCGCTGTTGACGCGCGCCGCGATGAGAACTTCCTGATCATGGCACGTACCGACATCGCGGCCGTCGACGGTCTGGAGGCTGCGAAGGACCGTGCGAAGGCGCTGGTGGATGCCGGAGCCGACGCGATCTTCCCCGAGGCCATGCGATCGCTCGAAGAGTTCGCGGCGATCCGCGCTGCGGTCGACGTGCCGATCCTTGCGAACATGACCGAGTTCGGCAAGAGCGACCTGTTCTCGGTCGACCAGCTGCGAGATGTCGGCGTGAACATTGTCATCTGGCCGGTGTCAATGTTGCGCATCGCGATGGGTGCGACCGGTCGTGCACTCGATACGCTGATCGAAGAAGGACATCTCACGAGCAAGCTCGGCGAGATGCAGCACCGCGCCGACCTCTATGACCTGATCGACTACGAGTCGTACAACCACTTCGACTCTGGCGTCTTCAACTTCACCATCACGAAGGAGTGAACAATGGCTGACAACGACATCAAGAAGGGCCTGGCAGGGGTCGTCGCTGACGAGACTGCTGTCAGCAAGGTCAATCCCGAGACGAATAGCCTGCTGTATCGCGGCTACCCGGTGCAGGAGCTGGCGGCGACCCAGCCGTTCGAAGCTGTTGCGTACCTGCTGTGGCATGGAGAGCTGCCGACTGATGCCCAGCTGGCGGAATTCCGCGCCACCGAGCGCGCCAACCGCGCGCTATCGCCCGCCGTCAAGGATGCGATCGATCACCTGCCGATCGACTCGCACCCGATGGACGAGGTGCGCACCGCGGTCAGCGTGATCGGTGCGATCGAGACGGCAGGCATCAGCAATGTGCTGGATGCCGTCGGAACTCCCGAGGAGAACCTCGAGCGCAGCCTGAAGCTGTTCGCGACGCTCCCGGCGATCGTGTCGTACGGCCAGCGTCGCCGTCGTGGACTTGAGATCGTCGAATCGCGTGATGACCTCGACTACGCGGCGAACTTCCTGTGGCTGACCTTCGGCGAAGAGCCTTCGCCTGTGGTGGTGGACGCGTTCAACCGCTCGATGATCTTGTACGCGGAGCATTCGTTCAACGCATCGACCTTCACTGCGCGCGTGATCACCTCGACCCTGAGCGACCTGTACTCGGCAGTCGTCGGCGCGATCGGCGCGCTGAAGGGTCCGCTGCACGGCGGCGCGAACGAGGCCGTGATGCACATCTTCGATGAGATCGGATCTGCTTCGGAAGTCTCTGGATGGTTGGATACCGCGCTGGCGGAGAAGCGCAAGATCATGGGCTTCGGCCACCGCGTGTACAAGCGCGGTGACTCGCGCGTGCCGACGATGAAGGCGGCGCTCGACACTCTGGTCGCGCACTACAACCGTCCGGATGTCGCCGAGCTCTATGACACCCTCGAGAGCGAGTTCGTCTCGCGCAAGGGCATCTACCCGAACCTCGACTACCCGTCGGGTCCGGCGTACAACCTCATCGGCTACGACACGCTGACTTTCACGCCGCTGTTCATCGCGGCGCGCATCACCGGCTGGACGGCGCACATCCTCGAGCAGCAGGCCTCGAACGCGTTGATTCGCCCGCTGTCTGCGTACAACGGTCCGGATGAGCGGCACATCGAGGAGTATGTGCCGGACACAGCGGCGATCGATGTGCTGGAGCGAGCTGAGGAAGCGGCTGGGTGATGGCTGCCTCTCGGGAGAAGATCGCGATCGTCGCCGGGGCGCGGACCCCGGTGGGTCGTTTCGGCGGGGCGTTCAAGGACACTCCTGCGCATGAGCTCGGTGCTGCGGCGACGGTTGAGGCGCTGAAGCGCTCGGGTATCTCGGGAGACCGCGTCGGCGAGGTCGTCATCGGCAACATCGGTCAGGTTGCGGGGGATGCCTATATCTCGCGTCGGATCGCGCTCGCCGCAGGCCTCGACGTCAATACGCCGGCGTTCACGGTGAACCGGCTGTGCGGATCAGGTCTGCAGGCCATCTGGTCGGCGGCGCAAGAGCTGCTGTGGGGCGGTATCGACGTCGCTGTCGCCGGTGGCGCAGAGAACATGACGCGGATGCCGTTCTACGACTTCAACGCGCGGTTCAACGACCGGCTCGGGCATCGTTCACTGCTGGATGGCACGATCGCGATGCTAACGGATCCGTTCACCGAGAAGCACATGGGTACGACGGCCGAGAATGTCGCGTCTCGTTTCGGTGTGACGAGGGAAGAACAGGACGCGTTTGCGCTCGAGTCGCAGCAACGGGCGGCGACAGACGCCGCGCAAGCGGCGTTCGCGGAGGAGATCGTTTCGGTGACCACGTCGGGTCGTAAGCCCGTTGAGGTGTCGCGAGATGAACACCCGCGACCGGAGACAACTCTGGAGACGCTGGCAGGGTTGCCTTCGGCGTTCGCCAAGGATGGTACGGTCACTGCCGGCAACGCGTCGGGCATCAACGATGGTGGTGCGGCGACGGTGCTGATGCGCGAAGCGGATGCTCGTGCCGAGGGCGCCCCGGTGCTGGCCACGATCGAGGCTGTGACGACGGCGGCGCTCGAGCCGGAGATCATGGGCTACGCGCCGACGCTCGCGCTGAAGAAGCTGTTCAAGCAGACCGGGCTCACGCCGGCCGACATCGACACGGTGGAGCTGAATGAGGCGTTCGCGTCTCAGGCGATTGCCGTCATTCGTGATGCGGAACTCGACCCAGCGAAGACGAACCCGTATGGTGGGGCGATTGCGCTCGGGCACCCGGTCGGCGCGACCGGTGCGATTCTCGCTGTCCGTGCGGCGCTGACGCTGCAGCGCACGGGTGGCGAGTACGCGATCGTGACGATGTGCATCGGCGGTGGGCAGGCGCTCGCCGCGCTGATCCGGCGCGGGAAAGACTGATGTCCGCCTCGATCCGCGGCGCGATGAACGAGCAGAAGCGCGGACGATCGATCGCGATGACCCCCGACGAGCTCGTCAGTTTTATGAGCGAACAGCGGACCGCGCGGGTTGCCACTGTGGACAGGCAGGGCAGGCCGCATGTGACCCCGCTATGGTTCCTCTGGGACGAGGGCGAGGTGTGGTTCTCCTCGATCGTTAAAAGCAGTCGCTGGACCCATCTGCGAGAACGAAGCGAGATCGCGATCGTCGTCGATGCCGGCGAGAGCAAGGCGGATCTGCGTGGTGTCGAACTACAGGGTGACGTCGATGCGGTCGGTTCGATACCTCGCGGCACCGAACCTCACGCGACTCTAGAACGTGTCGAAAGCCGCTATTGGGAAAAGTACGGCAATGGGTCCGGTTTCGTGCCAGACGGGAGACACGCATGGCTTCGATTCACGCCCAAGGCCGTCATCTCCTGGGACTTTCGTAAGCGGGACTGGAACTGACAGACGCCGGGTCCCGGCGGGCAAGCCGCGGGACCCGGCGCATTGTTGCAACTGCGATACCTGTTAGTTCGGCAGTTGGATCTGCTTTGTCTCGAGCATCTCCTCGATGCCCTCCAGGCCACCTTCTCGGCCGAATCCCGACATCTTCACCCCGCCGAACGGTGCGGTGAAGACAGCTCCAGACGTGTTGATGGAGACTGTGCCGCTCTCGATCCGCGGCGCAAGAGCGATGGCTCGGTCAATATCGGGCGTATAGATACCGGCGCCCAATCCGTACTCGCTGTCGTTGACAGCAGCAATTCCGGCGTCGAGGTCGGCATAGGCTTCCACCACGATCACCGGCCCAAACACCTCCTCGCGGTAGATTTTCATCTCTGGTCGGGTGTCGGTGATGAGAGTGGGGGTGAACCAGTGCCCCTTCTCGAATTGCGCGCCTTCAGGCCGCGTCCCGCCGGTCAATATCGTCGCCCCATCCGCCCGAGCAGACTCGACGTAGGATTCGACGCGCTCCACCTGGGCCTGCGAGATGAGCGGACCCACGTCGGTGACGGGATCGGCGGGATCTCCGACCTTCAGCTGCTCGAATGCCGTCGTCAGAGCCGAGATCCATTCATCCTTTCGGCTTTCGGGAACCAGGATGCGGCTTTGAGTAGTGCAAACCTGGCCGGTCTGCACTACGGACCCGCCGGCGAGTTTCGGTGCGAGCTCTTGCGGGTCGGCGTCATCGAGCACGAGCGCGGCGGACTTCCCTCCGAGCTCGAGCGTCAGGCGGGTCATCCGATCTGCGGCTGTTTTCATGACCTGCTGCCCGGCTGCAGTGCTTCCCGTGAACGAGATGTGCGCGATGCCCGGCCGAGAAATCAGGTACTGTCCAACTTCACGGCCCCCGGGCAGGAACGAGATCAGACCGTCCGGAACGCCGACTTCGGCGAATACCTCAGCGAGGAAGAGCGGGCCCAGCGGAGTCTCTGGGGAAACCTTCACAATGACCGGGCAACCTGCCAGCAGGGCGGGTGCGATCTTGACCGGTGCGAGAAGCATTGGGGCATTCCACGGAACGATGGCCGCGACCGGACCGACCGGTTCGCGAAGGATGTAGACCGCCCCGCCTGCGGTATCGCGTCGGGTGGGTCCGAGATCCAACGAACCCGCCAGCTGGGCAGTATCACGGAAAGCGAGTGCGGCCGCCATCGGAGGGAATCCGGAAAAGCGCGTGATCCCGCCCTGATCCTCCACATAGAGCCGCTGGAACTCCGCAGCACGCCGATCGATACCGTCCGCAATCGCATTGAGCAGGTCGGCTCTGTCCGCCAGTGATGTCCGACTCCAGACTCCGGACCGGTGCAGGTCGACGGCCGCTTTGACCGCGCGATCAACGTCGGAATGCGTCGCCTCAGGAACTCGACCGATGATCTCTTCGGTCGCGGGATTCTCGATCTCGATCCACTGCCGGTCAGGCTCGACATCCCAATGTCCTCCAATGAGTACGCCCGGTCGTGACGTCGGTGTGCCGACTTCGCCCATGATTTCTCCTTTGAATGCTCTGTCCGAGCTGGACCAGTTTGAGCGGAGCGCGTGCAGAGCAGCGGCATCCGCATTAGACAGAATGATAGCTGAACGGACAACAAATGTCACTCGATTGCGTTGCCTGATCGACCTGACGAAACGACCCAGTCGACCGCTCACGGCGCCGCTGAGGTCTTCGCGAGGTCAGATGGACAACAATCCATTGCCATCACGCGGACTGCTTCTCGTGGTGGACCGGGTTGTCCGATCATCCGAAGATCCCGTTGAGGCGGCCGGTAAAATTTGTGGGTTGACAAAGTATTTATTCGGTTCCACGATTAGACATTGCGTCGGACTGACCGCCGCGCCGCAGATGTGACCATCCCCGACAAGGTCTCCAGTGCGCCAATACAGAGAGAGATGGCAATGAACGCGAAGACAGAGTTCTGGACGCACTTCAGTACGATCGACCCGCGTGAAGCGGGTGCTCACGCGCGCCGTCTGGAGGACGAAGGATGGGATGGCGCAGTCATGTATGACTCTCAGAGCATGATGCCCGACATCTGGCCCTTCCTCGCGGCCGCCGCCGGAGCGACAAGCCGCATCACTCTGGCGAGCGGCACGACCAACCTGGTGACTCGCCATCCTTCGGTCACTGCCGCGGCCGCGATTGCCATCCAGATGCTATCGGACGGGCGCATGGTGCTCGGAGTGGGTCGGGGAGATTCCGCGCTGGCATTCATCGGTGCATCACCGATGAGAATGGCGGCCTTCGAGCACTATCTCGATGTCCTTCGCGCCTACCTCCGAGGCGAGGATGTCGAGTTGGAGGTCGCGAGCGCTATGCTTGTCGGCGCCGATGCCGGATACAGCAATCTTGCCATCGCGTCCAAGCCGCGCTCGAGCTCGCTGATGTGGCTGAACTACTTCGATGTGGCACCGATCCCGATCGAAGTGATGGCCACCGGCCCTCGGGCGATCAGAGCAGGCGCTCGTATAGCGGACCGGGTAGTTCTCGGTCTGTCAGGTGAGATCAATCGCGTTGCCTGGGGAGCCGAACTCGCACGAGCTGCCGCAGCAGAGGCGGGCCGGGATGTCGGAGTCGGCGCGGTGGTCGTAGTCGTGCCGCACGAGGACATCTCAACTGCACGAGACCTCGCTCGCGTCGGTGCGGTGACGACGGCGAGATACTCGGTGATGAACGGCAAGGTGATCGGGCCCGCAACACCGAAACAACGCGAGACGCTCTTGCGGATCGCTGAGGTCTACGACATGAACCTGCATGGCGGGGACGGGTCCGCGCAGTCTGATGTCGTTGACGAGGAATTCATCGAGCAGTTCGCCATCGTCGGGGACGTCGACACGTGCGTTCAGAGGATCCAGGAGTTCGTCGCCCTCGGGCTGGATCGAATCACCCTCTCGCTCGGGTCCGCTGGCGTCTACGCCCATTCATATGATCTGTTGATCAACGAGGTGCTCCCGCGGGTGAGGCAGGTGGCGTAACGCGTGATCGACTCGAGCCCGCACCAGTCGGTGCGGGCTCAAGTGTTGCCGATCAGTCCTGCGGCGGACTCCACTGGCCGCTGCGGGCCATGCCTGCCGCACGTCCCTTTGCGCTCACCACGAGCGCCATCTTGCGTGACGCTTCGTCGATCATCTCATCGCCCAGCATCGCTGCGCCCCGGGATCCGCCAGCCGCAGAGGTGTACCACTCGTACGCGTCGAGAATCTCCTCGGCGCGATCGTAATCTGCTTGTCGCGGGCTGAACGTCTCGTTCACTACATCGATCTGCCCCGGGTGCAGCACCCACTTCCCGTCGAATCCGAGCGCGGCTGATCGCCCGGCCACCGCCTCGAGGCCCTCGATGTCCTTGATACCCAAGTACGGACCGTCGATGGCCTGTATCCCGTGCGCACGCGCGCTGATCAGAATGGACATGAGGATGTGGTGATATGCGTCGCCCACACCGTAGCCCGGAGGCTGCAGTCCGACGGTGAGCGTCCTCATTTGCAACGATGCCATCATGTCGGCGGGCCCGAGGATGAGCGTCTGCGTGCGCGGGCTTGCCGCGGCGATGCTGTCGATGGCGCGCAGGCCTTTGGCACTCTCAATCTGGACTTCGATGCCGAGGCGTCCTTCCTCAAGACCCATAGTGCGCTCGATCTGGGTCAGAAGCAGATCCAGCGAAGCCACGTGTTCGGGGGATTCGACCTTAGGCAGCATGACGCAATCTAGATTCGCGCCGGCGCCCTCGACGACCGTGACGACGTCACGATATGTCCACTCGGTGTCCCAACTGTTCACGCGCACGATCCGCACCTTCTCGTCGAAGCCGCCCTCATTCAGCGCCTCAATGACCGCTTTCCGCCCGCCCGCTTTCTCAGACGGTGCGCAAGCATCCTCGAGGTCGAGGAAGAAGGCGTCAACTGCCAGGCCTCTCGCCTTGTCGATCATTCGAGGGTTCGAAGCCGGTACGGCGAGGGTCGTTCGGCGCGGCCGATGGGCAGTGGTCGGGATCATTGATGGGTCTCCGCTTCGTAAAGAGGGGCGCACAGGCGCTCTGGGGGAATTCTGTGGCGGATCGGCATCACGAAGCCGCCGCGTCGCGGTCCCATCGATCCAGGATGTCCGCGACAGCCGCAGCATGGGTCGGTGGGGGCAGCGGAGTCCCGGTGTCGCTGCGCGAGAATCGTGGCGCCGGGAGCGGTTGAACGATCCCGTTCAGGTCTTCGACGACACGGCGCGCTACGACGTGCTCATCCTGACTGGCCTCGTCGAAAGTGAGGACGGGGGTGACACATGCGTCGATAGCTGTAAATACTTCCGTCCAGTGCTTTCTGGGAGCCGTCCGGAACGCGGCGCCGATGGCCTCGCGCAGCACGGGCCATCCGGTTCTCTCGTGCTGTTCGGGCAGATCGCTGGCGTCCAATCCGAGTCCGGTGAGAAGGGCGTCGAAGAATTGCGGCTCGACTGCACCGACAGCCATGAAGGTCGAGTCGCTGCACTCGTAGACGTCATAGAACGGCGCTGCACCGTCGAGGAAGTTCGTGCCTCGCTCGCCGTTCCATGCCCCGCCGCCGTACAGCGACCAGATGAAGTGTGCCAGCATGCTCGCACCGTCGAGCATCGAAGCGTCAACCACCTGTCCGCGCTCGGAATGCTGACGTTCCCAAAGCGCGGCAAGTATCCCAACGATGAGGAACATCGAACCGCCACCGAAGTCACCGATGAGGTTGAGCGGAATCGCCGGTCGTTCGCCCGCGCGACCTACCGCATTGAGGATGCCCGCGATGCCGATGTAGTTGATGTCGTGCCCAGCGCGCTGCGAGTAGGGACCGTCCTGGCCCCATCCGGTCATCCGTGCGTACACAATCCGCGGATTAACGGTGTCGCAAACGTCCGGCCCGATTCCGAGCCGCTCTGCCACTCCTGGCCGATAGCCCTCGATGAGGACATCGGCTCGACGCACGAGGTCGAGGACGGTGTCACGTCCGGCCACGGACTTGAGGTCGGCGGTCACGACACTGCGGCCGCGGAGTTGTTCGTTTCGTCCCTGGGTACCTAGCCCGAATGGCCGGTCTGGGCGCTCGACGCGGACGACATCAGCTCCGAGGTCGGCAAGGATCATCGCGGCATGGGGCCCCGGCCCGATGCTCGCGAGTTCGACGACGCGCAGTCCTTTGAGTGGGCCGGTCATGTCGCGGTGGTGTCCTTCGTTGGCGGCGGCGAGTCAGCGAGCTGCTTGAGGCACCCATCGATGTAATGAGTGAGTACGGCTGCGGCGTCAATGCCCTCGGGATCGAGCCTCCACACGTAGCCGACGCCGCGCAGTTGAGCAACGATCGATGCCGCGAACAGCGCGGGGTCGTGGTGTGAGCCGACTGATCCATCGGAGATGCCATCTCGGATGGTCACCTCGATTTCACTAATGAGGTGCTGGTTGAATGCAATGAAGCGCTCGTGCAGTTCCGGCAGCGGGCCGACGGCCTCGAAGATTAGTGCATAGAGGATCCGGAGAGACCGCGGGCTTTTCTCGTAGGAATCGCGGATACCGTAGAGAAGTACTTCGAGACGTTCGATTCCGTTGAGCCCTCGCGCTTCGGGAACGATCGTTTTCACGCTCCAGCGGACGACGATCTCGTCGACCAGAGCCTCGAGAAGCTGGGCCTTGGAGCCGAAGCGCGCCGTTGCGAGGCTCCTGCTGTATCCGGCGCGCTCTCCGACCATCGCGAGGGTCATCGCCTGGTAGCCGCCTTCGGCGATAAGGTCGCCGGCAGCATAAATTAATGCCTCTGTCGATCGGTGCGAGCGGATCTGGTGGCCGTTGAGTGCTTCTTTGGTGTTCACAGAAACGATGTTAGTTGAGGGTCTATCATTCCGCACGGATTGTCCCCCTAGCGGAACGGCGTGGGGGGAAGCAAGCGATCGGAGATGAGGCGCTGCATGATCTCCGATGTGCCTTCGAATATCTTCGTGAGCCGTGCGTCCCTCCAGTGCCGCTCGACCGCGAAGTCGGTCGTGTACCCCGCGCCGCCGTGGATCTGGAGTGCAGCCGATGTGACCTCTTCAGACATTTCCGCGGCGGCGTACTTGAGCATTGCTGCCTGCATTTCCGAAGCCGTGCCCGCGTCGACGTCCGCGGCGACCTGATACATCAGCGCACGGCACGTTTCAATAGCGGTGGCCATGTGCGCGATGCGGAACCTGGTCGCCTGGAAGTCGCCGATGGGGTGGCCGAATTGCTCCCGCTCTTGGACGTACTTGATCGAATCCTCCAGCGCGCCCCGCGCGAGCCCGATCGAGCGCGCCGCCGTGTGGATGCGCGGTACCAGCATGCCCTCCGCGACGCGCTTGAAGCCGCGGTCTGGAGTGTCTGACTTCTCGTAGCCCAGCAAGCAGTCATCGGGGATGAAGCAGCCGTCGAACGAGAGCTCGAACGTCCGCCACCCGTGGTATCCGATCTTGCGCACGGGGGTGCCGGAAACGCCTTCCGGGAACGAATCGCGTTCCTTGTGAAGAATGAAGCGGCGGATGCCCTCATGGCGATTCGCCGGATCGTAGGGAGAGATTCGGGCGACGATCAAGATGCCGTCGGCCTGGTCGGCGAACGTGCACCACATCTTCTGGCCTGTGATGCGCCAACCGCCGTCGACCTTGTCTGCTCGCGTTTGGATCGCGGAGATGTCGGATCCCGCGCCGGGCTCAGACATCGCGAAGGCGCCCAGCCATTCACCCTGCGCGGCACGCGGCAGGATCTCGGCGCGTTGAGTGGGGTCGAGTGCCTTGGCAACGCCGGAGCGAGTGATGATACTCGCGACACTCATCCACGCTCGAGCGAGCTCTTCGGTGATGAGCGCGTACTCGAACACGCCCAGGCCCAGGCCCCCGTCCTCTTCGGCGATTGTGATGCCGAAGAACCCCATCTCGGCCATTTGATTGCGCAGCGCGTCGGGAATGATCCCGTGTACGGGGTCAAGCTCGTTTGCGATGGGTAGGACCTGTTGCATGGCGAACTCGCGAGCCAGCGCCTGGATCGCCTCGCGCTCCTCGGTCCGGTATGCGTGCGGAATCGGAGGTCGTGGGTCGATGAGCGCGTGCTTTTTCATGCTGGCGGCCTCCTGGAGTCGCGACGCGATGTAGGCGTGGTTACTTATTTGTTCGTCGACTAGCAATCTACACGCTTTCGCGCCCCTCGTACAGCTTCTCGAAAAACTTGTTCGTTGACAAACATACTTCGAATGGCCATCATGGACCCATGACACACACGTCATCGCCATCGGGCGACACGCCTGATCTCGATTCATTCCCCCTCGTCGCCAAGGGCAATAAGTACGACGCATTCGCGATCGACCAGGTGTGGCACCATCACTGGGGGCGGACGCTCACGCAGTCAGATAATGCCATTTTCTCCACTTCGACGTGCGCGTGGCTACCCCTCTTTCTCAATGCGGAATATGCCCGTGGTCTCGGCTACCCCGACACGGTTGTCAACCCGATGTTGGTGCTGTGCACCGTCATCGGACTCTCCGTTGAGGACCTGAGCGAGGCAGGGGGGCCGTTCCTCGGAATCGATGACTGCGTCTTCCTCCAGCCTGTGTATCCCGGCGACACGTTGACGGCGCATTCGACTGTTCTGAACAAGCGCTCATCGACTAGCAAGCCCGGCGTCGGCATCGTGACTTGGCGCACAACGGGAATGAATCAGCGGGGCGAACCGGTCGTCGAGTTCGTCCGGACGAATCTGGTCGCCGCCGTTGGCGCGTCGGCCGTAAAGTGAGAGGAAAACACGATGAGGAAGAACCGACTGCGACGCAGCGAACTGTCGACTCCGGGCTTCAGCCCGAAGATGATCGCGAAGGCGGCGGCCAGTGACGCGGACCTGGTGTTCCTAGATTTGGAGGACTCGGTCGTCGCTGATCAGAAGGTGCCCTCGCGGGCCAACATCATCGAAGGTCTCAATACTTTGGACTGGGGCCGTAAGACGCGCGCGGTGCGAATCAATCCGGTGAGCACGATGTGGTGTCACGGCGACATCGTCGATATCGTCTCGGCGGCGGGTCAGAACTTGGATGTCATCATCATTCCGAAGGTCCTCGGTCCTCGTGACGTGTGGTTCGTCGACGATCTCCTAACGCAACTCGAGACGCTCCACGGCCTCGAGCCTGGAGGAATCGGCATCGAGGTGCTCATCGAGGAAACGCAGGCGCTCTCGCGTGTCGAAGAAATCGCGGCATGCTCCCCACGGCTGGAAGCGCTCATCCTCGGTGTGGGCGATCTCTCCGCAAGTCAGGGGATTCGTCTCGGCCATATCGGCGCGGCCGCAGCGGGTGCTTACGGTTATCCGGGCGATGTGTGGCACTACGCGCGCAACCGTATGATCGTCGCAGCTCGCGCGAACGGTATCGACGCCGTTGATGGTCCGTTCGGGGCCATCTCGAACCCCGACGGGTACGAGCGCGAAGCGACCTGGTCTGCCACGTTGGGCGCCGTAGGCAAGTGGGCAATCCACCCGAGTCAGATCCCGATCGCGAACGCGGTCTTCGCGCCGACGCAGTCCGAGATCGACCACGCGGCCGCGGCCGTCGACGCGGTGCGCGCGGCAGAGGCCCAGGGGCTGGGAGCCGCGTCTCTTGACGGGATGATGATCGATGCGGCGACCGCGAGGATTTTCGAGGCCGTGCTCGAGCGCGCGCAGTTGTGCGGTGTGGCGTGACCGAAGCCGTGAGGAGTGGGGGCCCGCTGGCCGGTGTCAAGGTCATCGATCTGACGTCCATGCTTGCCGGTCCGTACACCACCATGCTGCTCTCGGATCTCGGGGCCGACGTCGTGAAGGTGGAACCTCGCGGGGGCGATCGAACGCGCGCGGTGGGCCCTTTTCGTGCCGGCGACGGGGAAGGAGCGCTGAGTGGCTACTTCCAATCGGTGAACCGCGGGAAGCGCAGCGTCGTTCTCGATCTGAAACAAGAACGCGACGTCGAGAGCCTCCTCGCGCTCGTCGCAGTGGCGGACGTTCTCGTCGAGAACTACTCGGCGGGTGTCATGGAGCGTCTCGGACTCTCGTACGAGCGGCTGGCTGAAGTCAATCCTCGGCTTGTGTACGCTGCTCTTCGAGGTTTCGGCGACCCGCGCACGGGTGACAGCCCGTATCGGGAGTGGCCGGCGTTCGACGTGGTTGCCCAGGCCATGGGAGGCTTCGCAGGAATTACGGGCGAGCTCGGCGGCGCGCCGTTGAAAGCCGGCCCCGGTATTGGAGACATCTTCCCCGGGGCCTTGCTGACAACCGGCATCCTCGCAGCGCTTCGCCATGCCGACCGCACGGGAGAAGGCCAGTTCGTCGACGTGGCAATGTACGACGCGGTGCTCGCTCTGAGCGAGCGCATCGTTTATCAGCACTCGTATCTCGGCGTGGACCCCGCGCCGATGGGCAATGGGCATCCGCTACTTGCCCCCTTCGACATCATGCCCACAAGCGACGGCTGGATCGCCGTGGCGGCCCCCAGCAGCAATCACTGGCGCATTCTCACGGAGGCGATGGGCCGCCCAGAACTGGCCGACGACCCACGTTTTGCAGACAACGCGGCGCGGATCGTCAATGTCGTCGCGGTGAGAGAGGCGCTCGGGGCATGGCTCAGCTCGCACACGACCGCACGCATCGTCGAGATTCTCGGTGGGCGTGTTCCGATCGGGCCCGTGAACAGCGCATCGGATATCTTCCGCGACGAGCATGTCCGTCTGCGAGACATGCTGGTGGAAGTCGAACAACCTGGATCCGAGACTCCGGTGACGATCGCCGGGACGCCGATCAAGTTCACGCGGACACCTTCCGGGGTCCGCGGACGCGGCCCCCTGCTGGGGGAAGACGACGCCCAATCGGTCGTCAAGTCCTGGACAGAGAGCACAGTGGAAGTTGCGGCGGGATGCAACTCGCAAACGAAGGATGCTGCAGATGACGACGCCCATGGATCTTAACACCCTGGTCGCCGATCACGGCTGGTTCGAAGACTTCACCCCCGGCCAGCGGATGCGGCACTTCCGCTCTGCGACGGTTGGAGAGTTTGAGGGCAGCGGTCCCGCGAAGCAAGTGATGAACACCGCCCAGGCGCACTTCAACGACCACTTCATGGCTGGTTCAAAGATGGGAGACGACCGGATCGTCTTCGGCCTTTCGACCGCCTCGCTCGTTTACGGCCTTGCCTCACAAGACACCGCGGAGCACGTCGTTCGGGAGCTGGGCTGGTCACGCCTACGATTCAAGGCGCCCGTACACCACGGGGACACGATCACCGCGTTCACGGAGGTCATCTCCGTTCAGGATGCACCCGATGAACCGGATGTCGGCATCGTGGTATTCGCACATTGGGGGCGTAACCAGGACGCCGTTGTGGTGTTCGAAGGCGAGCGGTCAGCGCTCGTGAGCCGACGCCCGAAGCGAACGGGCAAATCGGCGTGACGACCCTCACGCAGCAGGTGATCGACCGGGCCCGGGCGCTGGGTCCGCTCCCGCCAGAGGTTGTGGCGGGAGCTCAGCACTGCATACTTGACACGCTCGGGGTCGCCATTGCCGGCTCGCATGAGCGCGTCGCTGTCGAGACGCGCCGATATGCGGAATCCGAGGGTGGGTCGCAGCTCGCGACGATCTGGGGCACGGCGCAACGGGCATCGCGCAGCCAGGCTGCTCTACTGAACGGGACCGCAGCGCACGCGCTGGATTTCGACGACGTCGTGGCGGCAATGGAGGGGCACCCTTCGGCGCCAGTTATTCCCGCGGTCTTCGCTGTGGCTGAGGGAACCACGGTGATTGGTTCCGACCTGATCCGTGCCTTCGTCACCGGATTCGAGGTGGAAGCGCTGGTGGGACAGCTTATGAAGCCGTCGCATTACGCGCGCGGGTTTCACACGACCGCCACGGTCGGCGCGTTCGGTGCGGCGGCGGCGTGTGCCGATCTGCTCCGGC
Organism: Microbacterium sp. Y356; assembly: GCF_059445355.1. Lineage (NCBI taxonomy): Bacteria > Bacillati > Actinomycetota > Actinomycetes > Micrococcales > Microbacteriaceae > Microbacterium > Microbacterium sp. Y356. Next base: position 2,338,070 of record NZ_JCAIUE010000001.1, read on the forward strand.
TGGACGCCGATGCCTGGGTGAATGCATTCGGCATCGCGGGCGCGCACGCGTCGGGACTGAAGTCGATGTTCGGCACGATGACAAAGCCGCTGCAGGTCGGATCGGCCGCGGAGAACGGCGTGAAAGCCGCGCTTCTCGCGCAGGCTGGTGTGACGGCGCATCCGGACGTGCTTGGTGCCGTGCAGGGCTTTCGCGACACACAGTCCGAAGGTTCGGGGGAGTTGCCACCCAGTCGTGCTGGGCGGTTCGCGGTCAGCGACGTCCTCTTCAAATACCACGCGGCCTGCTACCTCACCCACTCGGCGATTGAGGGACTACTCCAGCTGGCCCGTGAAGGGCTCTCGCCGGAGGATGTGCATTCGGTCGAGTTGAAGGTCCCGGTTGGCCACCTGCGGGTGTGCAACATCGAGGACCCGGTCGCTCCGCTTGAGGGCAAATTCAGCCTCAAGTTCATAGCGGCATCGGCGCTGGTGACCGGAGACTTGAGTGAACAGGCATTCGATGACGACGCACTCCGGGATCCGCGTGTGCGCGCGCTCATGGAGCGAGTGAAAGTGGGTGTCCGAGACGATGCCGCGAGATCCACGATCGTCGCTGTGCGCACCGCTGACGGCCGTGAGCGGGAGATGGACGTGGATGTCAATGCGCCGACGCGTCCTGAAGATCTTGACGTCCGCTGGCAAGCGCTCTCGCGTAAGTTTGAGTCGATCGTGTCTCCAGTGCTAGGCGCGGCGGCGGCGGCGGAGGTCATCCGACGGGTCGCGGAACTCGACACCGCCGAGAGCGTCACCCCGCTCCTGCGTTCGCTATGCGCGGTCGACATCGGTTAATAGTTGGTTGTTCAGCTAGTATCATCCTGTGAGGGCCGCTGGATGGCGGACCTCGGCACTGGCGCTCTGCCGGTGCAAGGCAAGGCATCGAGCGCGAAGGAGCCGCGATGAGTATAGGTGCGAGTATCGTCGGAATCGGAACGAGCCGTTCATTCGGCCCGGATCTTGGCCGTAGCGCGCTTCGCTTGCAGTTCGAATCTTTTCGAGACGCGCTCGCGGACGCCGGAATCGATAAGAACGAGGTCGACGGCCTGGTGACGGCCTGGGGAGAGCCCCGGGGGGTCGACTACGACGAGTTCGCGATTGCGGCCGGTCTGGACATCCGCTGGGCGACGCAGTTGTGGACGCATGGTCGATGGGCTGCGAGTACCGTGCAGCAAGCAGTCATGGCGGTCTCGCTCGGGCTGGCGGACGTCGTGGCCGTCGTCAACAGTGCGGTCGCGGGTGCCGGATACGGTCGGAACTATCCGCCCACGGTCTCATCGCTCGGTGGAGTCGACGAAGCTCGTCGGGATCAGGGCGGACCGTACGCGAACTGGACGATCCATGGCACTCCCGGTGCCGGTGCCGGTGCCGCGTTGGCTGCGCAGCAGTACATGGATCGTTATGGCGCAACGTCTGAGGACATGGCCGTCATTCCGGTAACACAACGCTCGTACGCGCAGAACAACCCGCTGGCACTTCTTCGAGACGCGCCCTTGAGCTTTGACGACTACTTCGCTCAGCCGAAGCTGTTCGGCGAACTCCGTGCGGCCGATATGTGCGAGATGGTCGAAGGATCGACCTGCATGCTTATCACCAGTGCCGAGCGTGCGGCGGATCTCGGTCGCCCGGCGGTTCACATCACCGGTATGCAGGGAATGCAGGCCGGTCGAGAGAATGCGGTGTTCTTCTCGCGACCCGGTATGGGGGCCGGCACCGGCGCGGTCTTCGACTACAAGGCACCCGACAGCTTCCCTGTCTTCGAGATGGCCGGGATCTCCCGCGAGGATGTGGACGGGTTCTATACCTACGATCCGTTCTCGGCCCAGGTATGGATGGCACTCGAGCGTTGGGGCTATGTTGGCGCAGGTGAGGCAGCCGCATATTGCCGTGAAAGCGGGATAGACCTCAGCTCGCCCCTCCCCGTCAACACGTCAGGGGGGAGTCTCGCCGAGGGGCACCTGTATGGCTACGGTCACATGCTGGAGATGGTGCGTCAGTTGCGAAGTGAGGCTGGCGAGCGCCAGATCGCAGACGCGAAGGTGCTCCAATGGGGCGCCCCGTGGGGAGATTCATTGGTGATGACCAACGAACGGATTAGCTGACTCATGGAACAACACGACAAGACAAAATCGGCTACGAGGCTCGAACGATTCGATGCGCCGGCGGGCACCGACCCTATCGTGCACCCCGACGTCGCCGAATTCTGGAACAACATCGCCGCCAGTCGCCTGACCTTGCAACGGTGTGAGGAGTGCCGCGTACTCCGGTTCCCCAGTGCGCCGAATTGCTTCGCATGCCTCAGTGACGAATTCATCTGGGAAGACATCGACCCGCGCGGGACGACCGATGTCGCCATCGAGGCACACAGCGCCGTGGGTGCGCTTCCCAGCAGTGGGCTCAGCCTCACCGAGCCGTGGCGGTCTATGACACCGTACATGTCCGGTGTGGTGAGGATGAGCACGGAGGGCGTGAAGCTCCCGGGACGTATCTTCTGCACGTGCGGTGCGGCGCTCACGCCGGGGACCGAAGTTCAGGCCGTCGCCATCGCGACCATCGGCGAGGCGGTCAATTACGGATTCGTGCATTCGTGCACGCAGAGAAAGGACTCCGAGAGTGAGTGAACTGTCGGCAAGTGTTGTGAAGGACCTTTCGATTGGCATCGACGTCGGGGGTACTTTCACCGATCTCGCCTGTGGCGACGGCAAGACTCTCTGGCGTGCGAAGTCGCCGACTGATCCTGAAGACTTCGGGCGAGGCGTATTGGGTGCGTGTCGACTCGTCGCCGACCAGATCGGGATCACGCTTGAGCAGATGCTGGGCCAGGTGGCTCGGTTCGGGTTGGGTACGACGGCGGTCACCAATGCTCTCGTCGAGAAGCACGGGGTGAAGGCCGGCCTGCTGACGACGGTCGGATTCGAAGACACGCTTGATATGGCGCGCTCGCGTCGGGTGTCCGAAGATGGATTCCTCGTCCCGCCGTGGAGCCCTATCAGTCGTGATGCGGTGTTGGGCGTCGATGAGCGGATCGATCGTGACGGCAACGTGCTGGTTGAGGTGGATCTCGACCAGATTCGTTCCCAGGTTGACGAACTCGTCACCGTCCATGGCATCGAGGCGCTCGCCGTGTCTTTCCTGTGGTCATTCAAGAATCCGGCCAACGAGCGCAAGGTCGCAGAGTTCGTCCGGAGCGAGTTCCCCTCCATCCCGGTGTACTGCGGCTCTGAGCTTCACCCCAGCATCAGAGAGTACGAACGCACGCTGGTCGCGGCGTTGAACGCCGTCACGAGCAGTGCGCTCGACGGCATCGAGGTGCTCGCCGATACGCTCGCCGGATCGGGCCTCAAAGTGCCGCTGCTTCTGTTGCAGACCTCTGGTGGAACGCTTACTCTCGCGGAGGCGCGGCGCTCGCCGATCGTACTGGTCGCGTCGGGACCCGCTGCCGGTGTGATGGCCGCGGCGGAAGTTACCGTGAGCGAAGGTTTCACCAATGCGATCTGTGGCGATATGGGGGGCACGAGTTTCGATCTCGCGGTCATCGCCGGCGGCGAGCCGCAGCGCTCGGAGCGCGGAGAGCTCCACGGCATGATCATTGCGCAGCCGCGCGTCGACACGCTCTCGATCGGTTCTGGCGGAGGCTCGATCGCCTGGGTCGATGGCCGCGGTCTGCTGCGCGTCGGCCCGCGCTCGGCGCGTGCGTGGCCTGGACCGGCGTGTTACGGCAATGGTGGCACCGATGCGACGATTACCGACGCACTTGTGGTGCTCGGTTACATCGATCCTGCCAAATTCCTCGGCGGATCGATGACGCTCGATCGCGACGCGGCGCTGCGCGTGTGCAGTGACCTCGGTGACAAGCTAGGGCTCTCCGCAGAAGAGGCGGCGTGGGGGATCCGCGAGATCGCGCTGGCCGAGATGACCAAGGCCACGCGTCTGCACGCCGGCGGGAGCGGGCTGGACACCCGCCGCCTCGCACTGATCTCGTACGGCGGCAGCGGTGGGTTGTTCACGGGCAGCATCGCGCAGGCGGCGGGGATCGGAACCGTCCTCGTTCCCGCGGCTGCCTCCGTTCTGTCGGCCTTCGGCGCCGCTTCGGCCGATGTTCGACGTCAGCGCATCATCTCGATGACGACGCTGCTCGGCGCGGTCGACCCGGACCAGGTTACCGCCGACCTCAAGGAGCTCGGCCGCGCAGTGCTGGCGGATGTCGGCGATGACGGTGTGCCGGAAGACGCGCGGTCGGTCACATACGAGGTTGGTGTGCGCTTCTACCGCCAGCAGTCCGAGGTCTCGGTCCCCATCCATGAGGGCGTCTTTGACCCTGTCGCGATTCGCGAGCAGTTCATCGCGGCGTATGCCAACCGCTACGGTGAAGGATCCGTCGGGCGCAGTGCACCGCTGGAGATCACGGCGATCCGCGCCATCGGAATCGGGCGTCTCCCGCGCGCGACCTTCCCCCGATTCGAGCGCCCGGCGGGGCATACTGCCCCCCAGCCTGACTCGGTTCGCTCGGTCCACCTGTCGAAAGAGGGAGCGCAGGATGTCGCGTGCTATCGCACGCCCCAGCTGCACCCTGGCGACACGATCAATGGTCCTGCGATGGTCGATGACGTCGACACGACAGTGTTCGTCCCGGCCGGCGCGACTCTCACTATGGGCGAGCGACGCTCACTCCGATTGGAGATGAACTGATGACGATTGACAGCATCACTCTCGAGGTGTTGAGGCACCAGCTGGACGCATTCTGCGCCGAGGGTGCCGTGACGATTCAGCGCACAGCGGTGAGTCCGCTGGTCGCCGAGGGCGGGGACTACTCGTGCACAATGCTCGACGCGGGCGGGCGCCTGGTCACAGGCGGCGGGCACATCCCCTACCACTTCTATGCGGCCACCAACGCGATCGCGGGCGTGCTCGAGGAACACGGCGGTGACATCCATGACGGCGACGTGTTCCTCGCCAACGATCCTCATCGCGGCGGCGGACTGCACGCTCAGGACGTTTTCATCATGCGTCCGGTGTTCGCGAGCGGCTCTCTCGCCGCGTGGATGGCGAACTCGGCGCACGTCGTCGATGCGGGTGGGATGGTGCCGGGGTCGTTCGCGCCTGCCGCCACAGAGGCATACCAGGAAGCAGTCCGGCTGCCGCCGGTGAAGGTGGCGGCGCGCGGCGTGGAACAGGCAGATATTTGGCGGATCCTCCTCAACAACGTTCGCATGGCCGAGATCGTCGAGATGGACATCCGGGCGTTGTGGGCAGGAGTCGACGCTGCGGCGACGAAGGTTCAGGAACTCGCGGAGCGCATCGGCGTCGACGAGCTTCAGGAAGTGTTCAACGAGCTCAACAGCCGTACGGAAGCAGCGGTGCGCAGTGAGCTCGCTCTGCTCGAAGATGGGGTATACCGATCCACGAGCTGGACCGAGTGGAACGAGGAGCGCTATCGTATTCCGTGCACGACAACGGTCGCGGGCGACACGATCCGCTTCGACTACACCGGTGCCGCGCCGCAGACGCCCCACTTCTTCAACACGAAGCAGTACATCGTCAAGGGCAAGATCGGCGTCGAGCTGCGCCGGATGATGGGGCGGGAGCTCCCGCTGAACCAGGGGTTCTATGACGCGCTCGAAGTGATCTGCCCGGAAGGCAGCATCCTGAACTGCTTGCACCCCGCGCCCGTCGGCGCAGCGCACCTCATGGCATCGCACGATGCAAGCGAGGCCGCCCAGCGGACGGTGCACCAGGCGATCGCGGCGTCGCCGGACAGCCCTGCACGTCGGTTCCTCTCAAGCTCGCAGACGATGTCGGCGAACACGGTCGTCACGTTCCACGGACCTGGACTGAGCGGATCGACCGATTCCTGGATCATGGTTGATGGGGTCGCGGACGGCTCACCGGCGGGCATAGACCGGGACGGCACGGACTTTAGTTTCTACCTGCTCGGTTCGACCGCATCGGTGCAGACGAACGACGTCGAGGTCAGCGAGTCGTGGTACCCGCTCCGCTTCCGGCACCGCCGGCTTCGCACGGGTGTGAGCGGAGCCGGCCAGTATCGCGGTGGAGCAGGAGTCGACCTCGAGTTCGTCGTGGCAGGATCGCCCGAGATCAGCGGGTCGAGTATCGGCGGGCACGGTCTCGTTCCAATGGTCGGCACGGCCGGTGGCGCAGCCGGACTCCCGACCGAGGTCGAATTGCGTGATGAGGCCGGCCGCGCCACGCGTATCAGCACACTCACGCAGGGCTTCCCCCTTCCCGAAGGGCATAGCTATGTTGTCCGCGCCGCGGGCGGTGGGGGTTGGGGAGACCCTCTGGATCGGGAGATCGAAGCCGTCGTGCGTGACGTGGAGCGCGGTCGTTACTCGGCTGCGGACGCGGCAGAGGTGTACGGTGTGGATGTCGCAACGCGCACAGACGGTCTGCGGGAGGGCATTCTCGCAGCGAGGTTGCAGCGCGCGGAGCCGCCTTTGATGCCCCCGCCGAGCATCGACCCGAACGATCTCGTGAACGAGAGCGCGCCCATTGCACCGGGAGTCTCGCAACGCGCCGACATCGCTATCAGCGACCGCTCCGGAGCAGTTCTGGCGCGGGCACCGCACCATTGGACAGATGGTAGCCCCGTACTTCGCGGGGTCGTGGCCGACGGGATCGAGACGAGAAGCTATCTCGATCCACGCACCGGTCACATCCTGCATACGGAAGTCGTTGCCAACGGGGAGCTTCGGAGCTTCGAATCGATGCCTCTCCGTTGGGCGTCGGCAGGACTATGACGGCAGCGTCGGGTGGAGACACGGCGCACTCCACATGACCTCGCCGTGAGTAGAATTGGTAGTTGGATAGCTAGCTAATATTTGGAAGGTTCAACGATGAACACATCACCTGAGTCCGGTACGGGCGCACGCACCAATGCCGTCGTCGCGGGCAAGCGGGTCATTGTCGTCGGCGGGGCGAACGGGATCGGCGCGGCATGCGTGCGTTCCCTTGTCTCATCCGGGGCATCCGTTGTGTCCCTTGATCGGGACGCGGAGGCCGGTCAGCAGGCGGCTGCGGATGCAGGGGCGACCTTCCACCGCTGCGACGTGACGGTGCGCGAGGAAGTGTTCGCGACGGTCGACAGGGCGGTCGATGAGTTGGGCGGGCTGGACGCTCTTGTGCATGCCGCAGGCATTCTCGTGCAGGGCCCCGCCGAGGAGATCACGGACGAGACCTGGAGGCGTGTGATGGAGGTGAACGCGCTCGGTCCGATGCATACCAATCAGGCAGTGTTTCCGCACTTGAAGGACGGCGATCGAAAGAGCATCACTAACTTCGCTTCCTCATCGGCACTGACCTCATATCCGAATGGTGCGCTCTACTCTGCGTCGAAAGGTGCTGTCACCTCGTGGACCCGCACGATCGCGCATGAGTGGGCCAAGTATGGCATCCGGGCCAATGTCCTTCATCCTTCCGCGGCGACCCCCATGTTTCACCAGCACCGCGCCAAGATGTCGCCCGAGGAGCTGGAGGCGTACGACGTGCTCCTGCGCGATAAGGTGCCGCTGGGCGGCACATTCGGCGATCCCGACACCGAGATCGCCCCCGTGATCACGTTCTTGGTGAGCGACGGCGCGCGTTTCATCACTGGTCAGAATGTCGCCGTCAACGGCGGCTATTACATCTGACCGAGGCGTCGCAGCCGCGATGACAGCGTGAGTGATGGGATGATCCCGCCGAGTGCTTCGCACGGAGCGGGATCATCCCATCGGCGCAGACATCTCAGCTGCGCTGGGCGAGGCTCGCACGAGCGACGGTGATGAGGTGTTCACTTTCATCGCCGAGCAACAGTCGGTCCACTTTTGCACGGCGCCAGAAGAGATGCGCGTCGTGCTCCCAGGTGAAACCGATCCCGCCCAGCATATGGACCAAGGTCTCGCTTGCACGTTCGAATGCCTCGGCACAATACGCCTTCGCAGCCGACGCCGCGATGGCGAGTTGGGCGGGGTCATGGTCGGCTGCCCACGCTGCCCACCAGACCAGCGAACGCAGATGATCAACGGCTACCCAGTCATCGACGATCCGGTGCTTGACGGACTGGTATGCCCCGATCTTGCGTCCGAAGGTCTCACGCGTCTTCGCGTGTTCGACGGCGAGTTCGACCACGCGAGAGGCCGCGCCTAGACCCTCGGCGGCGATGATCGTGCACGCGACCATGCGCGCGCGTTCCCACGTGGCGCGGGCGTCGGAGGCGACGACCTCATCTCGCACGAAACGGACGACTCCCAGCCCGCGTGTCGCATCGATCGGCTCTCCACTGGAGACGGTGCCTGTTCCGAGGATGATGTCGTCTCCGTCGAGCACGAGGAACCGGTCGGCGCTCGTCGCGTCGATCGTCGGAGTGCGGGAGTTCGGGCCTCCATCGATGACGGCGGCCTTCAGCCCCCCGGATGCTACCTGCTGAAGCAGGTCGGGTCGAGCCTCAAGGAGAACCGCCACCCGGGCGGCAGTGGACAGAGACGGGCCGGCCAGTCGATAGCCCGCTTGCTCGGCCACGAGCGCCAGGTTCAGGAGTCCGACTCCGACGCCGCCTGCGGCTTCGGGGATGGTCAGGGAGGAGAAGCCATACTCTGCGAGCGAATCGCGGCCGGGCGCGAGGACGTCTCTTCCGTCGAGGAGTGCTCGCGCAGCCGCAGCTCCCGCCTGCTGCGCGAAGAATTCACGAGCGTGCTGGGCAAACTCGCGTTGCTCGTCATCGATGTCGAAGTTCATGGCTGGTTGCCGCCTTCCGGTGTCGCTGCTGCGCGTGGTTGCCGTGGTGTGTCCGGGTCGAGGCCGAGAACGCGCTCTGCGATGACGTTGCGCAGAATCTCATCCGTACCGCCCGCAATGGCGATGCCCGGCACGGATGCCTGTGAGGTGGCCCAGCGCCAGTCGTCTTCCTGTGACCTTGCGAACACGGCATCGTCGCCCAGCAGGCGCAATCCGAGATCAGCTGTCGCGTATGCGACGCGGACAGCAGTCAGCTTGCCGGCGCTGGCTTCGGGTCCGGGACGTCCGCCCTTCTCGATGCTGGTCTGCAGTCGATATCCGGTGTATCGGGCAGCGAGGGACTCGACGAGTACTCGCCCGAGGCTCTCCTCGATGCCGGCTCGCCGCTCAGCGGGCACGCCGGGGAGTCGAGCTGCGGCGTGGTCGAGAAGCGCATCGCTTCGGATGCCGATCTCGCCACCGCCGCCACCCACTGCCATCCGTTCGTTCATGAGAGTGGTCAGCGCAACCTTCCAGCCTTCGCCGACCTCGCCGAGACGCTCCGAGTCGTCGATGAGGACATCGTCGAAGAAGACCTCGTTGAAGCTCGAGTGGCCGTTCATCTGCTGGAGCGGCCGCACTTTCACGCCAGGGGAAGCCATGTCCACCACGAACATTGTCAGTCCGCGGTGCTTCGGTGCTGCGGGGTCGGTGCGGGCGAGCAGAATGCCGTACCTCGCGTGCTGGGCGAGCGTAGTCCAGACCTTCTGTCCGTTGACACGCCAGCTGTCGCCGTCCCGCACGGCGGTCGTGCGCAGCGCGGCCAAGTCGCTTCCGCTGCCGGGCTCACTAAAAAGCTGGCACCAGATGTCGTCTGCGCGGAGGAGCCGTCGGATGTAGCGCTGTCGTTGCTCTTCGCTGCCATGTGCAAGCACTGTTGGCCCGCACATTCCGAGGCCGACGTGGCCGATCGGGCCAGCTACCCGTGCCCGGTGAAGTTCCTCGTTCACGATCGCCTGCTGGGCATTGCTTCCGTCCCCGCCGCCGTACGCCGCGGGCCAGGTGAGACCGATGTAGCCCGCATCGAAGAGCAGGGCCTGGGTCTTTCGGAGAGAGTCAGTTCGGTCGCCGCCGGGCTCTTCGAGATACGCGCCGTCGCCGTGATCGAGTTGCTCGGCATGTTCGGCAAGGAACGCACGCACCTCTGTGCGCAGCTGTGACTGCTCAGGGTTGTCGTCGAAATCCATGTCTATCTCTCTTCGTGAGGCGGCTTCAAAAGGAGCCACGGCGCATCGGCAGAAGCCGTGCGCACAAAGTTATCAAAAATATTGTTGGTTGACCAGTAATAGTCTCTTGAGGCATGCTGTCCTCATGCACAAGACCAAAGAATCCGCCGAGGAAGGTGCTCGAGTGAAGCGCTACGAGAACTGGATTGGCGGGCGCGCGACGCCGCCCGTCATTGACGCGCGCCGTTTTTCCAGGTCGCCCTGGAACAACGCGGTGATCGCTGACATTGCTGACAGCACCCCTGAAGACGTTCATCAGGCGGTGATGGCGGCGTCGGAAGCTCTGCGCGGTTGGCGTGAGATGAAGTCAGGTGCCCGCGGAAAGATTCTTTCCCGCATCGCGGACGGTATACGCGCCGAGAAGGAACTCCTGGCGGAGCTTGAAGGCGCCGAGGCGGGTAAGCCGGCCTCACAGGCGCTTCGCGAGGTTGAGGGCGCTGCGCAGTACTTCGACTTTTACGCCGGACTCTCCCAGATGCCCAGCGGTGACGTTATCGATATCGGTGCGGGCCTCCACGGGTATACGCGGTACGAGCCATTCGGTGTGGTGGGTGTCATTACGCCATGGAATGCACCGCTCAATCAGGCTGCGCGGGCGGTGGCCCCGGCGATCCTCGCCGGCAATACCGTCGTGATCAAGCCAGCGGAAGTGACTTCGGCAACGACGCTTGAGCTTGCGCGCATTGCAACCGACGCAGGCCTGCCCGACGGTGTGCTTAACGTGGTGACGGGCAATCGGATCGGCGTCGGCGCACCGCTCGTCGAACATCCGGGGATTCGCAAGCTCGCGTTCACCGGATCAGTGCGCGGAGGGCAGGAGATCGGCAAGGTTGCTGCCGAGCGGATCCTTCCGCTCACGCTCGAACTGGGCGGCAAGTCGGCGAACATCGTGTTCGCGGATGCCGATCTGGATGCAGCTGCGGCAGGTGCCATCCGCGCTTTCACCGGAAATGCTGGTCAGATCTGCAGTTCGGGCACGCGCCTGCTGGTGCAGGAGGAAGTTCGGGATGCCTTCACCGCGAAGTTGCTCGAACGCCTCGCTGACGTGGAACCCGGTGTCGCCTACGGCCACATCACTACCGAAAGTCAGTTCGAGCAGGTGCAGGCGTACTTCGATATCGCTCGGCAAGACGGCGCCACTCTGGTTGCAGGAGGCCGAGCCACCGGCGACGGATGGCTGGTTGAGCCGACTGTCTACACCGACGTGACGAACGACATGCGGATAGCCCGCGAGGAGGTCTTCGGCCCGGTACTCGCAATGATTTCCTTCACGGAGGAGGACGAGGCGATCGCGATCGCGAACGACTCCGACTTTGGGCTTGCGGCGGGAATTTGGACGAGGGACGTCGGACGCGCACATCGGCTGGCGGGTTCACTCGAAGCCGGTCAGGTGTACATCAATAACTGGCTCTCTGGGCTGGTAGAAGGCCCGTTCGGTGGGATGAAGAACAGTGGCTACGGCCGTGAGAAGGGGATGGAGTCATTGCGCCAATACACGCAGGCCAAGTTTGTGGTGGTCACGCTGTGAGCGGTTTCCTGAACCTTGAGGAGCGCTACGTCCGCTTGCGAGAGCAAGCGAAAGAGCTCGCTGCCGCTGTTGCTCCTATCGCTGGCCGAGCAGACGAAAGCGATTCGATCGACGATGAAACGCGGGCGCTGCTGAGGGAAAGTGGCCTTACGACCATCCAAGTACCGAGCGAGTACGGTGGCATGTTCGCTGCGCCCGATTCGCTCGGCGTCACGATCGTGCGAGAGCAACTCGCCGGTTCATCCAGCCACCTCGACTCGATGTTCGCAATGCAGGGGATCGGTAGCTACGCAATCTCGGTCGGCGGGTCCGATGAGATCAAGCGCGAGTGGTTGCCTCGGGTCGCGACGCTCGACGCCATCTCTGCGCTGGCGCTGACGGAGCCCGAAGTGGGATCAGATCTCAAAGCGCTGAGCACAACCGTCGTCGCCGATGGGGACGAGCTGGTCATCACCGGACATAAGAGCTTCATCACCAATGCGGGCGACGCCGACTACTACTGTGTGCTGGGCAAGGAGGTTGTCGACGGCGTCGAAGCGTTTTCGCTCGTCTTCGTCCCCGCTGACAGGCCAGGGGTCCGCGCGAGCAGACCGCACCAGATCATCGCGCCGCACGTGCTCGGAGATGTCGAGTTCGACGGAGTGCGAGTTCCTGCCTCTTACAGGCTCGGTGGGCCGGGCAAGGGGTTCTCGCTGGTGCTTGCCACGCTCTCGACGTTCCGTGTGACAGTCGCGGGTGCCGCCATCGGCACTGCTCAGGCCGCGCTCGACGATGCGCTGGAGCTCACGACGACGCGCCAGCAGTTCGGTGGACCCGTGGCTCGGCTCGGCTCGGTCTCGCAGATGCTGGCGATGTCTTGGGCAGAGCTAGAAATGGCGCGGTCATTCACCTATCAGGTTGCGCGGGCGGCAGCGTCCGATCCTCGCGGCAGTCTGCACCTCTCCTCGATGGCGAAGATCACAGCAACGGAGATCGCTGGCCGTGTTGTAGACCGCGCAGTGCAATCCATGGGCCGCTTTGGGCTCGTGCGCGGATCACGAATCGAGCGACTGTATCGCGAAGTACGACCCATGCGGATCTATGAGGGTGCCACTGAAGTGCTGCTTGATGGCCTCTCGAAGCAGCTGATCAAGAAGTACACCTCATGATTATCGACGCCCACTGCCATGTATGGCCGGACCAGATCGCTGCAAAGGTCCTCGCTGATCGGCCCGTCGGACTCGACGCGCAGCATGATGGAACGCTCGACGGTCTCCTTCGCACTATGGATGCGGCAGGCATCGACATGGCCATGACGCTGGCTGTCGCCAATATCGCTCGTACGGTCGAGCGGACGAATGAGTTCATCGGCACAGTTGACCGATCGCGATTCGTCCCCTTCGGAACCGTTCATCCAGAGCTCACGGTTGATGAGAATATCCGCGCGCTCAAGGACAATGGGGTAGTGGGCGTAAAACTGCATCCATTGTTTCAGGAAGTCGATTTCGCGGCTTCCAAGACGCGCGAGATTCTTGTCGCGCTCGCTGAGAACGACGTGCCGGTGATCTCGCATGTTGGTTCAGGGGGGGACGACGACGGGAACCGCAGAGGAGCTCCGAAGTACTTGCCCGCGTTCGTCGCAGAGATCCCCGGACTGCGCTTCATTGCGGCGCACTTTGGAGGCTACGAGGTCCTCGATGAGGCCGAGGAGTGGGCGGTGGGACTGGACAACATCATGCTCGAGACGTCCTGGCCACCCACGATGGGCAATTTGTCGAAGGCGCGGGTCGTGGACATTATCAGCCAGCATGGCGCTGACCGGGTAGTTTTCGGCTCTGACTGGCCGATGACTGACCCCGCCACTGAAATCGCCGCGATCCGTGCTCTCGGCCTGAGCTCTGCGGATGAGGACGCTGTCCTCGGGGGGAACCTCGCGCGTTTCCTCCGCCTCGACGGCCATGCGTAGGCCAGCTGACTCGCAGCGATCGATCGCGCGACAGACCCAACTAGGAGTTTTCACATGACGAACAACCAGCCACTGATCGTGACAGATAGCGGAGGGGTACGCACGTTTACCCTCAACCGACCCGATCAGCGCAACGCGGTCAACCTCGAGCTCGCGACAATGATGGACGAGGCGATCAGCGAATTCGACGAGCGAGCAGACCTCACGGTGGGCATACTCGCGGCCAATGGGCCGACGTTTTGTGCGGGGATGGATCTGAAGGCGTTCCTGAAGGGGGAGAGGCCACTCACCCCCGGGCGGGGTTTCGCGGGCATCGCCCAGAAGCCTCCCCGCAAACCGATGATCGCGGCCGTGCAGGGTCCGGCGGTGGCGGGTGGGTTTGAGCTGGTGCTGAGTTGCGACATGGTGGTGGCGAGCGAAAATGTGTTCTTCGCACTTCCCGAGGTTAAGCGCGGCCTTGTCGCGACCGGAGGTGGCCTGTTGCGCCTGCCCGGCCGAATCCCTTACCACCTGGCGATGGAGATCGCTCTCACTGGGAACTCGATCTCCGCAGCTGACGCGCAGCGTTTGGGGCTTGTCAACCGTCTGGTGGCGGAGGGCGCTGTTGCTGACACTGCAACAGATCTTGCCCGCCAGATCGCCGAAAACGGACCGCTCGCCGTCGCGGCTACGAAACGAATCCTTCAGGAGAGCCCTGGATGGGCACCGGACGAGGCATTCGACCGGCAGTTCGAAATCAGCGCACCCGTGCGCACATCGGCGGATGCTGCCGAAGGTGCACGTGCTTTCACTGAAAAGCGTCTACCAGTCTGGACTGGCGCCTGAGCGCGTCTAGAAAGAAAGTGGGATAGAAGATGGATTTGTCGATGACTGGTCACGGAGTGATCGTCACGGGCGCCAGTAGGGGGCTCGGTCGTGCTGCGGCTCGGCATCTTGCTGCCGAGGGTGCCAATGTTCTCGCTGTGGCACGCACCGAGAGCAGCCTCGAGTCGCTTGCAGCGGAGGATTTCGCGGGCACGATTCACCCCCAGGTTTGCGACATGAGAGATCGTGAACAGGTCGCCGCTCTGGTGGACGTCGCCGTCGAGCGGTTCGGTCGCCTGGATGCCGTGGTGAACAATGCAGGCATCGCGCCGGCTGTCGACTTCCTCGAGATGGATATGGCACTGTGGGACGAGATCATGGATGTCAACGTGGCCTCTATCGCGGTCCTGTCGCAGGCTGCCGGTAAGAGGTTTATCGCTCAAGGGCATGGTGGGCGCATCGTGAACATCGCGTCGATCTCCGGAATTCTCGGCAAGGCATCCCTCGTCGGGTATTCAGCCTCGAAGGGGGCAGTGCTTCAGCTGACGAAGGCTCTCGCCTCGGAGTGGGCCCGTCACGACATCCAGGTCAACGCGATCGCTCCAGGGGCGTTCGCGACGGAGGCGCAGGCGAATGTGACCGGGAACCCTGAGGTGCTTGCGCGGCGAGTGCGCAAGGTTCCAGCACGCCGGATGGCTGACCCCGCTGAGATCGGTCCGCTGATCAGCTTCCTGTCGTCGCCGGTTTCGAAGTTCGTTACCGGGGCGGTCTACGTCATCGATGGCGGCGAAACCGCCCGTATTTGACAGGCAGCGAACAAGAAATTCGCAGCCACTTGATATTTGCTAGCCAACAAGCAATGATTATGAAAACTACTGTGAGAATTGAGGAGCACTGATGAGAGACGCCGTCATCGTAGAGGCCGTACGCACGCCAATCGGCAAGCGGGGAGGCGCGCTCGCGGATGTGCACCCTGCGGACCTCGCCGCCGCATCGCTGATAGCCCTGATTGAACGCACCGGCTTTGACCCGGCCCGTATCGATGACGTGATCTGGGGCTGCGTCAGCCAGGTGTCCGAACAGGCCAGCAATATCGCCCGTAACGCGGTGCTCGCTGCGGGTTGGCCCGAGAGCGTACCGGGCACTTCCGTCAACCGTGCGTGCGGCTCCAGCCAGCAGGCGGCAAGCTTCGCTGCGGCCGGCGTGATCGCCGGACACTACGACTTTGCAGTCGCCGGCGGTGTCGAGTCGATGTCACGAGTTCCCATGGGCAGCGCGGCTCAGGGCGCGAAGTCAGTGCCCGATCACGTTCTCGAACGCTATGGGGTCGACGGGTTCAATCAGGGCATCGGTGCTGAGATGATCGCTCAGCGTTGGGGCCTCTCGCGCACGCAGCTCGATGAGTATGCGTTGCGTTCACACGCGCTGACCGCCGCAGCTGTGGATGCAGGAGCGTTCGACGCGCAGCTCGTTCCGGTTGCCGGACTGCAGGCGGATGAGGGACTCCGGCGCGGCGGGAGCCTCGAGAAGCTGGCGACCCTCGCGACCCCGTTCAAGGAGGACGGTGTCGTCTCCGCGGGCAACGCATCGCAGATCTCCGACGGTGCAGGCGCGCTCTTGATCACCACTTCGGAGCTGGCCAAGACAAACGGCCTTACGCCTATCGCCCGTATCCACACCTCGGCGGTCGTCGGAGATGATCCGGTGATCATGCTGACGGGGCCGATCGCCGCGACTGCGAAGGCGCTGAAGATGTCCGGCCTTTCGCTCGGCGACATCGGCGCATTCGAGGTCAATGAGGCTTTCGCATCGGTCCCTCTCGCGTGGCTTCAGGAGACCGGCGCGGACCTGGATCGGGTCAACCCCGTCGGTGGCGCGATCGCCGTCGGCCACCCCCTCGGGGGATCCGGTGCGATCCTCGCCACCCGACTGCTCCACCACATGCGCGACAACGGGATCCGCTACGGACTTCAGACAATGTGCGAGGCCGGCGGCCTCGCGAACGCGACCATCTACGAGCTGCTTTCCTAAGAGGCTCCTCGTTCAACAAAAGCCAGGTCGGATCGATGTTGCCGTCGATCCTCGGACTCAGGAGAAATATGAACATCAACGATTCCGTCATCGCTGTCACCGGCGGTGCGTCGGGGCTGGGATTCGCCACAGCCAGCCGTCTCGCAGCGCATGGCGCAAAGGTGGCACTCGTCGATCTCCCGTCGGCGAACGGTGAAGCCGCTGCGGCCGAGATCGGCCCCAACGCGCTCTTTACCCCGGCTGACGTCACCGACGAGGTGGCGTTCGCAGCTGCGCTCGACGCTGCGGAAACCATGGGACCGCTCCGCGGCGTGGTGCACTGCGCCGGTGCCGGTAGGACGACCCGCCTTCTCGACAAGGAAGGCAACCCAGGTTCACAGGCTGATTTCGAATGGGTTATCCGCCTCAACCTGGTCGGGTCGTTTAACGCCCTGCGCCTCGGCGCTGAGCGGATGGCGAAGCACGACGACATCGAGGGTGAGCGGGGCGCGATCATCATGACGGCTTCGGTTGCCGCATTCGAAGGTCAGATTGGCCAGATTCCCTATGCCGCTTCAAAAGCGGGCATCGTCGGGATGACGATTGTCGCGGCGCGGGATCTCGCGAGCAAGGGCATTCGCGTCAACACGATCGCGCCGGGAATCATGGACACGCCGCTGCTCGCCCGCGTGAGCGAGAAAATCCGCGAGAGCCTTGGAGCCGCTGTGCCGAACCCGCGGCGACTCGGGCGCCCGGAAGAGTATGCGCAACTTGCGCAGAGCATTCTGGAGAATGCCTACCTCAACGGTGAGACCATCCGTCTCGACGGCGCAATCCGCATGGCGCCCCGGTAGAAGGGCTGATCGTGGCCGACCTCGAGTACAGCGTCGCCGATGGAGTGGGCACAATCCTACTCAACCGCCCACAGGCGAAGAATGCTTTTACCTTTGAGATGATCGAGCAGTGGGCGAGCGCTCTGCGGGAAGCGCAGCGCGACCCCGATGTGCGCGTGGTCGTGCTCACTGGCGCAGGAGACGCCTTCTGCGCCGGAATCGATATGTCTGTCCTTGAATCAGTCGGCGACCAGCCGATTGATCTCAAGCACATGCTCACCAAGGGCGTGCACAGCGTCGCTTTGGCGGTCGAGGATCTCGATAAGCCCTTGATTGCAGCGGTCAACGGCGTCGCTGTGGGAGCTGGCATGGACATGGCGCTGATGTGCGACATTCGGCTCATGTCGAACACTGCACGTATGTCGGAGGCGTACGTCAAGGTCGGCCTGGTCCCGGGTGACGGTGGTTGTTACTACTTGCCTCGGATCGTCGGGATGTCGAAGGCTCTTGAGCTGCTGTGGACGGGTGAGTTCATCGATGCGCAGGAATGTGAGCGGATCGGGTTAGTCACGCGCGTGTTCGATGCGGACGGCTTTGCGGATTCCTGCGCTGAGTTTGTCGCCCGTATCGCTGCGCAACCGGCGCTGAACGTGCAGATGATCAAGCGTGCGACGTATCAGTCATCGCGCACCGACTTGCGGACAGCTCTCGACCTGATTTCGTCACACCTGGCCGTGGTGCACGGCACCGCGGACTCACACGAAGCCCGTGCCGCGATGCGCGAGCGCCGAGCGCCGCAATTCGACGGCCACTGATCAGAGGTTATGGTGATGGAAACACAGGAGACGGTTCTCTACGCAGTCGAAGACGGTGTAGCCCGAATTACGCTCAACCGCCCTGAGCGTAAGAACGCGGTGGATGATGCGACGTGGCGGGTGCTGTTGGGCATCCTTGCGGACGTGCGGGTGCACCCCGATATACGCGTAGTCGTCCTCACCGGCGCGGGAGGAGACTTCTGTAGCGGGGCGGATGTGGCCAAGAGTGCGCACGATGAACATCCGATCCCGCGTCTTCGCCGGATCGGCGACGTCGCTCAAGGGATCTTCGAGCTCCCGATGCCGGTGATCGCGCGCGTGGACGGAATCGCGGCGGGCGCAGGATTCAATATGGCGCTGGCGTGCGACTTCGTTATCGCCTCGGATCGAGCCCGATTCAGTGAGATATTCTCCAAGCGCGGTCTGTCGATCGATTTCGGTGGCTCCTGGCTTCTTCCGCGCATCGTCGGTCTTCAGCAGGCGAAGCGGTTGGCGCTTCTCGCCGAGATGATCGCGGCTCCCGAGGCGCTCCGTTTGGGCCTGCTCACCGAGATGGTGCCCGAAGCTGACCTCGACCGCGTCGTCGAGGACTACGTCGCACGACTCACAGCCTTGCCGCCGATCGCTCTCATGCAAACAAAGCGACTCCTGAACGAGGGCGTAGATGCGAGTCTTCGTGACGCAATCGCCAATGAGAGCGCGGCGCAGGCCGTCAATTTCGCGACGGAAGACGCTCCGGCGGCCTTCCGCGCTTTTCTCGACAAAGCAGAGCCCCCGAAGTACTCGGGTCGCTGGGCAGTTCGCTGAGCAGTCAAGGGGTTTCAAATGGACGCGTTTACGCTCGCACCGGTGGTCTTTTCCGATGCGCTGAAAGTGCTCCGCCGGGATGTGCGCGCATTCTTGCGCGATGAGGTGGAATCGGGCTCTATTGTGCCCAAGAGTGACCAATGGCTCTCAGGGTGGGACCCAGACTTCAGTCGTCGCCTCGCGGCGCGCGGCTGGGTGGGCATGGCCCTTCCCGAAGAGTATGGAGGTTCGTCCTCGGGGCCACTCGCGCGATTCGTCGTGATCGAGGAACTTCTCGCCGCGGGCGCGCCAGTCGCCGCCCACTGGATTGCAGACCGTCAGTCGGGCCCATCGATCCTCAAATTCGGCACGGATGAGCAGAAGCAGACGTATCTTCCGCGTATCGCAAAGGGCGAGTGCTTCTTCGGGATCGGTATGAGCGAGCCGGACACCGGGTCCGATCTGGCTTCGGTTCGAACCCGAGCGACGAAGGTCGAAGGCGGCTGGCTTCTCAACGGGACAAAGATCTGGACGAGCGGTGCGCATCGTGCCCATGCGTTGATCGCGCTCGTGAGAACGGAGCCGCTCGGAGATCGCCGCCACGCAGGGCTCTCGCAGATGATCATCGACCTCCCGAACCCAGACGTCGAGATCCGTCCGATTCGTCTCCTGACCGGTGAACACGACTTCAACGAAGTCGTGTTCACCGACGCCTTCATTCCGGATGCGCGCGTCCTCGGTGAGCCCGGCGCAGGGTGGAACCAGGTCACCAGCGAGCTGGCGATGGAACGCAGCGGCCCGGAGCGCATCCTCTCCACCTTTCCGCTGCTCGTTGTCGCGCTGAAAGCGCTCGAGAGCGCGGGAACAGCTGTGGACAGGGTGGGACTCGGAACCCTGATCGCCCGCCTCTGGTCCTTGAGGCAGCTGTCCGTTGCCGTCGCGGGCCGCCTCGAAGCGGGTGAAGAGCCCGCTGTGGCCGCAGCGCTGGTCAAGGACCTGGGAACGAGGTTCGAGTCGGTGCTGGTCGACGGCGTACGTGCTCTGGTGGATATCGAGCCTGACCTTGGATCCAGCGACGATCTTCCGCGCATGCTGGCATACGCGGTGCTCCATAGCCCGGGATTCACTCTGCGCGGCGGAACAAACCAGATTCTGCAAGGAATTGTGGCCAAGGCACTAGGAGGCCGCGCATGAACGAGATCACCGAAGCGCTGATCGAGGCGGTCACTGACGCCTGTGAGCGGCACCCTTCTTTTACGGAGGCCGGTGGCGAGGTCACGTGGAATGCGGACCTCTGGGGCGCCCTTGAACAGATCGGTGTGACGCTGCTCTCGGTACCTGAGCATGCGGGAGGTGCCGGTGGAGACCTCGGAATGGCCGTCTCGGTGCTGGGCGTTCTCGGGGAGCACTCAGCCGCAGTACCGTTCGCGGAAACGGCTCTTTTAGGAGGGTGGCTGCTCGCTGAGTGCGGGGCGCCAATTCCTGAGGGGGTAATCGCCGCCGCGGTGGGCGATGGCGATGTGACACTCGTCGAGGGGTCGGGCGGAGCGTGGGTCGTCGATGGTGCGTTGGGGCGAGTGCCTTGGGCGCGCTACGCGCGCCATCTCGTGGTCTTGGTCGGTCGGCGCGTCTTGTTGCTCGGCATCGACCAAGTGCGGGTGGTCCCCGGCTCGAATATCGCGGGTGAGCCTCGGGACCGAGTGGTGCTCGAGCAGGTCGAGGTCTCGGAGGTCTATGAGCTCGGAGCGGAGTCGATAGTCACGCCACAGGCATTTGCCGTTCGCGGAGCTCTCGCACGTACGGCTTCCATCGCGGGCGCCGCGCGCCGTGCTCTCAATCTCAGCGTGCGCTATTCTGACGAACGCCATCAATTCGGGCGTCCTCTGAAGGCCTTCCAAGCAGTGCAGCAGCTCCTGGCATCCCTTGCCGGTGAAGTTCTCCTCTGCGGCGTCGCGGCAGAGTCAGCCGCACAAGCACTTGACGCTGATGCCGCCGCGCTGCTTCCCATCGCCGCAGCCAAGGCTTCCGCATCGGTCTCGGCGAATGATGTCGCCCGTGCTGCCCACCAGGTGCATGGTGCCATCGGGGTCACGGATGAGCATCAATTGCGTCTGAGCACTACCCGGCTGTGGGCCTGGCGAGACGAATTCGGTTCGGCGCAGACGTGGGCTGCCCACCTCGGAGACCTAGGTATTGCTGCGGGCTCGGATGCGCTTTGGGCGGCTCTCGTGGATGCCTGATGCCGCGAGCCCTGCGATCTCGAGCGGCGCCGTCGGCGCGGTGGGTGAAGGGTGCTTTTTCATCTATGTCGCGAATCGGATATCCGTGTTGCTGGCGAGCAGAGTGTGACTCGGCATCCTGATATCGACTTGTGGGCGCCCGCGCGATCACATGATTTCGAGCACGCCGCGGATGACCACAGCCACTGCGCCGAGCAGCGCCACGGCAAAGCAGAACAGGCGCCCGGCGCGGACGCTGACGCGACGGGCGAGGACCTTGCCACCCATGATGCCGACGACAAGACCAGTGAGACATGCTGCCCACTCGAGAAGCGAGATGGTCGGAGCGACGCGGCGGGCCAGAAGAGACGTCACTCCCAGAACCACTATGTAGAACTGCGCGCTGGCGGCAAATCGGCGCTGATCCCAACGCGAAGCGACCGCGTAGGCCACGAGTGCCGGGCCGCCGACGCCTGCCACTACATTCATGAATCCTGACGTCGCACCCGCAGCGATCTTCATCCAAACCGTATCGATTTGGGGGAGTCGTCGGGCCGCGAAGCTCAGAGAGAGCGCGACGATGATGAGCAGGCCCGCGCCGATTCCTAGCACTGGCTTGGGCAGCGAGGTGGCAAGCGTCGCTCCCGCGATTGCCGCGACCAACGCGGCGGCCAGAATGGGAAGTACTTTGCGGTACTCGACTTCTCTGACGTGAAACACGAAGAAGATGAGTGCCGTTGCCGCACCGAGGATGTTCGTCATCACGATGGCCTGCAGGGGGCCGAGGGCGAGCATGAGGAGCGGAGCCGCCACGAGAGCGAATCCGATCCCGGTGATGCGCTGCGTGAGCGCTCCAAGGAAAACGGCGGAACCCAGAATGACCGTTGTATCCATCACCGTGCTCCGCGAGGGACTATCGAAGAATTCTCGCATGGAGGGACTTCGACGTGGCGTAACGAGTCCATGCTGACGGAAGCCCCCAGAGACATAATTTGATTGTCGAATAGCTAATAATAAGGCAAGGTATAAGTCAGTTGTCCGCCGTCTACTGGCGGTGACGCCGCTCATGGCTGACGCGGCAGATATTTCGCTGCGATCGAAGGGAAATGAACTGTGAGCACATCGGACGAGACGCGCGCACTTCCACACCAGCAGTTGTGGGACCTGCTCGCGAAGCAGGCGCTGTACGACAACATGGTTCGCTACTGCCGGGGAATTGATCGTCGCGAGATCGAACTCATGAAGTCGACCTTCTGGCCGGAATCGACCGACGACCAGGGGATGTTCGTTGGCCGTTCGCACGACTTCTGTGAGCTCATGTGTGCGACGGGGTCCGAATTGCCATTCCGGTCCGGTCACTATGTGACGAACATGGTCATCGATCTCGACGGGGATCGTGCGAGACGCGAGACCGCGTTCGCGTTTCTGAAGATGCCGAGGGATGGCTCGCCCACAGACATGCTCTGGGGTCGCTACCGAGATCTGTGTGAGCGGCGCGATGGAGAGTGGAAGGTTCTCGCCCGCACCTGCATCTGGGACTCGGCGGTCCGGCTCGGCTCCCAGAATGATCTTGCCGAGCTATTCGGCATTCCGGCTTCCTCGAATTTTGGAGGACTGTTTCCCGACGACCCGAGCTATGCCGACGATTGGCAGACGAGCCAGTCGTAGGGCGTCCTGGGCGGCAGTCGATTGGCGGAAACTATATTTTGTTTGTTGACAAACCCGTGACTTTCGACAAGATAGATGGATCGGCGTCGTGCCGGCAGGGAAGCCCGCCATAGCCCGGGTTGCCTACATCACAGAATCTGGAGTGGGACATGAAGGTCGGGATCCTTGGAGCGGGACGCATTGGCGGAACAATTGCAGCGCGACTGGCGAGCGCCGGGCACGATGTGTGGCTCGCGAACTCACGGGGGCCGGAGACCCTGCGGGAGGCGGCGGCCGCGGCCGGCGCCACAGCAGCGACTCGTCGCGAGGCGGTCGCTGGTGCAGATGTGGTCATCACATCTGTGCCCTTTCCTCAGTTGCCGTCACTCCGTGCGGACGTCGAGCGAGCGCCCGCATCTGCGGTCTTCATCGACACATCCAATTATTTCCCGTTCAAGGACGGGGCGATCGAGGGGATGGGGCAGGGGCAGGTAGAAACGCGGTGGGTGTCGGAGCAACTCGATCGTCCGGTCATCAAGGCGTGGAACGCCATTCTCGCCGGCAGCTTCGCGACCAAAGCCCTCCCGCAAGGGAGCTCCGGCCGAATCGCTCTGCCGGTCGCGGGCGACGATGCCAGCGGGAAAGCGCTGGCAATGGAATTCGTCAACCTCACGGGGTTCGACGCTTTCGATGCGGGGTCCATCTCGGAGTCCTGGCGACAGCAGCCGGGTAGCCCCGCTTACACCACGGAACTCGACCTTTCCGACCTCCGTGCGGCCCTGGCGCGTGCGGACCAGTCGACTCTTGCTACCAAGCGCAATCTCATGGTCGCTCGAATGAAAGACGTCGGTGCGGACATCACCAACGAGGATCTCCTTCGGGTTTCGCGCGAGACATACCTCTGATCGCGTTCGCCGAACCCCGAGATAACCGTCCCAACAAGTGAGGAAATCATGAAAGCAGCAGTTGTCAGAGAAGGCAGCACGAAGTTCGAGATCGCCGAGATCGAGATCGCCGAACCCATGGCCCACGAGGTTTTGGTCGACGTACGTGCCTCGGGGCTGTGTCACAGCGACATCCAAGGAGCGCAGCGCGGCGACGGGCCGCGGCCCATGGTCTTCGGTCATGAGATCGCGGGCGTGGTGGCTGCTGTCGGCAACTCCGTCACGCGGGTGACTGTAGGGGATCACGTCGTTGCCGCGGCGCTCCAGCCCTGCGGACGGTGCGCGGCGTGCGTGCGAGGAGCAATCTGGGCCTGCAGTGTTCCCGGCGCGCTCGACCGGGAGCAGTCCGACATGCCACGACTGCACGACGAGCAGGGGGCGATCGCGCAGCTCCAGGGATTGGGCGGATTTGCCGAGCAGGCCCTCATTCATGAGAACCAGCTCGTCGCGATCGATCCCGCGATGCCGTTCGAGCAAGCATCTCTCATCGGGTGTGCGGTGGCGACCGGCGGCGGGAACGTCTTCAACGTCGCGAAGGTGCAGCCGGGCCAGTCGGTTGTGATCTTCGGTTGCGGCGGAGTTGGATTGAATGCCATCCAAGCGGCTCGTCTCGCGGGGGCTGGCCGAATCATCGGAGTGGACGTCCAGTCGGCGAAGCTTGAGCTCGCCCTGACGTTCGGTGCCACCGATGTGATCGACTCGCGTCACACGGATCCGGTGGCGGCCATCTCGGAGCTCACGGATTCTGACGGGGTGGACCATGCCTTCGTCATGGTAAACGTGCCCTCGGTGGCGGAGGCCGCGCTGAAGGTCCTCGGGCACGACGGAACTGTATACGTTGTCGGCGGGATGCCTTCCGGCACCGAGCTGCCGCTGCTTCTTTCGCCAGCAGACAGCAAGATGCTGTCGTTCCAGCAGGGGATCAGGGGAACCTGGCTGGGTTCGTCCAACTTCTACGACGACATACCCATGTACGTCGACCTGTATCTGCAGGGACGCTTGAACTTGGATGACCTCGTGTCGCGCAGGATCTCGCTGGAGGAGATCAACGACGCCTACGAAGAACTCGAAGGCGGCGCCATCGCGCGTAGCGTGATCACGTTTCCTGTGAAGGCGTAAGACGGTTCCGTGCTCTCGGGCGATGGCGCCCTCGCAAGAATATAGATGGTTGACAAATTATTGCCAGCTGACCATGATTGAAATCACCACCTGAACCGAAGAACCATTAGGTAACACGCGGATGGGTGGCCGCATGTATACATCCGCTGCCCGGGCGAGCGGACCATTGAGGGTCCGAACTGGCATCGCTGCCAGTGAGCTCGTCTGTCCGGGCGTGTCCTCGAGGAGAGTCAAGTTGATTGATTTGAAGTTGCTGAGTGACCCCATAACCGCCGACCCGGCCATCTACGACCCCGAGTTCCCGATCTCAGGTGCAATCACGCACTTCCTGAGCGCGGGTGAGGTGGTGCACGCCACCCTCCACTGCGCACAGGGCCCGGAGATCAAGCCCACGGTGATCCTTCCGCCGACGGCATACGGCTGGCACGGGATGGGCAGCCTGATCACGCCGCTGACCTACGCCGGCGTCAACGTGTTCGAATTCCACCCGCGTGGAATGTGGGATGGGAAGTCGGCGTACTCGGTGCAGAGCGCGACAGATGATGTGCTCGCTGCGGTCGAGTTCCTGCGGACCTCTGACGAGGTGGGCAAGAAGACAGGCTTGGGCCAGTCGTACCGCGTCGACCCGCGACGCATCGGGGTGATTGGTCTCAGCGGTGGCGGGGCGACCTCCGGCTTCATCGCCGCCGCGGAGTCGGAGGACGTCACCTTCTCTATCTCGATGGCCCCCGCCAACTATGAGCTCCATCGCGACCTCTCCATCCTTGACATGGGCAAAGCCACCTTTGATTTCGTCAAGGCTGAGAGCGCCGGCCGGATCGACGTCGAGACTCGGGCACGAAACATGTCCGAGGCGGACATGAACCGACTCTCGATCATCGCGAACGCCGACAAACTCATCGACAAGAAGCTTCTTCTGGTTGGCGCAGTAAAGGACAAGGCGACGCCGTACGAGCACTGTCATGTGCCGATCGCCGCGGCGCTGCGTGCCGCGGACGCGCGTCACTTCACGGAAGCGACCTTCGACACCGATCACAGCTTCAGCAATGTTCGTATCGCGTTGGCGCGCCTCATCATCGAGTGGATGCGCAGCGAAGCGATTCTCTGACGGGAGCGGACAGCTTCCTCGCTGTGATCCGCGGCGAGGAAGCTGTCGACCTGGCGGCCAGGGGCGCCGCGCGAATCGCCCCTTCCGTGCAGGTGGGCGTGCAATGGACCGTTGCGAAGACGCGATGGCCAGGTGACGACGGAGTTATCGCTGAGGTTCACTCCGAAGGTGCGCTGTGGCAATCAGAGTTGGCTGACAGTGTTTTCTGCCTGACATGTTGCCGTTGACTGACGCCACCCTTTGGGGTGGACGACTGAGAGTAGGGGACAAAATGAAGATCACACGCCCGAGCTACGTGGTGGGACTGGTGGTGGCTGCGTCGTTCTTGGCAGGTTGTGCAGGTGGCAGCGACGGAGCCGTCTCGTCGAACTCGCCCACGGGAGCAGGCACGATCGTCAAGGGCGGTGACGCCGTCGTCGCAATGTCGGGGGATATCGATGTTATCGATCCCGCGCTGACCGCGTGGCAGCCTACGCGGCAGGTGATGAACGCAATATGTGAAGGGCTATACGACGTCAATGCTGAGGGTGACGTTGTCCCTCAGTTGGCAACGGCGATGCCTGAGATCTCAGCCGATGGTTTGACCCTCTCGATCCCGCTGCGCGAAGGCGTGGTTTTCAACGACGAGACACCATTTAACGCAGATGCTGTGAAGTACAATCTGGATCGCGCGCGAGCCCACGAGGATTCGCTGAGAACTGTCGCTAAGCAGGTGATCAACTCAGTCGACGCTGTGGACGAGCACACCGTATTGATCCGTCTGAACTATGCGTACTCACCGATCGTCGTGGAGCTCGCCGACTTCCTTGGCATGATCGCATCTCCGACCCAGCTGGAAGCGGGGGATGACGTCTTTGCCGCGGCGCCTGTGTGCGTTGGCCCCTTCGCGTTCTCTGAGCGTGCGCCAGGTGACAAGGTCGTCGTCACGAAGTCGAAGGTTTACTACGACAATGCCCTGGTAAACCTAGACTCGGTCACGTTCAAGTCGATCACAGACGCGAACGTGCGCGCGACGAACGTTGAGTCCGGGGACTTGGATGTTGCGCTCATTTCTGAGACTGCGTACAAGCGACTGAAGGATTCGCCGGCTGTCGACACGGTTCTCATGACCGGTCTTGGCTTCGACGGTGTTTCGTTCAACCTCGGGAACGTGGCCGGAGTTGGTGCGCCGGTAGGCGATGCCGACAACATCATGACTAAGCATCCTGAACTCCGTGAAGCATTCGCATTGGCGATTGACCGCGACGCGCTCGCTGCTGCTGTCTCTGCTGGACTTGCATCCGCCACGTGTTCGCCGATTCCGAGTAGTAGTCCATTCGCCGTCGATGTACCGTGCGAGTCGAGGGATATCGAGAAGGCCAAACGTCTAGTCGCACAGTCGGGGGTCGAAACTCCCATCAGACTCAGGTTCGATGTTCCCAGCTGGGAGTCTGTCTCCAGGGGCGCGGAGGTAATCCAAGACATGGTCAGAGAAGCGGGCTTCGAGCTTGAACTTGTCCAGGGAGAGGGCCTCGCTGTGCTGAACGACGCCCGGGCTGGCGACTTTGAACTTACGATCCTCCCCTGGTTGGGAGGATTCGACCCGGCGGCGAACGTCATGTTCAACACGGGGCACCAGGCGAACTACGCCGGGTACAGCAACCCCGAAACTGATGCTCTACTTGACGCCGCGGAGGCCACGTTCGACATCAATGAGCGTCGGGACCTCTACGAGGACGCAATCGCAATTTTCAACCGTGATCATGCGTACATCTACTATGCCGAGCGGGCCGCCCCATACGCTATGGCGAACGGTTTCACGGCTCCTTTGCGTGGCGACCTGATCGTGCAGGTCAAGATGGCGGGGTTCACGCAATAGCTATTCGAAGCACATCTCCCTTTTATGGCCAGGCGTGGTAGCGAGGCAAGCGGCGGGGACCCGTCCCAGGTTCAGTATTCAAGTCCAAGAGGGCTGTCCTCACAGTTGCCAAGTACTGACGCGAAAGGATAATCCATTTGTCATCGTCACTAAGATCGCCGGTAGATGTGCTCCTCGGAGAACTTCTCGACAAGCAGGCGCTGACCGAGAACATGACGCTGTATTGTCGCGGTCAAGACCGCAAAGATCTCGAGTTGATGAAATCGGCGTTCTGGCCCGATGCTACAGATGACCATGGCGCGTTTAGCGGGCTCGCGCATGACTTCTGCGAGTGGGCATATACCAACCAGAAGACGACCAAACACCGCTCGCATCACTACATAACGAATACGTTCATCGAGTTGGATGGAGATCTCGCAAAGCGCGAATCGGCGTTCATATACGTGATGGTGATGCCTGACGGTCTCACCAACGTGCAGGGTGGTCGCTACCGCGATCTGTGTGAGCGGCGAGACCGTGTTTGGAAGGTGATTCGCCGGGTAGTGATCAGTGATCATGGTGCGCAGTTCGCCGCGTCGAGTGATGCCCGGTTCATTTATGGCAGTCCGAAGTCCGCCCGACTTGGTGGTATCTACCCGGACGACCCCATCTACGATCCAGAGTGGTGATGCGAGTCGGAACCTGCAAGGCCGAGGAAAATATGGTTGTCAACCAACCACGTTTATGAGTAAGGTAATCCTTCGTATACCACCGATCGACGAGAACGGTGTTGCCAAGCAAGCGGTCGCCTTGCGTGAAGGCGTCTAGACGTCGCTACGAGTGTCGAGCCAAACTGACTGTGCAAGGGGCAGGATCAATGACATCTTCGTCAGAAGAAAAGTGGGACTTCATCGTCGTCGGGGCAGGCTCGGCGGGGGCTGCCTTCGCAGCTCGTCGCGCGGACAGAGGAGACCGTGTCCTCCTTCTCGAAGTCGGACCGGACTATCGATCGACGGACATGCATGAGGCATGGCGATCTCCCAACACTCTCCAGGCGCTGCGGCGTCCGGACGTTGCAGCGGAGCTCATGCACAAGGATCTCGACGCTCGTCGTACCGCTGTGCAGGAACCTCGGCTGTACGCGCGAGGCAGTGGGCTTGGCGGCAGCTCGTCGGTCAACGGCCAGATTGCGATACGCCCTCCGTTGGAGGACTTCGATGACTGGGCGGCGAAGGGCTGCGTCGGGTGGACATCGACCGATGTGTTGCCTTACTTCAACCGGCTGGAAGCTGACGCACAGTACGGCGACGCCGACTATCACGGCGACGAAGGACCCATACCCGTGTATCGAATGCCCCGGGTCGAGTGGGGGCTGGTCGACGATGCCCTCGCCGAGGCGGCTCTCGCGATGGGTTTTGAGTGGAGCGACGACGTCAATGCTCCCGGCGCCAGCGGCGTTTCGCCCTATCCGATCAATTCAAGGAATGCTCGACGCGTCACTACCAACGATGCATATCTTGAGCCGCGACGCGCCGACACGAATCTCGTGATCCGGGGCGGGGCCCTGGTGGATCGTGTCCTGTTCGAAGGCACCCGCGCGTATGGGGTCAGCGTGGTCACGGAGGACGGCGAGGGTCGTTATGAAGAATATGCCGATCAGGTGGTGCTCTCGGCCGGTGCTATCCATTCGCCGACTATCCTCGTCCGCTCTGGCATCGGACCTGCAGAAACTCTGGACGCCCTTGGCATCGAGCACATTTCGGTGCTCCCCGTCGGCGAAGGACTGCAGGATCACCCGCTCATCAGCGCCGGCTTCCGCCATGCTGACCTCCCAGGGCGTCCTGGACCGCACGACCGCTTCACAAACTGTGTCGTGCGGTACGGCAGCGGCGATCCCGAGGGGAAGCCTCTCGACCTCATCCTTGTGGCTATGAACAACACCGTGCTGGCGATGGACGACTCCAATCTCGACGCCGGGGTCGGCGGCATCGGCGTGTGGTTGAACTCGCCTTACTCTCGAGGGCGCGTTGAGGTGGTCTCTGCCGATCCCCGGGTGCAGCCTGTTATCCACGAGAACATGCTGGACGATGTCCGTGATCGTAGACGTCTCCGCCACGGAGTGCGCCAACTCGTGAACCTCATACAGCACCCGTCCGTGCAGCGCATTTCGCTCAGCCCCATCCAGGAGGAGAATGCCCCACTCTTCGCTGCTGCTGCCGCTGGCGACAGGGAGCTCGACGAGTACATCCTCACCAACGCCGCTGATACCCAGCACGCGACAAGCACGTGCCGTATGGGTGCCGACGACGATCCTCACGGGGTCGTGGACGCCGCGTGCCGCGTGCGCGGGGTGACAGGATTACGGGTCGTCGACGCCTCCATCTTCCCCGATTGTCCGCGTTCCAACACTCATCTCGCAACGGTGATGGTCGGCGAACTCATGGCCGACCGTGTCGACCAAGACTGACAACTCGGGCCCGAAGAGATCGCTGCGGCTCAGTCCACGGCGCCGGGCCCGAGATTCGCGTCACCTTTCTTACGTGATGAACGAGATGCGCCAGCCGCCCAAGAGAGAAGGGCGGGGTGTCGCAATGGATGAACGTCCTGCAGCGCTGCTGGATGCTCTCTACAAGTCCATCACCGCATCACACGATGTCTCAATGCTGAGCTAAGGAGAAAAATAGTGGTCACTTCCAATGAGCGCACGATCAACGTGGACGGCGTTGTCGCTGAAGGATTCGAGCGGGTCCGCACAATCTTCGAAGAGAACTTTTCCGAGCGGGGTGACATGGGGGCGAGTTTCGCAGCCCGCGTCAACGGTGAACCGGTAGTCGATCTCTGGGGAGGGACGGCCGACCCCGCGACCGGTCGACGGTGGGAGCGGGATTCCGTCACGATCATCAACTCGGGCACCAAAGGGATGGCATCGATGTGCCTCCTCGCTCTGTACGATCGCGGACTCTTCGAACTCGACATGCCTGTGGCGCAGATTTGGCCGGGGTTCGGAGAAGGATACGACGAGGTGGTGACTATCCGTCACGTCCTCACCCACAGCTCCGGGATCATCGGCCTGCGCGATGGAGCGACCGCTGCGGAGAAGCTCGACCTCGACGGGATGATCGACCGCGTGGCTCATGAGAGGCCTTTCTGGGAGCCGGGGACAGTGGTGTGCTACCACGCGATGACGATCGGCTGGCTTGCCGGCGGAATTGTGAAGCATCTCGATGGGCGCGACATCGGCACCTTCTTCCGGGAAGAGTTTGCAAATCCGCTAGGCCTGGACGCGTGGATGGGCTTTCCGTCCGATCAGATGCATCGCTTCGCTCCTTTGGGGCTCGCCCCCGACTGGCCGACCGCTGGCCTGTACACTGCCGAGGACAGCGACGCCCCCGAGATCGTGCGGGCGCTCTTCCTGCAGAAGAAGGGCACGGATTCCGCGTCGGTCGGGCCGGAGCGCAACGATCCCTCATCGCTGGCAGCAGTGCTTCCTGCGGGTGGCGGAGTGACCGAGGCGCGCGCGATGGCTAAGATGTACGATCTGCTATCGCTGGGCGGTACAGTCGACGGCAGGCGGTACTTTTCAGAGCAGACGGCGGCCGCGGCAGTGACGAACTCGGTGCCCGGAATCGACTGGATGAGCAAGAAACCGCGTCGGTGGTCCTTCAGCCTCATGCTCGACTACACTCGCCCGTCGCACGATCACAGTGTCATCGATGCCGGCCATCCGGGTGCCGGCGGCTCGCTGCACGGGTCGTGGCCGGAGCTTGGCGTGTCGTTCTCGTACGTGATGAACGAGATGCGTCCCACCGATGTCGATCGTCGAGGTCAGCTCTTGCTCGACGCATTGCACGACGCGGTGACGACGCGTGTTGACGCGTGACTGCGCGACGGTACGGCGATGACTTCACGCCCTCGCGTCGTCAGCCTCACAAGGGTCACCCCTGCGCGTCGGGTCCAACGCTGATCGCACGCAGGGCACGTGAACGAGGGTGGGGCGTAAATGATCGGTGACGCACGGGGCCCGCTCGAGGGCCTTCAGATCCTGGAGATCTCCGCCTTCGTTGCGGCGCCTCTCGCCGGAATGACGCTCGGGCAGTTGGGAGCGGGGGTAGTCCGCATCGATCCGCTCGGGGGCGCCGCAGATCGCGGGAGGTGGCCGGTAACCGAGTCCGGCACAAGCCTGTACTGGGCTGGGCTGAACAAGGGCAAGCAATCCATCAGTCTTGATCTGCGTCAGGCTGCCGGACAGGCGCTTGTTCACCGCTTGGTGGCCGCGCTTCCGCGGGGCCGTGGAGTCGTGGTTACGAATATCGGGTCCCAGCCGTGGTTGTCGTTTGAAACGTTGAATGCGCTGTGTCCCGACCTCGTGTACGTGTCGGTGGAAGGGAAGAGCGACGGTTCGGCGGCGGTGGACTACACAGTCAATGCGTCAATGGGATTTCCGCTGGTAACCGGGTCAAGTGCCCTGGCTGAGCCGGTCAACCATGTCCTCCCAGCGTGGGATGTCGCATGCGGGCTGTACGCGGCCCTGGGCGTGAGCGCTGCCGCGCGGCAACGGGAGCTCACCGGTGAAGGGGCGCAACTCCGCGTGTCATTGGAGGACGTGGCCCTCGCGACTGCCGCGAACCTCGGGTTCCTCGCAGAATCGCAATTGAACTCGGAGCCGCGACACAGGATCGGAAATCACCTCTACGGTGGATTCGCTCGGGACTTCCGCTGCTTCGATGATGAACGCGTGATGGTCGTCGCGCTCACCAAGCGACACTGGCGCGACTTGGTCTCGCTGACCGGACGGGAAGAAGCAACGAGGGCTCTCGAGATCGCGCTGGACGTCGACTTCGAGATCGAGAGCGATCGATATAAGTATCGCGAGGCACTGGCTGCTCTCTTCGAGCCATGGTTCGCTGCGCACACACGCCCGGACGTGGAGGCATTCATCGCCGGAACATCATTGCTTGCAGCGCCATATCGAACGTTTTCGGAAGTCGTGAACCATCTCGAAAACGCCGACGCGATCTCGCCGATTGTGGGTCGGCTAGATCAGCCGGGCGTGGGTGACCACCTCACGGCCGGTTTGCCGTTGCGCGGACCTGTGCCGTCTCCGCTCGAGCCTGCACCGCTCCTCGGAGCGGACACCGCAGCCATTCTGCGCGATCGGCTGGGCATCAAAGATGCGGAGCTGGCACGCCTGACCAACGCCGGGGTCATCGCTGACGAGACGGTGACACCCCGTTAAACCGTTACGAAATCCAATCAAGACAAGAGGAGTGTCAATGGATCGCCTGACCGCCACCGACGATCTCACTGATGAACAGCGCGAGATTGTCGCCGCCGTGAGGCAATTCGTCGAGAGGGAGATCATCCCCGTGGCGACCCGACTCGAGCACAGCGACGAGTACCCCACCGACATCATCGAGGGGCTCAATGAGCTCGGCATCTTCGGACTGACGATTGCCCCGGAGTACGGAGGACTCGGCGAGTCGCTCCTCACCTACGCTCTGGTCGTCGAGGAGATCGCCCGCGGCTGGATGAGCGTGTCCGGTGTCATCAACACGCACTTCATCGTCGCTCACATGCTGCAGTCGCATGGAACCGAGGAACAGAAGGCCCGGTACTTGCCTCGCATGGCCTTAGGCGAGGTACGCGGCGCGTTCTCGATGTCTGAACCGGAACTCGGTTCGGATGTCGCAGCGGTCAAGACAAAGGCGATCCGGCTGGACGATGGGTCGTATGAGATCACAGGGCACAAAATGTGGCTCACCAACGGCGCCACTTCGAGTCTCGTCGCTGTGTTGGCCAAGACCGACGAGGGCGAGGACTCGGTTTACCGGAACATGACCGCGTTCCTCGTGGAGAAGGACCCCGGCTTCGGTGAGATGGCGCAGGGGGTAACGGTTCCTGGGAAGATCGACAAGATGGGCTACAAAGGAATCGAGACCACCGAGCTCCTCCTCGACCGCCACCGCATCGCGGCAGACCGTATCCTCGGCGGCGTGCCGGGCGAGGGCTTCTACCAGATGATGGATGGTGTCGAAGTGGGACGGGTCAACGTCGGTGCACGGGCGGTGGGCATCGCACACCGCGCCTTCCAATTGGCGATCGCCTACGCGCAGCAGCGCGAGACGTTTGGCAAGCCGATCGCTGAGCATCAGGCGGTTCTCTTCCGACTCGCCGAGATGGCGACGAAGGTCGAGACCGCGCACGCGATGGTCGTTCGCGCCGCTCGCAAGAAGGATGACGGGGAGCGAAACGATGTGGCCGCCGGAATGGCGAAGCTCGTCGCGTCGGAGTACTGCAAAGAGGTCGTCGAGGATGCCTTCCGAATCCATGGCGGATACGGGTATGCGAAGGAGTATGAGATCGAACGCCTCTATCGAGAGGCCGCCTTCATGCTGATCGGCGAGGGCACGTCCGACATTCAGAAGATGATCATCGGCCGGCGCCTGCTGAAGTCCTACCGGATCTGAGGACGGACCATCTCCGGGCGATGTCGGCAGGCGAAGACTGCAGAAAGAAGGGCGAGGAATGTTGAGCGAGACGGATGTGATTGATGCGCGAACCGCGCGCACCGTCGCGGCCTTCTTCGATCTCGATGTTGAGAGTTTCGTCGACGGGCGTGAGCTACCGCTGATGTGGCATTTCTTCTACTTCCTTGCGCGACCCCGGCGATCTGAGATCGGTCCAGACGGACACCCCACTTCAGGAGCAGCCACGCCACCGGGCACCCGCCGCATGTTCGCTGGCGGCAGAGTGAATTTGCGCCCTGGTGCGCGGATCGGTGACGTTTTGACGGCAACTCAGGAGGTCGTTGGCGAAAAGGTCAGGGAGGGCCGTTCCGGAGATCTGCACTTTGTGACCCACCGCACGACGATTGCCTCGTCCGGTGGTCATCCGGCGCTGATCGATGAGCGAGACATCGTCTACATTCCGCTCGATCAAGCGGAACGGAACACGAGGGCGCGCGCGGCGCATCCGCCAGAGCCCGGGTTCTCGACGGATGTGGAGCGGCCGTTCCCAGTAAACCCAGCGGTGCTATTTCGATTCTCCGCGCTTACATATAACGCTCACCGCATACATTATGATCGCGATTACGCGCGCGTCGAGGAGGGCTACCCCGGGCTCGTCGTCCATGGTCCGCTGCAGGCGGTGCTCATGGCTGGTCTGGCGATCGAGCAGTGGGGCGACTCAGGTAGGCCGGTGCGCTTCAGCTACCGGTTCACCGCGCCCTTGCTCGAAGACGACGGGCTTTGGGTGAGGGCCGCTCGTCGGGACGGTGCGATCGTCACAGAAGTAGTCGACGCTACGGGACGCGTCACCGGTAAAGGGCGCCTGGAGTAGCTTCCCGACTAGTTCCCCGCGGATGCCGCACCGTCGGCTCGTTGGTGGTGAGCCACCCGGGCAGTGCCCCGAGTATCTGTTCGACGAGGATCTCCTTCGGCATTGCCGATCGGTTCGAAGCCATGCAGTCATCACCGCGCTGAGGCCCCGGCGGTGAATGTCGCGAACACTTCTGTCTCGGACGGTGGTGGGATGCGAAAGTCATCAGGTGCATCGCGTCGCGCGAGGGAGCAAAGGGCCCAGATCTGCGCCGCGTAGTCGTGGCGTCGTGGACTCTGAGCGACACCTTCCATGGCGCCGCCGCCGTATAGAAGGCGCTGGGGGCAACGGCGTCGAGATCGATGCTTACGGACGCACCAGCCTTCCGGACATCTACGCTGTCGGCGACTGCACCAACTTCCCTCTGGCGGGCGACGCCACCGACTCGAATC
Organism: Microbacterium sp. Y356; assembly: GCF_059445355.1. Taxonomy (NCBI): domain Bacteria; kingdom Bacillati; phylum Actinomycetota; class Actinomycetes; order Micrococcales; family Microbacteriaceae; genus Microbacterium; species Microbacterium sp. Y356. Next base: position 2,373,467 of record NZ_JCAIUE010000001.1, read on the forward strand.
CTGCAGAATGCCGTGGAGCAGGGCAAACTGGTGGCAGCGTCGATCATGGGCGGTGCCGAGGAGTATCCGCTCGTCCCGTCCTCTGGTCGCACCAATACCACCTCAAGATCAAGATGATCGGGTTGTTCACCGGTTACGAGGAAGCGATCGTCCGCGCCGGCGACGACGCCGACTCGTTCTCGGTGATCTATGTATCGAAGCGATCGGCGCTTTGACGCCGTGACGGAAACTGAACCGGCCCATACTGGCAGCCTCTCCTACGGTGGGTTGGTGGAGTTCCGCGGCTTTGGCGGACTGCTGCGTGTGCAGGTGCCTGACCCGCGGATCCACGTCGCATCCGATCGAGGCGGCTCGGTTTCGGCCGCTCGCTCGACGGACCGGAGGGTGGTGATCGCGACGTTCACCGAGTGCGTCACTCGTGGGCGAACACTCTCCGTCGTCGCCCCCAGACTGACGTCGGCGGGCGTCTCCCTGCTCGGGGCCGTGTACGCGCCCGGGGGCCTTCTCGACCCGATTGAGGTGCGACACCTGGCGGCACCTCTGTCTCCTACGAGCATGAACTCTTGCATGAAAACGAAAGGATTTCGCAGATGAGAATCAGCGGTTCATCCCACGATCGTGACCGGTGGGGCGTCCGGCCTGGGTTTTGCCACCGCGAAGCGGCTTGCATCTCAGGGCGCTCGGGTGACGATCCTCGACCTCGCCTCGTCGCAGGGTGATGCGGCGGCGGTCGAGATCAGGGGCGTGTTCGTGCCCACCGACATCACGGACGAGACCAGGCGCGCGGGACTTGCCGCCGCTCCCGGTTCGATTCGTGCCGTGGTCCACTGCGCGGGCGGCCCCGGTCGCAGTGGCGTGCTTTAGGCGGACGGTTCCGCCGAGCCGCTGTCCAATTTCACCTTTAATGTGCTGCGGTTCGCGGACGAGGCAATGGCAGCCAACGGCCCGGAAGACGGCGAAGGAGGAGTGTGTGTACTCACTTCCTCGATCGCCGCGTACGAGAGCAAGATCGGGCAAGTATCGTACGCGGCGTCGAAGGCGGGCATCGTGGGCCTGACGCTGGTCGCCGCCCGCGATCTCGCGAGTCGTCAGATCCGAGTGTGCACCATCGCACCGGGTCTTTTCGATACCTGGCTTCCCGCCGCGACCTTCGACCGATTCTCCAGCTCGATTCCGCACCCCAACAGGTTCGGACGACCAGACGAGTTCGGTCTCCTGGCCGCTCAGATCATTGAGAATCCGATGCTCATGGGCGAGACGATCCGTCTGGATGCCGCGTCACGACTTCCGGGGAGCTAGCGCGGACATCCAGCGGTCGGGTCAGGATCGGATTGTACCCGTGAAGTGGGTAACGAATTGATGAAGGGTGTCATAAAAATAGTTGACAGTCCAACAAGCGCCTACTAGCGTCAGCGTCAGAGGCCATTGTGGTTTCTGAGGCGGAGGCTCGAAGACTGTATTTCGAGGCCAGACCGTGAGCAGCGAAGCTCGCGTGTGACGCGGGGGATCGCTGCCGCGCGAGGAGGTGCCGCCTTCCAAGTGAACAGTTATGAGGCAAAGAGATGAAGCACAAAGGCGTGAAGTATCTTGTCGCGATCGTGGCCGCGGGGTTGTTGGTGGGTTGCGCAAGTGGCGGCGGGGGAGGCGACGGTCCGGCACCCGAGCCATCCGCGGACGCGGGTGCCATCGTCAAGGGTGGACACGCGGTGATCGCGTTGAATAACGATACGCAAAGTCCCTTTGATCCTGCGCAAGGCACCAACGATCAGGCGCTCCGACAGATCATGGACCCGATCTGCGAGCGGTTGTACGAGGAGCTGTCGGACGGGTCAGCCGTGCCGATGCTCGCGACCGAGATGCCCGATGTCTCGGAAGATGGGCTGACGCTCACTGTGCCATTGCGCGAAGGAGTCGTCTTCAACGACGGGACACCGTTCGATGCCGAGGCCGTGAAGCATAACCTCGACCGCGCAGTGAATGACCCCCTATCGGTCCGTCAAATCGCAAAAGATTACATAGAGTCGGTCGAAGTGGTCGACGAACTCACCGTCACCATCAACCTCACTCGCGCGTACAGTCCGATCATCGCGGAACTGACGGACTTCACCGGAATGATCGCCTCGCCCACCGCACTCAAGGAAGAGGGCGAAAACTTCGTTAACGCTCCGGTGTGCGTAGGGCCCTTCGAATGGACCAGTCGCACGCCAGGCGATTCGACGGTGGTGACGAAGTCTGACCTCTATTACGACAAGGACAAGGTCAACCTCGACGAGGTCACCTTCAAGGTCATCCAGGACTTCCAGGCGAAGGAGAACAACGTCGAGTCCGGTGACATCCAGTTCGCGGCCATCGGTGATGCATTCTACGAGCGGATGAAGGGGTCCGACTCGGTCGACGCCTACATGACTCCGCGTCCGGGTGGCACGCTGTTCACGTTCAACGTCGGAAACGTGGCGGGCGTGAGCGAGCCATACCGCGAAGCAGACAATATCATGGCCCAGCACCCCGAGCTTCGCGAGGCGTTCGCGTTGGCAATCGACGCGGCTGCGCTGACTCAGGCGACACAGGGCGGGGACGCCCCGGCGGGCTGCACGCCGATTCCGCCGATGAGTCCGTTCGCGTCGGAGATCGAGTGCACGCCGTTCAACCTTGATAAGGCGAAGAAGCTTGTCGAGGAGTCTGGTGTGCCCACGCCGATCAAGCTGAAGTTCAAAGTACCGACCTACGCTTGGGTGTCCAAGGGTGCCGAGGTAATCCAAGCAATGGTCAAGGAAGCCGGCTTCGACGTGGAGATAGTCACGCAGGAGGCGCTGTCGGTATTTGATGACCTTCGCTCAGGCAACTTCGTGCTGGCGGCGATGCCGATGGCCGCGACGGTCGCCGACCCCAGCCATGTGATGTTCTTCGAGACCGGGAAGCCGACGAACTGGGGCGGCTACTCCGATCCAGAAGTGGACGGCTGGATCGCAGCTGCGCGCGAGACGTTCGATGAGGAGGAGCGCACCGAGCTCTACAAGAAGGCGCTGGAGAAGTACAACAAGGAGCACATCTATGTCATGACCGCGGGGCTTGTCACGCACTGGGCCACGCCCAGCAACTTCGTCACCCCGCAGGGCATCAGCCCGAGTGCGAACGTCTACCTCAAGGAAGCGGGATTCACCAAGCTCCCCTGATCAGCCACGCGCCAGCGTGGGTGGCCACACTGCGGGGGCCACCCACGCTGCCGTACGAGTAGTGGACGAGCACGCAGACCCCGCAATGCGGAAATGGTCGAGAACGTAAGGAGAGCTGATGGGTCAGATGCATGGGAATGTGGCAGTTGGGTTCGAGCACGTCCGTGAGGTGTTCGAAGAGAACTTTCGAGTAAGAGGCGACGCCGGCGCGGCCTTCGCAGCGACGCATCGCGGAGAACTCGTCGTCGACCTTTGGGGAGGGATCGCTGACCCGGACACCGGGAGGGCGTGGGACCGAGACACGGTGTCGGTAGTCAACTCAGGGACCAAGGGGATGAGCAATTTCTGCCTGATGCTCCTCTACGATCGCGGCTTGTTCGGGCTCGATACCCCGCTCGCCGACTTCTGGCCCGGCTTCGGGGCGGCGTATAAAGAGCAGGTGACTGTGCGACACGTCGTCGCCCACACGGCCGGCCTTCACATGACGCGAGAGCCGGTGACATTCGCGGACTTCGTGGACAGTGAGGGAATGATGCGACGCGTTGCGACGGATGAACCGTTCGCCACGCCGGGAACCGCTTTCGCATACCACGGATTGACGTTCGGCAGCCTCGCCGCGGGCATCGTCAAGCACATAGACGGTCGCAGCATCGGACGCTTCTTCGCAGAGGAGTTCGCAGCGCCCCTGGGGATCGACGCGTGGATTGGCTTTCCGTCAGAAGAGGGGGCCCGACTGGCCCCGTTGCACGGTGACTCCTGGTACACCCTGGAGCCGGACAATCTCTATCCGTTCAATGATCTGACTGCTCTTCGAGCCGAGATTCCAGGGGCGACCGGAGTCGCCAGCGCGCGAGCGATGGCACGCCTCTACGAGTTGCTTGCGCTGGGCGGGACTGTCGACGGCCGCCAATACTTCTCGGAGGAGACGGCTGCCCAGGCAGCGAAAGTCTTGGCGGAAGGGCTCGATCAGGCGATCCGGCGGCAGTGGAAGCGCGGATTTGGCTTCATAGTCTCGCTCGACCCGCCGAGCAACCCGCAGGTCACAACTCTCGGTCACCCCGGCGCGGGCGGATCGGAGCACGCGGCATGGCCGGAGCTCGGAGCGGCCTACTCGTATGCGATGACGCAGATGAGGCTGGGTCCATTTGAGGACGGCGCCCCAGTTGTGATGGATGCGCGTCCTGCTGCACTCGTCGACGCTCTGTACGGTTGCGTTGTGAACGCCTCAGCCTGACAAGGACGAGGTTGGTTGAGGCTTCGGGCCCGGTAGGTGGGAAGCCCACCCTGCCGGGCCCTGCTCGTGTGAGTGGGTCGAATCAACTGATCGCGTCGACGTCACTGATCGTCGCCGTGGCACGCTGCGCGGATGCCACCAGCTCGTCTGTCATGAAATTGACCCGACCCAGTTCGGTGCCCAGCGGGATGTCGGCGAGCGTGAACATCAAGGAAACTTTTGCGTCCGCGCCGAAGATGGGCGCGGACAGCGCCTGCACCTTCCCTGCGGTATCGCTGTTGATGTCGGACGGGTTAGGGAGCGCACCCAGATTCGCGATGGCCTGTGCGAGGCTGCGATCGAGCCCCGGCGTCTGTCCGAACTCGGCGATCTTTGCCATGGTCTCCCAGACTTCGTCTAGCGCGTCGGAATGGAAGTTCGGCACCCAGCCGTGGGCCCGTGCCGATTCCAGCGAACGCTCCATCTGCTCCACTGCACCGGCATCGGAATGATTCGGAGTCCGGGCGTACCAGGCTTCGATGACCTCGCGTTCCTCCCACGCGACGAAGAGCCGCCCCCGGGGTGGCGCGAGAGGGAGCTGGATTCCTACCCGCGAGGGCACTGACGTCTGCGTGGGGGTGGCCGACGCCAGGAGGACCACACTGTCACCGGCCGGACCATAGATTTGGACTTCGACACCGACGGTTTGCGCCAAGTGCTCGGCTTCCGCCCGAACCCGGCTGGCGAGTACGATCTGCTCGTTACGCGCTTCTCCCGCACCGGCCAGAAGCGAGCTCAGGGCGAAAGCACCGTAACCGCCCTGGAAAAACAGCAGGGGCAGCGTCGGGTTGGCAATATCAAGCTCCTGGACTCGGCCGAGCGCGATGTAGTGATCACCCGCTTCGTGCACGTCCTCGAGCGTGCAATCGATCCATGCGACGACGCCGTCTACGATCGGTGCTCCGGAGGGTGCGGGATGCCAGTCGATGCCGGCGAATTTGTCGGTACCCCTGCTGGCGAACGCGCGGCATGCCGCCTCTTGCGTAGCGGCGAGCACGTTCACGCAGAAGGATGCGGCCTCCCGGATCTTGGGGAATGTGGACGAGTTCTTATCAGGAAGAAAAGCGACCAGCGGTGGGTCGAGCGAGACGGACGTGAACGAACTCACGGCCATACCGATCGGTCGACCGTCCGCGTCCATGGCCGTTATCACTGCGACGCCGGTCGGGAAGTGCCCGAGCACGTTGCGGAACTGACGAGGGTCCACGGCGGGGAAGGAGGTCGACATACTGGCCATAATAGACATATATTAGCTATGCAACAAACTATTTCTGTTTTGGGAGGACGATGATGACCGGCGAATCCAGCGACCGTGAGATGATTCTCGGATGGCTGTTCCATCCCACTGGGGCGCATCCGTCCGCGTGGATGGATATCCATACCGAAGAGGATCCAATTACCAGCTTTGAGCGTTTCAAGGCGATGGCCCAGGAAGCGGAGCGAGCGAAGTTGCACTTCGTCTTCCAGCCGGACTGGCCCTCGGTACGCACTGGAACTCCGGAGCGAATCGCCCTCAACACGTACTACAACGTGATCCTCGAGCCGATCCCGTTGATGTCAGCGCTGTCATCTGTCACCTCGAAGATCGGGCTCGTCGGCACGGGATCGACGAGCTTCACCGAGCCGTATAATCTTTCCCGGCAGTTCGCGGCGCTCGACCACATCAGCGGGGGTCGCGCAGGGTGGAACATCGTCACCACGCGCTCTCCTACGGCCGCATGGAACTACGGCCTCGACAAAGAGATTCCGCACGAGCTGCGCTACCAGGTCGGCGAGGAGTTCGTAGACGTCGTCAAGCAGCTGTGGGACAGTTACGAGGATGACGCGATCATCCGGGACGCCGAGTCTGGCCGCTACTTCGACCCGAAGAAGCTCCACATCACCAACTATGAGAGCGAGCAGTTCAAGGTTCGGGGCCCGCTCAACATCTCGCGACCCCCTCAGGGGCATCCCGTGATGTTCCAAGCCGGTGCTTCGCCCACGGGAATGAAGCTCGGTGCGCGCGTAGCGGACGTGATCTTCTGCATCCACGAGAAGCTCGAGGACATGCAGAACTTCTCGAACAAGGTTCGGGAGTTGGCGGTCGAGCACGGTCGGGCGGCATCGGATGTCAAGATCTGCTGCGCATTCGACATAGTCGTCAAGAAGACGGCTGCCGAAGCGGACGAAGCGATTGCACGCTTGGATGCGATGGTCCATCCGGATGCGATCAAGGACAAGGTGTCTGAGGACATTGAGGCAGACATCACCCATCTCGACGTCGATGATCTCCTCACCGTCGATCACCTCCCGGCGGAGGCCAACTCCAGTAAGTCGGGTGATTCCGTAATCCGAGGATGGCTTCAGGAAGGGCCGATGACGGTTCGTGAAGTGTACAAGCGCTTCATGTCCCGCTCAGCCGTGAAGATCCACGGTGATCCCGTTCAGGTTGTGGAAAAGATGGAGGAGTGGTTCAGGTCCGGAGCCACCGACGGATTCATGCTGTTCTTCCCATTGCCTTCGGGCATGTGGGACTTCAACGAGCTTGTCGTCCCGGAACTTCAGCGCCGCGGCCTCTTCCACACCGAGTACACCGGCAACACGTTCCGGGAGAGCCTGGGATTGTCCCGCCCGGAACACCCGGCAGCCGCCGATCGTCGCGAAGGTGAGTGAGCGACCCCGCGAGTCGTGAGATCCGGGTTCTTCGTCAGCCGGCAGAGCCATCGGCGGTGGCACGTGCTCGCAGAGCCCCGCCTTCGCTCATCGGTGGATCGAGGCTAAGACGTATCCGTAACCTCGCCCGTCGGCCGGCGCCGGCGCCCGATACTGGCGTCGATGATCGCGATGAGGAATCCCACGGCGACGAAGCAGGCGACGGCGATCATGGCGTAGGCGTACGCGTTGCGATAGACGACATCGACCGAGGCCCCGCTCGCCTCGTCACTGTAGATCGTCGCATAGAACACGGACAACGCCACTGCTATGCCGATCGAGTTCCCGATGCGCTGGCCGAGCTGACCGACGGACCCGGCGAGTCCGCCGTGCTCGACCGGAATTTCCTCGAGCGAGAGGGTCTGATTGGGTGAGATCACGAGACCGATGCCGAATCCTGAAAAGGTCATGATCACGGCCATGATCCAGGGAACCCAGCCCGATGGCGCAGTGACGGCCACCGCGGTCAGACCAATGACACCCAGGAGCATCGCTGCCAGACCGCATCCTACGAGACGGCGGCCATAGCGAATGACGAGGCGTCCCCCTATCCACGAGGAGATGGAGCTCGCCAGCGCGGCGCCAATCGACACCATTCCTGCGTAGACCGGGGAGATGCCGAGGCCCATCTGCAAGAAAAGCGCCGTCAGCAGGAACGTCGGCTGCAGGGCAGTGTTGACGGCGGTCTGTATGAGAGTGCCATTGCGGAACGACGATATCCGGAATAGCCGCAACGGCATGAGCGGCGCTCGTCCGTGCGCCTGATATATGCGCTCCCAGGCGACGAACGCCGCAGCGAAGAGCACGAATAGGACGAGCAGCCACCAACGCCGTGGGTCATCGGTCGACGAGCCGGTTGTGAAAAGAAACGGCCACATGAGCGCAACCACCGTGAGCCCGAGGAGAATCACGCCGAGGGGATCCAACGCGAGCTTCTTCGCCGAGGTCCACCGGCTTCTCGGCAACAAGCGGACCGCGAGAAAGATCGCGATCAGGCACAACGGCACGTTCATCCAGAAGATCCATCGCCAGCCATCGGTCGGGCCACCCAGTTCGATCAGCAGGCCGCCGATGGTGGGACCGAAGGCGGTTGCAACGCCCACAGTGGCACCGAACATACCGAACGCGCGACCGCGTTGGGTTCCTTGAAACAGTTCCTGGATGAAGCCGATCACTTGTGGCATTTGCATACCTGCCGCGACTCCCTGCAGTAGACGTCCGATGAGGAGCATTTCGCTCGTGGTCGCTATGCCGCATATGAAGCTCATAACGGTGAACAGCGCAAGACCAAGAAGAAGGAGGGTGCGGCGCGAACGCTGGTCACCGAGTCTTCCCATCGGCACGATGACCAGGCCGAAGGTCAACACATAGCCAGAGATGATCAATTGCAGTGTGGTAGACGACGCGGCCAACCCGGTCTCGATCGAGGGCAGGGCGACATTCAGCTTCGACATGTCGAGAATCGTGAGCGCACCGACCGCGGCGCAAATCCAGAACGCACGCCATCGTTGGCGTTCGGTGAGCTGACTCATGAGGTCACGTGGAGTCGGTCCAAGATCGACAGACCACGCATGTTCCGTCCGATCGGCCTGGCTCCGTATCCCGGATCTCCCGCCTGGTCAGGCAGAGCATCACCGCAGGGCTTCCGCAGGCGTCGGTCGTCTAGCTGATAGATGTGTGCACCGCATCCAGAAGAAGCTGTCCGCGCTCATCTCCTTCCGTCGCCCGCATCTCATTCATGACGTACGAGAACGAGATTCCGAGTTCCGGCCATGCGCCATGGAGAGAGCCGCCGGCACCCGGGTGCCCAGGATCCACGATGGTAGGGTCACCGGCTGGCCGCATGAAGTCGAGCATGAAACCGAAGGACCACCGCCGCGGCTTCTGGCTCGTCCAGTCCCGGCCGGGGATCGAGTGCGCGACAGCATCTGCGGCGGTCTCTGCCGAGAAGAATTCGCGTCCGTCGACCGTCCCGCCCAGGGCGAGCACGTCATACATCCGTGCCATGGACCGTGCGTTCGATACGCCTCCGCCAGCAGGCAGAACGGCGCGGAGGATCGACGGCTCGTTCCAGAAGATGGGGTAGCGCTCGGTATCGAACCCGTGGTGGAGGTCGATGGTCCGAGACATTGCTCGGAAGAGTTCGGGGTCGGGGGAATCCTCGGCTCGGTAGAGTCCACCGGTGGGCCACGTCGCTCCGTGCCGAAGTGGCGCATGGCGATCGAACTGTTCCGTAGGAAATGCAAGCCAGGCGTCAAGACCGAGCGGTGTGGCGAACTCTTCCTCGAAGAACACGTCAATGCTCCGCCCGTCGAGATGCTTGACGATCCCCGCGGCCAGCCACCCGGCCGTGATGGCGTGATATGACACGACGGTACCGGGCTCCCAGAATGGCTTCTCCTGAGCGATCCGCTCGATCATGTGATCCAGATCGACGAGCTCGTCGTGTCCCGCGCCATCGCGGAGTGCCTGCAGTCCCGCGGTGTGGGTGAGAACATGGCGGACCGTCACCGTGTACCCGTGGCCGCTTCCGAAGCCGGGCCAGATCTCCGACATCGGCGAATCCAGCTCGAAAAGGCCTCGATCATAGAGTGCGAGCACGCACAGCGCGGCCATTCCCTTGGTCCCGGACATGAGACCAGAGACGGTGTCGCGCTCCCATGCACGTCCGGTCTCGGGATCTGCGACGCCGCCCCACAGGTCCACGACCGGCTTGCCGTGCTGCCGCACGGCGAAACTCGCGCCGAGATCGCCTCGCTCGGAGAAGTTCTCCTCGAACGTCGCCTTCACTCGCTCGAACCCCTCGGCGACGGTGCCTCTGACGAGGTCCGTCTTCTGATAGCTACCACTCATGTACTCGCATCCTTCCGTTCATCGTTGAACGCCAGCTGGCCGCCTGATGTCATCCTCTCGAGGCAAACATAGATTGTCAACCACATTTTTTGTTGAGAGCGAAGGGGTGCCCAGGCGTGAGCCCGGACACCCCTTGTCGACGCGTGAACGCGCCTACTTCGTGATGAATCCCGCTTCCTTCAGGTAGATGTTCGCGGCCGGGCTGATGCCCAGCGGCGAAACGAAGTCTCCTGAAGTTGCCCAGTGGGTGATCAGGCCACCGGTGATGACGTACGCGTATGCGGAGTTGTACTTCTCCACAGCCTTCTCGTACAGCTCAGTGCGCTCCTCGACATCGAACGTCTCTCGCGCGGCCTTGAGCCAAGCCTCGACCTCGGGGTCGGTGTAGCCCGCCCAGTTCTCCGGCGCACCGTGCCAGTAGGGAGTCGCGAACACGGGATCCGCGTTCGTCGGCGCCATCGGCATGGTGGCCAACTCGAAGTTGCCTGAGCGGAGATCGTTGAAGACCGAAAGGGGCTCCTGAGTCACGATCTCCACGTCGAAGCCGACCTCCTTGACCATTGCTTGGATGACCTCGGCGCCCTTGGCCACCCACGCGTACGTCGGGACGGTGAACTTGAGCTTGATCGGCGTGGGAACGCCGGACTCCTCGACCAGCTTCTTCGCCTTCTCTACGTCATACGGAGTGCACTCGATCTCCGCCGCGTATGCGCTGTCCGCCGGGATGGGCGTGCACGTGGTCGGGGCACCCGCGCCCTGCGTCGCAATCGCCAGGGCCTCGCGGTTGATCGCCAGTGTGAACGCTTCACGAAGCTCGGGGTGCTGCGCCATGATGTTGTCGGCCTCAGCGTAGGGTTCCGTAACCCCCGCTACATTGCCGAGGTTGAATGAGAAGCCGGTCGCACCTGGGCGAACAGTCACGTTCGCGTGCACCTTGTCGGAGTCTTGCATGCGCTCGTAGAAGGCGCTCCCGACGCTCCCAAACTGAAGATCGCCGGACTCGATGTTCGTCTCCTTGGCAGTGAAGTCGACGACGATATTGAAGGTGACGGAGTCAAGGTTGACGAGGTCTTTGTCGTAGTACACGTCCGATTTCGTGATCGTGACGCTCTCGCCAGGCACGCTGCTGTCGAATTGGAAGGGTCCCACGCACACCGGAGCGTCCGCGAACTTGTCGCCCGCAGCCTCCACAGCCGCAGGCGATGCCATCATGCCGGTGAAGTCGGTCAGCTCGGCAATGATCGGGCTATACTGCTGCGTCAGGCTGATGGCGAAGGTGTGCTCGTCGACAATCTCGACCGACTGGAAGTACTCCTTGGCCACGGTGCGGACCGATAGTGGGTCAGTCAGGGCGCGGTCCAGGTTGAACTTGACCGCCTCCGCGTTGAAGGGCGTACCGTCGTTGAAGACGACTCCTTCACGCAGCGGCACCGTGAGTGTCAGTCCATCTTCCGAAACCTTGGGCAACTCGGTGGCCAGCATGGGTGCCGCCGAGCCGTCAGGCATCTCTTCATAGAGGCGCTCGCAAATTGGGTCCATAACCTGACGGACGGACTGCCCGCTCGCCTGCAGGGGATCCAAAGGGCTCTGGATGCCGTTGTTTAATGCGATCGCCGCATTGCCACCTTCGACGAAGGTCACGGATTCCGTCGACGGTCCAGTCGGGGATGGGCTGGCGCCCGTTCCTCCTGTGCAGCCGGCGAGCAGGGCCACCGCGGCCACCGTCGTGAGAATCTTCACACCGTTGTGTTTCATAGTTTGCCTCGTAACAGGATTGATGATCGACTTTTACTGAAAGGTGCACAGCATGTTCGGCTGCGTTGCCGCCCTATGGCTCGGGTGGGCTCAATTGCCCATTTCCTGTGCTGTCTATTTCGGTGCTGCCTGCACCCCGCGCTGGGCTTGAATCACCCATGCGACACGATAGCATGAATAGATTGTCAACTAGCTAATTATTTTGATCCGCAAATCCCGCCTGTTGCTAGTTGACAAGCTAACATTCGTGGGGTTAGCTTCAGTACAGCTTCATCCCGCGCGGCAGCGGGTTAATCTCGGCTACCGAGTATGACAATCAAGGGAGATTTCGTCGTGAGCTTTGCACGTTGCTTGCCGGAGGTCGGAGACGACCAAACGGGGATGTCGCGTGCAGCAAACGTGAAGATATCCCCCGATGCGAACGAATCGGAGACAGTGTGGTCAGGTTCATCCTGAGACGATTGCTTGCGGCGCTCGTCGTGATGTTCTTCGCGGCGGTATTAGTATTCCTGGCCATGCGAGCGCTACCTGGCGGACCCGCTTTCGCGCTCGCTGGTGGTGAGTCCGCGACCCCGGAGATGATCGAAGAGATCAATCGGCGCCTCGGGCTCGACCAGCCGCTCCCGGTGCAGTTCTGGACGTATCTGACAAGTTTGCTCAGTGGCGACCTCGGCACCTCGACCCTTGCTCGCGCACCAGTCGCCGATCTGCTCGCGCTGCGGGTGCCCGTCACGTTGCAACTCGCCGCGGTGGCCATTCTCATCGGCGTCGCACTAGGCATCCCGGCTGGCATCATCTCGGCGTCCAAGAAGGGCAGCCCCCTCGACTTCGGCGCGTCGATTGTCAGCCTCCTCGGACTCTCGATTCCTCACTTCTGGCTGGGCATGCTCCTGATCCTGCTGTTCTCGCTCACGCTCGGTTGGCTCCCCGCTTCAGGCTTGGTCCCCTTCTCAGAGAGCCCTGTCGACTGGCTGCGGTCGATTATCATGCCGGCGTTTGCGTTGGGCACAGGCCTCGCGGCCGTTCTCATGCGTCAGACGCGCTCCGGCCTCCTGGGCCAGCTGGGAGAGGACTACGTCAGAACGGCTAAGGCCAAAGGGCTCCGCCGGCGAACACAGATTCGGCATGCCTCAAGAAACAGCATGACGACAGTCATCACCGTTTTGGGTCTGCAATTGGGCGCTCTCATCAGTGGCGCCGTCATCGTCGAGACTGTGTTCGTGCTTCCTGGACTGGGGAAGTTGATCATCGATTCGATCAGCGCTCGCGATTACGCCGTGGTGCAGGCCACCGTCCTCATCACGGTCAGCGCCTACGTCGTCATCAACCTCGCGATCGACATCCTCTACGCGGTGGCCAACCCCCGCGTGCGACTGGCAGGAGTGAGCGAATGACGCATCCAGGCAAGTTCCTCGTGGAACCGACGGATACGGTGCCGGTTCAGAGTCCCGCACCAGACCCGGGTGAAGGAGGTGTCTCGCGCTTCGCCATTCTTCGCAAGCAGCTGGGGCAGCGAAAGATCGTCGGCGTTGCGATGGTCTTTGTCGTCGCCTTCGTGCTCTTCGCCCTGCTGGGTCCGTTCTTCACTCTGGATCCCAACAAGCAGGATTACGCGGCGATGCTGATGCCACCCTCCGTCGAACATCTGCTCGGCACCGATCAATTGGGTAGAGACGTCCTGGCTCGGTCTGCACACGGTGCGAGGGTCTCCCTCATCGCGGGACTCGGTTCGACTGCCATGGCGATGGCCATCGGAGTTCCCCTCGGGTTGCTTTCGGGCTACTACCGCGGATGGCTGGACTCTGTACTGTCTCGGGCAACCGACCTTGTGCTGGCGTTCCCCTTCCTGATCTTCGCGGTCCTGCTGGCCGCCGTCTTCGGACCCTCGCTCTTCAATGTCATCATTGCGCTCGGTGTGGCTTTCACTCCGTCGGTGATCAGAGTGACGCGCGGCGAAGTCATGTCGTTGCGAGAGATGGACTACGTTTCCGGGGCGGTCGCGGACGGCGCGAGCGACGCGCGAATCCTCTTCCGCTACATCCTTCCCAATGGACTGAATCCACTGATCGTGCAGGCGACGATTTTCATTCCTGGTGCGATCATCGGCGAGGCTGCGCTCAGCTTCCTGGGGCTCGGTGTGCCGCCGCCCAACTCCTCGTGGGGCGTGATGCTCACAGCTGCTCAGCCGTACCTGAGCACAGCGCTCTGGTTGTCCCTCGTCCCTGGTTTGATGATCGTCATCACCACGCTGGCCTTCAATCTCTTCGGAGACGGAGTTCGCGACGTCCTAGATCCGAGGAGTTCCTGATGCCACTTCTTAGCGTGCAGAACTTGGCCATTACGTTCCCAACCTTGCGGGGCGAGGTCTACGCAGTGAAGGACATCTCCTTCGAGTTGGAACCGGGTGAGATCCTGGCCCTTGTCGGGGAGTCGGGATGCGGGAAGTCGGCGACCGCGATGGCGATACCACGGCTCCACCCTCCTCATGTGCGGATCGACGGAAGCATCGAATTCGACGGCAGAGATCTCGCCTCGGTAAGTGAGGAGGAGATGCAGCGGATCCGCGGCGACCAGATTTCGATGATCTTCCAGGAACCCATGACGTCTTTGAACCCCGCGTATACGACGGGATATCAGATCGTCGAAGTGATCCGTCGACACGAATCGATCAGCAAGTCGGAGGCGCGCAAGCGCGCGGTCGATCTGCTGCGTCTCGTCGGCATCTCCGACCCCGAGAGTCGAGTCAATGCCTACCCGCACCAGATGTCCGGAGGTATGCGCCAGCGCGTCATGATTGCAATGGCTGTGGCGTGCAATCCGAAGCTCCTGATTGCGGATGAGCCGACGACGGCGCTCGACGTCACCATCCAGGCAGGCATTCTTGAGTTGATCCAGGAACTCCGGGAAACCCTCGGAATGGCGGTCATCTTGATCACGCACGACCTTGGCGTTGTCTCGGAGCTCGCCGACCGTGTGACGGTGATGTACTCAGGTCGGAAGGTCGAGGAAGCCCCGACGACAGACCTCATCATGCGCCCGCGCCACCCCTATACCGTGGGCCTGCGAGATGCTCTTCCGTCGACAGCGGCGCTCTCCGGCGGGCCGCGGCGATTGCGCGAGATCCCCGGACTCGTTCCGCTGCCTACTTCGGATCCGGATCTGTGTCAGTTCAATGACCGTTGCACTCTCGCGACGGAAATGTGTCGGCTGAAGCGGCCGGAATTCGAACAGATCGAGCCCGGGCATCACCTTGCTTGTTATCACCCGATTCCGGCGACACAGACCCAGCTCCTCGTCGATGTAGACCGTGAAGGATCCGCCCATGAGTGACAGTGAAGCCACACTGAAAGTGGCCACGCAAACGGACCAGGTCGCGGATCCGATTCTTGAGGTGCGTGATCTTAAAAAGCACTACACCGTCGGTAAGCAGGTCGTGCGAGCACTCGATGGCGTTGATCTGACCATCGGTCGTGGAGAGATCGTCGGCCTCGTAGGCGAATCAGGCAGCGGCAAGTCGACAATGGGCAAGTGCATCGCCAACCTCGTCAAGCCCACTAGCGGAAGCGTCCGCCTGAATGGTGTGGAGATCGCGTCCGCATCTCGCCGGCAGATGCGCCCGATGCGCCGCGTGGTGCAGATGGTGTTTCAGGACCCCTATAGCTCGCTCAATCCGCGGATGACGATCGGCGATATCGTCGCCGAGCCGCTGCGGCAGCAGAAGACCGGCCGCAAGGAAATGGAGCGCCGCGCCGGAGAGATCATGGAACGGTGCGGCCTACGACGGAGCATGGCGTCCCGGTACCCTCACGAGTTGTCGGGTGGTCAGCGCCAACGCGTCGGATTGGCGCGAGCGCTTGCGATCGGACCCGAACTGCTCATCGCCGACGAACCGGTCTCGGCGCTGGATGTGTCGGTACAGGCGTCGATCCTTAACCTGATCCTCGATCTCCAGAGTGAGATGGGTTTCTCTTGCCTTTTCATCACCCATGACCTTTCTGTCGTCGAGTTCATCAGCGACCGTCTCGCTGTGATGTACCTCGGAAAGATCGCGGAGATCGGCCCGCGCGAGAGGCTTTTCACCGACCCGCAGCACCCTTATACTCAGTCGCTTCTGTCCGCGGCTCCCGTCCCCGATCCGGAGCAGCAACGGCGTCGCCAGCGCATCGTGCTCAAGGGAGAGCTTCCCAACCCAGCCAACCCGCCGAGTGGATGCACGTTCCACACGCGGTGCCCGATCGCGCAGGACATCTGCGCCGAGAAGGTGCCCGCGTTGCTCGAGCGCAAGACGCCGGGGCAGGGCGTCTCATGCCACTTCGTGACGCCGGAGGGCGTCCCTGACATCACCCGGCTCGAGCATGCCGATGGCTGACCAGCGCAGGGCTCGACGAGGAAACACACAGCGATCCAAGACGGCGTTGCGCCAAGGAGGCAGCAAATGAGTTCAAGCGTGGAGTTTTGGACCGGCATCGGCGTCAGCGACCCGCGCGACGCGGCTGCGCGGGCCGAGCAGCTTGAGACGGATGGCTGGGACGGCCTATTGGCGTACGACTCTCAGAGTATGTTTCCGGATGGCTGGTCGTTCCTCACGTTGGCGGCCACGGCGACCAAGCGGGTCAAGCTTGCTCCCGGCGTGACCAACCTCGCAACTCGACATCCGTCGATCACCGCATCCGCAGCCGCGACTTTGCAGTTGATCTCCGGAGGTCGGGCGGTTGTCGGCGTCGGACGAGGCGACTCGGCCCTCGCATACATCGGGGCTTCGCCCCAGAACATCTCAACTTTCGAGCACTACCTGTCTGTGCTCCAGACGTATCTCCGCGGCGAGCAGGTTCCCATGGAGGTGGCCAGCGCGATGCTCGTCGATGTGAAGCGGGGCTTCGAAAATCTCGCAGTCGGATCCGCGCCTGCTGGCAGCTCGCTGAAGTGGCTCCCGGGCTACGACCTGCCCAAGGTTCCTGTCGATGCGTATGCCACCGGGCCTCGGGCGATCGCCGCATCCGCACGCACGGCGGACCGTGTCGTGCTGGGCCTCACCGCGGAAGTCAACCGGTTGGCGTGGGGGATCGACCTCGCGCGCACCGCAGCAGCTGAAGCCGGGCGCGAGGTCAGCGTGGGTTGTGTCGTCGTGGTCATTCCTCACGACGACGTGCGAATCGCCCGAGATATGGCGCGTTCCACTGTCGCAACGACAGCGCGGTTCTCTGTCATGAATAAGAAGGTCGTCGGCCCGGCTACTGCGAAGCAACGCGAGACGATGCTTAAGATCGCCGAGGTCTATGACATGAACAATCACGGCGGCGACGGCCCCCAGTCAAGGGTGGTCGATGACGAGTTCGTCGACCAGTATGCGATCGTCGGCAGCGTGGACACGTGCGTCGAGCGGCTCAACGAGCTCATTGCCCTGGGGCTCGACCGGTTTAACCTCGGTGTGTCCAAGGATCACCCCGACACGTACGACCGTTTAGTCAACGAGGTTCTTCCTCGTGTGAAGGCCGCGTCATAGCCGGCTGTTGTCACAACGACATGAGACGCTCGGCTGATCGAAGCCGTGCTGGAGGAAAATGATGACAGAACCCTTCCGCAATATGGATTTTACGGTGAACGATTACCCCGTGTACGACCCGGCGTACCCTCTTGGGCACTTCCCGATGCACTACATGAGTGCGGGTGAGCCGGTCCAAGCGTTCATATGGCTCGCCGCGGGGAAGGAGGCGCGAGGTTGCGTCATCATCCCGCCGCAGAAGAACGGGGGTGACAGTTTCGAGAGCCTCATCACTCCGCTGATCTCGTCCGGCATCCATGTCATGAAAATTCATCCTCGCGGCATGTGGGATCGCATTCCCTCGACCAACTCGCCCGCATCCACCATCGATGACATCCATGCGGCAGTCGAGTTCCTGAGATCCAACGGTGGCGCGCACCAGGGTTACGGGGTTCGTGAGCGGCCCTACTGGGTCGACCCCGACCGGATCGGCCTGATCGGCAAGAGCGGTGGTGGCGGCACCGCCGGCATGATCGCTGCGGCAGAGAACCCGCATCTGAACTCTGTCGTCGCGATCACCCCGGCAAATCTGGACCATTTCCGCGGCATGCCCGATCACAT
Organism: Microbacterium sp. Y356; assembly: GCF_059445355.1. NCBI lineage: Bacteria > Bacillati > Actinomycetota > Actinomycetes > Micrococcales > Microbacteriaceae > Microbacterium > Microbacterium sp. Y356. Next base: position 2,391,315 of record NZ_JCAIUE010000001.1, read on the forward strand.
CAACCACGGGATCGGTGGGGCTGCCGAGAGGTCGGCCATCGCATTCTTCGCCAGAGACAAGGAAATCACGGCCGGCCGTGTCGACCATGCTCACAATATGGCGAACATGACCCCAGCGGAGTTTGATCGCGTGAGTATTGTGAGACGCGCTACCGAGCTTGTGGATAAGAATGTGCTGCTCGTCGGTGCGTCAGCCGACCCTGAGCATCTGGCAGGAACGCACCAGCCCATCGTGGACTCGATGCGCGCCGCTGGGGCGCGGAACTTCACTGAGGTCGTTCTCGAGGCAGACTCGTATTTTCTGACCGCCCGCATCGCGCTCGCACGTCTCGTCATCGATTGGTATCGACAGCAGAGCTTCTAGCTCTATGGAAACCACACGAGTCGTTGCGGCAGGGCATGTAACACGGCGCATTGCTCGGCCTACCGTGGGTCAGCCGAGCAATGCGTGATCGTCTTTGGTCAGAGTGTCAGTGTGGCGGGCGTCCGCGTCATCTGGACGAAAACGAGGACGGCGATGGCGATGCCGGTCACGACCAAGCCGAGTCCCGAGAAACCGATTCCTTGGAGGAGCGGACCTGCCAGAAGCGCTGCCATCGCCGCGACGATGTTCATTGAGGCGTCCGTGAACCCCTGGACCGAGATCCGGTACGAACCAGGAACGCTCCCGCTCACTTCGGCGGACCCGGTGATGGATCCGATCGACCACGCGACTCCGAGCAGGAACAGAGGTATCTCGACCAGAATCGGATGATCGCCCAGGGTGGAGGCGGTTGCGCCGGCGGCTATGAAAACGCACTGGCCAACCGTAGCGGCAAGCCGTGGTCCGATCCGGTCGATCATCATTCCCACCAGCGGGGCGAACGCGTACATCCCGACGATATGAATACTGATCGTCAGCCCGATCAGTTCCAGCGACGCACCATGATGATTCATATGCACTGGGGTCATCGTCATGAGCATGACCATCATCAGATGTGACGCCACCGCGGTGACGAATCCCATCCGCGCAGGGCTGTTCGACCAGATCACAACGATGCTCGGTCGTCCCTCGCCCCGGGCGCGCCGTCGCTCATTCGTCGCTTCGGTACCGCTCAGGCGACTGGCTTCCTTGAGCGGATCGGGTCTAAGAAGTACGAGCACGACGAGCGCTGTCACGATGAGAGCGACCGCTGAGATAACGAATGCCCCGGCGAGAGGCGGCATTCCCAGCATCTCCGAAACGACGCGACCGGGTGCTCCGAGATTCGGGCCGAGCACGGATCCGACGGTGCCGAGCCATACGACGTTAGATAGTGCGCGGCCGCTTCGCTCAGGCGTCGCGAGGTCGGTTGCCGTGAACCGCGTCTGTAGCATCACTGCATTGGCGGCTCCGAACAGGAGCATCCCAGCGATCATCAGAGCAGGGCTGTTGTACACGGATGCCGCGATCAACACGACCGCACCAAAGGTGGCGGTTCCAAGCCCGATGGTCAGACTGGTGCGCCGACCTGCTCGTATTGCGATCATTGCGAGGAGTATCCCGAAGATCGCCGCGCCGAACGTGGTCGACGTGCGTCCGATACCTGCCAATACTTCGGAGCCGGTGACCTCTTCTGCGAGCAGAACGCCGACAGAAGGTCCGGCGCCCATCCCGAACGACCCGAAGATCTGGATGATCATCAGCGCACGGACTGTCTTGCGCTGCTTCCTTGCGGTGTCTGGCTGGCGTCTCCAGTCGACTTCCGCGTCGGCCTGCTCCGATTGCGATCGGGCGTCTCCCGTGGAAGCCTCGCTCATGCGTGCGGTTCTGCATCCAGCCCGAACTTGAATCCGAGCCGGCCATGAGCGAATCCCCCACCGGCGCGGATCGCCGAAGCAACCCAGGCGGCCTCGGCGAGCTCCCCTTGCGACGCTCCAGCGGCGACGGCCTTCTTGCTGTGGGACTCGATGCAATAGACGCACTGCGTGGTGAGGGTCACCGCGAGCGCGATCAACTCGCGGTACTTGAGAGGAATTTCTCGTCCCTCCTCGGCGAACACAGCGCCGTTGAACTCGGCCCAGGTCTTGAGGATGTCGGGCGTGCTCTCCTTGTAGCGGGCGGTGTACTTGCTGTCGTCTTCGTCGAAGTAGCTCATACGATTCCTTGCGTTAGCGGTGGTGGTGGTGTCCTTGCTAACAAATAAGTTGTTGACAAGTTATTTAATAATCTCCCTCAACATAGCGCAACATCCCTAAACGGGGCTAGGTCTGTATCGTCTTGCCATTAGTCCTCTCCGAAGAGGGCGCGGCTATGTCCCGTGGGCTAGGCGGGGAAACGGCCGGTGCCAGTTCTTCCGCGATCCAAGCGCCTCACGTGAACGGTGGGCGAGGCCGCAACCCCGAGCGCTGCGATGGCATCTCGGCCGAGGGGATCAGAGCCGAGTCGTCGAGAACTTGGTAGCCGTCAGCGGGCCACCCGCGGGCCCGTCCGCCGCAACTCCATATCTGATTGATAAATAAGCAGTTTTCTTCGTTCCATTTTTGTCGTTGGAGTGCTCAATCCTTCCGTACCGTCGAATCATGACCACCCCCACAGTCCCCGACGTCGCTACCCCGCGCGCCGCGTACTTCGTCTCGGACAGTACGGGTGTCACCGCCGAAACCCTCGGCAATGCACTTCTCGCGAACTTCCCCGGCATCCGCTTCCTCAAGCACACGATCCCGTTCGTGGTCACCGATGCCGAGGCGCGCGCCGTCGCCGCTAGCATCGACGCGGATGCCGATGCCGGCCGCGCACCGCTCGTGTTCACAACGGTCAAGCACGCGGCGATCCGCAGCATCCTCGCCACTTCCAAAGCCACACTCATCGACCTCCTCGCCGGTCACCTGACCGAGCTGGAGACAGCGCTCGGCACGACCGCATCCGAACAGCTCGGCCAGTTCCATGGCCTCGGTGACACTGACCGCTACTTCGCGCGCATGCGCGCCGTCGAATACGCGATCGAGCATGATGACGGTCAGAGCTCCAGGGCCCTCGACCAGGCCGACGTCGTCATCATCGCCCCGTCGCGCTGCGGGAAGACGCCCACGACCATGTACCTCGCGCTGCAGCACGGCCTTCGCGTAGCGAACTACCCGCTGACCGACGACGACTACCCGACGGAGGGGTTGCCGCGCAGCGTCGCGAAGTACGGCGCCCGCTGCTTCGGGCTCACCACCACCCCACTGCGGCTGAGCCAGGTGCGCCACGAACGGCGCCCTAGCTCGCAGTACTCCAGCCTCGAGCAGTGCACCATCGAGCTACGCCGCGCCGAAGACCTCTACCGACGAAACCGTGTTCCCTTCCTGAACTCCTCGACCAAAAGCGTCGAGGAGATGTCCGCGGTCATCATGCAGACCATGAAGCTGCGCGCGTGACCGCGCCTTATATAACCCCAGTGAAAGAAGCATTCCTATGAGCAACATCCTGTGGTTCGACGAGGTCGGCATGGCAGACCTTCCTCAGGTCGGCGGCAAGAACGCCTCCCTCGGCGAGATGGTCTCTCACCTCTCCGATCTTGGCGTGCGCGTTCCCGGCGGCTTCGCGACGACAGCGGATGCTTATCGCTCCTTCCTCTCGACAAGCGGCCTCGACCTGCGCATCCGCGAAGCCGTCGAAGCGATCGATGTCGATGACGTGACCCAGCTCTCTCGCGTGGGTGCAGCGGTGCGCGAATGGATCGAGCAGCAGCCGCTGCCCGACGACATCGAACGCGACATCCGCTCCGCCTACACGCGGCTGGTCGAGAACGACCCGGCACCGGATGCCGTTTCCTGGGCAGTGCGCTCCTCGGCCACCGCAGAAGATCTCCCCGACGCCTCCTTCGCCGGCCAACAGGAAACGTTCCTCAACATCTCCGGCATCGAGCACATCCTGCAGGCAGTGAAGCAGGTGTTCTCCTCGCTCTACAACGACCGCGCGATCTCATACCGGGTGCACAACGGCTTCGACCACCACGACGTCGCGCTCTCCGTCGGCGTGCAGCGGATGGTGCGCTCTGACATCGGAGCATCCGGGGTCATGTTCACCGTCGACACAGAATCCGGTTTCGAGGACGCCGTCTTCATCACGAGCTCCTACGGACTCGGCGAAGCGGTGGTGCAGGGCGCAGTGAACCCGGATGAGTTCTACGTCTACAAGCCCGCGCTCGCCGCCTTCCGCCCCGCGATCCTCAAGCGCTCCGTCGGTGAGAAGGCCATCGCGATGCGCTACACGGAGAGTGAGCAGGTCGGCGGAACGACCGTCTTCGAAGACGTCCCGGCCAACCAGCGTCGTCTTCTCAGCATCACGGATGCCGAGGTCGAAGAGCTCGCCCGTCACGCAGTCACGATCGAGCAGCACTACGGACGCCCGATGGACATCGAGTGGGCGCGCGACGGCGTCGACGGCAGGATCTACATCCTCCAGGCCCGTCCCGAGACCGTCGTCTCTCGCGCCGACGCGAACGTCATGCGCCGCTTCGTGCTCGCCGAGCGCAGTGAGGTGCTCTCGACAGGACGCGCGATCGGGCAGAAGATCGGTTCCGGCGCGGTCAGTGTGCTCCGCAGCATCGATCAGATGGCGAGCTTCAAGGCCGGTGACGTACTCGTCGCCGACATGACCGACCCCGACTGGGAACCGATCATGAAGAAGGCATCCGCGATCGTCACCAACCGCGGCGGACGCACCTGCCACGCGGCGATCATCGCGCGCGAGCTCGGCATCCCCGCCGTCGTCGGTACGGGAGATGCGACCAGCGTGCTCCCAGACGGCCTCGACGTCACCGTCTCGTGTGCCGAAGGCGACGACGGACTCGTGTACCAGGGCCTCCTCGACTTCACCGAGGAGGAGACCCACCTGGATCGGATGCCGGAGGTCCCGGTCAAGATCATGATGAATGTCGGCACCCCCGATCAGGCTTTCTCGTTCTCTCGCCTGCCCAATCGCGGTATCGGACTCGCGCGCCTGGAGTTCATCATCAACCGCCAGATCGGCATCCATCCGCGTGCTCTGCTCGAATACGACTCGCTCCCGGATGACCTGCAGGCCCAGATCGCCGAACGCATCGCGGCGTACCCGACACCGCGCGAGTTCTTCGTGCAGCGCGTCGTCGAGGGCGTAGCGATGCTGGCCGCGGCGTTCGCTCCAGAACCTGTGATCGTGCGCATGAGCGACTTCAAATCGAACGAGTACGCGAACCTGCTCGGCGGCGACCGCTACGAGCCGCACGAGGAGAACCCGATGATCGGGTACCGCGGAGCATCGCGCTATATCTCGGCTGACTTCCGCGAGTGCTTCGACATGGAGTGCGAGGCGATCCGCCGCGTGCGCGATGACATGGGCCTGAAAAACGTCAAGATCATGATCCCGTTCGTGCGCACGGTCGCCGAGGGCGCGGCGGTTATTGAGCTTCTCGCCGCGAACGGTCTCCGTCGCGGCGAGAACGGACTCGAGGTCGTGATGATGTGCGAGGTGCCGTCGAACGCCCTGCTGGCGGATGAGTTCCTCGACCACTTCGACGGATTCTCGATCGGGTCGAACGACATGACTCAGCTCACCCTCGGCCTTGACCGCGACTCGGCGCTCGTCGCGCAGACGTTCGACGAGCGCGATCCTGCCGTGAAGAAGATGCTCGCGATGGCGATCGAGGCGTGCCTGCGCCGCGGCAAGTACGTTGGCATCTGCGGACAGGGCCCCTCTGACCATCCCGACCTCGCCGATTGGCTGCTCGATCAGGGCATCGAATCGATGTCACTCAATCCAGACACGGTCGTGGAGACCTGGATGCGGTTGGCGCAGCGCGCGGATGCGGTGGTGCCCGCGCGTGGCTGACACTTCGCCGGGCGCCGTGCCTGCTCCCGCGCGCAATAAGCTTCCGGTATGCCCTCCAGCTCGATGAATGCCACGCCCGGTGAGGTTCATCACGTCGTCGCGCTGGAGCAGTTCGCTCCAGATGCCGCGGTCGAACTGGCGGCCGCGGCCGACAAGAGCGGATTCGCCGGCACGGTCGTCGCCGACCGTTTCCAGCCGTGGTTGCCCAGCCAGGGAAACGCCTCGTTCGCGTGGGCTGTGCTGGGAGCGATCGGGCAGCAGACCGCCGGAATGGTGACGGCCTCGGCCGTTCCCGGCTATCGGATGCATCCGGCGACGGTGGCGCAGGCCAGCGCGACACTTGCCGCGCTGTACCCTGACCGACACCGGCTCGTCCTTTCTGCGGGTGATGCGATTGACGAGCACATCGTGGGCCAGTATTGGCCGGAAGCCTCCGAGCGTGCGGCGAGGCTGTTCGATGCGGCAGAGATCATCCGCAAACTCTTCGCAGCCTCGGCCAAAGGCAATGACACTCGGCATTCCGGCCCGCACTTCCGTCTCGAATCGTCGCGCCTGTGGACGATGCCCGCGTCGCCGCCCAGGATGCAGGTCTGGGCAGGTGGCCCGATGACTGCGCGTCGCGCGGGGCGCACCCTCGACGGAATGGTCGTGCAGGCGGGCCCAGCGGAGCGACTGACGGCACTACTCAACGCGTTTCGGGAGGGCCGGCGGGAGGCCGGACGTTCCGCGGAGTCAACGCAGACGGTGGTCCACGCACAGCTGTCGTGGGCGCCCACCGATGACGAGGCGATGGCCCAGGCATTGCGGGACTGGCCGATGGCCGGTCTGCGATTCCCCAGAGGCGACATCCGTTCTCCGTTCGACGTCGATCAGCTCGCGCGTTCCGTCACGGCGGACGACATCCGTGCACGCATTCCCATCTCGTCTGACCCGGAAGTTCATCGCACTTACCTGCAGTCGTTCTTCGATCTCGGGTTCGACGCGGTGCATGTGCACAACGTCGGGTCCCGTACGCAGGATGCATGGATCGAGATCGCCGGCCGTGAGATTCTTCCGAAATTGGTGAAATGACATGAATGACCGGATGCAGGTGTGGGCACTTGTGGGAATCCCCGAAGTGACCGCAGACGCAGACCTGCCAAGGATGATTCTGGATGCCACCGCCGGAGACCAGCTGATTGACGGCGACATCCTGGTCGTTACATCGAAGATCATCTCGAAGGCTGAAGGGCGGTCGGTGCGAGCGGAGGACCGCGAGGACGCGATCACCGCCGAGACCGTGCGCGTCGTCGCGACGCGTCAACGGGCGGATGGTGGTGTGACGCGCATCGTGCAGAACCGGCTCGGAATCGTCGGGGCTGCCGCGGGAGTGGATGCCTCGAACACTGAACCGGGAACGATCCTGCTGCTGCCGCTGGACCCGGATGCATCCGCTCGAGCGATCGCGTCGGCGATCCGCGCTGAGACCGGCGTGGACGTCGGCATCATCGTGAGTGACACCCTGGGGCGCCCGTGGCGCGATGGGCAGACCGACGTCGCTATCGGCGCGGCGGGAGTGCACGTCTTCGATCAGCTGCATGGCGAGCTCGACAGTGCGGGTCGGCCGCTCATTGTGACGCAGCCCTGTGTCGCGGATGAGTTGGCGGCTGCCGGCGACCTGGTCAAGGGCAAGATCAGCGGATGCCCGGTTGCTGTTGTACGGGGACTGGGACGCCTCGTGGGCGATCTTGATCTTCCCGGCGCCTCGAGCATCGTGAGATCTTCCGAGAAGGACATGTTCCGGCTGGGTGCCGACGAGGCGCACCGGATCGGATTCGACGAGGGATATAAAGCTGCCGGTGCGGCCGCCGCTACCGAGCAAGAAACTACACAATCGAAGGAGACAGTCAATGACGCTGACACTGGGATATAAGGCATCCGCTGAGCAGTTCGCTCCGCGTGAGCTGGTCGACATCGCTGTCGCGGCAGAGCGGCACGGGTTCGAGTCGGTGGCAGTGAGTGACCATTTTCAGCCGTGGCGCTACACCGGCGGTCATGCGCCGTTCTCGATCGCGTGGGCGGCGGCTGTCGGCGCACGCACCGAGCGCATCCGGATCGGTACGAGCGTGATGACGCCGACGTTCCGATACAACCCTGCCGTCATCGCGCAGGCGTTCGCGACGCTCGGATGCCTGAGCCCTGGACGGGTATTCCTCGGCGTCGGCACCGGTGAGGCGCTGAACGAGATCGCCACCGGATTCCAGGGTGCGGGCGAGCAGGAGTGGCCGGAGTTCCGTGAGCGCTTCGCGCGGCTGCGGGAATCGATCCGCCTGATGCGTGCGTTGTGGACGGGGGAGCGGACGAGCTTCGACGGCGAGTACTACTCCACGCACGATGCATCCATCTATGACGTCCCAGAGGGTGGTGTCCCGGTGTATATCGCCGCGGGTGGCCCGACGGTGGCGAAGTATGCCGGGCGCGCGGGTGACGGGTTCATCTGCACCTCGGGCAAGGGTCGGGAGCTGTACGTCGACAGTCTCGTGCCCGCGGTCAAGGAGGGGGCGGCGGCTGGCGGCCGTAGCTTCGAGCAGATCGATCGGATGATCGAGATCAAGCTGTCCTATGAGGAGACGACTGCGGCGGCGCTTGAGAACACCCGCTTCTGGGCGCCGCTGTCCCTCTCGAAGGAGCAGAAGCACGACATCACCGACCCGATCGAGATGGAGAAGGCCGCTGATGCCCTCCCGATCGAGCAGGTCGCGAAACGTTGGATCGTGGGTACTGACCCGGATGAGGTCGTCGCGCAGATCAAGGAGTACGTCGACTGGGGCTTCAACCACCTCGTTTTCCACGCCCCCGGCCATGACCAGGAACGCTTCATGACGCTGTTCGAGCGGGACCTGGCTCCGAGGCTGCGGGCGCTGTCAGAGTGAGCGACTCCCGTGCTCCGCGGATCGTGGTGCTCGCCGGGGGCGTTGGCGGCTCGAAGTTCGCACTCGGCGTGCGCGAGGCGCTGCGACGCAGGGGAGCGGAGGCTGCTTCGCATCTGACGATCATCGCGAACACCGGCGATGATCTGTGGCTGACAGGAGTGCGGCTCCAACCTGACGTCGACTCCCTCGTTTACGCGCTCGCCGGGGTCAACGATGCTCAACGCGGGTGGGGCCGCGCCGGCGAATCCGAGCGGGTCAGCGCGGAACTCACACAGTGGGACGCCGGCTGGCCATGGTTCACTCTCGGAGACCTGGATCTAGGATTGCATCTCGCCCGGACGGGATGGCTGCGCGATGGTGCAACACCCAGCGAGGTGCTCGGTCGGATGGCGCGACGATGGCCTCTGGATGCGCGGATCCTTCCTATGACCGACGCGGAGGTCGACACGATCGTGACCGTTCGCGAGGGCACCGCTGAGCGCTCGATGCATTTCCAAGAATGGTGGACCAGACACCGTGCGGCGTTGACGCCGGTGCGTTTCGAGAATCCAGGAGTCGCCACGGCATCCCCTGCGCCCGGCGTGATCGAGAGTATCGCCGGCGCGGATCTGGTGCTGCTCGCCCCGTCGAATCCTGTTGTCTCGATCGGGCCCATCCTCGCTGTTCCTGGTATCCGTGACGCGCTGCGCGACACTCCGGCATCCGTTGTCGGAACGTCGCCGATCATCGACGGCAGCGTTGTCAGAGGCATGGCCGATGTCTGTCTGGCGGCGATCGGTGTCGAGTCGAGCGCGGCGGCGATCGCGGCGCACTACGGAGCGCGTGCACACGGAGGATTGCTCGATGCATGGCTGATCGCCGAGGAGGACTCTGCGCTCGCCGCCGACATCGACGCAGCCGGCATCACTGCGGTCGTCCGGCCCCTGTGGATGCGGGACCTCGACACGTCGGCCGTGCTCGCGGAGGACGCCATGCGCGCCGGTGAGTCGCACCGGCCGAAACGTCGTCAGGCCGCTTTGTAAGAGGTGCGCCAGGCCGCGGTATGCACGCCAAGGCCGAGTTCAGCGGCGTGGGCGAGTCCGGCAACCGTGTCGACGTCGCGACGCAGGGACGACTGAGCGGAGACATCGATGGCGACGCATCCCATCCGCTGGTGCGCCGCGAACGATCCCGGTCCGAACATCGACTCCCAGGCGAGGCCTGCCGACGCGGTCACCAGCGTGGATCCGACCTCCTCAGCATCCGCCACCACCCCGCGGGGCACGCCGCACGCAATGTGCAGCGCCGCGCCGAGATCGACAGGGGTGAGCGCCGGCAAATCGCCGAGCAGTGCCGCCCGCCAATGGAGTGACGCGGCTGCCGCGCCGGCGGCGATCGCCGCGTTCAGCCCCGCCCCTGGATCGGGCACGAAACGCACGGTGTCGGGCAGCCACAGGGGAAGGTCATCGTCATCGGTCACGACGATGACCTCGCCCACCGCGTGACAGGCCATAGCGGCGAGAACGGTGTCTGTCGCGAGTGCCAGAGCGAGGGCAGCGCGCTCGCCTTCTGCGACGTTGAACCTCGATTTCCCGTGCTTGGTGTTCTTGATCGGCACGATCACCGTCCACATGCGCGCCGCGCTTCCGTGGCGCGGCAGCACCGGTGCGTTATTGCCCACGTGCGCCGCCCGTGCTCGGGGCGCTGGCAGTGAGCGCAGCACTCAGATTGGCGGGTGCCGCGAGAGGGCGGCCGGTGAGCATGGGCATGGATCTCCTGAGCGCAAGTCGATGATGAAGACGAGCGGCCAAGATTCCGGCCGAGAAACCCTGCCAATGCGGGCGAGGTGTGCGGCGAGTCTAGCGGAACCGTCGGTTACGCGGAGAGCGCGCTCACAAGCCGTCGCCGAGGCTGCGCGCGCTGTAGCCCTAAGCTGGCCGCATGCGCTTCGGAACCTTCATTCCCCAAGGCTGGCGATTCGATCTCGTCGGCATCGATCCTGCCGAGCAGTGGACGGCGATGCGTGATCTTGCGCAGGCCGCGGATGCCGGGCCATGGGAATCGCTGTGGGTGTATGACCACTTCCACACGACCCCGGTTCCCAGCGAGGAAGCGACCCACGAGGCATGGACGCTCATGTCGGCGTTCGCCGCCTCGACCAGTCGCATCCGCCTTGGGCAGATGTGCACATGCATGACGTACCGCAATCCGGCGTACCTCGCGAAGGTTGCAGCGACGGTCGACATCGTCTCCGGTGGCCGCACCGAGATGGGGATCGGCGGCGGATGGTACGAGCACGAGTGGCGCGCCTACGGCTACGGGTTCCCCTCAGCGGGTGACCGGCTCCGCCGCCTCGACGAGGGTGTGCAGATCATGCGCCAAGCCTGGACGACGGGCGAGGCCACTCTGGATGGGAAGTTCTACCAGGTCGATCATGCGATCGTCCGGCCACTCCCGCTCCAGGAGGGGGGCATCCCACTGTGGATCGCTGGTGGCGGTGAGAAGGTCACGCTGAAGATCGCCGCAAAGTACGCGAACTACACGAACTTCGCTGGCACACCAGACGAGTTCAGCCGCAAGAGCGAGATTCTGCGAAAGCACACGCTGGATGTCGGAACGGATTTCGACGCGATCGTGCGGTCAACCAACTTCAACACGGTGATCGGTGCAACCGAGGCCGAGGTCACCGAACGACTCACTGCCATCGAGGCGCGGGTCGCTCCCCACCTCGGCGATCACACAGACGCATACATGCAGAACTATCGTGGCGATCAGGCGCTCGTAGGTACTCCGGAGCAGATCGTCGAGCGACTGCAGGAGATGTCGACCCGCGGGCTCGGCTACGCGATCCACTACTTCCCCGAAGCCGCCTACGACCGCTCAGGGATCGAGCTCTTCGAGCGGCAGGTCATTCCCGCGCTGAACTGAAATGACCTGACCTGCTCTGAGAAGAGTCGGCGCCTCAGCGCCCGATCACGCGGTCGATCGACATCACGAGGATGACGCGGTCGGCGCTGTCTGGCGGTGCAGGGGTGTCGGGTGTGCCGTATCGGCGGCCGAGCTGTTGGTAGAAGGCCCCGGTGGGGTCTTCCGTAATCTCGACGAGGCGCCCGCGTACCTCGACGTATCGGGACGGATTGTTGGGATCGAACACCGCCAGGCTCATCGACGGATTGCGCTTAAGATTCCGGTACTTGGCGCGCTTTGTCGTGTGGGTGAAGCGGATGGTGTCGCCATCACGCTCGAACCACATCGGGCTCACGTTCACGGCGTCATCGCGGCCGACCGTGCCCAGTGCGCCGTGCAGCGGTCGCTCCAGCAGGTCGATCAGGTGGTCGGGGAACTCCGGGGTGCTCATCCCATCGAGACTACCGACGCCCGCGTCGGGGAGAGCACTTCGTCCGAAGCGCGCGCCGCAGGTTCCACCTCGAGCGGCGAAAACGCGATCAACGGCGAGCCATCCACCGGATGCGGGATGACGTCGGCGCGCACCCCGTAGACGAGCTGGATCAGCTCCGGAGTGAGAGTGTCGGCCGGCGCTCCGGATGCCACGACCCGGCCACGGTCCACGACGATGACCTGGTCGGCGTAGCGGGCAGCGAGCGGGAGGTCGTGCAGCGCAGCGAGGATAGCGATGCCGTCGTCGGCAAGTGTGCGCATCAGCCCGAGTGTGTGCAGCTGCGCGTGGATGTCGAGGTGATTGGTCGGCTCATCCATGAGCAGCAGCGTCGGCTCCTGTGCGAGCGCGCGGGCCAGCAGCACTCGCTGGCGCTCGCCGCCGGAAAGCTCCTGGAACCGCCGCTCAGAGAATGCATCCGCACCGGCTCGGTGCAGTGCCGTTCGGGCGATCTCGGCATCGGTCGCATCCGGGCTACCGAGCATGGAGAGGTGGGGGGTGCGTCCGAGAAGGACGACATCGAGCACACTCAGATCGAGATCGGTATCTGCCTGCTGCTCGACGAGCGCGGTGTAGCGTGCCCGCGCACGGCGCCGCATCGTGCGGGCATCCGTCCCGTCGAGCTCGATCGCGCCCGCTGTCGGCGCCTCCGCTGCGGCGATCAGATGCAGCAGCGTCGACTTGCCGGCACCGTTCGGGCCCACGAGCGCGGTGAGAGATCCGGCCTCGACAGTGCATTCGATTCCGTCAATCAGCATCCGGCCGCCCCGGCTGAACGAGACGCCGTCGGTTCGCAGTGGAGGCCCGGAAGTAAGGGGTGGTCGAGTCATGAGATCCTCCGAGAGCGCAGCAGCAGGAGCCCGAACAGTGGGGCACCGATGAGTGCCGTGACGACGCCGACGGGCAATTCCCTTGGGTCGAAGAGCGTGCGGGCCAGCGTGTCAGCCCAGATCAGCACGATTGCCCCGGTCAATGCCGACAGCGGCAGCAGCACGCGGTGTCGCGCGCCGACGATCAGTCGCACGGCGTGCGGAACGACCAGACCGATGAAGCCGATCGAACCGCTCACCGCGACCAGGCACCCGGTCAGCAGCGCCGTGGCGCCGAGCAGGATCCAGCGAGTCCGTTCGACCGAGACCCCGAGGGAGGCTGCTGCACGGTCGCCAAAGGCGAAGGCATCGAGTGCGCCCGCGCTGAGCATCAAAGGCCCGCCCACGAGCACGATCGCCGCGAGTGCGAGGAGCGCCATCGGCCAGGTGACCCCGGCCAGCGATCCGAGCAGCCACCCGAGGATCTCCCGGTAGGTGTCGCCGGTCGCGCTCCAGAAGATCACCAGGCTGGTCAGGGCGCCGAGCGCCGCAGAGACGGCGACGCCGGCCAGGATCGTCCGCGACGCGGTCATGCGTCCGATCGCACCGGCCATCAAGAGCGTCAGCGCCAACGCGCCCAGTGCGCCGCCGAATGCGGCGAGAGGAAGTGCGATCGAGAATCCCAGCACGATCACCAGGACTGCCCCGAATGATGCACCGGAGGAGAGGCCGAGCAGATAGGGGTCAGCGAGCGGGTTGCGCAGCACCGCCTGCATGATCGCCCCGCAGATCGCGAGACCGGCGCCTACTGCGGCTGCTGCGAGCACGCGCGGCATCCGCAGTTGCCAGATGATTCCGTCGCGCAACGTCATCAGAGACGACTCCCCGATCCCCAGGTGAGACAGGATGCTTCCCCACACCTCGCTCGCGGATATCTGTGCCGGGCCCAGGGTGACACTGACTACGACGGAGAGCCCGAGGGCAATGACCAACGCGACCGTCCACGCGCCGGTGCGCGCACCGGAGCGATCGCGCCGATCGGAATCGGGCGCGATAGCCGGTTGGTTCGAGGTGAGGGCGGTCACGGTAGGTCGATCGCCTCCAATTGGGTGAGCAGAGATTCGACCGCCTCGACATTACGGACTCCGGCCTCGCCGGCCGGGAACGGCACGATCAGGTACCGACTGTTCAGGACTGCCGGAAGCTGTGCCGTCGCCGGATTCGCCTCGAGCATGTCGATCTTCTTCTCCGCCGAACTCCACGCAGAATCGACCAGCACGATGACATCGGGGTTGGCGTCGACGATGACCTCCCAGCTGAGGCTCGACCAGGTCTCGTCCACGTCTTCCGCGATGTTGGTGAGGCCTGCGGCATCCATCATCATCTGCGGTGCGCCGATGCCGGCGCCGACGAACGGGGTGTCGCTGCCGGAGCTGAACCAGAGGGCGGTCAGCCCGCGGTCATCAGGGGTGACCGCATCGAGTCGGGTCTGCAGATCGGAGACGAGGTCTGCTGCGGCATCCGATGCATCGAAGATCGCACCGACCTGCTCGATCTCGGCGAAGACGTCATCGAACGTCAGCGGAACGGGCTGATAGTCGGGCCCCTGACAGGCCGACGGCGAGACGAACGTGTTCACACCGAGCGAGGCGAGCACCTCGCGGTCGCCGGCACCATCGGCGGTGACATTTGACTCCCACCCCGCGTAGACGAGGTCGGGTTCGAGTTCGAGTGTCGCCTCCTGGCCGGGAACTTTGTCGGAGATCACCGGGACCTCGGTGCCGCGATCGGCCCATGCTTCTGCGATCGGTCCGTCCGAGAAGGCGGTGCCGATCAGGTGATCTTCGAGGCCCAGCGCGAGCATCATCTCGATCGATGTCGACTTGATCGCGAGAACGTCTTCGGGCGCCTCGTCGAACGTGACAGTGGTGCCGCAGTTGTCGATCGTCAGCGGGTAGGTGGAACTCGCGGCGGGAGCCGGAGCATCCTCGACCGCCGCGCTTGGGGCGCTGGCGGAGCATCCACTGGCGACGAGCGCGGTGAGCAGAATGGCGGATGCCGCGAGGGGGCGGCCGGTGAACATGGGCATGGATCTCCTGAGCGCAAGTCGATGATGAAGACGAGCGGCCAAGATTCCGGCCGAGAAACCCTGCCAATGCGGGCGAGGTGTGCGGCGAGTCTAGCCGAACCGGTGTCTACGCGGAGAGCCCGAGCTCGCTCGCGAGCGGGCGCAGGGTCTCCAACGGGTCCTCCCCGGCGGGCAGAACCTGGACGCAGACGTGGTTGGCGCCGGCATCGAGATGTCCCCGAATAGTGGTCGCGAGCTGAGCTGCCGTTCCGTGCGGGGTGAGCGCATCCACGGCCGCGTCGGTTGCGCCGTCGTCGAGATCTTCGGCGGTGAAGCCGTGGCTCTCCAACGTGCGGCGGTAGTTCGACAGGGAGAGGTAGCGGGAGAGGAAACGGCGACCCGCTGCGCGGGCTTCCTCTGGGTCCGTGTTCAGGATGAGCCGCTGCTCTGGCGCAACGAGAGTGTCGTCGCCGACGATTTCTCGTGCGAAGCGGGTATGCGCAGGTGTCGTCATATACGGGTGGGTGCCCGCTGCGCGCTCGGCCGCGAGTGTGAGGGTCTTCGGTCCGAGAGCTGAGATCACCCGGCGTTCGGCTGGCACTCCTGCGTTGTCGAGTGCGTCGAGATAGGTGACGAGTGCGGCGTAGGGCTTTTGGTAGGTGTCGCCCAAGGATTCACGGTGCCCGATACCGATCCCCAGGAGGAACCGGCCGGGGTGCGTCTGCTCGAGGCGGTGGAAGGATGCTGCGACTTCAGCAGCGGGGGCGGTCCAGATGTTCACGATCCCGGTGGCGATCGTCAGGTGCTCGGTGGCATCCAACAGTTCCTCGGCGATGGCGAGATCGGCTGCGGGTGAGCCTCCGATCCACAGTGCGCCGTATCCGAGCTTCTCGATGGATGACGCGATGTCAGGGGTGAGGAGGCTGCCGCCGCGCCACACACCGAACTGTCCGACGGCCTGGATTGCCGACGCTGAAGAGATGGGCATATGGTTCCCCTTCGATGGTGGAATCGGCTGCTTCGTTGCCGGTGAGGAGGATCGTGGGCAGCACTGCGCAGGAGCCTACACGTCGCGAACTATCCGACGGCGATGAGTCGATGCATGCCAAAGTGGAATCTATGAGGGAAACGGCGCGAAGAGTCACTGCCAGCACCAGCGCTTCTGCTCGGAGGAAGGCGAAACTCGCCCTGTGTGCCGCGGTGATCGCGGTGAGCTTCGTGCTGACAGGATGCACCTCGCCGACGGCGGAGCAACCTGCGCCGCACGTCGAGCAGACGCCTTCCGAGGTGACCGAGCAGACAGCCGAGCCCGACCCCACGCCCACGCCCGAGCCCACGCTGGGGGCGACCGAGAGCTTTCGTGCGTGGCTGGAGGCCTCGCGCATCCCCGAGGTCGATGAGGCCTGTGCCGCGCTGGCTCCGGAGCTCGTGGCGCGCATGCTCGCGGAGATGGCGGAGTCGGGCATCGAAGCGTCCACATGCGAGGAGATGATCACGGTCGCCGCAGATCTCTACCGCTCATTCGATCAGAACGCAGACATCACTATCGCCGTTGAGTCGGAGACCGAGACGGATGCCGTGCTGCACGTCACCTATCTCGCTTCCGGCGACTGCGGAATGGTGGTTATGACGCGGCCGGCATCCGAATGGATCATCACCGAGCAGACGCAGGAAGAATGTGAGTAGTCGCCGGTCTGACAGGTTCAACAAGCGCAAATGGCTGCATCCATGCCCCGGATGCAGCCATTTGCGCTTGTCGAACGCGGGGAGTTAGGCCGCGAGCTCGATCACTGACCAGGACAGCGGGGGCAGCGTCGCGCGGACGGCACCCTCGACGACCTCGGCCGCGACGAGTGGCACCATGCGCACGGCATCCGGTGTGGTCTCGAGGTTCGCGGTGTGACGATCGCCGGACTCGGGAATCGTCAGCGTCTCGGCGTTCGTAACCCGCAGATCGCCAAGGCCGCGAAGGTCGATCGTGAGATCGTTAGACTCCTCCAGCGACCGGTTCGCTACGAATACAACGACCCGACCCGTCTCCTCGTCATAGGTCGCCGCGGCGTCCACAGCGTCGACGTCGCCGTAGCGCTTCGTGCTGATCTGCGACGACGAGACGGCCAGGCGCAGGATGCGGCCACGCGCGAGCTGGGACATCCGAGCGAATGGCCAGAAGCTTGCCTGTCGCCACGCCGCGCCACCCTCTTCAGATCGGATCGGCGCGATCACGTTCACGAGCTGAGCCTGGTTCGCGATGCGCACCCGGTCGCCGTGACGCAGCAGGCTGTTCAGGAAGGTGCCTACGACGACGGCATCCGTGACCGAATACGTGTCCTCGATCAGGCGAGGGTGGGTGCGCCAGGACTTCGATACCTGGTGCGGCTGGTCGTCGCTGTCGAGGCCGCTCTGGTACCAGACGTTCCACTCGTCGAACGAGATGTCGACCTGCTTGGTGTGCTTGCCCGCGGCCTTGACCGCGTCGATCGTCGCGACGACGCCCTCGATGAAGGCATCCATCTCCACCGCCTCGGCGAGGAACGACTCCGCGTCGCCGTCGTGCTCCTGGTAGTAGGCGTGCATGGAGATGTAGTCGACCTCGTCATAGGCGTGCGTGAGCACCGTGTGCTCCCACGTCCCGAAGGTTGGCATCCCGCGATTGGAGGATCCGACTGCCACCAGCTCGATAGACGGATCGACCAGCTTCATGGCCTTCGCTGACTCCTGCGCGAGCCGGCCGTACTCGTGGGCGGTCTTGTGCCCGATCTGCCACGGTCCGTCCAGTTCATTGCCCAGGCACCAGAGCTTGATGTCGAAGGGATCAGCAGCGCCATTCTTGCGACGCAGGTCTGACCACGCCGTGCCGCCGGGGTGGTTTGCGTACTCGACGAGCGCGCGCGCTTCCTCGACGCCGCGGGTGCCCAAGTTAATGGCCTCCATCACCTCGACGTCAGCCTCCTTCGCCCAGTCCACGAACTCGTGCAGGCCGAACGCGTTGGTCTCGATCGTGTGCCAGGCGCCGTCGATGCGCGTCGGACGCTCGGACACAGGGCCGACGCCGTCTTCCCAGAGATACCCGGAGACGAAGTTGCCGCCCGGATAGCGGATGACGGTCGGTCCCATCTCACGTACAAGCTCTAGCACGTCCTTGCGGAAGCCGCGGTCATCCGCGGCCGGATGGCCGGGTTCGTATATGCCGGTGTACACGCAACGACCCATGTGCTCGACGAAGGAGCCGAAGAGCCTACGCGGCACCTCGGCGATCGTGAAGTCGCGGTCGATGGTGATGCGGGCCTTGCTCATTGCACTCCTTGATTCTGGCTCTGACGCCGGGTGGGATGGATTACTGACCGCCGAAGCCGCTGGTCGCGACTCCCTTGACGATCTGCTTCTGGAAGATGATGAACACGATGATGAGCGGCAGTGCTGCGAGCACAGCCTGCGCCATGACCTGGGCGTACTGCACGCCATAGGCGCTGATCACGGTCTGGAGACCGACAGGCAGGGTCATCAGCGTGGTGTCGTTGATGACGAGGAAGGGCCAGAGGAAGTTATTCCACGCGCCGATGAACACGAAGATCGCGACGGATGCCATGATCGGCCGAGACAGCGGCAGCACGATCGACCAGAAGATTCGCAGCCGGCTGGCACCGTCGACGCGGGCAGCGTCCTCGAGCTCGATCGGAATCGCATCAAAGAACCGTTTGAGGATGAACACCATGGCAGGTGCCACCACCTGAGGGAGAATCAGCCCCCAGTACGTATCGATCATGTTGAACGCGAGCATCTCGTAAAACAGTGGAATGATCAGCACCTGCGGCGGCACCACGATCGAGGCGATAATCGCCACGAACAGCCACTTCCGTCCGGAGAAGTCCAGGCGCGAGAACGCGTAGGCGGCGAGAGCCGAGATCGTCAGTGTGATCAGAGTCACCGCGACAGACGTCCACAGGCTGTTGAATGCCCAGGTGTAGACGTTGCCCTGCGATAGGATCGCGACGAACGCTTCGATGGTCGGCCCGGTCGCGCCGATCCAGCCGGGGTCGCCTGATGCGGCATCCGTCTCTGTCTTGAACGCCGTCGCGATGGCCCACAGGAACGGAAGCAACCAGCCGATGGCGAGCAGTGCGAGCACCACGAATGCAGCGACGCGCAACGGGCTGAAGGGCTTCTGACCCGGCAGACGAGGACGACGAGAGCGACGGGCCTTCGGCACGGTGATCGCCTCGGTCGGAGACAGGGTTGCGGTGGACATCACTGCTCCTTCCGGCGGCGCATGACCAGGGCCTGCGCGATGCCGATGATGACGATGAGGGCGAAGAAGACATACGAGATCGCGGCCGAGTAACCGAAGCGATAGCTCACGAATCCGGTCTCGTAGATGTACTGCACGATTGAGCGGGTCGTATCGCTGGCGACGCCGCCGAGCATCTGGTACGCCTGGTCGAACAACTTCAGCGAGGCGAGGATCTGCAGGATCAGGATCAGCACGGTCGCCGGGCCAAGCTGCGGCAGCGTGATCGTCCAGAACTGACGCCAGGCACCCGCCCCATCGAGCGACGCGGCTTCGTACTGCTGAGAGGGGATGTTCTGCATCGCAGCGAGGTACAGCAGGAAGTTGAACCCGACCGTCCACCACACCGTCGCGATGACGATGGACAGCATGTTCGTCTCCGGGTTCTGCAGCCAGGCGATCGGCTCAAGTCCGAAGAAGCTCAGGATGTTGTTCGCCGCACCGATCTGCGGGTTGAAGATCCACACCCAGATCTGCGAGATCACGGTCGACGCCAGCAGGTACGGCATGAAGAAGGACAGCCGCCAGAGCCACTGACCAGGCAGGCCGCGATCGACGAGCGCCGCCATCAGCAGTGCGATCACAATGAGCGGCACCGTGGACAGCAGCGTGAACCAGACGGTGTTCCACAGCGACTGCCACATCACGGGGTCGGTGAGCGCCTCGGCATAGTTGGCGAACCCGACGAATGCTCCACCGGCGCCGGTGAGCGACTGGTCGGTGAAGCTCAGGTAGATGCCGAATACGATCGGCCAGGCGAGGAACAGGATGAAAGCGACGAGGAACGGGGCGAGGAACGCCCAGCTGATCAGCTGTTCGCGACGCTGGAACCCGGCGCGGCGGGGGCGGAGATCGGATGCCCCGGCGGTGACGATCGCGCGCGTGGCGCTGGCGGTGGTCGTCATGGCTTCCACGTCCCTTCGGGGTCTGCCGGGTTGGGCTGGGCGAGCAGCGTGTTCACTCGGGACTCGAAGCGATCGATCGCGGCGGCAGGGTCGTCGCCGCTGAGCAGCACGCCCTGCACTGCGGCACCGAATTCGCCCTGGAAGTTGGATCCGGAGCCGGTGAACCACGCGGTCGGGTCGTAGACGACATGCTCTGCGGCCTCGGCGTAGTTGGCCTGGGGGATCAGCTCGGCGTACTCGGGGGAGGACGTCACCGGAAGGAAGGCGGGGATGTGCCCGGCCTCGGCCCACCCGAAGGAGCCCTTCAGCATGTCGGCGACGAATTGATAGGTGAGGTCACGCTTCGCCGGATCGGCGTTCGCCTGATGGGGGAGAACGAACGAGTGCGAGTCCGCGTAGACGGCCGGCGTGCCGTACAGGGTGGGGATCATCGTCGCGTCGAACGGGATACCGGCGTTCTGCATCGTGCGCAGTTCCCAGACCCCGGTCATCAGCATGCCGCTCTTGCCGGTAGCGAACTCGGCGATCGCGCTGCCGTAGTCGTTCTGCGCGGCGGCGATCTCGCCATCGAGCAGCGTTTGCATGAGAGTGAGCACCTCGACCGCGGCATCCTTGTCGATCACGGCCTTGCCGCCGACGGGCAGTTCCATGGCGAGCCCGTGCTGCGCGTACAGGCCGTAGAAGAGGCGCCACATCTGCGCGCCGTCTCCGAGATACCCGTATGAGAGGGCGTGTCCGCCAGCTGCGCCGCTGACTGTGCGGAGCTGATCGAGGAACTCCTCGGGGGATGAAGTCTCCTGCAGTCGCCCCTTGGAGTCGAGCACACCTGCCGCATCGCAGATATCGGTGTTGAACATCAGGACGAACGGATGCGCGTCAAGCGCGACGCTGAACAACCGGTCTCCCACGAACCCCTTCTCCCAGATGGGGGCGGGGAAGGTGGATGCGTCGACGCCGAGCTCGGAAAGCCGATCGAGATCCCAGTCGTCGAGGAGTCCGCCAGGCGCCCAGCCGTTGACGCGCGTGGCGTGCATGATGGCGACGTCCGGCGCGCGGCCGCCGGCACCCGCCATGGCGAGTTTCGTGTAGTACGGCGTGCCCCAGGCGAGCACTGTCGGGCGGATGTTGTACGCGTCCTGCGCGGTATTGACCTGGTCGAGAAGGGACGACATGGTGACGCCGTCCCCACCGCTGAGGAGATGCCAGAACTGCAGGGTTTGGGCGTTCGATGCGGGGTTGGAGCCGGGGGCGCATCCTGCGAGCAGGGCAGCGGCGGCAGCTACTGAGGCAGCAGTCATGAACTGCCGGCGGGACAGATTGAGCGGGGGCGTCATCGTCACTCCTTCGTGACCGGGGCGGGGCGTCTACATCATTACATCGATGTAATCTACGACGCAAGCGAAAGCCCTCAATCCGTTGCTACCCATCTCAGGGGCGGTAGCCGGAGGGCGTTCGCGCTGTGCTCGCTCGTTCAAGGAGCCGGTGCGAGAGGGTGAGCGAGCGCGCGGGAGCGGTGCGATCGTCCATCCGAGATTCGAGCAGCCCCAGTGCGGCCTCGGCGAACTCGCGGCGGTCGAACGCGACGGTTGTCAGCGACGGTGAGGTGAACTCCGAGAACTCGACGTCGTCGAATCCGGTGACGATCACGTCGTCCGGGACGCGGATTCCATGATCGTGCAGAGTGTGCAGCACGCCGAGCGCGAGGGAGTCAGTAAGCGCCACGACGGCGTCGAAGGGGATATCCCGGGCGAGCAGGCTCTGCGCGGCGTCGGCGCCGGATGCCATCGACCACGGCAGTCGGTTCACTTCCAGGCGCGGATCCCGCGGGATGCCGGCTTCGCGCAACGCATCGTGGACACCCTCGAGGCGAAGCCTGCTGGTGGCGGTCGCGATAGAGGCGTCGTCGTCCGCGCCGATCACTGCGATCCTCTTCGCGCCGCGCGACAGCACGTGCCGGGTGGCATCGGCCGCCGCGAGGCGGCTGTCGATGCGCACGTGGTCGGCGCGGTTCTGCTCGACCTCGCCGATCACGACGAGGGGCGGCAGGCGGTCCGCATAGCGGATGACGCTGTCCTCGAGGCGGATCGGGTTCAGGATAAGTCCGTCGATGAGGTGCGAGCGTGCTCGTGAGAGGAGTTCCTTCTCGCGTTCAGGCTCGGCGGCGGTCTCCTCGATCAGTACGGCGAGTCCGCGCTCATGCGCGGCGGCGACGATCCGGTGCAGCAACTCGGCCGAGTACGCGGTGGCGAGGTCGGGGAGCGCGAGCGCGATGATTCCGGAGCGCCCCTTCCGCAGACCGCGGGCGCTGAGGTTCGGGACGAAGTCGAGCTGCAGCATGGCTGCCTCGACCTTCGCCCTGGTCTCCTCGCGAACGGCGACAGTGCCCGTGACGACGTTGGACACCGTCTTCGGAGACACCCCTGCGAGAGCGGCGACATCCTTCATCGTCGCGCGTGGCGGCAGCGTCGCTGTCATCCGGTCAGTTTAGTCGGGCGGATCGCGGATACCACGATGTAGTCGACGCTGCGCTACACCTGGTCGCGCCAGGAATGGCGCGGCTCGAAGCCGAGCACGCGCCGCGCCTTCTCGATCGACAGCAGCGTCTCGTTCGCAGTCACGTCGCGGGTGAGAGGGACGTCAGGGAAGACCTCGGCGATCAGTTCCGCATTCGGGCGCGACATCACCGTGTCAGCGGCGGCGATGATGAACTGGTCGAAGCCTGGTACGGCCGCCTCCAGTGCACGCTCCACGGCCTGAGCGCCGTCACGCGCGTCGATGTAGCCCCAGAGGTTCCACTTGCGCAGCAGCGCGTCGTCATCGAAGTCGGGGAATGCCGCATAGTCCTCGGGGTTCATGACGTTCGAGAATCGCAAAGCGGTGATCGAGACATCCGGATGCCACCGCACCAGCTCCGTGGCCATCCGCTCCTCCAGCGTCTTCACGAGCGAGTAGACCGACTCGGGGCGAGGCGGGTACTCCTCGTCGACCGGGATGTACGGCGGTGAGACATCAAATGGCAGACCCAGTACCGTCTCGCTCGACGCATAGACGATGCGTCGGATGCCGAGTCGGACCGCGGCCCAGAACACGTTGAACGTCGCGGGCATGTTGTTGTGAAAGGTCGTGACGTCACTGCGGATTCCCGGCGCGGGAATCGCGCCGAGGTGAACGATCGCATCGAAGCCGTGGTGCTGGTCGCCTCGTTCGCCGACGCCACTGAAAGCGTCGATGACCTGCCCGTAATCGGTGAGGTCTACCTGCACGAACGACGGCCCACGCTGACCCGTGACGTCCATACCGATCACATCATGTCCACTCGCACGTAGTTCGCGGGCGACGACGGTGCCGAGCTTGCCGGATGATCCAGTGAGAGCGATGCGCATGAGTCCAGGGTGTCACAGCGTGCGCGCCGGAGGCGTGAAGGTCGGAGTCGAGCTCGTGCCTTGCCAGTACTATTGCGAGTGTTCGGGTCACGAGTCTGAGGGGGCGTCTTTGAGGATGGAATCGAAGACGCTAGGTGGTGGGTCGCGTCGGCCGAGTATCTACGACGTGGCAGACCGTGCGGGTGTGTCGCACATGACGGTGTCGCGCGTGTTGAATGATCACCCGAACATCCGCGATGCCACCCGTGAGCGCGTTCTGAGCGCGATCGACGAGATGAGTTATACGCGCAGCACGATCGCCCGCGCACTCGCGACCAAGAAGACGATGCGTATTGGAGTCCTGGTCGACAGCCCAGGCCAGTACGGACCCAACAGCACCCTGCGCGCGCTGGAAAATGCTGCGCGTGAACATGGCTACTCGGTCAGCACCTTCTCCGTTGCCGATGACGAACATCACCGCGTCGACGCCGGTGTGATCGACCTGCTCACGCAGGGTGTGGATGCGTTGTGTCTGATCGCACCGCGGTCATCATCGCTCGACCTGCTGCGCCAGCAGTCACTCGGTCTGCCAATCCTCGTCATCAAAGAGGAAGCGGATGCCGAGATGCACACGGCCTCTGTCGATCAGCGTGCGGGTGGGGAACAGGCAGTGCGCCATCTCATCGATCTCGGTCATCGTGTGATCCTGCATCTGGCAGGTCCTCCGGACTGGTTTGACGCTCGGGCGCGTGCCGAGGCGTGGCGCGACTGTCTCAAGAACGCTGGCCTCGAGGAGCGCGAGCCTGTGATCGGCGACTGGTCGTCTGACTCCGGCTACGACTATGGACTGACTCATGAGTTTGGTGACGCCACGGCAGTATTCGTCTCGAACGATCAGATGGCGCTCGGCGTGATTCATGGTCTGACCGAGCGAGGTATCCATGTTCCAGAGGACATGAGTGTTATTGGTTTCGACGACGTGCCCGACGCGCGGCACTACCTGCCTCCGCTGACGACCGTTCGGCAGGATTTCGTTGAACTCGGGCGACTCGTGATCCGGGAGTTGCTCGCCGCCATCGCGGGCGACGAAGGCGAGGAGCGGGCGCTGATCAAGCCGACGCTCGTCGTACGCTCTTCGACGGCACCTGCACGGTCGCGATAACGAGGTCATAACGGGGTTAGGTGCGACTTGCATTCCCAATTGTTAGCGCGCACAATCTAAATGCACAGTGTCCACGGCGGACAAACACATACCCGACGGCGATGCGCCTTAGGACTCAAAGAGGAGATGACATGGCTAATTCCAAGCGACTGCTCGGCATCATCGGCCTGGTGAGCGTAGGCGCGCTCGCGCTGGGCCTGACCGGCTGCAGCGCCAGCACCGACAACGCCGATTCCGGTGCCGGTGACGGTGGCGGCACGGCCGACGTGATCACGGTTGGCTTCGTGGCAGTGGGCCCCGAGGGCGGCTGGCGTGAGGCTAACGAACAGAACATCCAGGACACGTTCACCGAGGATGCCGGCTTCGACCTGAAGTACGCTCCCGCGGCGAACCTCGACCAGAAGTCGCAGATCGACAACTTCACGTCGTTCGTCGATGAGGGCGTGGACGTCATCCTGCTGTCGGCTACCGAGGCCACCGGCTGGGAAGACTCGCTCAAGCGCGCGCAGGAGGCCGAGATTCCGGTCGTCCTGCTCGACCGCGGTATCGAGCCTGACGACGACAGCCTCTACGTCACGCGTATCGCCCCGGACAACGTCGAGGTCGCCAAGGAGGTCGGTACGTGGGCTGCGGCTGAGTTCCCCGACGGCGGCAACTACATCGTCCTCGAGGGCCCCGCCGGCGTCGGCGTCGTCAACGAGCGCAATAAGGGCTTCGACGAGGGCCTCGCGGACTCGTCGCTGGTCAAGGTCGCAGCGCAGACGGCAAACTGGTCGACCGAAGAGGGCAAGAGCGTCACCGAGACGCTGCTGAAGTCGAACAACAACGACATCCAGTTCATCTTCGCGCAGAACGACGAGATGGGCCTCGGAGCCGCTCAGGCTGTCGAAGAGGCCGGACTGGCCGTCGGCACCGACGTGAAGATCGCCACGATCGACGGCACGAAGAACGCCATCCAGGCGCTCGCCGACGGACAGCTCAGCTACGTGCACGAGTACAACCCGCTGTTCGGCGAGACAGCACTCGACGTCGTTGAGAAGGCACTTGCCGGCGAGTCGGTCGACTCGTACATCATCGTTCCGAGTGAGGCGTTTGACTCGGCCGAAGCTGCCCAGGCAGTGCTTGCGGACCGTAAGTACTGAACGAACTACCCGGAGGCGTGACCTCCGGTGAGCACAAGCGGTGCGGGGCCTCGTGCCCCGCACCGCTGAGCGCGGGGTGGTCCCCCGCAGAACGGAGAGGCAGAGATGTCCGAAGAACTGCCCATCGTCGAGATGCGCGAGATCTCGATCGAGTTCCCGGGTGTGAAGGCGCTCGACGGCGTGAATTTCCGTCTCTTCCAGGGTGAGGTGCACGCCCTGATGGGCGAGAACGGCGCCGGCAAGTCGACCCTCATCAAGGCGCTCACGGGTGTCTACGGAATCGATTCCGGAGTGATCGTCGTCAACGGTCAGGAACGTAGTTTCAAGGGCCCAGGTGACGCTCAAGCCTCCGGTATCTCCACCGTCTACCAGGAGATCAACCTGGTCACCAACCTCTCCATCGGAGAGAACGTCATGCTCGGCCACGAAGTGCGCGGGCCCCTCGGTATCAACTGGCGAGCAACCCACAAGGCCGCGACTGAGGCACTTGCTAGGCTCGGCCTCGATTACCTCGACACGCACAGGCCGCTTTCGAGCCTGTCCATTGCAATGCAGCAACTCGTCGCAATCAGCCGAGCGATGGCCATCAAGGCGAAGGTACTCATCCTCGACGAACCGACTTCCAGCCTCGATGCCGCAGAGGTTGAGGGCCTGTTCCGGGTGATGCGCACGCTCCGCGACCAGGGTGTAGCCATCCTGTTCGTCTCGCACTTTCTCGACCAGATCTACACGATCAGCGACCGTCTCACGGTTCTGCGCAACGGCCAGTATGTCGGTGAATACCTCACCCGCGACCTCGGCCGCCACGACCTTATTTCGAAGATGATCGGCAAGGACCTCGATGCGCTTTCGGCCCTCGGCGGAAACCGACGCACTGAGGAACGCCAGACCGGCGAAGAGCTCGTCATCTCGGCGAAGGGTCTCGGGCGCCGCGGCTCCGTCGAGCCAACCGATCTCGACATTCACCGCGGTGAGGTGGTCGGCTTCGCCGGCCTGCTCGGCTCTGGCCGCACCGAGCTTGGTCGTCTGCTCTACGGCGCGGATCGCGCCGATACGGGCACCATCGAACTCAACGGACGCAAGAGCGACATAAAGTCGCCCTCGGATGCACTTGCCAAGCGCATCGCTTTCTCGACCGAGAACCGCCGTGATGAGGGCATCATCGCCGACCTCTCCGTCCGCGAGAACATCATCCTCGCATTGCAGGCAGAGCGCGGTTGGGCGCGTCCCATCCCCAAGAAAGAGCAAGACGAGATCGTCGACAAGTACATCTCCGAGCTCAACGTGCGCCCCGCAGACCCTGAGCGGCCGATCAAGAATCTCTCCGGCGGAAACCAGCAGAAGGTGCTGCTCGGCCGATGGCTCGCCACGAAGCCAGAGTTGCTGATCCTTGACGAGCCGACTCGAGGTATCGACGTCGGTGCAAAGGCAGACATCCAAGAAGCCGTTGCGCAACTGGCCGAGGATGGCATGTCGGTGGTGTTCATCTCCTCCGAGCTGGAGGAGGTCGTGCGCCTCTCCGAACGCATCGTCGTGCTCAAGGACCACCAGAAGATCGGCGAAATCCACAACGGCCCCGACGTCACCGCGCAGTCGGTCGTCGACATCATTGCTGCTCACGGTGTGGAGCACGCTGCAGACACCCTTGATGAGGCTCCAGGCGGAGAGCCCGAAGCGGCGAACTCCGCGAACAACGATGCGACCATCGCAGCAGAAGAGGAGACGCGATGAGCATCGCAGGAACTGCCCGCACCCGTTGGTGGCGGGACCTGATCCACAAGCCGTGGTTCTGGGGAATCGTCGCCCTTGTCGCGTTGCTCGCGCTGAACGTGCTGAAAGACCCCACCTACCTCGGCATCTCGATCAACCCGAACAACGGCAACCTCGTCGGCAACCTGATCGACATTCTGAGGGCCGCAGCACCAATCATGATGATCGCGCTGGGCATGGCGCTCGTGATCGCCACCGCTGGCATCGACCTCTCGGTCGGCTCGCTGATGGCAGTCGGCGGTGCCGTGTCGATGGAGTTTCTCAAGGGGGTCGGAAACTCAAGCTCGGTCGGTATCGCGTTCGCAGCGGTCGGTCTTACCCTCCTCGTCACCGGAATTCTCGGCGCCATCAACGGAGTCCTGATTGCTTACGTCGGACTGCAGCCGTTCATCGCCACCCTGGTGCTGATGCTTGCTGGACGCGGCATTGCCAAAGTGATCACTGGCGGCCAGAACACTTCGGCTTCTAACGAGCCCTTCCGGTGGATTGCGAACGGGTACGTCATCGGCATCCCCGTGGTATTCCTCTTTGCGGTGCTCATTGTGCTGGTTGTCGCCGCGGTCGTGCGCCGCAGCGCATTGGGCCTCATGATCGAGGCGATCGGCATCAACCCGAAGGCCAGCCGGATGGCAGGGATCAAGCCGCGCGGTCTGCTGTTGACCGTCTATATCCTCAGCGGAGTCCTTGCGGGCGTCGCCGGCATCCTGTCAGTGGGCACTGTGATGACGGTCGATATCTCGCGCACCGGGTACCAGCTTGAGCTCGACGCGATCTTGGCGGTCGTCATCGGCGGGGCTTCGTTGGCGGGCGGAAAGTTCTCGCTCAGTGGCGCCTTCGTCGGCGCGTTGCTGATCGCGACGCTCGACAAGACCGTGGTGTTCCTTGGAATCTCGTCGTCGGCGACTCCCGCCTTCAAAGCGATCGTGATCGTCGTGTTGTGCCTGCTGCAGTCCGAGCGGGTGCGCAGTTGGTTTGTCTTGCGTAGGAGGGTGCTGCCCCCGATTCCACCGAAATTCGCAGCATCGAAAGAGGAGGTGACGGCGTGACCGCGCTGATCGAAGCACCGACCCGCACAGGTGTCGGGTCGAGCATCCTGTCTCGCGTTCGCCGACTCGTCTCGACGAACCCCTCAGCACTGCCCACTGTGGCCTCCGTCGTCATCCTCGTCGCCATGATCATTTACGGCGAGATCGCGTATGGCCGCATCGTGCAAGCCAGCACGCTGTCGAACCTGCTGATCAATAACACGCACCTCATCGTGCTCGCCGTGGCGCTGACGTTCGTCATCCTTACCGGCGGCATCGACCTTTCCGTCGGATCGATCATCGCCTTCTCCTCAGTCGCGGGCGTGATGCTCTCGAACGCGGGCTGGCACCCGATCGCTGTGCTCATCGTCATGATCGGCTCTGGTGCTCTGTTCGGCCTCGTGTCCGGCATCCTGATCCGCTACTTCAACGTGCAACCCTTCATCGCCACACTGGCGATGATGTTCCTCGGCCGCGGCCTCGCGTCGCTGCTGAGCACGGTGCCGGAACGCCTCGGCGAGGACTCGCCGCTGCGCTGGATCGGCTCGCAGATGAAGATCATCGATGGTCCGAAGGTCAACGATCTGGTGATTACCCCTGCGGTGATCATCGCGATCGTTGTCGTGCTTGCGGCCTTTTTCGTCCTGCACCGCACTCGCACCGGCCGGACGGTGTACGCGATCGGCGGGTCCGAAAGCTCCGCCTCGCTGATGGGGTTGTCGGTGCAACGCACCAAGGTCCTCGTCTACGTCATCAGTGGCACGCTCGCGGGCATTGCGGCTGTGCTCTACACCTCGCGCTTGGGCACAGCCCAGAACATCACCGGCGTAGGGTGGGAGCTCGACGCGATCGCTGCGGCAGTGATCGGCGGCACCGTACTCACCGGTGCGTACGGCTACGTACTCGGTTCCGTGGTCGGAGCCCTCGTGCTCGGACTCATGAACGTGCTCATCACTCGTGATGGCAAGATTCCGCCAGAGATGACGACAATCATCACCGGTGGAATCCTGCTGATCTTCGTGCTGCTGCAGCGCGCTGTCACCCGCAAGAAGGAGTAGTAGATGACCTCGTCCACCTTCAGCCGAGAGGCCGAAGCATCCATCGCAGCCGTCCGCGCCGACGTCGCACGTTTGCACGGCGAACTGGTCCGCAATGGACTCGTCGTCTGGACCGGCGGAAATGTCTCTGGCCGCGTGCGCCTTTCGGAAGACGGGGGCGCCGACCTGCTCGTGATCAAGCCGTCCGGTGTTTCTTACGACGACCTGACTCCAGAGAACATGATCCTGTGCGACCTCGACGGCAACGTCATCCCAGGCACGCCCGGCAGCGATCGGTCCCCGTCGAGCGACACGGCGGCTCACGCCTACGTGTACCGGAACATGCCAGGCGTCGGCGGTGTCGTGCACACGCACTCCACGTTCGCGGTCGCATGGGCTGCGCGCGGCGAGGAGATCCCGTGCGTCATCACCGCGATGGCTGACGAGTTCGGCGGCCCCATCCCGGTCGGCCCGTTCGCGATCATCGGAGATGATTCCATCGGCCGCGGCGTCGTAGAGACCCTGACAGGTCACCGTTCGCGCGCGGTTCTCATGCAGAATCACGGACCCTTCACGATCGGCGTCGATGCGAAGGATGCCGTGAAGGCAGCGGTCATGGTCGAAGACGTCGCCCGCACGGTGCACTACGCGCGTGAGGCCGGCCCGGTGATTCCGATTCCGCAGGAGGCGATCGACAGCCTCTTCAACCGATACCAGAACGTGTACGGCCAGAACTCGGATGCCCGCCGATGACTCTTGGACAGGGCGCGAGCGCCGCAGCTGACATCGCCGCAGGCCGCACAAGTCTCGGCATCGAGCTCGGCTCCACCCGCATCAAGGCCTGCCTGATCGGCCCGGATGTCACCGAGGTTCTCGCCACCGGCTCATTCTCCTGGGAGAACAGCCTCGAAGACGGCCTCTGGACCTACGGCATCGACGAGGTCTGGCAGGGGCTGCAGGCCGCGTATGCGGAGCTCATCAACGATGCCGAGAAGCGTCATGGCACCCGCCCTGAAACCTTCGGCGCCATCGGGATTTCGGCGATGATGCACGGCTATCTGGGCTTTGATGAGGCGGGGGAACTGCTCGTGCCATTCCGCACCTGGCGCAACACCAACACCGGTGTCGCGGCTGCGGAGCTCACCGAATTGCTGGGCGTCAACATTCCGCTGCGCTGGTCGATCGCGCACCTGCACCAGGCCGTCGTCGACGCCGAACCGCACGTGCCGA
Source organism: Microbacterium sp. Y356 (assembly GCF_059445355.1). Classification (NCBI taxonomy): domain Bacteria; kingdom Bacillati; phylum Actinomycetota; class Actinomycetes; order Micrococcales; family Microbacteriaceae; genus Microbacterium; species Microbacterium sp. Y356. The sequence goes on from NZ_JCAIUE010000001.1 coordinate 2,422,213, forward strand.
ACCTCGACTTCGTCACGACGCTTGCCGGCTACGTGCACTGGCGCCTCACCGGTGAGAAGGTGCTCGGCGTGGGAGATGCCTCCGGCATGTTCCCGATCGACTCCGCCACACGTGACTACGACGCGCGGATGCTGCATGCCTACGATGCGCTCGCCGCTAATCGTCTTCGCTCACCGGTGACGGAGCTGCTTCCACGCGTGCTTCCCGCGGGTGCATCCGCTGGCTCGCTCACCGTCGACGGAGCAGCCCTGCTGGATCCGACTGGCGTGCTGGGCCGTGGAATTCTGAGCCACGGCATCCCGCTCTGCCCGCCAGAGGGCGACGCCGGCACTGGCATGGTCGCGACCAACTCGGTCGCTCCGCGCACCGGCAACGTCTCAGCGGGCACGAGCATTTTCGCGATGGTGGTGCTGGAGCATCCGCTGGATGAGGTGCACCACGAACTCGATCTCGTCACCACGCCAGCCGGAGACGGCGTCGCGATGGTGCACTGTAACAACGGAGCCAGCGAGCTGGCCGCATGGGTGGGGCTCTTCTCCCAATTCTCGGCGGCCGCCGGTCAGCCGATCGACATTGACGCTGCCTTCGACGCACTCTTCCGCGAAGCGCTGGAAGGCGAAGCGGATGCCGGCGGACTTCTCGCCTACAACCACCTGGCGGGGGAGCCGATCGCTGGCCTGACCGAGGGACGTCCGCTGTTCGTGCGTACCCCGGACAGCACCTTTTCTCTGGCGAACTTCATGCGCGCGCAGCTCTACGGCGTGTTCGGCACGCTCGCGCTCGGCATGAAGGTGCTTGAGGCAGAGGGTGTGGGGCTTGATCGAATGTTCGCGCACGGCGGGATGTTCCGAACGGCGGGTGTCGCCCAGCGCTTCCTCGCCGGTGCGCTCGGAGCACCGGTTGCTGTCGGAGAACTCGCGGCTGAGGGCGGCGCCTGGGGTATCGCCGTGCTGGCCTCATACCTCTCGCACGCCGAATCTTCAGATCTCGCCGCCTTCCTCGACGAGCAGGTGTTCGCCACGGCATCCATCTCGACCGTCGATCCGAACCCGGCTGATGTCCAGGGTTTCGCCACCTACCTCGATCGCTACCGCGCCGGCCTCGCCATCGAGTCCGCCGCCGTCAACTCGCTCTAACCCCGTCCCAGCTCGCGAAACTTCACGTACGTCACCTTTTCGGGCCGAAAACGTGACACACGCGAAGTCTCGCGAGCTAGTGAAAGGAACACCATGGCAACGCTCAACACAACACTCGACGGCTTCGAGGTCTGGTTCCTCACCGGCAGCCAGCACCTCTACGGGCCGGAGACTCTCGCCCAGGTCGCCGCGCAGTCGCAGGAGATTGCTCGTCTGCTCGACACCGCGGACGACGTTCCCGTGAAGATCGTGTGGAAGCCCGTCCTCACCGACAGTGACGCGATTCGCCGCACCGCGCTCGAGGCCAATGCTGACGACCGGGTCATCGGACTCGTCGCCTGGATGCATACCTTCAGCCCCGCGAAGATGTGGATCGCTGGCCTGGATGCATTGAAGAAGCCGCTCGCGCATCTGCACACGCAGGCGAACGTCGAACTGCCGTGGGCAGACATCGACTTCGACTTCATGAACCTCAATCAGGCGGCGCACGGCGACCGTGAGTTCGGTTACATCCAGACCCGTCTCGGCGTGCCGCGCAAGACGATCGTTGGCCATGCCAGCGATCCGCGCGTGCAGCAGGAGCTCGGCACATGGCAGCGCGCAGCGGCCGGGTTCGCGGCATCCCGTTCGCTGAAGCTGGCTCGTTTCGGTGACAACATGCGCTTCGTCGCGGTCACCGAGGGCGACAAGACCGAGGCCGAGCTTCGCTTCGGTGTGCAGGTGAACACCTGGGGCGTGAACGAGCTGGCAGAGGCTGTGGATGCAGCCACCGATGCAGAGATCGACGCGCTCGTCGCCGAGTACGAAGAGCTCTACGAGGTCGTTCCTGAACTCCGAAAGGACGGCGACCGGCACCAGTCGCTGCGCGACGGGGCGGCGATCGAGATCGGACTGCGGTCGTTCCTCGAAGAGGGCGGCTTCGGTGCATTCACGACTTCGTTTGAAGATCTCGGATCCCTGAAGCAGCTGCCGGGTCTCGCCGTGCAGCGGCTGATGGCCGAAGGCTATGGCTTCGGCGCCGAGGGCGACTGGAAGACCGCCGTCCTCGTACGCATCGCGAACGTGATGGGCGCTGGCCTTCCGGGTGGTGCGAGCCTCATGGAGGACTACACCTACGACATGACACCCGGCGACGAACTCATCCTCGGCGCGCACATGCTCGAGGTATCGCCGTCGCTGACCACAGCGAAGCCCACGCTGGAGATCCACCCGCTCGGCATCGGCGGCAAGGATGACCCGGTGCGCCTGGTCTTCACCGCTGACGCGGGACCTGCGATCGTCGTCGCCATGAGCGACATGCGCGACCGCTTCCGCCTCACCGCCAACGTGGTGGAGAACGTCGCGCCGCGCGCCTCGCTGCCCAACTTGCCGGTGGGTCGTGCCGTCTGGAAGCCGCAGCCGGACTTCAACACCAGCGCCGCAGCCTGGCTGACCGCTGGGGCCGCACACCACACCGTCATGTCGACGGCCGTGGGCTTGGAGGCCTTCCGCGACTTCGCCGAGATGGCCGAGGTAGAGCTGCTCGTGATCGACGACGACACCACGCTGCCGGAGTTCCAGAAGCAGGTCCGCTGGAACCAGGCCTACTACCGTCTCGCGCAGGGGCTGTAATGGTGTCGGTTTCTGTCGAAGAGCGCTCTGGCCGGCAGCTGCGTCTCGCGGCGCACGGGTACGAGGTCGATATCGCCAGTGTCGGCGCCTCGCTGCGGACTCTGCTGCATGAGGGCCGCCACCTCGTCGTGCCATTCGACGCTGACGAAGTCCGCCCCGCCTACCGCGGCGCGACTCTTGCGCCGTGGCCGAACCGCATCGTCGACGGGCAGTATTCCTTCGCGGATGCCGAATATCAGCTGCCACTCACCGAGCCTGCGCGCGGGCATGCGCTGCATGGTCTTCTGGCGTGGACGGAGTTCGCTGACCGTCTCGTCGAGAGCGACCGCGTCGTGCTGGTCGCGGTCATCGAACCACAGCTCGGCTACCCCTTCCGCGTCGAGGTCGAGGTCGAGTTCCGACTTGGCGTGGACGGTCTCACGCAGACGGTGACGGCGCGCAACCTCGGGGCGGATGCTGCGCCCTGGGGCACCGGGCCGCATCCGTACCTCGTCGGAGGTGACGGGCGCGTCGACGACTGGACGCTCACGCTTCCGGCATCCGAGGTGCTCACGGTCACCCCCGATCGGCTGAGCCCGGTCGCGGTGGAGCCTGTCGAGCAGCAGCCGGAATGGGACTTCCGTAAGGCGCGCACGATCGGCGACGTCTTCATCGACCACGCGTTCACCGAACTCGATCGCACCGACGGCATCGCGGAGGTACGCGTCGTGGCTGCGGACGGTCACGGTGTCGCGCTGAGCTGGGACGAGAACTGCCCGTGGGTGCAGGTGCACACCGCAGATACTCCGGACCCGGCCACTCATCGGATCGGCCTTGCCGTCGAGCCGATGACATGCCCTCCGGACGCGTTCAACTCCGGCGTGGACCTGATCGTTCTTGAGCCAGGCGCACAGTCGTCGGCATCCTGGCGGTTTCAGGCCGTATGACAGCCCTGACCCCGCCGATGGGGTGGAACAGCTGGGACTGCTACGGCACGACTGTGACCGAGGCAGAGGTGCTCGCCAACGCCGAGTTCATGGCCGAGCACCTGCTGCCCTACGGTTGGGACACGATCGTCGTCGACATCGACTGGGCCGACCCCACCGCCCGCTCGCACGGCTACAACGCTGACGCCCCGCTGCACCTCGACGAGTACGGCCGACTGATCCCTGATCCGCAGCGCTTCCCGACCTCGGTAGACGGGGCCGGCTTCGGGCCGCTCGCTGCGCGGGTGCACGAGTTGGGGCTCCGCTTCGGCATTCACACGATGCGCGGTATCCCGCGGCGTGCGGTCGCGCAGAACCTGCCGATCCTCGAAGCGGATGCCGGTGCCGCCGACGTCGCCGACCCGACGAACGCGTGCGAGTGGAATCCCGATATGGTCGGACTCGATCACACGCATCCGGCCGCGCAGGCGTACTACGACTCCACGCTCGCGCTCTACGCCGGATGGGGCGTGGACTTCATCAAATCCGACGACATGCTGTGGCCATACCAGGCCGCAGACGTCGAGGCCTATGCCACGGCGATCCAGCGCTCAGGGCGTGACATCGTACTGAGCCTTTCGCCCGGCCGTGATCTGTCCCTGGAGCGACTGGACCATCTTCGCGCCCATGCGGACATGTGGCGCATCTGCGACGACCTTTGGGACAACTGGCGCGACGTGGAGGCGAACTTCGCCCGCTTCGCACGGTGGGCCCCGTTCGCGGGCGACGCTGGTTGGCCGGACGGAGACATGCTGCCGCTCGGGCGCATCGGCATCCGTGCCGAACGAGGCGAGCCGCGCGACGATCGGCTGACGCCGGACGAGCGGGTGGCACTGCTGACGCTGTGGATCATCGCGCGGTCACCGCTCATGATCGGCGGCGACCTGCCCTCCTCTGACCCTGCCACCATCGCCCTGTTCCAGAACGCGGATGCGCTGGCGGTGCTGCGTGATTCGCGACGGGCCCGTGAGGTGTTCCGCGAGGGTGCGCTCGTGCTGTGGGCGGCTGATGGTGTTGATGGTGAGCAGTACGCCGCGGCGTTCAACCTCGGTGACGATCCGATGGATGCCGTGCTCGACGCAGGCAACCTCGGATTCGGCCGCGTTGGTGAGGCGATCGAGCTGTGGAGCGGTGCCACCATATCGCTCGATCCGGTGCATGCGCAGAGCGTTGCCGCCCGCGGTGTCGCGCCGGGCAGTGCCGCGCTCCGGCTGACGCTGCCGCCGCACGGCGCGGCGCTCCTTCGTTATCGCGGCTGAGCGACAACGAAGGAGCAACAAAGGGCGTCGATCAGGCGAGAGCCGCGATAAGGGCCTGCGCTACGGATGCGGACGACTGCGGGTTCTGCCCGGTGATCAGCAATCCGTCGATGACCGTGTGGTCACTCCACGGTGCGGCGATATCGAGGGACGCGCCCTGTTCGCGCAGCGTCGACTCGAGCAAGAACGGTGCGCGATCGGCGAGCCCGCCGAGGCGCTCCTCCTCATCCGTGAACGCAGTGATGCGGTGGCCTGCGACGATCGGCGTGCCGTCTGCATCACGTGCAGGCAGGAGCGCGGCGAGACCGTGGCAGACGGCAGCGAGTGGACGCCCAGCGGCGAGCGTCGCCGTGATGAGGGCGCCGGATGTCTCGTCGACGGCGAGGTCCTGCATCGGGCCGTGCCCGCCGGGGTAGTACACCGCGTCGTATGCCGCAGGGTCGACGGATGCGAGGTCGAGAGGCGTGGCGAGATCGTCGATTGCGGCGATCGCATCGGCGTCTCCGTCTTGCAGGCTGCCAGCATCCGCGACGGGGACGACGCCGCCAGGTGTGGCGAAGACGACGTCGTGGCCGGCTTCAGTGAGGAGTCGATACGGGGCGAGCAGCTCTTCGGCCCAGTAGCCGGTGGGGTGCTCGGTGCCGTCCGTCAGGGTCCAGGTGCGGGCTCCGGTGACGACGAAGAGGACGGTTGACATGGTTCTCCTTGATTCAGACGGCAGATGCCGCGGGCTGGTGACACTGAGGAGAACCGAGCTTAAACTATCGTCATTCCGATATATTTTCGATATGAGAAATCGGTATTCAGATGGCTTGGAAGATCTGGCGCTGTGGCGGGCGTTCCTCGCCGTACATCGAGCGGGATCGGTGTCTGCCGCGGCCAGAGTCATCGGCGTCGCGCAGTCGACATTGACGGCGCAGTTGCAGGCGCTGGAGCGCACGGTCGGGGAACCGCTGTTCACCCGGACAGCGCGCGGGATGCTGCCGACACCCGGGTCAGATGAGCTCGCATCTCGGCTGGCTGCGCCCTTCGATCAGTTGGCGCAGGCCCTCGACGGCTCGGCTCCCAACGCACCGGAGCCGGTGGTCAGACTCGGGGCGGCATCGGATTTCACGGCATCCGTCATGATGCCGGCGCTCGCACCCGCGATCGCGGGTGGACTCCGGGTACAGGTGACCACGGGGCTCGCCGACGGCCTGCTCGATGATCTGCGCGCAGGGCGTCTCGACCTCGTTGTCTCGGCGGTTCGCCCGCGGGGACGGGTACTGGCGCACACCGGGCTCGTCGACGAGGAGTTCGTGCTGGTCGCAGCCCCATCGCTCTGCGTCGACGTGGCGGATGTGGCCGCGCGCGGTGAGCAGGCGCTGGCGGAGCAGCCCCTGCTCGCCTACGCGCATGACGTGCCGATCCTGCGCCGGTACTGGCGGCATGTGTTCGGAGTGCGCCTGGAGCGCGAGCCGGGGCTCACGGTCCCCGATCTCCGAGCCCTTGCGGCCGCGGCGGTGGCGGGCGCGGGTATCACAGTGCTGCCGAGCTACCTGATCCGCTCCGAGCTCGCGGATGGTCGGCTCGTGGAGCTGGTCGCCACGGATGATCCTCCGATCAATACGCTCTTCCTCGTGCGCAGGCCGGGGGCGCCGGCATCCGCCGTCTCGATCGTCGAATCGTCGCTGCGGCGGGCGGTCAGCGCGCCAGCCAGCGGCGCAGCAGCCTCGTGACCCAGGGGAGCACCCAGTAGGTCATGATCGGCGTCAGCACGAGCGTCGTTGCGAGCACGCGCAGCCAGAGGGGGAGTTCACCCCAACCGGGAACCGGTGTCATCGCAAGGCTGAAGAGCAGATTGACGGGGAAGAATCCGAGCCAGATCGTCACGGCCTGCTTCCACCGCGGAGGGGCAGCTGGCGCATCCTCGAGCGCTGCGGCATCCGGCAGGCTGATCGAACCGGTCGCCGGCTCGTCGAACCATCCCTCGATTCCGGTGCGGCGTCTTGAACGCTCGCTGCGGACGAAGCCCTGACCCATCGACAGCCACCAGCCGCGCTCGGACGAGTTCTCCCACGCTTCGAGCGTCTCGGTGCTCGCGAAGCGGTAGAGCATGTGCCAGACCTGGGAATCATCGCCAGCGCGCACCCAACCTGAACCCAGGAATCCGGGGTACTTGTGGGCAAGGTTCACCCCGGTCTGCACCCAGGTCGTCGCCTCGGAGATACGTGCGGGATCGACCTCTCGGCGGATCGAAACGGTGATCGGTTCGCTGGACATGGTGGGCCCCTCGGGAAGGAAAGCTGCTTGTGGCGAATCCGAGTGTACGTCGGCTGTGTTTCGCGTTTGCTACTTGTCCAACAGGGATGCAAAACCTGTAAGCGCTTGCAGTCGCACGATGAATCCTGCTAGCTTCACTCCCGGGCACATAGTCGTGCCATTCCCCACCCCTCCAGGGAGACCTCGTGTCGAAGAAGACCGCTCCACGCCGTACCGCGCTGTTTGCCACTGTGATGCTGGTGGCCTCTGGCTTCGCCGCATTCGGCATTGCCCCGGCATCCGCCGCCGATCGCACCGTCGCCCTGGTTGGCGATTTGCAGTCCGAACTCGGCTGCGCGGCCGACTGGGCGCCCGACTGTGCCGAGACCGAACTCGCGGCGACCGCTGCCGAAGGGATCTACAGCGCCACGTTTGACGTCCCGGCGGGCAGCTACGAGTACAAGGTCGCGCTCGATGACGGCTGGGACGAGGCTTACGGGCTTGACGGCACAGACACCAACATCCCGTTGACCGTCGCAGGCCCTGCGACCCTTCGGTTCACATTCGACGATGCCCTCAAGCGGGTCGGCGTCGAGGTTGAAAATCTCCGCGGCAGCTACACGGCCGACGACGGCGCCCTGATCTCGGACCCGGTGCGCCAGGCCGGTGCCGGTGAGCAGTTCTACTTCGTGATGACCGACCGGTTCGCCAACGGCGACACCACGAACGACACCGGTGGCCTCGAGGGCGACCGCCTCACGACCGGCTACGACCCCACCAATAAGGGCTTTTACCAGGGCGGCGACATCGCAGGTCTGCACGACAATCTGGACTACATCGAAGGCCTTGGCACCACGGCGCTCTGGCTGACCCCGAGCTTCGCCAACAAGCCGGTCCAGGGTGTGGGCGAGAACGCATCCGCCGGCTATCACGGCTACTGGATCACCGACTTCACTCAGATCGACCCGCACCTCGGCACCAACGCCGAACTCGAAGCGCTCATCGCCGATGCGCACGAGCGCGGCATCAAGGTCTACTTCGACATCATCACCAACCACACCGCTGACGTCATCGACTACGCCGAAGCCTCCTACGGTTACATCGACCAGGCGACCTCGCCTTACACGGATGCCACGGGCACGGCCTTCGACCCGGCGGACAGCGCCGGTACAGGCGACTTCCCTGACCTCGACCCAGCGACGAGTTTTCCCTACACCCCAGTGGTGACCGAGGACATCAAGGTTCCCGCCTGGCTGAATGACCCGACGCTGTACCACAACCGTGGAAACTCGACCTGGTCAGGGGAATCGGTCACCCATGGTGACTTCGACGGCCTGGATGACCTGATGACCGAGCATCCGACGGTCGTGAACGGCTTCGTCGAGGTGTACGAGGACTGGGTCGACCTCGGCATCGACGGCTTCCGCATCGACACGGTCAAGCACGTGAACTTCGAGTTCTGGGAGCAGTGGTCAACCGCGGTGCTCGACTACGCCCACGCGCAGGGAAACGACGAGTTCTTCATGTTCGGCGAGGTCTACGACGCCGACCCGGTCAAGCTCTCCCCGTACGTGCGCGACACCGACATGAACTCGGTGCTGGACTTCACCTTCCAGTCCGCGGGCGTGAGCTTCGCTTCTGGCAACTCCACCAAGGGACTGCAGTCGCTGTTCGCCGGCGACGACTACTACACGACCTCCGATTCGTCATCGACGGCTCTGCCGACCTTCCTCGGCAATCACGACATGGGTCGGGTCGGATCGTTCCTGCAGAACACGGATGCCCCGTTGGAGCGCGACGAGCTCGCCCACGAATTGCTGTTCCTCAGCCGAGGCCAGCCCGTCGTCTACTACGGCGACGAGCAGGGATTCGCCGGCGCCGGCGGTGACAAGGACGCCCGCCAGAGCCTGTTCGCCACCGAGGTCGACGAGTACGCGAACCAGAACCTCGTCACCGGTGAGGTTGCCGGGTCGGTCGATCGATACGACACCGAGGCGCCGCTGTACGCGCACATCGCGGCGCTCTCCGAGCTGCGCAGCACCCACCCCGCACTCGCCGACGGCGCACAGATCGAGCGGTATGCGGCATCCGGAGCTGGCATCTACGCCTTCTCGCGCGTCGACGCCGACGAGAAGGTCGAGTACCTGGTCGCCCTGAACAATGACGCGACGGCCCAGACGGTCGACCTCAACACGCTGACGGCGGATGCCGGATTCACGCCGCTCTACGGGGACGCCGGCAGCTTCACCACCGATCAGGGAGCAGCTGCGACGATTACGGTCCCCGCACTCTCTGCAATCGTGTGGAAGGCGGATGCCACCGTCACCGCCCCCGAGGCGGCGGCCCCGCTGACCCTCTCCGTTCCTGCTGCGGGCGCTGGCGTCACAGGTCAGGCGGCCGTTCAGGCCGAGACTGCCGATCAATGGCTGCAGACGAGCTTCGCCTGGCGAGTCGTCGGATCCGACGAGTGGCACGCGCTCGGCACTGCCGAAGACACCGCTCCGCGCGTCTTCCATGACCTCGACGGGCTGGCCGCGGGCACGCTGGTCGAGTATCGCGCCGTGACGACGGATGCCGCAGGCCACCATGCCGCAGCATCCACCTACGCGTCCGTCGGAAACGCCGTGACGCTCTCTCCTGGCGAGGAGCCAGAGACCGAGTTCGAGTCGGTCGTCGTGGCGGGCAGCCTGAACTCCGAGATGGGGTGCGCGTCCGACTGGGACCCGGCCTGCGAGAAGGCGAAGCTGACCCTTGGTGCCGACGGCGTCTGGACGGGCACGTTCGACCTGCCGGCTGGCGACTACGAGTACAAGGCGGCGATCAACGGCAGTTGGAGCATCAACTACGGCGCGAACGGCGCCGCCGACGGCTCAAACATCGCGATCTCGCACGCGGGCGGACCGATCAGCTTCTATTTCGACCCGCGGACGAACATCGCGCAGTCCACCGCCCAAGGCCCCATCGTGACCTTGGCCGGCTCTCTCCAGAGTGAGCTCGGGTGCGCCGCAGATTGGGCACCGGACTGTCTCGGCACGCTCATGGCCGACGGCGATGGAGACGGCATCTACGAGTTCTCGACGTCGGATCTTCCGACCGGTGCCTATGAGCTGAAGGTTGCACACGGCCTGAGCTGGGATGAGAACTACGGCGCAGACGGCGTCCGCGACGGTGCGAACATCTCGTTCAGCGCGAGCGAGGGCAAGGTCACCACGTTCCGATACACGCTCGAAACCCACCTACTCGAGGTGATCAGTGATGACGCACCGCTGCCGGGTACCGGTGAGCTGCGCGCGCACTGGATCGACGCGCAGACGATCGCATGGCCTGCGACGCTCGGTGCCACCGCGGATGCCGGATACCGGCTGTACTCGGCATCCGATGCGTCGCTGGCTGTCGAGGACGGCGCGGTAACCGGTGCGGAGCCGATCGAACTGACTGCCTCCGGCACCCTGACCGAGGATCAGATTGCACGGTTCCCTGCGCTGACCGGCTACCTCGCGCTGAAGATCTCCGATGTGGATGCTGCAGCACTCCTGCGCACGCAACTCGCGGTCGCGCAGGTCGGCGTCGACGGTGCACTAATGGCGTACACGGGAGTGCAGATTCCCGGCATCCTCGATGACCTGTACGCGTCCGCTGTCGATCAGGTCGAGCTCGGTGTGAGCTTCGACGGGAAGAAACCGAGCTTCCGACTGTGGGCACCGACGGCGCAGAGCGCCACCCTGCTCACCTGGAACGCCGGCTCCGATTCGGACCCAGTGCGCCACGAAGCGGCGTGGGATGCGGCATCCGGCGTCTGGGCGGTGAAGGGAAACAAGGACCTCAAGAACGATGAGTTCCTCTGGGAGGTCGCGGTCTACGCGCCGAGTACAGGGAAGATCGAGACGAACGCCGTCACCGACCCGTACTCGGTGGCACTCACCCTGAACTCCGAACGCTCGGTCGCCGTCGATCTCGACGACAAGACCTGGCGGCCGAAGACATGGCAGAAGGCTGAGGCTCCCGAAGTGGACCGCGCCGTCGACCGCGCGATCTACGAGCTGCACATCCGCGACTTCTCGATCACAGACGAGACGGTGCCAGAGGAGAAGCGTGGCACCTATCTCGCGTTCGCCGAAGACAGCGCCGGCACGGATCAGCTGCGAGAACTCGCGGATGCCGGCATCAACACCGTGCACCTGCTGCCGTCCTTCGACATCGCCACGATCGAGGAGGATCGAGCAGTCCAGGCAGTTCCTGACTGTGACCTCGCCTCCTACGGCCCAGCGGACGAGGCGCAGCAGGCGTGCATCCAGGCGGTGGCGGGCGAGGACGGCTTCAACTGGGGCTACGACCCGTACCACTACTCGGCACCTGAGGGCTCCTACGCCGTCGATGCCGATGGTGGGGCGCGAGTGGGCGAGTTCCGCACCATGGTCGGGTCGCTGCACGAGATGGGTCTGCAGGTCGTGCTTGATCAGGTTTTCAACCACACTGCGTCGTCTGGTCAGGCCGACACATCGGTGCTCGACCAGGTCGTGCCCGGCTACTTCCATCGCTTGAATGCGGCGGGCGGCGTGGAGACTTCCACCTGCTGCCAGAACGTGGCCACCGAGCATCTCGTCGCACAGAAGCTGATGGTCGATTCGATCGTGACCTGGGCGCGCGACTACAAGGTCGACGGGTTCCGATTCGACCTGATGGGTCACCACTCCACGACCAACATGCAGGCGATTCGCGACGCGCTGGACGAGCTGACCCCCAAGAAGGACGGCGTCGACGGCAAGGCGATCTACCTGTACGGCGAGGGCTGGAACTTCGGCGAGGTGGCAGGTAACGCCCTCTTCGAACAGGCCGTCCAAGGACAGCTCGGCGGTACCGGCATCGGCACCTTCAATGACCGGCTGCGCGACGCCGTGCACGGAGGGAGCCCGGTGGACTCCTCGTCCACGTTCCGGCAGGGTTACGGCACGGGCCTCGGCACCGACCCGAACGGCGATGCGATCAACGGCACGACTGAGCAGGCGATCGCCGACTTGGGCCATGAGACGGACCTCGTGAAGCTTGGGCTGGCGGGCAACCTGCGGAACTTCGCGTTCACGACGAGTGACGGGCAGGTGACCGCTGGCTCCGACATTGACTACCGCGGGTCTCAGGCCGGCTATGCCGATGAGCCGGGCGACGTGATCAACTACGTCGACGCGCACGATAACGAGACGCTCTACGACCTGTCGGTGCTGAAGCTCCCGGTAGATACGGCCATGGCCGACCGGGTGCGCATGAACACGTTGTCGCTCGCGACCGTCACACTGTCGCAGTCGCCGTCGTTCTGGCATGCGGGCACCGAACTGCTGCGCTCGAAGTCGTTGGATCGGAACAGCTACGACTCCGGTGACTGGTTCAATCGCATCGACTGGACCGGCCAGGAATCGACCTTCGGCTCCGGGCTTCCGATGGCGGCAGACAATCAGGAGAAGTGGCCGATCATGGCACCACTCCTGTCGGATGCTGCGCTCAAGCCCGGCGCCGCCGACATCCAGGCGGCCGAGGCCGCATCGCTGGACTTGCTCCGAGTGCGTGGCGAGGTCGACCTCCTGCAGCTGGGTTCGGCAGAGCTCATCGAGCAGAAACTGTCGTTCCCGAACAGTGGGGCAGAGGCCACCCCCGGCGTCATTGTGATGCTCATCGATGACCTGGTCGGCACCGATGTCGACCCGGCTCTGGCGGGCGCGCTCGTTGTGTTCAACTCGTCGCCGGATGCTGTGACGCAGACCGTCGACTCGCTCGCCGGTCGCGACTTCGCGCTGACCGCCGCCCAGGCGAACGGAGTGGATGCCGTTGTGAAGACGACGACCTGGGATGCCGCGACCGGCACTGTCACCGTGCCCGCCCGTTCGGTGGCCGTGCTCGTGGATGATCAGGCTCAGCCGGTGGATACGAAGATCCGCCTGTTGTCCCAGAAGGTTCTCGTGAAGTCTGGATCGACGTACACGGTGAACGCCGCAGTGACCGCCGCGGATGGCAGCGTGCCGGTCGGCACGGTCACTCTCAGTGACAGGGGCAAGGCTGTCGCGACGGTCGAGCTGACGGCGGATGCGGACGGGAAGGTCTCGGTGGAGTTACCGAAGATCGCCCGCGGTCTGCACTTGCTCACCCTGCAGTTCGAGGGGGTCGGGCTCTTGCAGCCGTCCCACACGCGGATCCCGCTGCCGGTGATCGCGTACTGAGTCGCGCGCCGCGGCCTGAGCGCCGTTCGACAAGCGCAAATGGCTGCATCTGACCGCCGGATACAGCCATTTGCGCCTGTCGAACCTCTGCACTGCGCAAAAGGAAAGATCCCCGCCGACCCGATTCGGCGGGGATCTTCTCATCCGGGAGCTGAGCTCACCGTGGCGCAGGAGGAGTCTGAGTTACCCGATCCGGTCTGAGATTCTCCCGCGCACAAGTAGTTGTACGTGTCGAAGGTGGCCGGATGGTGAACGAGGGCAGAACAGGCGGGTGCGTCTGATTCTGCACAGATCGGGAGTTTGCCCCGACTTATCCACAGCCGCCGGAATCTCGCGAGCGGGCATCACGCGATTCGGTCATCATCGGGGCATGACTAATACGACCAACTCCCTGAAGGGTCGAGTTCTTGACCGCGACGATGACCTGCGTGACGTGCTGGAGGTGCTTTTGCAACGCGCGAACAGGCGGCAGATGTGGCTGATGTTCATGGATCAACGCGGATGCCTCGGTGACCTGCTCATGCCGATCGCCGACTATCCCGAAGATCCGAACAACGTGGTGATGCTCGATGATCTCGGCGAAGTGTCCGAAGCGCACGTGCTCATGCATCGCGCGGACGCGCTCCGCCAGATGACGGGCAATGCCAGTGTCGTGCTCGCGTGGGAGAGGCAGGGGACAAGTGCAGTCTTTCCGGATGATCGAGCCTGGGCACAGGCGATGGCCGGGGCGGCGCAGAAGCTCGAGGTGCCGCTGCGCGCGCAGTTCATCGTGCACTCGCGTGGCGTGCGGCAGCTTCATCCCGACGACTACCTCTGAGATGTGGCTCGCGGCGCGCGCGGGTGCGAACCGCACTGACGCGATCATCCGCTCGACCGCGGTGCGATGGAAATGCATGGATACCCTAGTAAATCTCAGGATGCCAGAGTAATCTGGTCATCGTGCCAACGACGGCACGAAGGGACATCGCATAATGACTCGCACTATCCCCCATTTCGTAGGCGGATCGCTCCTCGCCCCGGATGCCGGACGCTTCAGTGACGTGTACGATCCAAGCTCCGGCACGGTGCAGGCGCGCGTGCCACTCGCCTCTGCCGACGAGGTTCGTCGCGCGATCGACAACGCCGAGGCCGCGCAGCCGGCCTGGGCTGCGACCAATCCGCAGAAGCGTGCGCGCGTGCTGCTGCGCTTCCTCGATCTCGTGCACCGTGACATGGATTCGCTGGCTCGCCTACTCTCCAGCGAGCACGGCAAGACCATTGACGACGCGAAGGGCGACATCCAACGCGGTCTGGAAGTCATCGAGTTCTCCGCGGGCGCACCGCATCTACTCAAGGGGGAGTACTCCACAGGTGCCGGAGCCGGCATCGATGTCTATTCGATGCGCCAGCCTCTTGGCGTGGTCGCCGGGATCACTCCGTTCAACTTCCCGGCGATGATCCCGCTGTGGAAGGCAGGCCCGGCGCTCGCCGCGGGCAACTCATTCATCCTCAAGCCGAGCGAACGCGACCCCTCCGTGCCGGTGCGGCTCGCCGAGCTCTTCCTTGAAGCCGGACTGCCGGCTGGCGTTTTCAACGTCGTCCATGGCGACAAAGAAGCCGTCGACACTCTGCTCACTGATCCGCGCATCCAGGCGGTGGGATTCGTCGGTTCGACTCCGATTGCGGAGTACATTTACTCGACTGCTGCCGCGCATGGCAAGCGTGCACAGTGCTTCGGCGGGGCGAAGAACCACATGGTCGTGATGCCGGATGCTGACCTCGACCAGGTTGCCGACGCGCTCATTGGCGCTGGGTACGGCTCTGCGGGGGAGCGCTGCATGGCGATCTCCGTCGCGGTCCCGGTGGGGCAAGAGACTGCCGACGCGCTGGCGGCGAAGCTCGCCGAACGCGTGGCGGAGTTGAAGGTCGGACCCTCGCTCGCGGAGGGCGTCGACTATGGTCCGCTCGTTGCCCGCTCGGCCGTCGAACGCGTTGAGGGATACATTCAGCAGGGCATCGACGAGGGCGCGACACTGCTGGCTGACGGTCGCGGCTTCACCGTGCCCGGCTACGAAGAGGGCTTCTACCTCGGCCCGACCCTGTTCGATCACGTCACGACCGACATGGCGATCTACCGCGAAGAGGTCTTCGGGCCGGTGCTCGTGATCGCACGTGCTGATGACTATGAGCAGGCGCTGGCAATGGCATCCGATCACGAGTTCGGCAACGGCGTCGCAATCTTCACGCGAGACGGAGACGCCGCGCGTGACTTCACCGCGCGAGTCAACGTCGGCATGGTCGGGGTCAACGTGCCGATCCCCGTACCCATCGCCTACTTCAGCTTCGGTGGATGGAAGAAGTCGGGATTCGGCGATCTGAATCAGCACGGCACCGATGCCTTCCGCTTCTACACGAAGACCAAGACCGTGACGAGCAGATGGCTTTCAGACACCGTTCGTGAAGGTGCCAGCTTCGTCATTCCGACGATGAGTTAGGAGCTGGCCATGACGATCACCAGCACTGTGACCACAGCCGAGGAGCGCGAGGCGATCCTCGGTGCCGTTCGCGAGTATGCCGAAACCGAACTCGCGCCCTTCGCTATTGAGCGCGATGAGAAGCACGAGTTCCCGCGCGAGTCACTGCGCCGAGGTGGTGAGCTGGGCCTCGGCGGCATTTATGTGCGCGAGGAGTCCGGTGGCACCGGGCTCGGCCGCGTTGACACCGTGGCGATTTTCGAGGAACTTGCCAAGGGCGATCCCACGATCGCGTCGTACATTTCGATCCACAACATGGTCGCCTGGATGATCGACACCTACGGCGATGACGCGCAGCGCGGCCAGTGGCTGTCGAAGCTGACGGCCATGACGGAGTTCGGCAGCTACTGTCTCACCGAGCCTGGTGCCGGATCGGATGCCGCTGCGATCGCGACGAGTGCGCGCCGTGAAGGTGACGAGTACGTGATCACCGGTGTCAAACAGTTCATCTCGGGTGCGGGTGAGTCGGGCGTCTACGTCGTCATGGCGCGCACGGGTGATGCATCGAGCGGAGCCCGCGGCATCAGCGCCTTTGTGGTTCCCGCCGATGCCACCGGCCTCAGCTTTGGCGCGCTGGAGAAGAAGATGGGCTGGCACGCTCAGCCCACGCGGCAGGTCATCTTCGACGGGGTGCGAGTGCCGGCATCCGCAATGCTCGGCGACGAGGGCCGAGGCTTCGCGATCGCGATGTCAGCGCTCAACGGTGGTCGCCTCAACATCGCGGCATGCTCGCTGGGCGGCGCGCAGTGGGCGCTGGATCGCGCGGTGCAGTACGTGCAAGAGCGCGTCGCGTTCGGAGAGCCGCTGGCAGAGAAGCAGTCGATCCTGTTCTCCATCGCCGATATGCGCACCGAGTTGCAGGCCGCGCGGCTGATGGTCAGGGACGGTGCACAGGCCGTTGATGAGGATGCTCCGGATGCCACGATGCGCTGCGCGATGGCCAAGCGATTTGCCACCGACGCAGGCTTTGATGTCGCCAATCGAGCTCTTCAGCTGCATGGCGGCTACGGGTACCTTCAGGATTACGGGATCGAGAAGGTGGTGCGGGATCTGCGAGTGCACCAGATCTTGGAGGGAACCAACGAGATCATGCGGCTGATCGTCGGACGAGAGATGCTGCGCCCGGCCGGATCCGCGTCGATGCGAAGCGCCGCGAACGAAAACCTGAGGAGCACGTCATGACCGTTATCGCTTTCCTCGGTCTCGGCCACATGGGTATGCCGATGGCCGTCAATCTGATGAAGGCCGGCCATGATGTGCATGGCTTCGACCTGGTGCCCGCCGCGATCGAGGCGGCGAAGTCGGCGGGAATTCCGATCGCAGATAGCGCGGCGGACGCCGTGGTCGATGCGGATGTCGTCATCACGATGTTCCCCGCAGGCAAGCACGTCATCGAGGCGTACCAGGGTGGACTGCTTTCAGAGGCTCGGCCAGGCACGCTGTTCATCGAATCGTCCACGATCGCGGTGGCTGAGGCGCAGACCGCGCACTCGCTGGCAGTGGAGGCCGGTCATCGCAACATCGACGCACCGGCCTCGGGTGGCGTTGTCGGTGCGGAGAACGGGACGTTGGCCTTTATGGTTGGCGCATTGGACGAGGATTTTGGTGCAGCACTGCCATTGCTGGAGGCGATGGGCAAGCGCATCGTGCACTGCGGTGGTCCTGGTCTCGGGCAGGCAGCGAAGGTGTGCAACAACATGATCCTGGCGGTGTCGCAGATTGTCGTGGCAGAAGCGTTCGTGCTGGGGGAGCGGTTGGGCCTCGAGCATCAGGCGCTGTATGACGTGGCATCCAATGCAACCGGTCAGTGCTGGGCGATGTCGACGAACTGTCCGGTGCCGGGGCCGGTGCCGACGAGTCCAGCGAACCGCGACTATCAGCCGGGCTTCGCAGGAGCGTTGATGGCGAAGGATCTCGGACTCGCCCTGCAGGCGATCGAGGGCACGGGGACGGATGCCAGGATGGGCATGCTCGCCCAGCAGATCTACGCAGCGTTCGCCGCGGGGGGTGGCGCAGGCCGCGACTTCTCGGGCATCATCACCGACATTCGCGACTCGTCTTCTGCTGATCTTTGACCGATGAGTATGCGCTACCCGGGATAGCCTCGCATCTGTCAAGGTCATCATCTTCGGCGCCAACGGTGCCACCGGGCGGCTCGCGAGCGCTCAGGCGCTCGCCGAAGGGTACACGGTCACAGCCGTCACGCGGCATCCGGATCAGTTCTCGCTCGAACATGAAAGATTGACGGTCGCCGTGCAGCCTACGATGGCGGGTGTCTTCTGGAACGAGGCGCTCCAGAGCGTGTCGAGGTGACGGGGATGGGCCGATACTGGATGAGAACCACGGCGACTCTGGACGAAAACCAAGAAGCGGTGAAGGGAACGAGATGACCGAGTACGAGACGATCCTGGTCGAACAGCGAGGTCGCGTGGGGTGGATCACCCTTAACCGTCCGCAGGCGCTGAATGCCCTGAACGCCAGGCTCTCCCAGGAGGTCACTGCCGCGGCGGTCGCCTTCGATGCGGATGACGGTGTCGGCGCCATCGTGCTGACCGGCTCCGAGAAGGCGTTCGCTGCCGGAGCTGACATCAAGGAAATGGAGTCGATGTCGGCCGCCGAGATGCGCGAGACCGACCACTTCGGTGCGTGGAGCGACTTCGCCGCAGTTCGCACACCCGTGATCGCGGCGGTGAGCGGCTTTGCTCTCGGCGGGGGATGCGAGCTGGCGATGATGTGTGACATCATCCTGGCCGCTGACACGGCGAAGTTCGGGCAGCCAGAGATCAATCTCGGGGTGATCCCAGGGATGGGTGGCACACAGCGACTCATCCGTGCCATCGGGTATTACAAGGCTGCCGAGCTCGTTCTCTCCGGTCGCATCATGGGTGCCGAAGAAGCGGAGCGTGCTGGCTTGGTGTCTCGGGTTGTTGCGGCATCCGATCTTCTTGCAGAGGCCACGAAGCTGGCCGAGACGATCGCGTCGAAGTCGCTGCCGTCGGTGTTTGCGGCTAAGGCGGCACTGGATGCTGCCATGGAGACGTCTCTCGCCGACGGGCTCGCGCACGAGAAGCAGGCATTCGCCGCGCTGTTCGACACCGCCGACCAGAAGGAGGGCATGTCTGCCTTCCGTGAGAAGCGCACGCCGAACTTCAGCAACAGCTGAGACGCCAGCCTCGGGTTTAGCAACATCCGCTGCGTGAAACACCATCGAGGACGTGGTGTCTCACGCAGTGGATGTTGCGGTGCGCGCCCGGTGGTGTGTCAGTCCCGGAGATCGGCGAGGATCTTCGCCAAGCGACGCTCGCGGGTCTCTTCCGCCTTGGCCTCGGCGATCTGGCGGGCCAGTTCCTTGCGCTTGGAAGGGGCGAGGGCGTCGAACGCCTGTTGCAGCGTTGGATCGGATGCCAGTGCGTCAGCGAGTGCCGGCGGCACCTCGACGGTGCGCTCGGCCGCATCGACGGTGATCGTCACCTCGATCTCTTGGTCGATTTCCACTCCGGCCTCCGCGCGGGCGGCCTTGCTGAACCCGATCAGATTGTCTCCGCCCATGCGGGAAAGGCGTAGCCGGATGCTGCGGTCGCCGAAGTCGACTAAAACGGGGAATGCTTTGCCTGCGCCGAGTTTGGCGACCTGCTCGTCGGTGAGCTTGATAGCGGCGGCGGGGCCGCGGCCTTCGAGGACGGTCTTGAGATGCAGTTCACCCATGGCGCCCAGGGTACAACGCCGTGCGCCCAGGATCGAGAACACGCAAACCGTCCCTCGGATGGTCGGGGAAGGACGGTTTGTGTGTTCTCGATCTCAGTGTTCGAGGGATGCCTGCAGCCGATCGCCTCGCTCGTCAATCAGGCGGCGCATGTACTCGCGCATGAAGAGGCGGTCGACGATGCTACCGATCGGTCCGAACGGTGAGCGAAAGGTCACCGTGTCGCGCATCAGCGTCCCGTCCGGATGCTCAAGAAACTCCGCCATTAGAGCGGATCGGGCTGC
This sequence comes from Microbacterium sp. Y356, assembly GCF_059445355.1. Taxonomy (NCBI): domain Bacteria; kingdom Bacillati; phylum Actinomycetota; class Actinomycetes; order Micrococcales; family Microbacteriaceae; genus Microbacterium; species Microbacterium sp. Y356. The sequence continues at coordinate 2,442,131 of NZ_JCAIUE010000001.1, forward strand.
GGGCGCGGATCGGTGAAGTCTCCGGCATCCTTACGCAGACGGGCGACGATCGACACGAGATCGGCGGCATCCGACTGGTTCACGCCAGGTTCGGTGAAGACGTCCGCATTGAGTGCAGTTGTTGCCTGCTCGACGAGGGCGCGGCCCTCTTCGGTGAGCGCCAGCATCGCCGCGCGCCCATCGTGTGGATGCGGCTCACGCAGGATCAGTCCGTCGCGCACCAGCCGGTCGGCCGTACTCGTGACAGTGGTGGGGTGCACCTGTAGGCGAGCGACGACGCTCGACAGGGGCAGGCGACCTGAGCGGCTGAAGGCCAGCAGTCGCAGAACCTCGAAGCGGGCGAACGAGAGCCCGAAGGATTTGAGGGATGTATCCACTCGTGCCAGCAGCAACTGCTGCGCGCGCATGATCGAGGTCACGACGGCCATGCCGTCTGCGGCATCCGTCCATCCGTGCGCGATCCACTGACGCTTCGCCTCGGCGAGAGGATCGATCGGGAGCGGACGAGGTTGGGCCACGGAGTCTACGGTACCGGGAAGCGCGTCGTACGGATGAATTGTTCGTTCTGTATACATTAGGCATCGGTTCCGGGAGTAAGTTCGGGGGATACGACCCGGATTGGCTACATTGCCCACGATATAGGTAGACTCGGCCCCATCGTGAGGAGTAGTCGATGAAGATCTTCGTCTTGGTCAAAGAGGTGCCGGACACCTATGGCGATCGCAAGCTGAATCTGGAGACCGGGCTGGCTGATCGTGCGGCCGGTGATGTGGTTCTCGATGAGATCACTGAGCGCGCTCTTGAGGTTGCGCTGTCGTACGCCGACAAGGCTGAGGGCACCGAGGTTGTGGCTCTTACGATGGCTCCTGGGTCCTCTACTGCCTCGCTTCGTCGTGCGCTTGCGATCGGTGCAGCATCCGCTGTGCACATTGTCGATGAGCAGCTTGCCGGAGCCGATCTGGGCTTGACGGCTGAGGCGCTGGCCGCGGCGATCCGCCGGGCCGAGCCTGACCTGGTCATCACCGGGAACCTCTCCACTGACGGGTCTGGTGGTGTGATTCCGTCGATGCTGGCGGAGCACCTCGGATACGCGCAGGCCACTGCCCTCAACGCGGTGGAGATCACCGCCGAGGGTGTCTCTGGTACGCGCGCCGCTGACGATGGCTCGCAGCCTGTCTCCGCGTCGTTCCCCGCCGTGATCTCGATCACTGAGGCGCTGCCGGATGCGCGGTTCCCGAACTTCAAGGGCATCATGGCCGCGAAGAAGAAGCCGCTTGAGGTGTTGTCACTCGACGACCTTGGCGTCTCGGCGGATCCTGCCGCGGCACCGCGGACGATCATGACGGCCCTCTCCGAGAAGCCCCCGCGTGCGGCGGGCGTGAAGATCATCGATGAGGGTGACGCTGGCACGAAGCTGGTCGAATTCCTCGTGCAGAACAGGCTGGTGTGACGATGAGCTACCCCGAGAAGTCGATCCTCGTCCTGGTGGATGTGACGCCCAACGGTGACGCGGCAAGCTCTACCGCCGCGCTCCTGGGTGCGGCATCCCTGATCGGTTCGCCGGTCGCGTTGGTGCCCGGTGGCTCACCCGGTGCTGATGTACAACGTGCTGTGGATGCCGCGGCTGCTGCCGGTGCATCCGTCGTGCTGACCGCCGATGCTGATGCCGGATCTCTCACCGTGCCGCTGGTAGATGCTCTTCAGGCGGCGTATCAGCGCGTGCAGCCCGACGCGGTGCTGGTGTCGAACTCGATCACCGGCCGTGATGTCGCCGGCCGTCTCGCGGTGCGCGAGAAGCTCGCACTCTCGGTCGATGCGATCGGCGTCTCCCGAGATGACGAGGGCATCGTCGCGCACCACTCTGTGTACGGTGGCGCCTACCTTGTGGATTCTGCACCCACTTTCGGTGCTCCCATCATCACCGTTCGTCAGGGTGCGGTGGATGCTCGCGCCGAGGCGGTCGCCTCGCCGACTGTCGAGGCAGTTGAGGTCACGGCATCCGGATCCACCGCCGCGACTGCAGGCGTGACTGAGGTCATCGAGGTTGAGTCGTCTCGTCCTGAACTGCGTGGAGCCGCGAGGGTTGTCTCCGGTGGTCGCGGTCTCGGTTCGAAAGAGAAGTTCGTGCTCGTCGAACAGCTCGCAGATGTGCTGGGCGCAGCCATCGGCGCCTCGCGCGCAGCCGTCGACGCCGGCTACATTCCCTACGCGCACCAGGTCGGTCAGACCGGTGTTTCGGTGTCGCCGCAGCTGTACATCGCGCTTGGTATCTCTGGTGCGATCCAGCATCGCGCGGGGATGCAGACTGCCAAGAACATCGTCGCGATCAACAAGGACGGCGAGGCGCCGATCTTCGACGTCGCCGACTTTGGCATCGTCGGTGACCTGTTCACCGTCGTGCCGCAGGTGGTTGCCGCGCTCGAAGCGCGAAAGAAGTAGCGAACGATGGGTGCGCAGAAGCTGCGACGGGGCCTGCCCCGCGTTGTCGGCGGCGAGGCCTGGCCGCCGGCCGGTGAGGTCGAGACCGCGGATGCCGTGGTGGTGGATGTCGCAGTGGTGGATGTTGTTGAGGTCGCTCCGGTAGCGGATGCTGCTCCCGCGGCTGCGCCTGCCACCGCAACTGCTGAAGCTTCTGCCGCCGAGGCGCCAGCCGTATCTGAGCCGCCGGCACCTGTCGCTGCTCCTGTGACCGCTGCCCCGGCCGTGGCCGGCGGCGTGCGCCGTGGACTGCCACGCACGCCCGGTGGTGAACCGTGGCCGCCGTCGGATGCTGCATCGCCGGCCGCTGCACCCGAGGCACCTGTCGCGAGCACTGCGTTAGGTGCTCCCACAGCGGCCGTTGCGGCTGCCGCGAGCACTGCGCCTGCCACGTCAGACGTAGCATCCGTTACGCAGACACCCGTTACACTCGCCGCCGGCGCGCCGAGCGCCGGCTCGACTGGCGGAGGCTCTGCCCTGCGCCGTGGTCTGCCCCGCACGCCCGGTGGTGAGCCGTGGCCGCCTGCGGGCACGAGTGCACCGGTCGCTGCTGTCGCTCCCGAGACCGCCGACGTACCCGCGACGGCGCCGTCCGAAACCACCGCAGCCGTGGCATCCGTCGAGCCCACTCCGTCGACAGCCCTGGCGCCGGTCGACGTGAGCGCACCGCTGCCTTTCCAACGCACAGTCTTCCCCGGCAAATACGCCTACACCCGCCCCGCTCCTACCCCCGAGCCGGTGCGCATCGGTCCCTTCACTAAGGGACAGTGGGCGGGTGCCGTCATCGTCGGCGGTATTGGCCTGTTGGGCGCCGCGGCGATGGCCGTGCTGTTCGTGCGCTGGCTGCTGAGCCTTTCCGGCATGCAGGACTTCCTACAGGCATTCCCCGGCGAGTACCACCTGCCAGAGGGTGCCCCGGTGGGCTTCCCCAGCTGGCTCGGGTGGCAGCACTTCTTCAACGTGTTCCTGATGGTTCTGATCATTCGCACAGGCCTCAGCGTGCGACATGACAAACGCCCGACGGCGTTTTGGACCGCACGCGGAAACGCGAAGACCAAGATCAGTCTGACGCTGTGGTTCCACCAGTCACTCGACATCCTGTGGCTCGTGAACGGCATCGTCTTCGTCATCCTGCTATTCGTCACAGGGCAGTGGATGCGGGTCATCCCCACCAGCTGGGAAGTCTTCCCGAACGCGCTGTCGTCCGCGCTGCAGTACGTGTCGCTGGACTGGCCGACCGAGAACGGTTGGGTGAACTACAACTCCCTGCAGCAGCTCGCCTACGGTACGACGATCTTCATCGCCGCGCCGCTCGCAGCCATCACCGGAGTGCGGATGAGCGGCCTGTGGCCGAAGAACGCCGCGAAGCTGAACAAGCTGTACCCGGTCGAGTTGGCGCGTGCACTGCACTTCCCGGTGATGCTCTACTTCGTGGTGTTCATTGCGATCCACGTGTTCCTCGTTTTTGCGACCGGTGCGCTGCGCAACCTGAACCATATGTATGCCGCTCAGGGATCGGTCGATCCGAACGCGTATGCCGACAACTGGACCGGATTCTGGTTCCTCGTGGCAGGCCTCGTCGTCATCGCCATCGCATGGGTGGCCGCGCGACCGTTGGTGCTCGCGCCGATCGCCAAGCTGTTCGGCACCGTCTCAGCGCGGTGATACCGGCGCCATACGAAGGGCCGCGGCCGAGGGCTACTGCGCTGACGCCCCGCGACAGCGTCGAGGCCCTTGGCTGCTGACGTCAGCAACCAAGGGCCTCGACGGTAACCAGGGGCCCCGGCGGAAGTGCCAGGGGAAACCAGGCCTCAGCGTACGAAACGTACTTCGGTCAGCGTCTCGCCGAGGAAGGGCTCGGTGTGCTTCGCGCCGTCGAGCTTAAAACCGTTGCGCTCGTAGAAGCGGTGGGCGCGAGGGTTGTCCTCGGCGACCCAGAGGTACAGCGGCTCGTCCTTTTCGACAGCGGCATCGAACAGCTTCTGGCCGAGGCCGGTGGAGTGATACTCGTGCAGCAGGTAGATGAAGTACAGCTCGCGGAACGCGGGGGCATCCTTGTCGCGTGCGGGGCCAGAGCCGACGAAGCCGACGATCTCGCCATCGACGAGCGCTGCGCTCATGCGGAAATCTTCACCTTGCGCGGCCCAGTGCGTCCACAGCTCCGCCAGGCGGCGGGGGGAAACTTTCTCGAGGGCCGCCTTGCTGATCAGGTGATCGTAGGTCTCGTGCCAGCACTTGGCGTGCACGCGTCCTAGCGCTTCCGAATCAACATCACGGACCGGACGGACAATGACTTCTGGTTGGGCTTCGGCGCTCATGCCGCGACTCTACGCGCGACCCGCGCGAAGGAGAAATCGAGCGACTCTCCTGTGTGATTTCCACAAAGGAGTGCGCGGATCATGCGCCGGTGACTACGATCGACCCTCGTGAACGTGATCTGGCGAACCCTACTTGTGATGTGGAGCGCGCGCCGTCGCCTGCGCAGGGAAGGGCGTCTCTCGCCCACCGAAGTGGGGCGCGTGCGCGTGACGACCTTGCCTACCGACATCGACATCCTGCGGCACATGAACAACGGCCGCTACCTGTCGCTGTTCGACTTGGGCCGCTGGGATCTGCTGGTGCGCACCGGCATGAGTGATGCGATGAAGCGCCATGGCTGGTATGCCGTCGTGTCTTCTGAAACGGTCACTTTCCGCAAATCCCTCGAGCTCTGGCAGCGCTTCGACATCGAGTCGCGCCTGATCGGTCACGATGACAAGGCGATCTATCTCGAACACCGTGCCGTGGTCGATGGTGAGATCTACGCACGAGTGATCGTGCGCGCGCGCATGCTGAAACGCAGCGGTGGCACGCTCTCGCATCAGGAGCTGTTTGCGGCGATCGGACGGCCGGAGGGCCTGCCGGATGTCGATCCATGGGTGCACGAGTGGGCCGCTGCATCCGCTCTCCCGCCCACCCGCGCGGATGCGCCGAGCGTGTGGAACTGACGTAGACGCGAGCGGCACTGTAGTTTGGGGGCGTGCTGGCGATTCTCTCCACAACGGGCCGGGTGCTCTGGCGGCACTGGCCCGCCTTGTTAGCGTGGTTCATCGCGGGGGTGACGGCCCGTTACTTCATTATCTGGGCTGCGGGTTTCGTCGGTGGCCAATCGGCGATGCTGGGCATGCTGATCCTGCCGCTCGGTGCGCTCGCCCGGCTGGTGAGCTACGTCGGGATGTTCCTCGTCATCCGCGACGGCCTGTCGAATCTTCAGCAGGTCGCGCCGCCGGTGCAATCCGCGCAGGAGCGGCGCGCCGAGTTCTTGAACACGCTGCTTGCCAGCATCCTCCCGTTCTTCGTCGTCTACGTAGCGTCGGGATACCTCGCGGAGGATGCCTCTGATTACGCTCTGATCGCCCTTGACCGTGCTTTCGCGATCAGACTGGGAACGATAACCACGGGCGAGCAGGCTCCGGAGGGCGACGTCGCCCTCGACGTGTCGCTCGGGCCGTGGACGCTGCTGATCGTCGCGATCGCATACTCCGGTCGATGGGCATGGAAGAAGTGGTCGGCGAAGATCCCGCGCGCATTCGCGCTCGGTGCGGTCTACCTCGAAGTGATCTGGGTGGCTTTCGCGGTCGCGCTGATCCAGGACAGCGTGGGAACGGTTGGTGGCTGGGTCGAGTCCCGTGTCGCGATGGTATGGCTGGCGAACCTGCGCGCCTGGGTGACGGACCAGCTCGTTCCGGTCGCGTGGATCTGGGACGCGATCGAGTGGCTGCTCGGCGAAGCCGGCGGAATCATCCTGCAGCCCTTGGCCTGGCTGACAGTCGCCGGTGTGATTTACGGGCAGACGATCGTCGCGGAGAAACTGAGAATCGAGATCCGGCTGATCGAGCGCGCCAAGGCGCGCGCCGAACGGGTGCCGAGCGCCGTGCGTCGCCGCGCGGGTGATCTCGCCGATGAGCTCACTTCGCGTTTCCGGCCCATCGGGCGCGCGATTCTGCTGATGTGGCGAGCGGGGCCCCTCGCGACCGCGAGCTACATCCTGCTCTACACGGCGGTGCTCGCCGTCGCCCCGCTGCTCGAATGGGGAATCATCCTACTGATCGGTCCGCAGGACTTCGTCGTGTGGAGGACCTTCTCGACCTTGATCGTGATGGGGGCGCTGATGATCGCGGAGACGGTGCGCATCGCGCTGATCGGCGCCGCGTACGATCGCACGCTCAGTGCGATGCGTCCGACCGGTCAGCTCGGGTCGATCGAGAATCTGACGAACCTGCCGTCGAGCCCCGTACCGCCTTCGCCGTCGGGGTCGGCGTCCTCGGGCCCGACGCCGGGGTCTGCATATGGAACGACGTCGACCCAGTAGGGTCCTATCGAGTCCTCCGGCACGACGAACGGCACGATGATCTCATAATCCTCGAGCGCGTCAAAGAGACAGTTGATGGCATCAGTCGAACTGACCTCGAGCCCGATTTCGTACGACATCTCGTTCCATTGGCGGCCCGTGCTCTGCTCGATGAGCAGGGGGGCGTCGCAGTGCACGGGATCCGACGGATCGATATCGACGGGGATGGCGACGGCGATGATCTTCGTATTCGGTGGCGGAGTCATCCCTGACGTGTCCGTGATCACTGTCGACCGGATCGGCCCCCAGGTCGCGCCCGCCAACTCGGTCGTTTCGCCGTCTCCGGCGAGCGATGGCGTCACGCGGTCAAGATACGTCGAGTTCTGGACGTGCCGATCGTGCCAGGTGATCGACCACGCGCTGGCGGGTATCAGGACCACCAGGATGCCGAGCGACAGGGCGTTCCTGCGCCACCAGCGAGGTGCGCTCACGAGTCGCTCCAATCGACGGGGATGAGGCGGATCTCGTCTTCGACCTGCAGGGCCGAGAGGTCGATCGTCAGGGCGATGATCGAGTCGTATACGGGGGCGATGCCGTTAGCGAACTCGAGCGTTGCGCTCCCGGAGACGGCGTCATCCGGGATCTGGAAAGCGAGCATCCCCCGCTTCGGGATGCCGGGGACGAGCTGCGCCTTCGCAAGGGAAATGTACTCGAGGCTCTCTGCGACGCCGCGTTCGGTGGCGGTGAAAGTGCGATCGCCGATAGTCAGCGTGGTGGTGCTCAGCAGTGTGCCGTACTGGGCGAGCACCGCTTCGGCATCGAGGTCGACGACGACCCATGTGCCTTCCGCACGCCATCCTGTCGAGGTGGTGATGGCCTCGGCCACGCGCACGTCGTGCACGGTGATGGCGAGGTTGCGTCCTTCGGTGCGTTCGCCGATGGTGGTCTGCACGATGAACGCACGGGTGGCCGCTGATGTCTCCGGTGTGGCGAAGGCGACCAGCCATGCGCCGACCAGCAGGGCGATGGTGATGAGCCACGTGATGATGCGCTTCATCGGGAGTCTCCCTCGCCGAGGTCGGTGAGCGGAGCCGTGACATAGGCCGAGACGCCGTTGTTCGACCAGTGCAGGTCATGGTCGAGGAACTCCCACCGCGCCGACTCGGGGTTCGCGAGCGCGATGCGCACCTCGTCGCCTTCATGGTACTGATCCGCATCGACCAGCCAGGACAGGATGAACCGTTCGGTGACTCCCGGCTGCATGGCGATGGAGCTGTTCGCCGTCTCGCCCGGGCGACTCACGTCGGGAGTGTCGTCGGATCCGTCGACGATCCGTGTTTTGCCGAGGCCCTCGAGATCGCTGCGCACGAGACGGGACCTGCCGAAGAGGTTCGTCGTCTCGAGCTCGACCGCCAGCACGCGGACGCCGTCATCGGGATCGACGCTCACGCCGCCGACGACGCGATCCGAGACGAAAGCCCGGGTAACCGTCATTTCGAGGTTCGGCGTCGTGATCTTCACGTCGGAGCCGACCTCAGCAGGTCCCGCAGGCGGCGGAACCTCTGCGAGTCCGCCGAACAGCGCCGTCGCCGCGAGGAAGATGCCGATCCCGATCGCGCTCGCCCACTTGGTCGGGACGCGATCCAGAGTCGCGCGCGCCCAGTGCCGCGGCGACTTCACATCCGTCGACGCCGATGCGTCGTCGACCTGCTTCTCCCCCACGCGAACAGCATAGAGGCCGATCTCACTATTCGCGATGCAGCGCTTACCGGCGTCCGCTGTGTGTCACGATCCGCCGACGCCGGTGCGCTCCTAGGCTGAACACATGTCAGAGTCGTCAGCGCCAGGCGCCGTCTCGCTCGCCGAGCAATCGGTCGAATTGGCGCGTCGATGGATCGCCGAAGCCGCAGGTGCCGAGGTCGACCCTGCTGCCGCTCGACTCGCCGATGTGCTGCAGGACGAAAAGGGCCTGCCTTTCACGCTCGGCTTCGTCGACGGCGTCATGCGGCCCGAAAGTCTTGCGGCTGCGGCGTCGCAGTTGCAGCGCATCGCACCGTCCGTTCCCGATTTCCTGCCCTGGTATCTGCGCGGCGCCGTGCGCCTCGGCGGCGGTGTCGCCCCAGTGTTGCCTTCTCCGGTCGTGCCGATTGCCAGGCGTGTGCTGCGCGACATGGTCGGCCACCTCATCGTCGATGCGCGGCCCGCTAAGCTCGGCGACGCGATCGAGAAGCTTCGAGGCAGCGGCGCGCGGCTGAACCTCAACCTGCTCGGTGAGGCCGTGCTCGGCGAAGCCGAAGCGCAACGGAGGCTGGACGGCATCCACGACCTCATCCGTCGTGACGACGTCGACTATGTCTCGGTGAAGGTCTCGTCAGTGATCAGCCACATCTCGCTGTGGGCCTTCGATGAGATCGTCGACAAGGTGGTTGAAAGACTGCTGCCGCTGTATGTCACTGCTGCTAAGACCGGAACCTTCATCAATCTCGATATGGAGGAGTACCGCGACCTTGATCTGACCATCGCGGTGTTCATTCGCATCCTCGAGGATCCTCGCCTGCAACTGCTCGAGGCTGGAATCGTATTGCAAGCGTATCTGCCCGATGCGCTCTCCGCCCTGCGTGAGCTGACGGCGTGGGCGAAGGATCGTGTCGAGCATGATGGTGCTGCGATCAAGATCCGCCTGGTCAAGGGCGCGAACCTTGCGATGGAGCGAGTGGATGCCGTGATGCACGGGTGGCCGCTCGCAACCTACGAGACCAAGCTCGACACCGACGCGAACTACCTGCGGATGCTGGACGAGGCGCTCCGCCCGGAGAACACCGAGGCCGTGCGAATCGGCGTTGCCGGTCACAACCTGTTCGGCATTGCATACGCCTGGCTGCTGGCGGGTGAACGCGGCGTGCGGAGTCAGATCGAGTTCGAGATGCTGCTGGGCATGACGCAGGGACAGGTTCAGGCAGTCTCCCGCGAGGTCGGGCACGTGCTGCTGTATGTGCCGGTCGTGAAGCCAGACGAGTTCGACGTCGCGATCAGCTACCTCGTCAGGCGCCTGGAGGAGAACGCGGAGCCTGCGAACTTCCTCTCGGCGGCATTCCAGATGCACACCGATGAGAGCCTGTTCGATCGAGAGCGCGATCGCTTTGTTCGAGCGCTGGAGCGCGCTGAGGACCGAACGCTGCGGGTCGTCCCTCGACGTACGCAGAATCGCCAGACTCCGGTGCACGAGTCGTTGCGGCCATCAGCGGCATCACACGTCGAGGATGCCGACCTCACGAACGTCGTGCTCGGCATCGCCCGTGGATCCGGCGGAGAGCCCTTCGTCGAGACCGCCGTGTACTCCAAGCGCGAGGTGGATTCCGACTCCGCAGGGGCGCCCGGCTTCACGAATACGGCCGACAGCGACCCCGCGTTGCCTGCGAATCGCGACTGGGCGCATGAGATCCGCTCTCGCACCGAGACCTCCGCTGCGGGTGTGGCCACGCTTCGCGAAGCACGGATCACTGATCCCGCAGCGCTGGAGAAGACGATTGCGCGAGTGAGCGCCGCGGCATCCGCGTGGGGTGCTCGCCCGGCAGCAGAGCGGGCCGAGACGTTGATAAGGGCGGCCGTCGCGCTTGAGTCTCGTCGCGCGGAACTCATCGAGGTCGCGGCATCCGAAACTGGCAAGGTGCTCGCCGAGGGTGACGTCGAGGTCAGCGAGGCCGTCGATTTCGCTCGCTACTACGCCGCGAAGGCAAGAGAGCTGGATGCTGTCGCAGGCGCCAGCTTCGTGCCCGCACGCGTGACCGTGGTCACGCCGCCGTGGAACTTCCCGATCGCAATTCCAGCCGGGGGAGTGCTCGCCGCGCTCGCCGCAGGCTCTGGCGTTGTGTTCAAGCCAGCGCCGCAGGCTCGCAGATGCGCGGCGGTCGTCGCCGAGGCGCTTTGGGAAGCCGGAATTCCGCGGGACGTCCTCACTCTCGTCGACCTCGAAGAGGGCGAGCTCGGACGGCAGCTCATCGCGCACGACGCGGTGGATCGCGTCATCCTCACCGGTGCATGGGAGACGGCAGCGTTGTTCCGGTCCTGGAGGCCAGACCTGCCGCTTCTCGCGGAGACCAGTGGCAAGAACGCGATCGTGATCACGCCGACGGCAGATCTGGATCTCGCCGTCGCCGACCTGGTCAAGAGTGCGTTCGGTCACGCCGGACAGAAATGCTCGGCGGCGTCGCTGGCGATTCTCGTCGGGCCGGTCGGCCGGTCCAAGCGTTTCGCGCGTCAGCTGGTGGATGCCGTAGCGTCGCTGCACGTCGGATGGCCGAGTGATCCGCTGGTGGAGGTGGGTCCGGTGATCGAGGAGCCGCAGGGCAAACTCGCCTGGGCGCTCAACGAACTCGAGGGCGACGAGCAATGGCTGATCAGGCCTTCGCGTGTTGAGGGAGATGAGACCGGTCGGCTGTGGCGCCCTGGCATCCGCGTCGGTGTGCAACCGGGCTCGCGTTTCCATATGGAGGAGTTCTTCGGGCCGGTGCTCGGCATCATGCACGCCCCGACCCTCGGCCGCGCGATTGAGCTGCAGAACGCGGTGGACTACGGGCTGACGGCGGGGTTGCACACGCAGAATCCCGATGATCTGTCCGAGTGGCTTGATCGGGTGAAGGCCGGAAACCTGTATGTGAATCGCGGAATCACCGGTGCCATCGTGCAGCGTCAGCCCTTCGGCGGTTGGAAGCGCTCCTCGGTCGGCCCCGGCACCAAGGCAGGCGGGCCGAACTACCTCATCGGCCTCGGATCATGGCGATCTCGCGGAGGCGGTCAGGCATCCAGCACTCTGCACCTGCGTGGTCTCGACACGCGGATCACGGAGCTGATCGAATCAGCGCAGCCGTCGCTGGACTTCGAGAGCTTCGAATGGCTACGCCGCGCCGCGCTTTCGGATGCGATCGCCTGGGACCGCGAGTTCGGACAGGTACGCGACGTCTCGCAGCTCGGCGTCGAGCGCAACCTGTTCCGGTATCGACCGGTGCCAGTGATGATCAGGGCGTCGGGGGATGCCGCATGGCACGAGCTGTTGCGGGTGGTGATCGCCGCAATCCGCACCGGCGCGAGATTCTTCCTGAGTACGCCGGTCGGGCTGCCGGCCGAAGTGCGGCGCGCGCTGTCGGAACTCCGCGTCGCTGTCGCCGTTGAGAGCGATGAGGAGTGGATCGATCGGATGTCGCGGAGCGATGATCCGGCCGATGTGCTCAATCCCGCGGTCGAGCACCGTGCGCAGCGGGTGCGCCTGGTCGGCACCAGGGATGCCGTGGCCACCGTGCATCGCGCACTAGCCGAGGCAGTGCACGGCGACCCTGACCTGTCCGTATATGACGGCGAGGTGACGTCGGCCGGTCGCATTGAACTGCTGCCTTTCGTGCACGAGCAGGCGATCAGCATCACTGCGCATCGCTTCGGCAACCCGGACGACTGGAGCGCGGCCGTCATCTGAACTCCATGTAAAAGATTCTTGACACGCGCGCAGTGCCGCGCTACATTTCAGGTGTCAAGAATCTTTTACATCAAGGAGTTCTCATGGTCTATCACGAGCGCGCCGCTTGGGCGGGAATCGTCGCCGCGGTCGCCACCCTCGTCACCTATGTCGCCCTGGTTCTCGGTCAGTCCGGTGGTGACGCGCTGACGGATGCCGACTGGTGGCCGCTTATGCTCTGGGCCATCGGAGGCGGCATCGCCCTCAGCATCCTGCTCACGATCATCTGGGGCATCGTCGTCGGTTCACGTGACCGCGAGTCGGCCACGGCATCCGATGTGCGAGACGTGGACATCAGCAGACTGGGCGGCCGAGTCGAACACGCTTTTCTCGTCATCGCGGGGCTCGGCGTCATCGTGCTGTGTGCCGTCGGGGCCGATGTCTTCTGGATCGCGAACACGATGTTCCTCGGCTTCGCCGTCTCGGCGATCATCGGCGGCATCGCCCGTGTGATCGCCTACCGTCGGGGCCTCATCTGATGGTCAAGCCCACCCTCGTGACAAATGGCATCCGCGTGCGTCGTGAGGATGCCGGCATCACCCAGGCCGAACTCGCTCGCCGCATCGGCGTGACACGTCAGACACTCATCGCGATCGAGCAGGGGAAATACTCACCGACGCTTGAGCTCGCATTCCAGATCGCCCGCGCATTCGAGGTTGGTATAGACGACCTCTTCCAGTACCCGGAAGGCTGACATGAACGCTGTAGTAATTCCCTCGAGTATGACGGCGTGGAGCCGTTCGGACTACGGCTCCGCAGACGGTGTTCGGTCGGTGGAGACATCCGTTCCCACGCCCGGCAAGGACGAGGTGTTGTTGAAGATCCGCGCCACGGCACTCAACGCAGGGGACGTGCGGTTGATGCTCGGCGATCCGCTGCTCGTGCGCCTCGCCTTCGGGTTGCGCGGACCGAAGCAGCCGATTCGCGGGATGGATGTCGCGGGCACCGTCGTCGCGGTCGGCGACGGAGTCTCAGCGGACAGGCTGGGGGAAGAAGTCATCGCCGAACTGAACGGGGGTGGCGGCCTGGCACCCTTCGCCGTGGTGCGTGCCGACAGGCTCTCGACGCGTCCCGTCGATCTGGATCCCGTCGTGGCCGCAACGCTGCCGATCGCCGGCGGCACAGCCGTTCAGGCGCTCGATCTCGCAGCCGTATCGGCCGGCCATCGGGTGCTCGTTCTGGGCGCATCTGGGGGAGTCGGAACTTTTGCCGTGCAGCTCGCGGTCTCGCGCGGAGCGGAGGTGTGGGCCACCTGCGGCGCCAGCAATCGTGCGCTCGTCGAGGGCCTCGGCGCGACCCGCACGTTTGACTACCGCTCGACGTCAGTGGCTGAGCTGCCGGTCAGCAGTTTCGACGCGATCATCGACCTGGCAGCTTCCGCGCCGCTCGGGCAGCTGCGACGATTGTTGGCAGTGCCAGGCACGCTCGTGATGTGCGCGGCCGGCAACGGCCGCTTGTTCGGGCCGATCCCGCGGATGCTGCGCGGCGCGGTGCTGTCGATCGGCTCACGCCGACGCATCCGCGCACTGGTGGCGGTATCGAAGTCAGCGGTGATCGACCAGCTCGTCGAGCTGGCGGTGAGTGGTCGGATCTCGCCGGTGATTGAGAGTGTCCGGCCGTTCTCTGAAGCAGGCGCTGCGCTCGCCCGCCTGGAATCCGGGCACACGGTCGGGAAGGTCGTCGTGCTCGCAGAGTGAAGCGTGATTCGACGAGACTCGCTCCGCTCTTACCACGAGACGGATCCGCCTCTGGCGCGCACACAGTCGCGGATGCCACAATGAGAACTGGCGTGCCAGCGTCGCATCTTCCCCCTCGTCTCTGCGATGAGCGGAGGGTCGAACTTCCGCCTGGCCCCTGGACAGCGTCCGCCGCATCCCTCTCAAGGAGACAGATGTCGACGCCCGAAACGATCACCGCACCCGCAGCCGCCCCCGCACGCACGGCGCAGCACCGCCGCTACCTGATGTGCAGGCCGGAGCATTTCACGGTCAGCTACACGATCAATCCGTGGATGGAGCCGGCCAAGCCCACCAACACGGCGAGGGCCGTTGCGCAGTGGCAGATGCTGTACGACCTTTACCTCCAGCTCGGCCATGAAGTCGAGCTCATCGAGCCGCTCGCCGGCTACCCGGACATGGTCTACACGGCCAACGGCGGTTTCGTGATCGGCGGACGCGCCTACGTGCCGAAGTTCCGCTTCACAGAGCGTGCCGGCGAAGCCCCGGCATTCGCGGACTGGTTCCGCGCGAATGGCTACGACACGATCGAGCCCGAAGAGGTCAACGAAGGAGAGGGCGACTTCCTGCTCGTCGGCGACACGATCCTCGCCGGCACCGGCTTCCGCTCCACCGGCGACAGTCACCGCGAGGTGGGCGAGATTTTCGGTCGCGAGGTCATCTCGCTGAACCTGGTCGACCCGCGCTTCTACCACCTCGACACCGCGCTCACGGTGCTCGACCCGGTGCAAGGCGAACAGAACGGCGGTCCAGAGCACGCGAACATCGCGTATCTGCCCGGTGCCTTCGATGACGCCAGCCGCGCGATCCTCGAGAGTCGCTTTCCGGACGCCATCCTGGTCTCGGATGAGGACGGATCCGTCTTCGGCCTGAACTCCGCCAGCGACGGATACAACGTCATCATCTCGCCGCGGGCGAAGGGCTTCGAGGCTCAGTTGCGCGAACGCGGATACAACCCCATCACCGTCGACCTGTCCGAGCTGCTGCTCGGTGGCGGCGGCATCAAGTGCTGCACGCTCGAGCTGCGCGCGGCGGAGCAGGAGGAGAGCGCATGACCGCTTCGACCACCCCCGTGCACACCGAGGCACACGTCGCCGAGAACTACCACCCGCTGCCCGTCACGATCGCCTCAGCTGAGGGCGCGTGGGTCACCGATATAGAAGGCAAGCGCTACCTCGACCTGCTCGCGGCATACTCGGCCGTGAACTTTGGCCACCGGCATCCGAAGCTCATCGCTGCGGTGGCCGAACAGCTCGACCGGGTCACCCTCGTCAGCCGTGCGTTCATGAGCGACCGGCTCGAACCGTTCTCAGAGGCACTCGCGCGCATGTGCGACAAAGAGCTTGTGCTGCCGATGAACACCGGCGCAGAGGCCGTCGAAACCGGCATCAAAGTTGCCAGGGCGTGGGGCTACCGGGTCAAGGGCATCGCGCCCGAGAAGGCGCGCATCATCGTGGCGGCCGGCAACTTCCACGGCCGCACGACGACCATCGTCAGCTTCAGCGATGACGAGTCGGCACGCGATGACTTCGGACCCTACACGCCGGGTTTCGACGTGGTGCCCTTCGGAGATGCGGATGCTATCGCCGCAGCCATCACGGATGACACCGCGGCGATTCTGGTCGAGCCGATCCAGGGTGAGGCGGGCGTCATCGTCCCGCCGGAGGGGTATTTGCGTCGCATCCGGGAGCTCTGCGATGAGCGCAATGTGCTGTTCATCGCCGATGAGATCCAGGCGGGGCTCGGCCGCGTCGGCGAGACATTCGCGTGCGATCGCGAAGGCGTCGTGCCCGACCTCTACCTGCTGGGCAAGGCACTCGGCGGCGGCATCCTGCCGGTGTCTGCGGTAGTCGGCAACCGCGATGTGCTGGGCGTCATTCGCCCCGGCGAGCACGGTTCGACCTTCGGCGGCAACCCGCTGGCCGCTGCCGTCGGACTGCGCGTGGTCGAGCTGCTGGAGACCGGAGAATTCCAGGAGCGCGCGAAGACGCTCGGCGCTCACCTGGCTATCGGGCTGGAGAAACTCGTCGGACACGGAGTCATTGGCATCCGCGTTGCTGGTCTCTGGGCCGGAGTCGATATCGACTCCGAGCGTGGAACCGGACGCGAGATCAGCGAGAAGCTGATGGAGCGCGGCGTGCTCGTAAAGGACACTCATGGTCAGACGATCCGCATCGCCCCACCGCTCGTGATCCGCGCGACCGAGATCGACTGGGCGCTGGAGCAGCTGCGGCTGGTGCTGGAAGGCTGAGCGCGGCCCGCGGGCGGCGTCGCTCGGACACACGGCCGCTGACGCCGGAAGAAAAACCCGGCTGGGAAGGTGATCCCAGCCGGGTTTATTCTTCCTGCGCCGCACGGTGCGGCACGGCACCGCACGGCACCGCGCCGCACACCGCGCCGCGCCGCGCACGGCGGTGGCCGCGACCTCGTCGCTGAACTGGGACCTGTTTACGGCACTCGGAGCACGCCATTGCGGCGGTGCGGGAGTGCTGCGAGAGCCTCGTCGCGCAGCGGGGCGGGGAGCAGGTGGGTCGGCGCGTCCTGGTAGACGATCGGACGCAGGAACCGGCGGATCGCAGTCGAGCCGACTGATGTGTGCAGCGACGTCGTCGCTGGCCACGGACCGCCGTGGTGCTGCGACCAGGTGACGGCCACGCCTGTCGGCCAGCCGGCGAAGAGCACCCGTCCTGCGCGACGCTCGAGTAGCGCGAGCGTGGTGGTGACCTCGTCGTCGTCCTCAGTGTGCAAGGTCGCAGTGAGGCTTCCTGGCACTGCACGCAGGGCCGCGTGCAGGTCGTCGTCGTTGTCGTAGCGGACAAGCAGAGTTACCGGCCCGAACACTTCGGTCAGCAGCACCTCCGGGTCGGACGCCACTGCCGCGGCATCAGTGGCCAGCACCACGGGCTGCGCACCGAGCTCGGTGGGCGCACCGTGCCCGATCAGCTCGACCGACGGGGACGCGAGCAACGCCTCGATACCGACGGGGAAGGCATCTGTGATGCGGTCCGTCAGTAGTGGGCCGCCGGTCGCATCGACGACGGCGGCGGCGACGGATGCCTCGAACCCAGCGTCGCGAGGCACGAACACGACACCAGGTTTCGTGCAGAACTGTCCGACGCCGAGGGTGAAGGAACCAACCAACCCGGTCGCCAGCGATTCGCCGCGTGCAGCTGCCGCCGCCGGAGTGATCACGACCGGGTTGATGCTGCCGAGCTCACCGTAAAACGGGATCGGATCCGGTCGGCTGTTCGCGAGATCGAACAGTGCGCGGCCCCCGGAGACCGAACCGGTGAAACCGGCGGCCTGAATCAGCGGATGCTGTACGAGGGCGTTTCCCGCTTCGCGCCCTTCGATGAGCGCGAATGATCCCTCAGGTGCGCCAGCGGCCTGCAGCGCCTGTGTGGCGATCTCGGCGGTCCGGCGTGAAAGTTCGGGATGCCCCGAATGTGCTTTCACGATCACCGGATTGCCCGCCGCGAGAGAGGACGCAGTGTCCCCGCCGACGACGGAGAAGGCGAACGGGAAATTCGAGGCAGAGAACACTGCGACGGGCCCTACGCCGGTGAGCTGGCGCCGCAGCTCTGGACGGCCAGACGTGGCGTCCGCGTCGTCGACGGTGAGCTCGAGGTACGACCCTTCCTCGACGACCGTTGCGAACAGGCGAAGCTGCCCCGTCGTGCGCCCAACTTCACCGCGCAGACGGGGCTCACCGAGCCGCGTCTCGCGGTCAGCGATCGAAACGAGCTCATCGATGTTGGCGTCGAGCGCGTCGGCGATGGCGCGCAGCCAACCCGCACGCACGTCAGCGTCGGCCGCGCGCCAGATCGGAGCGGCCTCGGCTGCGGCGGCGGTGAGAGCGTCGATCCTTGCGGGAGTCGTAGTCATGAGGGAGTTCTTTCGCGTCGGTCGTGGAATCGGATGCCCAACCCGAGATGTTCGCGTTCGGTGAGCTGTCCGGCGGAGATGATGACAGGGGATGGTTCGGAAAGCACGCCGAGCTCGCCGAACCCGGCATCCTCGACATCCTCGACGAGAACCTCCGCGTCGAGGGTGAGCGCGAGCTGACCGGAGAGTTCAGGGAGCAAATGCGGATGCAGGATCGCTCCGGCGTCCGAGACGGATGCGGCGATTCGACGGAACGGGGTGATGCCGCCGACCCGTACGATGTTGGGCTGCAAAATCTGAGCCGCCCCCGCGCGGAGGAAGTCCTCGAAGCGGTACGTGTTGTGGAGATTCTCGCCGACCGCGATCGGCACACCCGACCCGGAGCGCAGTCGCCGGGCGAGTTCTGTATAACCAGTGAGGTCGTCGGCGCGTAGTGGCTCCTCGATCCAGGCGATGTCGTGCGTGGCCAACGCCTCGATCGAGCGCGTGGCCCGATCCAGGTCCCAGCGTTGGTTCGCGTCAACCATGAGCGCGCGATCGGGGCCTAACGCCTCGCGCACCGCAGCGAGGCGTTCGAGATCTTCCTCGATGGTGGGCTTTCCGACTTTGACCTTGACCGCATCGAAGCCAGCGTCGGCCCAACGTTCTGCCTGTGCGACGAGGTCGTCGAGCGAGTAATGCAGATTCACGCCGCTGCCATAGGCTCGCGCGCTCGTGTGTCGGGATCCGAGCAACCCAGAAACAGACATCGCCTCCGCACGCGCGGAGGCATCCCACAGCGCGAGGTCAAGCCCCGCCAGTGCGATCGTGGTGATGCCGCCGCCGCCAGCCTCGTGCAGATGAGCCCATGCCTGCCCCCAGAGATCGGACGGCTCGCTGGTGCGTCCGATCGCGAACCTGGCGATGTCATGCTGCAGGAGCGCAAGCACGGCCTCCGCGCCGATCTGCGGTGTCCAAGAGAACCCCCAGCCTTCGGCGCCGTCGCTACGTACGACGTGCGTCACGATTACTCCGAGCGAGGTGACATCGGCCGCCCATGGACGAGTCAGCGGCACCCTCAGCAGCCGCGCGTCGAACGCCGAGACTGTAGTCATGCCAGCGCGCGCCCCGCCTCGAGTATGGCGGCGAGGCGACTTGCCTGCTCGGGTGTCGGGTCGACCAGTGGCGCACGCACTGAACCAACGGGGACACCAGACAGGCGCAGGCCGGTCTTCACAAGCGATACCCCGAAGCCGGGCGTCTCATCGCGCAGGGCCACCAGCGGTCCGTAGAACGTGTCGATGAGCTCGAGGCGACGAGCCTCGTCGCCGTCAATGTACGCCCGGTAGAAGGCGTTCGCGACCTCGGGGGCCATGGCGAAAGTCGACGACGAGTACAGTGGGATTCCGATTGCGCGGTAGGCAGCCTGGGTCAGCTCAGCCGTCAGCAATCCGTTGAAGAAAGCGAAATCCTCTCGTCCGGCATCCGCCACGGCGCGCACGATGAGCTGTGCGACGCCGATGTCGCCGGCGCCGTCCTTGAAGCCGATCACCTTCGGATCGTCTGCCAGACGACGCATGGATGCGGCGGTGAACTGCGCATTGGCGCGGTGGTAGACGATCACCGGAAGGTCAGATGCCGCGGCTACAGCTTCGATGTACGCGACGAGTCCGGCCTGCGGAGCGCCCACGAGGTACGGGGGCATGACGAGCAAGGCATCGGCCCCGGCATCCGCCGCTCCGCGCGCCGCGTCGATCGCGTGTCCCAGCGGACCGCCTGAGCCGGCAATCACCGGCACGGCACCTCCGACCGTGTCGACAGCGATTCGGGTCACGCGCGCATGTTCAGCAAGGCTCAGCGCATGGAATTCTCCGGTGCCGCAGGCCGGGAACACTCCACCCGCCTGATGCGCGACCCCGTTCGCGACGTGCTCCGCGAGCAGTTCGGTGTCGAGGTCGCCTTCGTCAGTGAATGGCGTGACAGGGAAGAACAAAATGCCTTTGAAGTTCATGCTGGTTGCTCCTTTCGAGCAGTCTGTAGCTGGTCCCGCCAGCCACACGTGGGTCGCCAGCCCAGGAGATTTCTGGCCTTGGCGTTGGAGAATGCCGGCGCCGTGCCAGTGAGCGAGGACGCGACATCCTCAGTGCCGGGGAAGAACTGCGGTATAAGAGAGGCGAGCGGTTCGCGCGCCAGCGCGTCGTCCGCGCTGACGAAGTAGGTCTCGGCGTTCGGAGTGTGGGGCAGGGCCGTCAGCAACGTGTCGGCGAAGCCTGCCACATCACGCGCGTCGACATAGTTGAACAACGCCGGCGCAGACAACGCAGGATCATCGAGACGCTCCTGCACGGTGTGACCCTGCTGGGTCACAGCGCCTTCCCATTCCTCTGGCGCGATCACGTAGCAAGGGCGGAACGCGGCGTATCGCACGTCATCTCCGGTCTGCCGGCGCAACATCGAGATCGTCTGCTCGATCACGAGCTTCGACAGCGCGTAGGCGTTCGACGGCTTCGGCGGAGTGTGCTCGTCCAGAGGCATCCGATCCGGGATCCAACCGGCGGCGTCGTAGCCGAGGACGGTCGGGCTGGATGCGGCGACGATACGGCGGATACCCGCGCGCACTGCTCCGCCCATGACGGAGATGGCAAGCCCGGAGTTGACGCGGAGGATGACGTCTTCCGGGGCGCTGAAGGGCACCGCGATAGCGGCCAGGTGAATCACCGCGTCGGCGTGCGCAGCCGTGAGGGCATCGGCCGTCGCAACAGCATCGGTGAGGTCTATGGCGAGTTGCTCGACCTCGTGGAGTTCTGTGGCGCTGGAGACGACGCGGTCGAACGAGACGATCTCGTGGCCGCGGGAGGCGAGGCCTGCGACGAGACTACGGCCGAGGCGCCCGGCTCCACCGGTGACGACGATGCGGCTCATGATGCCAGCAGACGGGGGCCGAGATCTGCGATGCGCACGGCTTGCCCGGTTTCCATCGAACGGTTGCCGGCGATGCCGACCGCGATCGAACGCAGACCATCCGTCCAATCCGCGGGGCGGGCGAGCGGGTCGTCGCCTGGTCCTTCGAAAACGTCGCGCAGCAGTAGCGAGTCGCCACCGCCGTGACTGCCTTCGCTATTGACGATGGGCACCTCGACGGCCTCTTCCCAGTGCCGCTGTACGAGCAGTCGTTCTCCGTGCGGGCGCAGAGCGTCGGAACTGCCGACCGCCGTGGCGCTCGGGTCGAGCGTCGGATGCAGACCAGTGTCGACGAGCACGGCACCCCGTTCCACGACGTCGAGTTCGGCGCGTCCCAGCGTGCCGTTGACGGCGACGCGGTACCCCTCCCAGGGGGCGTGGGCGTTGAGCGAATACGACATGGTCGCGCCGGAGGCATAGTCCACGATGAGCGCGAGGTTGTCCTCGATCGTGATGCCGTCGCCGAAGACGGACTGGTCACGGATGTAGCCATCATGCTGTTCGGCGTTGAGGTAGAGGTCCTTCAGCCGCTGGTCGTCGCGGAGATCCAATTCAAATGCATCGTGGACTCCGTCGTGCGTCCCCCGGTCAGGTAGTGCATCGACACCGCGCCTGGCCGCTTGGTGGGCGCCATAGAATCGCAGCCCGCCGGATGCGAAAACTCTCGTCGGTGTGGAAGCGATCCACCAGTTAACGAGGTCGAAGTGGTGGCTGGACTTGTGCACAAGCAGGCCCCCGGAGTTCACCTTGTTGCGGTGCCAGCGGCGGAAGTAGTCGGCGCCGTGCTTGGTGTCGAGCATCCACTGGAATTCGACCGATGTGACCTCGCCGATCTTGCCATCCTGGATGACCTCGCGCAGTGCGCTGTTGCGGGGCGAGTAACGGTAGTTGAAGGTGAGCACGACGTTGCCGCCCGTGCGTGCGACGGCCTCCTCGATTGCCGTCGCACTGGCGGCGTCGATTGTCAAAGGCTTTTCAACGATCACGTCGGCGCCCGCGTCGAGGGCGCGGACAATGAGCGGTGCGTGCTGATCATCGCGTGCGCAGATGATGACGCGATCAACGCGTTCTTCGCGGATCATGCGCTCGAGGTCGTCGGGCAGCCATAGGGCCGGCGCGGCCAGACCTGCGGCGGTGACGACGTCGGCGTAATACTGAGACCGCACGGGATTGGGCTCGCAGATCGCGACGAGTTCGGCGCGATCCGCGTAGGTGCCGATGATCGCGCCAACGTACATCTGTGCGCGGTGTCCGGCGCCGACGAGGGCGTAGCGAGTGCGGGCCATTTCACATCCATCCGATTCAGGAAACGTTTTCTCAGCGTAGCATCCGCATCAAGCGAGTGTGCGTGATCGCGTCCGCTACTGTCTCGCGGGGGCGGGACCGGTACTCGCACGCACCACGATTTCGGGCGTGAGCAATGTCGATTCGGGAGCGGAGGATTCCTCCAGTAGTGCGTGCATGGCTGCCCATGCGTCGCGTCCGAGTTGCGCTGATGGCACGGCCGCCGTCGTGAGCGGGGGTGTCGTGTACGCGGCGAACGGGATGTCATCGAAGCCGGTGACAGAAATGTCAGTTGGTACGCGGACGCCGCGTGCGGCCAGTGCTGAAAGAAGGCCCATTGCGACGAGATCGTTGAACGCGAGCACGGCGGTCGCATCGGTCGCGATGACCTCGTCGGCGACTGCGGCGCCGCTATCGAATCCCACACCGGTCGCGATCTCGGTGACCTGCAGTTCTGGGTGGGCGTCGCATGCAGCATTGAGGCTCGTGCGGCGGGCGGCACCCGAAGAGCTGCCTGCCACTCCCGAGAGGTAAGCCAGATGGCGATGCCCGAGCCCGTACACGTGTTCGACGAGCTCGGCCATCGCAGAGCCGTAGTTTGCCGACACAGTGGGGGCGGCAATCTGTGGTGGGCGGTTCACGACGACAGCGGGCGCGACAGTCGGGAGGAGCGCTTCGAGCTGCTCGGCGGTCATTCGAGGTGCGCACAGCACGACGCCGTCAGTGCGGCGGCGGGTGGCCGAGACGAGATCGACTTCGGCGCTCACCTGTTCGGCACTGTCCGCGATGAGCACGTGGTAGCCGTCGTCGGCCGCGGCGCGGCTGAGGCCGTGCAGGATCATTTGGAAGGTGGGGTTCGCCAGGTCGGGGATCACCACGGCGATGGTCTGGGTGCGTCCGAGGACGAGGCTGCGCGCAAGAGGGTTCGCGGAATAGCCAAGCTCGTCGGCGACCGAGCGCACACGTTCGGCCATGTCGGCGTCGACGGTCGGATTGTTGTTCATCACCCTTGAGACCGTCGCCAGCGAGACTCCCGCAGCCTGAGCTACATCCGTGATTCTCACGCGAGATGTCGGATTCTTCATCGGTACCGCCTTTCGAGAACGCGGTCCATTCTATCGAGAAAGCGTTTTACGTGGAGTGTGCCTGCGGCGTGTGACTTCGGCGCCGTGGAGTCGCCGATTGTGGGTAGGTCTGGTGGACAGGAACCGGTTTCTCAGGTAGCTTGAGCAGGATGAACCTCGTCGACGATGCGAGCCTGTATCGCAATCCGATCATCGATGCCGACGTGCCAGATCCGGATGCCATTCGCGTGGGAGATCGTTTCTACCTGGTGGCATCGAGCTTCCATCGTGCCCCTGGACTTCCGATCTTCGAAAGCTCCGATCTGGTGTCGTGGGAACGCATCGGCTACGCCCTTGACGGCAACAGGCCGGAGGCCTGGTTCGCCCTGCCGAGGCACGGTGGTGGTGTGTGGGCGCCGTCGATCCGGCACCACGATGGTCGTTTTGTGGTGGTATACCCTGACCCTGACCAGGGCATTTTCGTCGTTACCGCGACCGATCCTGCCGGCCCATGGTCTGCGCCACACCTGCTGCTGCCAGGGCTGGGAATCATCGACCCGTGCCCGCTTTGGGACGACGACGGTCGGGCATATCTGGTGCACGGATGGGCGCGCTCGCGCTCGGGTCGCAAGAACGTGCTCACTGTGGTCCCCGTGGATCCCGAGTTGCGTCACCCGCTGGGACCTCCTGTCGATGTGATCGACGGGGCACTGCTTGATGGCTTCACCACGCTGGAGGGGCCGAAATTCCACAAACGTGGAAATGAGTACTGGATCTTTGCGCCGGCCGGAGGTGTTGCGACCGGCTGGCAGACGGTGTTCCGTTCCGATAGTCCGTTCGGGCCATATGAACACCGCATCGTGCTCGCGCAGGGTGATACCCCGGTCAATGGTCCGCACCAGGGCGCGTGGGTCGATGATGGCAAGGGTGGCGATTGGTTCCTTCACTTCCAAGACCGTGGCATCTATGGCCGCGTTCTGCATCTGCAGCCGCTGGCCTGGGGCGAGGATGGATGGCCGCTCGTGGGTGAAGCCACTCGCGGCGGCGCCGCCGAGCCCGTGCTCGAGCATCCGATGCTCCATGGTGAACGCCAGGGCGCGCGCACGCTTGCCCGATCGGACGACTTTGCCAGCGGTGCCCCGAGCATCCATTGGCAGTGGGAGGCGGATGTCGACTCCCGTGCGGTCGTAGGAAGCGGGCCTGGGCTGGCGCTGCGCGGCAGTGCCGACGGCGGCAACCTGCGGACGCTTCCGCGTGTGCTCTCGCAGGCTCTTCCCGGTCAGCCATGCACAGCAGGTGTCGACGTCGCGCTGGAGAGTGCCCGCACCGGTGAGCGCGCCGGGCTTGCCGTGCTCGGCCTCGCATACGTATGGGCGGGCGTTCGGATGACGGACATTGGTGCCGAGGCCATCGTCGCGGTGCGAGAGCAGGACGACCTCGACGAACGCGTCATCGCCACCATGCCGCTGGGCGAATCCAGTGCCAGGGTCGAACTGAACGTCGACGGCGATGCACGGGTTCGCGTGAGTATCACCGACGGTGAACGCGTCGTGCGGGTTGACCCGCAGTTCCGCGCGGTCGAAGGGCACTGGGTCGGCGCGGGGCTCTCATTGTTTGCGGCAGGACCGCAGGGTGCACCGGAGGCGGTCGGTCGATTCGCCGACTTCACGGTCGATGTCTGGGAAGGCTGATCATGGCGGCCAAACGAGCCAGAACATCGCCGACCCGGGCGACGACGATCACCGATATTGCCAGGGTCGCTGCCGTCTCGAAAGCGACCGTGTCACGCGTTCTCAACGGCGTGCCGACGGTCAACGAGGACATCGCCGAACGAGTCCGACAGGTGATCGCGGAGCTCGGGTACACGCCCAGCCAGACCGCCCGTTCGCTGTCGCTCGGAGTCAGCCGCACGGTCGGTGTGCTGGTGCCGGATCTCGGCAACCCGATGTTCCACCAGGTGCTGAACGGTTTCAACCGCGCAGCAGCACGTGACGGCTATTACGTCGTCGTCACCGACTCATTCGAGGATGACGAGCGAGAGTCTGAGCTCGCCAAGGATCTGCGCGATCGCACCGATGCCGTCGTGCTCTTCTCGCCTCGGATGAAGCGTGAAAATCTACTCGCGCTGTTACCGAGGGTCTCCCCGGTGGTGGTGTTCAATCGCACCACCGGCAAGAATGCTGGCTCCGTGCTGATCGACTATCACGAGGGGATTCTCACACTCGCGCGTCACCTCATCGCTCTGGGGCACCGCCGCATCGCCTACCTCGCCGGGCCCGCGTACGCCCGCTCGAACTGGGAGCGCGAACGCGGTCTGGAAGAGATCCGAGCATCCGAGCCCGGCATCGAGATCCTCGATATTCCGTGCGGTCACTCGTTCGAAGACGGCTACAACGTCTGGCCCGCGCTGCGCGAATCCGGTGCGACCGCCGTGCTCGCCTTCAACGACGTCGTCGCGCTGGGACTATGCGGCCGGCTTTCGGAGGAAGGTGTCTCGGTGCCCGACGACATCTCGGTCGCTGGTTTCGATGACATCCCCTTCTCGCGATATTCCTCGCCATCGCTCACGACGATGGCTGCACGTCTTTCCGCGATCGGCGAGCAGATCTGGACGGTACTGCGCGCGGAGATGACGGATGCGCCGCTGCGCGACCCCATCATGTTCTCGCCGGAACTCGTCGCTCGAGGCAGTACGAAGGAGCTCGGGTGACCATCCAGATATTGCGCGGCGCCGAAGCCCTCGTCGAGTACGACGAGGGGACGGGGACTGCCCCGATGCTCTCTCAGCGGCCGTTCCTCGTCGCGACAACCGCCGCCGGTGTGCCGGTCACAGAAGTCGAGCCGGGGGATCACCCGCATCACATGGGTCTCAGCGCCGCGCTGCCCGATGTGAACGGCACCTCGTTCTGGGGCGGACGCACGTACGTGCGCGACCAGGGCTCGAGTCTTCTCGACAATCACGGTGTGCAGCGTGTGCGTGAGCGCGAACTTGCCGACGGGGTTCTCGTCGAACATCTCGACTGGGTCGACCCGCTCGGCGAAGTGCTCATCGAAGAACGTCGCACGATCACGGTGCGCGAGGCATCCGATGCCATCGACGTCGTGTGGGTCTCCGATCTGACGGCTGTTCGCGACATCAGTTTCGGCAGTCCGCAGACCAACGGTCGCGATGGTGCCTTCTACGGTGGACTGTTCTGGCGGGCCCCGTTCGGCGCGGCACGCGTACGTGCCGCAGACGGAGAGGGTGTGAATGCTGCGCACGGTTCGACTTCGCCCTGGCTGGCTATCGACGGTGCGGATGCCTCGCTTGTCGCCGCGACGACGACAGGCATGGCCTGGTTCGTGCGCGTCGAAGGATACGTAGGTTTCTGTCCTGCTGTCGCGGTCGCCACACGCCGCGTGCTCGAGGCCGGCGAGACGCTGCGCCTGGACCTGGCGGTTGCGATTCTGGATCGAGCGACAGACGCTCCGGCAGAAGTCGCCGACCGTCTCCTTGCAGATCGGCGCAACACGGTATGAGCGTTCCTCGGCTGGCAGTCATCGGCGTCGGTGGGCACGGCGCCAAGCATCTTACAAACGCGGTACGGCTTGACGCGGCAGGTCGCGCGCACCTCGTCGCCGTCGGCGATCCGAGTCGACCGGCAGACGGGCTTATCCCAGGTCACACGCGCTGGTACGGCGATGGCCTCGCGCTACTTGAAGCGGAGCAGATCGATGTCGTAGTGATATGCACGCCGATCCAGACGCACTTCCCGATCGCGGCTGCCGCTGTGCGTGCCGGTGCCGACGTGCTGCTGGAGAAGCCGACGACGGCGACACTCGCCGAATACGACGATCTGGTCGCGCTTGCTGACGCCTATGGGGCGCTGATCCAGGTCGGTTTCCAAAGCCTCGGATGCGCAGCGATCGACGTAATCCGGCGTCGGGTCGCCGCCGGTGAGATAGGCGAGGTCGTCAAGTACTCGGCGACCGGTGTCTGGGTCAGGGATGAAGCGTATTGGCAACGGGTGCGTTGGGCGGGTCGACGCATCCTCGACGGCGTCGTGGTGGCAGACGGAGTTCTCACCAATCCTCTCGCTCATGCGACCGCAACGGCGCTGGCGCTTTCCGGTGCGGCCCGCCGAGATGACGTCAGGAGCATCGAACTCGAACTGCTGCGCGCGAATCCAATTGAGGCTGACGACACATCGGTGGCGGTGTTGGAGCTCGTGGACGGACGTCGACTCACGACGGCGGTGACTCTGGCCGCCGCGCGGTCGGAGGAACCATATGTTGAGGTGGTGGGAGATCGTGGGACGCTGCGCCTGCGCTACAAGACTGGTGACGTACTCACGTTCGGAGCGGATGGTGCGCTGATCGCCGAGGAACGATTCGGATTCGAAGATCTGCTGGAAAACCTTCTTGCCGCGCGTGCGGGATCATCGGCTCTGTGCGCGCCGATCGAGCAGACCGGCGCGTTCATGCGTTTGGTCGAAGCGGTGATGCAAGCTCCTGCGCCGCGGGCGATCCACACGCGACACCTTTCCAGGATCGATGATGACCTCGGCGTGCACCTCGCTGTGAACGGCGTGGAGGCCGCGATCGATGAGGCGCTGCGCATGGAGTGCACCTTTGCCGAATTGGGCGCCCCGTTCTCCCTTGAGGCGGCTCGGTCATGACCACCGGTCTGCAGCGGTTCGTCACGCAGGCGCATGCGGCAGACATCGCGATCCACTCGCTCGAAGTGAGCGTGTCTGGCCGCACCGTCGCGCGCGCGGGTGTCGAGCCGTTCGGCCTGGATGTGCCGCACCGAATGTACTCGGTGGCCAAGACGTTCACGGGTCTGGCAATCCTGCTTCTCGCCGAGGAAGGGCGGCTTTCGCTGGACGACCCGATCATCGCGCACTTCCCTGAGATGGAGCCGGTGCATCCGTGGCTGGCGGCCACCCGCATCGATGACATGCTCGCGATGGCCGGTCCGCACAGCCGCACGACCTATGACAGCGACGGCGTCGGCTGGTTGGAGTCGTACTTCCGCGTCGCGCCGACGCACCGATCCGGAACACTTTTCACATACGACACGAGCGCGAGCTATGTGCTGAGCGCGCTGGTGGAACGCCTGGCCGGCGAGCGGATGCTCGACTACCTGCGACCGCGTCTGCTCGAGCCCCTTGGCGTCGGGGCGAGCGCCGGGTTCCTCACCGGTCCGGAGGGAATCAGCCACGGCGGGTCCGGGCTGCTCATGGCGCCCGGAGATCTGCTGCCGATCGCGGAGACGTTGAACGGCCGCGGTGTCCGCAGAGGTTCCCGTATCCTGCCCGAACAGGTTGTCGAGTGGCTGCTCGAGCGGCGCTCCGATGCCGGGACCCAGAGCTGGGGTGCGCCGCTGAAGGGTGGGTACGGACGGCAGATATGGCTTCCCGAAGGCGGATGCTGGCTGATGTTCGGACTCGGCGGCCAGATCGTGTTCGGGGATCCTGCTCGCGAGATCGCTGCGGTTGTCACTGCCGATGCCACCGCCCTCGGCAGCGGCGATCAGCGGCTTGTCGAGATGCTGTTGGCGGCGCTCTCCGAACCCATCACCCGCAGTGCCGAACCCCTCACGCTCACCCCGCCGACGCCGTTGCACGTACCGGGCCACGGCCGTGCAGTGCGCGCAACCTTTGGACTGATCACGGGCGAGGGCGCGCCTGACGTGCTCCGGATCAATGTCGACCACGCGGGTGGAACACTGAGCGTGGATGATAAGACCCTGCGCTTTTCGACGGGGGAGTCGGTCAACGTCTCAGACGTTCTCGGTCCGGCGGTCGCGAGCGCCGGCTGGTCCGCTCCGGGTGTTCTCGACGTACGGATCAGCGCGGCCGCTGATGACATCGCTACATTGCGGGTCCGCCTGGTCGTCACGGACGATGGCGTCATCACGGTGCTGTCCCAGGGCTCCGGGCCCGCGGTGGATCCTGCCTGGACATGGCGGGGGAGCTACTCCCCTCAGGTCAGGTGACTCGGAGGAGTCCCTGCGCGTTGAGCGAGTCTCGCACGAGCCTGGCGACGAGCCCTGCCCCGGATGCGGTCAGGTGCGTGTCGTCCTCGGCCCCGTTGGGGTGCCCAGGCCACTCGCCGGGCGTCAGCCACAGGAACGAGCCTTTGCTGGGTTCTGCACCCTGGCTCTGCCACAGCTCGTGGGTCAGTGTGGTGAGATCGATCAGCGCCACCAATTCCTCGGCCGCGACCTTGCGGGTCCGCTGTGGGTACACACCGTGAGTCGAGTACAGCGTGCCATCGCGTGTGAATTTGCGCCGCTCAATCGGTGTCAGCAGCACGGGAATCGCATCGCGATCACGCGCCGCCGCCACGAACCTGCCCAGATTCGTGGGAAACGCGATATCCGCGTCGGTGAACCGATGATCGTCCTTCGGATCGTTGTGCCCGAAGCAGATCAGAAGCAAATCCCCGGGTTCCAGATCGGATGCCGCCGCATCCAGCAGCCCCGCTTCGATGAAACTGCGCGTGCTGGCGCCGGAGAGTGCGTGGTTGCGTACGTCTAAATCTGAATGCCAGGCCAGCGCCTGGCCCCAGCCGGTGCGTGGCGCGAGTGCGGCTTCGTAGTCACTCGCCGTCGAGTCGCCTGTGATGACGATGCGCATGTGATCAGCCCTTGACGGAACCAATCAGTGCACCCTTGACGAAGAAGCGCTGCACGAACGGGTAGACGACGAGCATCGGCAGGGTCGCAACGAAGATCACGGCCATGCGGATCGACTGGGCCGGCGGCACGACGTCCACGGCGGTCTCGTCGGCGTTGAGCCCGCTCGCCACAATCACGATCTGGCGCAGCAACACCTGGATCGGCCATTTCTCAGAGCTGTTGATATACAGGATCGCGCTCTGATAGGTGTTCCAGTAGTACACGGCGTAGAAGAGTCCGATCGTGGCGATCGACGCCAGCGAGAGCGGCAGCACGATGCGCCAGAAAACACCCAATTCTGAGCATCCGTCGATCCGAGCGGATTCCTCAAGACTCTCAGGAATGGCCTGGAAGAAGCTGCGCATGATCACGAAGTTGAACGCGTTGATGGCGACCGGGATGATCAGCGACCACAGCGAGTCGATCAGTCCGAGGTTCTTGACGACGATGAATGTCGGGATCATGCCGCCGCTGAAGAGCATTGTGAACACGACGAGGAAGTTGATGAGCTGGCGGCCCTTCAAATGTTTCTTCGAGAGCGCATAGGCCATGAGCGATGTCATGATCAGGCTCACCATCGTCCCACCGACGGTGACGATCGTCGAGACGCCGAGTGCGCGGAAGATCGTCGGTGTGGACAGGATGTACTGATACGCGGTCAGCGTGAATGTTCGTGGCCAGAGAATGAACGACCGGGTTGCGAGTTCGCCGGGTGTGGCAAGGGAGCTCGCGAGCACGTTGATGAACGGCAGTATGCACACCAGGGCGAACGCGGTGAGGATGACCACGTTGACGATACCGAAAGCGCGGCGACCAGGGGTGAGACGGCTCTTGTTGCGCGCTGCGCGTCGTATCTGGATCGGAATGGTCTCGTCGGTGACGGGACCGGAAGCTGTGGTGCTCATGTCGTACTCCGATGCTGAATGGGGCGCACCGCGAACAGGCCCGCGGCGAGGAAGAAGAGGAACGCGACCGGATACAGCAGAAGCTGCGTTCCGATCAAGCAGACGAGTCCGGCGGCCAGGAACCACCAGGCGGTGCTGCGGCGACTAGGTCGGTGGGTCGCGACGAAGAAACCGATCGCGCACAGCAGTGCCACCACGATCAGAGAGAAGCCGAACCAGGCGGCAAGTGTGTTCAGCGCTTCGAGCGCGTCGGCTTCGGCGACGTCGATGCCCGATGCGCGAAGAGCTGGCAATAGCGTCTCCTGGACTACCGCGTCGTCACTTCTGTTGACGGTGAGAGCAAACCCGCCCTGCAGCAGCACGGCAAGGCCCATGCCGATACCCGCTATCCACAGTTCTGCGCGGCGACGCATGAGTGGAGGAGTCGTCTGTTCGGTGGCGACGTCGCGCTGAGTCATGTCAGCGCTCCTGCCTGGACATCGATGTCGGCATGGTTCGCGGTGATCGCCGGTCCCTGCACACCGACGACACGCACGTTCGTGATGCGCATCCGAGTCGCGAAGCTCGCATAAATGCCGGCGGCGGCCATCGGTGGCACACCGTCGGCCATCGCAGGGATCGCAGCTACCGGGTCTGGCGCGAAGGAGATGTACACGTCATCCAGAGTGAGGTCCTCCAACGGCGCCTCTGGCAGGCCAGAGACGAAGGCCGCTGCGGATTGGACGTTGGTAGCGGTGATGTGCGAGAGGTGGATGCGTCGAAAGCGGGGAGTTCCGGCATTCGTCGGCTGGGGAGTGCGATCGGAGACCAGGGGCAACTTGCCCTCGGGGCCACAGAAGTAGAAGGGGTTGATGACCAACGGGCACAGCACGCTGTCCATGATCACGTTCGTCACCCGAAGATCTTCGACGGTGCCTCCGCGGCCGCGACGCGATTTGATGCGGATTCCACGATCAGTGCCCTGGAAGACGCAATTGGAGATGGTGACGCCGCGTACGCCGCCGCTCATCTCGCTGCCGATGACGACACCACCGTGGCCGTGAATCATTGTGCAGTTGGTGATTGTGATGTTCTCGCACGGGACGCGAACGGGAGAGCCTTCGCTGCCTGCCTTGATCGCGATGCAGTCGTCACCGACGTCAATGTGGCAATCGCTGATACGCACGTTGCGGCACGACTCGGGATTAATTCCGTCGGTGTTGGGCGAATCGGGCGGATTGATGATGCGGATACCAGAGATGCGCACGTCATCGCACAGCAGAGGGTGCACCGTCCACGACGGAGAATCGCGCAGTGTGATGCCGGAGATTTCCACGCGCGAGCACGAGTGTATGCCGATGAGGGTGGGTCGAGGGTGGTCGAGCTCGCCGTCGCGGAATGCCTTCCACCACCAGGCGCCGGAGCCGTCGATCTCACCGCGACCGGTGATGGAGACATCGACCTCGCCGTCGGCGTACAGGCACGGGGAATGGATGGTGGTGGCTGCGCCCTCCCAGCGCGCGTCGACCAGGGGGTAAAGGGCGGGGTCGGCCGCGAAGCGCAGCACCGACCCCGCCTCGAGGTGCAGCTCCACGCCCGAGCGTATGCGCAGGGACCCCGTCACGTGCACACCGGCCGAGATGGTGACTCGGCCACCGCCATCGGCCGCGGCGCGGTCGATGGCGTCCTGCAGTGCGCGCGTCGTGTGCGCCGCTGCGGATGTGGCGTCCGGAGAGTTCATGGTCTGCACCTGATCTGTACTCGTCAGTTGGTCTCGTTGTGCGAGGCCGTGAGCTGATCGACGATGTCGGTCAGCCCTTGGCTGTCCAACTCAGCGATGGCTGCTTCGTAGCCGTCCATGTCGAGCTGGCCGACCATGAACTTGTTGTAGGCGTCGTTCGCGGCCTGCTTGATGACCGACCAGCGCTCGTCGAATGCGTCGGAGCTCAGAGGGAGGGAAGGGTCGATGACTGCGAACTCGGCGTTCTCCTCGGTCAGAGCGTTCGCTTCGTCAACGTAGGGTGTCGTGTTACTGAATTGCACAACCAGCTCGGAGGGGCGGGATGAAGAGAATGACTGCACTTCCTGCTCCCACAGCGTCTGGTCCAGAACGGTCACGACGTTGTCGGACATCTCGTAATGGGTTCCCTCGATGCCGTTGGTCATCAGCATGAACGCCTCTTCGTCGAGCAACTTGTCGAGGTAGCCGAGTACCGCGCGCAGGTCATCTTCGGTCTTGACTCGCGTAGTTGAGATGGCCAGCCACCCGCCGAAGCCGCCGTTGGTGTCGGAGAGGATACGTCGGGGGACATCGTCGTAGGTCATGTCGTTGACCAAGGCCCACGCCATCGGAGTCTCGGGGTCTGCGCTGAGCGCCAGAGCCATGTAGTTCTTAGCCTCGAACAGGCCGGTGATTACGATGCCGCCCTTGCTCTGAGCGATTGCATCCTGCTGGTTCTGCTTCTGCACGGTGACGAACTCGTTGTTCACCGCTCCCTGTTCGTAAAGGTTGCGGTACCACTCCATGGCGTCCTTGAATTCGTCGGACTGGAATGAGGGCGCGATCTCACCGTCGTCGGTCAGATCGAAGTTGTTGCCGGCGCCGAAGTATCCGGCGATCATCCGGAAGCCGAGGGTGAAGCTTTCGGCGCGATCGATGAATCCAGTGGTGTCGGCTGCGCCATTGCCGTCAGGATCGTCGTTGGCGAAGGCAATTGCGACCTCGCTGAGCTCGTCGACAGTGTGGGGGACTTCGAGGCCGAGGTTGTCGAGCCAGTCCTGACGGATCAGCACGCCATAGCGGGCCTTCGGCTTCTGAAACGGCACGCCGTAGAGGTGGCCGTCGACGCGGGCAGACGCGATCGTCTGTTCATCGATCTGGGACAGGTTCGGGTAGTCGGCGAGATACGGCTCGACGTCCCAGAACTGGCCGGATGCAAGGGCCGTGCGCACAGACGCATTGGACGTGTTCGTCAACGATGTGATGTCGGCGACGGTGTCCGAGGCGAGAACTGCGTTGATCTTCTCGTCTTTGGATGCGTCGGGCACCCATTGGAACTCGACGTCGGTTCCGGTGTACTCGGCCAGCGCCGCCTCGATCGGACCGTCAGGGGTCGGAGTGGTGGGAGTGTGCAGCATGGTCATCCAGGTGAGGCTGCTGGCGACCTCGGACGGTGCGTCGTCGTTCGGTTCTGCGGCCGAGCTGCACGCCGAAAGGGCGAGTGCTGCTGCGGTGATGGATGCGACGGCCAACGCGACTCTGCGGTGGTTCCTCATGATGTGATTCCTCTCGCGACAGGGTGGTGGGACGGAGCGGTGTTGCGCCGCCCGGGGGGTGAGGCATGGGGGTTGTCATCTGTGATCTGCGTGAAGATGATGCGGGTGATGAAGCCGATGGCGGCGGCGGGGATGCCGATGCCGAACAGCACGAGTGCGGGGAGGGCGTACGTGGCAAGCAGCCACCAGGTGAGCGCGACAGCGCCAGTGGCTACGATCGTCCAGTGCAACGAGCCGATGCCGAGCATGAGCGCGGTTGCGATCTGGCGGTGAATGCCGCGCACATCGGTGGCGGCTATCACCGGGAACACATACGCGGCGATGATGCCGATGACGATCAGGGCGAGGACGTTGGCGAACTGGAGCAACCAGATCGTGACGTTGAACAGGTTGGTGATGGCGATGGCGCCGGCCGACAGAAGGATCCAGCTCACTGCCGCTGAGCGCCAGTACTGGGCACGCACGAGGCCGAGGAATGTTCGTGTCACTGGCGGGGTGTCGCCGAAGCGGAACCAGCGGTCGATGTACGCGGCGACCGCGTAGGAGGCAGGGCCGATGCCGAAGATGACCAGGCCGAGCACAGTCGTGGCAATCCATAACAAGTTTAGGTAGGCGAGGCGGTACACGCCGCGCAGAAACATGTTGAGGCGCACGAAGCCATCGACCGAGAACATCAGTACACGCCCTCTTCGCCGAGCTTCTTCGCGAGTTTGTTCGCGCCGACGACGAGGATCAGCCCGACGAGGCCCTTGAACATGCCGACGGCTGCGGCGTAGCTGAACTGTCCGTTTTGAATGCCGGCGGTGTAGACATACGTGTCGAAGATCTCGCCGACCTCGCGGTTGAGTGAGTTCAGCAGCAGGAACATGTGCTCGAAGCCGAGTTCGAGGAAGTCACCGATCATCAGAATGAACATGACGATGATGGTGGGGCGGATGGCCGGGAGCGTGATGTGCCAGGTCTGCAACCAGCGACCGGCGCCGTCAAGCTCTGCGGCCTCGTACAGCTGCAGATCGACCGCGGTCATGGCGGCGAGATAGATTATGGTGCCCCAGCCGGCCGTCTTCCAGATCTCTTGGACGACGTACATCGGGCGCAACCATGCCGGGTCGGTGAGGAACGGGATGGCATCGAAGCCCCAGGACTGCAAGAGCGAGTTGAAGCTGCCGCCGTCAGTGGTGAACATCACGTAGAACAGCGACACCACGATGACCCACGACATGAAGTGGGGCAGGTAGATGATCGTCTGCACGCTGCGCTGGAAGAGTTTGGTGCGCACCTCGTTGAGCATGAGGGCGAGGATGATCGGGATGGGAAAAGAGAAGACCAGCAGCAACAGCGACAGGGTCAGAGTGTTGACCATGAGCATCGCGAAGGTCGGCTCGGAGAAGAACCGGATGAAGTGTTCGAAGCCGACCCATGGACTGCCCGCGATGCCACGGAAAGGCGAGTAATCCTGGAAGGCGATGACAAGGCCGCCCATGGGAACGTACTTGAAGATGATGAAGTACGCGATGCCTGGAAGTGCCATCAAGTAGAGCGCCTTGTGGCGCAGGAGGAATCTCCACCATGACCGCCGCGGGCGAGAGTCGGCGGTCGGCCGGTTGTGTTCTGTCGACGGAGAGGGCTGCACGACGGATTCACTTTCGGTGTTCAGCACGGTCATTCCACCGGCCTCGCGATCGCGCGATGTCTCACCATCGGGTGCCTCTTTCTGTCCTCAGCGTCGAGTCCGGGAGATGAGAGCATGCTTTGAGAAAGCGCTTTCGGTAACCGGTTTCCCGAGAGTAGCACGTGAGGTGGATCGCGACAACAGTCATGTCGGCGGGGTTGTCTGAGGCCTCGATCTTCGGCCTCCGCGCGGGACGTGCGGGCGCGGGCGCCGGAAGAAAAACCCGGCGGGGAAAGTGATCCCAGCCGGGTTATTCTTCCCGCATTACCCGCGCCCGCGGCCTTGGCCGCGTTGACGCCAGTGGCCGCGTCTGCGCAGGCGGCTCCTTCGGCGCAGGCGGCCGGCTCAACCCTTCGGCGCCGTGCGGATCGGCGTGGTGGCAGCCGCGACCTCGTCGCTGAACTCCACCGGATCGACGCGCATGACCGAGATCGGCAGGGTCTCGTCGAGCGTCAGCCGAAACCGTGAGTTCTCCTGGCGGCGCAGGCGACCGGATGCCAGGATCCACGCGACACCGATCGCCATGGCAACGAGTCCGGCGATGCCGCCGACAAGGATGGCGGCGCGGGGGCCGGCGGCATTCGTGATCCACCCTGCGATCGGGGCACCGATCGGGGTCGAGCCCATGACGACGGCCATGTACAGCGCCAACACGCGCCCGCGCAGCGCGGGGTCGGTCGTGGTCTGCACGTAGCCGTTCGCAGTTGTCAGCATGGATACCGTCGAGAATCCGACGAATATGAGCACGGTGGCATACGTCCAGTAGGTCGGCATCCACGCAGAGATGATGGATGCGACACCGAACCCACCGGCGGCGAAGATCAGAACTCTGACCCGTGCTCGCTCGCGTCTGGCAGCGAGCAGTGCTCCGGCCAGCGACCCGATCGCCAGTACCGAGCTCAATATTCCGTAGCCGTCGGCGTCACGGCCGAACTCCAACGCCATCGTCGAGGCGAAGATCGGGAAGTTCATCCCGAAGGCTCCGATCAGGAAGATCATCACGAAGGTGATCTTGAGATCGCTCCGGCCCCATACATAGCGGAAGCCCTCGGCGAGGCCGTTTCGTCCCTTGCTTTTGATTCGAGGGAGGAGTTCCCGCGTACGGATCAGTACGAGCGCGATGAGCATGGCGAGGAAGGTCGCCGCGTTGAACACGAACACCCATCCGGTGCCGACGACGACGATCAGCAGGCCTCCGACAGCGGGCCCGATGAGTCGTGCCATATTGAATGACGCAGAGTTAAGTGCGACCGCATTTGAAGCGTCTTCGAGTGTGACCATGTCTGAGACGAAGGCCTGGCGTGCCGGTGCGTCGAAGGCGTTCGTGATGCCGAAGGCCAACGCAAAGCCGAACATCACCGGCAACGTCATGACACCGGTCAGCAGCAGCGCCGCGACACCGATCGCGAGCATCATCAGCACTGTCTGGGTCAGCAGCAGGATCTTGCGTCGGTCGAACCGATCGGCGACCCAGCCGGTCACGCTCACCAATGCCAGTGGCGGACCGAATTGCAGCGCCATCGTGATGCCCATCGCGGAGGCATCATTGTCCGTCAGTTCGGTGAGGACCACCCAGTCCTGAGCGGTGGCCTGCATCCAGCCGCCGATGTTCGATACGAGGGCGCCAAGGAACCAGATCCGATAGTTGAAGTTCGAGAATGACCGGAACATCGCGCTCATCGTTCGGCCACCTTCCGCATCAGGGCCGAGGCTGCTCGCAGTGTCGCCAGTTCCTCACCGGTGAAATCGAACTCGGCCAGCGCCGCGGCGAGGGTGGCATCGCGCTTGCGCACGGTTGCGGTGACGATTTCGATGCCGGCATCCATGATCTCGATGTACACCCGGCGACGGTCATCTTCGTCGGGAACCCTCACGACGAGGCCGCTTTCCGCTAGGGCATCCACCGTGTTCGACATCGTCGGTGCGCTCACTCGCTCGCGTTGGGCCAGCTCACCCACCGGCAGGCGGCCGTTCATCCTCAGACAGGCGAGCACGGCGAACTGCGCGTCGCTGAGGGTGTCCACCGCTCTCTCGCGGCGCAGCCGACGAGCGAGACGGAAGGTTGCGAGGCGGAGATCAGTGGCGGTGGCGAGTACGGGATCGTCTGGTTCAGTCATTACTTAGGTAGTCTAACTAAATTTTCCGAAAATGGGGGCAGAATGGATGCCGTGAACATCGCGCTCGAACTCGCCGTCCAGGATCCCGCAGGGGTTCGCATCGCACGGGAGGTCGGCGCTGCGCGCGTCGAACTCGCCCAGGCCCTCGCTCTTGGCGGGCTCACGCCGTCGCCCGCCACTGTTGAGTTGGCGCTGGACGCCGCGGGGGAGGCAGGGCCCGAGATCCACGTTCTTGTTCGTCCTCGCGCTGGCGGATTCCACTACGACACCGACGAGATCGCGCTCGCAGTGCGTGACGTGGAGAGGGCGGTTGCCGCCGGTGCCGCCGGGGTCGTCATCGGTGCGCTCGATTCCACTGGTGCGCTCGACCTTGACGCGATGGCTCGGCTGCGCGATGCCGCAGGTGAAGCCGCCGTTACTCTGCACCGTGCGATCGACGTCACCGCCGATCCGGTGGCGACGCTCGACAGCGCAATCGACCTGGGCCTGCGGCGCGTGCTCACCTCTGGTGGTGCATCCGCCGCCATCGATGGCATCGAAACGCTGCGCGCGATGGCGGTAGCCGCGGATGGTCGCATCGAGATCATGGCAGGCAGTGGTGTGAACGCATCGAGTGCGGCGGCTTTGGCCGCCGCGGGCGTCGACGCGCTGCACTTCTCCGCCAAGCGCAACGTTGTCGTCGACGGTGGCGGCGGTGGTGGCGTGCGGATGGGATCGGCTGCCGACGGCGTCGGAGGGTATGAGGTCACCGACCGCGACGCCGCGTTTGCGGTGCGAGCGGCGCTCGGACTCTAAGTCGGACTCTGACACAGGACTAGCCGTTTGCCGCCGCGTCCGTAGACTCGACCCATGCCCCAGACTTCGGAGTTCACCGACGCGCACGGCGTCGTGATCGTCTACGACGTCCACTCCGCACAGGGCGAACCACGAGGCGTGGTGCAGTTGATACATGGCGTCGGCGAGCACGCCGGTCGCTACGGCGCGTTGATCGGCGCTCTCACCGCGGCGGGTTTCACCGTGTACGCAGATGACCACCGCGGTCATGGGCGAACCGGCATCCGTCAGCATGGGGGCCCTGCGAAGCTCGGCAGGCTCGGCAAGGGCGGGATGAACGCGGCCAAGGATGCGATCTGGCAGCTGACCGGGATCATCCGTGCCGAGCATCCTGACCTGCCGCTCGTGTTGCTCGGCCATTCCTGGGGATCGTTTCTCGCACAGATGCTGGTCAACGACCATCCACAGGCGTGGGATGCCGTCATCCTCTCCGGTTCCGGGCTGCGCACTCCGCGCGATCTCAACGCCGGTCCGTTGAATGCCCGATGGGAGGGGACGGCTGCCACCGGCTACGAGTGGCTAAGCCGCGATCCCGCCGTCGGTAAGGCCTTCGACGATGATCCACTGACGACGAATGTGCCGATTCGGAGGCTGTTCGGCCTGATTGAAGGGGTCAAGATCTACGGCCTCCCGAGCAAGGCTCTGAACCCGTCGAAGGGCGGGCGCGACATTCCGATGCTGCTGATGGTCGGTCGTGATGACCCTGCGGGTGGGCCGCACAGCGTGCACAAGCTCGCTGATGCATACCGCACGCGCTCTGGCCAGACAGATGTCACCACACTCGTCTACCCCGATGCGCGCCACGAGATCTTCAACGAACTGCAGCAGGAAGAGGTTCGCGCTGACCTGCTCGCCTGGCTCGATAAGCACGTGCCAGCCCGGTCCTGACGAGAGCGGCTTAAGCTGGACTCGTGCATGGTGAATACAAGGTTCCAGGTGGAAAGCTCGTGGTCGTCGACGTCGAGATCGAAGACGGCAGGCTGAGCGACTTCCGCCTCGCTGGCGATTTCTTTCTCGAGCCAGACAGCGCGCTCGAAGACATCAACGCGGCCGTCAACGGGCTGCCAGCGGAATCGGATGCCACGGCCATCGCCGCTGCGGTTCGAGCAGCACTGCCTGATGGCGCCCAATTGCTCGGGTTCAACCCGGAATCGGTCGGCACGGCCGTGCGCCGCGCACTCATCACCGCACCAGGCTGGCGCGACTTCGACTGGGAGATCGTGCATGAGAAGGCCGTCTCACCACGGATGAACCTCGCCCTCGATGAGGTGCTCACCTCCCGCGTCGGTGAGGGGCGTCGCCGCCCGACGCTGAGGATCTGGGAGTGGGATGAGTCCGCGGTCGTGATCGGCTCATTCCAGTCGTACCGCAACGAGGTCGACCCTGAGGGGGCTGCCAAGCACGGCTTCGACGTCGTGCGTCGCATCTCCGGCGGCGGCGCGATGCTCATGGCGGCGGGGCAGATCATCACCTACTCGCTGTACGTTCCGGCATCCCTCGTTCAGGGCATGACGTTCGCCGATTCCTATGCGTTCCTCGATGACTGGGTGCTGCAGGCGCTGCGCACCGTCGGTATCGACGCGACCTATCAGCCGCTCAATGACATCGCGAGTCCCACCGGGAAGATCGGCGGTGCCGCGCAGAAGCGTCTCGCCAACGGCGGCGTGCTGCACCATGCCACGATTTCGTACGACATCGACGGGCAGGTCATGACCGAGGTGCTGCGCATCGGGCGCGAGAAGCTCAGCGACAAGGGCACTACTTCGGCCGCCAAGCGCGTCGACCCGCTGCGCACCCAGACCGGGCTTAGCCGCGCCGAGATCATCGACAGCTTCAAGGCGACGTTCCGTTCGCTGACAGATGCCGAAGACGGTGCGATCACGGCGGATGAGTACGCCGACGCCGAGGCGCTCGTGGAGTCGAAGTTCGCGACCGATGCGTGGCTGCATCGGGTGCCGTGATCCCCACGCCCGCCTCCGGCCCGCGCTCGTCGGAATCAGTCCCCCAGCCTCAGCCTGGATCCGTATCGATCCTCCACGGCGACAACCTCACCGCTGCGCGATCACTGCCTTCGGCATCCTTCACGCTCGTCTATCTCGACCCGCCCTTCAACACTGGCCGCACGCAGAGCAGGCAGGTGGTTACCGCCCGTCGTGCGTTCGCAACTTCGCAAGAATCGTCGGAAACGGACGATTTAGGGGCTGTAGAGGCGGGGGGTGACGGTTCTCTGAGGAGTTATGAACCGGAAGCGCGGCCGAAGGAGATCCGGCACGGCTTCCACGGCCACGAGTACGAGCGCGTGCGCGGCATGCTGCGCACCTACGACGACAGCTTCGACGATTACGGCGACTTCCTCATGCCGCGACTGGAGGAGGCCTGGCGCCTGCTCGCCGACGACGGCACGCTGTATCTGCACCTGGATTATCGTGAGGCGCACTACGCCAAGGTCATGCTCGATGCCGTCTTCGGGCGCGAGGCCTTCCTCAACGAACTGATCTGGGCATACGACTACGGTGCGAAGTCGCGGCGCCGCTGGCCGACCAAGCACGACACGATCCTCGTTTACGTGAAAACCCCTGGCCGGCATGTCTTCAACGCCGACGACATCGATCGCGAGCCGTACATGGCGCCTGGCCTCGTCACGGCGGAGAAGGCGGCCAGAGGCAAGCTCCCCACCGACGTCTGGTGGCACACGATCGTGCCCACCACCGGCAAGGAGAAGACTGGTTATCCGACGCAGAAGCCCGAGGGGATCCTTCGCCGGATCGTGCAGGCCTCCAGTCGCCCAGGCGACCGTGTGCTCGATCTCTTCGCCGGCAGTGGCACCACGGGAGCGGTGGCATCCGCGCTTGGACGCGACGCCGTGCTCGTCGATGACAACCCGGAGGCGGTGCGCGTGATGCAGATGCGGATGCCGCACGCCGAGGTCACGACGCTCTGATCATCCGCCCGTCCTGAAGCTCGAGGACGTCGTCGACAGCGGTGAACTCCGTGATGTCGTGCGTGACGGCGATGACGCCAGATCCCGTCGCGGCGAGCTCATCGATCGTTTCCGCGATGATCGCGCGGGATCGCGAGTCGAGCCCGGCCATCGGTTCATCGAGCAGCACAAGATCGGCGCGTTGTACGAGCGCCTGTGCCAGAAGGGCGCGCTGTCGCTGCCCGCCGGAGAGCGTGCCGATAGGGCGCCGGGCGAGGTCGGAGAGACCAACGGTGGTGATCGCGTCCTTGATGCGGTCTCGATCTGCCCGGCGCGCCGGCCGCCACGCACCGAGCTGACCCCAGGTGCCCATCGCGACGATGTCGGTGACACTCAGTGGCAGGTGTGGTGCGAGCGGAGTCGACTGCGGCACGAGCGCGATGCGGAGACCGGGCCGCATATCCACGATTCCGCGATGCGGTGTGATGAGTCCTGCCGCCACCGCGAGCAGGGTCGATTTTCCTGAGCCGTTGGCTCCGACGACAGCGAGCAGACGCCCGGCATGTGCCTCCGCATCGACGCCACGCAGGGCAGGATGACCCTCAAGATCGACGGCGATGTCGCGTAGCGAGAGCACCCGAGTGGTCGGCAAGAGCAGAGAGGAGGTGGTCACGCCACTCATTATTGCAAATGAAAATCATTCTCAATAACTGCTACAGTCACTCACTGTGTCCTCCTTGCTTGATCCATTCACCGTCTCCTTCGTGCAGCGTGCACTCCTGACCGGCGCGCTCGTCGCGGTGATCTGCGCCGTCGTCGGCACCTGGGTCGTGCTCCGTGGGATGGCGTTCCTCGGAGAGGCCATGGCGCACGGAATGCTCCCGGGCATCGCCGTCGCGACGCTGCTCGGCATTCCGCCGATTCTCGGCGCGGCGGTCAGCGCCGCCGGCATGTCCGTAGGCATCGGCGCGCTTCAGCGGCGGGGACGACTCTCCGCCGACACCAGCATCGGACTGCTCTTCGTGGCCAGCCTCGCGCTCGGCGTGATCGTGATCTCTGCCTCGCGCAGCTTTGCGACGGATGCGACAGCCATCCTGTTCGGCGATATCCTCGCTGCCGAACCGTCAGACATACTCACGCTCGCAATCGTGGCCGTCATCACGCTGACTGTCGCAGTCGTAGGCCACCGCTCGTTCGTTGCAGTGACCGTCGACCCGCGGCAGGCGCAGCTGCTG
The DNA here is from genome assembly GCF_059445355.1 of Microbacterium sp. Y356. Classification (NCBI taxonomy): domain Bacteria; kingdom Bacillati; phylum Actinomycetota; class Actinomycetes; order Micrococcales; family Microbacteriaceae; genus Microbacterium; species Microbacterium sp. Y356. Next base: position 2,484,956 of record NZ_JCAIUE010000001.1, read on the forward strand.
GGGCTCCACCCCCGGATCGCGCACGTGCTCCTGGTCGGACTCATCACACTTGCCGTCGTTGCGGCATATCAGGCCGTCGGCTCGCTGCTCGTCGTCGGCATGCTGCTCGGTCCTGCAGTCGCCGCAGGGCGTTGGGCCACGCGCATCCCCTCGACCATGGCACTCGCCGCACTCATCGGCACCGCGTCCGTCGCCATCGGTCTCCTCGTCTCCTGGCACGCCGGCACCGCCGCCGGCGCCACGATCGCCTTCGTCGCGATCCTCTCGGCCGCAGCGTCCGCTGCGCTCCACGGGCTGCTGTCAGCCCACATCACCTGGCGCCGTCGCGCCCTCACTGAAATGACCGCATGAAATACCGCGCCGCCGGAGTATCCGGCATCCTGCTCCTCGCCCTTGTCGGATGCGCCGCAGCCCCTGCCAGCTCCGACCCGTCGGCGGGCACCGCCATCGAGGACAGCCATGGCGAGATTGCGGGCGCGCACGAGCTCGCAGAACCCGCTCTGCATCTGACCACCGTGGACGCGGAGGGAACTGTGCATCACCTCGACCTCCTCGACGAAGAGTCATCGGTCCTCGCCGAGATCGAGCCGATTGATGACCTCGTGACGGACGGGCGGTACCTCTTCGGCATCCGGAACGGATCGGTGACCGTCATCGACAGCGGCGTCTGGACTTGGAGCCACATCGACCACTTCCATTACTACGAAGCGCCTTCGCACGTGATCGGAGAGATCGAAGGCAGCGGCCTCGCGACAGTGACCGCCGGAGAGACAGGCGCCGGCATCCTGTTCGACGATGAAGCCGTGCTGATCGACACTCCGGCGCTGGCCGAGGGGCAGATCGTGGAGGACTTCCGCATTCCTGTCGAGCCGCACGTGGGTCTCGTCATCCCGCTGACCACTGGCGCGGTCATGACTGAGGCGGATGCCGAGGGGACGGCACAGACGCTGCGCATCGTCGCCGCGGACGGAACAGCGGGTGACTCCATCCCGTGCGCGAACGCGGCGGGAAGCATCACGACGGTCGTCGGCGTCGTCATCGGATGCGCAGACGGAGCGGCGCTCGCCGTCGGTGGCGATCCCGAGAAATGGGAACGAGTTCCGTACCCCGTGGACGCTGCGCCGATCGCGACCGCTTTCGATGCGCGGAAGGCACGCCCGACCGTGGCCGCACTCGCAGGGGATGAGGGAGTGTGGCTGCTTGACACCCGCGAACGCAGCTGGACGTTCCACGATGTCGGGGAGGAGATCGTGCAGGTTGCAGCGGTTGATGATGAGGCGGAACGAGTGCTCGCCCTGGCTGCGGACGGCTCGGTACTCGTGCTCTCTGACGGCGAGATCGTCGCCAGGACCGCCCCTCTCGTCGCGGCATCCCTCGCTGACCCTGAGCTCGCGACGGGCGTGACCCTCGTCGTCGATCAGAACCGGGCGTATCTGAACGGTCCGGCAGAGAACGTGATGTGGGAGATCGACGCGGCCGACAATGCGCGCATCGCCCGCGTGTTCGAGTCGGCGACGTCGCCGTTGCGTCTCGCTGGGACAGGCCGATGAACCGCGTGCGCAGAATCACTGCTGCCGTGCTTGCGGCGGCAGCCGTCACCGCCGGCCTCGCCGGCTGCACTGGTCTTCTGATGGATGCCGACCGGCCACGCGTCTACGTCACGACGAACATCCTCGGCGACGTGGTCTCCGAGATCGCGGGCGATCAGCTGGAGGTCATCACGCTCATGGCGCCCGGCGCCGATCCGCACTCCTTCGAGCTTTCCGCGCAGCAGGCTGCTGGTCTGCGAGACGCAGAGCTCATCGTGGCGAACGGCCTCGGTCTCGAGGAGGGACTCGCGCAGCACGTCGACGCCGCAGCTGCAGAGGGCGTGCCCGTCGTGGCGGCCGGTGATCATGTCGAGGTTCTCGAGTATGCGGAGGGCGCAGGCCCCGACCCGCACTTCTGGACCGACCCCGCGCAGATGGTCCTCATCGTCGATGCGCTCGCGCCGACACTCGCGGAGCTCGCTGGTGCGGGGCAGGCGGATGTGCTGGCCGCAGCGGCGGCATACCGGGAGGCTCTCGTCTCGATCGATGATCAGATGGCGCACGCGCTGGCGGAGATTCCGGCAGAGCGCCGCGCGCTCGTGACCAATCACCATGTCTTCGGCTACCTCGCTCGCCGGTACGACGTGACGCTGCTGGGGGCAGCCATCCCCGGTGGCACCACGCTCGCCGCACCCAGCCCCGCTGACCTCCAGGAACTCGTCGACGCGATCGACGCTGCCGGGGTCCGCACGATCTTCGCCGAGTCCTCGCAACCCGACCGACTCGTGCAGGTGCTCGCCGAGGAGGCCGACCGCGAGGTAGCGGTCGTCGAGCTCATTACCGAGTCGCTCGCGCCGCCCGGAGAACCCGGCGACACGTACCTCGACATGCTGCGCGTCAACACCGAGCGCATCACAGCGGGCCTCAACCGCTGAACTCCACCTGAGCCCCCCGAAAAGAACACCCCCTGAAAGACCACCGCCTGAAAGGGCGACACGAAAGGAAGACAATGACACAGCTGAACCGAACCGCACGATTCGCGGTCGGCGTGGGAGTCACCGCGCTACTGCTGGCAGGGTGCAGTGCCCAACCAGCGGCGGAATCTCCGGGCTCCGCTCCGACCACCTCGGATGCTCCCGCCGCCTCGGATGCCTCCACAGACGGACCGCGCGTCGTGGTGGCCTACGCCGGAGGCGTGCTCGTCGTCGACGGTGAGACTCTCGAGGTGATCGATGACCTGCCGACCGAAGACTTCGTCCGGCTCAACGACGCGGGCGACGGGAGTCACGCGTTCGTGACCACGTCAGAGGGCTTCCAGCTGCTCAATGTGCGCGAGCCAGAGCTCACCGACCTGGTCATCGAGGCGGACGCCGCCGGACACGTCGTCCGACACGGAGGCAAGACCGTGCTTTACGACGACGCGACTAGCGACACCACGATCTTCGACACGGCATCCCTCGCGGATGTCGACGGCAGCCTGCCGGAGGCGCAGGTCATCGAAGGGGTCGAGGCTCACCACGGTGTATCCGTGCTGCTGGAGGATGGCACCTTCGTGACGACCGTCGGCGACGCGAGTGGCCGCACCGGCATCCGTGCCGTTGATGCCGCTGGCACTGAGATCGCGATCAGCGCCGAATGCCCCGGCGTTCACGGCGAGGGCACCGCGCAGCATGAGGCGGTCGTCTTCGGCTGCGAGAACGGCGCGCTCGTGTTCGACGACGGAGCGATCACCAAGCTCACCTCGCCGGATGACTTCGGCCGCATCGGCAACGCGTACGTTTCCGAGAACAGCCCGCTTGTCGTCATGGACTACAAGGATGACCCCGACCTTGAGGGTTACCTCCTGACGGACATCGCGCTGATCGACACCGAGGCGAAGACCCTCGAGAAGGCTGAGCTTCCAGAGGGGATCAGCTACACCTTCCGCGGCGTGACCCGTGTGGAAAATGGTGACGCCGTGCTTATCGGCTCTGACGGACAGCTGCACGTCATCGATCCGGCGACCGGTGCGATCACGGCATCCTACGACGCGATCGATGCCTGGGAGGGGCCCTCCGAGTGGCAGCAGCCGCACCCGGCGATTGCTGCCTATGGCGACGTCGTTTACGTGACGGATGCCGCAAACAGCACGATCCTCGCGATCGATGCCACCACAGGTGAACAGCTTGCCGCTGCGGAGCTGCCACAGGTTCCGAATGAGATGACCGTGGTCGGCTAGACGCAGCACTGAGGCTGTCGGCGAATGCGATGCAGTCGCCGACAGCCTCAGCTGGTCAACGCTCAGCGGATCAGGCCGAGAGTCTCCGGCAGCCACATCGACAGCGCAGGTACGAACGCGACGATGAACAGGCCGACCACGAGTGCCCAGAAGAACGGCCAGAGCCGCGCGATGACCTTCTCCAGGCGCACGTTCGCGACGCGGGCGGCGACGAACAGGTTGTTGCCGATCGGGGGCGAGATGTTCCCGAGGCACATGTTGAAGACCATCATCGCGCCGAAGTGGATCGGGCTGACGCCCATGGCGACGACGACAGGCAGGAAGATCGGCGTGAAGATCAGGATTGCCGGTGTCGGGTCCATCACGGTGCCGGCGAGCAGGAGAACGATCATGATGATGATCAGCACAACTACCACGTTGTCGGTGAACCCGAGCAGTCCCTCGGTCACCAGTTGCGGGATGCGAGCGAACGCGAGCACGTAGCCGAGGATGCCGGAGACGCCGATCAGAAGCATGATGATGCCGGTGACTTTGGAGGCCTCGAGGATGATCTTCGGCAGTTCCCTGATCGGAAGAGTGCGCTGCAGTAGGCCGAGCACGAAGCAGTACAGCACGGCGATCACCGCGGATTCGGTCGCAGTGAAGATGCCGCTGAGGATGCCGCCGATCACGACGAAGATCATCAGCAGAGCGGGCAGCGCCTTCAGGAAGACGATCATGACCTGCCCGAAGTTCGGGCGTGCCGAGCCCTTGGGAAGACGCAGCTCCGGGTGCTTGCGGGCGTAGAGGGCCACGACCACGATGCACACCGCAGCCCAGAGGAGCCCGGGGCCGACTCCGGCCATGAAGAGGGCGCCGATCGAGGTACTCGAGACGAGTGAGTACACGATGAAAGTGTTGCTCGGTGGGATCAGCATCCCTGCCGGCGACGAGGCCGCGTTGACGGCGGCGGAGAACGCCGGGTCGTACTTCTCTCGCTGCATGCGCGGCGTCATCACGGTGCCGATGGCGGCGGCGGAGGCGACGGACGCACCGGAGACTGCGCCGAACATCGTGTTTGCGACGATGGTGGTCTGCGCGAGCGATGCGGGCAGGCGACCGGCGACGACCTGGGCCAGATCAATGAGGCGGGCGGCGATGCCGCCGGTGTTCATGAGTCCGCCAGCGAGTATGAAGAACGGTATCGCGAGCAGACTGAAAGAATTGCTGCCCTGGAAGATCTTCTGGGACGCAGTGAATGTCGCACCCTCCCAGTCGCCAAGGAGGATGAAGATCGCGATTGCCGAGGGCAGGCCCATGGCGACAGCGACCGGAAGGCCGATCGCGATACCGATGGCGATGCCGGCGATCAGGACGATCGACGCGACGAGTGTGATGGTGTCCATGTCAGATCGCCTCGCTGATGTCGTTGGTGTCGGGGGTGGGATCCTCGACACCGGCGAGGAGGCCGATGATCTGCACGATGGAGTAGAAGAGGATGAGCACTCCAGCGATCGGCATGATCAGGTAGATCTGCCCGATTGTGAAGGGGAGTGATGAGAGGCTCTGCTGCCAGGAGTTCTGGGCGACGGCGATGCCGCCGATGATGAACACTGCGACGATGAAGAAGATCACGATGAGCTCGATCACCACAGCGGCAGCGCGACGTGCGCGCAGCGGGAGCTTCTCGATGAGGATCTCGACCGCGATGTGCCCTCGCTCGGAGAAGACATACGCCGCAGCGATCATCGCCAGGATGACGAAGCTGTACTGTGCGGCCTCCTGCGTCCACGGTGCGGTGTTGTTGAGCACCTCGCGGGTGAAGACCTGCCAGGCTACGATGACGACCAGCGCCACGAAGACGATGATGCACAGCCATCCGAGCAGTCGATCAACGCCCTTGCGGGCAGTGCCAAGCACAGTCATCAGGCCATGCCAGCGGGTGGCGCCGGCCGGAGGGTTCGCCTCGCCGGCGTCATCGGGTGGGTTCGTGGTCACGGTGTCCTCCGTTCCGGCCTGACAGCAGAATGCTGTCGCCGATTTCGCACGTCGTCGTTGCGGGATGGAGCCTGAGCGGACCGGCGAGGACGCCAAGCGGTCTAAGCGACCGCCCTGCGCCCTCGCCGGGTGCGTCAAGTCTTACTCTGCAGCGCTGCGGATGCTTTCGTAAAGAGCGATCTGGGAGTCCTCGGTGAGGAACTCGTCGATCAGGGGCTCGAGGGCTTCTGCGAAGGCCTCGGTGTCGACCTCAGCGAACTCGGCGCCGCCGGCCTCGGCATCGGCGATGGCCTTCTTGGTGTCGGTCTTCCACAGTTCGGTGTGGTGCTCCCATGCGCCGGTCCAGCCCTCGTCGAAGGCTGCGCGGTCCTCGTCTGACATCTCGGCGAGCGTGTCGCTGTTGATGATCAGGAAGTCCGCACCGACCAGGTGACGCGTCAGCGAGAAGTAGGGTGCGACCTCGTGGTGCTTGTTGCTGAAGTACGAGATCTCGTTGTTCTCAGCGCCGTCGACGACGCCGGACTGCAGACCGCTATACACGTCGCCGAACGGCAACGGGGTGGGGGAGGCGCCGAGGGCTTCGATCATCGCGAGGAAGACGGGGCTCTCCTGTACGCGGATCTTCTTGCCCGCCAGGTCGGCTGGCGTTTCGACGATGCCGTCCTTGGTGTAGATGCTGCGCTCACCCTGTGTGAGGCCGCCGACGACGGAGATGTTGTTGCTCTCCTCGAGCGATGAGTACACGTCGCCGACGAGTTCTTTATCGTCCAGCACCGACATCTGGTGGTCGATGTTGTCGAAGACCTTGGGAAGGCTGAAGAGGACGAAGTCCTCGTTGAGGTTCTCCAGCTGCGGCGCCGAGACGATCGCGAGGTCGATGACGCCCTGGCTGACGGACTGCAGGTACTCGTCTTGGTTGCCGAGGGTGCTGTTCGCGTGCACCTCGATGTCCCAGCGGCCGTCGGTGGCCTCCTTGAGCTGCTCACCAAAGGCTTCGAGCGCGATGTATGAGGGGTGGGTCTCAGGCTGGTTAAGTGCCAGCTTCATGACGGTGGTGCTGGTGCTCCCGCCGTCGGCGCTGTCGCCGGCGTCGCTGTCGGCACCGGTGCCGGAGCATCCGGCCAGGGTGAGCGCTGCGATCGCGGTGGCCGCCATGAAGGCGATCCGAGTATTGCTTCGCATGAAGTTCTCCTTTGAAATGCTGTGAGTGTGGGGACAGCGGTCTGCAACGACCGGTTTTATACATTCATCCATCTGCATCGAGATCTTGGCAACCAGTTGCCATGCTTTGCCTCGCGCTCGTGATCGGGATGCTGACACCCCTGGGTCAGCTGTCGTCGTCGTCCGTGAACGCCGGACGGCCGCCGTTGGGCCAGTCGTTCGTCGGGTTCGCTGGCCCCGTGGACGCCCTGGTGACAAGGCGAGCGGGCAGTAGCGCCGTCTTCAGCGGGCCTCCGGGCGACGTGCGCGGAATCCGAGGCGTGCCACGCAGATCATCAAGCAGCATCTGCACGGCGACGGCTCCCAGCTGGCGAAGGGGCGCGGCAACTGTTGTCAGCTGCGGGGTGCAGAAGTCTGCGCCGAAGATGTTGTCAAAGCCGACAACCGAGACGTCTTCAGGAATGCGTATGCCGAGACTCTGCAGTCCGCGCATTAGACCGATCGCGAGCAGATCGTTGTAGGCAATCACGGCCGTGCTCGGCGACGAGGTGAGTTCACCGGCTGCGGAGAGTCCGCCGGCCTGTGTCGGAGAGAAGGGTCCGATGCGTCGTGCGCGGAGCCCGAGCTCATGGCACGCCTCGCGCAGCGCCTGCCACCGGATGCCGTTGGCCCACGACGCGTCGGGGCCCGCGACGTACGTGATGCCGGTGTGTCCGAGTGTGCCGAGATGCTCGACGGCTCGGCGCATGCCGCGCGCATTGTCTGTCGCGACGCTGGCGATATCGCTCATCGAGCGGTTGAGCACCACTGTCGGGCGCTGCTTCGCGGCGACACGGATGGACGAGTCGGACATGCGAGAGGTGGCGAGCACAACGCCCTCGACCATGGGCAACACGCGGTCGAGCGCTTGTCGCTCGGCCTCGACAGATTCCTGCACATCGGCGACCAGCAGCGTGTAGCCGGCCTTGGTCGCGGCATCCTCCGCGCCGCGCAGCAGCTCGAAGAAGAAGGGGTTGGTCACATCGGCGACGATGATCGCGAGCAGCGAGGTCTTACCGGTCGGTAGCGCTCTGGCGAGGGGGTTGGTGCGGTAGCCCATGCCGGCGGCGATCTGTCTGATTCGCTCTGCGGTCTCGGCGTTGACGCGGCCAGGGCGAGAAAACGCCCTGGATACGGTGGAAGGTGCGACTCCGGCGGCTTTGGCAACGTCGTAGATCGTCGGGCGCGCTTTGCGCACGGCGTCGGTAGAGGGCTCCTCAGTCATGCCGTGAGCCTAGGTCAGCTATGCAACTGATGGCAACCGATTGCTGCTTTGTTGCCGCGAGGACTGAATGGAGTTGTCATGAACTACGACAGCGCTGAGCGCACGACGATGAGGACCCGCGTGAACAACGACGACATGCTTGCTGAGGCCGAGATGGCAGAGGCAGAACTGGGCAGGCTGGGCCTCGGCCACGTGCGGGTCCGTGCCCACGGAGAGCTCGCGTGCCTTGACGTTCCGTTGAACGAGATTCCGGTGCTCACCGGTGATCCGCTGCGCTCCGAAGTGCTGCGTGCAGTGCGCGGAGCCGGATTCGAGCGCGTCGCCGTGCACATCGACACGCAGTGACATCATGACCGAACCGCTCCACGGCCACATATGGCAACCGGTTGACGTCCGCGCAGACCGTCTGAATTATGGAGGGATGCCAGTGCCGCTCGAACTAGACGATGACCGCCTTCTGCCTGTAGACCCCGCAACCAGGGCGGTCGCACGCGACCTCTATGCCTTGGTCGCCGACCTGCCGATCATCTCTCCGCACGGGCACGTGGATCCTGCCATGCTGCTCGATGATCTGCCCTTCTCCGACCCGGCCGAGCTGTTCATCACCAAGGATCACTACGTCACGCGGCTGTTGCATGCCGCGGGTGTCGACCTCGCTTCTCTCGGCGCAGGCAGCACGAAAGGCGCCGACCCGCGCTCGGTGTGGCGACTGTTCGCCGAAAACTGGCATCTGCTGGCGGGCACGGCATCCGGCTACTGGCTCACGCACGAGCTCGTCACCCTCTTCGGGATTGACGTCGAGCCGTCTGCCGAGACAGCGGACACCATCTACGACGCAATCGCGGAGCGGCTGGCCGAGCCCGAATACCGGCCTCGTGCACTGTTCGAGAAGTTCGGCATCGAGGTGATGGCCACCACTGACGATCCGATGGACGACCTGGCCGTGCACGCGGCGCTCGCCGCCGACGAAACCTTCACCGGACGCGTGTTGCCGACCTTCCGCCCTGACGCGTACCTCGACCCGTCGGCTGCAGGATTCCGTGAGCGGATCGAGCGGCTAACGGCATCCAATGGCAGTGCCCCGGACGATTTCCAGGGTTATCTCGCCGCTCTCGAAGCGCGCCGCGCCCACTTCATCGCCCACGGTGCGGTCTCGGCAGATCACGGCGTCATCGATCCGTACACTGTCGATCTCAGCGATGACGACGCCGCCACGCTCTACCGCCGCGCGGTCGCCGGCGAGTTGGATGCTGCCGGTGCCCGCGAGTTCCGTGGCAACATGTTGCTGCGGATGGCGGGGATGAGCGCGCGTGACGGTCTCGTCATGACCATCCACCCCGGCGTGTACCGCAACCATTCCTCGGCGACGTTCGAAGGGTACGGCGCGGACACTGGACACGACATTCCGCTGACGACGACGTACACGCAGAACATTCGCCCACTGCTCGAGAAGCACGGGCTGGAGCCGAACCTCCACCTCGTCCTGTTCACCGTGGATGAGACGGTCTACTCGCGTGAGATCGCTCCGCTCGCGGGGTTCTATCCCAGCGTGTTCATCGGAGTGCCCTGGTGGTTCCTGGATGCTCCGGATGCTGTGCTCCGCTTCCGTTCGGCCGTGACGGAGACCGCCGGCTTCTACCGCGGCTCCGGCTTCATCGACGACACCAGGGCGTTCCTGTCGATCCCCGCCCGTCACGACATGGCGCGCCGCCTCGATGCCGCTTTCCTCGCGCGATTCGTCGGCGAAGGACGCCTGTCTCGTGCGCAGGCCGAGCGCATTGCGGTCGACCTCGTGACGACCGTGCCGCGAAAGGCCTTCAAGCTGTGACCGACTCTCAATCAATGACCGGTACCGTCACCTCCGGGCTCGACCGCGCGTCGGCCTCTGCTCGCACTGGGCGCGCGTTTGATCGCGCGCCGGTGCGCATCGTGCATCTCGGTCTCGGCGCCTTTCATCGCGCACATCAGGCCTGGTACACCGACGTCGCCGACGAGGCGAACGAGTGGGGAATCCGCGCGTTCACCGGGCGCAGTGCGACCGCCGCGGAAGAACTCGCGGCCCAGGACGGCCTCTACTCGTTGATCGAGCGTTCCGGTGCTGGTGACAGCATCACGCTCATCGACTCCATCGTCGATGCGGTCGATGGAGCCCGTGTCGATGTCCTTGCTGCAACACTCGCCGACCCAGCAACAGCGCTCGTCACCCTCACGATCACCGAGGCGGGCTATGCGGTGGATGCCGAGCATCGCCCCGACCTGAGCAACCCCGTGGTCGCGGACGACGTCGACTGGCTGCGCTCGAACCTGGGTGCGGATGTGCTTCACCTGTCGACGGCGCCTCGGACGGCACTCGCCCGACTGCTCGTCGGTCTCGAGGCCAGGCGTCGTTCGGATTCCGGACCGATCGCCGTCGTCTCATGTGACAACCTTCCTGGCAACGGCGAGCTGACCCGGAAGGCGCTGACCTCGTTCGCAGAGCTGGCCGGAGCATCCGACACCCTCGCTTACCTCAACGCGCACGTGAGCTTCCCCTCGACTTCGATCGACCGCATCACGCCTAAGACGACATCCAGTGAGATTGCGCTGGTGCGCGAGCAGACCGGATGGGACGACCGCAGCCCGGTCGTCACCGAGCCCTTCCACGACTGGGTGATCAGCGGGGAGTTCCCTGCAGGACGGCCGGAGTGGGAGAAGGCTGGGGCGCGCTTCGTCGACGATATTGACCCCTTCGAGCGTCGAAAGCTGTGGCTGCTCAATGGCTCGCACTCGTTCCTCGCCTACGCGGGTGCTGCTCGCGGCCACGAGACAGTGGCGCAGGCGATTGGTGATCCGCAGATTCGTGCCTGGGTGGGTGAGCTGTGGGACGAAGCAGCACGCCATCTCACCGAGCCTCACCTCGGCATAGACGACTACCGCACGGCTCTGCTGGAGCGGTTCGACAACGCTCGCATCCAGCACCTGCTTGCGCAGATCGGCCAGGACGGCACCACCAAGCTGCGAGCCCGCATCCCCGAGGTGCTGTTCGCAGAGCGTGCTGCCGGCCGTGAAGGCGCGGCATGTATCCGCGTGCTCGCAGCCTGGGTTGCGGGTGCGTTGGACGGCCGGCTTCCGGCAGACAGCAATGGCGCCGCAGTGGCGGATGCCGCCACACTGGATACATCGGCGGCAGTGCCAGCGCTGCTGGCGCTGATCGATCAGCGCCTCACCGAACCTGAGATCGTGGCGGCGGTCACCAACGCCGCTGCCGAATTCGCACAGAACTGATGAACACCACTGGAGGACCCATGATCATCGACAAGGCTGAAGTGATTGTCACCAGCCCAGGCCGGAACTTCGTCACGCTGCGTTTGACGACGGATGAGGGGCACGTCGGCATCGGCGATGCGACGCTCAACGGACGCGAGCTCGCAGTCGTGAGCTACTTGAAGGACCACGTGGTGCCGTTGCTGCTGGGCAAGGATGCGCACCGCATCGAAGACACCTGGCAGTTCCTTTACCGCTCGGCGTATTGGCGTCGGGGTCCGGTCACGATGGCGGCCATCGCCGCGGTCGACATGGCGCTGTGGGACATCAAGGGCAAGGCTGCCGGGATGCCGGTGTACCAGCTGCTGGGCGGCGCGAGCCGCACCGGGCTGATGGCATACGGCCACGCCTCTGGCAAGGAACTGCCGGAGCTGTTCGACTCCATCCGCGCGCATCAGGAGCAGGGGTACCGTTCGATCCGCGTGCAGACCGGCGTGCCGGGGCTGAAGGCGATCTACGGGATCGCCTCGCAGGCCGCGGACACCGGCGACGGCAGCATCCGCTACGACCACGAGCCGGCACGTCGTGGTGCCACGCCCACGGAAGAGGACTGGGACACGCGGGCATACCTGCGCACTCTGCCCGGCGTGTTCGAGGCGGTGCGCAACGAGTTCGGCCCCGAACTGCCGCTGCTGCACGACGGACATCACCGGATGACGCCGATCCAGGCGGCGCAGCTTGGCAAGTCGCTGGAGCCGTACGACCTCTTCTGGCTCGAGGACTGCACGCCGGCCGAGAACCAAGAAGCGCTGCGCCTGGTGCGTCAGCACACGACGACGCCGTTGGCGATCGGTGAGATCTTCAACACGGTCTGGGACTTTAGGGACCTGATCAGTGAGCAGCTGATCGACTACGTCCGCGGTGCGGTGACGCACATGGGTGGAATCAGCCCGTTGAAGAAGACGCTGGACTACGCGGCGCAGTACCAGATCAAATCCGGTATGCACGGACCGACGGACATCTCCCCGGTGGGGATGGCTGCGGCGATGCATCTGGGCTTGAGTATTCACAACTTCGGAATCCAGGAGTACATGCAGCACTCCGCAGCGACGGATTCGGTGTTCCAGCAGTCGTACACCTGGGAGAACGGCATGCTTCACCCCGGCGACCAGCCAGGCCTTGGCGTCACTTTGGACGTCGACGAAGCAGGCAAGTACCCGTACGAGCAGGCCTACCTGCCCTACAACCGCCTCGCCGACGGAACAGTGCATGATTGGTGAATGGGCATGATTGGTAAGTGGGCATGATTGGTGAAAACGCGCCGTTGATCTGCGTGATGGGTGTGTCGGCGGCGGGTAAATCCACCGTCGGCATCGCCCTCGCCGAGCAGTTGGGCGTGCCGTTCACTGACGCCGACGCGCTGCATTCGGACGCCAATCGCGCCAAGATGGTCTCTGGCACACCGCTGACAGATGATGACCGTTGGCCGTGGCTGGAAACGGTCGGTGACCGCTTCCGCAGCAGCGCCGACACCGGTCTCGTCATGGCTTGCAGCGCACTTCGGCGGGTGTACCGCGACCGGATCCGCTCGGTCGCACCCGACGTACTGTTCGTGCACCTGCATGGTTCACGCGACCTGTTGCTCGAGCGTGCGCAGGCCAGGACTGATCACTTCATGCCTGCCGCGCTGTTCGACTCGCAGCTCGCAACGCTGGAAACGCTGGGCGCCGATGAGGCCGGTTTCGTCACCATCGTCGATCGAGGGCGGGACGAGCTCGTGCAGGAGATCCTCGAGCGCCTAGCTGCTCAGATCAGCGCGAGCACGCTGTCATAGGCGTCGTTGGTGACCTCTTCGCCTGACCCGCCGAAGATCCGGGTCGTGCCGGGGTCTGTGCGCCACGTCGCCCAACCAGGATCTCCGGCGGTGATGAGCGCCACCGCAGCGCCGTGCACATCGTCGGCCAGTGATTGCGGTGGGTGCGGGCCCGCGAGTGCGTCGACGCGCACTCTGTCGAGCCCGTCGAACCAGAACGGCACGTCAAGGCAGTGGCACGCCCAGCCCTTGGTGGGGGAGACCCACGAGAATCGATACGCCCAGTTGGAGGCATCCGCGTTCTGCCTGGCCTCTGCTACTCGCGGCACGATCGCTCGGAAGATGTGGTCGCTGATGTAGCGGCCGACCATCGCGGCGGTGCCCTTCGCATGCTGCGCGGCGTTCGCCTCCAGGTACGCCTCCCGTATCGTGCGGTCGCGCAGGAATGGGCGCAGCAGCAGCTGCGCCGGGATTCGGCGCAGCGCTGCGCCCTCACGCTCGGCGATCATCGTGAATTCGTCGTCGACCGCGCCGAGCAACAACGGCTTGTCGGCGCCGATTCCTGCCCGCAGTGCATCCACCGTGGGCTGAGCGATCAGTGTGCCGTCGATCATCGGTCCCCACGGCAGCCCGTTCTCGATGAGATCGGCGATGACTCCGAGCCCGCGTTTGGCACTGGCAGCCTTGCCCTGGAACCCATGCAGTGTCGTCTCGTCGACAGAGCGGAAGCCCTGGGCCGTGGCGTCGACACCGGCCGATTTCGCCAGCCGGGCCGAACGCGCTTTGGCCTCCGCCATCGGGACGTCGGCCAGCGCTCCGGATGCAGACAGCGCCCGGTGGAAAAGGTGCTGCGCGGATGGCATCGCGAGCAGGGTGAGCACGGCGCCGCCACCTGCTGACTGTCCACCGATCGTCACCTGTTTCGGGTCTCCGCCGAAGGTCGCGATGTTCTGCTGCACCCACTCGAGGGCGGCGATCCAGTCGAGTACGCCGCGATTGTGTGGAGCGCCCTCGATGTAGCCGAAGCCGTCAAAGCCCAGCCGGTACGAGAGCGACACGGTGACGATGCCGTCGCGATTGAACCGGGCGCCGTCGTACCAGGGGCTGGCCGGGGAGCCCTCGGTGTAGCCGCCGCCGTGAATCCAGACCAGCACTGGCAAGGATTCGACGGTCGACGGTGTGAACACGTTGACGTTGAGAGTGCTGTCGCCCGGAACTGCGGGCTCGGGGATGAGAGTGTCTGTGCCCGTCGTGCGCAGTGCGGTTGCGCCGTATTCGGTCGCATCGAGCACCTCAGACCACGGCGCAGGCGGCACGGGTGCGGCGAAGCGCAATTCGCCGACGGGCGGCGCCGCGAAGGGGATGCCGAGAAACGCCAATGACCCGTCCCGCGCGAGACCACGCACCGGCCCTGCGTGGGTGATGACGACGGGGGTTTGCGACACGTTGTCTCCTCGGATGTGGGCGGCATCGCCAGCGTAGCGGCGCGTCGGTGGAGAAATGTGACGAGAAGTGTCGCTCTTGTGTGACACTTCATGTCATACTGTTGCCGACGATGCACGAGGACATACTGTGACGAAACCTCTGGCGGGGCCGCAAACCCTGCTGCGTACGCTGAATTCGAGAGCGATTCTGGAGGCTTTGGCTCAGCGTGGGCCTTTGACTCGTGCGGAGTTGATGGGCGAGACCGGGTTGTCACGGACTGCTGTGACTCAGGTCCTTAGGATGCTCGAGGCTGGGGACGCCGTAGCATCCGCTGGGGTGGACCGAGACACGCGAGGACCGGCGGCAACCCGGGTCTCCCTTCATCCTCGGCTGGGTTTCGCTGCCGCAGTGCACGTCGACCACTATGCGATGCACGTCAGCCTGATCGACCCAACCGGCACCGTACGCGCGCAGCATGACGCCCCGCTCGGCAGCGTCGAGAACCGCGCCGCCGACATCGCCCGCATGATCGCGGATTGCGCCCAGACCGCCCCAGGCCGGTTGCGCCATGCGGTTGTCGCTATGCCGGGGATAGTCCGGCCTGACGGTGAGATCAGAGACGACCAGGGCCCGGATGGCGGTGCCTTCCGTGCGGCTTTGGAAGGGCTTCTCGGTTGCCAGGTGCAGGTCGAAAACGATGTGAACCTCGCGGCGCTCGCCGAAGCAGAGTCTGGTGTCGGGCGTGAGCTGGAGAGCTTCACCCTGCTGCTGATCGATCAGGGCCTTGGTGCGGGCACTGTGCTGGGCGGCGTTCTGCATCGCGGCTTTGCCGGCGTTGCTGGCGAGGTGCAGTATCTGCCGCAGCCGCCGGTGCCGATCGGAGTTCCGGTCATCAACGAAACGATCGTCGAGGACCTCGCGCTCAGCAATGGGCGTGATCCGGCTGACCTGCTCTCCGTACACCTCGACGCGTGCGCGGCCGGCGAAGACGCTGCCCAGGCGATGATCGATGAGCTGGCTCGGCGGCTGGTGCTCGTCGCAGGAAGTGTGACACTGGTCGTCGACCCAGAGGCCTTCGTACTGGCCGGGCACGCGGCACATCCGTGTTTCTTTGCGGCAGTGGTCCGGGCCGCTGAAGCGATGTCTCATCTGCTGACCTTGCATTTCGTGACCTCCGCCTTCGGGCGAGAAGCGACGATGATTGGTGCGATCGGTGAGGCCACTTCGGCGCTGCGCGAGCGCGAGTTCACCGGCATCCTTTCTGGAAAGCTCGGGCTCTCGGGAAAGGT
Organism: Microbacterium sp. Y356; assembly: GCF_059445355.1. NCBI lineage: Bacteria > Bacillati > Actinomycetota > Actinomycetes > Micrococcales > Microbacteriaceae > Microbacterium > Microbacterium sp. Y356. The sequence goes on from NZ_JCAIUE010000001.1 coordinate 2,500,875, forward strand.
CAGGGCGACGCGATGACATCGCTCGTTTCCCGACTCGGCCTTGCGAGTGATGCCAGAGTGATCATTCTCAACGCCGACGATTTCGGCATGTGCCATGCGGCGAATGAGGCCATCACCGAGCTTCTCGCCGGCGGGCATCTCGACTCGACGACCGTTATGGTGCCCTGCGCGTGGGCGCCGGAAGCGCTCGCCTTCGCCGCGGCCAACCCGACGCTGGATGTCGGAGTACATCTGGTGCTCACCAGTGAGTGGAGCCGGTATCGCTGGCGTCCGCTGACTGGCATCGGATCCACCCTCGTCGATGCGGATGGCTACTTCCCGGCAGAAGTCCGCTCTGTCGAAGAGGGTGTCACTGCCGCTGACGTCGCCGCCGAGCTTGAAGCACAGCTCGTCGCGGCGTTGGCTGCTGGCGTTGACGTCACCCACATCGATAACCACATGGGCTCGGTCTACGGCCTGCACACCGGACGTGACCTGCTCGCCCCGGTTTTCGAGCTTGCAGTGCGGCACGGTCTGCCGTTTCGGCTGCCACGGGTTGTTGACGGTGCTGAGTTCGGGGCAGACCTCCAGCCGGTGCTCGATCGTGCAACGCAGGCGGCGGATGCCGCGGGGATCGTCATTTTGGACAGGCTGTGGACGCACCCATTCGCGTTGGCAGATGAGGGCACGGATGCCGAGGAAACATATGCACAGGTCAGGGACGGGTTCCTCGAACTGCTGCGCGCAGTGCCGGCCGGAGTCACCGAGATCTACCTGCATCCGATGGTCGACTCTGTAGAGCTGCGCGCGGCCGTCGACCACAGTGCGAGCAAACGTGGCTACGAGCGTCGATTGCTCGCTGATCCGATTGTTCGCCAGACCATCGAGAAAGAGGGGCTCATCCGGATAGGCTGGCGTGCGCTGCGCGACGTGCAGCGCCGATAGGAGCCCCGCAGATGAGTCTCACCGTGCGTATCCGCGACCGTCGTCTGGATGCCGCGCCCACCCGCGCACAATCCATGGCTTTCGGTGCATCGGGTTTCCCTGTGCAGCTGATGGGTCAGACCTTCTCGGCCTTCGTCGTCTACTTCTACGTCGCCCACCTCGGCGTTGCTGCAGAGTGGGTGGCTGCGGCGATGATCGCCCACGGCATCCTGAACGCGGTGCTCAATCCCCTGGTCGGTGCGCTGTCTGATCGAATTCGCACTCCCTGGGGGCGACGCATCCCGTGGATCGGGCTCGGCATTGTGCCGCTGGTTGTCGCGTTCGCGCTGGTCTGGATGCCGCCGGAGCTGCCCGCCGGCGGATTGATCGTGTGGTTCCTCGTCGTCGTGGCCGTGTACGACATCGCATTCGTGGTCGTCGTGCTGAACATCTCGGCGCTGTTTCCGGAGATCTTCCGCACGACCGAGGAACGCGCCAGGGGAAATGTGCCGCGACAGGTCTTCGCGATCGTCGGCATGATTCTCGGCACGGCCGGAGCGCCGCTGCTTTACGACAGCATCGGCTGGCCGGGGATGGCAATCGCACTCGGGTTCGTGTGTCTCGTGATGTTCGGCTGGTCATTCGCCGGCGGAATGGTCGAGCGTCGGGGTGAGGTCGCTGTGTCGTCGTCGACCTCGTCGTCGATGACGTGGAGGGACCAACTGCGGTACACCTTCGCCAACCGTGCCTTCGTGCCGTATGTGCTCGGGTCGCTGTTCGTGCAGACGTCGATCGCCGTGATTCTTGCGGCCATCCCGTTCTACGTGCGCTATTCGCTGCACGCGGCAGAGGGAGAGAGCAGCATCCTGCTCGGTGTGATCTTCGTGGTCGCGGTGCCGGCGATCTTCCTGTGGAGTTGGGTCGTCCGTCGCACCTCGCCGCGTGCTGCGCTGCTGTGGGCAGTCGGAGTGTTCGGCATCGCGGTGCTCGGCTATCTGCTGCCCTCGGGCGTGCTCGGCGCAGCGCTGGTCGGCGTCGCGGTCGGCGTCGGGGTTGGTGGCCTGCTGCAATTGCTCGAGGTCGTGCTCGCGCAGATCATCGACGACGATGCTCGACGCACCGGACTTCGCCGTGAGGGCGTGTACTTCGGGGTCAACGGCTTCGTGGTGAAGGGCTCTGTGGTGCTGCAGGCGATCGTCGCCGCCTGGGTGCTGAACGCGAGCGGCTTCGATGCCACGCTCGGCGATGTGCAGCCGGATGCCGTGGATGGTGGCATCCGAATCATGCTCGCCGTCGTGCCGATGGCGTTCACCGCGCTCGCGTGGGTGTGCTTCTGGATGTACCCGATCAAGGTGCGCGATGTCGAGGTCGCTTCGGCCTGAGCGCCGCGGTCGCGGTCGCGCCGCGGGTATCGGGTGGCGGAGATGGCCGCTTGCGCGCGGTGGAAGCGGCAAAGTGTGACACCTCGGGGGTGGCGCGTGCGGTGGCGGTGGCTGTGGCGCGGTGACGATGGGTATGGCTGTGGGCAGGTGTCGGAGATGGCCGCTTGCGGGCGGTGAATGCGGCAAAGTGTGACACCTCGCCCGCGGGCGCGGGAGGATGCCGCCACGAGGTGTCGCAGATGGCCGCCGGATCGCCGTCTTCGCGGCAAAGTGCGACACCTCGCAGGTTCAGTGACATGCGCCGCGAGCGCGTCACAGTTCCTGCTGGTCGGATGCCGTGGCACCCGCAGCTTCTGTGACGCGGCATCGGATACGCGAGGGCGCACGGCGGGCTACGCAGCGCGCGAGGGACTACTCGGCGTTGCGGCGAGCTTCCCAGCCGGTGCGCACCATCTCGTCGACGGTGTAGCGCATCTTCCAGTCCAGATCTCGGGCGGCGAGCTCGCCGGTGGCGACGATGCGGTCGGGGTCGCCGGGGCGGCGGGGCCCGATTTCAGGGCTGAAGTCGATGCCGGTGACGCGGGCGACGGCATCCATGATCTGCTTCACGCTCAGGCCGTCACCGGATCCGAGGTTGTAAGCGGCCTCGATGGATGCGCCGGACGCAAGGCGCTTCGCGGCCTCGACATGCGCTGCGGCGATGTCGCCGACGTGCACGTAATCGCGGACGTTGGTGCCGTCAGGGGTGTCGTAGTCGTCGCCGAAGATCTTTGGAGTCTTCTCTGCGATCAGCGCCTCGAACACGATCGGGAAGAGGTTGTGTGGGCTGACGTCGTACACCGTGGGGTCTGCGGATCCGACGACGTTGAAGTACCGCAGCGAGGTGTGGCGCAGCGGCTTGTCAGAGTCGGCGGTCGCGATCGCCTGGTCACGCAGCAGCCACTCGCCGATGAGCTTGGACTCGCCGTATGGGCTGGCGGGCTTCTTCGCGGTCTCCTCGACGACGAGCGACACGTCAGGGGTGCCGAAGACAGCGGCCGACGAGGAGAACACGATGTTCGCGACGCCCGCGGCATCCATCGCCTCGAGGATCACGCGAGTGCCCTCGACGTTCTGCGCGTAGGTGTGCATCGGGCGCTGCACCGAGACACCGGCGTACTTGTAGCCTGCGACGTGGATGACACCCTCGGCGTTGTGGTCGCGGAGCGTCTTCTCGACGAGTTCACGATCGAGGATGCTGCCCTGCACGAACGGCACGCCTTCCGGGACGAACGACTTCTGCCCGCTGGACAGGTCATCCAGGATCACCGGGGTGAGTCCGGCATCCGCAAGTGCGCGCACGACGTGCGCTCCGATGTAGCCGGCGCCGCCGGTGACGATCCAGGACATTCGTTCCCTCTTCCTCGTGTTCCTTCTCATTCTCCCAGAGGTCAGGCGTCGCGGTGGGCGCCGGCGGCGGGAGTCACCGTGAAGATGTGCGGTGCGGTGAACCCGGATGCGGCGAACGCCGCGGTCACGGCATCCGACACCGCCTCGACATCAGACTGCTCGATCAGCGCGATCGCCGCGCCACCGAAGCCGCCACCGGTCATGCGGGCACCGATTGCGCCTGCGGCGAGGGCCGTCTCCACGGCGGTGTCGAGTTCGGGAACCGAGATCTCGAAGTCGTCGCGCATCGAGGCGTGGGATGCGACGAGCAGGTCGCCGATCGCCCGCGGCCCCTGTTCGCGCAGCGCGGTGACGGTGTCGAGCACGCGCTGATTCTCCGTCACGACGTGGCGCACGCGACGGAAGGTCACGTCATCCATGAGCTCCTCGGCACGCGGCAGGTCATCGACGGACACGTCGCGCAGCGACGGAACGCGCATGGTCGCGGCTCCCCGCTCGCACGCCGCTCGCCGCTCGCCGTAACCGCCAGTCGAGTGTGCGTGCTTGACGCGAGTGTCCATGACGAGGATGGCCAGGCCGGTCTCCGCCAAGCTGAGGGGCACCAGATTTGCGTCGAGAGTGCGGCAGTCGAGGAACAGTGCGGCGTCGGTCTCGCCGAGCATCGACGCCATCTGGTCCATGATCCCGGTCGGGGCACCGACGGCCTCGTTCTCGGAGCGGCGGCCGATGCGGGCGAGGGCCCTGCGGTCGAGCTGCGCGTTCCAGAGATCGTTCAGGGCGGATGCCGTTGCACCCTCGATCGCAGCCGAAGAAGAGAGGCCGGCCCCGACCGGAACGTCCGAGACGATTGCGATGTCGACGCCCACTCCTGTGGCGCCGGCCAGCTGCAGCGCCCATGCGACGCCGAGCGGATATGCGGCCCACTCCTGCACTGCCGGCGCTGAGCCGGTCGGCGTCGGGAAGAGGGTGCTCAGCTCATCGAGGGCGACCTCGACCGGCTCCTCGGCGAACGTTGAGGCAACGCGGATGCGGCCGTCCTGACGCATGCCGACAGCGGCATATGTGCGGTACGGGATCGCGAACGGCAACACGAAGCCGTCGTTGTAGTCGGTGTGCTCGCCGATGAGGTTGACGCGGCCCGGCGCCGACCAGACGCCTGCGGGGGCGTGCCCGGTGAGCTGCTCGAAGAGGGTGCGTGCGGAATCTTGAGGAGTGGTCATGCGCTGAACTCCTCTGCGCTGTCCTTTGCGCGCTCGATGGCTTCGCGGATGCGGACGGCACCCTGCTCTGGAGTGACTTCAGCAGCCCAGGCCCACATGGCAGCCTCGGAACCGGCGAGGAACTTCAGCTTGTCGGCGGCGCGACGCGGACTCGTCAGCTGCAAGTGCAGACGCACCGTCTCGCGTCCGACGTTCACCGGAGCCTGATGCCATGCGGCGATATACGGTGTGGGGCGGGCCCCGAGCGCGGAGGCTCCACCCGGCGCGTCAGCGACGAGTGGAGTGCGCTTGGGATCGTAGAGGGCGTCGACGCCCTTCAGCAGCTTGAGGTACAGCGGAGCGAGCTCATCGCGTTCGGCGACGGTCGTCTCGGCGAAGTCCGGCACGTGGCGGTGCGGCATGAGATGCACTTCAAGAGGCCAGCGTGCGGCGAAGGGCACGAAGGCGGTCCAGTGCTCGCCGCGGAACACGACGCGCTCCGACGCCTGCTCCGACTCGAGGATGCGCTGGTACAGATCCGGCGCGGTGCGGTCGATGCTCTCCAGTGCACGGGCGGTGCGCGGGGTGACATACGGGTAGGCGTAGATCTGGCCGTGCGGGTGCGGCAGCGTGACGCCGATCGCTTCGCCGCGATTCTCGAACGGGAAGATCTGCTCGATGCCGGGGATCTGCGACAGCGCGGCGGTGCGGTCTGCCCAGGCTTCGATCACGGTGCGGGCACGGGTCACCGACTGGGTGCCGAAAGAACCCGAGTGGTCCGGGCTGAAGCACACGACCTCGCAGCGGCCGACCGAGGTGCGGGTGCGGCCGAGGCCGAGCGCGGCGAGATCATCCAGTCCGCGCGGCGGGTTGGAAGCGACCGGCACCCCACCGAAACCATCGGGCAGGGCAGGGCCGAAGGCGGGGGAACGGTTCTCGAACACCGCGACGTCGTAGAGCGACGGCACCTCTGAGGGGTTCGTCGGCGACTGCGGTGCCAGCGGGTCGGCGTCGGCGCCGGGCATCATGACGCGGTTCTGGCGGTTCGCGGCGACGGTGATCCAGTCTCCGGTGAGCACATCCAAGCGCATGTTCGCGGTGTCAGGACGCGGGTCGAGCGCACGGGCATCGACCGCGCGCTCCGCGCCGAGTGTGGTGCCCGGGTCGTCGTAGTAGACGAGATCGCGGCCGTCGGCGAGCTTCGTGGCGCGCTTGACGACGCCGGCGCTCAGTTCGGTCGTTCGTAACTCCGCAGATTCTTGCATGTTCACGTAAACACGGTACCTTCTGGGCGGTGGTAACGTCAACATTGCGGAGTTATGAGTGGCGAAGTGGCGGAGTTGTGAGCGGCGAAGCGGCGAAACTGTTGAAGGAGACGGATGCTCGGGGAAGATGACCTGATCCAGCCCAATCGGACGCGCAGGGCGCGGCCTTCGTCCGGTCGGGTGTCGATGGCGCAGGTAGCCGGCCGCGCCGGAGTCTCCGGTCAGACCGTGTCACGCGTCGTGAATGATAGCCCTCGTGTCGACCCCGCTACTCGTGTGCGCGTCGAGAAGGCGATGGCAGAACTCGGCTACCGGCCTCATCGCGCCGCCCGCGCCCTGCGCACTGGGCGTACTCAGACGGTCGGTCTCGTCGTCACGACCCTCGCCACGGTCGGCAACTCGCGGATGCTGCAGGCCACCGCAGAAGCGGCCGAGCGGCGTGGCTACGCGCTGCTCGTCGTCACGGTTGGTGACTCAGTCGCAACGGCGTTCGACCGTCTATACGACCAGGGTGTCGACGGTGCGATCGTCCTGAACGAGGCCTCGGCGATGATGCAGGCCGCCGATCTGCCGGAGGGGCTCCGCGCGGTCGTGGTCGATGCGCCGGCGGCATCCGATCTTCACGTCGTTCACAGCGACCACGCCGGGGGCGCAGCGGCGGCGACCAGGAGGCTGCTCGATCTCGGACATGACACCGTGTGGCACCTGGCGGGTCCCGCAGATTCCTTCGCTGCGGCTGAGCGCGAGCGCGGCTGGCGGGAGACGTTGGAGGCCGAGGGCATCGCGCCGAACTCCATCGTGCGCGGAGACTGGTCGGCCGAGTCGGGCCATGAGGCGGCGGCCGCCCTCGACGCAGCGACAGCAATCTTCAGCGCCAACGACCAGATGGCGCTCGGCCTCATCCGTGCGCTCGCTGAGCAGGGTCGCCGCGTTCCGGAGGACGTCAGCGTGATCGGCTTCGACGACGTTCCGGATGCAGCGAACTACCGGCCGCCGTTGACGACGATCCGGCAGGACTTCGCCGCGCTCGCGAACGATGCTGTCTCGGCGCTCGTTGCCGAGATCGAGGGGAAAGAGGCGGTTCCGCCCGCAGTCATTCCCGCCACGCTCATCGACCGAGCCAGCACTCGGGCGGTATAGGTCACGACCGAGGCGTGAGCCTCAGAGCCCTCCGACGATCGCGTTGTCGAGCTCGTCAATATTGACGCCTTCACGCATTGCCCGGTTTGTCAGCAGCACCCACGCGACGCCGGCGGTCGGATGTACCCAGAACTCGGTTCCGGCCCAGCCGCCGTGGCCGTACACATCGCGGTCGACGAGGCCGGGCGCGCGCGTGCGCAGGTTCCAGGTGAAGCCCCAATCCTGCCCGCGCTCCGCGGTGTACGGCTCAAGTCGGGGGATCTTGCCCGTCAACGGGCGACGCATCATCTCCAGGGTCGCCGGATGCAGGATCCCGCCGTGCTCGCCCTCGCCGATGCGCAGCAGTGCTGTGCCGAGCCGCAGCAGGTCGTCGGCGCGTCCGGCAAGACCCGCGCCGGGGGAGCGCTTGCGCGCGAAGCAGGTCATATCGAGACTCGCCGCCGCCGCATCGGCGACCGGATGCGCGTCGGACAGGTCGAGGCTCAGCCCGTCGGCGCCGATCTCGGCGGCCCAGGTGGCGACCTCGGCGTCCCACGTCGTGCCGGTGGCCTGCTCGATGAGCGCGGCGATGCCTTCGAAAGCGAGCGTCGAGTACCGCGATGCTGTGCCAGCGATGAAGTCGCGGCCCTGTGCGAGTAACTCCTCGCGCAGCGGCGGCGCGGAGTCCATCGGGGGTTCGCTGATCCCGGACGTGTGGCTGGCCAAGTGCCGCAGCCGCACGATGTCGTCGCCGATATCGTCGCCGCCCCGCGTGGCGCCGAACGCAGGCAGCGCGGTCGTCAGCGGCGTATCCAGCGTGAGCTGGCCGCGCTCGATCGCGCGTGCCGCGGCGATGCCGACGAGAGGCTTGGTGATCGAGAACAGCGGATAGCGGTCGTCAACGCCGGCGTCGCCGAACGACTCCAGGGCGACCGTGCCGTCGGCGGAGGCGATACCGAGCACGGCGGCGGGCAGGCGGTCAGCCTCGACGTGCTGGCGGACCCAGTCGAATGCAGCGGAAAAGGTCATCATTCGGTGACCTCGGCGAGGTGCGCCGGCTTCGAGCCGCGCAGCAGCATGGCCTTGTTGGCGCGTGGGAAGAAGTCGGTCTCGCCGACCCAGAATCGGGAAGTCACGCCGTCAGCCTAGTGGCCTCCAGCACGCCTTTTCCTGTCGCGGAGGGTCGGTGAATCGTCTTGTATTGCTGCGCAGCGGACGGATGCCACACTCGAGGGGCTAGCATGGAGCCGTGACACGGAGAGCGCTTTCCCGCATCCCCGACCTCATCGATGGGTCTCACCCGACGTGGTCGGTGCTACGGCTGCTCATGCGCCGCCCCGGACGGATACTTGTGGCCGTTCTCGCCTTCACGATGAAGGAGATCCCACTGTGGTTCCTCCCCGTCGTCACGGCGGCCATCATCGACATCGTGGCCGAACGGGGTGAGCCATCCGCCGTGCTGTGGTGGTTCGCACTCGCCGCTGTCCTGCTGCTGCAGAATTACCCGAACCACATCCTCTACACCCGCAACTTCATGACGGTCGTGCGTGATACCGGCGCAGATCTGCGTAATGCGCTGGCTGCGCGACTGCAGAGTTTGTCGATCGGATATCACACCAGAGTCAGCTCCTCGATCGTGCAGACCAAGGTCGTGCGTGACGTCGAGAACGTCGAACTCATGCTTCAACAGGTCACCCATCCACTGCTGTCCGCGGCGATGGTCATGACCGGGGCGATCGCGATGACGTCGATCGTGGTGCCGCAGTTCCTGCCGGTCTATGCGCTGACCGTGCCGATCGCAATCGGCATCCGCTACGGCATGCGCAACCGCTCGCGTACGCGCAACGAGGTGTTCCGCCGCGAGGTGGAGACGCTGTCGGCGAGGGTGGGGGAGATGGCCTCGCTCATCCCGATCACCAGAGCGCACGGCCTCGAGCAGACCGCGGTCACCCGTGTGGCCAGCGGCGCCGATGGTGTGCGCCGTGCGGGCCTTCACCTCGACATGCTCAACGGGCACGTCGCCTCGATCTCCTGGGTCGCGATGCAACTGCTCGGCGTCGGCTGCCTCGTGCTCGCCGCAGTGTTCTCGCTCACCGGCTTCCTGCCGGTCACTCCCGGCGAGGTCGTGCTGCTGTCGACATACTTCACGCTGCTCACCGGTGGCCTGACCCAGCTGCTCATGCTGATACCGGTCGGTGCGCGCGGCCTGGAGTCCGTGCGCTCGATCGCCGAGGTGCTGCAGGAGCCAGACCTCGAGCTGAACGAGGGCAAGCTCTCGGTCGACGCCGTCGAGGGTTCGATCACGCTCGAGGATGCCTCGCACCGTTACGACGGCGCGGACGTCGACGCCTTGCATCGTATCGATCTCGTGATCCCCACCGGAACGACAGTCGCCTTCGTTGGCTCGTCGGGATCGGGCAAGTCGACGCTCATGAACCTGGTGCTTGGTTTCGTGCGCCCGAGCGGGGGACGCATCCTGCTCGACGGCGCCGACATGCGGGAACTCGATATGCGCACCGTGCGCCGATTCGTGTCGGTCGTGCCGCAGGAGTCGGTGCTGTTCGAAGGATCGATCCGCGACAACATTGCGTATGGGATGCCGGATGCCACGGACGAACGCATCCGCCAGGCGCTGCGCGATGCCAACGCGTGGGAGTTCGTGCAGGACCAGCCGAAGGGCTGGGACGCCGTCGTCGGTGAGCGGGGTGCGCGACTGTCAGGCGGGCAGCGGCAGCGTCTGGCGATCGCCCGCGCGCTCGTGCGCGATCCGCGGATCCTGCTGCTCGACGAGGCCACCTCGGCGCTCGACCCCGAATCGGAGGGGCTCGTCAAGGAAGCGCTCGAACGGCTCATGCGCGGGCGCACCACACTCGTCGTCGCCCACCGTCTGTCCACTGTGCGGCAGGCTGACCGCATCGTCGTGCTCGAGCACGGCCAGATCGTCGAGAGCGGCACCCACGATGACCTGCTCGCCGCAGAAGGACGCTACGCGAAACTGCACCTCACACAGGCGGGGCTCACCTGAGCTAGCGCCTCGCGTCCGAATCCACGAAGGAGTGAAATGAGACAGGACCGACCATTCCAAGTCGCCATCATCGGCACAGGGTCGATTGCGCACGCCCACGCGCAGGCGATCGTCGACCTCGCGCCGCGTGTGCAGCTTGCCGCCGTTGTCGATCTCGATGAGGACCGTGCGCGCGCGTTCGCGGAGCGATTCGGAGCGGCCGCAGTGCATTCGACAGCTGACGCCCTGTTCGACGCGGAGGATCTCGATCTCGTGCACGTGTGCACGCCGCCGCAGACCCACGTGCCGCTTGCGATCCAGGCACTGCGTGCAGGCGTGCCCGCGCTCGTGGAGAAGCCGACAGCGCTGAGTCTCGCCGAGATGGACGAGCTCGTCGCCGTCTCTCGCGAGACGGGTGTGCCGGCGCTCACCGTGTACCAGCATCGCTACGGCGCGGCGGCCCAGCGACTTATTGGCCTCGTGCGCGACGGGGTGCTCGGACGCCCACTGGTCGCGACCTGCGAGACGCTCTGGTACCGCACTCCCGATTACTTCGACTTGCCGTGGCGTGGACGCTGGGAGGTTGAAGGCGGTGGTCCGACGATGGGCCACGGCATTCACCAGTTCGATCTGCTGCTGGCCGTGCTCGGGCCCTGGGCGCGGCTTTCTGCTTTCGCCGCCCGCCAGTCGCTGCCGACCGACACCGAGGACGTCTCGATGGCGCTCGTCGAGTTCGACAGCGGCGCACTCGCCACGGTCGTCAACTCGATCGTGTCGCCGCGGGAATCCTCGCGTCTGCGCTTCGACTTCGAGCACGCGACCGTCGAGGTCGAGCACGTCTACGGCTACACCGACGCCGACTGGACGTTCACGCCAGCGCCCGGTCACGAAGAGCTGGCCGCGCGCTGGGTGGCAGAGCCTTCGAGTGAGCGCAGCGGGCATCGCGCCCAGGTCGCCGCAATCCTTGACGCGCTCGCCGCCGGGAAAGAACCAGGGGTGGGCGTCGACGATGCCCGCCGCACCCTCGAGTTCGCCGCGGCGACCTACGCGTCCGCCTTCCGCGGGCGACCGGTCGCCGCGGGCGAGCTCACCGGCGACGATCCGTTCGTTCGATCGATGTCGGGCGGCGCCGTGCCGTGGCATCCTGTCAAAGCCCGTCCTGAGGAGGTCATCGCATGACCCTGACCATCGATCGTGCCGCCAGCGAGATCGTCGTCCGCGACGGCGACGTCGAGCTGTTCCGCTACGTCTTCGTTCCTGATTCGCCGCAGCTCGAGTCACCGAAGCCCTACCTCGATCCGCTGCGCACGCGGGCCGGGCGGGTGGTGAGCCTGTACCGGCCATGGGATCACGTCTGGCACAAGGGCATCGCCTGGTCCCTGCCGGTCGTGGACGACGAGAACTTCTGGGGCGGCCCCACATACGTGCGAGGTGAGGGGTACCTCCAGCTTCCCAACGACGGCACGCAGGCGCACGTCTCGGTCGCCCTCGTCGAGGAGGGCACGCTCGCCCGGTTCGCGCACGACCTTGAGTGGATCGCCCAGGACGGCCGTCGCATGTTCGCCGAGCGCCGGGAGTTGACTGCGCGCACGCTGGACGCCGATGCGTGGGCGCTCACCTTCGAGACCGCCCTGACCAACGTCACTGACGCACCGATCGTGATCGGTTCGCCCACGACGAAGGGTCGGGAGAACGCCGGATACGGCGGGCTGTTCTGGCGTGGCCCGCGCTCGTTCACCGATGGCACGCTTGTGACGGTGGACGGGACCGGGTCTGGGTCGGATGTCCGTGGCCAGCGTCACGAGTGGATGGGCTTCGCCGGTCGGCATGACGAGATTGATGAGACGTCGCTGCTCGTGATGGTCGATGCGGCGTCCAACCCGCATCATCCGCCGCAGTGGTTCGCACGCTCCGAGGAGTTCGCCGCGTTGAATCCGGCGCCGTTCTTCAGCGAAGAGTTCACGATCGCGCCGGGTGAGACGGCGACCTTCCGCTACGCGGTCGGGATCGCGGATGCCGGGGCGGATGCCGCTGCGGATCTCGCGGCGCGATTGCGGGAGCTGTTGTGACCGGCGTGTTCCCCGGCGGCGTCGCCGTCTCCGACCTCGAGGTGTACGACTGGGAGGCCGCCGACGGATGCCGCGGAGGATCTCCCCACCTGCACACCGCGTCGAGCGAGGGCTACGTCGTGATCGGCGGCACAGGCGCCGTGCAGACGCTATCGGCCGCGGGGTTCGAGGAGCACCCGCTCGTGCCAGGCGACGTCGTGTGGTTCACGCCGGGCACGGTGCACCGCCTCGTCAACGAGGGCGAGCTGCGTCTGCTGGTCGTGATGTCCAACGCTGGCCTCCCTGAGGCCGGCGATGCCGTGCTCACGTTCCCTGCCGAGGTGCTCGACGATCCGGACGCCTACGCCGCCGCCGCTGCACTGCCCGCAGGCGAGGGCCGGGCGGACGCCGCTCGCGCCCGACGTGACCTCGCCCTCGCGGGATTCGCCGAGCTTCGTGAGGGCGGAGCCGCGGCGCTCATCGCCTTCCACGAACGAGCAGTCCGTCTCGTCCGCCCGCTGACCGCGCAGTGGCGCGCACAGTGGGAGGAAACCGTCGCCGCCGAGACGGCGCGCGTCGGCGAACAGCTGACTGCGCTCGCCGCGGGGGAGCCAGGACTGATGTCAGCGGCATCCGTCACCCGCGCCGTACCGACCGCCGCCGAGCGGACTTTCGGCATGTGCGGACGACTGCGCACCTGGCAGTGGACCGACGAGTGACCGGCATCTGCGCGATGTCTTCCGGCGAGCGTCGTAAAGTTCTAAGCGTTCCTTCTTCGAGACTCTAAGGTTCCCGCATGATCTCCCCCCTCCGTGCCGCGATCGTCGGCACCGGATCCGTCGCCAACCTCCACGCGCAGGCGGTGGCGGTGCATCCGCGCGCCGAGCTTGTCGCCGTGACCGATCTGTCCCGCGTCGCGGCTGACGCCTTCGCCGGGCGGCACGGTGGGCCGGCTGTGTACGACACGCTCGACGCGCTGCTGGACGCGGAGCATCCGGACGTCGTCCTCATCTGCACTCCGCCGGTGGTGCACCGCGAGCAGGCGCTCGCTGCGCTCGCCGCCGGTGCGCACGTCGTGGTGGAGAAGCCGCCGGCGCCGTCGCTGAACGAACTGGAAGACATGCGCGCCGCGGCTGCGGCGGCCGATCGTCAGCTGGCGGTCGTGTTCCAACAGCGCACCGGTACCGCCGCCGCGCACGTCCGGCGACTGCTGCACGAGGGCACGCTGGGTCGGCCGCTGATCGCCGTCTGCCAGACGCTCTGGTATCGCGGCGAGGACTACTTCGCGGCGCCGTGGCGCGGCAAGTGGGAGACCGAGGGCGGCGGCACGACGTTGGGTCACGGCATCCATCAGCTCGATCTGCTCGGGTTTCTCCTCGGAGACTGGGCGAGCGTGCAGGGGCGGCTGTGGCGGCTCGATCGCGAGACCGAGACCGAGGACGCTTCCACGGCCACCATCACCTTCGCGAACGGCGTCGTCGCGCAGGCAACCACCAGTGCGGTCTCTCCACGCGAGACCAGCTCGATCCGCATCGACACCCAGAAGGCAACCGTGACGGTCGATCACCTCTACGGGCACGGCCATGCGAACTGGGCGATCACGCCGGCTCCCGGCTTCGAAGGCGAGTCAGGCGGCTGGTCTCTGCCGCACGTCGAAGAACAAAGCGGCCACGCGGTGCTGCTTCGCGACGTGTTCGACGCGCTGCTGGACGGCCGCGACCTGCCAGAGACCGCCGACGAACCGGCCCGTTCGTTCGAGCTGGTCGCTGCGATCTACGCCTCAGCAGCGAGGGACGGGGCCGTCATCACGCCGGCCGATCTCGCTTCGCATCCGACGCATCGCGCCGGTTTCGCGAGCCCGGTGACCGACATGCGGGCCGCCGACGCATGACGCTCACCGAGCTCTATCGGGACCCGGTCTATGACGGCGCGACCGACCCCACGGTCGTCATCGCCGACGGCCGCTGGTGGATGTTCTACACGCAGCGGCGCGCGACCCACCCTGATCCTGGACCGGGCGTCGCGTGGGTCCATGGCAGCCGCATCGGCGTCGCCCACTCCGATGACGGGGTGCAGTGGCACTATGCCGGCACCCTCGAACCGGAGGGCGCCGGACTGCAGTTGGCATCGGGGCCTCCAGACACCACCGACCGCACGCACTGGGCGCCAGATGTCATTCACGATGGCACGCGTTGGCGCATGTACCTCACCGAGATTGACGGCGTCCCTGACCAGTGGCCCGGCCACGCGCGCCACATCGTCGAGTACGTCTCGGACGATCTCGCCCTCTGGACGCGCCGCGGATCGATCGCGCTGTCGAGCGACCGTGTCATCGACGCGGCGGTCGCCCAGACACCGGACGGCAGCTGGCGCATCTGGTACAAGGACGAGGCAGCCGACAGCGTCACCATGGTTGCCGTGTCGGCCGATCTCGGCGAATGGTCAGTGGAGGGTGTCGCGATCGGAGGACGCCCGCACGAGGGTCCGTACGTGCTCGAGCTCGGGGGCTGGTGGTGGATGATCGTCGACGAGTGGCGGGGGATGGCGGTGTATCGCTCCTCCGACGCGATCGACTGGCAGCGTCAAGGTGGGCCGGACGCGGTGATCCTCGGCGCTGGCGAGGTGTCAGGCACTGGCTTCGGCCACCACGGCGCGGCTGTGCGCGAGGGGGAGCGATCCTGGTTCTACTTCTTCGGCCACCCCGCTCGTACAGTCATCCCCGGCTCCGAAGTCGAGACGATGGATGATCGACGCTGCGCGGTGTACCGGGTGCCACTGGGTGTCATCGACGGTCTGCTCACCATCGACGGAAAGCGTTTGCCTCCCAAGCTTGCAAAACGATTCAACGCGTAGTACCGTGACCGGCAAGCGCTTTCCCAAAATGCGATCTTCTGTTCGATACGAATAGCGCCCGCACTGCACCCACATGGACAATGAACGTTCGCCAGAGCACAGAGAACGCTGACGTTCACAGAGAGGACAAAGATGTTCAACAAGAAGCGGTCACTCGCAGCGGTCGCGCTCGTCACCGGCGCCGCCTTGGCCCTCGCCGGCTGCGCCGGCGGCGGCAACGAGCCGGCAGAAGAGCTCGACCCGGAGGCAGAAGTCACGCTCGACCTCGCATTCTGGGGCAACGACGTGCGCGCGGACCTGTACAACCAGGTCATCGAGGCGTTCAACGAGGAGCACCCGAACATCACGGTGAACGCCACCTTCCTGGGCTTCCCCGAGTTCTGGGAGAAGCGCCAGACTGAGGCTGCAGGCAAGAACCTGCCGGACGTCATGCAGTTCGACTACTCGTACCTTCGTCAGTACGCCGAGAACGGGCTTCTCCTCGACCTTGACCCGTTCCTGGGCGACATCATCCAGACCGAGCCGCTCTCCGAGAACATCTTGTCGATCGGCGTTGTGGCTGACACCACCTATGCGATCCCGACCTCTACCAACGCGTGGGGTCTGTTCACTAACCCGACGCTGCTCGCGACGGTCGGCGTTGAGGACTTCACCGGCGGTTCGTGGGCCGACTACACCGACTGGATGGCCGGTGTCACTGAGGCCGCAGGCGGCGAGTTCTGGGGTGGCAGTGACTACACCGGTCGCATCCAGAACTTCGAGCTCCAGTTGCGTGCAGAGGGCGGGAACCTCTTCAATGAGGATGGCACGCTCGGCTTCGATGAGGATCGACTCGCCGAATTCTGGGAAGAAGGGCAAGAGATCCGCGACGGGATCGGCGTCTCACAGCAGCTCGTCGAAGAGCTGAACCCCCTCGGCCCGTTCGATGCGGCCAAGGTCGCCAGCGAGCTCACCTGGGACAACTTCGGCAGCGGCTACCTCGGTAACCTCGGCGAGGGGTACACCGAACTGAATCTGCAGGCTCCACCCGTGACCGTTGAAGGTGCGAAGGACCTGTACCTGAAGCCCTCGATGCTGCACGCGATCTCCGCGAGCACCGAGCACCCCGCGGCCGCCGCCACGCTGGTCGACTTCCTGATCAACTCGCCGGAGTCGGGTGAGATCTTCGGTACAAACCGCGGCTTGCCTGCGTCGAGCACCGCACTTGAGGCGGCCGACCTCGATCCGCTGAGCCTGCAGATCAAGGACCACGAGACCGCGATCGCCGACCGCCTCGGCGATGCTCCGCCGGTGCCGATCGTCGGCTACGGCACCATCGAAGAGAAGTTCCGCCAGCTCGGCGCTGAGCTGAACTTCGGCACGATCACCGTCGACGACGCTGTTGCACAGCTCTTCACAGAGATCGACGTCGTCCTGAACGGCTGATCTGGCTGACGGACTCGGGGTCCGGGCGGTATCATCACCGCCCGGACCCCGTGTCCCGGATACCACCCGAACTGCCCTCATCACCACAGGAGTCCCCGTGAGCACGACTGAGACGAGAGTCATCGTCACCGGCGAGAAGCGGCGCCAGCCGTTGCGTCGCCGCCGGCCCGAGAGCCTGAACCGCCCCAGTCAGAAGCGTCGCCAGTTGCGCGAGACGGCCGCCGGATATGGTTTTCTCATCCCGTGGTTGATCGGCTTCTTCGGTCTCACGATCATCCCGATGGTGTACTCCCTCTACCTGTCGTTCACGCGGTACAACATCTTCCAGCCGCCCCGCTGGATCGGCTTCGACAACTACGTGCGGCTGTTCACCAACGACCCGCAGTTCATGCAGTCGGCGCAGATCACGCTGATCTACGTGCTGGTCGGCACCCCGATCACTCTGGCCGCGGCCCTAGGGGTCGCGATGCTGCTGAACTACCGAGACAAGGGTTCCGGTTTCTTCCGCTCGGCGTTCTACGCCCCGAGCCTGATCGGTGGCTCGGTGTCCGTCGCGATCGTGTGGCGGGCGATGTTCGGATCTGACGGACCCGTCGACAGTGCGCTGAGTTCCATCGGCCTCGACCTGGGTGGCTGGATCGGCAACCCCGCACTCGTATTGCCAGCGATGATCGTGCTGGCGATCTGGCAGTTCGGCGCCACGATGGTGATCTTCCTGGCCGGCCTCAAGCAGGTGCCGAAGGAGCTGTACGAAGCCGCTGAGATGGACGGTGCGAACGCGTGGCACCGCTTCCGAGCAGTGACGCTTCCGATGCTCTCCCCGGTGATCTTCTTCAACCTGCTGCTCGGCCTGATCGGCGCCTTCCAGGTGTTCGCATCGGCGTACATCATCTCCAATGGCTCTGGTGGCCCCGCCGGCATGACGAACTTCATCACCCTTTATCTGTACAAGCGCGGCTTCGCCGACGGCCAGATGGGTTACGCCGCGGCGATCGCGTGGGTGCTGCTCGTCGTCGTAGCGATCATCGCCTTCATCCTCTTCAGAACCCAGCGTTCCTGGGTGCACTACGCGGGAGACAACCGATGAGTACTTCCAATGCCGCCACGACGTCCGGTGCGGCCTCCACTCCGGTCTTCGCCGCGCAGCAGACGACACCGGTCGGCCCCCCGTCCGCCCGCCGCCGGGTGAAGCGCAAGACCTGGCAGACCGTTGTGTGGCTTGTTGTCTTGCTGGTGCTCACCGCGATTGTGCTGTACCCCCTGCTGTGGCTGTTCTTCTCCACCTTCAAGCCCAACGCGGAGTTCGGCCAGAACCCCGGTCTGCTGCCGAACTCGCCCACGATCGAGAACTACATCAAGGTCGCAGACGGCATCGCCGGCGTGCCGATGTGGCGGTTCTTCCTCAACTCGCTCATCCTGGCCGTCGCGGCCGTGGTCGGCACGGTGCTGTCCTCGGCGCTGGCCGCGTACGCCTTCGCCCGCGTGCGGTTCAAGGGCCTTGGTATCCTCTTCGCCGCGATGATCGGGACGCTGCTGCTCCCGTTCCACGTCGTGATCATCCCGCAGTACATCATCTTCAACAACCTCGGACTGGTCGACACCTTCTGGCCGCTCGTTCTGCCGAAGTTCCTCGCCACCGAAGCGTTCTTCGTGTTCCTGCTCGTGCAGTTCATTCGGCAGATGCCGCGCGACCTGGACGAGGCTGCGCGCATCGACGGCGCTGGGCACTTCCGGATCTTCTGGGCGATCATCCTGCCGCTGATCAAGCCCGCCCTGATCACCTGCGCGATCTTCTCGTTCATCTGGTCGTGGAACGACTTCCTTGGGCCGCTGCTCTACCTGACGAGCCCTGACAACTACCCGCTACCGATCGCTCTGCGTCTGTACAACGACCAGACGTCCAGCAGCGACTACGGTGCTACCGTGACGGCCTCGTTCATCGCGCTGTTGCCGGTGCTGCTGTTCTTCCTGGCCTTCCAACGGTTCCTCGTCGACGGCGTCGCCACTCAGGGACTGAAAGGCTAAGTCGGCGTGGTCATGCAGGAGGAGATGACGATGTCCCGTCGCGAGGAGCGCACCGCCCGCCGGGCTGCACTCTCGGGCAGTGGCCCCACCAGGGGCGACGTGCCGCCCGCGCGCTTCCCGGGCGCCGGCGCGAAGTTCGCACTGTTCGGCGAGGTGCTGCTCACTGGGCTCCTCATCACGATCGTCGGCGTGCTGGTCGTCACACTGCCAGCGGCGCTGGCCGCTGGCGTGCGTCACCTGCGCCGGTTCATCGCGGCGGAGGACTCGCGACTGAGTCTGTTCTGGGCGGACGTGAAGTCGGCCATCCTGCCGGGCCTGCCGCTCGGTCTCGGCGCCACCCTCCTCGCCCTCGTGCTGCTGCTCGACATCGATCTGGCGCGGTCAGGTTTCCTGCCCGGAGGGCCGGCGATCGAGGTCATCGGCTGGGTTGGCCTCGCCGCCTGCGCACTCGCGCTACTCACCGCCGCCGGCGCGTGGACGCCCGAGCTCGGCTGGAGGGGTGCGCTGCGTGCGATCCCGAGCGTCGTCAGGGTCGACATCGTCGGCGCCTGCTATCTCGTCGCTGCGGCAGTGTTCGTCGTCGCGACCACGTGGGCGCTCCCGCCATTGTTTGTCCCGGCGATCGGATGCGCGGCACTCGCTGTCGTCGCGATCCCAGAACGTCACCGTTCCCGCTGACCGCTCCCGCTGACCGCGGTCCTTTGAGCCGGTAAGACCACCGGCTTCCTCTCTCAGAACGGATGCCAGATGACTGACGCTTTCGGCCGCCTTGACCCCCACTACGAGATCGGCGACATCGACCGACGTGTGTTCGGCGGCTTCGTCGAGCACCTCGGACGTCACATCTACGACGGCATCCATGAGCCGACGCACGAGAGTGCCGACGCTGACGGCTTCCGCACCGATGTGATCGATCTCGTGACTGAGCTCGGGGTCTCGACGATCCGCTATCCCGGCGGCAACTTCGTCTCCGGTTACCGGTGGGAAGACGGCGTCGGCCCCGTAGAGGAGAGGCCCCGACGCCTCGACCTGGCCTGGCACTCCACTGAGACCAACGAGGTCGGGCTGCACGAGTTCCAGCGCTGGCTCGACAGGGTCGACAGCGACCTCATGCTCGCGGTCAACCTCGGCACACGCGGGACCCAGGAGGCGCTCGATCTGCTCGAGTACGCCAACAGTTCTGCAGACACTGACTGGACGCGCCAGCGCGCCGCGAACGGGCAGCAGCAGTCGTTCGGTGTGAAGATGTGGTGCTTGGGTAACGAGATGGACGGCCCATGGCAGGTGGGGCACCGCAACGCCGACGATTACGGCAAGCTCGCCTCGCGTACGGCGAAGGCGATGCGGATGCTCGATCCCGGTATCGAACTCGTCGTGTGCGGCTCATCCTCGCGAGGCATGCCGACGTTCGGTTCGTGGGAGCGCACCGTGCTCGAGCACACGTTCGACGACGTCGACTTCATCTCGTGTCATTCCTACTATCAGGAGCACGGCGGAGATGCGCAGGAGTTCCTGGCATCCGGCGTAGACATGGCGAAGTTCATCGATTCGGTCGTGGCGATCGCCGACTCGGTCGCGGTGACGCGGAAGAGCGATAAGCGCATCATGATCTCGTTTGATGAGTGGAACGTCTGGTATCTCCACCGGGAGGACGGAACGCAGTCGGGGGAGGAGCTGAAGGACAAGGGCTGGCCGGTCGCTCCAAGGCTGCTCGAGGATCAGTACCACGCCCTCGATGCCGTGGTCTTCGGAGACCTGCTCATCACTCTGCTGCAGCATTCTGACCGCGTTCGTTCGGCGTCGCTCGCGCAGCTGGTCAACGTGATCGCACCGATCATGACAGAGCCCGGCGGGCCGGCATGGCGGCAGACGACCTTCTTCCCGTTCTCGATCACCTCCCGCCTGGCGGGCGAGCGCGCGGTGCGTGTGCCTGTGACAGGCGGCACCTTCACGAGCGAGCGGTTCGGCGAGGTGGCCGCCGTGAACGCGGTTGCGACGATCGACGACGATGGCGCCTCAGTGTTCGTGGTGAACCGTTCGACGACGGATGCCGCGCAGCTGCGCCTCGATCTGACGCAGGTCGGGGCGGCTTTCGGCCGTGAGCTCACCATCATCGAGTCGCACCTGCTGCACGATGACGACATCTACGCAGCCAATACGCTCCAGGACCCCGAGCGCGTGGGCGTGCGCCCCGCTGATGCAACAACCTCCGGCGTCGAGCTCTTACTGAGCCTGCCGGCGGTCTCTTGGGTGGCGCTGCGGTTGGCCTGAGCAACAGCGTGCGGGGCGGCTTGCGGAAAGCGCGTTCCGGTGTCATGATAAATCAATTGGAAAGCGCTTACCGAGTTGTGGTGGGCCGGAGAAAAGGAACGAAAGTGTCAGAGACGACCACGCTCGCTACCGCCCCCGCGGCATCCACTCGCCCCCAGGTGCGCGAGATCGGCATCATCATGAATGGCGTCTCCGGGCGAATGGGCTACCGGCAGCACCTGGTGCGGTCGATCCTCGCAATCCGGGATCAGGGGGGCATCGAGCTTTCCGACGGCACGAAGGTGACGGTGAAGCCGATTCTTGTCGGTCGCAACGAGACCAAGCTCGCTGAACTTGCGGCTCTGCACGGCATCGAGGACTACACGACCGATCTGGACGCGGCACTCGCTGATCCGCGGTGGGAGATCTACGCCGACTTCCTGGTGACGAAGGCCAGAGCATCCGCCATCCGCAGGGCGATCGCGGCGGGCAAGGCGATCTACACCGAGAAGCCCACTGCGGAGACTCTCGAAGAGGCGCTCGAACTCGCGCGGCTGGCGAAGGATGCCGGCGTGAAGACCGGTGTGGTGCACGACAAGCTCTACCTGCCAGGCCTGCAGAAACTCAAGCGACTCATCGACTCGGGCTTCTTCGGTCGCATCCTGTCGGTCCGCGGTGAGTTCGGATACTGGGTGTTCGAGGGCGACTGGCAGCCAGCGCAGCGCCCGAGCTGGAACTACCGCACCGAGGATGGCGGCGGCATCATCACCGACATGTTCCCGCACTGGAACTACGTGCTGCAGAACCTGTTCGGTGAGGTCAAGAGCGTCTACGCGCAGGCCGCGGTCCACATCTCCGAGCGCTGGGACGAGAACGGTGAGAAGTACACCGCTACCGCCGAGGATGCCGCCTACGGCATCTTCGAGCTCGAAGGCGGCGTCATCGCCGAAATCAACTCCAGCTGGACGGTGCGCGTGAACCGCGACGAGCTCGTTGAGTTCCAGGTCGACGGTACGCACGGATCCGCAGTGGTCGGACTCTTCGGTGCGAAGATCCAGCCGCGTAACGCCACGCCCAAGCCGGTCTGGAACCCTGACCTTGAGGACACTCACGACTACGACGCTGACTGGCAGCAGGTTCCCACCAACGAGATCTTCCTGAACGGTTTTCGCCAGCAGTGGGAGGAGTATCTGGAGTCCTTCGTGCTCGGCACCGACTACCCATTCGACCTTCTTGCGGGGGCCAAGGGCGTGCAGTTCGCCGAGGCGGGCCTCACCTCCAGCGCCGAGGGTCGCAAGGTCGTTCTCGAAGCTCTGACGCTGGACTGACCCATGACAATGCTTCGCCTTCTCTCCGCTGATGGTCTGCTGTCGGATGCCACGCTGAACGACACGGGCGCGTACACCCGCCCGATCGCGCCGCTGCGCAGCCGCGTGGCCTTTGCCGCCGCGCACGTTGTCCCCAAGGTTCATGCTGACAACACTCCTGGGCAGCCAGCAGACATCGACTGGGATGCAACCCTCGCATTCCGTCGCAACGTTTACTCGTGGGGCCTCGGGGTTGCCGATGCGATGGACACCGCGCAGCGCAACATGGGACTGGACGCGGCAGCCACACGCGAACTCATCGCCCGCAGCGCCGAAGTAGCCCGTGAGGAGGGCGGTTCGGTCGTCGTCGGTGTCAACACCGATCACGTCGCCGAATCGCACATCTCGCTTAGCGCCGTGATCGACGCCTACAAGGAACAGTTGCACTTCACTGAGGAACAGGGCGCAGCCCCAGTTCTGATGGCTTCGCGCCACCTCGCTCGTGTGGCGACCGATGCCGCGGACTACCGCCGCGTGTACCGCGAGGTGCTGCAGTCGGCGACCGTGCCCGTGGTGCTGCATTGGCTCGGTACCGCTTTTGACCCAGAGCTCCGTGGCTATTTCGGTGCGGAGGACTGGCAGAGCGCATCCGCGGTCTTGTTGGACATCATCGAGGAGAACCCGGGAAAGATCGCCGGGGTCAAGATGAGTCTGCTCAACGCCGAGTCCGAGATCTCGGTGCGCTCGCGCTTGCCTGAGCACGTGCGCATGTTCACCGGCGACGACTTCAACTACGTCGACCTCATCGGCGGAGACACTGTCGGTCGAGGCAGCAGTCACTCTGACGCGCTCCTCGGCGCGTTCGCCGCAATCACGCCGGTCGCCTCGGTGGCGATTCAGGCGCTGGATGCGGGAGATCCAGAGGCGTACCTGCGCATTCTCGGGCCCACTGAGGAACTCAGCAGACAGGTGTTCGCCGCGCCGACCTTCTACTACAAGACGGGTGTGGCGTTCCTGTCCTGGCTGAATGGTCATCAGCCAGCTTTTCAGATGATCGGAGGGCTCCACTCGGCACGAAGCCTCCCGCACCTCAGCCGCATCGTCGAGCTTGCGAACGCATCGCTCGCACTGGAAGACCCTGAACTCGCCCACACACGCTGGCACGCGATGCTGCGCTTGAACGGAGTGCACGCATGAACGTTCCAGACCCGCGCCTGTCCATCAACCAGGCCACCATCAAGTACGCCGACCTGGCCACAGCGCTTCGGGTCACGGTCGAGGCCGGAGTCCAAGCGATCGGGTTGTGGCGTGAGCCGGTACAGGCGGTCGGCTTGACGGAGGCGGCGGCCATGCTCGCCGACTCGGGGCTGCGGTTCACCACGCACTGCCGCGGCGGCTTCTTCACGATCCCCGAGGGGCCAGCACGTCGAGCGTCGATCGATGACAACCGGGTCGCGATCGAAGAGGCTGCCGTCCTCGCGGCGGCCGGCGCTGAAGGATCCACTGCCACCCTCGTGCTCGTCGCCGGCGGCCTGCCAGAGGGCTCGCGCGATCTGGTTGGTGCTCGTGAGCGAGTCCGCGACGCCATCGGGGAACTCACCCCTGACGCTGCCGCCGCAGGTGTGACCCTCGCGATCGAGCCGCTGCATCCGATGTACGCGTCCGATCGTTGTGTGGTGGCCACTCTCGGGCAGGCGTTGGACATCGCGGCAGACTTCGACCCGGCCGTCGTTGGCGTCACGGTGGACACCTTCCACATCTGGTGGGATCCGGAGGTGATCTCGAGCATCCAGCGTGCTGGTCGTGAGAGACGCATCGCGACGTACCAGGTCTGTGACTGGAAGACACCGCTTCCGCTGGATGTGCTCCTCGGCCGCCACTACCCGGGTGAAGGCGTCATCGACTTCGGGCCGATGACCCGAGCGGTACTGGATAGCGGGTACGACCGTGACATCGAAGTGGAGATTTTCAACGAGAAAGTCTGGGCGACAGACCCGCTCGAAGTCGTTCGCCGAACCGCTGCGGGGTTCGGTTCCGCCATTTCGCCGCACCTCACCGCCTAGAATCACGATTGTGACTGACGTTCCTGCTCCCGCGCACTCCGGCTCAGCCACGCTGCACGACGTGGCACGAGAAGCCGGCGTCTCTTTGGCCACCGCATCGAGGGCGCTGAACGGCTCGACGCGCAAGGTCGCTGACTCCTATCGGGAGCGGGTTGAGGCGGCCGCTGAAAGGCTCGGATACACCGCGAACCTCTCTGCGCAGGCGACGGCCCGTGGCACGTCGGCCATCATTGCACTGCTCGTGGCTGACATTGCCGACCCGTACTTCGGCGAACTGGCATCCGGCGTCGCCCGAGGAGCCGATGAGTCGGGACTGGTCGTCACGATCGCGATCACCGAACGCGACCCAGAGCGCGAGGTGCGCCTCGTGCGGGCCCTGCGTGGTCAGCGGCCGCGCGGCGTGATTCTTGCGGCATCCCGTCCCTCTCCCGAGATCGCCCCAGAGCTGGCCAAAGAGCTCGACGCGGTGACGGCGTCCGGTGGGCGGGTCGTGGCTCTTGGTGTCGGATCCGACACCGTGCGCGCCGTCGGGATCGACAACCGAGGGGGAGCCAAAGCCCTGGGCGCCGCACTCGCCGAGCGAGGATATCGTCAGGCAATCGTGCTTGCAGCCGCCGAGGGCGTGGTGACCAGCGATGCACGGCTGGCCGGATTCGAAGAGGGATTCACCGCTGCAGGCGGAGCGCAACCGCGCGTCTACCGTGGTGCCTTCACGCGTGATTCGGGCACCGACGTCATGGCGCAGGCACTTGAGGGCGGCATCGACCCAGGAACGCTCGTGTTCGGTATCAGCGACGTGGTCGCTATCGGTGCTCTGTCAGCGATCCGTGCGGCCGGGCGCGAGGTTGGCGCCGACATCGCTCTGTGCGGGTTCGACGACATTCCCACCGGACGCGACGTAACCCCGGCCCTCACGACCGTGCATGTGCCGTTGGAAGACGTCGGATACGAGACCTTCCGCGCGGCGACTGATCCGGAGTGGGTGCAGGACGACGATGCGCTCCGCCTCGAAGTTCTCCTGCGATCCAGTACGCCCCCGCTGTCTTGACCGACGACACGCTCACAGGGGGAGACATAGATGACTAAGGTCGTACTCGCACCGGACAGCTTCAAGGGGTCCATCACTGCGGCTGATGCCGCACAGGCGCTCGCCGATGGGTGGGCCGCCGTCGATCGGACGGCTGAGTTCGTGATGCGCCCCATGGCCGACGGTGGCGAGGGCACGGTGGCCGCGTTCGACGCGGCCGTGCCTGGTGCCGTTCGAGTGCCGGTGCGCGTGGACGGACCTGCGGGAGTGCCGGTGGATGCCGAATGGCTGCTCCTCCCGCCGACGGATGCCACGCCCGGCGGCACAGGTGTGATCGATCTGGCATCAACGTCTGGCATCGAGTTGGTCGACGACCTGCGCCCCTTCGACGCTGACACGACCGGATTCGGTCAGGCGATCGTCGCCGCGCTCGATCATGGCGTCTCTCGCCTCGTGCTCGGTATCGGATCGAGCGCCTCGACGGATGGGGGGACCGGGCTGCTGACCGCGCTCGGAGCGCGATTCACCGATGTCGACGGGCTACCGATCGCGCCCGGTGCCCGCGGACTGCTGGATCTTGCGGTGGTTGATCTCGAAGGCCTTCGCTCTGCGCCGGAGGTGCTCGTTCTCTCGGATGTCACGAATCCGCTGGTGGGGTCGCACGGTGCTGCGGCCGTGTTCGGACCGCAGAAGGGGCTGACGGATGCCGTCGACATCGTGCGCGTCGACGCCGCACTGGTGCGCCTCGCCGATCTGCTCGGCTTTGACCCGCAGTTGCCTGGTTCTGGTGCAGCCGGCGGGGCTGGCGCAGCACTGGCGCGCTGGGGCGCCGAGCTCGCTCCGGGTGCCGGTGAAGTCGCGCGGCTGATCGAACTCGACGAAGCGATCGCCGACGCCGACATCGTCGTGACCGGAGAGGGCTCCTACGACGGTCAGTCCGGCGACGGCAAGGTGCCCTCGTTCGTAGCGGGGGTCGCGGCGGAGGCGGGGGTGCGTGCGGTACTGGTCGCCGGGCGGATCACCTCGGACGCCGATACATCACTATTCAGCGCATCCGTGTCTCTCACAGATCTCGCCGGTTCAGGGGAAGCAGCTATCGCCGACCCGCGTCGCTGGCTCCATGCAGCCGGCAGCGCGCTCGCACGCAACTCACCTGCTTAAGCTGTGTCGGTGACTGACAGCAAGGCATATCAGGGCAAAGGCTACTGGGCGACCCAGATCGCGGGGTCTGCGGTGCTGGCCGTTCTGTTCGCGTTTCTGGCGGTTGTCATCGCGATCTCGCCGGGCGAAGACTCGGCTGGTCAGTCCTTCATGGTCGGACTGACCAGCCTCCTCTTCTTCGGTGTACTGATCTGGCTGGTGAAGCAGTACTCCAGGCAAAGCGCAGAGCAACGTGCGGTCTACGCGTGGGTGATCATGCAACAGTACGGCGACCGAGTCCACTACGACGTGGCTGGCGATGTCCAAACGATGGGCATCGCGCAACGCGCCAGCCGCGGTGAGCTCACGCGTGCCGAGATCGAACAGCTCCAGTCTCTGCGTCCGGACGTGTCCTACCCAGGAAAGCTCCCGCCCTCTGCCGCCGTTTCTCCCGAACTCTGACTCAGAGGGTTCTGGCCAGCGGGTCGAAGTCCGCACCCAGCGCACCTACCGGGTCGAGAGTGCTCTCGATCGGAACGAAGGCGCTGCTGTCGGCCGTGGCGGCCTCCTCGATCGTGAGGAGGGTGTCGAGCACGTGGTAGCCGAGCTCGCCGGTGGCGACGTGCGGACGGCCGGCACGGATCGAGCGGGCCATGTCGAGCACGCCGAGACCGCGGCCGGTCAGGATGCCCTCCTGCGGCAGGTCGATGCGGATCGGATCGGATCCGGCATCCGGAGCCGGGCGCACGATGGTGAGCTCTCCGCCGAACGTGTTCGGGTCGGGGATGATCAGCGAACCCTCCGTGCCGTGGATCTCGACGAGACCCTGGCGGCGCAGCGCCGAGTCGGTGCTGTACAGGCTCTGGCCCTGGCCGCCGTTCTCGAACTGCATGAGCACGGAGACGGTCGAGGGCACCTCGACAGGGAAGGTTTCGCCTGCGAGCGGACCGACCTGCACCGTGCGGTGCTCGGATCCTTTGAGCCCGAGAGCTGCGACAGCCGCGACCGGGCCAAAGATGTGCACGAGCGTGGAGACATAGTACGGCCCCATGTCGAGCAGCGGCCCGCCGCCCACGGCGTAGAGGAAGCCAGGGTTCGGGTGGAAGATCTCCGGCCCCTGCCACTGGAACGTCGTCTGCGCGAAGAGCGGACGCCCGATGTCACCGCGGGCGATCGCCCGCTTCGCGGTCTGTACGCCGGGGCCGAGCACGGTGTCGGGTGCGACGCCGACGCGCAGGCCGCCCGCTCCCGCCTTCTCGAGCAGTCCGCGCGAGGATGCGCGGTCGACGCCGATCGGCTTCTCGGTCCAGACGTTCTTGCCTGCCGCGATGATGCTCTCCGATACCGCGACGTGCACGGCGGGGATGGTGAGGTTGATGACGATCTCGATGTCGGGGTCGTTCAGCACGACATCGACGCCGCCGGCGTTCGGGACGCCATACTTCGCTGCCTGCTCACGAGCACGGTCCTCGAGGAGGTCGCCGACGGCGAGGACGGTGACGTCGGGGAACTGTGTGAGGTGTGACAGGTACTGATCGCTGATGTTGCCTGCGCCGATGATGCCGACGCCGACGGGTCCGCTGGCGGCCATCAGCGGGTGACCTTCTCAGCCGGGACGGTCTCATCGAGGAACACGCGGCTCGCCTCGATGGCCGCATATAGGTCGCCATCGAAGTGATCGAACTCGACGACGGCGAACTCGAGAGCGCTCGCAGTGGCAAGCGCCTCCGCGAGCGGCACGACGCCTTCGCCTGCCGGAACCTGATCTGCAGGCGGATACGCGTTCACCTTCTCGGCGTCGAGCGTGCCGTCCTTCACATGCACGGCGACGACGCGGTCACCGAGGGTACGCAGCAGCGCGAGGACGTCAACACCAGCGCGTGCCGCCCAGTACAGGTCGACTTCGAGCACGACGCGCGGGTCGAGGTGATTTGCGAGGATCTCCAGACCGGTTTCTTCGCCGAAACGTGCCTCGAGCTCGTGAGCGTGGTTGTGATATCCGATGCGGATGCCGCGCGCTGCGGCCGCATCGGCGGCGACGTTGAGCAGCGAGGCGATCTCCTGGATCTGCTCGACGCTGGTCCAACGGGCAGGGTCGGTGTACGGCTCGATGACGACTGTCATCCCGAGCTTCTCCGCTGCGGTGAAAGTCTCGTCGAGGGTCGGGACGTCGCTGTCCGTCGTGCTGCCATCGGGGTTCACGAAGGATGCGGATGCCACGAACGCGTGCCCCGTCGGAGAGGAGAGTCCGCGAGATGACAGCGCGGCGGCGAGCAAATCTGCGCGACGCACGAAGTTGTAGGGCTCGACTGTCGTGAAGCCGCGCGCGGCGATGGCGTCGAGCGTCTTGTCGAGGTCTGCGTCAAGGTCTTGGTTGACGGTGAAGAGCTGGATGGAAGTGAGAACGGACAAGTGTGAATGCTCCTCGTTGAGGTGATTTCAATGGTGTGGTGCGACAGTATCAGAGAAAACCCCCGTGTGGAGGTTTTTTCTGAGTAGGATCAAGATCATGACAGCCGAAGCCGGGATACCGGCACCCGATGCCGGTGCTGATGCCCCGAGAGCACCCTCCCGAGGTGCCTATGCCAAGGGTGTGGCCAGGCGTCAGGAGATCCTCGATCGTGCGATCGAGGTGTTCGCACAGCGCGGCGCCGATCGCACCAGTTTGCGTGCCATCGCTGAAGCCGTCGGAGTGACCCACGCGGCACTCAGGCACTACTTCGGGTCGCTGGAAGAGCTTCTCATCGAGGTCTATCGGGAGTCGTCGCGCACGATCGCCTCGACGGAGATCCCGGGCGCTGAGCCTGAACCCGTCGGGGGCATGAGTCGATCGGCGGAGCGCAACAGGGAGATCCCTGGGCTCGTGCAGCTGTACTCGACACTCGTGTCATCCGCGCTCGAGGAAGGGCATGCGCACGCAACGGCCTGGGCGACGCAGCGCTTCGCGCACCTGCGCGCCGAGATCGCCGAGCAGGTGCGCGGGCAGCAGCAAACCGGGCGCATGCGCGCCGATGTCGACCCTGACGCCGTCGCAGCCCTCATCATCGCGGCATCCGATGGTCTTCAGACGCAGTGGCTTCTGGATGAGTCGACGAAGCAGTCCGAGGCTCTCGCGCTCCTCGAACTGTTCCTCGCCGCCTGAAGCGGCTCAGACGCCCAGCAGCGCCTCGAACTCAGGCGTCGGTCGCGCGCCAGAGTCCGCGGGAGCGGACGGTGACGGAGGGCGCACCGCGGAGTCCGTCGTCTGAGGCAGCACGGAGTCTCGCTGCCGCCTGCTGAGCGAGCGCGACCGTTGAGTGGGACGAGAGTGGCAGGACGCGCAACGTCACAGCGCTGTGCCCGGTCACGCCGACGTCGATGAGTGACACCTGCCATCGGGTGCCGTCCCAGAAGCGGTCATCGACCGTGACATCGTCCACGCGCAGTTGCCCGACATCTCCCTCCCAGTCGATCTCGAGCACGGCATCATGCGCGGGATCGGCGGCCCACTCTGGCAGCTCGAAGACGTAGACGGCGGCCGAAGCATCCACAATCGCGGCCTCCGGTGCGCGATGACGGCCTGCGCCGAAACCATAGTCGTCGGGGACCTCGCTCGCGGCCCGCGACCGGACGATTGTCACGTTCGACTGCGCAGCCTGGGCGCCGCGAGGCTCCACCTCGCACGGCACCCATGTGCGCGACTGCGGATCGTATTTATCGAGGTTTGCGGAGCCGGCATCGGAGCGCAGCCACACGGTCCGCTCGTCCCAGGAGAGTTCGGCATCCGTGCGCAGAAGGTGCCGATTGCCGCGCGCATCTTCGCGCACCCAGATCCGTGCCGTCTCGGAGTCCGGGAGCACCAGGATGTCTGCCCCGGTGGTCCGGATCGGCGAAGTGCTCGGTTGGATCGTCACCGGCGCCGTGTCGCCGATCGCGATCTCAACGGGAATGCCGGCATCAGCCACCAGTACGAGTGTCGGCGTCGCACCCGGCAGCACGGTGAGCGCCGAGGCCGTCACCCAGCGCACGTGTGCACCGCCGATGCGCAGGCCGAGTGGCCAGCGCGCGAGTGTGCCGGATGGGATGTCGACGGGGCGAGAGGGCACCGTGATCGAGCCGGCACCCATCTCGATCTGCAGTTGTACGTCGCTGACGGACTCAAGCCGCTCGTAAGGCTGGTGGTGGGAGATGATGGCAAACCCCTCGGCGCCGTCGCTGCGCAGCGCCCAGCGCAGCGTGTCGCGGTCATCAACTCCGCTCGGACGGGTCTCCGGAAGAGTGGATGTCATATCGGCCAGCCGATCGCCGAATGCGTTCAGGAAGGAATGCTGCGCACGAAGCAGCGGTGCCGTACCGCCCAGGTCTCCGGATTGACGGATCGGGGCGTGGAAGTCGTAGCTGAGTTCCGGCATGTCGTTGGGGTAGCCGGTCGACTGCGTCTCCTGCATCCCTGGCGCCGGGTTGCGGCCTCCGGAATACATGAAGTAACCCTGCCATGCCGACCCGTTGCCGATCTTGGTGTGCGCGAGCGCGGCGGTGTCCTTCGGGTCAAGCACCGGACGGCGGTGGTACGCGGTGGCCATGCCGCCGCCGAGTTCGCAGGTCGCCGGGGGAAAGCCATGCAGATCTGTTGTGGGGACGACTTCGACCGCGATGGCTGGGTCGCTGTGGATCGCGCGGACGTCCGCACCGACACCCGGATCGTCCCAATCGTGGGACGGCAGGAAATGTGCACGGAAGGTGGGGTCCCACGGCTGATCAGGATCGACCCAGAAGCCGTCGGCATAGCCCCCGAACAGCGGGAAGACCTCGCCATGCGGCAGGTCGGCACCGCCCCACGCGGTGGCCGTCCACAGCGGAGCCGTGATCCCCGCTTCGCGCGCCATCCGCTTGAGAGTCACAAGATGCTCTGGGCGATCGTAGAGTTCGTTCTCCAACTGGATGGCGATGACAACCCCGCCAGGGGTGGCGCGTCCAGCGAGCGCTTCGGCCAGCTGGCCGAACCATTCCCGCACGAGTGCGAGGTAACGCGGATCGTCGCTGCGGTGGGCCAGATCCTGCTGCTGCACCCAATCAGGGAAGCCGCCATTGCGCGCTTCGCCGTGCGCCCACGGGCCGATTCGCAACACGACCTCGAGGCCGGCCGTCTCGCACTCGTCGACAAACGCGCCGACATCGAGGGCGCCCTCGAAATCGGCTGCGCCGGCAGAGGGGGCGTGGTGCAACCAGAACACGTATGTCGAGGCCACGGTGAGGCCTGCCGCGCGCATCTGGCGCAGCCGCTCTGCCCACCTGGCACGGGGCAGACGGCTGTAGTGCACTTCCCCCGAGATCGGAATCCATCCGATTCCCTCGCGCAGAATCGCACGATCCGTGACAGTGATCCCGCGGCCGGCATCCTCCGTTATCGGCATGCCGGCAGAACGTGCCGGCACCGACCAGGGCAGGTGGCGGGCAGTCAGAGGGCCGACTGGGCCGCGCTCCGACGCGCTCATTCGACTTCGTGTCCGAGGTTCGGGCGAGCGAGAAAGCGCGCCGTCGCATCCGTCATCGCCTCGAGCTCGACGATGACGATCTCGTTGCGGCCCTGCTTCGTCACCGGCCCCGGCACGTACAGAGTGCGCTGGGGTCCACGACGCCAGTATCGACCAAGGAAGAAGCCGTTGATCCAGGCGTAGCCCTTGCCCCAGCCTGCAGTGTCGAGGAAGAGATCCGCGGGCGCATCCAGGTCGAATCCTGCGCGCAAGCCCACCGGACCGGCTGCATGGGCGTTGGTGATCGCACCCGAATCGCTCGAATCGCCCGGAGCGTTCAAGACGGCATGGGCGAGTCTGGGCACGTCGATGCTGCGCACCTGCCAGGGGCCGTCCAGCGGGATGCCGTTGAGCGTCGGCGCGGAGATGATTCCCTTGTGCTCGCCGATCTTCGTGTCGTAGTTGACACGTCCGGTCTCTTCGACCAGAAGGCGAAGGCGATCCCCGGGAGGAAGAGCAAGGGCAAGATCGCCGGTTGTCCGCTGAAGCATGCCGACGGGGCGATCATCCAGAGTCACCCATGCGACGTCTCGAACGTCCGCCGCCAGCACCGTCGTCTCCTCGGATGCGATGCGAGTCGAGTACTCCACGAGCACGACGTCGGCGCCGAGATCATCCATCGACGGCGGGGTGCTGAACTCGCCGTGGTCGAAGGCTGCTGATGGGAGCGGGTTTCCGACGCTCTCGAGTGGGACGGTCAACGTCGGTGCATCGATGGCCGTGGGCAGCGGATCCGAAGGAACCGCAGCATGTTTTGCGATCACATTGCGGAACGCGTGGAACTTCTCGGTGAGATCGCCCGACTCGCTGATCGGCGCGTCGTAGTCGTAGCTCGTCACGAGCGGCAGATAGCGTCCGGAATCGTTCGCTCCGGCGGTCAGACCGAAGTTCGTGCCGCCGTGAACCATGTAGATGTTGACGGATGCTCCAGCGCTCAGCAGCAGATCGAGATCGGCGGCGCTGTCTGCGAATGTCGTGGTGTGGTGCTTCTCGCCCCAGTGGTCGAACCAACCGCACCAGAACTCCATGCACATCAGCGGGCCGGTGCTCTGGTGCTCGCGCAGAGTGGCGAGGCGTTCGTGGATGCGAGAGCCGAAGGATCCGGATTTATGGAGCCCCTCGTGCGCGCCGTTCTCGAGCATGTGCGGGATCGGCTGGTCTACCTGGGTTAGTGGCACGGTGATGCCCGCGTCGCGCGTGAGCCGGATGAGCTCTGCGAGGTAGGCCTTGTCTGAGCCGTAGGCGCCGTATTCGTTCTCGATCTGCACCAGGATGACGCTGCCGCCGGTGTCGATCTGGCGTGGAGCGATGATGTCGTTGATCTTTTCCAGGTAGGCGGTGACGGCTTCGATGTAGCGAGGGTCAGAGCTGCGGAGTCGTACCTCCGGGTCGGCGGTGAGCCAGGTCGGCAGACCGCCGTTGTGCCACTCGGCGCACACGTACGGCCCTGGGCGCACGATCGCGTGCATGCCTTCTTCGGCGATCAGATCGAGAAAGAGGCCGAGGTCGTTCTGCCCTGTGGCATCCCATTGCCCTCTGACCGGTTCATGCGCGTTCCAGGCGACGTAGGTCTCGATGGTGTTGAGCCCCATGAGGCGAGCCTTGCGGATGCGATCACGCCAGTGGCCCGGATGAATTCGCGGGTAGTGCATCGCCCCCGAAATGATCTGAAGTGGTGCGCCGTCGAGAAGAAAATCGGTGTCACCGATCTCAAAGCGGGAAGTCATTGATGTCCTTTCGGGGGAGTGGTCTTCGACGCGATCGCGTCAGCTGACGATCTGCGAGCCTTTCGCGGGCTGGTCGCCGCCCTGTCGTTCGATCGCACGCAGCGAGCGGGCAACGAACGCCGCAATGCGATCGGCGCCTTCGACGCGGAAGTGCGTGTTGTCGGTCAGCCCGTCGGGCCACGCGGCTGCCTCTCCCGGAGCGAAGTGCGAAAGCATGCGTGTGGACTCGGCCTCGCCGAGATCTTCATACAGCCAGGAGGTGAAAGCCGTGAGGTCGATGAGTGGGGAATCGAGCTCATGGGCGAGATCTCGCACAGCGTTCGGATAGTCGCCGTGCGTCGGAGTCAACTGACCGGCGTCGTCGAACCAACGACGTTCGCATGACGTGCACAGCACCGCGAGGGCGCCCTGCTCGTGAACATCGGCGACCATGCGGCGCAGGCGATCGGTGTAGCCGCTGCGAGCGGCGAGTTCTGGCTGCTTCTGGTCGTTGTGTCCGAACTGGATCACGACGGTGTCGCCCGTGCGGACCTCAGACAGAAGCTCCGCCCAGCTGCCGGAGGAGAGGAAGGATTCGGTGGTCGCGCCGCCGAAGGCGAGGTTTCGGACGGGGAGTTCGACATGTCGTTCAAGGAAGTGTCCCCACCCCGACATCGGACTCTCTGCGGGCTTCATGGGAGCGACGGTCGAGTCGCCGGCCAGGTGATAGATCATCTTCGATTCCTCAAACGCTGGGCACCACTGTGGGATGCGAACGGCTGTGACAGCAGTGTGTCATGGATAGCGCTTTCCTGCTGTGGTTGACGCGTCCTGGTTCGTGGGTTAGCATCGGGAACGGAAAGCGCATTCCCGCCCCGAAACCGTATCGCTGACACGCGCGGAATGCCGATCGATGGAGATCCTCATGAGCAATAGAACCGCGTCAGGCGGGTGGGCGATCCGCGCCCATGCAGCCTGCGACTGGCTGTTCTGGGTCATGACGGTGAATGTCCTCTGGTACGTCTTCACCCTCGCTGGCGGCATTGTGCTCGGCGCGGCGCCGGCATCAGTCGCAGCCGCCGAGCTCACCCGCCGCCGGCTCCGCGGTGAAGCTTTCCCAGCCGTGCGCACGTTCGCCGAGGCATGGCGTCGCGAGTTCTGGCGAGCGAACGCCGTATTGGCGCCCATCCTGATCATCGGCGCCATCCTCACGGTGAACACGATCGGCTTCGCCGGTGCAGGCACGCTCGCCGAGGCATCCGGAATTCTCACTCTGGCAGCACTCGTGCTCACGTTCGCGCTGCTGGCCGTCGTCGTCCCGCTCTACGTCCACTACGACCTGCCGCTACGGGCCTACGTTCTGACGGCGTCCAGATGGATGCTGCGCAACCTCGCCCACGTGCTGCTGCTGGTTCTCGCTGCTGTCGTCGTCGTCACCGCGAGCCTGATTCTTCCGGGCATCATCCCGTTCCTCTCGCTCGGCACGTGGCTCACGATCGACACAGCCCTGTGCCTGGCCTTCTTCGCAGCGAACGACCGGCAGCTCGCCGCCGCTGTTGTCGCCGACGCGGTTCCCATCGCCGCTGGCTGACCATCCCGATCCCACCAACCTCACCCCTGCAACCCTCACCCCTGCATCTCGCAACAGCACGAACGAAGGAGTTCACATGAAGCACATCAGAAAGCTCAGCGGTCTGGCACTCGCCACCGCCGGTGCCGTCGTCCTCGCCGGATGCTCAGCAGGAGGCTCAGGCGGAGGTGAAGGTGAGACCGCCGAACTGAAGAGCCTGTCGATCATGGCACCGTATCTGGTCACGAACGCTCCGGCCGAGGGCAATGAGATCCAGGCCGCCCTCGAGGACATCGCCGGTGTCGAGCTCGACATCAACTGGGTGCCCAACTCGTCGTACCTGGACAAGACAAACATCACGCTCGCCGGTGATGACATCCCACAGGTCATGGTCATCCAGGGCAAGGACCCTGGGTTCGTCCGCAACGCAGAGGCCGGCGCCTTCTGGGATCTCACGGAATACCTGGACGACTACCCCAACCTGAAGACGACCTTCCCCGAGGTGCAGGAAGCCGCGAGTGTGAACGGCAAGGTGTACGGCATCTTCCGCGCCCGCGACGTGATGCGCGCCGCCGTCATCATCCGCAAGGACTGGCTGGCGAACGTCGGGCTCGAAACGCCGAAAACCACGGAAGACCTGTATGAGGTCGCCAAAGCCTTCACCGAGCAGGATCCAGACGGCAACGGCGTCGACGACACCTACGGACTGATCATTCCCAAGTGGCCGGGCGCGATCGGCAGCAACAGCCCGTATGACGTGATCGAGACGTGGTTCGGCGCCGGCAATCGGTGGACCGAGCGCGACGGCGAACTGGTGCCCAGCTTCACGACCGATGAGTGGCTCGACGCGGTGGAGTACGAGAAGGAACTCGTCGACGGCGGCTACGTGAACCCCGACTACGCCACTTTCGACTCGGCGACGTGGAACGAGCCCTTCCTCAATGGCAAGGGCGGCATCATCATCGACGTGCACTCGCGTGCAGGC
Source organism: Microbacterium sp. Y356 (assembly GCF_059445355.1). NCBI lineage: Bacteria > Bacillati > Actinomycetota > Actinomycetes > Micrococcales > Microbacteriaceae > Microbacterium > Microbacterium sp. Y356. Next base: position 2,537,048 of record NZ_JCAIUE010000001.1, read on the forward strand.
GTGCTGATGAACCTGTTCAAGGAATCCGACCCTGAGGGCTTCGACCAGTACGTCGACATCGCCGGAAACCTCACCGGACCCGAGGGGGAGCTGAACGCCCACCCGACCACGGGCTACAGCGGATTCCTGGCCATTCCGAAGACGAACGTGCGCACCGAAGCCGAGCTGCGCGCAGTGTTGGAAGTCCTCGACAAGTTGAACTCGACCGAGGCGGGGCCCATCCTCAACAACGGTATCGAGGGCGAGACCTACACGCTGGACGGCGAGCTCGCTGCTCCCATCGACGACGCCCCGCAGGAACTGAAGGATGCCGTGCTCAGCTACAGCCAGCTGGGCATGAACGTCACGGGCTTCCAGGGCTATCTCCCCAAGCAGGCGACGGAGTACGAGCAGGAGATGTACGACAAGCGCAAGGAGATCGAAGCCTCGGACTCCGAGAATGCGAGGTACGACGAGGCAGCGGCTTACGTCTCAGAGACCTACGTGTCCAAGGGTGCCCAGCTGGACGTCATCGTCTCGGATGCGCGCATCCAGTACATCGCCGGTCAGATCGACCTTGACGGTCTCAAGGACGCGGTCGCGCTGTGGCGCAGCAGTGGCGGAGACGACATCATCGCCGAGATCAACGAGCTGAGCAGCCAGAACTGACCGAATGAGGGGCGGATGCGAGCTGCATCCGCCCCTCCCACACCGACAGGAGATCGCGTGGTCGTTCTGGACTCACCCGTCACACAGACGGAGGCTCTCACCGTTCCGCCGCTGAAGCGTCGTCGGGGCGCACGGGTGCATTTCACCCAGTTCAAGTGGCTGTATCTGATGCTGCTGCCTGGACTCATCTATTTCGCGGTCTTCCGGTACGGGCCGATGGGCGGCGCGGTCATCGCGTTCAAGGACTACGTCCCCTTCCTCGGTATCGCCGACAGCCCCTGGGTGGGCTTCAAGCACTTCGAGGATCTGTTCGCCAGCCCCGACTTCGGGCGCATCATGACGAACACCCTGATCTTGGCGCTGCTGAGCGTCGTCGTCGCCTTCCCGCTGACGATCGTCGTCGCGCTCCTGCTCAACGAGCTGCGCGTCAACATCGTCAAACGCTCCGTGCAGACGCTGATCTACATCCCGCACTTCCTGTCGTGGACCGTCGTCGCGTCGCTGACCTATCTGCTGTTTGCATTGGACATCGGCCCATTGACGCAGCTGATCAATGGTCTGCTCGGAACGGAGACCAGCTTCCTCACCGACCCGGCCTGGTTCCGCCCGATCATCGTCCTGCAGGACATCTGGAAGAACACCGGCTGGGGCACCATCATCTTCCTCGCCGCGCTCGCGAGCGTCGATCAGGAGCAGTACGAGGCGGCGATCATCGATGGGGCGGGGCGTTTCCAACGCGTCTGGCATGTGACGCTCCCGGCCATCCGCCCCACGATCATCATCCTGCTCGTGCTGCAGATGGGGCAGGTGCTCAACACCGGTTTCGAGCAGATCTATCTGATGACGAACTCGCTGAACCGTCAGGTCGCCGACGTCTTCGACACCTACGTGTATTTCATGGGCATCACCCAGGGCTCCTATAGCTACAGCACCGCGGTCGGCCTTTTCAAGGCGGTCGTTGGTGTGGTGCTGATCTTCGGGGCGAACTGGCTCGCCAAACGTTTCAACCAGACGGGGATCTTCTGATGGCACGCGAGAAGTACCGGTTCAACACCCCGGGTGGCAAAGTCTTCGACGTGTTCAACGTTGTTCTGCTCACGGCAGTTGGTGTCGTTGCGCTGATCCCGTTCGTCTATGTCATCGCCGGCTCCTTCGCCACCGAACTCGAACTCGCTACCCGGTCGTTCTTCGTGTGGCCAGAGACGTTCAGCCTGCGCGCCTACGAGTCGATCCTCACGAGCCCCACGTTCCTGCGCGCGATGGCGACGACGATCGGGGTGACGGTGGTCGGGACGCTGATCCAGCTGTTCCTCACCGCGTCGATGGCGTATCCGCTGTCGAAGGGAAACCTGCCAGCGCGGCGCACGCTGCTTTCGCTCATCGTGTTCACAATGGTCTTCTCCGGCGGCATGATCCCGACGTTCCTCGTCGTCAAGGATCTGGGGATGCTCGACACGTACTGGGCGCTGATCCTGCCGATGGCGATCAATCCGTTCAGCCTCATCATCATCAAGAACTTCTTCGAGCAACTTCCGGCTGAGCTTGAGGAATCAGCGAAGATCGACGGAGCGAACGAGATGCAGGCGCTGTGGAGCATCATCCTCCCGCTCTCCAAGCCCGTGCTCGCCACCTTCGCGCTGTTCTACGCCGTGGGCATCTGGAACGACTTCATGTCGCCGCTGCTGTACCTCAACGACAACTCGATGTGGACGCTGCAGATGTTCCTGCGCCAGGTCACGGTCGCCACTGATCTGTCGATGCTCGAGGCTGGCCCCGGTCAGATGCCTCCAGCGCAGGGCATCAAGTTCGCCGTTATCGTCGTGGCGACCCTGCCCATCCTGCTGTTCTACCCGTTCCTGCAGAAGCACTTCGCGAAGGGGATGCTGATCGGTTCGGTGAAGGGATGACGGCTCTGCTGTATGCGAATCCGCTGGTGTCTCCTGGAGATCTGGCCGGCTGGGTTTCCGAAGGGCCGATGGTCGCGGCGGCGGAAGATGACGGCCTGATCCTCTCCAGCGGCGGAGGAATCGACGAGCACTGGACACTGTGGTGCCCGGAGGTTTTCGGTGATCGCATCCGCATCACCTGGGAGATGTCCCCGCGCAGCGAACCGGGTCTTGCCATGCTGTTCTTCGGTGCGGCTGCGGTGGGCGGCGGTGGGATCTTCGACGATGGACTCGCTGCGCGAACGGGCGTCTACCCGCAGTATCACTCCGGCGATATCCGCACCCTGCATGTGTCCTACTTCCGCAGGCGATGGGAAGACGAACGCGCCTTCCATACCTGCAATCTGCGCAAGTCGCCCGGGTTCCATCTGGTCAGTCAGGGTGCCGACCCCCTGCCGTCCGTCGACGACGCACGCGGAGCGTTCTACCGCATCTGCGTCATCAAAGACGGTGCCCGCGTGACTTTCTCGATCGACGACCTCGTTCTCTTCGACTGGGTCGATGACGAATCAACCGGACCACGGGTGCGCGATGGCCGCATCGGATTCCGACAGATGACCCCGCTGACCGCCTGCTACCGAAACCTTGAGGTGCATTCGCTATGACCGTCCCCGCCACTCCGGCCGTCCCCCTGCGCTGGCTCGACGACGTCGCCCCGGCGGTGCTGCCCTCGGGTGTCACCTGGGGTGCACCGCTTCCGCGCGGGAGTGTCGCATCGGCCTCGGAACTTCGCCTTCGCCGCGATGGCGTGAACGTGCCCGGACAGTTCTGGCCCCTCGCGACCTGGCCCGACGGGTCGGTGAAGTGGACGGGCGCGGCGCTCGGCGCCACGGACGTTGTCGGCGAATACGAGATCGTGGCGGATGCCGCATCCGAGGCTCCCGAGCACGAACGGCCGGTGCGGGTGCGCCGCGAGGCCGGCGCGGTGGTCGTCGACAACGGTGTGATCGCGGTGGAGGTTTCCGTGCCCGAGCAGGGCGGTTCGGTCGACGCGCTCATACGGAAGATCACGCGAGACGGTGTCACGATCGCCGAGGACATCCGTCTGGTCAGCTTGCGGCAGGACGAGATCGCGGAGGACGGCGGCAGCGCGCCGCGGGAGCAGTTCCGCTCGCGCATCTCACTGGTCGATGTCGAGCAGGAAGGCCCTATCAGGGCTGTCGTGCGGCTTGAGGGCACGCACCGGGCAGAGTCGGGAGAGCGGGAGTGGCTGCCGTTCATCGTGCGACTCGTCCTGGTCGCGGGCTCTGCGGAGATCCGCGTCGTGCATACGGTGATCTGGGACGGCGACGGCGAGGTCGATTTCCTCACCGGTCTCGGTGTCAGGGCAGGGGTACCGCTGCGGGCAGCGCTGCACGATCGGCATGTCCGGTTCGCCGGTGCTGATGGGGGCTTCTTCTCCGAGGCGGTGCGCGGGCTCACCGGCCTCCGCCGCGATCCTGGTGCCGAGGTGCGTGCCGCACAAATCAGGGGAGATGCGACGTCGCCGACCTCCGGATGGAACCCGGAAGTATCAGAGCGGCTGGATCTCATTCCGGCCTGGTCAGATGCCACGCTCACCCAGCTCAGCGCCGACGGCTTCGGCATCCGCAAGCGCACCGCCCCTGGCCACGCGTGGATCAGCGCGGGCGCAGGCACGAGGGCCGAGGGCTTCGTCTCGGTCAGCGATCCGGGTGGCGGGCTCGGCGTCGGAGTGCGGAGCTTCTGGCAATCGCATCCTGGTCAGCTCGACATACGGGGCGCGGCATCTGAACGGGCGGAGGTCACGGCGTGGCTGTACGCGCCGGAGGCGCAGCCGATGGACGTCCGGTTCTATCACGATGGTCTCGGGCAGGATGACTTCGCAACGCAACTCGAGGCGCTTGAGATCACCTACGAGGACTACGAGCCCGGCTTCGGCGAGGCGCAAGGCGTCGCGCGCACCCACGAGCTCACGCTGTTCGCCTACGCAGCCACCCCGCCGATCGAACGCGCAGCCGACGACGTGGCGCGGCTGCAGACTCCTCCGCTGCTGCAGCCGACTCCCGCGCACCTCGATGCCGTGGGTGTGTTCGGTGACTGGGCGCCGATCGATCGGTCGACACCGCTTCGAGGGGAGATCGAGGACAGCATCGACTTCCTCCTGGACTTCTATCTCGGCCAGATCGGGCAGCGCAGCTGGTACGGGTTCTGGGACTACGGCGACGTGATGCACGCGTACGACGCCGACCGTCATGTCTGGCGTTACGACGTCGGCGGCTATGCCTGGGACAACAGCGAGCTCTCACCCGATCTGTGGCTCTGGTACTCGTACCTGCGCAGCGGTCGCGCCGACGTGTTCCGACTCGCAGAGGCGATGACCAGGCACACGGGCGAGGTCGACGTCTATCACCTCGGTCGTTGGAAGGGGCTCGGATCGCGGCACAACGTGCAGCACTGGGGATGCAGCGCCAAGCAACTGCGCATCAGCAGCCCGATCTACCGGCGCATCTTCCACTACCTGACCGCGGACGAGCGAGTTGGTGACCTGCTCACCGAACTGCGGGACAGCGACCAGCGTTTCCTCGACACCGATCCCACCCGGAAGGTGCGAGCGGATGCCGCGACCTACCGCCCGGATCGTTCGGCGCTCGCCGTCGGGCTCGGGACGGATTGGGGCGCGCTGGCTGCGACGTGGCTCACCGATTGGGAGCGCACCGGCGACACGCGCTCCCGCGACCGGCTGCTGGGCACAATGGCCGACATCGGCGCGCTCCCGCACGGATTCCTCACTGGCGAGGCCCTGTACGACCTCGACACCGGACGCTTCGACACGACTCGCGACCGTATCTCGGTGTCGCATCTGAGCGCAGTGTTCGGGCTCGTGGAGGTGTGCAGCGAGCTGATCGACCTTGTGGACGTACCCGGATTCCGGGACGCGTGGCTCGATTACTGCCACCTGTACCTGGCAACGCCGGAGGAGCAGACAGCGGCGGTCGGAGCTCCGCTTTCCGGCATTCATCTCGAACAGGCGCACAGCCGACTGACGGCGTACGTCGCTGCAAGCACCGACGATGCTGCGTTCGCCGAGCTGGCCTGGCAGGCGTTCGAAGGGGTTGGGGAATGGCTCGTCCACCGTCGCGATCTCACGCTGAATCGGGTGGGGGTGCCGCACGTCCTCAACCCAGTGGATGAGGCACCCAGCGTGTCGACCAATGACGCGGCCCAGTATGGGCTGGCGGCGATCCAGAACCTCGCGTTGATCGGGGATCGCCTTGGATGATCTGACCAGAAAATTGGCGAGCTCCGTGGGTACACCGCCCCTGGCAGGGATGCGCACAGAGGAGAAGACAAAGTGAAGTACACCCGACTGGGCCGTTCCGGCGCGCAGGTGAGTCGCATCGCCGTGGGAACCATGAATATGGGTCCTGTGATCGGCGAGGATGAGTCATTTGCCATACTCGACCTCGCGTTTGAACGCGGCGTGACCTTCTTCGACACCGCCGACGCATACGGGGGACCGCCGTGGGGACCGGAACCCGGCCAGACGGAAGCTCTGCTCGGCCGGTGGATCTCGTCCCGCGGCGTGCGCGACCAGGTGGTACTCGCGACGAAAGTCCACGAGGTCATGGGCCCCGGTGTGAATGATCGCGGATTGTCATCGCTGCACATTCGCAGCGCGGTAGAGGCTTCGCTGCGGCGTCTGGGGACCGACCGGATCGACCTCTACCAGATGCACCACATCGACCGCCACGTCCCGGTAGATGAGGTGCTGGATGCTTTCACGCGGCTGCGCGACCAGGGCAAGATCGTCTATCTGGGCTCGTCGAACTTCGCTGGTTGGCATATCGCCCAGTATCAGGAATTGTCAGCCGCCTCGCATCGAGCGCCCCTCGTCACCGAGCAGTCTGTATATAGCCTGGCGAACAGGACGGTGGAGTTGGAGGTCGTTCCGGCAGCTTCTGCCTACGGGATGGGTTTGCTTCCGTGGTCACCTTTGGCTGGCGGAAGACTGGCGGGCGTGCTCCGCAAGACAGACACAGCACGAAGCGATGCTTCGAAGCTTGGTGAGCATCGCGCACAGATTGAGCAGTATGAGCAGTTCGCCGACGAGCGCGGCATCGATCCGGCCGTCCTTGGCATTGCTTGGCTGCTGCACCAACCGGTGGTGACTGCGCCCATCGTCGGTCCCCGGCGGATGGAGCATCTGACCAGTGCCCTCGCGGCACTGGAGGTGACGCTGAGCGAAGAGGATCTGGATCGGCTCGATCGCATCTGGCCGGGCCCGGGCGGCCCAGCGCCGGAGGCGTACGCCTGGTAGCAGCCGGTCTCCGCTTCGATCGGGATCTGCCTATCGAAGCGGAGACCGGAGATTCACCGGTGACGATGTCAGATGAAGGGGCGCACGTCGAGGATGGAGCGGAGCGAGAATCCGCCGGTATCGATCACGTCGGGCAGTTGCACTGTGAGTTCGGCCACCAGCCCGACACGCGCCTGCACGACGTGAAGATCACCTTCCGTGGCATCCGGAGCCGACAGGGCGGCGGCAGCGCGGTCGGCGAGCGTCTCACACGCCGCCGTGACCTCCGCTGCGCGGTGACCTTCGCGCGCCGACCGACCCACTGAGTAGACCCAGTCAAGCTGCCGGAATCCCCACGCGTCGAGCGAGCTCTCCTCGGACGGCAGCACGGTCGCTGTCTCGTGTAGAAGAAGAAGTCCCGTGTCAACGACGCCAGACGGATGTGGCCACCGGCGCCCGAGCCACTCGTAGAGAAAATGCATGTGGAAACTGCATCCGAGATTGCCGAACAGTCCTGGGTCCTCGCCGACGGCCCCCATTCGATCGCGGAGCCAGAGTCCCGTCTCGTCATCGGCGTGTTCGTCCAGCCAGCCCAGATATTGGTCAAGCCATCTGGTGCGCTCGTTCTCTTCAGCCCCAGCGCAGACGACGCCGATGGCGAGGAGCCCGGCCGCGTCATGCGACGCAGGCCACGGCTGATCCCAGTCGAGTCCAGCGAGGAACGGGGATGCCGCCTCCGCGCGCAGCAGGTCTTGCAAGCGGGCGGGGACAGAAGGCAATTCTCCGAGCACCATGAGTGTCGTCAGCGCGGTGGCCGCGCGGTGGATTTCGCCGTGAGTCGGATCCGCGAACAGCCCGTCTGCTGTCGCGAACGAATTCACTGCGCGGCGCAGATCTTCCGCCTCGGGATCCGTGGGGCGGTCGCCGAGCGCGATCCTGATCCCGACGGCCGCTGCTGTTCCGTACAGATCCGCGGCGGTGCCGCCACGGTGACGGGTATATCCGCCTTCCCGGCGGCTCTCAGAAACCCGCTCGCGAGCATTGCGAAGAAAACGGTCGAAGCTCAATGCGCTGACCATAAATCACCGTTCTCGGGAGGGCTCGTCGCGAGCACAGTTGGTTTCGCAACGGCGTCTGGCGCCGGTACGGGGCCGATGCAGGGGAGCGGTAGCTCAGCCGCCCAGCGCCGCCGACACCACAGCGCGAGCCTCGGCCTGCACCTCGGCGAGATGTTCTGCTCCGAGCAGGCTCTCGGCGTAGAGCTTGTAGACGTCTTCCGTGCCGGAGGGACGAGCCGCGAACCAGGCGTGCTCGGTCTGCACCTTCAGCCCGCCGATCGCTGCACCGTTGCCTGGCGCGTGCGACAGCTTCGCGGTGATCGGCTCACCCGCGAGCGACGTCGCCGCGACGGCATCCGGAGTGAGCTTTCCGAGCGTTGCCTTCTGCGCAGGCGTTGCCGGAGCATCGACGCGCTGATAAGCGGATGCTCCGAACGCCAGCTCGAGTTCGGCATAGCGCTCTGACGGACTCTTGCCCGTGACCGCGATGATCTCGGCGGCGAGCAGGCACAGCAGGATGCCGTCCTTGTCGGTCGACCAGACGGTGCCGTCCTTGCGGAGGAAGGATGCTCCGGCAGACTCCTCGCCACCGAATGCGACCGAGCCGTCGAGCAGTCCCGGTACGAACCACTTGAAACCGACCGGAACCTCGAGCAGACGACGGCCGAGGGACTCAGCGACCCGGTCGATGATCATCGACGAGACGAGAGTCTTGCCGATCGCGGCATCCCGTGGCCAGGCATCGCGGTGCGAGAACAGGTAATCGATCGCGACCGCGAGATAGTGGTTGGGATTCATGAGGCCGGCATCCGGAGTCACGATGCCGTGCCGGTCGGCGTCGGCGTCGTTTCCGGTGAGCACGTCGAAGTCGCCCTTCTTGGCGACGAGGGATGCCATCGCGTTGGGCGACGACGGATCCATCCGGATCTTCTCGTCCCAGTCCAACGTCATGAAACGCCAGGTCGGATCGACCTCGCGGTTGACGACGGTCAACTCCAGCTCGTATACCTCTTTGATCAGCGCCCAGTACTCGACGGATGCGCCGCCGAGCGGATCGGCGCCGATGCGGACACCGGCGTTCTTGATGGCATCGATGTCGATGATCGTGGCCAGGTCGCGCACGTAGGCGTCGCGGAAGTCATAGCTCGGCAGGGCATCCCAGTCGATGTCGGCGAAGCTCGTCGATTTGACGGCGTCAAGGCCTGCCTCGATGAGTTCGTTTGCACGGTTCGCGATCCAGCTCGTGGCGTCAGTGTCGGCGGGGCCGCCGTGCGGCGGGTTGTACTTGAATCCGCCATCGCGCGGAGGGTTGTGCGACGGGGTGACGACGATGCCGTCCGAGCGGCCAGCAGCATCCGTCGGCAGTTCGCGGTTGTAGGTGAGGATCGCGTGGCTGAGCGCCGGAGTCGGCACGTAGGAGTCGCGTGAATCGACGCGCACCTCGATGCCGTTGGCGACGAGCACCTCGATCGCGGTGCGCTCGGCTGGCAGGGAGAGGGCGTGAGTGTCGCGTCCGAGGAACAGCGGACCGGTGATGCCCTGCGCACGGCGGTAGTCGACGATCGCCTGAGTGGTGGCGAGGATGTGCTGCTCGTTGAAGCTGTTCGACAGCGATGAGCCGCGGTGACCGCTCGTGCCGAAGGCGACGCGCTGAGCCGGATCACTCGGATCGGGGCGGCGGTCGTAGTACGCGGCGATCAATTCGTCGACGTCAATGAGGTCACTTTCCTCCGCGGGGAGGCCGGCACGGCTGGTCATGGTCCCAGTCTGCCCCTTTTTCTTCCTCCCCGACATCCCGCGAAACTTCACATGTGTCATGAATATCCCCGGCGTCGAGGACATAGGCGAAGTCTCGCGGCGCGGGTGAGGCAGGAGGGCTAGGGTAAAACGCGTGACTGAACGTCGTACCTACAGCTACCTGGGCCCTGCGGGCACCTTCACCGAAGCGGCACTTGACCAGGTGGCCGAGGCGCGAGGTCAAGACTGGCGTGCTGTGCACAACGTCGGCGAGGCTCTCGCGGACGTGCTTGAAGGGCGCAGTTACGCGGCGATGATTGCGATCGAGAATTCCATCGAGGGTGGCGTCTCCACGACACAGGATGCTCTCGCAACGTTGCCCGGGCTGCGCATCGTCGGCGAGTATCTGGTGCGCGTGAACTTCGTGCTGGTCGCTCCGCGTGGCACGAAGCTCGAGGATGTCACCGTGATCGCCGCGCATCCGGTCGCCTACGCCCAGTGCCACGGCTGGCTGGGCGAGAATCTTCCGAACCACTCGCACTTTCCGGCGGCCAGCAACGTGGCATCCGCGATCGGCGTACTTGATGGTTCGTCGCCCGCGCAGGCGGCGATCGCTCCCCCCGGGATCGTGCAGCACTACGACGTCGATGTGCTGGCATCCGAGATCGGCGACAACTCTTCGGCCGTCACGCGCTTCGTGCTCGTGACCCGCACTACCACTCCGCCAGACCCGACCGGCGCTGACAAGACCTCCCTGATCGTCGAGCTTCCCAATGACCGACCCGGTGCGCTGCTCGACATGCTCGAGCAGTTCTCGACACGCGGCATCAACCTGTCGCTGATCGAGTCCCGCCCCATCGGAGATGAGCTTGGGCGCTACCGATTCGTGCTCGACGCCGACGGTCATGTGCAGGATGAGCGGATGGCGGATGCGCTGCTCGGCATCCGTCGGTTCAGCCCGCGCGTGGTGTTCCTCGGTTCGTATCCTCGTGCCGACCGTCGGATCGTGCACTACCCGGACCGCTACTCGGATGAGGTGTTCGTCGAAGCGCGCGACTGGCTCCGCGGGCTCCTCTCCGGCGCGCCGGAGGAGTAAGCGGGCTGTTTCGCCGGGAGGGGTCGTAGCCTGCCGCTTCAGGATGCCGAGGGCGACCAAGTGCGACCCCTGACCGTTGGGGGCGTTTAGTGAGGTGGCGCGTTTTGCCGCTATGTGTCGATTGAAGCGGCCAGGTGTGACACCTGAGGCTCGAACGTCAGGATGGCGGACCCGGCCGGGCGCAGCCCTTACAGCGCTGCGGCGATGAGCTCCAGCGTCTGGGCGCGGCCGGCCGGGGAATCCTTGGGCTCGGCCTCGTAGACGCCGGCCACGGGGGAGATCATGACCTCGTCGACGCCGTACTTCGCGGCGAACTCGCGCGTCTCGGCGGCGACGGACTCGCCAGTGCCGACGAACCAGCGCGAACGCCCGGCCTGGACGGCCTGATCGGTGGCGGCATCCGGCGTCGCAGCAAGCGCCTCTTCCACGGTCTCGAGTGCGGTCAGAGGCTTGTTAAGGCGCAGCCGCGCCATCATCCGCAACTGCGGGAGTGCACGCGCCTCGGCCTCGGCGGCGGTCGGTGCGGCCACCACGTTGACGGTGAGGAAAGTGCGCGGCTCTGGATGCTCCTCGCTGGGCTGGTATCCGGTGCGGTACAGATCGAGAGCACGCTCGAGGCCCTGGCCGGAGAAGTGGTTTGCGAACACGTAGGGCAGACCATGGGATGCCGCGAGCTGAGCCGAGTAGTCGCTTGAGCCCAACAGCCAGATCTCGGGAGAGCTGGTCGCGGAAGGTGTGGCATGCACGGTGTACTCGCCGCCGGACGTGAAGCGCAGGGTCGCACCGTCGCCCGCGAGGAACGCGGCGATGTCCTGCACGTGGCGGGGGAACTGCTCGACATCGCTGGTGGTGCCGGAACCGCGCAGGAGCTGGGTGATCACCGGGTCGCTTCCTGGCGCACGGCCGAGGCCGAGGTCGATACGTCCTGGCGCGATGGCCTCGAGCGCAGCGAATTGTTCGGCGACGATGAGGGGCGCGTGGTTCGGCAGCATCACGCCGCCAGAGCCGAGTCGGATCTGCTTCGTGCGCCCGGCCGCGGCGGCGATCAGTACCGGAGGAGTGGTGGATGCCACCGCCGGCATGTTGTGGTGCTCGGCGAACCAGAAGCGGCGGTAGCCGAGCCGATCGGCGATCTCGGCGAGCGAGAGTGACGCTGCGATCGCCTCACTGCTGGTCTGGCCGGTGCGCACCGGGACGAGGTCGAGTACAGACAGGGCGGGGGCTATAGCAGTCATCCTTAGGTGCAACGCCTGGCGATCGTCCCACATTCCCCGCGTGGCAACCGCGTGATGACAGCGCGTGCGATGCCGACGCCGGGTAAGGTGACGTCGTGACATCACAAAGGCGTCCTCCAGGCTCGCAGGCTTCATTGCGTGAAGCCAACCGGCGTCGCGTCGTGGCTGCGATCAAGAAACAGGGGAGCCTGACGCAGGTCGAGCTCGCCGCGGTGACGGGGCTGTCAGCAGCATCCGTGTCGAACATCGTCAAGGAGCTCACCGCGGGTGGCGTCCTGCGCACGGCACCCAGCATTCGCAGCGGGCGCCGCGCCACATTGGTCTCCTTTGCCCGCGCTGTAGGTCTCGTTGCCGGTGTCCATGTCGCCGCACGGCATCTGCGCGTTGTGGTCGCCGACGTGAACGGCACGGTGCTCGGTGAGAATCACATGCCCTTGGCTCGTGATCACCGCGCCGACAACGAGCTCGATCGGGCATCGCTCCTGCTGGCCGACATCCTCTCGAATCTCGAATCCGGCATCGACGAGCTGCGCGGCGTTGGCATGGCGGTCTCGGCCCCGATCGATCGGGCATCGGGGCGTGTCGCGGGGCGGGGAATCCTGCGCGGCTGGACCGGAGTCGACATCGTTGAGGTCATGCACCGGCGACTGCGGCAGCCGATCTTCCTCGACAACGCCTCGAATCTCGCGACGCTCGCAGAGGCAAGGCTGGGTGCGGGGCGCGGTAAGCAGAACGTCATCTTCATCGATGCGGACGAGGGCATCGGCGCTGGTCTGCTCTTGGAAGGGCGGTTGCTGCGCGGCCACAATGGCACAGCAGGCGAGCTCGGCCATACTGTCATTCTCGAAGACGGTCCGCTGTGTCGATGCGGCAACAGAGGATGCTTGGAGGCCATCGCCGGTGGCCCGGCCATCCTCGAGGAGCTGGGCGACGTGGGTGGGATCACGAAGGTCGGCGATGTTGTCGTGCGAGCTATGGCGAACGACGACGCGTGCATCCGAGCGCTCGCCAGGGCAGGCCGCCACATCGGGCTGGCGGCAGGCAACCTGTGCAACCTCTTCGACCCAGAGCGGATAGTCGTTGGCGGAGACCTCGCGCGCGCCGGAGAGCTGCTGCTGGGGCCGATCCGGCTGGCGATGGAGAACACGGTGATCGTCAGCGGCGACGGCATACCGGACGTCGTGCAGGGGCAGCTCGGCACTGCGGCGGCCGCGCGAGGCGCTGCGGTGCTGGCGATCGATGAGACGAATGTGCGCGAATCGACTCTGTGAACGGATTGAGTTCAAGTCTTGACGCCAATGGCTGAATCCTGCCATGCTCGGTTGGTCGCCAGAGTGGTCGGCACAGCTATGGAGGTTTCGATGAAGAACACAACCAAGCGCGCGCTGGTGGCTGTTACCGCGCTCGCTCTTTCGGTGGGCATGCTCTCGGCATGCTCCAACGGCACACAGACCGGTGAGGACGCCCCCGCCGATACGGCGGATGCAACGGCCGCGACGATCGGGCTGCTGCTTCCCGACAATGTCACCGAGCGCTACGCGAGCGCCGACAAACCCTACTTTGAGGAGCGCGTTGCAGAGCTGTGCGCCGACTGCACGGTGTTGTTCGCCAACGCTGACGGCGACGCCGCCAAACAGCAGCAGCAGGCCGAGTCGATGCTCACCCAGGGTGTCGATGTGCTTGTGCTCGACCCCTTCGACGGCAAGGCCGCGGCCGCAATCGTCAATCAGGCCAAGGGCAAGGACGTCCCTGTGATCTCCTATGACCGCCTCATCGACAGCGCAGACGTGGCGTACTACGTCTCGTTCGACAATGAGAAGGTCGGCGAGCTGCAGGCGCAGGCGCTCGTGGACCGGATGAAAGAGCTCGGTCTCCCAGAGGACTCCGGGATCATCATGGTCAACGGATCGCCAACCGACCCCAACGCCGCACAGTTCAAGAAGGGCGCGCACAGCGTCATCGACGCATCCGGGCTGACGGTGCTCGCCGAGTACGACACCCCAGGATGGGAACCGCCGAAGGCGCAGGATTGGGTTGCCGGCCAGGTGACGAAGTTCGGTAACAAGATCACCGGCGTGTACGACGCCAATGACGACACCGCGGGCGGTGCGATCGCCGCGCTGAAGGCGGGCGGCGTTACCCCGCTCCCGCCTATCACCGGTCAGGATGCTGCTCTGTCCGGCCTCCAGCGCATCCTCTCCGGAGACCAGTACATGACGGTGTACAAGACCTTCAAGCCCGAGGCTTACAAGGCCGCCGAGTTGGCCGTCGCGCTCACCGAAGGCGAGTCACCGAAGGCCGATACTGCCGTGGATACCGACAGCGGTGACTCGATCCCGTCATTCCTGCTGACGCCGGTCGCAGTCACAGTGGACAACATCAAGGACACAGTCGTCGCCGACGGGCTGTACACCGTCGACCAGATCTGCACTGCGGAGTACGCTGACGCCTGCGCCGAGCACGGTTTGAAGTGACCCGCCTCTCTTAACGGCTCGACCCGCGGTGCCGGCATCTCGCCGGCACCGCGGCCTCACAGCGAAGGAATCTCCGTGGCACTAGCATCCGATCTTGACGAACAGCATGACGCCGTACGCGAGCCGGTCCTGTCGATCCGAGGCATTTCCAAGGGATTCGGCGCCGTCAGGGCGCTGACCGACATTGACCTCGACGTGTACCCGGGTGAGGTCGTCGCCCTGGTTGGCGACAACGGCGCCGGCAAGTCCACCCTCGTGAAGATCCTCGCCGGGGTTCACCCCGCCGACAGTGGCACCATCACCTTCAACGGCACGCCAGCGGCGATCCCATCGCCGACCGCGTCGCGCGAACTGGGCATCGCCACGGTCTTCCAAGATCTCGCGCTCTGCGACAACCTCGACGTCGTCGCCAACTTGTTCCTCGGGCGTGAACGCGGCACCGCCACTCTCGACGAAGAGCTGATGGAGCAGCAGGCGTGGGACCTGCTGCGTCAGCTTTCGGCAAAGATTCCTTCGGTGCGAATCGCCGTGGCATCTCTGTCGGGCGGTCAGCGACAGACCGTCGCCATCGCCCGTTCGCTGATCGGCGAACCTCGCATCGTCATCTTGGACGAGCCCACTGCGGCGCTGGGGGTGGCCCAGACCGCTGAGGTGCTCAACCTCGTCGAGCGACTGCGTGAGCGTGGGCTCGGCGTCATCCTCATCAGCCACAACATGGCCGATGTGCAGGCAGTCGCCGACCGCGTGCTCGTGCTCAGGCTCGGCCGCAACAACGGCATCTTCCGCACCGCCGATGTCAGCTACGAGGACATCGTCGCCGCGATCACCGGCGCCACAGACAACCCGGTCAGCACCCGCGCGGCGTCGCGCATCGACGAGGAGGACGCTCGATGAGTACACCGCAGCCAGTGAAGGACAATTCCATGCCCACCACCAGTGCCCTCGACCTGCAGGACGAACGGCTGGTACGCGGAGACGGCATCCGCGGTGCGGCCGCCGCATTCGGCACCCGTGTCCGCACCGGCGATCTGGGCTCTCTGCCGATCTTCCTCGGGCTGGTGGTCATCTGGGTTGTTTTCCAGCTGCTGAACCCGAACTTCCTCGCGGCCGACAACCTCGTCAACCTCACTCTGCAGTGCGCGGCGGGGGGAACCATCGCGCTGGGTGTGGTCGTGGTGCTCCTGGTCGCCCAGATCGACCTGTCGATCGGCTCGCTGAGTGGACTGGCCTCGGCCATCCTCGGTGTCACCTTTGTGAACATGAACTGGCCGATCTGGGCGGCGATCCTGCTCGCCATCGCCGTGGGAGCACTGATCGGATTCCTCTACGGGTTCCTTTTCACCCGGTTCGGAGTCCCCACGTTCGTGGTCACGCTGGCAGGTCTTCTCGGCTTCCTCGGTTTGCAGCTGTGGGTTCTCGGGCCCACCGGCACGATCAATCTGCCGTACTCATCGTGGTTGGTGCAGTTCGCGACTTCCTGGTTCCTGCCACCGTGGCTGGCCTATCTCATCGCCGGGGTTGCCGTCGTCGGGATCGTGCTGAGCGACCTCGCACGCGCACGCCGGAGAGTGAAGGCGGGGCTGTCGACAGGGCCGGTGTCACTCATCGTCATCAAGGCCGTGATCATTGCCGTCGTCGCTGTCGCCGCCATTGCCTACCTGGCGACCGACCGCGGCGTCGGCGTCATGTTCCTGACGTTCATCGTGTTCGTCGCCGTGATGGCAACTCTGCTCACACGCACGCGCTGGGGGCGCTGGATCTACGCGGTTGGTGGCAACGTCGAGGCGGCCCGACGTGCCGGCATCAACGTCAAGGCCATCTACATCTCAGCGCTCATGGTGGGCACAGTGCTCGCAACGGTGGGCGGGCTGATGGCGGCGGCGCGGCTGACTGCGGCGAGCATCTCCAGTGGCGGCGGAACGACGAACCTCATTGCGATCGCAGCGGCGGTCATCGGAGGTACGAGTCTGTTCGGCGGACGAGGCTCGGCATGGTCGGCCCTGCTGGGCATCTTCGTGATCATGTCGATCCAGAACGGTTTGACGCTTCTGAGCCTCGACTCGTCCGTGCAGTTCATGGTCACCGGTGCCGTGCTGCTGCTCGCCGTCATCATCGACTCGTTGTCACGGAAGTCGCGGGCTCTACACGGACAATCCTGACGTCCTAGGCACCTTTGGTGTCTGAGGAGATTCGCGTTCGTCGGCGCTCGCGCTCCCTCGGCCCGAGCCGCAGGTGGGGGGATACTCTTTTCGGATGGATGCCACGCTCTTCTACGTGCTCGTCGGTGCCGTCGTCGTGGCTGCGTTCGCGCGCTGGCGGGGGTGGCCTGCACCTCTGCTGGTCACGGTCGTGGCGCTCGCGGCATCCTTTCTGCCGTTCATTCCAGAATTGGAACTCGATGGACATCTGCTGCTGAACCTTGTTCTGCCGCCGTTGTTGTATTCCGCAGCCCTCGATGTCTCATTCGTCGGATTCAAGCGCAGCTTGCCGCAGATTCGCCGACTGGGCATCTGGCTGGTACTGCTGACCGCGGTCGTCGTCGGCCTGGTCGCGTGGCTCATCCTGCCGGCTCTGACGTTGCCGGGCGCCCTGCTGCTTGGCGCGATCGTCGCCCCGCCGGATGCCGTGTCTGCTGCCGCCATCGGTCGAAAGCTCGGACTTCCGAGGCGCATCATGACGGTGCTGTCAGGGGAGAGCCTGATCAACGATGCCACCTCGCTGACGCTGTTTCGCGTGTTCGCGGCGATCATCGCCGGGCAAGCGCTGACGGTGTGGGACGGAATCTGGCAGTTCGTGCTGGCAGTCGTGATTGGTGTGATCGTCGGCCTGGTCTTCGGCGTTGTCCTGCACCAGCTGCGCATGCGTGTCGCCGACCCTGTCGTGATCGGCACGTTCGGGCTTCTGGTGCCATTTGGTGCTTATGCGATCGCCGAGCACCTTGGTGGATCCGGCGTACTCGCGGTCGTGGCCATGGGGCTATATGTCGGCTTCAACGCTCCGCGCACCGACTACACGACGAGGCAGCAGGAGGCGCCGCTGTGGCTGTCGGCCGATCTGCTGCTGGAGAGCTTCGTCTTCGCCTACATCGGGTTGCTGTTCCGTCGCGTGTTGAGCGATCTGGGGTCGGAGTCGGTGGCGCACATTCTTCTGCTCTCCGGCGCCGTGCTGCTCACCGTGCTGCTGGTGCGTCCGCTGTATATCTACCCGGCGCACGCATTCGCGCGGTGGCAGCAGCGGGTGCGACTCAGGCGCTGGGAGCGCGCGGTCACGGCCGGGAGGTTCGAGCAGAAACAGCGCACAAGGCCAGGGCGTCAGCCGATCACTGCCGAGCAGATGAAGAAGCGATTGACCGAGCCGGAGCTGAGCTGGAAGGACAACGCAATCATCTCTTGGGCGGGGATGCGGGGTGTGGTGACTCTGGCGACCGCGCTCGCAGCGGCTGACCTGGCAGCGCTTGACGAGAAGTCTTCGCACGCCATCGTGGTCGTCGCGTTCATCGTTACCGTGGCGACCCTGCTGTTGCAGGGGCTGACACTGCCGTTGCTGATCAAACGGTTGGGCATCGCGAGTGATGTCGATCACGCGGAGGATGCCAGGGCGATTGCCGTGGTGCGAAAGCGCAGCCGCGAGGCGGGTCTGGCGTTCCTCGACAAGAAACGTGCGGAATGGGCGACGAAGTATGGGCCGTCCGAGATGAAGGCGTTCGACGTGTTCACGAGGCGAATGTCAAGAGTCGAGACAGAGACCGAACAGATTCAGGTGGTCGAGGATGCCGCGAGGCGCCCGACCTATGACGATCTCACGGCCTTGATGAAGGGCTGGCTGCACGTGCGACGCGAGGTGCTGCTGGCTGAGCGCGACGCCGACAACCTCGACGAAGAGGTGATGCGTGAGCTGATGGCCGCGATCGACGCCGAGGAACTCGCCCTCGACACGAGGGGTGCGACCCGGCCGCAGTCGCGGGCGTAGCATCCTTCCCTCGCCGGCGCCCCTGGTTCTCGCCGAGGCCTCCCGTTACAGACGTCTGTATCGCGGGGCGTCGGCGGCAGGGCGGGGCGTCGGTGCAGCTCAGCGCCGATTACGCGGATGCTCCTTAGCAGCACGTTCGTTTCCGTGCTTGTAGTTGCCGGTCCAGCGGGCCATGGCGCCCTGCGGATCAGAAACGACGGCTTCGAGGAACTCCGCGGCCCGAGCGCCGCGCAAGACGGTCGCCTGTCGTCCGTGGTGAGTAATCACCACACTGCCGTCCGCGCGCACCTGAAAATCGAAGCCCATGACCGAGAGTCTTTCAGTGGCCGGTGACGGCCGCCAGTGCAGGCCGGTACCTGGTGCTCAGATGGCGAGACCGGGATCGAACGTCTGTAGCCCGGGGAATCTGGCGAATCCGCGGTCGCGCGTCGCCAGGCGTGCACGGTTCGCGAGACAGAGCGCTGCGATGTACGTGTCGGGCACGAGGTTGCCGCGGATACCGGAATCCTGTGCGGCCAACGATTCGAGCTGCGCCCACGAGGTTGCACCCGTGGTTAGCCATTGGGTCTTCGGTGCATCCACAAGACGATGGGTGAACTCGAGCGCAGCGGAGATTGGCGCGGGTGCACTGGTGATCCGCGGATGAGTGACGATGCGGAGGAACCCACTGAGGATCACATCTGAGACACCCAGAGGATCACGCGTGAGGGAGGCGTTCAACCATCCCGCGTATCGGTCGTGCTCGGGAGCGTCCTCGCGAAATGCGTAGACGAGGATGTTCACATCCGGAACGATCACTGCGCTGCTACTCCGTCGAGAACATCCCAAAGTGCATCATGGTCATCAATATCGACGAGGAAACGTGACGTGCGCCGATCGCCGAACGTCGGGAGCGGCTCCGCTTGCATCGCGGTTTCCTGCTTCGCCAGCCGATCGCGTAGAGCCTCCTCGATGAAGCTCGTCAGGGTTCGGCCTTCCGCGGCAGCGCGCGCCTTTGCTTCGGCGGCGAGCGCCTCAGACAGGTTCAATGTAGTGCGCATGCAGATGAGCATACTCCTTGACGCAGATGTATGCGCCCCTGGGTGCATGCGGCAGAAACGACAAGGGGGACGGATGCCGAAGCATCCGTCCCCCTTCGTCGGGCGGTGCGTCAGCGTGCGGCGACCGGCTCGGCTTCCTGCTCTTCTGTCGAGTCGGTCGAGTCATCCGCGAACGGGAGTCCCTCACGGTCGGCGTTGTACAGCTCCACGTCGAGGATGCCTTCACGCTTCGCGACGATCGTGGGCACGAGTGCCTGACCGGCGACGTTCACGGCTGTGCGGCCCATGTCGAGGATCGGGTCGATCGCGAGCAGCAGGCCGACACCCTCGAGCGGCAGTCCGAGGGTGGACAGCGTGAGCGTGAGCATCACCGTGGCACCGGTGGTGCCGGCGGTGGCCGCAGAACCGACGACCGAGACGAGCACGATCAGCAGGTACTGGACGAAGTTCAGCTCAATGCCGAAGAACTGCGCGACGAAGATCGCGGCGATCGCCGGGTAGATCGCGGCGCATCCGTCCATTTTGGTCGTGACGCCGAACGGCACGGCGAAGGAGGCATACGAACTGGGTACGCCGAGGTTGCGCTCGGTGACGCGCTCGGTGAGCGGCAGCGTGCCGATCGACGAGCGGCTGACGAACCCGAGCTGCACCGCAGGCCAGACGCCGGTGAAGTACTGCTTGATCGACAGGCCGTGAACCCTGATCAGCACCGGGTAGACGACGAAGATCACCAGGGCGAGACCGATGTAGACGGCGGCGGCGAACCACGCGAGCGAGGCGAGCTTCTCCCAGCCATACTTGATCACCGCGGAGCCGATGAGGCCAAACGTCCCGATCGGCGCGATGCGGATGATCCACCACACCACGCGCTGGATGACCTTCAGCAGCGACTCGGTGAAGGCGAGGAAGGGCTCGGCCTTCTTGCCGGCCTTGAGCGCGGCGATGCCGATGACGGCGGCGACGACGATGACCTGCAGGATGTTGAAGTTGACATTGGATGCCACAGCGCCCGACTCGGGGTCCAGTGAGCTGCTGACGCCGAGGCCGAGGAAGTTCTGCGGGATGAGGCCGAGGAGGAAGTTCCACCACGTGCCGACGGTGTAGGGCTCGCTGGGCGTGAGGCCGTCGCCGGCGCGCGCACCCGGCTGGATGACCAGGCCGAGCACGATTCCGATGGTCACGGCGATGAACGCGGTGATCGCGAACCAAAGGAGGGTCTGGCCGGCGAGGCGTGCGGCGTTCTGCACGCGGCGCAGATTCGAGATGCTGGCGACGATCGCGGTGAAGATCAACGGGACGACAGCCGCACGAAGCAGCGTGACGTACGAGCTGCCGATCGTATCGAGTGTGGCGGAGAGGCCGTTCGGGTTCTCCGCGGTGGCGCCGAGGTTGCGCCCGATGAGCCCGGCGATGACGCCGAGGACGAGGGCCGCGAGGATCTGAAAGCCGAACGAAGTCAGGAGCTTCCTGGCGGGGCTGCGGGTGTCTGGCGCTTTCGGGGCGCGTGTGGTGCTGCTCATTGAGACTCCAAGTCGAAGCGCGCTGCTGTGCGCGCGGGATGAGTCAACGCTAGGAGTTTGTCGGTGAGATGGGGCGGAGATGACGCCGGATGACGGAGGGAGAGGGGTTTGTGATCCTGGCGTTGCCCCAGACTCAATCCTGAGGCGTCACCACAAGCAACTCCCCAACCTCACATCCGAGCGCGTCACAGATGGCGCGAAGTGTCGAGTACCTGATCGCCCGCGCGCGGTCGTTCTTGAGCACCGAGAGGTTGACGATGCTCACCCCGACCCGAGCGCTCAGTTCGGTGAGCGTCATCCCGCGCTCGGTGAGCAGTTCGTCGAGGCGGCAGTGGATGCCAGTCTCCTCCTCTTCTGCCGCGGGAGTCATACCAGGCCCTCCGCGTCCTTCTGCAGCGCCGTGCCACGGCGGAACACGATCACAAGCACACCGACGGCCAACGCGGTACCGAAAAGGGGCAACTGTTCGAAGAAGAGCTCTTGCCCCCCACGGAAATCTCCACCCGCCGCGGCGAACACGCCATTGAGGCCCATCGTGCGAAAGGACATTGCACAGAGCGCTGCGACGGTCAGCAGGATCGATATCGCTGACAGCAGGCGTATGTTGGCGCGATCGAAAACAGTGCCGCGTAGCAACCGGACGCACAAGATGCTCGCCAGCACTGTGGCTGCGATCAGCCCTATTGCCGCCAGAACGATGCCCAAGAGTAGGCACGCAACACTGGCCAAGCTCACATCGTGAACCGTCAGCAGTGCCGAATCGACGATGGCGGGTGTGCCGCCTCCGATCTCGGCAATGATTGGCTGCTGCGGCATCGGAGTACGTGCCGTGATCGCACCAGGTTCCGAGAACAGCTCCACGATGTTTCGGATGCCGTTGTACAACACGAATCCGGTGGCGATCAGACACGCGGCGATGCCGTAGAGCAGATCATTGCGATAGCGGCTGAGGTCGTTGATGCGGGCCATCGTCACACCAGTCCCGCCGTCTCACGCTGCAGGCGTTGACCCACCTCGAAAGCCGTCGCCACGAGCCCCAAGGCGATGCCCCAGCCGATCGACGCAGGGTTCAACTGGTATAGGAACATCCAGAATCCACTGGTGTCTGCGCCGGATGCCGCGATCTGCTCAACCGCCTGGGCGCGAGCGATCGCACCGAACAGCGGAGCGATCATCCCCGTCACGACGAGCGCGAACGCCGCCGTCGCCAGCACCGGAACCATCGACCGCCGAAACGCCTGTTGCCGAATCAGCGACAGCCCCAACCACCACAGTGACATGCACACGATCACTGTCGCCAGAGCGGGAAGGGTGACCTCTGCGAACAAAAGCCAGCGCGTACCGGCATCCAGAGTCTCAAATGAGACCAACGACTGCGTGTACTCCGCCGCGGCGATGCCGCCGACATCCGCAAGCGAAGTCATCTGCGCACCGTCGACCGGCAGACTCACGGAAACTGGTGACCCGAAGATCTCGATGCCCGCGCCGATAGCACCGACGATGGATGCGATCCCGATGCTCACGGCACCGGTCGCGACCAGGCCGAGGACTACCGCCTCGCTGGATGACGGGCGTCTGTTGCGATTACTCATGAGTACCTCGTATCGACATTCGTTATTATCGCTTTTCGTTAACATAACGATTCTCGATAACCTGGTCAACCCCTGCTCCGGCATCCGGTCCTCAACGGGTGTCCTGCGGTACTTTCGCCCGTCACGCGGCTATGCCGACGGCGAACACGGGCATACCAGCCCTGTGCGGTCGTTACTCTCGATGTACAGGCGCTTGCCGCGTCTTCGCCCCGTGCGAATAAGGAGTCAACATGTTCGAGAGATTCACGGACCGAGCCCGTCGTGTGGTTGTCCTCGCCCAAGAAGAGGCGAAGATGCTCAACCACAACTACATCGGAACCGAGCACATCCTGCTCGGTCTCATCCACGAGGGTGAGGGCGTCGCCGCCAAGGCGCTCGAAAGTCTTGGCATCTCCCTCGACGCTGTGCGCGAGCAGGTGCAGGACATCATCGGTCAGGGTCAGCAGCAGCCGACCGGCCACATCCCCTTCACGCCCCGTGCGAAGAAGGTGCTCGAGCTGAGCCTGCGCGAAGCGCTGCAGCTCGGCCACAACTACATCGGAACCGAGCACATCCTGCTCGGTCTCATCCGCGAGGGCGAGGGCGTCGCCGCTCAGGTGCTCGTCAAGCTCGGCGCTGACCTGAACAAGGTGCGCCAGCAGGTCATCCAACTGCTCTCCGGTGCCCCTGGGCGCGAGCCTGCCGCTGTCGGCGCGCAGACCAACGACTCGTCCAGCGGTACGCAGGCAGGTTCGGCGGTGCTCGACCAGTTCGGTCGCAACCTCACCCAGGCCGCCCGCGACGGCAAGCTCGACCCGGTCATCGGGCGCGAGAAGGAAGCCGAGCGGGTCATGCAGATCCTCTCGCGCCGCTCCAAGAACAACCCCGTCCTGATCGGTGAACCGGGCGTCGGCAAGACCGCCGTCGTCGAAGGACTCGCTCAGGCCATCGTCAAGGGCGATGTCCCAGAGACGCTGAAGGACAAGCAGCTCTACTCGCTCGACCTCGGCTCGCTCATCGCCGGTTCCCGCTACCGCGGTGACTTCGAAGAGCGTCTGAAGAAGGTCACCAAGGAGATCCGCACACGCGGCGACATCATCGTCTTCATAGATGAGATCCACACCCTGGTGGGTGCCGGTGCCGCCGAGGGCGCGATCGACGCGGCCAGCATCCTGAAGCCGCTCCTTGCCCGTGGCGAGCTGCAGACGATCGGTGCCACCACGCTCGACGAGTACCGCAAGCACTTCGAGAAGGATGCCGCGCTTGAGCGCCGCTTCCAGTCGGTGCAGGTCAGCGAGCCGACGCTGCCGCACACGATCAACATCCTCAAGGGACTGCGCGACCGTTACGAGGCTCACCACAAGGTGCAGATCACCGATGGTGCGATCGTCGCCGCCGCAAACCTCGCCGACCGTTACGTCAGCGACCGGTTCCTTCCGGACAAGGCCATCGACCTGATCGATGAGGCTGGTGCACGCCTGCGCCTCAGCATCCTCTCCTCGCCTCCCGAGCTTCGTGAGTTCGACGAGAAGATCGCTAAGGTCCGCGAGCAGAAGGAAGAAGCCTCAGAAGAGCAGGACTTCGAGAAGGCAGCATCGCTGCGCGACGAGGAGAAGAGTCTTCTCGCCGAGCGTCTGCGCCTCGAGAAGCAGTGGCGCTCCGGCGACGTCGCGACTCACGCAGTCGTCGACGAGGGTCTGATCGCTGAGGTTCTTGCTCAGGCGACCGGCATCCCGGTGTTCAAGCTCACCGAAGAGGAGTCCAGCCGACTCGTCTTCATGGAGAAGGCACTGCACCAGCGCGTCGTCGGACAGGAAGAGGCCATCGCGGCACTCTCCCGCACGATTCGCCGCCAGCGTGCAGGGCTCAAGGACCCGAAGCGTCCCTCCGGCTCGTTCATCTTCGCCGGCCCCACCGGTGTCGGAAAGACTGAGCTCGCCAAGGCGCTGGCCGAGTTCCTGTTCGACGATGAGAATGCGCTCATCTCGCTCGACATGAGCGAGTTCGGTGAGAAGCACACCGTGTCGCGGCTGTTCGGTGCCCCTCCAGGGTTCGTCGGCTTCGAAGAGGGTGGCCAGCTCACCGAGAAGGTGCGCCGCAAGCCGTTCTCCGTCGTGCTGTTCGACGAGATCGAGAAGGCTCACCCCGACATCTTCAACTCGCTGTTGCAGATTCTCGAGGAGGGTCGCCTCACCGACGGCCAGGGTCGGATCGTGGACTTCAAGAACACGGTCATCATCATGACGACGAACCTCGGATCGTCCGCGATCGCCGGTGGCCCCGTCGGCTTCCAGGTCGAGGGCAACGCGCAGACCAGCTACGAGCGGATGAAGGGCAAGGTCGACGAAGAGCTCAAGCGCCACTTCAAGCCCGAGTTCCTCAACCGTGTCGATGACGTTATCGTCTTCCCGCAGCTGTCGAAGCTCGAGCTCGTGCAGATCGTGGATCTGTTCACCAAGCGCCTCAGCGAGCGTCTGCTCGACCGTGACATGACGATCGAGCTGTCGCAGACGGCCAAGGAACGCCTCATCGAGATCGGGTTCGACCCGGCCCTCGGTGCACGCCCGTTGCGTCGTGCGATGCAGCGTGAGATCGAGGACCACCTGTCCGAGCGCATCTTGCACGGTGAGCTCAACTCCGGCGACCACGTCAAGGTGGACACCGCAGACGGCAAGTTCACGTTTGAGACCGCCCCTCGTGGGGAGCGCGTCGCAGTCGGCATCAACACGGGCGGCGCGATCACCGCGACTCCCGACCTGGCGGCCGCTTCGGGCGAGTAACCCTCATATGAAGAAGGGCGGATGCTTCGGCATCCGCCCTTCTTCGTGCCCGGCCGGTACACCTGCACGCCCCGGCGACACCTGCACGCCCCGGCGACACGTGCACGACCCGGCGACACCTGCACGACGAAACAGCAGTATTCGTCGTGCGTCCGTCTCTGGGTCGTGCAGGTGTACCGCGGCGGTCAGGGCAGTCAGGCCTTGTCGGCCCACGACCAGACGTCGTCGCCGCGCAGCGACACTTCGGCGCCGCCGTCGTCGTAGATGACCTGACCGGCGAGGTGGGTGTTCTCGATGCTGGTGAGCCAGATCAGCAGGTTCGCGATCGACTCTGGCGGCTGGTGGTAGTTCAGTGGCATCGGCACGTTCGCGTCGACCATCGCCCGGCCCTCTTCGGTCTCGAGCAGCTTCTGCGTCATCGGGGTGAGAACGGTGCCGGGTGCGACCGCGTTCAGCGGGATGCCGTTGCCGGCCCACTCGGGCGAGATCGACTGGCGGCGCACCCAACGAGACAGGGCGCGCTTCGATGACGGATAGACGAGGTACCCAACGCGTGGCCCTTGGGCCGTGAGCTCCTCGGCGATCTTCAGTGCGGCAGCCTCGTCGCCGGCGAGAGCGGCATCGACCATCGCGGCCGAGTGATTCTGCAACGATGCCATTGACGACACGACGGCAGCGCGCGGGGCAGCGGACTTGACCAGCGCCGGACGCAACTGTTCGAGCAGTTCGGTGACACCGAAGTAGTTCACCGAGATCGTCAGGGGGATCGGTGCCGAGATTCCCGCACACGCGATCACGCCGTCGATGATGCCGCCGGCGAGTTCGATCGCGCGTGTCGCGGCATCCGTGCGCCCGGCAGCGGTCGACAGATCGGCCTCGACGTCGGCGTTCTTCAAATCGATGCCGATCACGCGCTCGCCGCGGTCACGCAGCAGTTGCGCTGTGGTCGCTCCGATGCCGGACGCTGATCCGGTAACGACAAAGGTGCGGGTCATGGTTTTCCTCCATTTCGCGACCGTGGGTTCGATCGCTCGTGTCCGGCTGCGGGTTCGCGTCCGGATGATTCGGTGTGGCCGCCCAGCGCGTCGACGAAGCGACCGAACTGCGTGCTGAACTGGGCGGCTTCATCGCCGGACCAGTCGGCGATGGCCTCCTGCATCATCTCCACGCCGCGCCCGACAAGCCGCTGATGAGCGAGCGAGCCTGCGGAGGAGAGGCGGATGACGGTGCCCCTACGATCGTCGGGATCCGCGTCTCGGTCGATGAGCCCTGCGCGCTCCAGGCGCGCGAGCTGCTTGCTCATCGTCGGCCGGGTGACGTGGAGTGAGGCGGCAAGGTCACCGGCACGTGAGGCGCCGCGAAGCCCGAGCATGTACAGCGGAGCGATGTCGATCGGATCGATCACGACGTGTGCCTCGGCGGCGACGGTGGCCTGAGTGTTGGTCGACGACCAGCGGGCCATGAGGTGCGTGAGGGATGCCAGCAGGACTGCTTCGGTGGTTGCCGGCTCAGTGCTCATGGAATCACTCTACTCTTTTAGTTGCCTGAGGCAACCATCAGGTGAATCCGAGGTGAGGGAGCGGGGCGAGTTTAGGCTGGAGGCGTGAACGAGTACACCGTCCGCCCGGCGCGCAGCGCCGACGTCCTCGGCATCCACCATCTGCTGGAGCCGCTGGTCGAGCGACGCATCCTGCTCGGCAAGGATCTCGCGGTGCTTTACGGCGCAGTGCAGGAGTTCATCGTCGCCGAGAAAGACGGCGAACTCATCGGATGTGGCGCGCTCCACGTGATGTGGGAAGACCTCGGAGAGGTGCGCACACTGATCGTGCGCGACGACTGGCTGCACCACGGCGTCGGGCGTGCAATCGTCGAAGGCCTCGAGGTGCGTGCACGTGAGCTCGGTCTCAGCCGACTCTTCTGCCTCACGTTCGAGACCTCCTTCTTCACCAGCCGAGGATTCGCGCCGATCGGTGAGCAGATCGTCGACCCCGACGTGTACTCGCAACTGCTGCGCAGCCCGGACGAGGGTGTCGCTGAGTTCCTTGATCTTGCTCACGTGAAGCCGAACACTCTCGGGAACATGCGGATGCTGAAGAACCTGTGATGGCTGATCGTCGCAGAAATCGCGCCAAATATCGGCGTCGTCGCCTCGCCGTGTTCCTTGGCCTGATCGTGCTGCTCGCCGCGCTGGCTGTCGGGGCGTGGCTCGTCATCGCGCAGCCCTGGGCGGATGCCACCGCGCAGCCCACCTCGACACCG
Source organism: Microbacterium sp. Y356 (assembly GCF_059445355.1). Taxonomy (NCBI): domain Bacteria; kingdom Bacillati; phylum Actinomycetota; class Actinomycetes; order Micrococcales; family Microbacteriaceae; genus Microbacterium; species Microbacterium sp. Y356. The sequence goes on from NZ_JCAIUE010000001.1 coordinate 2,564,639, forward strand.
AAGCCGTCAGCGACGGATGCGCAGACGGAGACACCCGCGCCAGAGGCAACGGACGAGGAATCGCCGTCTCCGCAGCCGAGCGCGGAGCCCACCGCCGAGGAGACGCCGGGGATTGCGCCGTGTCAGGCCGGGGACATCACCGTCGAAGCCGTCACGAATGCCGAGACGTATCCGGCGGGTTCGCTACCGGAGTTCTCGATCCTGCTGACGAATAAAAGCTCCGAGGATTGTTCGATCGATGTCGGCTCCGCCACGCAAGCGTTCATCGTCACCAGCGGCAGCGACCAGTGGTGGGACTCGCGGCACTGCCAGGAGAACCCCAGCAGCATGGTTGTGACTCTCGCTGCCGGCCAATCGGTGCCCAGCGGTTCGCCCGTCATCTGGGATCGCACACGCTCTGATGTGGGCACCTGCGCCCAGGAGAACCGCCCACGCGCGCCCGGCGGCGGAGCGTCGTACCATCTCACTGTCTCCATCGGCGGGTTCGAAAGTGTGACAACTACGCAGTTCCTGCTGTACTGAGTCCAGAATGACTGGTCCGAAGGCAGACACTTCGCGATCTTTGGGATACCATTGAATTGATTCTCGGGATAATTCGGTGTCAGCCATCCCCAGTGGCGTCGTATTCAGCGTCCCCAGCGCTTCGACAATTCACCGATCGAGAATCCGAGGGCCCTTTCGAGTACCCCAGTCCCCACTGGACGACTCGAGAGGGCCCCAATCTTTAAACTGGGTACATGACAGCGAAGAAATCGAAGTCCGCGAGTAAGAAGCCGGCACCCGAAGAGTTCCGCTCCGAGGCCCTCGCGCAGGCGCTCGAGAAGCAAGACATGGCAGCAGTCGCCCTCGCCCTGCGCAACGGCAATACTGTGGTGCCGCTGCTCTCAGCTGGCGCACGCGACAACCCGCTTGACGGCGGGGAGGTGTGGACATTCCGTGATCCGGCATCCGGAAACGTCGCACTATTGCTCTTCAGCGATGCGAAGAACAAGCCAGCGAACCTGCCGCCTGGCGTCGGGATCTATTCGCCGGCGTGGTTGCACAAGTTCCTGACCACGCATCGCGAGACGATCACCACGGTGTTCCTCGACATCGCGGGACCGCACCCGATGCAGGCCCCGCCGGAGGAACTGCTGAAGGCGCTCGAAGCCTGATCCGTTCTTGCGGGCGTGGCGGGCGTCCGCCCGTCGACCGCCGGGCCACCGCCAGCCATCGCCGGGCGTCCGCCGGCCATCGCCGGGCTTCCCCCAGCCAATGGCCAGCGACGCCGGGCGACAGCTCAGAACGGCGGGATGTCGTCTTCCCGACGCGGCTTCGCAGGATGAGCAGACCGGCTGCGCGACTTGACGTCGTTCAGCGCGGCGTCGAGAGTGCCAGAGCGCTCGTCGATGACCTGCTCATAACCGAGCCTCGTGGCCTCTGACCGGCGCTGCGCTGCCTGCGTGACCGCACGCACCTCTCCCGCGAGGCTGAGCTCGCCGACTGCCGCGACTGTGCGTGGCACCGAGAACTGCCGGATCGAACCGGCGACGGCGATCGCGATCGCGAGGTCGGCCGCAGGTTCGGTGAATCGCACGCCGCCGACGGTCGAGACGTAGACGTCGAGCTTTCCGGTCGGGATGCCGCCGCGTTTCTCGAGGATCGCTAGCACCATGGCCACGCGCGCCGAGTCGAGGCCGGACACTACCCGGCGCGGATTCGGCGCGGTCGAGTCCACGGTCAGCGCCTGCACCTCGACGGGCAGTGCGCGGCGACCCTCCATTGCGATCGCGACGCAGGTGCCTGGCTCGGTGGACCCGTGGCCGAGGAACAGGCCGCTCGGATCAGGAACCTCGGCGATGCCCGATCCGGTCATCTCGAAGCATCCGACCTCGTCAGTCGGGCCGAAACGGTTCTTCAGTGCGCGGATGAACCGCAGCGCTGTCTGGCGGTCGCCCTCGAAATGGCAGACGACGTCGACCAGGTGCTCGAGAATGCGGGGACCGGCGACCTGCCCGTCCTTCGTGACATGTCCGACGAGGATGATCGGCAGGCTGCGTTCTTTCGCGACTCGAATCAGAGTCGCAGCGACCTCGCGTACCTGGCTGGGCTGGCCTGCCGCGCCGTCAGACAGCGAGGATGACACGGTCTGCACCGAGTCGACGATGACGAGTTGTGGCTTCACTTCATCGATGTGCCCGAGGATCGTCGCGAGATCGGTCTCGGCGGCCAGGTACAGCTCGTCGTGCAGGGCCCCGGTGCGCTCGGCGCGCAGTCGCACCTGAGCCTGCGATTCCTCGGCGCTGGCGTACAGCACCCGTCGTCCGCCGCGTGCGGCTTGTGCTGCGACCTCGAGCAGCAGGGTCGACTTGCCGACTCCTGGCTCGCCGCTGAGCAGGATCGCTGCCCCCGGCACGATTCCGCCGCCGAGCACACGATCGAACTCACCGACCCCACTGGAGCGGCGGGGCGTATCGGCCGTGCTGATCTGGGTGATGGGACGCGCGGCGCGATCGGCAGCAGGAGCGAGCGGAGTCATCTGCCTGAGGATGCCCGTCTTCGCAGCCTGTTCTTGCACCGTGCCCCACTGCTGGCACTCGCCGCAGCGGCCGACCCACTTCGATGTCGACCATCCGCATTCGGTGCAGACGAAAGCGGGGGGTGCGGGTTTGCGGGTGGCCATACGACAAGGCTATCGACCGCATCCGACATCACTATCGCCAAAGGGCCCATTCCGGCCAGGTGACGCACAGTCGCTCGAGATAATGAATGAGGGCGCATCGCGGCGGATCGGCCAGACAATATCTGGTCAGAGTTCGAGTGAAGGAGTCGTGTCATGGAGTGGTTGGATCCACTGGTTCTGGCGAGATGGCAGTTCGGTCTGACGACCATCTACCACTACCTCTTCGTGCCGCTGACGATAGGCATGGCGCTGTCAGCCGCGATCTTCCAGACGGCTTGGGTGCGGACGGCGAAAATCCACTATCTGCACCTGACGCGGTTCTTCGGGAAAATCTTCCTCATCAACTTCGCGATGGGCGTCGTCACCGGAATCGTGCAGGAGTTCCAGTTCGGCATGAACTGGTCGGATTACTCCCGCTTCGTCGGTGACGTGTTCGGCGCTCCGCTCGCGTTCGAGGGGCTGCTCGCGTTCTTCTTCGAAGCGACTTTCATCGGCCTGTGGATCTTCGGATGGGACAAGCTGTCCAAGAGGCTGCACCTGGCCACAATCTGGTGCGTCGCGATCGGCAGCATCCTGTCGGCATATTTCATCATCGCCGCCAACGCGTTCATGCAGAACCCGGTCGGCTATGTGTACAACCCTGAGACCAACCGTGCCGAACTCGTCGATATCTGGGCTCTGCTGACGAACCCGGTCGCCCTCGCCGCCTTCCCGCACACAATCTTCGGCGCGTTCATGTTCGCCGCCGGTGTCATCATTTCGGTCTCGGCGTGGCACCTCATGCGCGGCCAGCACATCGACACGATGCGGGTCTCGCTGAAGTTCGGGCTGTGGGGGATGCTCGTCTCCACCGCCGGAGTGGCCCTCTCGGGCGACCAGCTGGGTCTCGCGATGTACGTGGCGCAGCCGATGAAGATGGCCGCCGCCGAGGCGACGTTCAACACCGTCTGCGGGGCGGATGCCTCATTCAGCCTGTTCACGCTCGGAACACCGGATGGCAGTTCGGAGCTGTTCTCGCTCCGGGTGCCCTATCTGCTGTCACTGTTGTCGACGCACACCCTCGACGCGTGCGTGCACGGCATCAACGATCTCAACGCCGAATATGCCGTGCAGTTCGCCGACAGTGGCATCACGAACTTCGCTCCGGTGCTGTGGATCACCTATTGGGCATTCCGCTGGATGATCGGCCTGGGCATGCTGCACGCTCTCATCGCACTCGCCGGGCTCTGGTTCACTCGCAAGAATGCCAAGAACCCGCCCGCGAAGTGGATGTGGAAGATCGCGATCTGGTCATACCCGCTCGCGCTGCTGGCCAACATCGTCGGCTGGGTCTTTACCGAGATGGGGCGCCAACCCTGGCTCGTGTTCGGCTTGATGACCACCCGAGACGGCGTCTCTCCTGGCACGTCGGGTCTAGAAGTGCTGATATCGCTGATCGCTTTCACTGCGATCTACGCGGCGCTCGCCGTGGTCGAAGTTCGCCTCATCATCAGGGCGGCGCAGAAGGGTCCTGACACCGCCGAGCAACCGGATGACGAGACGGCCCAGCTGCCGTCGGTCGTGTACTGAGGAAGGACGCGGAAATGGATCTCGCAACGCTCTGGTTCGGCATCATCGCCTTCCTCTTCGTCGGCTACTTCGTGCTTGACGGCTTCGACTTCGGGGTCGGAATGTCGCTGCCCTTCCTCGGTAAGGACGACGTCTCGCGCCGGCAGGTGATCAACACGATCGGCCCGGTCTGGGATCTCAATGAGACGTGGCTCATCGTCGCAGGCGCCTGCCTGTTCGCATCCTTCCCGGAGTGGTACGCCTCGCTGTTCAGCGGCTTCTACCTGGCGCTGCTGCTCATCCTGCTGACCCTCATCCTGCGCGGCGTCTCATTCGAGTATCGCCACCAGCGCGAGAGCGCCCGCTGGAAAGCGGGATTCGACCGGATGATCGTGATCGGCTCGGCCGTGCCTGCGTTCCTGTGGGGCGTCGCCTTCGCAAACATCGTGCAGGGCGTGCCGCTGGATGAGAACCACATCATGCAGGGGACGCTGCTCACTCTGCTGAACCCGTACGGACTGCTCGGTGGGCTCACCACACTGCTGTTGTTCTTCACCCACGGGGTGACCTTCGTGGCGCTCAAGACGGACGGTCAGCTGCGGACGGATGCTCGTCGCCTAGCCTTCCGCGCAGGACTGCTGACCCTGGTCGTCGCTGCGGCGTTCCTGGTCTGGACCGTGGCCGCGCACTTCTCGCTCGTGGTGCTCGTGCTGGCTGCGCTCGCCGCGGTGTCGCTGATGATGTCCATCGTTTCCAATGCGCGGGGACGCGAGGGTTGGGCATTCACCTTCGGGGCGGCGACCACACTGTTCGCAGTCGTCACGCTGTTCGCGGCGCTGTTCCCGAATGTGCTGCCGTCGACGATCGACCCGGCTTTCAGCCTCACGATTGAGAACGCGTCGAGCTCGCAGTACACGCTGACGATCATGAGCTGGACGGCATTGTTCGCCATGCCGCTGGTGCTGCTCTATCAGGGCTGGACCTACTGGGTGTTCCGCAAGCGCGTGACCCGCGCCTCGATCGAGGGGTCGTCGATCGAAGGGACCGCGTTCGACGGGGATCCGGCGCACGCGTGAAACCCGTCGATCCGAGGCTGCTGAGGTACGCCGGCGCCGCGCGGGGGTTCTTCGCCCTCGCAGCGTTCATCGGTGTGCTTCAGACCGTCGTCGTCATTGCCTTCGCTTGGTTTCTGACGGATGCCATCACGGGGGCTCTCGCAGACCGTTCTATCGGTAGTTCGCTGATCTGGCTGCTCGCACTGGCGCTGGTGCGTGGCGGTCTGATCGCCGCCTCGGATGCCGCAGGTTCTGCGGCCGCGGCGAAGACCGGGATGCAGCTGCGCTCGGCGTTGATCGGCGCCGTCGGGCGGTTGGGGCCAGGTTGGCTGGCGACTCGCAACCAGGCATCGTTGGCGGTGACCGCTGGCCACGGGCTCGAAGCTCTGGACACCTACTTCGCCCGCTACGTGCCGCAGCTCGTGCTGACTGTGATCGCGACGCCGGTACTGGTTCTCGTGATGTGGTGGTTCGACTGGCCGAGCGGTCTGATCGCGACCATCACGCTCCCACTCATCCCGCTGTTCCTCATCCTCATCGGCATGGCGACGCGCACCGTGCAGCGGAAGCAATGGCAGACGCTGCAGCACCTGGCTGCGCGCTTCGCCGACACAGTGCAGGGGCTTGCCACGCTGCGGCTCTTCGGACGCGAGCGGCGCGCGGCCTCCCAGATCGAAGTCACGGCCGAGAAGTATCGCCGCGAAACGATGAAGGTGCTGCGGTTCTCGTTCCTCTCAGGCTTCGCGATGGAGTTGCTGGCGTCGCTCGCAGTCGCGCTGATTGCTGTGACGGTGGGGTTCCGGCTGCTGGCAGGAGACATGCCGCTCGAAGTGGGGCTGTTCGTGCTGCTGCTGGCGCCGGAGGCGTTCCTGCCGATTCGCCAGGTTGGAGTGCAGTTCCACGCCGCGTCAGAGGGAGTCGCGGCGACCGAGGACATCTTCGAGGTGCTGGATGAGGCGGGCGCCGTCCATAACTTCGCAAAGAAGGCTGCGGATGGGGCGGAAACGGCCTCCGACGGCCGGATCACGGCCGGTTTTGCGAAGTTGTGCGCAAACGACCTCCGTGTCCGCGACCTCCCACCCGTCTCATTCACTGCTTTGCCCGGCACGATCACGCTGATCGAGGGGCCGAGCGGCGCGGGCAAGTCCAGCGTGCTGGCCGCTCTGCGCGGCGCTGCAGCGTTTGAAGGCTCAGCGGTGTTCTCAGGCGAGGACGTCGGTGCTCTCTCGCCGGCCGACTGGCTCGCCTGGGCAGGGCAGACGCCGGGGCTGATCCAGGGCACGATCGCATCGAACGTGGCTCTGGGCGATCCGGACCCCTCGGCCGCCGGGGTCCGGGAGGCACTCGATGACGCGTGCGCTGGCGATCTCGATCCGGCGCAGGAACTAGGCATACAAGGGAGCGGCCTGTCGGGCGGCCAGGCGCAGCGCGTCGCCGTCGCGCGAGCGTTGTATCGGCACGCCGCTGACCCCGTGCGCGTGCTGATGCTGGACGAGCCCTCGAGTGCGCTGGATGCCGACACCGAGGCCCGCCTGTGGCAGTCGCTGCGCGAGCGGGCGGATGCCGGGGCCACGATCCTGCTCGTCTCGCACCGCCGCTCCGCGCGGGAGATTGCGGATCAAGTCGTAGCGCTGGGGGTGAGGGTGTGAAGGTCAGCGATGTCTTGCGCCTCGCGCAGCCTCCGGTGCGGCGGTTCCTGCCAGGGCTCATCTGGGGTGTGCTGTCGGCCGGGGCCGCGGTGTCGCTGCTCGCGGTGAGCGGATGGCTGATCATCAGCGCCTCGATCGTCGACTCTCTGGTGCCGTTATCTATCGCGGTCGTCGGAGTGCGGTTCTTCGCTGTGTCGCGGGCGGTGTTCCGGTATCTCGAGCGGTTGTCCGGGCATGATGCCGCGCTGCGTCAGCTCGCCAGCACGCGCTCTGACATGGTGCGCAGGCTCATCCCGCTTTCGCCCGCAGGGCTTGGCAACACTGACCGCGGACAGGTGCTGTCGGCGCTCGTCGATGATGTGGAGAATCTGCAGAACCTGCCGCTGCGTGTGGTGCAGCCGCTCGCGGTGGCAACGGTCGTCGCGGTCGGAGCGGTGGGCTTCATCGCGTTCATCTCGCCACCCGCGGCACTCACGCTTGCCGCCTGTCTGGCGATCGCGGCACTCGTCGCGATCGGGCTCGGCTGGGTGTTCGGATCTCGTGCCGAAGAGCATGTGTCTCTGCAGCGGGCGGAGCTCTCCGCATCCCTCGTCGACTACTTCGGCAGCCTCGACGTGCTGTTGGCGTACGGAGCGGAACCGCAAGCGCGGAACCGCATCGAGCATGCTGACGCTGCCCTTCGCCGCACTGTGACCCGTGCTTCGCTGGCGCAGGCGATCGCAGCAGGCGTTGTCTCGGTGCTCGCGGGCGTCGCGTCGGTGTGGGCGGTCGCAGCGGCATCCCCGGGGCTGGTGACCGGGACGATCGATGGCCCATGGCTAGCGGTCGTCGTGCTCGTGCCGATGGTCGTGTTCGAGGTCTTCGGCGCGGTGCCGATCGCGGCGTCATCCTGGCGGAGCGTGCGCTCGAGCGCACAGCGCGTCGTCGACGTGCTGCCGTCCTCGATTCCTGCGGAGCTGCGGACGGATGCCGGAACAGACGAGGCGCCGGCCGGTACAGCTCTGCGCCTGCGCGATGTGCGGGCGTCGTGGCCCGGTGGTGCGCCGACTTTGCGCGGGGTGTCGCTGGATCTCGGTGCGGGGGAGCGCGTGCTCCTCAGCGGACCGAGCGGCGCGGGTAAGAGCTCGTTGGCGTCAGTGTTGGTCGGATTCTTGCGGTCAGAGGGCGAGTACACGATCGGCGGGACGGATGCCTCGGCGCTGTCAGGGCCCGCGCTTCGACGCATCGTCGGGCTGTGCGAGCAGAGCCCGCAGTTGTTCGATGAGGACATCCGGCAGAACCTGCTGTTCGCCCGCGACACGGCGACGGATGACGACCTTCTCGCCGTCCTTGACCGAGTGGGCCTCAGCGGCTGGACACAGGAGCGAGGCGGACTGGATGCGCGCGTCGGCGACCGCGGTTCGCTGGTCTCCGGTGGGCAGGCGCAGCGGATCTCGCTGGCGCGGGCGCTGCTGCGCGGGTTCCCGGTGCTCGTACTGGATGAGCCGACCGCCGGGGTTGATCCGGAGGCATCCGAGACACTGCTTCGCGATCTGCTCTCCGCGGCAGGGGAGCAGGCGGTGCTGCTGATCTCGCATGTCGATCCGCCTGTAGGCACCGTCGATCGCGTCGTGCGGATCGAGGCAGGGCGCACTTTTTGACGAGTGTGTGCGGGGAGGTGTCGCACTTTGCCGCTCGGCCACAGTGGATGCGACATTCTCAGCCACCTGGCGAGGGGGCCAGGGCCTTCCGATGCCGGGAGGCGTCGCAACACGCCGCATCACTCGCGCGCAGACGACCATCTGCGACCCCACGGGATCGCACTAGGCTGCCCTCGGCGAGCGTCAGTAGTACAGCTCGACCGGCGGCTCCATGACGATGCCTTGCGCTTCGAAGGAACGGCGGCGCTCTTCGATACGGCGGTGCAGTTCGACCTGCGCGTCGTCGATCAGTTGCTGGTCGATTGCGACGTTCTGCGGATGCTGGTCGCCGTTGAGGTCGGCGATGTAGGCGTCGAGCTCTGGCCCAGAGGTCCATGACGTGATGAGCGAATACCGCGGGGCGGTGCCTCGGTGCCAGACCGCGTGCCAGAAGCGTTGCGTGTCTACGACCATGCGGGTGCCGGCGGGCAGCGCCACCCTGATCTCGGTCGCCGGGTCGAAGCGGTCTTCGCGCAGGATGAGCATCGAGTCCGGGTCGTCGGTGAGGTTGATGAAGGAGCGCACGACCCAGCCGGTGCCGTCGTCGTTCAGGCGGTTATTGTCGTCCTGGTGCAGGTTGTAGACGGCGTCGGCGTAGGTGTTCGGCTGCAGTTCGATTACGCGGCAGCGGCCGATGTTCGTGCCGGGCTCCTGGGCGAGCTTGGCGAGTGTGGGGGCCTTCTCGACCTGACTCGGAATCCAGACGCCATCTTTGTCGGTGCGCGGCGGGGTCTGATTCCAGAAGCCGTTGCATTCGACTTCGCCCGCGTAGCTCGCCAGTGGTGCGAAGCGGGTGATGCCGGAAGAACGCCAGCCGACGTAGTCGAGGTCCAGCCATTCGGCGGGATCGATGGGATCGGCGTACCGGTCGAGGACGACGTATCCGGTCTCCTCCAACGCCGCTGACGTGATGAAGCTCATGGAACACCCTTTCCGGACCGGCGTCTCCGTCCATCCGTAAGGCCATCCTAACTCGCCCCGGCCTCACAATCCCGGGCGGCAACAGGAGTTCCCAAGTCCTTTCTCATGCGGCAAAGCTCGTTTCGTGCTCACAATGCGCCGATTCGCGCGACAGCCCGCCGTCGCGTAAACTCATTCGCGGTGACGTGTCCGAGCGGCCGAAGGTGCAACACTCGAAATGTTGTGTAGGTTCACCCCTACCGTGGGTTCAAATCCCACCGTCACCGCCATTTTGGGCCCCGTTTCAGTTGATTTCGATCGGCTGGGACGGGGCTTATTCGATTTCGGCCGGATTGAGCTATTGCCACGGCGTTGCCAGCTGAACTGGGGTTTCTCAATGCCGGTGTTCGTCCAGTCGGCGATGAGCTTCTGGTGCCGTGTCGGGTCTGTCGACGCGCGTAGGCCAAGTCGCGCGTCGTTCCACGGTTCATGGCAACAGATTGGCAACAACTGCTGAGCGTTCAGCGGTTCGATTTTCTGGGTCCGCGGCAGCGCCGGCCGAGCAACTTCTCGTGGGGCTGAGCCCACGAGAGAACTTGTGTGATGCGATCAGCTCGACGCACTCTCACGGTGTGGAAGTTCGGTGAGGACCCGAACTAATGCTCACCGGACCCATACGGGCGCCACTCGTGGTGAAGCTTCTCGATGTACCGTGTCAGGACTGCATCGAAAGACCGCGAGGCGTGCAGCGCGGTGCATCACCGCGACCCGCTTGGCCGCGAACGTGATGGACAAGGTCGCAGTGGGCAACCTCGACCGGGATCTGCTCGATGCCCTGTGGGATGCGGCGAGGGACGCCGCAAACATTGGCGTCGATGTCCTCGTCAACAGTGGGTGGCGGTCCCCGGATCTCCTGCAGCACTTGCTGCAGGATGCTGTCGCAGAATACGGCTCGGAAGAGAGCGGCCCGTTGGGTCGAGACCGCGGAAACCTTCTCTCGCGTCACGGGAGAAGCTGTCCAAATCGGGTCGTTGCGAGCCCAGGTTTGGCTGGCACAGTCCGGTTCCGACTACGGGCTCTGTCAGGCGTACGGGAACGAGCCGTGGCATTACGAACTGCGAACTGATGCCATCGACAACAGATGCCCGCAGCCATTCGCCGATCCCACGGAAGACCCGCGGCCGCAGCGATGACGTATACCTTTGCTCGCTGCGAACTCGACGACGTGCGCGAAGAAACCGTGCTCACAGCGTCCGGACGCGACCGTCGCGCGCAGACTCACGGGCTGCATCCATGATGCGCAGTGTTCTCAAACCAGAATGACCATCGGGCTGCGGAATTACAGCCGGTGATGTGCCAGGTGTCGCGCGTCCGGATTGGCGCACGGCCGAAAGGAAGTGATGGAGAAGGCGTTCGTCGGGGTCAGCGCCGACGGCGACATGTACTTCTCCGGCCGCGTCGTATCCACCAAGGTGATCATCGAACGGGGAGATCTCGACCGATCCTGATGTTCCGGTGATCTGGAGCGTCAGCCCACCCCACACTGGTGCGGAGTCGGGCTGGCTCCAGGAGCAGTCGATGCTGACGATCAGGCCGGAAGGGTACTGGAGGGTGACCAGCCCTGACGTCTCGACGTCAGAGTCGGTCGCAGGGCGAATGGTTCCGTTGGCGACGGCATAGACGGTCGCGGGGAGTTCGCCGTCGGTGAGGTCGTCGACCAGATCGGCGCAATGCACGATATGGTCGACCAGCGCACCGCCGCCTGCCGCGTGGGGATCGGTGAACCACTGGCGCTCATTGACCGGTATCTGCCCGTTGTTCGTCCCGGTCATCTCGACGAGCTCACCGAGAGTGCCGTTGGCGACGAGCGAGCGCGCATCTTTAAACGAGGGTGAGAAGCGAACCGGATAAGCGACCATCAGGATGGAGCCTGATCGCTCGCAGGCGGCGACCATCGCTGCTCCGTCCTGTACCTGTGTCGCCAGTGGTTTTTCGCAGAGTACGTGCGCACCGAACGCGGCCGCCTGCTCGACGAGGATGCGGTGGCGGAAATTCTCGCTCGTGATGATGACCGCGTCGGGGCGCCATGCGAAGAGCTGCTCATAGGTGTCGACGTAGGGGATCCCCAGCTTGTCGGCGAGCTCCTGTCCTCGGAGCCCTGAGTCCGGTGCCTCGTCGCCGTCCGGATCGGCGCTGAGCAGCTCCAGCCCCGGAATGTTCTTCAATGCCCGTACGTATGCGGCAGCATGTACGTGCGCGAATGAAGCGATCGCAACCTTGAGGTTCGTTGTGGATTCAGGCATGGTTCACAGTCCGGTTCTCTGAGATCAATGAGACTGGTTGACGCTCGACGATCGAAGCCACGGTCGCTTCCGCCAATCGCACTGCTTCGAGTCCATCCGCGACCGCAACGCGGAAGGGAGCTCCCGCTCTGTTTTCAAGGAAATGCGTGAGTTCAGCGGTGTAGGGGTTCGGCAGCCCACGTACACCCACCTCTGCATCCGAATGAGGGGCTTCAAGGACGACGTCACGACGGGCTGCCGAGTCGTACCGCAGTGTTCCCTGTTCTCCGGCGATGGCGAATGACGACCGAAAACGTGTGTCCGCTGCGGCCCAGGTCGCCGTGACCTGCGAGATCGCGCCGTTCGCGTGGGTGAGCGTTGCGTGAACGCCGGTGACGGTTTCTGCGTTGTCGGTCGGGCTGGCGTTCTGCACAGCGAACACGGAGGTGACCTCTCCGCAGAACCATCTGGCCTGGTCGAGGTCGTGGAGCAGCAGGTCGAAGACGATCCCGCCGGAAAGCTCGGGGTGCGCGAACCAGCTGTCCGCGGGAGGAGCCGGAGTGCGCCTGTGGAATCGGGCCATCGCGATTTGACCGATACGCCCCTTGGCTACCGCTGATTTCGCGGCGACGTTGGGTCGAGTGAACCGAGCGACGTGAGCCGGAAACACGCGTGTCTTCTTATCGGCGGCTGCATTGACGATGGCATTCGCATCGGCGACGGTGAGGGCGAGCGGCTTTTCGCAGACGACGTCCAGACCCGCATCGATCGCTTTCAGCGCGTACTCCGCATGGGTGTCGCTGGGTGAGACGATATCGACGATCTCGACTGCGTCGAGCAACTCGTCGAGCGAGCGGATGGGTGTCACGTCACGTTCGCTAGCGAGCTGCTCGACGCCGTCTGAAGAGAACACGAGGACTCGGGCTCCGAGTCGGAGCCACGCGTCCGCATGAACGCGGGCCATTCTTCCGGCTCCGATCAATCCGACGGTCGGAGGCATGGGTCGGGAGGTGAGGAGTTGCATGTTCCTGCTTTCTCTCAGCGATCGATCCGGGTGGTGGCGTGAAGCAGATCGATCCGCGGAACGGGGACGTCATTGATTCCGAACAACTCGCGCGACCCTTCCTGATAGCCCAGTGCGAGTGCGCCGAGCACTGTAGCTTCATCAGGATCGACGGGGGACGCGATCAGATCAGGTTTGGAGTCCAGCAGGATGACGCGCCGGACTTCTTCTCGGAGAGAGTCGATGATCGACGGATCCCAGGTCGCCAGTTCTCCTCCGATCACAATCAGATCTGGATCGAATATAAGCGCGGCGGTGGCGATGCGGTTTGCGATCTCGACGATGAACTGCTCAATTTCTTGTCGAGCGTTCTCGTCTCCCGAAAGGGCTGCTTGCATCGTCGCCTCGGTCGATGCCGCGGTCTCCCAGGTGAGCTTGCCTTTGATCGAGTTGCTGGTCCATCGGAACCCTCGGAGACTGGCGAGCTCTCCAGAGCTCCGATGGGCGCCCTGGTGGATTCTCCCGTCAATGGTCAATGCGAAGGAGATGCGGTTGCCGACACGGAAGTGGAGTGTGTTGGGGGCAAGTTGTGCTGCTCCGAAATGATGCTCGGCAAAAGCCATGAGCTTCGTGTCGTTCTCGAGGAATACACGGCATCCGAGTGCGCTCGCAAGGTATCGGGCAAGATCGGTGTTGCTCCACTCCGGCACGTAATAACTCTGTGCGATCTTGCCGTCGAGGCCGATGATGCCGGAAACCCCGACGCATGCAGCTTTCAACCGCGAAGGCAACACATCGGCATCGGCGAGCGCGGCACCGATGGTATCGATCACCACGGCCATCCGATCGGAGGCGCTGCTCATTTCGCTGATCTGTCGTCTTGCTCGGCCGACGATCCGCCCGCCGAGATCGCCGATGACCACAGTGACATGCGTGGGGCCGGCGTCGACGCCCGCGACGACGGCGCTCAGGCGTTCGAAGCGAAATCGGCGAGCGGGGCGTCCTGCTATTCCGCCTGCGTCGGCCGGAGCGGCGGACAGGATTCCCGCCGCCTGAAGGTCAGTGACCACGGCCTCGACGGTCGGTCTCGACAGGCCACTGCGTTGAGCGATGTCGATGATTCGGGGGTCGCCTGAGGCAGAACGGAGCATGTGGATGCACGCCAGTTCGTTGGCGTGGCGTATGTCCGCTGCGCTCGGTGTTGTCTCCACAGTGCTCCCCTCGGTTGGCGGCACCGTTGCAGCCAGGTGTAATAGTAACCAGCATACGTAATGCAGGCGGCAAATGTCTCTCGATGAGCAAATATTGCACTTTTACTGAGCTATAGATGCGAAGTTTCAGTCTTTTGGATCATAATTCATTGTGCATTGACGTTTCATAATAGGCCTGCAATACTGGGTGCTCCAGACCTGATCAGAGGAGATCTGTTGAATATCACGAAAGCTGCTGTGATTGGCGGAGGCGGTATCGGCCGCGTTCACGCTGCCGCGTATCGGTCTGCAGGTGCAGAGCTCGTCGCGGTCGTAGAGCCGTCGGAAGTCATCGCCGAGCAGTTCACTGTGATGTTCGGCGTACCCTCTTTCCCCACGCTCGATGCTCTTCTTGACGCATCACTTGGCGTACAAGTGGTGAGCATCTGCACGCCGCCGATTGCGCATCGCGAGAATGTCGAACGCGCGATCGCAGCCGGCATCCATGTGTTGTGCGAGAAACCGCTTGGGCACACGGTCGAGGATGCGGCCGCGATTCACGCGGCGGCAGTCGGCGGCGACGTTCTCGTTGCCACCGCGTACTGTCACCGATTCCAACCTGAGCTCGAGTTCATCAAGCACCTCATCGATGAGGGGCGCCTGGGCGCGCTACGGACGTTCTCGAACGAGTTCTCGGGTCAACAGGATGACATCGAGAACCGCTGGTTCGGGAAGAAGCAGCTCGCGGGCGGGGGAGCGGTGATGGATGCTGCAATCCACTCCATCGACATCTTCCGCTTTCTCTGCGGTGAGATCGACGACGCTTCGGGTTCGCTGGCGTTCGACTTGGACGGCACCGTCCTCGAGGTCGAGCACAGTGCCGCACTGACGGTGCGCTCGGAGCGCTCAGTGGTGGGCGGGATACTCGTCTCCTGGAAATCCCCGACGGGCAAGGCGTTCGTGACGGTCGCGGGTTCTGAGGGAGCGGTGACCTATGACTACGCCCGTCCTGGGAAGGTGGAGTTCACCTCGGCAGACGGCGAGACCACCATGCTCGAGGCGCCGACCGGTGATCGGTTCACGCTGGAGATAATTGACTTCCTGCAGGCGATCGAATCGGGGACTGCGCCGCGAACAGGCACCCATGATGGGCTGGTCGGTGTCGGTGTCGTCGACGCCATCTACCGCAGGACCGTTGTCCCTGGAGCGCGATGAGCCGGGGTCTGCGAGTGCCGTCGTCGGCGCTTCGAATCGGGATCGTCGGCGCCGGTTCAATGGCTGCCGTGCACGCACGAGCCTGGGCGGAGCTCGGGGCCGAACTCTTCTTCTACGCACCATCCGGAAGCAGCGAGATCGCCGAGCGGTTCGGCGGTTCGTCGGCGGAATCCCTGTCGGCGTTGTTCGCAGAAGTGGATGCTGCCGACATCTGCGCCCCGACCCCGTTTCACGCGTCGTTGGCGATGCAGGCACTCGAGAGCCGGCTGGACGTTCTCTGCGAAAAGCCGCTCACACGCACCTCAGAAGAAGCGACTGCTCTGCTCGACCTGGCGCAGAATCAGGGATGCTTGCTGATGCCGGCGCACGTCGCTCGCTACTTCCCGCAGTACGAGAATGCACACCGCGCCATCGCGGAGGGTGACATCGGCAGCGTGGCAGTCTTGCGCTTCCACCGGTCCGGCCCCGCCCCGCGTCGGGCCTGGTTCAGCGATGCAGAGGCATCCGGCGGCATCATCCTCGATCAGATGATTCACGACATCGACCAAGCCATCTGGATGGCGGGCCCGGTTGAGTCAGTCTATGCATCCGAGAATGCCAGCACCACAGGCTCTGAGACCTTCAGCAGTGCGCATGTGATTTTGACGCACACCAATGGTGCGATCAGTCATTGCCGCGGCAATTGGGGGAGCGCCGAGACGCCGTTCGTGTACGGATTCGACATCGCGGGCACGGTAGGGACGCTGTCGTTCGATTCGCAGCGAAACTCGGGCTTCAACATGCTCGCGCGGCGATCGGCTGAACCGCATGCGGATGAGTTCTTGCCCGAAGTCGGTCTTTTCGGCGATCCATATGCCGCGCAGGTGCGTGAGTTCGTCGACTCCATCACGGCAGGGAAGGCGTCTCGAGTGACGTTAGAAGACGGGGTGCACGCCGTCGACGTGGCGTTGTGTGCGATGCGATCCGCCAGCGACGGTCAACCCGTCACGATACGACCGAGGAAAGCCCGCAGATGACCCAGCCACTCAAGATCGCGATCATGTCGTTCGCCCATCCGCATGCGAGCGCGTATATCGCTGCTCTGCTCGAGCACGGTGACGTGGAGATTCTCACAGCGGATCCGCATGGCGCCGCGGCCTCTGGAGACGCGATTCGAGGATCGTCTTTCGCCGCCGATCTGGGCGTGAGGTACGTCGAAACGTACGAAGAGCTGCTGGCGTGGCGACCGGACGGCGTGGTGGTGTGTTCCGAGAACACTCGGCATCGTCTGGACATCGAGGCCGCGGCTCGTGCCGGTGCTCATGTTCTCAGCGAGAAGCCTTTGGCCACGACCGTCGCCGATGCGATGTCAATCGTCGAGACCTGCCGCAATGAGGGGGTCTCGCTGATGACTGCGTTCCCGATGCGCTTCACGCCGATGTTTGCGGCGATGCTCTCGGCCGTGCGCGAAGGCAGGATCGGCCGGATCATCAGTGCGACGGGCACGAACAACGGGCAGCTTCCGCCCTCATGGTTCGTGGACCCTGATCTTGCTGGCGGAGGCGCAGTGATGGATCTCACCACGCACCTTATA
This sequence comes from Microbacterium sp. Y356, assembly GCF_059445355.1. Taxonomy (NCBI): domain Bacteria; kingdom Bacillati; phylum Actinomycetota; class Actinomycetes; order Micrococcales; family Microbacteriaceae; genus Microbacterium; species Microbacterium sp. Y356. The sequence goes on from NZ_JCAIUE010000001.1 coordinate 2,581,395, forward strand.
GACCTCCTGAACACCGTTCTGCAGGCGGCGCCGCGTACGGTTTTCGCGGCCACGAATCAGATCCTTCATCGTGATAATCCGAAGATCCGTACCGAGACAGGCGGTCTCGTCAACGTGGTTTACGACAATGGCGTGGTCGCGACCATCGACTGCTCGTGGAGCTATCCGGATTCGGCCCCGACGTGGGGCGGGCTCACATTGCAGCTGGTCGGGACGGAGGGCACGATCGACATCGCGCCTTTTGAGCTTCGGGTGGACGGCATTGCTTCTGACGGCCGGGCCCAGTGGCTGTCGTATGGAGCGGACTACAGCGTTCCCATGATCGCCGAATTCATTAGCGCCATTACAGAAGCGAGTGAACCTGTGCCGAGCGGCGAGGACGGTCTGCGTGCGGTCGAGGTCGTCGAGGCTGCGCAGCAGTCGGCCCAGACCGGCAGTGCAGTGAAGATGATTCGCACCGACGCACGAGACGGGATGGACCGATGAGTGTCACAAGACTGCAGACCGACATAGCGATCATCGGGGGAGGCGTCGGCGGCGTCGCGGCCGCCCTCGCAGCGTTACGAAGAGGGCGTCGTGTGATCCTCACGGAGCAGTATGCCTGGCTCGGCGGCCAACTCACGTCTCAAGCCGTTCCTCCGGACGAGCACATCTGGGTCGAGAAGTTCGGCGTGACGCAGTCGTATCGCGCGCTGCGCGAGTCGATTCGTAACTACTACCGCCGAAACTATCCGCTGACTCGAGCAGCGCTCGATGATCCGCACCTCAATCCAGGCCAGGGAACAGTGAGCGGGCTGTGTCACGAGCCACGCGTCGCGGCCGCGGTGATCGAGGAGTTCTTGGCACCGTACCGTGCCTCAGGGTGGCTGGTCGTGCTGCAGCCGTTCGTGCCCATCGATGCCACCGTCGTCGGAGATCGCATCCAATCGGTGATCGTTCGCGACATCGCATCCGGAGAAGAAATCACTATCGATGCACCGTTCGTGCTCGATGCCACGGAAACAGGTGAGCTTCTGCCGCTGAGCGGCACAGAGTACGTCACCGGGGCCGAGGGGAGGGCCGAACACGGAGAGCCAAGCGCCCCCGAGGTCGCAGACCCCAAAAACGTGCAAGCGATCACCTGGTGCTTCGCCTTCGATCAAACGAGGGGTGACAACACGATCGAGCGCCCGAAGGACTATGACTTCTGGCGGGAGTATCAGCCACCTTTCTGGGGAGCACCACTGCTTTCCTGGACGTACCCCAACCCGATATCGCTTGCTCCGACGACCGCGGGACTCGGCGTAAACCCGGAGACCGGCGGAGCGGCCGCCCTACCGGCGAGTACGTATGATTTCTGGACGTACCGGAGGGTTCTCGCGCGTTCCAACTTCGAGCCCGGCGCGATCGAGAGTGACATCGTCATTGCGAATTGGCCGATGAACGACTACTTCATCGAATCAGTTCTCGACACGCCGCTCGCACAGCAACACCTGGATGCGTCGCGGTCACTGTCTGCGTCGGCGCTGTACTGGATGCAGACAGAGGCGCCGCGCCCAGACGGCGGCACCGGCTACCCGGGGCTACGCCCTAGGGGTGATGTCGTCGGAACGCGTGATGGACTCGCGCAGGCACCCTACATTCGTGAGTCGCGGCGGATCCGCGCCTTGAAGACCATCGCGGAGTCGGACGTTTCCGTAAAAGTTCGCGGCCATGGGCGCCCCGCCACCTTCAGCGACTCTGTCGGCGTGGGAATGTATCGCATCGATCTGCATCCGTCGACCGCAGGTGACAACTACATCGACGTGGAATGCGCGCCCTTTGAGATTCCGCTGGGTGCACTCGTGCCGCAACGCACGACGAACCTGATCGCCGCGGCCAAGAACATCGGTACGACACACATCACAAACGGGGCCTATCGCTTGCATCCCGTCGAGTGGAATATCGGGGAGTCAGCGGCACTGCTCGCGGACTACTGCCTGGAGAAGGGGACAACGCCACACGCTGTTGCCACGGATGATCGGCTTCTCGGCGACTTCCAGCACCACCTCACGACGCAGGGCATCGAGCTCCACTGGCCCGACGTCGTGGGCTATTGACGACCTGAAACGATCCCAAAGAAACGGAATGAATGCGATGCGACCAATGACGAGACTCGCCAGCACTGTGATTGCCGTTGCGGCAGTGACCGCGCTGACTGCATGTTCAAGCTCTTCCCCGGCCGTCGGTGAGCCGGCGGAAGGTAGCGTGGATCTTCGTATGACGGTGTGGACGGCCAATGAGGACCATCTGGCACTGCTCAATGAGATCGCCGATGAGTATTCGGCTGACCACTCCGAGATCGGCACGATATCGTTCGACTCGATCCCCTTTGCCGACTACGAGACGACGCTCACGACTCAGGTCGCCGGTGGTAAATCACCGGACTTGGCCTGGATGGGTGGCATCTCGGCGGACATCATGAATGCCGGTGGTCTCGCACCACTCACGCCGGCATTCACTGAGGTTGAGGGTTACGACTTCGACGACATCGTCACCAGCCTCCGCGACCCCTTTATGAAGGATGGCGAGCTGTACGCGATTCCGTTCTCGAACGGACCGTACGCGGTCTTCATCAACAAGACCCTGTTAGCTGAAGCGGGATACGCCGATCTCGACCTCACGTCGCTTACCTGGGAACAGCTCGACGAAGTCGGTGCCGGAGTGAATCAGAAGACCGGCAAGGCCGGATTCCTGCTCGGTGACTTCGATTTCGCTAACTGGGCGAATCTGCAGCCGTTGTGGGCCGGCTGGGGAGCAACGTCATGGGACGAGGAGGGATGTGGGTTCGACTCGGATGAGATGGTTGAGGCACTGACCTTCTTCCACGACGCTGTGTTCACGAACGGATCGCACCCCGGCCCGGGAACGACGGTTGATTTCTTCGCGGGTGATGCGGCGTTCGTTACCACTCAGATATCCCGCGGTGCGCTGCTCGACGACTCGTTCGAGTACGAGATCATGCCGCTCCCTGAGGGCCCAGCCGGCAGCGTTTCTGTGGTGGCTCAAGCGAGCATGGGTGTGCTGGCCAGTAGCAAGCACGTCGATGAGTCGGTTGACTTCCTCGCCTTCCTCACTGACCCGGAGAACTCCGCCAAGCTGTCGCAGTTCTTTCCTCCGGCACGTGACTCGTTGCTGACGGGTGAGAAGCTCGCTGAGACCAACTCGAACTTCACAGCTGAGCAGCTCGAGCGCGCAGTAGTCGGCCCGATCGCAGATGCGATCGTGACGCCGACCGCGCCGGGAATGGCCGAAATCACCGCGACCGTCCGTTCGTCGCTCGACTCGCTGTGGCAGCCCGGTGCTGACATCTCGGCTGTGCTCGGAGCAACCTGCAGCGCGATCGATCCCCTGCTGGCAAAATGAGCGTAACTCCTTCGACCGTTCCGGGGCGGGGCGCGACAATCGCCTCGCCTCGGCGTGCACGGTTCTGGACCGGCTCACGGCGAGATGCCCTGGTCGGCTATGCCTTCATCTCTCCGGAGATCATCGGGGTTCTCCTTTTCGTCATCATCCCAGTCGGCCTCGCAGTCTGGTACAGCCTGAACGAGTGGAACGTCTTCGCTGGCGAAATGACCTTCGTCGGCGGAGATAACTACGCGGCGCTGGTCAACGATCCGAACATCCCCAAGGTGCTGGGCGCGACGGCAATCTTCTCTGTCGGGGTCGTGGTGCTCAACCTTTCTGTCGGGCTGGGACTCGCCGTCCTGCTCAACAAGAAGCTGCGGGGGATGACGGTTTTTCGCACCATCTTCTTTTCGCCGGTCGTGGTCTCGGTGGTTGCATGGGCGCTAATCTCCAGCCTCATGCTTCAGGACAACGGCGTGCTCAACGAGACTCTGAATCTCGTGGGGATCGACGGACCCAACTGGTTGCAGAACAGCTCCACCTCAATGCTCAGCGTGATCGTCTCACAAGTGCTCCGCAGCGTCGGGGTAAACATGGTGCTCTTCTTGGCTGCCTTGCAAGGCGTGCCAACTGAGCTCTATGAGGCCGCTCGCCTCGACGGAGCGAGCCGTACGTCGATCTTCTGGCGCATCACAATGCCGCTGATCTCCCCCACACTATTGCTCACCAGCATCCTGACGATCATCGCGGCACTCCAGTCGTTCGCGATGATTGCAGTGCTGACGCAAGGCGGTCCGGCCTCTTCCACGACGGTGCTCGTCTATTACGTCTACCAACAGGCATTCTCGTTCTCGAAGATCGGGTATGGCTCGACACTCGCTCTCGTGCTGTTGACGTTCGTGCTCGTGCTCACGGTCGTCCAGTGGCAGATGCGTAGGAGGTTCGTTTTCTATGAAGACTGAGAAGCACATCAGCGACATTGTTCGCAAGGTCGTTCTCTACCTCGCATTGGCGGTGTTGGCGATACCATTCGCCATTCCGACGATCTGGATGATCACCTCTTCGTTTAAGCCGACGAATGAGATGTTCGGTTCGCCTCCGTCGCTGCTGCCCCACACGTGGACGCTGGATGGCTACGTGAATGCGTTCGAGTTTCTGCCGTTCGGCCATGCGTACTTCAACAGCGTGTACATTGCAGTTCTCGTCACATTGATCACCCTCACGGTCTCGAGCCTTGCCGGCTACGCGTTCGCGCGCATCAAGTTTCCTGGCGCGAACGTGCTGTTCATGGTGACATTCATCGGGATGCTGGTACCGACCGAGGTGACGATCGTCCCGCTGTTCCAGGCTTTCCGACAACTCGGCTTGATTAATACGCATGTGCCGCTGATTGTGGTGCCAGCTTTCGGTGCAGGAGCGGTGCTGGGGACGTTTATCATGCGACAGTTCTTCATCGCGCTGCCCGGGGAACTCGAGGATGCTGCCCGCGTCGACGGATTGGGACGAGTTCGCACCTGGTGGTACATCGCGCTCCCACTCGCAAAGCCGGCTCTGTCTGCGGTCGCGATCCTCACGTTCCTCAATTCGTGGAACATGTACCTCGAGCCGATCGTGTACATCACTTCGCCGGATCTGTTCGTTCTGCCTCAGGCGCTAGCCAACTACGTCGATACCTACGGCGGTTCCATGTGGAACACAAAGCTCGCGGCCGCGACGATGACGGTGATTCCGGTTCTGGTGGTGTTCGTGATCGCTCAGAAACAGTTCGTGGAAGGGATTGCGCACTCGGGGCTGAAGGGCTGATGCTCAGCAGGCTTCATCCGCGCTGACTCAGTGAATGGCGGTCGCTTCTAAACAGCCGAGATTCACTGTCCACCAAGGATGCGACTTTCCGGGGCGTCGCGATGGCCTCCTGGCAACCCCTTGGCAACAACTGAACCAGATCGACCCTGATTCGCCTGATTGAATCCCGAGTTCAACGCCAGCGAATCCGGGCGAAACCGAGCTTCTGTACTGAATCAGATCTCGAGTTCATGGGTTCAAATCCCACCGTCACCGCCAGAAAAACCCCTGTTCATCTGGGTTTTTCCATGTCGAGAGCTGTGCGCGGCAACACCAGTGGCAACATTTGAGCGCGAAACGGCTCTTGGCGGTAGTGTCACCGCCTCGCTGCAACGCGCACGATCGAACAGGTGTTCCACCTCGACCCGCGGAATTCTGCGGATTGATGGCCATGTCGCTCATGGCACGCGGGATCCGGGACAGAATGCCGTGCTACTTACCGTGGGCATCCGCCCCACGGTCGGGTCGTTCAGTTCTTGATCATCCTTCAGGCCCACTCGGTGGTTCTGTGACCTATGCCTGGAAGGTAGACCCCGTCCGCATGCATGGGCTCAGGAGTCTTAGCTGTACCTGGGCTCAGAGCTGTTGAGGGTGGTGCTGTGGCTCTCGTCCGGCGACTTGGCCCGCGTGCCAGGCTCAGGCGAACTTCCCGTCGGGTAGCGGTTGCAGACGAAAGATCGTTGTTCGGAACCCGACACGAGGAATTTCGGCAGCACGGGTCATTGACGCTACGTGCCCGTAAGGGGCACCTCGCTGTGCGACGGGTGCGGGTGCCTGTCCGAGCATGCCCATCCGGGTTCGGCAGGCGCCCTGTCCCTTGTCACTTGATCTGTCGAAGTGGTATCGAGGTCGGCCCGAGCAGCGGCGCCCAGGGCATCGTGAGCACCTCCCGCGCAGCGTGTCGGGACCGTCTCATCGCCTGGCCCCAATAGGCGAGGGGCCGGATGCCGCATGCTCGAAGCGCTGCGGCATGGTCGATGAGGACGACCGTCGCAGCTCCAGCCGCGACCACACACCAACTGAGCCTTACCGCGGCACGGGCCGCAGCCGGCGTGCCCCGAAAGCCGATCCGGAGACGGTCGATTTGAAAGCGGATGTGATCGCGCTCGTCGATCGCGATCCGCCGGCCGATCCCGCGCAATACCGGGTCCGGAGCACGCTCGGCGAGGGCAGAAAAGTAGCCCATCGCCACGGTCTCGGCGATGAGGAACATACCGAGCTCGGTGCGCAAACCGAACAGGCGACGCAAAGTCGTGAAAGCGGCATCGGTCCAATGAGAGTCGAGAGCGGGTGCATCAAAGTGGTCGAGGCCACGACGGAACAGCGCGGAGTGCTTCTGCTCCTCTCTCACGAGGAGTTCGAGCGCCGCGAGATAGGTCGGGTCGCCGGCGGCTGCCGCTTTCACGAGCAAGCGTTCGCCGTCCCCGTTCTCGCCAAGTTCGAAACGTTGAAAGGACCGGATAAACGCTCGCCTCTCCGATTCGCTCACGTTCGGCGTCGCATCCCACTCGACTGTCGCTTCCATCTCCCGGTGTCGGGTCGGGTTGGCCCGGAAGTGGTCAGGCCACAGGTCGAACGTCATGGGGTCATCGTACGCAGAGCAGGACGCGAGCCGTGCCGGTCCCGTGTGATGTCTTCTCCCAGATCCACTCGGGCATCAGTCCTGCTTTCCTTCGTGCATGGCTGTTTGGATGCGGCGGTCAAGATCGTCGAGCTCGGCCATCACTTCGGATGCCGCCCAGACGCGGTCCTTCTTGCGCCCCGTGATCTCCTCGATGAAGCCGGCGTCGACCAGCTGGTCGATCGCCCTGTAGGCGGCCGTGGGGGAACCGGCTGTGGCTTCGATCTCGCCGGTGCCCATGACGGGGTGGTCGTAGAACGCCTGGATGAGAGCAGCTGCAGCGGAGTTCGCGCGTGGCTTCAGCTCTGCAGCCCACAGTGCGGGCATCGCCTTCAGGCGGGCGATGGTCTCGCGGGAGCATCCGGCGGCCGCGCGCGTAGAGAGCGCGAACAGGTCGATGAGCGGTGCAGGGTCGCCGAGTCGGTGGGAGCCGAGGGCAGCGAAGTAGTCGTCGCGGTGGGCGAGCAGGCCGCTGGCGAGGGGGACCACCGCGTTCCGGGTGACGCCTCGACGCCGCAACACGGCGGAGACGAGAGCGCGGCCGATGCGACCGTTGCCGTCGGTGAAGGCGTGGATGGACTCGAACTGGGCGTGACCGATCGTGGCCTGCGTCATCACGGGTACGTCGTCCCGGTTGAGGTAGGCGATGAGGTCGTCCATCAGTTCGGGCACGCGCTCGGGCGCCGGGGGAACGTGGAGTGCGCCCCGAGGGGAGTGGTCGCTGCCGCCGATCCAGTTCTGCATGTCGCGGAGGCGACCGGCGTAGTCGGCTTCCTGGGGTTCGTCGGTCATGAGCGCACGGTGGGCGCTCATGAGGTAATCGAGCTCGAAGCGCCCGCTCTCACCGACCTTGGTGATCAGCTCGTGGAGTGCGGCGGAGGCTGCGACCATGCTGGTGGCGGAGGTGTTGCCCTTGTTGCCGGCCAGCGCCTTGGCGTAGTCGCGGGCGGAAGCGTTGATGCGCTCGATCTTCGACGAGGCTGTGGACTCGGAGCGGACCATGAAGCGGCTGAGGGCGGCGGAGTGCCCCTCGGCGTCGGTGTCGGCCTGGGCTACAGCGAGCAGTGCGCGCTCGGTGTGGAGCATCACCTTCAGTGGCGGCATGTAGTCGAGCTCGCGGATGAACGGCGGGATGGTCGCATCCACGGACCGCATCATCCGGTCGTCGCGGGTGCCACCACGAACCTGCTGCTGCCAGGGAAGCGTTTCGACGCCGTGTGGCGGCCACTGCAAGATCCGATCTTCGTCCATAACCGCTAGTTTACCCGTGCAAAATCCCACTTGAAATAGCTAACCGGTGATTTGCTCGGCCAAATCACCGGTTTCGGTCACCGCAATCGCGTGACCGCATCCGCTCCAGCACCCCTGAATGGACGTGCGGGGTGCGGCAGATTTCCCCGCGCGCGTTTTCTCACAATCACGGCCGCCTAGCAACCCCCTTATCAACTGGATGTCCCGTGCATAGCGTGACGAGGGTCAGGATGCGCGTAGTTGGATCGGCGGGCATCATCACAACGAGAAGGAGCCGAAATGACAAAATCAGACGGAGTATTCCTCTTCATTGGAACGTACCCGAGCAAGGATAAGGCCCGGGTCGACTATGACGCATTCAAGAAGCTGCATTCCGATGGGGCGATCGGAACCTATGACGCGGCCGTCGTCACCAAAGACGATAAAGGCAAGGTCCACGTAAACAAGGACGAGACGACCTTCCGCCACTGGGGCTGGGGCGGAGCCGCGATCGGCGCCGTGGTCGGCCTGTTGTTCCCGCCGGCGATCATCGGCACGGCCGTTGTCGGTGGCGCGATCGGTGCGGTGAGCGGCCACCTCACGAGGGGGCTCTCCCGCGAGGAGGTCAAGGAGCTGGGTGACCTCCTCGACGTCGGGGAAGCCGCGTTGCTCATCGTCGGTGAAAGCACCGAAGAGGCCGCGGTCGAGAAGGCCGAGTTGAAAGCAGAGAAGCGTGTGGCGAAGCAGCTCGACGTCAGCATCGAGGACATCGACGCGGCCGTAAAGGCGGCCGCAGGCGAGGTCAGCTGACACAAAGTCAAAGCGTCGAGGAGGGTCGGGCCTGCAATGGCCCGGCCCTCCTCTATGCCGCAGATCGCCGCGATGACACCGACGTTACCCGCCCCACCGGGCATTGGCCCGATAAGCGTCCGAGGACATACCCGACGTTCTCTAGAGGTAGGGCTGGGTGATGAGTTCGATGGCATGGCCGGAGGGGTCCTTGAAGTAGACCCCTCGTCCGCCGTGTTCGGTGTTTGTCTCTCCCGAACGGGTCATCTGCGGGTCTGCCCAGTGGGTCACATTCCCGTCGACCAAGCGTGAGTAGGCGCGATCGAAGAGCTCGTCATCGACCAGGAATGCATAGTGCTGCATCTGGATCTCGACGGGTGGCTCCGCGAACTGCAGCATCACGCCGCCGTCGAGCATGATGTTGGTGAACGGCCCCCAGGAGGCGGCTTCCGATGCTTCGATGAGTTCCCGATAGAACCTGGCGGACTCGTGACGGTCCTTCGAAGCGATGATGGTGTGATTAAACGTTGCTGAAATGGTGATTTCCCTGTCTAGGTCTCTGTCTGGCGTGTACGAGATGCCGTTTGATGCGTGGGCATACGAACGGCACGCCAAAGGCGGCGGTGCCCGCGAGCGGCGATGAAGCTGCTCGGGCGAGGAGAGCGGGTGCGCCGGTCGAGACAACCGGTAGAACCTCAGAGAACTTCCGGTTTACCAACCTGTGCATGGCATAGAGCCGATCCGGAAATCACACTCAAACGATAGCGCAGCCGCCACTCCCGCAACCAGTGCTTTCGCCGAGGATCTCGGCGCCTACAGGCAACGGGATCGCTGACGCAGGTGGGACGTCGCCCTCGGTGGCCATCATGTTCAGCCAGAACAGCCGCCCTGCGTAGAGCAGTGCGAGTACGACCAACGCGACCACGATCAGAGTCCACGAGATCCGCCGGATGGCGGCACTAATTCGCTGCCGCTGATGTCGACTGGGGGGTCGCGCAATACGTCAGAGTTTGTAAGACTATGGAACTAAGTGTTGCGCCCACCGGGGTGTGCCAGAGGCGAAGGAGCCGCATGACCGTCATCGAACTGTCCGAGAACTGGACCGTCACCGCGGCCTCAGGTCCCGCGCCTGAGAACGTCGCAGGTCACTCGATACCCGCACAGGTGCCGGGTTCGGTGCACCTCGACCTGCAGCGCGCCGGGCTCATCGACGAACCATTCGACGGAGCGAACGAGACCGCGCAGCAGTGGATCGGCGATGTGGACTGGACTTTTGAGACCACATTCCGCTGGCACGACGAAGGCTCAGAGCGTCGCGATCTCGTCGCCGACGGCCTCGACACAATCGCGACCGTGACGCTCAACGGCGTCGAGGTCGGTCGTACCCAGAACCAGCACCGCTCATACCGCTTCGACATCGGCGCCGCGCTCGTCGAAGGTGACAACGCGCTGCGCATCGACTTCGCAGCCCCCGTGCCGGCGGCGCACGCACGCTCCGACGAGCACGGCGAACGTCCCTACGTGAACCATCATCCCTATAACGCCGTGCGCAAGATGGCCAGCAGCTTCGGCTGGGACTGGGGCATCGATGTCGCTGGCGCCGGCATCTGGAAGCCCATCCGCATCGAAACCTGGTCGACGGCGCGCATCGCGTCCGTCCGCCCGCTCGTCGATGTGAAGACCGACGAGATTGGCACTGCTGGCATCCTCGACGCCCACATCGAAATCGAACGCGCCGACGGGTTGAAGCAGAGGCCGCTCCAGGTTGAGGTTGAAATCGCCGGCCAGATCGTCACTGCCGAGATCACCGCTGGCGCCACCAGCACGCACATTCAGGTCGAGGTCGCCGACGCGGACCTCTGGTGGCCGCGCAGCCACGGCGCCCAGCCGCTCTACGACGTCGCGGTGCGACTGGCTGACCTCGACAGTTGGGAAGGCCGTATCGGTTTCCGCACTGTGCGGGTCGATATTGCGCCCGACGAGCACGGCAGTCCGTATGCGGTGTATGTGAACGACCAGCTCGTGCACATCCGCGGCGCCAACTGGATCCCTGACCACGCGTTCCTCACCGAGATCGACCATGACCGCTACGCGCGTCGCATCGCGGATGCGACCGAGGCGAACATGAACCTGCTGCGAGTGTGGGGTGGCGGAATCTACGAGTCCGACGACTTCTACTCGATCTGTGATGAGCAGGGCGTCCTCGTGCAGCAGGACTTTCTGCTGGCCTGCGCCGCCTATGCGGAGGAAGAATGGCTCGCCGACGAGATCGAAGCCGAAGCCCGCGAGGCGATCTCGCGCTTGTCGTCGCATCCATCGCTCGCGATCTGGAACGGCAATAACGAGAACATCGTCGGTTATGCCGAGTGGGGATGGCGCACGCGCCTCGAGGGCAAGACGTGGGGTGAGGCGTACTACCGCCGACTCTTCCCGCGCCTGCTCGCGGAACTCGACCCAACGCGCTTCTACTCAGCGGGCAGCCCCTATTCGTTCTCCTCTTACGTGAGCCCGAACCTCGACACGCACGGCACGGTGCACATCTGGGATGTCTGGAACGAGAAGGATTACACGGCCTACGCCGATTGGACGCCTCGTTTCGTCGCCGAGTTCGGCTTCCAGGGGCCGCCCGCATGGACGACGCTCACGGATGCCGTGCACGATTCCCCGCTCGAGCCCTACGGCGAGCAGATGCTCGTGCATCAGAAGGCAAACAAGGGCAATCTCAAGCTCGAACGCGGTTACGGCCCGCACCTGCCAAAGCCCGCGACAATCGACGACTGGCACTGGGCCACACAGCTCAACCAGGCGGCCGCCGTGCGATTCGGCATCGCGCACTTCCGCTCGCTCGCGCCGTACAATACCGGCTCGATCGTCTGGCAGCTGAATGACGATTGGCCAGTCATCTCGTGGGCGGCCGTCGACTTCGCCGAGCGCCGCAAGCCCCTCTGGTACGCGCTCAAGGCGGTCTATGAACCGCGCCTGATCACCGTGCAGCCGAGGGATGGCGCGCTCGCCGCAGTTCTGCTCAACGATCACGCCGAGGCCTGGGCCGGTGACATCGCCATTCGCCGTATCTCGTTCGACGGCACAGTGCTGGCAGAGACCTCGGTCACCGCAGAGATCGCGGCGCGCGGTGAAGCGACCCTTGCGATTCCCGCCCCATTGCATGCGCCTGAGGATGCCGCGGGCGAGGTGCTCGTGATCGACGCTCCCGGCTTCGGTCGCGGGGTGCACAACTTCGCCGAGGTCGTCGATCAGCGTCTCGAGAAGGCATCGTTCGACGTCTCTGCCGAAGCAGCGGATGGCGCCGTGCGCGTGACAGTGACGGCGCGCTCGTTCGTCCGCGACGCATTCCTGCTCGCGGATCGAGGGCACGTCGATGCATCGGTCGACAGTGGCCTCGTGACGTTGTTGCCTGGCGAGAGCCACTCGTTCCTCGTGACCGGGGCGCCAGAGGGAACCGACCCTGCGGCATTCACCGCTCCGCTCGTTTTGCGACACGCAGGAGACCTGCAGGCCTGAGCTCACCAGCTCGATGACGGGGACCCCATCCGATGAATGTCGGACGGGGTCCCCGTTCTGCCCTGGCACCGAAGCGCTTCGACGACTTTGTTCCGTTTGTGTCTTAACTGGCTTGACGGAGTTCGTTTCAGTGCGTAACAATGGCGTCCGGGAGAACGCACTCTCAGCCCCCTGCGTCAGCACAGGGTTCGTCGACGCTGCAGCACCAGCTGCGGCGTGAGGAAAGGACCAAGGATGATTCTTCGCTCACAGCGCGCTCGTCGCGCATCGCTCACGATCGCCACGGGCGCCACCGCCCTCGGCCTCGTGTTGACCGGCTGTGCCTCCACCGGTGACTCCGGTGGCTCCGGCAGTGCCGCGTCCGACGCGAACACGCTCGTCGCCTTCACCGGACAGGCCGGCGACTACCAGCGCAACTTCAACCCGTACGCACCCACCAACATCGGTGGACTCGGCACGATTTTCGAGCCCCTGTTCTTCGTCACGAACGTCAACACCGAAGACTTTGAACCGCTGCTCGCGACCGAGTACACGTGGAATGAAGACGGGACGCAGCTCGATCTCACGCTCCGCGAGGACGTCACCTGGAGCGACGGTGAGGCATTCGACGCAGACGACGTTGTCTTCACGTTCCAGATGATCCTCGACACCCCGTCGATCAACACCGGCGGATTTGCCGGCGAGGTGACGAAAGTCGATGACTTCCACGTCAGCATCGCATTCCCCGAGCCCGCGTTCGTCACCGGCCCTGAGGTTCTCGGCAAGACGTTCATCGTTCCTGAGCACATCTGGTCAGGCATCGATCCCGTCACCGATGTCGTCGCCGAACCGGTGGGCACCGGCCCCTACACGCTGGCAAACTTCAAGCCGCAGGCGTTCACCATCACCGCGAACGAAGATTACTGGGGTGGCGCGCCCGCAGTTGAGAACGTCCGCTACCTGTCGCTGTCAGGCAACACCGCCGGAGCCGACGCGCTTGCCGCTGGCACGATCGACTGGCAGACGGGCCCTGTCCCCGACATCCAGAACGTTCCAGAGAACTACCCGGGCTACGAGGCGATCACGATCGGCGCAAACCAGATGGCGCTGCTCACCTGCTCGAACGCCGACCTCGGCTGCACGGGCCCGCAGACGGATCCGGCCGTGCGCCAGGCGATCTACTACGCCCTCGACCGCGAGCAGATGAACTCGCTCGCCTTCCAGAACACCGCAAGCGACATGTCGCCGACATTCGCACTGCTGCCATCGCAGGAGGAGTTCATCTCCGACGCGATCGAAGACAAGAGCGTTCCCGCGGGGGCCGACCTCGACAAGGTCGACGAGATCCTCACCGGTGCCGGCTACGAGAAGGATGCCGACGGCATCTACGCCAAGGATGGCGTCGCGCTGAACCTCACGGTCGAGGTCGTCACCGGCTGGACTGATTACATCACCGCGATCGACACCATGGCCCAGCAGCTCAAGGCGGCAGGCATTGGCGTCACGGCCGCACAGTCCTCGTGGAACGAGTGGACCGACAAGAAGAGCAAGGGCAACTACCAGCTGGCGATCGACTCGCTCGGCCAGGGCGCGGCATCCGACCCGTACTACCTGTACAACAACTACTTCTCGACGGCGAACACCGCAGAGGTCGGTCAGGCAGCACCCGTCAACGTCGCGCGCTTCAGCGACCCTGCCGTCGATGAGGCACTCGCCGTGCTCAAGAAGACGAACCCGGCCGACCTCGCGACGCGCCAGGCGCAGTTCGACATCATCCAGGCCGCGATCGTCGAGGACCTGCCGTACATCCCGGTACTCACCGGAGGAACAACGAGCGAGTTCAACGCCGCGAAGTTCACCGGCTGGCCCACACTCGATGATCTGTACGCGTTCCCGGCGATCTGGGCATCGCCTGACAACGCGCAGATCTTCAAGGCACTGACACCGACGGGCGAGTGAACGTGGCCGAGGAGGGGTTTGAGATGACGGCGGGTGTGATCCGGTGAACTACTACATACGAAAGCTGGGCTTCTACGTTGTCGCCCTGTGGGCGGCACTGACGCTCAACTTCCTGATCCCACGCCTACTGCCGGGCAATCCGGTCGATATTCTGCTCGCCAAGCTCCAGCAGCGAGGCGGACAGGTCTCAGCCGAGACCAGGCGCGCATACGAACTCCTCCTCGGCGGCGACTCGTCCGAGCCGCTGATCGTTCAATACGTCAGCTACTTGGTGAACGTCTTCAAAGGTGACCTCGGAGTATCAGTCACCTACTTCCCGGCGCCCGTCACCGAGGTGATCGCCGTCTCTCTGCCATGGACGATCATGCTGATCGGCATCTCGACAGTGCTGGCGTTTATCATCGGCATCTCCCTCGGTGCCTTTGTCGGCTGGAAGCCGGGAACCTGGGTGGACTCGCTCGTGCCGGCCACGACGCTGCTGGCGGCAGTGCCTTACTTCTGGCTCGCGCTCATCCTGGTGTATTTCCTGTCCACCGGGCTCGGACTGTTTCCGTCGCAGGGTGGGTACAACGTCATCCTTGACCCCGGCTGGAGCTGGGAGTTCATCGGCTCGGCGATCTACTACGGCTTCCTACCGGCGCTCACTATCGTGATCGCGTCGCTCGGCGGATGGTTGCTGGGGATGCGAAACATGATGGTCTCCACGCTCTCAGAGGACTACATTCTCACTGCCCAGGCGAAGGGCCTCTCCAACGGCCGCATTCTGCGCCACTACGCGGCCCGCAACGCGGTGCTGCCATCCATCGCGGGGTTCGCGATCTCACTCGGCTTCGTCGTCGGCGGCTCCGTCATCACCGAGCAGGTGTTCTCGTACCCCGGCATCGGCTCCAAGTTGCTCTCGGCGGTGACGAACAACGACTACGCGCTCATGCAGGGACTCTTCCTGTTCATCACGCTCGCAGTGCTCGGAGCGAACCTGATCGTCGACCTGTTCTACGGCCTTATCGATCCCCGCACGCGGACAAGGAGCTGATCGCATGACCAATATCGTCCCCACCACTGAACCTCAGCTCGCCGACGCGACCGAGACGATCGTCACACGTGCGGCGCGTGAGAGGTCGAATCGATCCCAGCGATCACGTTCGGCACTTCGCCAGATGCTCCCGACGATGACGCCATGGCTTGCGTTCGGGCTTGTGCTCATCGGCAGCATCGTCGCGTTCGGCCTCATCGGCCCTTATCTCGTCGGTGATCCGGCGACCATCCGCAACATCGGCCTCACCGGACCATCGGCCGAACACCTGCTCGGAACGACTCAGACGGGCAAAGACGTGCTGGCGCAGCTCGCATACGCCACGCGCGGCTCACTTGAGATCGGCCTCATCGTCGGCGTGCTTGCCACCGTGCTGTCGGCGTTCTTCGGAATCTTCGGCGCATACATCGGCGGTTTCGCCGATGAGGCGTTCTCGCTCCTGTCGAACGTGTTCTTGGTGATTCCTGGCCTGCCGCTGGTCATCGTCATCTCGGGCTTCGTTCCGGCCGAGGCGCGAGGGCTTTGGACTATTGCGGTCGTCCTGGCGATCACGAGCTGGGCCGGCTCTGCCCGCGTCCTTCGCGCGCAGACGCTCTCGATCCGTAACCGTGACTACGTCGCCGCCTCCCGCGTTGCAGGAGAGAGGGCATGGCGCGTCATTGTCGTGGAGATCCTCCCGAACCTGCTGCCCGTTCTCGCCTCACAGTTCGTCTTCGCTGTCATCGCCGCGATCCTCGGCGAAGCAGGGCTGTCGTTCATCGGCCTCGGCGCATCCAATTCGTCCACGCTCGGAACAATGCTTTTCTACGCGCAGAACGGATTCGCGCTGCCCCTGGGTGCATGGTGGTGGTTTGTGCCACCAGGCTTGCTCATTGCGCTGTTCGGCATGGGCCTGTCGCTCGTGAACTTCTCGATCGACGAGATCATCAACCCCAAGCTCAAGCACGTACGCCAGCATGCGCGCCGGACTCGCCGTGCACGCCGCGAGCAGCTCAAGAAGGAGCGCAGCCGATGAACGCTGTCACCGAGGCCCGTCGGCCTGTTCTCACGATCGAGGATCTCACCGTCGTCTACGAAGTTGAGGAGCCAGTCACCGCGGTCAAGAATGCCTCGTTCCAACTTGCGGCGGGTGAGATCCTGGGCCTCGCCGGCGAGTCGGGATGTGGCAAGACGACCCTCGCATACGCGGTGAACCGGCTGCACAAGCCGCCAGCACGCATCGCGAACGGCAGCATCGTCTTCCACGATCGCGCTGGTGTTGACATCGATCTGCTCGCGCTCGACGATGAGAGGCTACGGGCGTTCCGCTGGTCGGAGCTGTCGATGGTGTTCCAGGGCGCAATGAATGCGCTCAACCCTGTGACCAGCATCCGCGCCCAGCTCGAGGATGTCTTGCAGGAGCACCGCCCGAAGATGTCGAAGCGCGAGCGCCGAGACCGGGCAGCCGACGTGATGCGTCGCGTGGGCGTTGATCCATCGCGGCTCACGTCGTATCCGCACGAACTGTCCGGCGGCATGCGCCAGCGCGTGATGATCGCGATGGCCATGATCCTCGAGCCGCAGGTCATGATCATGGACGAGCCGACCACGGCGCTCGATGTCGTCGTGCAGCGCGACATATTGCGCGAGATCGTTCGCCTGCGAGATGAGCTCGGCTTCGCCGTGATCTTCATCACCCACGATCTGCCGCTGCTGCTGGAGATCAGCGATCGCATCGCCGTCATGCTGCGCGGCGAGATCATCGAGCTGAGCGGAGCGGACGAGATGTATCGAAACCCGCAACACGAATACACCCGCAAACTGCTCGCCTCATTCCCGAGCCTCAGCGGATCACGCGGATCGTTCATCCGCACCGGGATCGACACCGAGACCGACACCGGAACTGACACCGGAACCGACACAGAGGAGGCGCGCGCATGACGAGTGTGAAGGTCACTGACCTGGTCAAGGAGTTCAGCATCCGCAAGGGCGTGCGCCGCCAGCGATTCCGCGCGGTTGACGGGGTTTCCTTCGACCTCGTGCCCGGACGCACGGTGGCGCTGGTGGGGGAGTCGGGGTCGGGCAAGTCGACCATCGCTCGCATCCTCTCCAAGCTCGAGACGCCGACGTCGGGGACGATCGGGGTCACGCAGGCAGATGGCAGACCCGTCGCACGGCGTGACTACCGGCGCCACGTGCAGATGGTGTTCCAGGACCCGTTCGCTTCACTCAACCCGTTCCATTCGATCGAGCACCACATCAGTCGCCCGCTGCAGCTTCACAAGCGCACCCGCGGGGCAGACGAGACCTACGAGAAGGTCATCGAGATGCTCGAGCGAGTGAATCTCGACGAGTCGTTCGCGCAGCGGCGTCCGCATGAGCTTTCCGGCGGTCAGCGTCAGCGTGTGGCGATCGCCCGTGCGCTCGCGCCGGGTGCGCAGGTCGTGCTCGCCGATGAGCCGGTGTCGATGTTGGACGTTTCCATTCGGCTCGGAGTGCTCAACCTGCTCGGTCGGCTGCAGCGTGAGGACGACCTGGCCGTCCTCTACATCACGCACGACCTCGCCACCGCGCGCCACTTCTCCGACGAGATCCTCGTCCTCTATAAGGGGCGCATCGTCGAACGGGGGCCAGCGGATGCCGTCATCCTCGACCCCCATCACGACTACACGCGTCTGCTCGCGATGGCAGCCCCCGACCCCGAGCGGATCGGCAAGGTCGTGAGTGGGGAGAAGACACCGGATCGCGCCACCCTGGACAACTCGGTGTGCTTCAACCACTTCACCGGCCAATGGGAAGGCGCTGAGCGGGAAGGCGCGAAGACAACGCCGGCAGTCGCCTGAGCACGTCTTCCGAGCGGGTGGTGTGCCGCACGGCGCGTCACCCGCCCTCTCGCATCTCAGCGGCAGCGCGTGAGGCGACGCGCACGTCCAGTACTCGTGCGCTCGGCTCGTCGCCTGATGCCGTGACCGTGAGGACGGCGGATGCGGCATCCCATGCCCACGTCCACCCGCCGACGTCGGCGGGGAAGAACGCCGCCACCGACAGCTCTCGACACTGCGCCCACGGCAGGTGCAGGCGCGCCGTCTGGGACCCGGCACGTCTCCATACCGACAGATACGCGTGATCACCGGTGCCGAGACCCAGCGATACCCAGTCGTCGTCCCATGCGGGCAGGCCTAGGGGCCACTCTGGGTGCCTGTCGCGGATGTCGGCGAGCACTCTCTTGTGCGCCGTGACGGCCGCGCGCACGGCGGCGACCTCGACGGGAGACATGCGGTTGAGGTAGCCGGAAAGGTACATGCGGCCGAGCACGCCGTTGACCAGCGCGAACGTGCGCTCCTCATCGGTCATGCCCGCCTGCGGATACGCCCAGTTTCCGGCCTGCTCCGGCAGGATCGCCGCGGGTGCGGCGGCGGCGATGGAGGCGTATGCGACGGGATCCTGTTGATCGGAGGTCGACTGCATGTGCAGGCGTGACAGCAGCGCGTAGTCCATGCGCATCGCGCCGGATGAGCAGTTCTCGATGATGAGCGCCGGATGCCGCGATTGCACGCCGTCGATCCAGCTGAGCAGCGCGCGGGCGTGCTCGAACAGGCCGTGTCCGGGAGCGAGACCGTCGAGATCAGTGCCCGGCCCCGTCATCGTGTTCTCGTCCATCTTGATGAAGCCGATGCCGTATTCATCGACGAGACGGTCAACGACGGCGTCGAGGTGCGCGCGAGCGGCCAGGTGGCGCAGATCCAGCAGGTGCCGGCCGTGCTCGGCAATGCGCACCCCCTGGCGTTGGAAGAATGCCTCGTTTGGCAGCGTCTCGGCGAGCGGGGAGCGCACACCGATGACTTCGGGCTCCAGCCACAGCCCTGGCGTCATGCCGCGCGAGCGGATGTAGTCGGTCACCTCGGTGATGCCACCGGGGAAGCGCACGGCTGAGGGCTCCCACGCTCCGACACCGTCCCACCAGTGCCCATCCGCGTACCAGCCGGCGTCGATGCAGAAATAGTCGGCCCCGGCCTCTGCCGCCGCATCGATCAACGGGAGCAGCTTTTCGGTCGTAGGGTCGCCCATCAGCGTGTTCATGTAGTCGTTGAAGACGACCGGCAGCGCATCATCGGCCGGGCGCGGAAGGCGAATGGCGCGGCGTTGATCAGTGAGCGCGCGCAGTGCGTCGGTCGCATCGCCGACGGCGACGGCAACGGAAACCGGCGCGGATCGAAATGTCTCTCCAGGGTGCAACCGCACGTTCCACTGGTGCTCCTGGTCGGTGGGGCCGCTGAGCAGCACATAGGCGCCGCGGCCGTTCTCGCCGAGCTCTGCCAGCCACGGACCGTTGTGCTCAATCTGCCAGGCGAGGGCATAGCCGCCATCGGATGCCGCCAGAGCCGCAGTCGGAACCTTCTCTCCGCTCGACCACGACCCGCGGTTGCCGAGCGCGATTCGCGTGCGTGGGGGCTGGTGGTGGTGCAGGTGGCGTCCGACATCGATGAGGCCGGCTGCGCGCAGCGGCTCGGTCTTCCAACGATTCTCGGCGATCCAGTCGTTGTCGGCGTGGGTGAGCACGATCGCATCGACCGACGATGCCTCCGCATCAGCGAGGAACGATCCGGTCGCGAAGCTCGAGACGGCGTCGAGTACGAGCCCAGCATCCGTCGTGACTTCAGTCCAGGTGCGCACTGCTGCGGCCGAGGCGTGTGCCTGGAATACGCTCGTCACGCGGATGCCGCGCGAACCGTCTTCCTGCATGGTGCTTTCCTGAACGATGCTTTCCTGAACGATGCGCAGCTCGTGGCATCCATTCTTTTCTGACTCGTTGTGCGACACGAGACGCAGATCGCGTCCGATGACCGTGTCGACATGGCGGAAACTTCCGGGGAAGCGCCCGTGGCCGAACGCGGAGATCTCGACGAGTGGTTGTTCGCCGTGGCCCTCGGGCAGGACAGGTGTGGGCGCGGGGGAGCCGGAGGGGCGCAGCGAGAGGACGCTCACCGGCCCATCGATGGGAGCTGCGAAAGTGAGGGAGATGCGCGGAGCGTGCCAGACAATGTCTGCTGCAGGGCGGGGTGTCATGTCGGATCCTCGATCGTGGGTGTGATGAGATCCTTTCAATCCTCTGTGCCTCGGCGCAAGCCACTATGTTTAATTAGGTGACAAACGTGTCTAATAAAGTAGCGAACATGGATGAGATGTCTCCGGCCGTGCGCGCCGCGCTCCTCGAGGTGCTCATTCACGGTGAGCTTCCTCGCGCGGAGATCGCGCGGCGCCTGCATCTGTCGCGGGCGAGCCTCACGCGCATCACCAGGCAACTCGTCGACGGGGGCTTCCTCGCTGAGGGTGAGACGCGGCTGATGGCGCAGACCGGTCGGCCATCGGAACTCCTGTCGCTGCGCGCGGATGCGCGCCATTTCCTCGGCGTCAAGCTCACCGGCGATCGCCTTTACGCCGTCGTCACGGACCTTTCCGCCACCATCGTGGCCTCCGTCGATCATGCGCTTCTCTCGCGCGAGCCCGCAGACGTCGTCAGCCAGATCGCGGACGTATGCCGGGAGTTCACGGTGCAATGGCCAGACCTCGTCGCCATCGGTATCACGCTCGCCGGGCGAGTCAGCCGGCGCGCTGACGGTGCGCGGGTGGAACAGTCAGCGTTCCTCGAGTGGGAGGATGTGCCGCTGGGTGCCATGGTCGTCGCAGCGACAGGGATGCCATGCTCAGTGGAGAACGACGTGCAGGCGCTCACCGCGACCGAGCACTGGTTCGGTGCGGGTGCTGGCATTGACGACATGGCGCTCATCACGGTGGGAATGGGTATCGGCTGCGGTCTCGTCGTGGGTGGAAATGTCGTCGAGGGTGCGCACTCACGGTCGGGTCAGGTGAGTCACACGATCGTGGATGAGGCTGGCCCGCACTGTGACCTTGGGCACCGAGGCTGCGCGTCCAGCATGCTCGTGAACGACGCGATCGTCGGGGCGTATCGCCAGGCGGGAGCGGACTACTCGCGGGTCGTCGAGGCAGCACGTGAGGGTGATCCCATCGCGCGTGCGGTCTTTGCAGATGCCGGCCGGGCGCTGGGTGTGCTCATCGCCACGGTCGTCAATCTCGTGGATCCGCAGAAGGTCGTACTCACCGGTGATGGCATCGCCGTGCATGAGCTCGGCGGAGACGCGATGCGTGCGGCGCTCGCCGACCGCCTCGACAGGGAAGCGGTGGAGGTCGACCTCGATGTCCGCACCGGAGACTTCTCAGAGTGGGCGCGTGCAGGTGCCGGAATCGCCATTCGAGGGATGCTCGCATAATTCTTTGTTTCATGATTTGACAAACCATGGATGCGCGCGGGACTCTGGAATCTCCATCTAGACGGAGGCTCCGCCATGTCCGATGTTCGACGCTTTCACGCCGCCGGTGCGGCGCTCGTCGTCGCCTTCCGCGACGCCGGCCTGCCGGAGGTGCTCCACTGGGGCGCTGACATCGGCGAGGCGTCGGACGATGCCTTGGCCGCTCTTGATGCTGCGAATGTGCGCCAGATTCCCGCGAGCGCGCTTGACGAGGCGTGGCCGTTCACAATTCTGCCGACCGAGCGAGACGGCTGGCAGGGACGCCCCGGCCTGTCCGGTGCGATCGCGGGGGCGCCGCTGCTGCCGGACTGGAGCGTCGAGCGGATTGATTCCGACGAGCGCGGCTTCTCGATCGTCGCGGCGGCCGAAGGGCTGAAGCTGGAGAGCGTGCTGCGGTTTGACGCCGACGGTGTGCTGCATGTCGATCATCGCGTCGTGAACGAGGGCAGCGGCTCGGTCTCGGTCGCGGGGTTGGATGCAGTGCTGCCCGTTGCCGAGCGTGCGAGCGAGCTGCTCGACTTCACTGGGCGGTGGACGCGAGAGCGCTCGCCGCAGCGCCGCCCGATCGTGATGGGCAGTCAGGTGCGTGAGTCGCGTCGTGGGCGCACGGGGCACGACGCCTCGACGCTCGCTGTCGCTGGCACACCGGGCTTCGGCGACCGAACAGGGGAGGTCTGGGCAGTGCACCTCGCATGGAGCGGCGATGCCGTCTACCGCACCGACCGCCTGCCAGAAGGTCGCAATGCGCTGGGTGCGGGCGAGCTGCTGCGTCCCGATGAGATCGTGCTCGCGCCCGGTGAGGCATTCGCGTCACCGACGGCATGGTTCGCGTGGAGTGATGCGGGCCTCGATGGTCTGTCGTCGCGGATGCACAGGTCGCTGCGCGCGCGCCCGGCGCATCCCTCCTCTCCGCGTCCTGTGGTGCTGAACACCTGGGAGGCCGTGTACTTCGATCACACGCTGGCTCCGCTGACCGCGTTGGCGGATGCCGCGGCATCCGTCGGTGTGGAGCGTTTCGTGCTCGATGACGGCTGGTTCCTCGGGCGTCGGCGGGATGACGCCGGCCTCGGCGATTGGATCGTCGACCCAGCAGTGTGGGCGGAGGGTTTGCATCCCATCGTCGATCACGTGCGCACGCTCGGTATGGGGTTCGGCTTGTGGGTCGAGCCGGAGATGATCAACCTCGATTCGGAACTTGCACGCGAGCATCCGGACTGGCTGCTGAGGGCGCCGGAGCGCGAGACGCGGTCGTGGCGCAATCAGCACGTGCTCGACGTGGCGCGGCCCGAGGTTGCTGCGTATCTGCTGGATCATTTGAGCGCGATCCTGGACGAGTACCCGATCGAGTACCTGAAGTGGGATCACAACCGCGATTTGCTCGAGGCCGCGCATGCGGGGCGTGCCGGCGTGGATGCGCAGACCCGCGCGGTGTATGCGCTGCTCGGTGAGCTGCGCCGGCGGCACCCCTCCGTGGAGATCGAATCGTGCTCTTCGGGTGGCGGCCGCGTCGATCTCGGCATCCTCGCGCACTCCGACCGGGTATGGGCATCCGATACGAATGACCCGATCGAGCGTTCGCGCATCCAGCGCTGGACCGAGCTGCTGCTGCCGCCAGAGCTGATCGGCAGCCATGTCGGGCCCAGCACCGCGCACACGACGCATCGCGTGACCGACCTGCGTTTCCGGATGGCGACGACCCTGTTCGCGTCCGCGGGCATCGAGACCGACATCACCCGCTTCACGGACGACGAGCGGACCGAGCTTGCCGCGTGGATTCTCGAGTACAAGCGGCTGCGTGAACTCATGCACACCGGCGAACTCGTGCACGATGCGACCGAGGACGAGGGGCAGTTGCTGACCGGTGCCGTGGCGCATGACAAGCGGCACGCACTGTTCCGACTGACACGCGAGACCACGGGTGCGTGGGCGGTGCCGCCGGCCCTGCGCTTGCCGGGCCTTGACTCCGCGCTGACCTACCGCGTTTCGGTCGTGTCAGCGCTGACGACGAAGACGTATCTCGACCCGAAGACCGTGCCCTGGGTGGCGGACGGCGGCGTCGTGCTGCCAGGGTCGCTGCTGACGGGGATCGGGCTGCGCACGCCGCTTCTGGCGCCCGCATCGGCGCTGGTGCTGGAGGCCGTGGCGGTCTGAGGTGGGCTCGCTACTGCGCCTTCACGCCGAATAACTGGCGGCGAGACGTCGGAGTCCTTCGTCGAGCGATACCGACGGCGCCCAGTCGAACGCCTCGCGGGTGTCCCGCTGGTCGAACCAGTGCGCAGTGGAGAGCTGTTCGGCGAGAAAATGCGTCATGGGCGGCTCATCCGTTCCGGGTCGCACGGCCCAGACCCGTTCGATCACTGTGCCTGCGGCGCGACCGAGCCCCGCGGGGATGCTCCATCGAGGGGGGCGTACGCCCGCGGCGAGGCAGATGCTTGCCAGCAGGTCACCCACCGGACGCGGCTCACCGTTTGTGAGGACGAAAGCACGGCCGTGTGCGACGTCCGCGCGGTGGAGAGCTGCGGCGATGCCGGAGGCGGCGTTGTCGATGTAGGTCGTGTCGATCAGGGCGGTGCCACTGTTGAGCAGAGGCAGGCGTCCTCGTCGAGCGCGGTCGACGATCCGTTCGATCAGCTGGGTGTCGCCAGGGCCCCAGACGAGGTGAGGACGAACGGCGACAACGCTCATTGTTGCGGAATCGCGCGCGAGTGCCAACAGTTCGGCCGCTGCCTTCGTACGTGCATACTCTCCGCGCGCACGCTCCGGCGATGCGGGTTCCGCTCCGACTCCGGCGAGCGACGAGCCTGCATACGCGACCGACGGAGATGACACGGAGACGAAACGCGAAATTCGGGCCTGCTCTGCTGCGTCGAGCAGCGACCGCGTTCCCTCCACATTCACCGTGTGGAAGGCGCTGGCGTCGCCGGCGAGAGACACCTTCGCTGCGAGATGCACGACGCCGTCGGCGCCTTCGACCGCGCGGGCGATGAGAAGTGGGTCGGTAATCGAGCCGAGGAAATCGATGGCGCCGTCCACGGTGGAGGGCCGTCGCTGCAGCGTGCGCACTTCGTGACCGGCGGCGACGAGTTCGGCAGCGACCGCCCCGCCGAGGAATCCGGAGGCTCCGGTGACGAGCACGATCATGGCGCGGTCGGCTTTCCGCCGGCGAGGATGCGCTCTGCCCATTCCGACAGTCGCGACCTGTCGATCTTGGAGTTGTGGCGGATGTCGGTGGGAAGACGGGGCACGGCGAGCACAGCGACGAGTGGAAGGTTCGTGCTGTCGCGCACCGCTGCGGTCAGCTCCGGAGTCGCGAGCCGTGCTCGGCTGGTAGGGGCGACCGTTTCCACGACGGCGACGGCGCGGCGCAGTCCGTGCGGTCCAATGCCGACGACGGCGGCCCTGCGTACGGCGGAAACCCGCTCGACATCCTGTTCTGCTCCGACCGGGGCGACGGGACCGTCAGCGGTGACGATGATGTGCGGCAATCGTCCCTCGACCCACACGCGACCGAGACTGTCGAGATGGCCGACGTCGCCGGTCCGATGCCAGCGCTCGTGCGCAGTATCCGGTCCGAGACTTGTCTCTCGAATGGCTGCGCGATCGGTTAGCCACAGCCGGTCGTAGTGATCCTTCAGATGCGGTGCGGAAACCACGATCTCGCCGAGGACGCCTGGCCTGGTGCTCGGTTCACCTGTTGCCTGACCATCCACATCGAGCGCGCTGATGAGGACGCGGTTTTCACCGATCGGTGCACCGACGCAGACGCCGGTGTCAGGCGCGCGCGCAGCGTCGCGGATCCCGTCGAGTGTGATGTCCGTCACGAGCAGGCACTCGGTCATGCCGTAGGGGGTGTGAGGAGTCGCGTTCGGCATGAGCGCGCCAGCAGAGGCGAGCAGCTCGGCGCTAATCGGTGCACCAGTGGACAAGAACGTGCGAACGCCTGCGAGCTCATCGCGGTCATCCTGCGTCAGCTCATCAGCGGTCGCGACGACGTTGAGGATTGCGGCAGGGGAGAGGAAGACGATGCTCGATTTCGACTCGCGCACGGCTGCGGCAACGGCTTTCGCCGTGAGGGTGCGGGGGGAGGAGACGTCCATATCCGGCGTCACGGAGCGGGTCCCGAGCGCAGGACCCAGCAGTGCGAAGGGCGCGAATCCGGTCACCAGCCCTGAGTCTGCGGTCACCTCGAAGTGAGCGGAGAGCACATCTCGCAGTGCAGAGAGCTGGCTGTGTCGGTACACGACGCCCTTGGCGGGGCCGGTGGACCCGGAGGTGAAGAGGATCGCCGCCTCGTCGTTCGGACCAGGTTCCGCAGGAACGGATGCGTCGGCGCCCAGCGCGACGATGTCGCCGAGAGTGTAGGAGACGCCGAGAGCCGCGGAGGTGACCTTCGCAAGACGCACGGCGGAGATGCGCACTCCGGGCCAGCCGAGAGCACGTGCGGCGATGAGGCCCGGCATCTCCCCGATGACGAAGTCGGGCCACGATCCGCGGACTGCGCGGGTCAGCCCCTTCACTCCGAGCCCGGCATCCGCGACGACCACGACTGCGCCGATCCGCAGGCAGGCATAGATCACGGCCGTCAGCGTTGGCCCCGGCTGGACGAGCAGCGAGACTCGGTCGCCTTTTCGTACGCCGATCTCGGAGAGCCCGGCCGCGATCCGGCGCACTCGGTCGTCGAGCTGGCGCCAGCTCACGCGCCGCGGTCCCTGATCTCCGCGCGTCGACATGTCGATGACGGCGATCGTATCGTCGTCGCGGCGTTCGTCGAGACCGTGCCAGAGCGGTACGAAGGGCTGCGGTTCTTCGTCAGATGTCGGCCCGTCCTCGTCGCGCGTGATGGGCGTTGCGCCGGTGAGTCGATCGGCGTTGTCCCCGAGCCACGTGAGCACCGCGTCGGCGTACGGCCGGTCCTCAGCGAGGAGGTGACCTGCTCCTTCGAAGCGGTGTACATCGGCCTGGGGGAGCCTGTCAATCAGATCGTTGAGGTAGCGATCGCTGAAGATCGGGTCGCGGGGACCCCACAGCATGAGCGCCGGAACTTCGAGCTTTGCCACGCCCGCCGCGATTCGCTCCAGTTCGCGGAAGCTCTCGTGTCGAGCATCCACCGGGATGTCAGCGACGAAGCCGCCGATTCCCTGACGTCGAGCAGCGGAGCGATACGGCGCCCGATACGCATCCTTTACCGAATCTTCGAGAGCAGGCGAGGCGAGAGCAAGCGTCGTCTCGAGGAATGCGGTGGTGCGCACGGTCGATGCCGCGAGCATGCCGCGGGCGCCGGCCAGTCGTAGCGGTGAGGGAATGGGCGTGCCCTCGGGGTGGTGGACAGCCGTGTTCAACAGCATGACGCCGGCGAGCTCGGTCTGGTGATCGATCGCCCAGCCGAGCGAGACGACGCCGCCCCAGTCGTGACCGAGGGTCAGGATGGGGCCGGTGAGGTCCAACGCCTGGGTGAACGCGGCGAGGTCAGTGACGCGCTGTTGGAGCGGCCGGTGCACGCCGGTGCGCTCGGAATACCCCATGTCCAGCTGGTCGACAGCGATGATGCGCCACGTAGGCGACCCAGCCGAGGCCGCCTGTACCGACGCGGCGAGTAGGTTTCGCCAGAGGTACGACCATGTCGGGTTGCCGTGCACGGCGAGGATCGTCCCCACGACGGGTACGTCGAGGCGGGCGAGCTCTTCACCCGTATCGAGGTAGTGCCATTCGCGGCGGATGCCCTCGTCGATACCGCGTCCTGGAACGTCGGCGACGCAGCTGAAACGGTGATCGAGGCCGGGCAGGCCGAGTGGAGGGAGGGAAACCCTCTCTGTCACCACGTGAGCTCCATCATCGCGGTGTTGATACCGGAGCCCACGCCCATGAGGAGTACGCGATCACCCTTGGAGAGCGTCGCCTGTTCCTCGACGAGCGTGATGGGAATGGATGCGGGGCCGACATTGCCGAGCCTGGGGAATGTCGTCGGAACACGACTGCGGTCGAGTTTCGCCGCCTTGATGATGGCGTTCGTGTGTACGGATGAGACCTGGTGGGTGATGTACCGATCCATCGAGGACCAGTTCCATTCTGAGGACGCCTCTTTCCAGGCGGCGACGACGAGATCGAGGCCGCCCTTCAGGAGCTCCTTCGCATCCGTGAACATGCCGTCGACGCTGCCGACGCACAGTTCGTGGAACTGCGTCGCGGCACGGGTGACTCCGCCGAGGATCCGATGTCCGTTTGGGTGCTCGTCGGCACGTCCGAGGACGGCCGCAGCAGAACCGGAGCCGAGCGTAAGTGACGCGAACTCGCGCATGAACTCGTCACGATCGGACGCGTCCTTCAGCAGCCGGTCGATGGTGTTGGTCTGGATGTCGTCTGCATCCTCGCCGTTGACGATGATCGCGTACCTGATCTGGCCGGACTCGATCATGGTGGCTGCAAGGTTCATACCGCTCACGAAGCCGAGGCAGGCGTTTGCGACGTCGAAATTGATGGCGGAGCTGGGCAGGCCGAGTCCGTGATGCAGGCGCACAGCCACAGACGGTTCGAGGTGCTTGCGGGTGACGGAGGTGTTGATGAGGAGCCCGACGTCAGAGGGATCGACCCCGGCCTCCGCGAGAGCGCGCTTGCCTGCCGACACCGTGGCGTCGTCGGCCGATTCGCCTGGGCCCCAGTTGCGGCGTTCGAGCACTCCGGCGACGCGCTGGAGGAGCCGGTGAGGAAGCTTGAGCCGCGTGAGCGCGGTCGCGAGACGAGTCTCGATGTCGTGGGATGTCGTCACCTGACCAGGCAGGGTACTTGCAACCGACAACAGTGAGACATTGTCGAAGCGGGTGGTCGCATTTCCGGCCACGGAACCTCCGTCAACGAGCCGAGGCGGCTCGAGTATTCAAGAGGATCCACTTTACGCCGGTATTCCTGTGCTCATGCCGCGTCCCCACCTCGAGTAGTTGACCTAGAGCTACAGTTGACCTTCCGCAACTAAAGGTTTATAGTTGGTCCAGATCAACTTTCTAATCCCAGGAGCACTCCCACCTTGACTTCCACCACTTCCGCCCCACCCGATGCTGCACGCTCGGCGCGCGAGGTATTCACCGCGATCTCCGGCCTCGTCGTCGGCATGTTCGTTGCCGTGCTCTCGGGCACCATCGTCTCGACGTCGTTGCCCGTCATCATCGCCGACCTCGGCGGCACTCAGTCCCAGTACACCTGGGTCATCACCGCGAGCCTCTTGGCAACCGCGGTCTCCACGCCGATCTGGGGGAAGCTGGCCGACCTCGTCGACCGCAAGATTCTCGTCCAGCTCTCGCTCATCCTCTTCACGGCCGGAACGGTCATCGCCGGCTTCTCGACCGACACGAACATGCTCATCGCGGTTCGTGTCATCCAGGGCATCGGCGTCGGCGGCCTGATGTCGCTCGTCATGATCTCCGTCGCCCTCATCATCTCGCCTCGGGAACGCGGCAAGTACATGGGTGTCGTCGGCGGCATCATGGCTCTCGGCACGATCGGCGGTCCGCTTCTGGGTGGACTCATCACCGACACGCTGGGGTGGCGCGCCAACTTCTTCGTCGGCGTTCCCTTCGCCCTCGTCGCACTGGTGCTCCTGCAGTTCACACTGCACCTGCCCAAGCCGCAGCGCGGGACCAAGATCTCGATCGACTACTTCGGGATCGTCCTGCTCGCCGTCGGCGTCTCGACCCTGCTGATCTGGGTCTCGATGGGCGGCAGCCAGTTCGACTGGGATTCGACCACGAGCTGGGCGCTCGGAGCCATCGCAGTGCTTGCCATCCTCGGGTTCATCGCGGTCGAGTTCTTCGTGAAGGAACCGATCGTTCCGATGTCGCTGTTCCGTAACCGCACCTTCACGCTGTCGGTCATCGCCTCGATCGCCATCGGCGTCTCGATGTTCGCCACCTCCGTCTTCCTCGCGCAGTACTTCCAGCTCGCTCGCGGCGCCACGCCTACGGAATCCGGCCTCATGACGATCCCCATGATCATCGGTCAGATGGGCGCGTCGATCATCATCGGCCAGCTGGTGAGCCGGTTCGGCAAGTGGAAGGGGTGGATGGTCACGGGCTCCGTGCTCGCAACCATCGGCGTCACGCTTATGGCGACGCTGCGCTATGACACACCGTTCCCCCTCGTGGCCGTCTACATGTTCGTCCTCGGTGCCGGTCTCGGCATGGTGATGCAGAACCTCACGCTGATTGTCCAGAACGACACGCCCCCGTCGCAGTTGGGAGCCGCATCGTCGAACGTCAACTTCTTCCGTACGATCGCCGGCACCATCGGCGTCACGATCATGGGTTCCATACTCTCGACCAGTGTCGCGTCGCACATCACTGATGGGCTGAAGGGCTTCACGCCGGCGACTCCGGATGAGATCAGCGCTCTGCAGAGTCTCGGATCGGGTGATGTTCCGAAGATGTCGGAGTTGCCCGAGGCGATCCGTACGATCGTTGAGTCCGCCTACGGACACGGCATCGCAGAAGCCTTCATCATCGCGATCCCGCTCGCCGTAATGGGTATCATCGCGATCGCCTTCATCAAGAACAAGCCACTGTCGACGAAGAACGCCGCCGAGATGCTGCGCGAACAGGCCGAGGAATCGGTCATCGAGATCGCCGAAGCCGAAGTGGGCGCATCACTGTCCACCGGTGCCATCCGGCTCGAGGGCGCCGAGTCCGCATCACCTGCGACAGGTGCGGTGACCGTGCTCGAGCGCGAAGATCGGGAGAACGGGCGCTGACATGGTCGCCGTTGACACTGCGGTGGTGACCGACGACGACGCACTGGCGGAGTTCCAGGGTCATCTGAACCTGGTCTTCGCCAGGGCGCGGGCGCTCTGGAAGGAATCCGCTGCGCGGGTCCACCCCGAGCTGCAGCCGGCAGGGTACAAGCTGTTGTCGTTCATCTCCCGTGCAGGCAGCGCGAATGCACATCAGCTCGCGGAGTGCTTCGAGATGGACAAATCCGTTGTGAGCCGCCAAGTGCGGATGCTGGAGGACCTCGGTCTTCTGGTCTCCAGCCCCGACGATCGTGACGGCCGCCAGCGTGTGCTGACGGCAACACCGGAGGCTCGCGCTGCGCTCGCCGATCTGAGGGGCGACCACGCCGATCGGCTGCGCGAGGCGCTCGCCGAGCTGACGCCGGATGAGATTCAGGCGGCATCGAAGGTGTTCCGGCTGCTCGCAGAGGTCTGATGCACGACCAGATGAAGCCCTGCCACGCATTCGAGTGGCGGGGCTTCGCCGTATGCTGGCGAGCATGAGTGCGTCGTCGTCCACCGAGCCTGCTGTTGCCCCCGCGTCGTCGGGCGGCGACGCTGTGGAAAGTGCAATCGAGGACACTGAACTCGACCAGGCCGTCACCAGAGTCGAGCAGGAACTCGGTCGGCTCTTCGCGCGGATTCGCGTGAGCTGGCGTGAGGCGGCGGTGACCGTGCATCCCGATCTGCAGCCGCTCGGCTACCAGGTGCTGACCTCGATCGCGAGCGGCAAGGCGACGTCGGCCGGCGCAATCATTGAGCGCCTGCAGACCGACAAGTCGGCAGTGAGTCGCCAGGTGCGCCAGCTCGAGGAACTCGGCCTCGTCGAGAGCGTGCCGGATCCCGAGGATCGGCGCGCCCGTGTGCTGGTCGCCACGGCCCTCGCGCAGGAGCGCATCGTGGTCGCCCGCGCGCGATACGAGGGGCGTATCAGGGAGCGACTGCACTCCTGGTCGTCCGCTGATCTCGACCACTTCGTGGATCTGCTCGGCGCGCTTGGCCGGTGAGGCTCACCGCGACTCCACGAGAGGCGCCCGGCGGATCCCAACAAATGACACGATCCCGCCGAGTGCCATCAACGCCGCCGTCACCCAGGCAGCACTGTGGAAGCCGTCTAGATCGAGCATGCCGCCGACGATCGTCGACAGCATCGCGACAACGATGAGTCCGGCAACGCGGGAGATGGCGTTGTTGACGGCGGATGCGATGCCGGAGCGGTTCTCATCGATCGCACCGAGTACCGCAGAGGTCAGCGGTGCGACCGTCAACGACAGACCCAGTCCCATGACGATCATCGACGGCAGCACCTGCCACCAGTAGCTGAAATCGCTCGAGACGGTGAGCAGCAGCAGTGCACCCGCGGCCATCAGCAGTGGGCCGACAGTCATGAACAACCGTGGCCCGATTTTCCCCGCCCACGTGCCCGCTTGGGAGCTGAGGAGGATCATCAGGATCGTGATCGGCAGACTCGCGAGCCCTGCCGCGGTCGCGCTAAGGCCAGCGCCCTCCTGGAGGTAGACGCCGATGACGAAGCCGTTCAGTGACAGAGCGGCATAGATGAACAGCGTCGCCAGGTTGCCCCACGCGAAGTTGCGGGCGCGAAACAGCGAGAGCGGCATCAGCGGCGCGCTCGAATACTTCTGGCGCACCAGGAATGTGGCGAAGAGAAGGATGCCAAAGACTCCTGGCAGCCAGATCGTGGGGGATCCCCAGCCCAGGTTCGGCTGTTCGATGAGTGCGAACACCAGTGCTCCGAGGCCCACCGCGCACAGCATCCCGCTCCACCAGTCGACGCGCGTGCCGCGCGCGTGATCAGGGAGGCGCAGGCGCGCGAGCAGCACGAGTGTGATGCCGATGGGAATGACGTTGATGAGGAAAACGAAGCGCCACGACAGCAGATCGACGAACAGCCCTCCCAGCAGCGGCCCGGCGAGCTGCGCGCCGGTGGTGAATGCCGTCCACATACCGATCGCGCGCGCTTGCAGCTCGCCGCGCATCATCGTCATGATCAGTGCGAGCGAGCTCGGCACGAGCAGTGCTCCGGCGGCGCCTTGCGCAGCCCGGGCAATGATGAGCGTGATCGGTTCGGGTGCGGCCGCCACCGCTATTGAGGCCACCCCGAACGCGATGAGTCCGATGCGCATGATGCGAACGCGACCATAGGCGTCCGAGAGCGAGCCTGCCAGCAGGATCAGCGCGCTGAGCGTGATGAGATACGCGTCGACGACCCACTGCTGCGTCGTGATGCCCCCGCCGAGCTCTTCACTGATTGCAGGCAGCGCGACCGTGACGACGGTGCCGTCGAGGAAGGCCACGAAGGATGCCAGGACCGCAATGGTGATTACGAGGCGCTGGAGCGCGGTGAACGATGTCACGAGACTGAGACTACGCCGAGACGAGATCGACCCTACTCGTGGCATCCGCGCTGCGCTTCGTTGCGAGGCCAGCGGCGATGATCATGACGACGAGTCCGGCCACGGTGATGGCTGCGCCGATCCACAGTGGCGACGCATATCCGAGCCCTGCAGCGATCCCGAGGCCGCCGGCCCACGCGCCGATCGCATTGCCGAGGTTGAACGCGCCGATGTTCGCACCGGAAGCGAGCGTCGGTGCCTGCCCTGCGTAGACCATGATCCGACTCTGCAAGCCGGGAACGGTTCCGAAGCCGAACCCTCCCATGAGCACCAGTGCGACGACGGTGGCGATCTGCGATCCGGCGAACAGGGCGAAGAAGACGAGGGCGACGGTGAGCGCGGCGATGAAGATGACGAGAGTGCGGTCGATTGATTTGTCGGCCAGACGGCCTCCCAACCAGTTGCCCACGACGAGGCCGGCTCCGAACAGCACCAGCAGCCACGGGACGGCTCCGGACGCGAAACCGCTGATCTCGGTCAGCGTGTAGGCGATGTAGGTGAACGCACCGAACATTCCGCCGAAGGCAAGTACGGTGACCGTCAGCGAGAGCCAGACCTGGCCGGAGCGGAACGCGCGCAACTCCTTGCGGAGTCCCACGGGCTCCTGCTTCTCGGCAGGGGCGGAGACGAGTGCTGCGATGCCGATGAAGGCAAGAACGCCGATTCCGGAGATGACCCAGAACGTCGCGCGCCAGCCGAACTCCTGCCCGATGAAGGTGCCGAACGGGACGCCCAGTACGTTCGCGGCGGTGAGGCCGGTGAACATGATCGCGATCGCACCTGCACGCTTCTCCGGAGCCACGAGGCTTGCGGCGACGACCGAGCCGATGCCGAAGAAGGCACCATGGCAGAGTGCGGAGAGGATGCGGCCAAGCATCGCGACGCTGTAGTCGGCGGCGAGGGCTGTGACGACATTGCCGACGATGAACAGGATGATCAGGCTGAGTAGTACGGCCTTGCGTGGCAGGCGAGACGTTGCGGCGGTCAGGCCTAATGCCCCGACGACGACGCTCAACGCGTACGCGGAGATGAGCCATCCCGCGGCCTGCTCGGTGACGCCGAAGTCGGCGGCGACTTCGGGGAGCAGCCCCATGATCACGAACTCCGTGAGTCCGATTCCAAAACTTCCGATGGCGAGTGCGAGTAGGCCGAGCGGCATGCGAGGTTCTCCTGTTATCCTGAATTAGTTGTCGACGCGGGATATTGCGCGAGCAATGTAGATACTTGCACACGCAAATATAAAGCGCAAGCAACTAAATGACGAAAAGAGAGTGGATATGGGAATCGCTGACGATGCTGTCGAGATCCGCGCGCACGGTTGGCGCACTCTCGCGGCGCTGCACGGACTGATTGAGGCGGAGCTCGAGCGCGCTCTATCGGCATCCGCTGACCTTTCCGTCGTGGAGTACACGCTGCTTGATGCGCTGAATCGTCAAGACGGGTGGCACATGCGGATGCAGCAGTTGGCCCGCGCAACGGCGCTGAGCCCGAGTGCCACGACGCGACTGGTGTCTCGCCTGGAAGACCGCGCGCTACTGACGCGGGTGCTGTGCGCCGACGATCGCCGAGGGATCTACACCGAGCTCACTGCCGCAGGTCGTGACCTGTACGAGCGGACGCGTCCGGTGCACGACGAGACGCTCGCGCGGGTGCTCGGCGATGCTGCCGCGCGGCCTGAACTTGCACCCATGGTCGAGGCTCTGCACTCGGCGGACAGTCTGGCAGCCAGCGCCTGAACTCGCGCGGTGGCTCCGCACACAATCCGCCATCGACTCGCAGGCCACGGAGGACTAACCTGGCCGCAGGCGGGTCTCCTGCCCCGCCCCGAGATCTGAGGAAAGCGGTGTGCGATGGACTCGATGATGATGGGCGCCATGTCTGAGGAAATGAAGACGACCCCGGGCATGGAAATGATGGACATGGCCGTCATGCAGGCCTGTATGGATGCCTGCTCCGCCTGTGAGCAGGCATGTACCGTCTGCTCGATGCAGCTGATGGACTGTGCCCCCGCCTGCATGAATTGCGCGGACATGGCAGGCACGATGATGCGTTCGATGCTGCGGATGCAGGGGATGACGCCCGCCGTGATGATGTCGATGCTCGACGCCTGCATCGCCATGTGTCAGATGTGCATGGATGCCTGCATGGAGCACGCAGATCACAGCGAGGTCTGCAAGATGTGCGCGCAGGCCTGCAAGGCCTGCATGGACGCGTGCATGGACGTGAAGAACATGATGATGGCGGCTGCCTGAGCAGCTTTGCATCCGAACACGTCAGGTCGCGCTGGCTGAGGTCAGACCGACGCGACGTTGAACTGCACGCGCCCGACGGCGAGTACGTGATAGCGCGGGTGCAGTGCCACGGGGGTGCCTTCGGCTGCCTCTAGAGCTGCCCCAGAACCGTTCCACAGCGTGTGCGCGGTGCCGTCGAGATCGCGCACGACGAGGCCGCCGTTCACGGCATCCGCTGACTCGACGATTCCGTCGATCCATTCGCTGGATGTCGCCGACGCAAGTCGCGCCTGGATCAGGTGCAGCGCGTGTCCCGGTGTGAACGAAGAGCAGACGTCGCCGTGGTCGCACATGCACGCAGCACGCTCCGTCACCTCGAGGGGTGAAAGGCGGTGCAGCGGGGTGGACACGGTGATCTCCTCTAGTTGGGAACTGATCTGGCAAGAGTAGGTCGCTGTCGCGCCGCAGGAAAACGCCGCCGACACTCAGCGAAACATTGACGAATGCCGGGTGCTGCCCGATGCGCACTCAGCGCGGCACGTGCGCGGCGAGCGCCTCCGCCATCGCAGTGAGCACCGCCGCGACCGCGGCGTTGTCGCGCGAAGACGAGCGGGTCGCCGCGAAGATTTCGCGCACGGGAGACCCTGGCAGCTCGAGCAGTCGTACAGAGGAGCGGTCTCCGGTCCAGACGAGATCGGGCAGCACCGCGACTGCGTGGCCCGCGGCGACCAGGCGCGTATGCGCGATCAGGTCGGTCGCCTCGAATCGCACGTCCGGTTCGAAACCAGCGGCACGACACTGCTGCATCGTCCATTCCCGCACTGCCGCTCCCTTGGGCTCCATCACCCACGGCCGATCATGCAGGTCGGCAAGCTCCGCTGCCGAGGATGTCGGAGGTACAGCCAGGCGCACGGGGTCCGGTCCGAGCAGCGTGCGATCGATTCCGTCGCGCAGCTCACGTGTGTACCCGGCGTATTGTTCAGCGACCACGAGGTCAAAGCCCCGCGCCTGCAGTTCGAACAGCCCCTCCTCAGGGGCCATCTCCACCATCTCCAAGCGAAGGTCGGGCATCCGCTCGGCGAGCAGCGTGAGTGCTGGGGGCACCAGTGCCTCAGCGGCGGTGGGCATGACGGCGATCCGCACCCGCTCCTGCGCGTGCTGAGACGACGACAGCTCGGCGTGGGCGGCTTCGTCCAACTCCAGAGCGCGCGCCGCGTGTGCGGCGAGCAGACGCCCTTGCGCCGTGAGTCTGACGCGCCTACCGTCGGGTTCGAGCAGCGATACTCCGGCCTCACGCTCGAGTTGCGCAAGCTGCTGCGACACCGTCGATGGGCTGTATGCGAGAGCTGTGGCAACGTCCGAGATGGTGCCCCGCAGGGCCAATTCGTGCAGCAGACGCAGTCGTCGCAACTCGAACACGGAGCACCTCGCAATCATCGAGAAAATCGAATATTAACTATCGTAAACGCTCGCTTTTCACGAAGGGTAGTGCGGCTCCACACTGAGATCAAGACTCGCGGTTCCGCCGCGCTCTGGAGTGAGGAAACCCGATGAACCCGACGACATCCGCCGTGACCGGCAATGCTGATCTCGCAGCGCTCTCAGATGACGCGATCGCGCTCGTGCAGCGCTGGCTGGTGGAGAGTCGTGACGTGCCCGCAGACGCGGCGGCGAAGCGCCTCGCTGGCGTCCTCAGCGATCCGAACGGCCTTGACTTCACCGTCGGTTTCGTCGACGGTGTGGTGCGCCCGGAAGACCTGAAGGTCGCAGCCCTCAACCTGCGGGGCCTGGTTCCACTCACTCCGAAGTTCCTCCCCGTGGCACTACGCGCCCTCATCCGCCTCGGTGGCGCGCTGGCGCCGGCATTCCCCGGCATCGTCGTTCCGATCAGCCGTCTCGTGCTGCGCGGGATGGTCAGGCACCTCATCGTCGACGCCACTGACGCCAAACTCGGCAAGGCCATTCGCCGCATCCGCGCGGACGAGGGTGTGCACCTGAACATCAATCTCCTCGGAGAGGCGATCCTCGGCGAAGAAGAAGCTGCCCGTCGTCTGGAGGGCACGCGACGTCTCCTCGAACGTGACGATGTCGACTACGTCTCGATCAAGGTCTCATCCACCGTCGCCCCGCACAGCCCGTGGGCGTTCGACGAGGCCGTCTCGCATGCCGCAGGCGCGCTTGTTCCGCTGTTCCGCATCGCAAAGGCCCGCGGCGGGAAGTTCATCAACCTCGACATGGAGGAGTACAAGGACCTCGACCTCACCATTGCGGTCTTCACTTCGATCCTTGACCGCGAGGAATTCCGCGGTCTCGAGGCCGGCATCGTTCTGCAGGCTTACCTGCCGGATGCCCTCGGTGCGATGATTCACCTGCAGGAGTGGTCTGCCGCGCGCGTATCTGCGGGTGGGGCACCGATCAAGGTTCGTGTCGTGAAGGGTGCGAACCTGCCGATGGAGCAGGTGGACGCCGAAACCCACGGCTGGCCGCTCGCGACCTGGCACAGCAAAGAGGCCTCGGATGCCTCGTACAAGGCCGTACTCGACTACGCACTGCGTCCGGAGCACGTGCAGAACGTGCGCATCGGCATCGCCGGTCACAACCTGTTCGACATCGCGCTGGCCTGGCTGCTCGCGAACCAGCGCGGCGCGACGGCCGGCATCGAGTTCGAGATGCTGCTGGGCATGGCCACAGCGCAGGCGACGGTCGTCCGCCGCACGGTCGGCTCGCTGCTGCTCTACACGCCTGTCGTGCACCCGACCGAGTTCGATGTCGCAATCGCCTACCTGATCCGCCGACTCGAAGAGGGCGCCTCCACCGACAACTTCATGTCTGCGGTCTTCGAGCTTGATGATGAGCCCGCTCTGTTCGCCCGCGAGCGGGACCGCTTCCTCGCCTCGATCGCATCGATGCCGGCCGAGGTTCCAGGACCGAACCGTACGCAGGATCGTAGCGCCGAGCCTGCGCCGTCCCCGCGTGACGAGTTCGACAATGCACCCGACACTGACCCGAGCCTGGCTGCTAACCGTGCATGGGGCGACCAGATTCGCTCCCGCATGGAAGCATCCACTCTCGGGGAAGAAACCGTCCGCACCCACACGCTGTCGGACGCAGCATCCCTCGATGCCGTCATCGCCGCAGCCACCTCGGCAGGTGAGGCCTGGCGCGCCCTCGGCGCCGCCGGTCGGGCAGAGATTCTGCACCGTGCCGGCGACGCCCTCGAGGCTCGTCGTGCCGACCTCCTCGAGGTGATGGGGGCCGAGTGCGGAAAGGTGCTTGAGCAGGGTGATCCAGAGGTCTCAGAGGCCATCGACTTCGCGCACTACTACGCCGAGAGCGCCAAGCGCGCAGAGAGCATCGAGGGCGCGACGCACAGGCCGGTCGGGCTGACCGTCGTCACCCCGCCGTGGAACTTCCCCGTTGCGATCCCTGCCGGCTCCACGCTCGCCGCTCTCGCCGCCGGCTCTCCCGTGATCATCAAGCCCGCTCGCCAGGCTCGCCGCTCCGGCGCCGTCATGATCGAGGCGCTGTGGGAAGCAGGAGTCCCGCGCGAGGTGCTGCAGTACGTGCAGCTCGACGGCCGCGAACTGGGCCAGCACCTCATCAGCGATCCGGCTGTCGAGCGCGTCGTTCTCACCGGCGGCTACGAGACGGCAGAGCTGTTCCGCAGCTTCCGTCCCGACCTGCCACTGCTCGCCGAGACAAGTGGCAAGAATGCGATCATCGTCACTCCGCACGCCGACCTCGACCTCGCCGCCCGCGACGTCGCCTACTCGGCGTTCGGCCACGCCGGGCAGAAGTGCTCTGCGGCATCCCTCGTCATCCTCGTCGGATCGGCCGCGCAGAGCGAGCGGTTCCGCCGTCAGCTCATCGACGCGGTCGGCTCGTACCAGGTCGGTCAGCCGTGGGACGGCTCCAGCCGCATCGGACCGCTGATCGGCCCGGCCGACGGCAAGCTCCTGCACGCGCTCACCACGCTGGAGCCCGGCGAGAAGTGGATCATCGAGCCGTCGAAGCTCGACGACAAGGGCAAGATGTGGCGTCCAGGCATCCGTGAGGGTGTCGCTGCCGGGTCGCCCTTCCACCTCACCGAGTACTTCGGCCCTGTGCTCGGCGTCATGACCGCAAAGTCGTTGGATGAGGCCACCGCGATCGTCAACGCCATCGACTACGGCCTCACCTCGGGGCTGCACTCGCTGGACGACGGTGAGATCGCGCAGTGGCTCGCGAACGTGCAGGCCGGAAACCTCTACGTGAACCGTGGCACCACGGGCGCGATCGTGCAGCGTCAGCCGTTCGGCGGTTGGAAGAAGGCTGCTGTCGGCGCCGGAACCAAGGCCGGCGGTCCGAGTTACCTGATCGGCCTGTCCAACTGGGAAGACGCCCCGGTCACCGCTGATGCTCCGAAGGATGCGGTCTCGCAGGCGGCGCTGGCGGCTCTCGGCTCCGCGAAGGATGCTGAGGATGCCGACACCGCCTGGTTGCAGGGCGCCCTCTCCACCGATGTCGCCGCCTGGCGCGACGAGTTCGGCGCCGTGCGCGATGCGACCGGCCTCATCACCGAGCAGAACGCGCTGCGCTATGACGTCTTGCCTGTGACGATCCGTCTCGAACAGGCAAGCACCGCTCAGGCGATCCGCGTGATCGCGGCCGGTGTGCGTGCCGGTTCCCGCCTCAGCGTCAGCACTGCGGCCGAGCTGCCGGCATCCGCACAGCATTGGCTGACGGCATCCGGCGTCGGCGTCGCGGTCGAAGATGCCGCAGCGTGGGGCGCCCGCGCCGCACGCCTCGCCGAGACCGGTGGGCGCATCCGCCTCGTCGGCGGCGACGCCGCAGCGGTCGCCGCGCACACCGGCGGCTCGCCCGCTGTCGCGGTCTATGCGGGTCCGGTCGTGTCTGCTGGCAGGGTCGAACTGCTGCCGTTCCTGCGCGAGCAGGCCGTGTCGATCTCGGCGCACCGCTTCGGTACGCCGCACCGCCACGAGATCGCGCCGCTCACCGCATAGTCGCGCCGCTCACCGCATAGTCGCGCCGCTCACTGCGCAGGAGTAGGCTCACCGGGTGTTGTTTTATGTGAGCGCCCGCAGGGCGCGAAAGGTGGTTGCAGGCGCGTTCAGCGCCGGCGGCAGAGGCTGATCATCAGCCGGAGGCGGGACTCCGTCGCCGGTGATCTGTCATACCCGGCATCCATCTAAGGGATGC
Organism: Microbacterium sp. Y356; assembly: GCF_059445355.1. Lineage (NCBI taxonomy): Bacteria > Bacillati > Actinomycetota > Actinomycetes > Micrococcales > Microbacteriaceae > Microbacterium > Microbacterium sp. Y356. The sequence continues at coordinate 2,621,640 of NZ_JCAIUE010000001.1, forward strand.
CGTGATCACTTCTCTCACCTCACTTCTGAAAGCACTTCACCATGCGTCCCATCGACGAGCGCGACATCCGCGCATCCTTCATCAACGCCTCCCGCAAAGAGGTCTCTTCGCTGACATTGCCTCCCGGTTTCGCCGAGATCGACTTCGACCGCCGGGACTATCTCGGCTGGTCCGACCCCAAGTTCGCCCGTCGTGCATATGTCGTGACCGACGTCGACGGTGTGCTCACCGGCGCGCTTCTGCAGCGTGCCGAGCAGCGGGTGCTCGCCCGCGCGCAGTGTTCGTGGTGCGAAGACGTCACGCTCCGCAACGACGTGCAACTGTTCGCCGCCCGCAAGGCCGGGCCTGCTGGTCGCGGCGGTGACACGATCGGCACGCTGGTCTGTGCCGAGTTCGGATGTTCCCACAACGTGCGGATGCTGCCGCCGCTCGCCTACGAGGGCTTCGACCGCGAGGCGGCGAGAGATACGCGCATTGTGCGCCTCGGCGAACACGTGCGCGCGTTCCTGCGTGAGGTGGCCGGCTAGCGGGCGGCGGTTCAGGCGGTGGCGGCGACGATCACGGCGGCGAGAGCGACAAGGCCCACGCCAATGCTGAAAACGGCCGTCGCCGCGATCAGACGTCCATCCGGTAGCGCGACACTACCCGCGTCATCCTGGAGTGCGCGGTACCCGTTGCGATAGCGGGCACGCGCGGCGAGCCACATCAGCGCTGCGATGATCATTCCGGCGACACCGAGAAAAATCCACAGTGTGGATCCGAGCATGACGGGCAGCACCCGCATGCTCACCAGCGAGCCGACGGCGATCGCGAGCGCGGTGCGGCGCCATGCTAACTCGGTGCGCTCTGGTTGAAGCCCAGAGTCGTAAAGCGCCATCACACCAGCGTTGCGATCAGGATGAGCACTCCGGCGACGGTCACCGCGAGTCCCGCCAGCGGTGCCAGCAGCGAAGCGGGGAGCGGGTTGCCGAGGCGCAGCGCCCGTTCGCTGCGGATCCAGCTCACCCATGCGAGCGCGGGGGTGATGATGCCGGTGCCGATCAGGACGAGGGATGCGGCGAGCTTGAGCGTGGGCTGCAAATCGAGTCCGAGAAGCTCGAGTGCCACACCTGCGGCAGTCAGCGCGAGAGCGGTCCGAGTCCACGCGAGGAAGGTGCGCTCGTTCGCAAAGGTGAATCGAGCATCGGGTTCTTCGCCGTGTCGATAGACGGCTGCGGGGAATCGGGAGCGTGGTGGTCTGGTCATCTCGTCACTGTCCTGAAGCCGGCGTTGCCCATTGAGGAATCGGGAGTGTTCTGCGACCGCGCCGAGTTGCGGTACCGGTTGCAGTACGAGATGTGGCACAGGTAGCTGCCGCCGCGGAGCACTCGCGAGGTACCTGCATCCGGCCCCGTGGGCGCGCCCGCGAGCTGACGCGCGTAGTACGTCGGGTCGTACCAATCCGAGCACCATTCCCAGACGTTGCCGACACTCTGCCAGAGGCCGAATCCGTTGGGTTCGAAGGATCGGACCGGCGCGGTGGTGAGGAATCCGTCTTCCCGCGTGTTCTCGCCGGGGAAGGAGCCCTGGAAGATGTTCGCCCTCCACCCGCCGGCGTCGACCTCGTCGTCACCCCACGGGTATTTGGCGGCATGCAGGCCGCCGCGGGACGCATACTCCCACTCGGCCTCGGTGGGTAGACGTCGGCCGGCCCACTCGCAGTAGGCGACCGCGTCATTCCAGCTGATGTGCACGACCGGGTGGTCGCCAAGGCCTTCGATGCTGGACTCGCGCCCGCCGGGGTGCGCCCAGTCGGCGCCGCGGACTCCGTACCACCAGGGGGTTCCCGGTGGCTGACCGAGGATGTCGTCCTCTGAAGCGGCGAGGGCGAGGTGGAAGACGGCAGAGAAGCCGAAGGTCGCCGCCTCCGTCAGGTACCCGGTCGCGGTGACGAAGGCCGCGAACGCGTCATTCGTGACGGCGGTCGCATCGATCGAGAAGGCGGGCAGCGTCACCTCGTGCCGTGGTGTCTCTCCGTCGCCGGGGTTCTGGTCGCCGGAGGAATCGCCCATCAGGAAGGTTCCTGCCGGAATCTCGGCCTGGATGATCGGATGCCGATCGGCTGCCGGAGCAGCGGATGCAGGGGTGCTCGCTGTTACGGTCGCACCGAGTGTCAGGAACTGGTCGCGGGCAGGTGCGCCACAGGTGCAGCCGGGGCCGCAGTTCGTGTCATTTCCGGCGTTGCTCATCGCCTCTCATCCTAGGGCGAGCGCATCACACCCTCAGCGCGTCACGCACGGCCAGCGCGCCGGTCACCGCCTCGACGTAGGACGTACTCAAAGGCGACAGCCCGAGTCGGATGCCATCGGGGAAGCGGAAATCTGGGATCACTCCATCTGCCCACAGCGTCTTGGTCACCTCGGCGAAGTCCGGATGCCCGATCGTCACGTGCCCGCCGCGGCGGTCGGCATCGCGCGGACTCAGCAGTCGCACACCGAGGGGAGCGAGCTCCTGGTCGAAGGCACGAACCACCAGATCGGTGAGCGCCTTCGACTTCTCGCGCACGGCCGTGATCGTGGCATCCTCGATCTTCTCGAGCATGCCCTGCATCGCCAGCATCCCGAGCACCGGAGGCGTGCCGCTGATGAACTGACGGATGCCGGTGGCCGGTGCATAGGCGGAACCCATCGCGAACACGTCTCCCGCCCCCATCCAGCCCTGGATGGGCTGCTGCAAAATCCCGTGGTGGCGCGCGTTGACATAGGCGAAGGCCGGGGAGCCCGGACCGCCGTTCAGATACTTATAGGTGCACCCGACGGCGAGGTCGACGCCGCACGCATCGAGTTCGATCGGGATCACGCCGACAGAGTGGCACAGATCCCACATCATGAGCGCGCCAGACTCGTGCACGGCATCCGTGATCGGGGCCATGTCTGCCAACGCGCCCGAGCGGTAGTCAACGTGGCTGAGCACGACCAGCGCGGTCTGCTCTGAGACCGCTTCGGCGATGTCATCGACCTGCACGCCCGCCACCGGATCGGGGCTGATCCAACGCAGTGTCAGTCCGCGTTCGGCGGCGATCCCCTCGGCGACGAAGCGGTCGGTGGGGAAGTTGCCCTCCTCGATCACGATTTCGCTGCGGTCAGACCGCGCAGCCACCGCCGCGCGCATGAGCTTGTACAGCAGCACGGTGGTCGAATCGGCGACGACCGTCTGCCCTGGCGCGCTGCCTAGGCACAGCGCGGCGATCCGATCGCCGAGTTCGATGGGCAGTTCCATCCACTGCTCATCCCAGGAGCGGATCAGACGTGTGCCCCAGTCCTCGCGCACGAACGCCGCGAGACGGTCGGGCAGCGAGCGCAGCGGCCTGCCGAGCGAATTGCCGTCCAGGTATGCGGTGACGCCCGGGGCCTCGACAAACGCGTCGAGATGCGGGGCCAGCGGGTCGCGTGCGTCCAGCGAACGGGCGAGCTCGAGCAGATCAGACATGTCAGTTCTCCAGATCGGCAATCGTGAGACGGTGGGCGCGCACAGGGTCGCCGTCAGGGAGAAGGAGCAGGGCGCTCGACCCGATTTCGAGCGGCGCGAGCGCCGTCAGCAGAGCAACCCCATCCACGCCTGCCTCGCGCAGCGCCTCGATTTCGGTGGCGCGCAGATCGACCGGGGTCGGGCCGTTGCCCATGTCGCTGCCGTAGACCAGATCTCCACCGGCCGCCGCGAAACGGCGCACGTTGTCGACCACGTGCGCGTACGCCTCACCCTCGTGGATTGCCATCGTCGAGATCCACGACACGGATGCCACCTGCACCGCGATCTCGTCATCGGTGAGGCGTTCCGTGAAAGGAGAATGCGCAAGACGGGCTGCTCCAAGGTGCGCGACCCTTTGCGCTTGACCTGGACCCTCGGCGTGGGCCACGACCGGAAGGCGGTGCTCCGCAGCTTCGCGAACCACCGCGCGGAACAGTTCGTCGTCCAGCACTGGGCCCGCGTCGCTGTTGCCGACGACTTTGATCCAACGCACCCCTGCCGCGGCAAGCAGACCGATCACGGCTGCGGCATCCGCGGCATCCCGCACCTGGTGCACAGCACCCTCCGGCGCCCAGTCCCGATCAGCCGGGTAGCCGCCGACGGCGGTGAGGAAAGGGCCGGCGTACTCGAGCTGGATCCCGTCGTCTTCAAGCGCGAAGTCGTACTCGCGCACCGCGTCGACGTTTGCACCCAGGTCGATGACCCTGCCGAGCCGGCTCGTGGCGAGCCCGCTCGGATCGATGAGCTGCAGATGCACATGGTGGTCGGTGAACAGCCCGGTGATCACGCCATCCAGACGCTGTGCATCCTCTGGCGCCGGGGAGGGGTGCAGTGTGATACCGCTGGCATCCTTCGTCAGCATCCCTTCGCGCAGCACCGCTCCGTCGAAGTAGGTGACGGCGCGCATCACGTGCCGATCTCGGTGCGAACGGTGTACAACTCGGGGAAGAAGGTCAGTGCCAGCGCTCGCTGCAGGAAGTCGACGCCGCTGGATCCGCCGGTGCCGGGTTTCATGCCGATCGTGCGGGTGACGGTCTTCAGATGCCGGAAGCGCCAGAACTGGAAGTTGTCCTCGAGATCCACCAGGTCTTCGCACGCCTCGTAGAGATCCCAGTGCTTCTTCGGGTTCTCGTAGATCTCCTGGATCGCCGGTACGAGAGATGCGTGCGGCCGGTACGGCTCGTGGACGTCGCGCTCGAGAATTTCGGTCGGAATCGGGATGCCACGGCGAGACGCGTACCGCAGGAATTCGTCATACAGAGTCGGGCGTTCGAACTCGACAGTGAGCAGCGCCAGGTTGGCTGGGTGATCACGGAAGACCGCCAGCATCCGCTCGTTCTTGTTGCCCAGGGCGAACTCGACAGCGCGATACTGCACGGATTGGAACCCGGAGGAGTTGCCCAGCGCTCCGCGGAACTGCGCATATTCGGTCGGGGTGAGGGTCGCGAGTACCGACCACTGCTGGGTCATGACGTCCTGGATGCGTTTGACTCGCGCGACGCGCTTGAGCGCCTCGCGCAGGTCGTCGCTCGCCAACAGGTCACGCGCGGACGACAGCTCGTGCAGGAGCTGCTTCAACCACAGCTCGGTGGTCTGGTGCTGGATGATGAACAGCATCTCGTCGTGATGCTCAGGTGTGCTGACCGGATGCTGGGCACCCAGCAGCTTGTCCAATTCGAGGTATGACCCGTAGGTCATCCGCCCGGTGAGGTCGGTGACGATGCCGTCTTCGAGCGCGCGCTCGTTATCTGTGCCAGTGGAGTTTTCAGTGCCCATGATCACCGAGAGTATCCCCGAAAGAGCGTTCAGGTCAGCGGGTCGTGTTCGCGTCCAAGAACTTGATCGTCGCCTGAAGCGCGGTCTGAGCATCCGGCATGTCGAGGTGGAACTGGTACTCATGCGGCAGCTGCGGCTCATGAGGTGCTGGCCAGAACTGGGTCGTCACGTCGACGCCGAGTTCGTCGAGGCGCTGTGCCATCGGAATCGACTGCAGCCAGGTGAGACCATCACCGTTGCCGCCGGAGATGTAGGTGGTCGGGAAGTCCTTCGTCACCCAGTTCACGGTCGACATCGTCGCGCCGGTCGAACCCTCCGCCCAGGTCTTCGAGCCGGCGTACGCCCACATCGACGTTTTCAGGCCCCAGCCGACGATGCCGTCCAGCGCGGCGAGCGCGGCGAGGTCGTAGACGCCGCAATTCAGCACCGTCGCAATGACCTGATCAGACGACAGCGCGGGCGTGATGTCCATGATCTCGGCGTAGTCCTTGCTCGTGATGAGCGTCGCCATCTGGCTGGCCAGCTGGCCGCCTGCGGAGTCTCCGGCGAGCACGATCTGCGACGCATCGACGTTCAGCTCGTCGGCGTGCTCGTCGATGTACCCGAGCGCCGTGTTGATCTGGTGCACGGCTTTCGGATAAGCGCCCTCTGGTCCGAGCGTGTAGTTCACGGCGATGGTCGTGTACCCCTCGGCGGCGAGGATGCGCATGTACGGGTCGACGTTCTCCTTCGAGCCGGAGACCCAGGCGCCGCCGTGGATCCAGACGATGGTCGGCAGGGGGCCAGTGGCGGATGCCGGAGTGAAGACATCCATCGTCGTGTCGACGCCGTCGTCACCGTAGGAGACATCGAGTGTCTCGGTGAGCTTCGTGTCTGGGACGTACTTGTCCATCTCGGCAGCCGTGGCGTCGCCGCCCTGTGTGAAGACGGCCCGGATCACCATGGCGGATGGCCAGGGGGTGATGGCTCCAACGATCGCGACCACAAGTGCGACGACGATGATGATTCCGAGGGTGATCCTCGTCTTCCGCCACCGCCGATGCGGCTTCTTCGGGTTGTCTTCGTCGTGTGCGGCCTCGTGCGTGAGCGTGGTCATGGAACCCCTTCCACGGTTCAGTGTGGCAGGAGTTCCCTCTCTCTCGCGCGTCGGCCGTGTTCAGGATGCCGCTGAATGGTGCCGCAGCCCCGCGATGATGGCTCGCAAGCCATAGGCGAAGGCCCGATCGACGTCTCCGCCGAGTCGGAACGCCCCGGACAGCTCCATCTGTAAGAATCCGGTGGCCCAGGCGGTGAAGAGGCGGGCTGCGTCCAGTGCGTCGTCTTCGCCGACGAGTGCGGATGCGGCGCGGATGACGGGAGCGGCAGCCCGATCGAGTGAGGTCAGTGGGGCGGATGCGGTGAACATCAGGCGGAACCCCTCCGGCGTCGAATGTGCGTGTGCGCGATAGGCGAGGGCCAGGGACTCGAGATCATTGCCCGCGGCCTCCAGCCGTGCGGTGACCTCGTCCACGACCGCCTCGGCGACGGCGGCGATCAGCGCATCCCGATCCTTTACCCGCTTGTACAGCGACGGTGCGCGCACCCCGACGCGGGCGGCGACGGCATTCATCGTTAGTCCGGCCGGGCCGTTCTCCTCGAGGATTTCTCGACCGGCTGTGATGATCGCTGGATATGACGTGCGTTCCGGTGTCGGCATCCTGGTCTCCTCGGATAGTAGCTATTGACATTAGCCATCATAGCTACGTACTGTAGCTATGACAAGCGCCACGCGGATGGCGGAAAGGACACGAAATGAAGCTCGCACCGCACCTGCACCGTCTGGGAAATGACATCGTCGCCTCGTATCTGATCGACCTGCCCGAGGGCATCACCCTGGTTGACGCCGGCCTGCCGGGGCACTGGCATGATCTGCACAAGGAGCTCGAGGCGATCGGCCGCCCGCTCTCCGACATCCGCGGACTCATCCTCACCCACGGTGACAGCGACCACATCGGCTTCGCCGAGCGGCTGCGCAGCGAGGCAGGCGTGCCGGTCTACGTGCATGCGGCGGATGCTGTTCGCACCCGCACTGGCGAGAAGCCGAAGACCCCGATGGGGCCATCACGGCTGGGCCCGATGTTGGGCTTCTTCGCTTATGGTCTGCGCAAGAACGCGATGCGCACGAGGTACGTAAAGGAAGTCACCGCGGTCGCCGACGGTGATGTCCTCGACTTGCCCGGCGCGCCGGTGATAATTGGGATGCCCGGTCACTCGCCCGGCAGCATCGCTGTCCACGCGCCCGCGGCGGATGCCGTCTTCGTTGGCGACGCGCTCACGACCCGGCACGTTCTGACCGGGCACAGCGGCCCGCAGCCCGCCCCCTTCACTGATGAGCCGGCAGAAGCGCTGGCATCCCTCGAGGCCCTGGCGCGGGTCCAGGCGTCGTGGGTGCTGCCCGGGCACGGCGCTCCGTGGCACGGCACACCCGCCGACATCGCCGCCGCCGTCCGGTCGTCGGCCTGAGCTCAGCTCCCCGAGCGGATGAGCTGGGCGCACTTCTCGCCCATCATCATCACCGTGATGTTGGGGTTGACCGTGGTGATCTCCGGCATCGCCGAGGCATCCACCACACGCAATCCGGTCACGCCCTTGACGCGCAGCTGCGGGTCAAGGGGAGAGGTGACATCGTCGGCCGAGCCCATCCGCACCGTGCCAACCGGATGGTAGACGGTGTTGTGGGTAGCGCGGATGTAGTCGGCCAGATCTTCGTCGCTCGTGGCATCCGCTCCCGGTGCGAGCTCGCGCCCTGCCCATTCGGCCATCGCTGGCTGCGCGACGATCTGGCGCGCCTTGCGGATGCCGTCGATCATCACCCGCATGTCGTGGCCCTCTGAGTCAGTGAAGTAGCGCGGATCCACCTTGGGCTTGTCGCGGTAGTCGATCGAGCGCAGCCGCACCGTCCCCCGCGAGCGGGCGTGCGTCACGTTCGGGGTCAGGCAGATCATCTCCTCGGCTGTGGGATAGCCGGCGCGATAGGTGTGCATATCGAACGGCACGGAGCCGTAGTGCATCATCAGATCGGGCCGGTCCAGCCCCTCCTCGGTCGGTGTGAAGATCCCAATCTCCCACCACTGCGTCGATGCGCGCGGCATGGGCTTCTTCGCCTCCCACTGCACGACCCCCTCTGGGTGATCGGCGAGGTTCGAGCCGACACCGGGGGAGTCCACCCGCACCTCGATACCGACCTCGCGCAGATGCGCCGCCGGGCCGATCCCGGAGAGCATCAGCAGCTGAGGGGTGTTGATGGCGCCGGCCGAGACGATGACCTCACGACGTGCTTCGATGTGCGAAGAGCGTGCGAAGGGGTTGTCGACGCTGATGACTCCGGTGCACACGTTGTGCTCGTCGAAGGTGAGTTCCTTGACGTGCTGCCCGGTGAGGATCGTGAGATTATCCCGCTCCAGAATCGGATGCAGGTACGACACCGACGACGATGCTCGAGTGCCGTCGGGCTGGCGGTTGATCTGGAAGAAGTTCGCACCGTTGATGACCGTCTCGCCGGTGTTGAACTGCACGCGGGGGATGCCGGCCTGCTCGCAGGCATCCAGCAGTGCGATTCCGCACGGGTCGACTGGCGGAACGTTCATCAGATGTACCGGGCCGTCGTGGCCGTGAAGCTCGCCCTGCAGCTCGTTGGTCTCGAGCTTCTTGTACAGCGGATACGTCTGTTCTGACTCCCAGCCGCTCGCGCCGTGGGTGTGTGCCCACTCATCGAGATCTTCGCGCGGTGCCCAGAACGCGATGCAGGAGTTGTGGGAGGAGCATCCGCCCAGCACCTTCGCGCGTGCGTGCCGCATGAACGAGTTGCCGTTCGTCTGCGGCTCGATCGGGTAATCCCAATCGAAGCCGGATTCCAGCAGCTCCATCCAGCGATCAAGCTGCAGCACGACCTGTTCATCTGTGTCGGAGGGCCCGGCCTCCAGCAGGCCCACCGTCACGGTGGGATCCTCGCTCAGTCGGGCGGCCACCGCGGCGCCGGCAGAGCCGCCGCCGACGATCACGTAGTCGAAGGTATGCGTCGTCTTCATCGTCATCACTCCAGATCAGTACGTCAGTGCTCGGGGAACCAGCCCGTCACCGCGGGGGTGAGGTTCTGGTAGATGTGCTTGGCTTCCTGGTATTCGGCCAGACCCATCGGGCCCAGCTCACGGCCGAAGCCAGACTGCTTGAACCCGCCCCATTCCGCCTGCGGAAGGTACGGGTGGTAGTCGTTGATCCAGATCGTGCCGTGGCGGAGGCGCCGGGCGATGCGCTGGCTGCGCCCAGCATCCTGCGTCCAGACGGCGCCCGCGAGCCCGTAGATGGTGTCATTGGCGATCTCCACCGCTTCGTCCTCGGTGGAGAACGTCTCGACGGTGACGACAGGACCGAACGCCTCGTCACGCACCACCGACATGCCGCGTTTCACCTGATCGAGGATGGTTGGCAAGTAGTAGAAGCCGTCCGCCAGATCGCCCGCAGGTGCCCGCCCTCCGGTGCGCAACCGTGCGCCCTCGGCGACGCCGGCCTGCACGTAGGCGTCGACCTTCTCGCGGTGCGCGGCGGAGATGAGCGGGCCGGTCTCCGCATCGTCGTCGAACGGTCCGCCGAGGCGGATCGCCTCAGCGCGTCGGACCAGCTCATCGACGAAGCGCTCGGCGATCGACTCTTCGACGATCAGCCTGGCACCGGCAGAGCAGACCTGTCCTGAGTGCACGAATGCCGCATTCAACGCGTTGTCGACCGCGGCATCGAAGTCGGCATCCGCGAAGATCACATTCGGGTTCTTGCCGCCCAGTTCCAGCGCCACCTTTTTCACGGTCGCCGCGGCATTCGCCGCGAGCAGCCGACCAGTGACCAGCCCACCCGTGAACGAGACCATGTCCACGTCTTCGTGCGTGGAAAGCGGACCGCCGGCGGTGGCGCCAGCGCCGAGCACGAGGTTGGCGACGCCGGCCGGCAGGCCGAGCTCATCGAGCACGTCCATCATCAGGATCGCCGTGTGCGGGCTCAGCTCAGCGGGCTTCAGGACGAATGTATTTCCCGCGGCCAGCGCCGGTGCGATCTTCCACGCGGCCTGCAGCAGCGGGTAGTTCCATGGCGTGATCAGCGCACACACCCCGACTGGTTCGTGCTCGATGCGGCTGAGCGCGTTCGCGTCGCCGGCATCTACGATCCGCCCGGCATCTTGGGCGGCGAGCTTTCCGAAGTAGTCGAAGCAGGCCGCGATGTCGTCCATGTCGATGCGCGATTCGATCAGGCGTTTGCCGGTGTCGAGAGATTCGGCGCGTGCGAACTCCTCTTTGCGCTCTCGCAAGCGCTCTGCCACTTGCAGCAGGAAGTCGCCGCGCGCTGGCGCCGGAGTCGAACTCCACTCGCCACTGTCGAACGCCCGCCGTGCGGCGTGGATCGCCGCGATCGTGTCGGCCTCCGAAGCCTCGTCGACGACTGCGACGAGCGTGCCGTCTGCCGGGCAGTGGATCTCTCGGGTCCCTCCTTCGATCGCCGAGGTCCAGGCGCCGTCAATGAAGAGTGTCGAGGTCATGGGGTCTCCTTTTCAGGGGGAATGTTCGCTGAGTCATCTGCAGCGGTCGGGTCGGGGCTGGTCATGTCCGCATCGGATGCCGGATCTTGGAAATCGCCTTGCCAATCGGTGATCACCGGCAGTGCCTCTGTGAAGACGGGCTCCGGAACATCGGCCGTGATGCGCAGATACTCCAGGTGGGATTCGTAGGCGCTGAGCACATCGGTGATCAGCTGGTCGCTCGTGTAGCCGTAGACGTCGTACCCGCGTGAACCAGTAGCGGTGAAGATCTCGAGCCGGTAGTACTGGCCGGACTGACTGATGCTTCGGTAGGCGAAGGTCGGGAGCTCCTGGCTTATCGGATACACCTGGTAGATGAAGTCCTCGGCATCGTCGAAGTGCACGGTGAGCACCATCGAGGGCACGTCCAGCCCTTCGATGTCGATACGCTCCAGCGTCGCCTGCGCACCGGCTGCCTGCAGCTCATCGGTGACTTCCTTCAGCGCGGGGGCGGCGATCTTCTCCAAATAGGCGATCGTCTGGGCACGCTGTGGGAATGTCGTCGAGCGTTTCAGTCGCTGCCGCCAGTTCGTCTGCGTGGGGCCGAATCTGCCCGGTATCGCGGCGAGGTATCCCGCGCGATGCTGCTTCTCGGAACCCAGCGCGCGGTACAGCGAGATCATCACCAGATACAGCAGCAGCGACACCGGCAGCCCGATGATCAAGGTGGCCTGCTGGAGCGTCGGAACGCCGCCCACCAGCAGCATGCCGAGTGTCAGCAGACCAGTGGCGAGCGACCAGAAGATGCGCTGCAGCTTGCCGGCATCCTGTCTCGGATCTTCCATCTTCGACGTCAGGTTCGCCAGCACCAGCGCCCCCGAGTCGGCGGAGGTGACGTAGAAGAGGAGGCCGGTCAGCAGGGCAACGCCGAGAACCACCGGAGCCGCCGGATACTGCTGCAGCAGGTCGAAGAAGGCCCGCTCCGGTGTGTTCACTGCCGATTCAGCGAAGGCGGTATCTCCGCCCTGAATGAGTGCGAGTGCGGAGTTACCGAAGACCGAGATGAAGATCGCGATGAAGGCGAACGGAATCACGAGCACACCGAGGATGAACTGGCGGAGCGTCCGACCCCGTGAGATGCGCGCGAGGAACAGGCCGACGAACGGTGCCCACGCAATCCACCAGGCCCAGAAGAACAGCGTCCATGCCTGCATCCAGTCATCGGGACGGCTCCACGCGAACGTCTCCATGAGCATGCTCGGGAACGTGGCGACGAAATCGCCGACGTTCATCACCAGGCCCTCCATGATGAGCCGGGTCTGGCCGGTGACGGTGATCCACACCAACAGAGCGATGGCGAGAATGACGTTCGCTTCGGAGAGCCTGCGGATGCCCTTCTCTACACCAGACACTGTGGAGACGGTGGCCATCGCCACGGCCAAGACGATCAGGGCGATCTGCATCGAGACGCCGTCGGGGGTGCCGAACAGCACGTGCATGCCATAGCTGAGCTGCACGACGCCGATGCCGAGGGTAGTGGCGATGCCGAACACGGTGCCGAGGACCGTGAAGATGTCAACGCTGTGCCCCAGCCATCCTGCGGAGTATTTGCCCAGGACAGGGGCCAGAACCGAGCGGATGCTGAGCGGCTGGTTGCGGCGATACGCGAAGTAGGCGAAAGCGGCGCCCATCAACGCGTACATCGCCCAGCCGACGGGGCCGTAATGGAAGAACGTCCACACGATCGCCTGCCGGGCGGCGGCGATCGTCTCGCCCTCGCCGGTCGGCGGATGCATGTACTGCGCTGCGGGCTCTGAGACTGAGAAGAACATCAGGTCGATGCCGATACCTGCCGCGAACAGCATCGATGCCCAGGTGAACATGCTGAACTGCGGCTTGGAGTGGTCGGGTCCGAGTTTGATGCGCCCCGCAGAGGAGAACGCGAGGATCAGCACGAACACCACCACGATTGCTGCGGTGAGGACGAAGTACCAGCCGAAGGTCGACGAGATCCACACGACCATGACGCCGATCACTTCGCCCGCGTGTTCGGGTGCAAGGATCGCCCACAGAGCGATCGCCAGGATCGCCGCGGCCGACCCTATCAGCACCGGCCAGCGAGGCGGCGGGGCCGCGTTTCCCCGGTTCGAGCGAACAGGGGGCGAGGTATCTTCAGGCATCACATCAGTTTCGTCAGGTGTCGCTCAGTGAAAGTCATTGCCAGTTACGTGCTGGCACTGACGATAGCAAAGCGCTGGACACCTGTTCAGGGGCCTTCCGCGAGCACCTCTGCTGTGCTATTGACGGTGATCTGCGGTGGGTAGAGCCCCATCACTTGGATCGCGGCCGCGTGATTCTCGGCGCTTGATCCGGCGCAGGCATCGGCGGCGATGGTGATGTGGGCTCCGGCATCCGCTGCGACAAGCGCGGTCGAGATCACGCAGCAGTCGGTCGAGACTCCGGCGAGAACGACGTGTGCACCTCGTCCCACGATTTCCTCGATCTCGATTCCCCACTTGCCGAACGTGGGCAGGTCGAGTGTCGGATGCGGGCTGAGATCACGGGCTTCGGGAACCAGATCGAACAGCGGATCTGTGGGTGGCTGATCAGCAAACGGCCAGGCCTCGAAATACGCGCCCCATGCTGTGGATCGGTCTGCAGTCGGCATCCATCTGGTGACGATGACGCGCTCGCCGAAGGCATCGGCCAGTGCGCGGATATGAGGCATCGCGTCGGCGAAGAGCGGCGAGCCCCAGGCGGAATCGGGCGAAGCGAAGATCACCTGCGGATCGATGACGACGAGCCAGGACTCGCTGGCGGTCATGCTTCTTCCTGCCGCCGAATTTTTCCCGCGCGAGCGAAGTACGTCACCACGAACGACAGCACCAGCGCGAAGAAAACGCCGAGGTTCGCGTAGGCCCAGTCGCCGTCCTTGCCGCCGACGATGAACAGCAGGTAGCCCTGCCAGTTGTTCCAGGCGGCCTCCGCGGCGAAGTTGTTGATGACCAGGCCCCAGCCGATGACGCTGGTGACGACCATGGTGATGATCGAGGTCCAGTCCCACGCGCCGTAGCGACCCTTTGCGTCGAACAGAGCATCCTCGTCGTAGTCCTTCTTGCGGCGAAGAATGTCGGCGATCAGGATGCCGGCCCACGAGGCGAGCGGCACACCGAGCGTGATGAGGAAGCTCTGGAACGGACCGAGGAAGTCGGTCGCGAAGAACACCACGAAAATCGTGCCGATGGTGAGGATCACGCCGTCGATTGCGGCCGCCGACGGGCGGGGGATGCGGATGCCAAGGCTGAGAAGTGTGAGGCCGGACGAGTAGATGCCGAGCACCGCACCGGACACGAGCGCGAGCACGGCCGTCAGCAGGAAGGGGATGAGCACCCAGATCGGCAGAATTGTGGCGAGCGCGCCGACAGGGTCGCCGGCGATCGCGTTCAGTAGATCCTCGTCGGATGCGCCAAGCAGGAGACCGAAGATGACGAGGATGATCGGTGCGATGGAGCCGCCGATGGTGTTCCAGGCGACGATCGCGCCATCCGAGGCGGTGCGCTTCTGGTAGCGCGACCAGTCGGCGGCGATGTTGATCCAGCCGAGGCCGAAACCGGTCATCACCATCACGAGCGCGCCGATGGTCTGGGCGAGGCTGCCGCTGGGGAGGGCCATGACAGCCGCGAAGTCGATGTGGGAGAAGGCGAGGATCACGTAGAGGATCGTGACGGCGCCGGTGATCCAGGTGAGCACCGACTGCATTTTCATGATCGTGTGATACCCGAGAACGGATGCCGCGACGATGAGCGCCGCGACGATGATCGTGGCGGTGATCTTCAGTGCGATGCTCTCGCCATCTCCGCCAAGCTGCGTGATGACGGTAGCTGTGGCGAGCACCGCCAAGATCGCGAGGAATGTCTCCCAGCCGATCGAGGTCAGCCACGACACGATGCCAGGCACCTTCTGTCCGTGCACGCCGAACGCCGCACGGGAGAGCACCATCGTCGGCGCTGAGCCGCGCTTGCCGGCGATCGCGATGAGCCCGCACAGCAGGAACGACACCACGATGCCGATGACGGACACGATCGTCGCCTGCCAGAACGAGATGCCGAAGCCCAGCACGAACGAGCCATACGACATGCCGAACACCGACACGTTCGCCGCGAACCACGGCCAGAACAGGTCGCGGGGCTTCGCCGTTCGCTCAGATTCGGGGATGACTTCGATGCCGGCGCGCTCGATCAGGCCGGGCCCAGCTGCGATCTTCTCGGACATGCCCCCATATTGGCACTGGATCCGGCGCCGATGGGCCACATGCTGGCGACACTTGCACGACGGCCCGACATCTGCACGACGAGATCGCCGAATCGTTCGTGCAGATGTCGGATGCTCGTGCAGGTGTCGCGGAACTCGCGTCGGTACCCGAACTCAGGCCGAAAAGAACGCGTCGGCGACGCGCGTCAGCGCATAGAGGTCAGAGACCCCGGCGAGCTCGCGTGCCGAGTGCATCGAGAGGATCGGGATGCCGACATCCACCGTTCGGATGCCGAGACGGGTCGCCGTGATCGGGCCGATCGTCGAACCGCACGGCACCGCGTTGTTCGAGACGAACTCCTGCGAGGCCACCCCTGCCGTCTCACACCACTGTGCCCAGGCGGCGGCGCCGATGGCATCCGTCGCGTAGCGCTGGTTGGCGTTGACCTTCAGGATCGGCCCAGAGCCGAGCAGCGGCTGGACGATCGGGTCGTGCTTGTGCGCGTAGTTGGGGTGAACGGAGTGACCGACATCGCTGGAGAGGTGCCAAGACGCCGCGAACGCCCGGCGCTGTTCGGATGCATCCGCACCGAGCCCGGCATATACGCGCACAAGGATGTCTTCCAAGAATGGGCCCGCCGCTCCGGAGCGGGATGACGATCCCAGCTCTTCATGGTCGAAAGCCGCAAGGACGGCGATGCGGTCGCCCACCCCGCCACTGGCGAGTGCGACGACTCCCGCGTGCACGGATGCCAGGTCATCGAGGCGCCCGCTCGCGAAGAACGCATTGTCCTTGCCGAAGACCGCACCGCGTGCGGAGTCGGCCACGACCGCGTCGAACCCACGGATGTCCGCAGCGGAAACCCCGGCCGAGGCCGCGAGTTCGCCGAGCAGATCCTCCGCGGTCGGGTCGCCGAGGCCCCACACCGGTTGGGTGTGGAACTGCTTGTCGAGCGTCAGTCCGCTGTTCGCCTCGCGGTCTAGGTGCACGGCGAGCTGCGGCAGTCGAAGCAGAGCGCCGGTGTCGGCGAGTACGACGCGCCCATCGGCCAGAGCGAGGCGTCCGGCGAGGCGGAGCTCCCGGTCGAGCCACGAGTTCAGCAGCGGCCCTCCATATACCTCGACGCCGGCTTGCAGCCAGCCGCGCGAGCCCGTGGTCGGCTTCGGCTTGAGCTTGAAACCGGGGGAGTCGGTGTGTGCGCCAAAGATCTGCGCGGGAGTCGTGACCGCCGCATCCGCGGGCACAGTCCATGCGATCACGGCGCCGTCACGCACGACGACGAAACGGCCGCCGGCCGGTGTCGGCCACGCGTCCTCCTCGTTCAGCCGCACGAATCCGACCTCTTCCAGGCGCCGCGCAACCTCAACAGCTGCGTGATAGCTGGAGGGGGACGCTGCGACGAAATCGGCAAGATCCTCGGCGTGAGCGAGGGCGGGGGAAGTGACGGGCATGCTTCGATCGTAATCGGGCGGCCCGGTTATCGCGGGCATGCGGGCCCGAGCCTCGCCGCGGGGATCAGCGGAAAGTCACGAGTCCTGCGTGCGCGGCCGCGACGAGGATCTGCACTCGGTCGCGCACCTGCCATTTCGACATGATGCGCCCGAGGTGAGCCTTGACGGTGCCTTCAGACACGATGAGCGTACGTGCGATCTCGGCATTCGACATGCCGTCGGCCAGACGGTGCAGCACCTCTGTCTCACGTTCGGTGAGCGGCTCAAGGCCGCCTGAAGGTGTGCCGCCCGCAGGTTCGGTGTCGCGCACGTGCTTGATGAGCATGGACGCGATCCGGGGTGAGAGGGAACTTGCGCCCTGGTGGACTTCTCGTACTCCGGAGACGATGTCCTCGGCGCTGGAGTCTTTGAGCAGATATCCGGACGCGCCGGCGCTCAGCATCGGAAGGACCGTGTCTCGACCGTCGAGCGTGGTCACAGCGAGGATGCGCACGTTCGGCCAGCGTCTGGCTATCGCCGCGGTCGCCTCTATGCCGTTCATCTCCGGCATCTGCACGTCCATCATGACGATGTCGGGGCGTTGC
This sequence comes from Microbacterium sp. Y356, assembly GCF_059445355.1. NCBI lineage: Bacteria > Bacillati > Actinomycetota > Actinomycetes > Micrococcales > Microbacteriaceae > Microbacterium > Microbacterium sp. Y356. Next base: position 2,638,752 of record NZ_JCAIUE010000001.1, read on the forward strand.
TGTTCCACTGAGGCGATCGCCTCGATGCCGTTCTCGGCCTCGCCGATGACCTGGATGTCCGGGGCGCGGGAGACGAAGTGTGAGAGCGCAGCGCGAACCAGGGGATCGTCATCGACGATGAGAACGCGAATTTCCGGCATGGGGGAAGCCTAACTGCGGCTGGAGGCCCGGCCTGGTGGCATGTAGACCTTTGGCTAGCAAAGACTGCTCGCAGGTCAGATGTGCCCGCTGCGAGCTAGAGAGAAGATGAATTCAGACATTCGACGTACGACTAGATCAAGGCGGTGAATACTATGACTTTTTGGGAACAGCTTGGACGAGCTCTTGGCATCTACCGCTAGAACCCCTGGCGAATAGGATAAGGGACTATGGCTTTGGACCTGTCGTCCCGAGATGGACCCGACGTTCTCCGGTTGACACGGGGCGAGAAATTGAGCGCTCTCGAACGCATCGCCCTGCTGGTGATCATCGGTGGCCTCATCGCTGTCGACATCTTCGGCATCTTCTTCTCTTCTGACGTTAATCTCCTCACCTCCCTTCTCAGCATCGCGACCACAGCGGCCTTTGCGCTTTACCTCTGGTTGCCCTGGGTAGCCACCGCTTCACTCGGATTCCTGTTTGCCGTGTCATTCATCACGGAATCCGAGTTCCTTGTGATCCTTGCTGCCTCAGTTGCGGCCGGACTGGTCATGAGACTGGGGCGAACCGCACTGATTCTGTCGTACGCCGCCCTCTTCCTCCTAGCGACCGCGATCATCACTTATAGCGACCGCGGCGTCACAGTGAATGTCGGCATCTACCTCATCCTTGCGGCAGTGGCGGGAGCAGTCGGCTTTGCTCTCCGGATGGCATCGGCGCGTGGTCGCCGCTTGGAGCAGCAACTCGCGATCCAGGCGCAGCAGGAGCATGAAGCCGTGCTCGCCGAACGGCGATGGATAGCGGGTGAACTGCATGACAGCATCGCGCACCAACTCACCGTGGTGGCACTGCACGTCCAGATGCTCGACGATGCAGAGGCGAGCAAGAACTCACAGGAGGCGATCCGGCTTGCCGCGAAGAAGGCGATGACCGATCTGCGCTTCGTGATCGAGCTCGCCGACGATGGACCGCGTTCGCCCGGTGGGCAGACGGATGGACTCGCCGCAGCCATCGAAGAAGCCCGTCATGAGTTCGAGGACGCAGGGTATTCGGTGGTCTTCGAAGGAGACCCTCGCGACGATCGCATCTCTCGAGCGGGCGATCTCATTCTCGCCAGAATCGTGCGCGAATCCGCGACGAACGTCCTCAAGTATGCCGGTAATGGGGAAGTACGAATCGGGCTGGAAATTGACGGTGAATCTGTGCTGCTCACGATCCGCAGCCCACTTCCGGTGGCGCCGCGGCGAGACCTGTCCTCCAGCCGCACCGGCCTCAACAGAATGGCTGAGCGGGTGCTCGGGGCGAGCGGCGAGTTCAGCGCCGGCGCAGTCGATGATCGGTGGACGGTGTCGGCTCGGCTGCCCACAGTGTGAGTGATGTCGGCAGCACCCGACTAGCGCAGAGTATTGGACGAAGGTCTAATACTATTTCGACCTTCGTCTCTTCTTCCCGCAGCCGTGCCTCGGTACCGTGAGGAGCACCCCAGAATAAAGCGTCCCCAGCGCTGCGATCGCGGGCGCGAGCGCGGTATTCGGCTTTTGAATCCCCTTGCGCTCGCGATCGCACTGGTTCGGCTCTCCCCACGAGGATGCTCTCGCGCTCCATGCCGTGTTGGGGGATGCGCGTCCTTGCGTCCACCGACGCCATCGTGGGCCGACGCCATCGGTGTCGACGTAATCACGCTGCGGCCCGATAGAAGCCGCTGTAGAAATCGCCCGCGGCCTGGCCTGTTTGACTCGTGTTCACCCGAGCGAAGGTCGGGTTAACGCAAGGCAAACACTTCCCGGATCGGCGCAGTGGCCGCTCTGCCGAGTGTCACAGTTGTCACGGAACAGTTCGTCTGCATCGAAAGGCCGCCGTGAAGATCCATTCCATGTCGGCAGACACCGCAGACCTTGTCGTAGTCGGCTCGGGCATCGTCGGCCTCGGCGCGGCCTACGCCGGAATCCGACGAGGCCTCAGCGTCATCGTCATCGATCGCACCGAGGCGCCGGTCGGTGCCACAATCCGCAACTTCGGTCACGTCTGCATCGGCGCTCAGAGCGGTCTTGCCCGCGAGTTCGCCGACACCTCACGCGAATTGTGGCTGAAGCTCGCGAAGGATGCCGACTTCTGGCTGCGCGAATCCGGAACCCTCATCGCCGCGCGCCACGACGACGAACTTGCCGTGCTCGAGCGGGCATCAGCTGATGGCGACGTGCGGATGCTCTCGCAGAGCGAGTTGCTGAGCCGCGCGCCGCTGCGCCAGGATGCAGTACTGGGCGGCGCGCTGCTCGAACCCGACCTGCAGACGAACCCGCGTGAAGCCGCGGGAGCAATCGTCCGGCATCTGGTAACCCTCGGAGTCGAGTTCCGGTTCCGCACGGCTGTGACAACGGTGGCCCCGGGCCGGGTCGAGACGACCCGTGGCTCCATCGACGCTGGTCTCGTCGTTGTTGCGGTGAATCACGACATCGATCAGCTACTGCCTGATCTCGCCGAGCGAGCCGGCGTCATCCGCTGCACGCTCGACATGATGCGGGTCACAGCAGACCTACCGCGCACGCTCGATGCTCCCTTGCTGACCGCGTGGTCGTTGCTGCGCTACGGACGTTTCACTGCGTTCTCCGAGACCACGGCACTGCGCGAGCGACTGCATGCAGCGCGCCCCGATCTTGCCGCACTCGATCTGAATCAGATGTACACCCAGCTGCCGGACGGTTCGCTCATCTTTGGCGACTCGCACGCCAGGGCAATTCAGCCGGAGCCTTTTCAGCCGGAGGCAGCGTTCGCCGCTTTCCTCGACGAGGCTCGCGTGCTCTTCGACGTCGATGGATTCCGCGTGCTCGAGCGCTGGCAGGGCGTGTACGCGTCCGGACCGAGCGAGTTCCTCATCGAGGAGCCAGAACCGGGCTTGCACGTGATCGCCGCGACGACGGGGATCGGCATGACAACGGGTCTGGGGCTCGCCGAGCGCACGCTTCAGACCGCATACGACCGGGCGTTGCAGCCCGCACAGGGAGGAACCCCATGACCAACATCGAACTCATCGTTCTCGATATGGCAGGAACGACCGTCCGCGATGACGGCGTCGTCGAGCAGGCGTTCCAGCGTGCCGCTGAACGCACCGGCGTTGCCGATCGGATGCCGTGGGATGACGCTCTTCGCTACGTCCGCGAAACCATGGGCATGTCGAAGATCGACGTCTTCACGCACCTGGCAGGTGGCGACATCTCCGCCGCGACTGCGGCCACCGCCGCGTTCGAGGGTGCCTACTCCGAGATCATCGCTGAGCAGGGCGTGGCAGAGATTGCTGGCGCCGCTGACGCTATCTCGAACCTGCGTGATGCCGGGCTCAAGGTCGCGCTCACCACTGGGTTCGCCCCGGTGACTCGTGACGCGCTGCTTGATGGACTGGGCTGGCATGGCCTGGTTGACCTGGCGCTGTCGCCGGTAGATGCCGGTCGTGGGCGCCCAGCGCCCGACCTGGTACTCACCGCGCTGCTGCGCACCGGCACCTCCTCGGTTGAGGCCGTCGCTGTTGCTGGCGACACGAGCAGCGATGTGCAGTCCGGTCTCAGGGCAGGCGCAGGTTTCATCGCCGGGGTGCTCACCGGCGCACATGATCGCGCGACGCTGATGGATGCCGGTGCGGATGCCGTGCTCGATGACGTCACAGGTCTGCAGGCGGCGCTGGAAGAGCGCGATCTGCTCGGTGTTTCACTCGCACAGGCCACCTGACATGCGTGTTCTTCTGCCGCACGAGGAGCGGCACGACGTCGCGCTGAGACCCGCTGCAACGGCCATGGTCTGGCTCGGCGTGGGTCAGCCGCACGAGACCGTCGCCGTTCCTGGCGTCGCCCTCGGCCGCGGAGACGTGCTCGTGGCCATCGAGCTCTCGACGGTGTGCGGTTCTGATGTGCACACCGTTCAGGGGCATCGCTCGGCGCCGGCGCCGCTGGTGCTGGGACATGAGAGTGTCGGCCGGGTGATCGCAGTCGGAGAAGACGGCGTGATGGCAGCGGATGCCAGCGCTCTGCGCATCGGCGACCGTGTGGTGTGGTCCGTTACCGTGTCATGCGGCACGTGCGATCGCTGCGCCGTGGGTTTCACCCAGAAATGTCGGACGCTGGCGAAGTACGGACACGAGCGTATTGAGCCGCGGTGGGAGCTCACCGGCGGGTTCGCCAGCCACGCTCACCTGCGCACGGGCACCACGATCGTTCGCGTGCCGGAAGCTCTGCCGGCCGCAATCCTTGCACCCGCGTCGTGCGCTACTGCCACGGCGTGGGCTGCAGTCGCCCGCGGAGCCGCCGGACGCGGCCTTGAGGGCGTGCGCGTGCTCGTCTATGGTGCAGGTCTTGTCGGGTTGTCTGCAGTGGCGATCGCCGCGGATGCCGGCGCAGAGGTCACCGTCGTCGACCCGTCTGCTGCTCGACGGACCTTCGCCGAGCGGTTCGGAGGGGTGGGGGCGGTAGCGGCGACCGGGCCGGCAGACATCGTGATCGAGGCATCCGGCCACGCCGTCGCCGACGCGATCGCCGCTGCCGACATCGGCGGCACTGTCGTGCTCGTCGGCAGTGTGTTCCCGGCCGATCCGGTTCCACTCGATGCCGAAAGCATCGTGCGGCGACTGGTGACGGTGACGGGAGTGCACAACTACACGGCGACAGATTTGTCCGCGTCGGTCGGCTTCCTTGCTGGCCGAGGTCGCGCCTATCCTTTCAGCGAGGTCGTCGGTGCGGTGTATCCGCTCAGCGATGTGGATGCGGCGCTCGCAGCGGCGTCCGCGCCAGGGGCGCCGCTGCGCGTGGCACTGAATCCTCGCTGAACCCACGTCGCGCAACTTTCACGCTGCAGACTGGAAGCATGACCTCGTCTGCACCCTCGCGTCCCGTTATCGGTGCCGCCATGGTGTTCGCCTCGTGTATCTCGCTCTCGTTCGGCGCGGCGGTGGCGGTGCAACTGTTCCCCACGCTCGGTGCATGGGGTGTGACGGCGTTGCGACTGAGCATCGCTGCGATCGTAATGATCGTGGCGGTGCGCCCTGCGGTGCGGCGCTGGGAACGACGGCAGTGGCGCGCCGCAATCATCTTCGGCATCGCCTTGGGCGGCATGAACGGTGCGTTCTACGCGGCGATCGAGCGCATTCCACTCGGACCCGCGGTCGCGATCGAGTTTCTCGGACCGCTCGTACTGTCGGCGTTGCTGACCAGGCGTTTGGTCGACACCGGCTGGCTGGTGCTCGCGGTCGCAGGCATCGCGCTGCTCGGGATCGACGGGATGCTCGGCGAAGCCCCGCTTGACATGATCGGGGTGGGTTTCGCGCTGATCGCTGCGGCGTTCTGGGCGTTCTATATCCGTGCCACAGCCCATGCGGGCGCGATCATCCCCGGTCGAGGTGCGCTCGCCATCGGCTTCGTCGTCGCCTCGGTGCTGATGCTGCCTTTCGGCATCCCTGCGGCGATTATCGTGTCCGCCGACCCCATGCTCCTGGTTCTCGTGTTGCTCACCTCCCTGCTGGGCTCGATCATCCCGTACACCTTGGAGCTGTCGGCGCTCAGGCGGATGCCGCAGCGCGTCTTCGGCATCCTGCTCAGTCTTGAGCCGGCGACGGCGACGCTTGCCGGCTGGCTCGTGCTTGGTCAGCATGCGAGTGGATTGCGTGTGCTGGCGATCGTGTTCGTGGTCACCGCTAGTGTCGGGGTCAGTTTGGTTGGCACCCGAAGACGGCGAGATGATCCGACTCTGGGCGACCCGGGTGATCCGCCGCTCAGCGAGCCGGCGACACCGTGACCGGCGCCGTGTCAGTCAGTGGGTAGCGCCGCCGCAGGATCATCCGCTGAACGAGCGTCCAGGTCACAGTGATCGTGAGATAGAGCCCCGCAGCCAGCGGTACGAACACCGCGAACACGGCGGTCATGTAGTGCAGCACGCTCATCATGCGCAGCATCCCTGGTGAGGACATTGGAGAGTCGTCGACGGCCACCGGCCGGAACACGCGGCGTGTGATCTCGGCAACCACGATCATGATCGCGATCAACGCGCCGGAGACGAGGAGCGTCGACAGCGAGAACGGGCCGGTGAATACCATCGAGACCAGGCTCGTGCCGAGCGTCGCGCCAAACAGGTCGTGCGTCAACAGCTCGTTCGGGTGGCCGGAGATATCGGTGCGCAGGAACAGCGTGTAGAGGATGCCTACGACTGGCGCTTGCAGCAGCACGGGCAGACAGCCGGCGAACGGCGAGGTGTTCTCGTCTTTGTAGAGCTGCATCGTCTCGCGCTGCAGGCGCTCTGGGTTCTTCTTGTGCCGTTTCTGCAGTTCGCGCAGCTTCGGCGCCAGCCGCGCTCTGGTCTGTTCGGCCTTGGCCTGGGAGATTCCCACCGGGATGAGGATGGCGCGCACGAGCAGGGTAACGAGGATGACGGCTGCCGCAGCGGACGCCGTTGCGGTAAAGGGCTCGAGCAGGTTTGCGAGTCCGGTGAGGGCGCCGTACGCGGCGTCGAGGATCGCCGCGATGGGCCCGAAGGCATAGATGTCCAAAAGAGTGTCCGTTCGAAGTGTCGGGAAGGTCGGCCTGATGCCGTGTTCCCGACTCGTTCGGACGGTTACACGGCGGAGGCGACTCCCGGGGCCCGCGGACGCGGGTGGCCCGCAGCATCCGGATCGCTCTGAGACAGTAGGACGGACAGATCTATGGCGCGCAGCGGATGCGGCGATGAACCCTGACCCGGCTGCACGATGCCGAACGTGTAGGCGACGACGAGCGTCACGACTGCGAGCAGCGCGACGGACAGGGTCAGCGCAGCAAGATCGAGCGAGGCGAGATCGGGCATGTTGATCAGCCCGAGCGCAGACAGCATGAGCCGCATGAGCTGCTCGAATGTGTCCACCATGTCATAGACAGTATCAGCGGCCGGCTGAGGCGTAGCCTCGAGAGCATGAGCGATCTGCGTGAGCTTCTCGGCATCCGTCATCCAATTCTCCTCGGTGCTTTCGGCGGCCTCTCGTCCGTCGCGTTGACGGCTGCGGTGAGTGATGCCGGCGGTCTGGGAGCCTATGGACTGTATGGATACGACGGTGCGCGGATTCGCTCGACGGTAACCGCGCTGCGCGAGGCTACTTCCCTGCCATTCGCGTTGAACATCTGGCTGCCGACCGGCGATGAGGTCGAGCCCGGCGCGCAGCACACCGTGTTCGCTCAGGCGTTGGAGCCGTTCTACGAGGCGGTGGGGGTTGAGGTCCCCTCGCGCCCGGAGCGCTATATGCCGTCGCTTGAGGAACAGTTGGATGCGATCTGGGATGCCGCACCTGCCGTGCTCAGCGTCGTGTACGGGGTTCCGTCGGCTGAGGTTGTCGAGGAGGCACATCGCCGCGGCATCCAGGTCATCGGCACCGCCACGACGGTGGCCGAAGCGGTCGCTCTCGAGGCGGGCGGCGTCGATGTCGTGATCGCCAGCGGCGCCGAGGCGGCCGGGCACCGCGTGTCTTTCCTGCGTGCGCCCGAGGAGTCCCTCGTCGGCACGTTCGCGCTTGTGCCGCAGGTCGTGGATGCCGTCCGGGTCCCCGTGATCGCGGCCGGAGGCATTGCCGACCGGCGCGGTGTGGCCGCGGCGCGTGCGCTCGGGGCATCCGGTGTTCAGGTGGGCACTGCGTTCCTGGCGACGCGCGAGTCTGCGGCGAACGATGCCCACCGCGCAGCGATCCGGCAGACGGCGGCCGATGAGAGCGTGCTCACCAAGGCGATGAGCGGACGCCTGGCGCGCGGCGGCCGCAACCGCGCCGTGCGGGCGATCGAGGCGAGCGGAACGATTGCGCCGTTCCCGATGCAAAACTGGCTCACGGGGCGCTTTCGCGTCGCCGCGGGGGAGCAGAACCTCGGCGAGCTGCAGTCCCTGTGGCTCGGGCAGGCGGCGCCGCTGGCGCGCTGGGATGCCGCGGACGAGGTGTTCGCCGAGTTGGTGGCAGGGCTATAAGGCGCGCCACCCCCTGCCGAAATCAGGAACTCCTCCCGAGATCAGGACGAACCTGCAGAAAACTCCTGATCTGGGGACATGTTCCTGATTCGGGCATCCTTCAATCTGGCTAGGAACCTGGCTATAATGGCTAGATGGTTCAGCACAATGTTCTCGATGCGAGGAACAATTTGTCGCGGTTGATCGCCGAGTCGCAATCCGGCGAGGACGTGGTGATCACGAAGCGAGGCGCTCCGGTGGCGCGACTCGTTCCGATCGGTCCGGTCGATCTGATCATGAACGGCGCGGCATTGGTCGAATGGATCGAGGCCAACCCGGTGCCTTCGCGACTCTTGCGAACCAGCGGCGAACTGGATGCCCAGATCGCTGAAGCGAGGGATGCCTGGGAATGATCTACCTGGATTCCTGCATCCTGATCTATGCGCTGGAAGACCACGGTTCCCGAGGGGATGCTGTGCGCGCAGCGCTGCGCGAATTGGAAACGCCTGTCGGATCGAGCGATCTCGCACTTCACGAATGCCTGGTCGTGCCGTTGCGGGAGAAGAACGTCGAACTCAAAGATCGCTATCTTGCGATGTTCGAGCGGCTCGAGCGCGTCCCTCTCGACGCTGCGGCATTCATTCGAGCCGCAGAAGTGCGTGCTGACTTCGGGCTGAAGACGCCGGATGCGCTGCATCTCGCCGCGGCCCAGCTGAGTGGCTGCGATGCGCTCTGGACCAACGACAAGCGACTCGCTGCGGCATCCCGTGGGCTCGCAGTCGACGTCGTGAACTGAGACCCGCCCTAGATCCGCCCTAGAGGATGACGGTCGACTTCCCGTGCACGATCACGCGGTCCTCTGCGTGCCACTGCACTGCGCGAGCGAGCACCAGACGTTCGACATCGGCGCCGCGGCTCTGCAGGTCAGCAGCAGAATCGGAGTGCGTTGCGCGTGTGACGTCCTGCTCGATGATCGGACCCTCGTCGAGGTCGGCCGTCGCATAGTGCGCGGTTGCGCCGATCAGCTTCACGCCGCGATCCTTGGCGCGGGCGTACGGGTTTGCACCGATGAAGGCTGGCAGGAACGAGTGGTGGATGTTGATCACCGGCGCTCCGACCTTCTCGATGAAGTCGTCGGTGAGGATCTGCATGTAGCGGGCGAGAACGACGAGGTCGACGTTGCCCTGCAGAAGCTCGAGCTGACGCTGCTCCATGGCGACCTTGTCGCCAGACGGGATGTGCACGAACGGTACACCGAAAGTGCGCACGGATTCGGCGAGATCGGCGTGGTTCGATACGACCATCGTGATGTCGATGTCGAGCTGGCCGCGCTGCGTGCGCCACAACAGTTCCATCAGGCAGTGGTCATACTTTGAGACGAAGATCGCGACCCGCTTGCGGAGCGAGGTGTCGTGCAGTGACCACTCCATGCGGAATCGCTCGGCGACCGTGCTGAGTGAAGCTTCCAGTGCCGGGCGCGCAGCGGAGAGACCGGGAAGGTGGATCACTGTGCGCTGGAAGAAGCGTCCGTCTTCGGCATCCGTCGAGTGCTGATCGAGTGAAATGATGTTCGCGCCGTGCTCGGCCAGGACATTGGCGACGGCGGCGACGATTCCGGGCTGGTCATCGCAGGCGATGAGCAGACGTGCGGTATCGGTCTGGGACATGGATGCTCCTTGTAAAGGTCTGTGTCGATTCTGCCCCGTTCGCCGGAGGGTGGCGAATCGAGCGGCCCGGCTGTGGTGTCGATACTCTGAGCGAATGAATGCGAGCGAGCTAGGGCTAGTGCTGGTACCACTGCTGGCGGTCGCTGCGCCCTTGCTGGCCCGCGGCATCCGCCCGGTGTTGCGCGTGCCCATCATCGTGTTCGAGCTCGTCCTTGGCATCCTGGTCGGTCCCGCCGTGCTCGGCTGGGTGGAACCGGGCGTCGTGCTCGACAAACTCAGCGACTTCGGACTCGCGGTGCTGTTCTTCGTGGCGGGCACCGAGATCGACTTCCGCGCTGTCGCCGGTCGACCGCTGGTACGCGCCTCTCTCGGATGGCTGCTCAGCCTGGTGCTCGGCATCGGAGTCGGATTCCTGATTGCGCCGGACGAAGGAATGGTCGTGATCGGCATTGCGCTCAGCTCGACGGCCCTGGGCACGCTCATGCCGATTCTTCGCGACGCACGGGAGCTCGGCACGCCCTTCGGGAAGGTCATCACCGCGATCGGCGCGGTGGGGGAGTTTCTGCCGCTGATTGCGATCTCGATCTTCCTCAGCACACGCACGGCTCCGATCGCGACCGCGATCCTGCTGACATTCGTGGTCCTCGCCGCTCTCGTGGTGTTCATCGCCCATCGCGCACCGCACGGGCGTCTGCACCAGCTCGTCAGGGCCACGTTGCACACCTCTGATCAGTTCGGCGTGCGGTTCGTGCTGATGCTCATCGCCTTGCTGGTGGGGCTCAGCGTCTTTCTCGATCTCGATATGTTGCTCGGCGCGTTTGTCGCAGGGGCGGTCTGGCGCATCATCATGGCGCGGGCGCCGAAGCTGGACGCCGAAGCGATCGAGAGCAAGGTTGAGGCGATCGCATTCGGTTTCCTCGTGCCGATTTTCTTCCTGTACACCGGCGTCACCTTCGATCTCGCATCTCTCACCGCGTCACCTCTCGCCCTCGCCTTGGTGCCGCTGTTCTTGATTGCCCTGCTCGTGATTCGTGGCAGTGCCGCGCAGCTCTCGGCACCCGTGGGCGCCGACGTCAAGGAGCGCACATCGATCGCCCTGATGGCGGCTACCGGCCTGCCGATTATCGTGGCTGTGACCGCGATCGGCGTGAACGAGAAGATCCTGGACTCGGCGATCGCTGCAGCACTGGTCGGTGCGGGGATGCTGTCGGTGTTGATCTATCCGTTGATCGCGATGACACTTCGAGGGGATCGCGAACGACTGGATGCTGTCGAGCACGACCGGCCGCAGGGAGAGCTGTGACCGCTTCTAAGCTCCTGGTGGCCGCACGTACGGCACTGGTCGGCGTGCCCAAGGAAGGCCTCGGCGAGGAACGTTCATCGCGATGGCGTGGTGATCGAATCGTGCGGATCGGGGAGGCCTGGCACATCGGTGTGCTCCTGCTCACCGATGACGATGTGCTGGCCACGGCCGAGGTGCTGCGCGCCGCAGACCCAGGGCGCCGCGGCTACACGGCAGAGTCGGCGCGCGAGCGCGCCGCGCGCCGACATATGGCGCTACGCGGTGGCTTCGCCGAGGGCGAAGTCGCGCACATCGGATGGTCGGTCATCGATGTGGATACCGTGGATGCCGGCGGCTCTTCCGGCCCGCTCGCAACGGTGGACGGTGTGCCGCAGGTGCGCTGGTCGAACACCGGCGCGTACATGCCGCTGGATGCGTATCTTCGCGAGCGGATCGCCCTTATCCGCGATCTTTGAGAGCCCCCAAGAATGGCTTTTTGAGAACCTCCAGGAATACTCGGGCTCCGAATGCGTTGAAGTTGAGCGAAGTACACTCAACTTTCAGGAGGATGCAATGCCCAACGACTTCAGCGATGCCGGCGCGAACTCGTTCGATGAGTTCCTCGCGCGCTACCTTGCGGGCGATCGAGCCCGTCAGACCCGTTCGATCGACCTCAGCCGATTCCTCACCGCGCGCACGCAGCAGATCCTGCAGAGCGCCGGCCGTTTCGCGCTGGAGCGCGGACAGACCGAGCTTGATGCCCTGCACGTTCTGCGGAAGATTGTCGAGGATGACGCCGTCACCCAGGCGATCGAACGCATCGGTGTGACCCCGCAACAGATCATCGAGTCTGTCGAGACCCGACTGCCGCTGCCCGCTGAACGCGCTGCAGCGGAGGCCGCGACGATCACACCGAGTGCAAGTCGCGCGCTCTTCCACGCGTATCAGGTGGCACGCTCGTCCGGTGCGACGTACATCGAACCTGTGCACCTCTTCTTCGCGCTCGTGCTGGGCCAGGATGTGCCAGCAGGTCAGGTGCTCGCACAGGTCGGCGTGACGGCAGATGCCCTCACCGAGTCTGCACGTGAGCACGTGACCGCGCCCGTCGGCGGCGACACGGACGACACCGAGACCGGAGCATCCGCTTCGCCCATGCTCGACAAATACGGTATCGATCTGACTGCCCGCGCCCGCGCCGGCGAGCTCGATCCGGTGATCGGCCGCGCCGAAGAGGTCGAACAGACCATCGAGATCCTCAGCCGGCGCACGAAGAACAACCCCGTGCTGATCGGCGAGGCTGGCGTCGGCAAGACGGCGATCGTCGACGGAATCGCGCAGGCGATCGTTGACGGCACTGTTCCCGCGCAACTCGAGGGGCGTCGCGTGATCACGCTCGACCTCCCAGGCATGCTCGCTGGCACCCGCTACCGAGGCGACTTCGAAGAGCGTCTGACCAAGACCATGGATGAGATCGCCGCGCACAAAGACACCGTGATCGTGTTCATCGACGAGGTGCACACCGTCGTCGGAGCAGGTGGATCCGGCGAGGGTGGCATGGACGCGGGCAACATCCTCAAGCCGCGTCTCGCTCGCGGAGACCTGCACATGATCGGCGCGACGACGCTCAAGGAGTACCGCCAGATCGAGAAGGACCCGGCGTTGGAGCGTCGCTTCCAGCCAGTGAAGGTGGACGAGCCCGGTATCGAAGACGCTGTACGCATTCTCGATGGGCTGAAGGACGCCTACCAGGATCACCACCGGGTGACCTATACGGATGCCGCGATGCGCGCCGCCGTCACCATGAGTGCCCGCTACCTTCCAGACCGGGTTCTGCCGGACAAGGCGATCGACCTGATCGACCAGGCCGGCGCCCGACTGCGCCTGAAGCTGGGCCTCCCCGTCGACACCTCAGCGCTCGTGACCGAGCTCGCCGATCTCGAGGTGCGCAAGAACGACGCCGTCGCCACCGAGCACTACGAGGAGGCGTTGCAACTGCGCGATGAGATCGCCCTGACCCAGTCCCAGATCGATATGGCCGCTGCGGGAGCATCGGCTGCTGCTGAGACGATCGTCGACGAGCGTGAGATCGCCGAGGTGATCGCGCGGGCGACCGGCATTCCGGTCAGCCGTCTGACAGAGGGCGAGCGAGAGCGCCTCGCCGACCTTGAGAGCGAGCTTCACGCGCGGGTGATCGGACAGGATGACGCGGTCGCGGCTGTTGCGCGCGCCGTGCGGCGCAACCGCACTGGCATGGGTGACGCGCGGCGTCCCGTCGGATCGTTCCTGTTCCTCGGTCCGACCGGCGTCGGCAAGACCGAGCTGGCGAAGGCACTCGCCGATCGGCTGTTCGACGATGAGTCTGCGGTGATCCGGTTCGACATGAGCGAGTTCGGCGAGCGGCACACCGTGTCGCGGCTCGTCGGTGCTCCTCCCGGATACGTCGGCTACGACGAAGCAGGGCAGCTCACCGAGCGGGTGCGGCGCAACCCGTATTCGATCGTGCTGTTCGACGAGATCGAGAAGGCACACCCTGACGTGTTCAACCTGCTGCTGCAGGTGCTCGACGACGGACGCCTCACTGATGGGCAGGGTCGCACGGTCGATTTCCGCAACACGGTGATCGTGATGACCTCGAACATCGGGTCGGAGTTCCTCGCGTCGCGCTCCGGTGCGCTCGGATTCGTCTCTTCGCAGGATGCCGCAGCAAACGGCTTCGCGTCGATGAAGGATCTGCGTGATCGCGTCATGGGCAAACTTCGTGAGGCGATGCGGCCCGAGTTCCTCAACCGCATCGACGAGATCGTGCTGTTCCAGAAGCTGACTCAAGATGAGCTGGCCCCCATTGTGCATCTGCTGTTGGGGGCGACCTCAGCTCGTCTCGCCGAGCGCGACATGCGCCTCGACGTGACGGATGCTGCCGTGACATGGCTCGGCGAGCACGGCTACGAGCCAGAGTTCGGTGCTCGTCCGCTGCGCCGGCTGATCCAGCGCGAGGTCGATGACCGCATCGCCGATCTGCTGGTCAGCGGTGCCCTCGATGATGGTGGCGTAGTACGACTGGACGCAGACGAGAACGGTCTCATCGTGAAGGTGGCCGTGCTCCAGGCGGCGTAAGCCAGCGCTACCCGAAAGTCAGCGCGAACCTGCGCAACAGATCCTCGCCGCCCACACCCTGGGCGGCGAGGATTTCTGCTTCCACGGCGTCGAACTCGGCAGCGTCGAAGTATCCGTTGTTGCGGTAGAACGTCATCCGGTCGGCGAAATCCTGCGGGCTGGGTTCGGGGTGAAACTGCGTCGCATACAGCCGTTCACCTACGCGGTACGCCTGCACAGGGCAGTCCTCGTTTGTCGCGAGCAGCGTGGCGCCGGGTGGCACGGCCACCGCACTCTCCTTGTGCGCTGTGAAGACATTCAATGTCGGCGCACTCGGACCGAAGACCGGATCGGATGCCGCGGCATCGGTCGTGCTGATCGCAGTAGCTCTGGTGGATTCGGGGTGGGCCAGCGTCAGCGCGCCGCCGAGCATCCGCGTGACGATGCCGATGCCGAAGCAGGTGAACAAGGTGGCGGTCTCTCCGGCGAGCGAGCGCGCGGCGATGCGCGCGAGATCGGCCTCGACCCGCTCCTGCAACGGTGTCTTCGCGGCATCCGTCACATTGAATGGCGATCCGCCGATGACGATTCCGTCGTGCCGGGCGAGCACTTCATCGGTGAGGGGATCCGCGAGGAGGTCGAGCTGATCAAGATCAGCGACACCGAGCCCACGTTGGAATGATGCGTGCTCGGCCTCGGCGGCGCCGCGCTCAGGACGCACGCAGACGTAGAGAAGCGAGGCCATGCAGATAACCTACCGTCGCTCAGCGTGAGGAGTTCGCGGTGCGTCCGCGGACGATCCCGACGAAGGTCTCGACGTCTTCTGTCGTGCGATCGCGCGGCCACGCGATGGCCACGGTGGAACTCGGCCCTCCGCGAAGCGGGCGGTAGTCGGCATCCTTGCGCTGGTGCATGCGGGCGAGTGACATCGGCACGATCACAATGCCGGTGCCGGATGCTGCCGTGGCGATTGCCTCTCCGGTGGTGTCGAGAGGGGCGAAGTTCGGGGTCAGGATGCCGGGAATATCCAAGGGCCCGAGCACATCATCGAGCGGCGTGATCAGTACTTCTCCGGCTAGATCGGAAGGATCGAGTTCATCCGCCACCAGCAGATGGGACTCGATGGATGCCACGACCACCGGCATCTCGTCATAGAGCGCGATCAGGTGCAGGCTCTCGTCGAGGAGAGGCAGGCGAACGAGGGCGGCATCCAACTCGTCGATGGATTCGCGCTGGGTCGCCCTGTCGATGGGTGTGAGTTCCAGAGTGACGTGTGGCATCCGCCGGTTCCACGTGTCGATCCATTTGCCCGGTGTCGCCCCTGGAACGGCGCCGAGGCGGAAGACGCGCGGCTCCGGTGCAGGTGCCGGTTCGGGCCTCGGTGCCGGCGCGGGCTTCTTCGCAGTCTTTGCCGGTTTCGTCTGCTGGTACTTCTTCGCTCCGACAGGCCCACCCATCGATGCGCGTTGTCGAGATTTACCGGAATGTGCCATGGATTCAGGGTACTCGCGCTTCGGGAATTCACTTTTCGTTCACGGAGGCGTCAGGAGTTCGCCCCGCATACGTCGTCGGCTCGGTCTTAGCTCTCTTCGTCGGCTGTCCCGCCGATCAGATACCTGCACCAGCACCTTCGAAAGGTTCCTCCTAATGCAGTCACCAGTCAAGCGCGGTCTCGCGATCGCCGCCGGCCTCACCCTCGCCTTCGGGCTCGCAGCCTGCGCCGCAGAGCCTGCAGACTCCGCGACCGATGGAGACACCGGTAGCACTGACGCCGCGACGACGGAAGGCACGTTCGCCTCCGGCAGCGCGGACAAGCTTGTCTTCGCCGTTCTCCCCGACCACGAGGGTGCCGACCAGGACGCCCAGCCCATCGCGGACTGGATCGCCGAGATCACCGGCAAGGAGGTCGAGCTCTTCCAGGCGACCGACTACACCGCAGTGGTGCAGGGCCTCGCCGCTGACCAGATCGACATCGCGCAGATCTCGGCGTTCACCTACTACCAGGCACAGAACGCCGGCGCAGAGATCGAGCCCATCGGCGCGCAGATCACCCAGGAGGGCGCAGAGCCCGGCTACTTCTCGGTTGCAGTGAAGAACCCCGCATCTGACGCGACCTCGCTCGAGGACTTCGCCGACCAGCCGGTCTGCTTCGTCAACCCGACTTCCACCTCCGGCTTCGCCGTGCCCATGGGCGGCCTGCTGGGTGCCGGCGTCACCGTCGCAGAGGACAACCGTCTCTTCGGCGAGGAGCATGACCTCAACGCGAAGAAGGTCGCCGAGGGTGTTGACTGCCAGGTCGGCTTCGCCCAGGACATCGACGCTGACCCGCTGATCGAGTCCGGCGAGCTCGTCGAGGTCGAGCGCGTACAGGTGCCGGCCGCTCCGATCGTTCTCCAGGCGGCACTGCCGCAGGACGTCAAGGACCAGCTCTTCGAGGCACTCGCCGACAGCACCCAGTCCTCGCTGACTGACGCTGGCGTTGAGCTCAACGAGTTCCTGACCGATGGCTGGTTCGGCTTCGGTGCCGTCGATGACGAGTACTACGACCTCATCCGCACGCTGTGCGACGAGATCGCAGACGAGGTCGAGGCCTGCCAGGTCTGATCCTCGTCCACCTCACGCACGGAAAATTCAGGAGCATTTGAAATGACGACCAGCGACACCCCCGCCGTCCAGATCACGGATTTGGGAAAGACATACCCCGGAGCCGCGCAGCCGGCACTTTCGGGGGTGTCGCTGGCCGTCAATCCTGGAGAGATCGTGGTGCTGCTCGGGCTCTCCGGCTCAGGAAAGTCGACGCTGCTGCGCCACGTCAATGGGCTGGAAACTCCCACAGCGGGATCGGTTGTCTCCCTGGGGGAGGCAGTTCCACAGCTGCGCGGGCCTGCGCTTCGCGCGCTGCGCGGCCGTATCGGATTCATCTTTCAGCAGTTCGAGCTCGTCGGCGCACTGAGCGTGTTGGAGAACGTGCTGACCGGCGGGCTCTCGTCGTTGCGCGGCCCTCGCGTCGGCATCTTGACGTACCCGCGCACGATGCGCGAAAAAGCGCTCGGTCATCTCGAGCGGGTCGGGCTTCTTGACCTCGCCTACCAGCGCGCAGACACCCTCTCCGGCGGTCAGCAGCAGCGCGTCGCGATCGCCCGCGCGCTGATGCAGGACCCCGAGATTCTGCTCGCCGACGAACCTGTCGCCTCCCTCGACCCCGAGTCGAGCGGCCAGGTCATGGCACTTATTCGAGAGATCGCGGCCGAACGTTCGCTGACCGTCCTCTGCTCGCTCCACCAGGTCGACCTCGCGCTGAGCTGGGGCGACCGCATCATCGGACTGCGCGGCGGCACGGTAGTGCTCGATACTCGTACAGACGACCTCACACGCGAAGAAGTCATGGAGATCTACGGCAGGGTTGCCACCACCACGAGCGAGATGGATGCGCTGGAAAACGAGCTCGCCGAAGCGCGTGAGCAGATCCGAATTCGGGAAGAGCAGCGGGCCGCCCGCGAGCGTCTCGCCGAGGACTTCGCTAACGAGGAACCTGCATGACCGCGCTTGCTCCCCGCATAACGCTGGTACAGCGCCCGGCTCCTCGGCTCTCGACGATCGTCTCCTACGGCACGATCATCGCGATTCTCGGTATCGGCGTGTGGTCTTTCGTCGCGCTCGACTACAGCATCAAGAGCATGGAGATCACCAGGGGCAACATCAATCGCTTCCTTGCGATGGCCACACCCATGCAGTGGCCGGGTTGGGACGTCACCGGTGAGCGCCAGTCAGACGGCACGACCGTCTTCACGACCACCTGGGTCGGGTTCGAGCCGATCTGGCAGATGTTCCTCACGATCGTCATTACTCTCGCCCTGGTCATCGCGGGTACCGCGCTCGCCGCGGTGCTTTCGATCCCGGTCGCATATGGTGCCGCACGCAACACCACGCCCCACATCGCTGTTCTGGCACTGTGCCGCGGCGTGGGCGTCATTGCGCGCGCGATTCCGGACGTCGTGTTCGTCGTCATCTTCGCGTTTCTCTGGTTCAACTCAGGGACGCTCCCCGCGATCATCGCGATCGGACTCCATTCGGTCGGAATGATCTCGAAGATGTTCGCCGACGCGATCGAGCAAGTCGACGAGGGCCCGCGGCTCGCAATCCGCTCTGCCGGCGGATCGAAGTCGCAGGAGTTCTGGTCAGGAGTCGTGCCGCAGGTGCTGCCGGCATGGGTGGCCGTGACGCTGCACCGCGCCGACATCAACCTGCGTGGAACCGTGATCCTCGGCGTTGTCGGTGTCATCGGCATCGGCTATGAGCTCGATGGCGCTCTGCACGGTGGGCCCGCAGGCATGCGTCGCGTCATCCCCATCGTGGTCATCATCATTGCGCTGTGTGTGGTCTTCGAGATTGTCTCGTCGCTGCTGCGCACGCGTCTGCTGGGCGTTCGTCCGACGGGCAAGGGCATTGGCGACACGGTAGCCCGCGCCGTCTCTCGCAGGGGCTCCGGCGACGTCCGATCGGCGACGGCCATCGAAGCCAAGACGCAGGACCGCAACGCTCGGATCGAAGCGGCGATGCATCGCCCCTGGAATCGCGAGCGGGTCGGCAACACCATGTGGGTGTGGATCGGGATCCTGGTCGTCGTCGGGGCTTTCGTCTATGCGGCGCCCGACGTGTCGAAGATGTTCACCCCTGCATGGGACGAGATCGTGAACCCGGAGCGCGACCGTGCCATCTGGCCGCCGCACTTCGGCAGCAAGAGCTGGGCGGACGTGCTCGCCGCCGTCATGACGACGATTCAGATCGCGTTCGCAGCGACCCTGATGGCCACGATCATCTCGGCTGTCGTCGGCCCGCTGTCTGCACGTAACGTCGCGCCGAACAGCTGGGTGCGCAACATATTCCGCGGCATCACGCTTTTCATCCGCGCGATCCCCGACCTCGTCGTCGCGATCCTGTTCATCATTGCCGCTGGCATCGGTCCTCAGGCCGGTGCGCTCGCGCTCGGAATCGGCGGCGTCGGTCTGCTCGCGAAGCTGATCGGCGACTCGATGGAGGAAGTGCCGAACGGCCCGGAGCGTGCGCTTGCGGCTGCCGGAGGGACGCGGGCTCAGGTGTTCTTTGCATCCACTGTTCCGATGTCTGTGCCTGCGCTGGTGAGTCACCTGATGTACTTGCTCGAGCAGAACATCCGGTCCGCGACGCTGCTCGGCATCGTCGGTGCCGGCGGTATCGGTTTCCTTCTGATGAACGCTCTGCAGGGGCGTCATTTCGACGAGGTGCTCGCGTATGTCCTCGTCATCATCGGAATGGTTGTGGTCGTCGAGAGCGCCTCGATCTTGATTCGCCGCGCGCTCAAGTAGCCCGAGAATACAAAACCACGCCGAGACGCATTGCTGTCGTCTCGGCGTGGTCTTGTTAGTTGGTGGGTCGTTGTTGGTTGGGTGGCGCCGTGTCAGGCGGCCAGCCAGAGGCCCTTGAAGTCGGTGGTGATGCGGAGCCCGGCGGCGACGATCTCGTCATCACCGATGCGTGCGCCGCGAGCGATGAGTGCGCCTGCACCGATCTCGGTGCGGACGCCGATATGTGCGCCGTCGCCGACGGCTGCACCCTGACCGATGTGCGCGTGCGCGTCAATGTACGCGTTTTCGCCGATCGTGGCATCCGGTTCGATCCATGCGCCGCGTGCGAGTATTGCTCCCGCGCCGATGCGCGCACCAGGTTCGACATAGGCGCCGGTTTCTACGACAGCCTTTGGATGCACCTTCGCGCCGTGCGCTACTAGGCCGCGACCATTGACGTGCTTGCGGTAACGCAACGTCGTACCCTGGTCGTTCTCGATGTCGATGTAGTTCTTACCCAAGATTCCTCCGTTCCCGGACACCTCCGGATATATGAACAACCGCGGGAAGGCCCGTTTCATTCCCGAATCGGGATGCTGCTCAGCTCTGACACGACGGGCACCAGAAGGTGATGCGTTCTCGGGTGGGATCTGCACCCTGTTCACCGCGCCGGATCCGTGCGCCACACCGGCGGCACGCGCGGTTCACGCGCCCGTACACCCAGGTGTTCTGACCGGGGCGTGCGAGGCCGGTGAAGGTACGTTCCGGTCGATCGCGGTTGGCGCGGATCGTGCGTGCGCCGAGATCGACGAGCGCTGGCGTGTCGACCTCGGCGGCGGGCGTCGTCGGCAGGATTCCGCGCAGGAAGAGGAGTTCGGCGGCATACACGTTGCCGAAGCCGGCGACATTGCGCTGGTCGAGCAGGGCGACATGGATGCTGCGCGAATCGGCGCTCACGCGACGGGCAGCTTCCGCGGCATCCCAATCCTCGGAGAGGGGATCGGGGCCCAGATAGTCGACCAGGCGGCCTTCGTCGCGAGTAGGAAGGAGTTCGATCTCGGCGATGTCGACGCCGACGGCGTCACGCTCTGCGATTCCGACGATCGCGCGGACTTTGAATGCCGGATGCCGCCACTTCTCGCCCTGGCGATAGAGGTGCCAGGCGCCGTCCATGCGCAGATGAGAATGAAGAGTGTGATCGCCGATGCGCAGCAGCAGATGTTTGCCGCGGGGAGCGCAGCCAAGAATGGTGGCGCCGGTCAGATCGGCGATTGCGAACTCGGGGACGCGCAGATCGAATCGGGTGACCTCGTGCCCCGCGAGCGCGTCATGAAGGCGTCGCGCGGTGCGATAGACGGTGTCGCCCTCAGGCATGGGTGGTCGTCGTCTCAGGCATAGCTGGTCGTCTCAGGCATAGGTGGTCGTCTCACGCATGGGGAGACGGGCCGGACGCTACTGCTTCTGCGGCGGCCCGCTCGGTGAGTGCTCGCGCGAGGATGGTCGACCCAGCGACCGCCGCAGGCATCGTCACGATCGCGCCGAGGGGGATCAGGAAGCACAGCTGGGTTGCGACGCCGAAGCCGATGACCCTGGCGCGTCCGGCGCCGAGCAATTCGGAGCGGGTATAGGTCGTGATTCCTCGGGCGTCGAAGGCGCGACTGGTGAGTTCCCTGGCGAGGAGGCGGCCGGAGAGGACAACGCCGGTGACTGATGCGAGCACACCGCCGACGAGCGGGAAGAACCCGATCACGAGGATGAGCAGCGCCACCAGGATGCCGAGCACTACCAGCCGAATGCCCTCGCCGATGGTGGTCCAGAACCCGGTCTTTCCGGTGGGTTCATCACCGCCGAGCGACCGCTCGACGCCGCGCCAGATGCGTTGGTAGAACGGGTCGCCGATCGTGAGGGTGAGGGCGGTGAACACTGCGCCGGCGAGTGCGAGCGCCGCGATGAAGATGACGATGCCGAGCCCGACGCGCAGTGTTTCACGCCAGGGGCTGACCCAGCCGTCGGCAAAGGGCGTCGCCCAGTCGGTGATCGGTCCGAGGGTGAACCCCAGTGGAACGAGTGCAGCCAGCAGCACGGCCCACGCGATGAATGCGGGGATGAGCCCCAGCAGCATGAGCTTGGTGTGGGTCTTCCACATCTGGAAGCCCTTCAACAGGGTGCCGACGCCGATCCCGAACTCACGCAACATGGCTACAGCGTATCCATTCGTCTAGATCACCTTGCGCAGGGTGAAGCCGCGGGGAGTCGGTACGAAACCCGCTTCCTGCAGCACGCTGGCGAACAGGGTGCCATAGATCGGCTCGCCGTTGACCTTTTCCACGGTGAGCGTCTCGAGCCTGCGCGCACGAGACGTGGCGGCAAGGTCGGATGCCGCGGCACGCAGCACCTCTGGATCATCGTCGAATGCCAACACGGTGCGGCCGCCGCGTTCGAGGTAGAGCACGAGTGCGCCGTCGACGAGCACGACGAGCCCGCCGGCTTTGCGACCGGGTCGGTGCGAGACGCCCTCGCGGCGTGGCCAGCCGAGGGCAGCACCGTAGGGGTTCGCGGGGTCGGTCGCTGCGAGCGTGATGGCACGCAGCGGTGCCGGATCGGCAAGGTTCGCGAAGGTACGCAGCCGATCGACAGTGGCGGATGCCGCGAACTGTGCCGCACCGAGCTTCTCGATCACGTAGCCGCGGCGGCAGTGGCCCGCCTGCTCGAAACCGGCGAGGATTCGATAGGCCTGAGCGAAGCCGCCAGGCACACCCTCGGCCTGCACAGCGCCGCGCGTGACGACGCCATAGCGATCCAGCAGAAGGCCGGCAGTGACGGTCGCGCGCCGCGCGGCATCCGCGGGATCGCTCACCGAGCCTGTGGAAGGGAGCACCGACCACCGTCCGCCGCTGATCGTCGGCCGCGGTGGGGTCTGCCCGGTGAACGACACGCCACGGAACGTGCGAGTGCGTGGTGCGCGCCGTACGGACTTGTGTGCCTGCGATCCTCCGGCAAGCAGCTGGCGTACCGGTGAGAACGTGTCGTTCGTGACGCGTCCCGACCAGGTGAGTGTCCACAGTGCGTCGAGCACTGATTGTTCGTTCTCGGCACCAACGCGCTCGCGCAGGTGAGCGGCAAACGAGGCGCCGCCTGTGCTGAGAGCCTCCAACAGGCGTCCTTCGAGTGAGTCGTCGGCGATCGCATCACCGAGAGTGCTGGGCTCTGGCAGGGTGAACGGCGCGAGATCCACCGGATGCAGTGACACCCATCCGTCGCGGCCGGGCAGAGTCCCTTGTCCCGCCCACACCACCTCGCCGCTTGCGGTGAGTTCGTCCAACAGCGCGGGGGAGTAGTCGCGTACGCGGGAGGGCAACACCAGCGACTCCCAGGCGCTCGCCGGGATCGGCACGCCGGCGAACTGCTCGATCACCGCAAGTACACCGTCGACGCCCTCGAGTGGACGGGTCAGGTGCTGCCAGTCGGGCAAGAATCGGGCGTATGCCTCGGGGGCGACGGGTTCGACGCTGCCGCGGATGGCGGCGAGCGACCGCATCCGCAGACGGCGCAGGACTTCGGTGTCGCACCACTCGTTCTCTGACCCGCTTCCGGATGCCTCCGGCAGGAAGAACCCGCTCGTTACGCGTCCGGCGTGCTCAAGCCGCTGCAGAGTGTGACGCGCGACGGCGGCGCCGATTCCGAACCGGGTGGCGACGGCATCCGTCGTGAACGGTCCGTGCGTGCGGGCATGGCGAGCGACCAGGTCGCCGAGCGGATCAGTGAGGGGCTCAAGGAAGGCAACGGGTATGCCGGTGGGCAGCGCCACCCCGAGGGCGTCGCGCAGGCGGCCGGCATCTTCGATCGCGGCGACACGTGGAGCGCCGGCGATCGTCACCGGGATCGCCCGGCGTGCAGCGACCAGGGCGTCGAGGTGCGCCGAAGCGTCGGCGGGCACTTCCAGCCGCGCGGCGACCTCGCCCGCATCCATCGGCCCCAGCATTCGGATCAGGTCGGCAACGCCCTCGAGGCCGCGCACTCGGCGCTCCGGGTCGAGGCGTTGGGCTTCGCGCTCGAACTGCGCAAGCACATCGGGGTCGAGCAGTTCGCGCAGCTCGACCGTGCCCAGCAACTCGCCGAGCAGGGCTGGATCCACCGACAGGGCCGCGGCCCGGCGTTCGGCCAGCGGCGAGTCGCCCTCGTACATGAAGGCGCCGACGTATCCGAAGAGCAGATCGCGCGCGTACGGCGAGGGCTGCGCTGGTTCTGTCTCGACGAGCCTGACCTTGCGCTCGGCGATCGCGGTCGTGAGACGGCGCAGCGACGGGAGATCGTAAACGTCCTGCAGTACTTCGCGCAGCGTCTCGAGGATCACAGGGAAAGTTGGATGCCGGCGCGCCACTTCCAACAGCTGCGCCGAGCGCTGTCGCTGCTGCCAGAGCGGTGTGCGCTTGTTCGGGTTCATTCGCGGCATCAGCAGTGCGCGCGCTGCGCACTCGCGGAAGCGCGAGGCGAACAGCGCTGACCCGCCGACCTCTTCTGTGACGAGATGCTCGATCTCGTCAGCGTCGAACACGAACAGTTCAGCACCCGGCGGTTCGGCGTCAGCATCCGGAATCCGAACGATGATGCCGTCGTCGCTTGCGACCGCCGATCCTTCGACGCCGAGGCGCTCGCGGACTCGTGCGTTGACCGCTAGCGCCCAGGGCGCGTGCACCTTCATGCCATATGGGGAATGCAAGATGACTCGCCAGTCACCGACCTCGTCACGACCACGCTCGACGGTGAGCGTGCGGTCGGTCGGGAGGGTGCCGGTGGCTTCTCGTTGTTCGTGCAGATGCGCGAGAAGGTTCATGCGTGCCTGCTCGTCGAGACCGGCTTCAATCAGTCGCTGCGCCGCCTTCTCCGGAGTGGCGGCAGACACCTCCCGGGAGAACGCACCGAGCGCCTCGCCGAGTTCGTAGGGCCGGCCGATGCCGTCGCCGTGCCAGAACGGCACTTTTCCCGGCTGCCCGTACGCGGGGAGCACGTTTACGCGGTCGTGTGTGATCTCGGCGATGCGCCAACTCGTTGTGCCGAGCGTGAAGACGTCGCCGACGCGCGACTCGTAGACCATCTCCTCATCGAGTTCGCCGACGCGCCGTCCTGCACCCTCGCCGGCGACGAAAACAGCGAACAGCCCGCGGTCGGGGATCGTGCCGCCACTGGTCACGGCGATCCGCTGAGCGCCTGGCCTGCCGGTCAGCGTTCCGGCATCCCGGTCCCAGACCAGGCGCGGACGCAACTCGGCGAACTCGTCAGAGGGGAATCGGCCGGCCAACAGATCGAGCGTGGCTTCATAGGCCGAGCGGGGCAACGCCTGGAACGGCGCCGACCGCCTGACCGTGTCGAACCATTCCTCGACACTGATCGGCGCGAGCGCGCAGGCTGCGACGGTCTGCTGCGCAAGGATATCGAGCGGATTGCGCGGCACGGCGATTGCTTCGATCTTGCCTGCCAGCATCCGCTCGGTCACGATCGCGGTGTGCAGCACGTCGCCGCGATGCTTCGGGAAGAGCGCCGCCCGACTGATTTCGCCGACCTGGTGCCCCGCCCGGCCGACGCGTTGCAGACCGGATGCCGCGGACGGAGGCGCCTCGACCTGGATGACGAGGTCGACCGCTCCCATGTCGATGCCGAGTTCGAGACTGCTGGTCGCGACGACGCAGCGCAGGATGCCGGATTTCAGCTCTTCTTCGACGAGTGCACGCTGCTCCTTGGAAACGGAGCCGTGGTGGGCTTTGGCGAGCACAGGATCGGCGCCAGCGGTTGCGCCCGCCTGAGCCATCATTTGAGCGGGTGCGGCTGTCGACACCGGGAGGGGGGCTCCGATGCGCTCTGAGTAGATCTCATTGAGCCTGCCGGTGAGGCGCTCGGCAAGACGCCGCGAGTTCGCGAACACGATTGTGGAGTTGTTCTCGAGGATGCGGTCGACGATCGCCTCTTCGACGTGCGGCCAGACCGACCCGGTCACCTCTGTATATTCAGCCGGGTCATCGTTCGTGGATGCTGCGCCCGGTGGAGGCGGCGGATTGGACATGTCGTCCATCGGAACGACCACGCTCAGTTCGAACGTCTTCGACGCTCGCGGTGCCACGATCTCGACGGGCGCCGATCCACCGAGGAAACGTGCCACTTCGTCGATGGGGCGCACGGTCGCTGAGAGGCCGATGCGCTGTGCGGGCACGGCATCCGATCGCGCCGCTCGACGCAGGGAATCGAGTCTCTCGAGGCTCACCGCGAGGTGCGCGCCACGTTTTGTGGCCGCAACGGCGTGCACCTCGTCGATGATCACCGTGTGCACATCGCGCAGCGTCTCGCCAGCGCGGCTGGTGAGCATCAGATAGAGCGATTCCGGCGTGGTGATGAGGATGTCGGGCGGGTTCGTGACGAGCTTGCGGCGATCACTGGATGTGGTGTCGCCGGAGCGCACGCCAACGGTCACGGTCGGGGCCGCGATTCCGAGTCGGCGCGCGGACTGGCCGATACCGACGAGCGGGGAGCGCAGGTTGCGTTCGACGTCGACGCCGAGCGCCTTCAGGGGCGAGATGTAGAGGATGCGCGTGCGCGCAGCGTCGGGCTTGGCAGGGCCAGACTCGACGAGGCCGGTGGCATCCGCTTTCTCCCGGAACACGCTGTCGATGGCCCAGAGGAACGCCGACAGGGTCTTGCCTGATCCGGTCGGTGCGACGACGAGTGCGTGCTTTCCAGCCGAAATTGCCTCCCACGCGCCGACCTGAGCGTTCGTCGGCGCGGCGAACGCACCCCGGAACCAGTCTTGGGTCGCCGGGGTAAAACGGTCGAGCACATGTTGCGCCGAGCCTGTCGAAGCGTCACCCATCCCTCCATCATCCAGGGTGGGACTGACATCGGGCTCGTCGGTGCAGGATCCGTTCTGACCGTCCGCGATGGCGCACTGGATTCCCAGTAGCGTGGCTTCATGGATGATTCCGCGTTCGAGAGTCTCTACGGAACGTGGGCGCCGCGCACACCAGCGGACGCGGCCCGTCTGTTCGAGGGGTATCCAGGCGTCTGGTGGATCGCCGGAGGCTGGGCACTCGAGGCCTTCACCGGAGTGAGCCGTCATCATGAGGACCTCGATCCGTCAGCGTTGCGCGCAGATCTCGCCCTTCTCCGCAGCCATCTCGCCGGACGCCTGCATGTGTGGGCCGCCTACTCTGGCGCGTTGAAACCTCTGGCCGCCGACGAGCGCCCGAATGCGTCCGCCGATGATCTCCTGCCAGAAGGATGCGGGCAGCTCTGGACCCGTCCTGATGCCGCGCACCCCTGGGAATATGACATTCTCCTGAGCCCTGGCAGAACTGAGGAATGGGTCTACAGACGCGACTCGACAATCCGTCTGCCGATGGCCGACGCGCTCTGGGCACGCGATGGCATCCGCTATCTGCAACCCGAGATCCAGCTTCTTTACAAGGCCAAGGGACAACGCCCCAAGGATGAGGTCGACTTCGCCGCCACCCTGCCGTTCCTCGACGCCGCACGTCGTGACTGGCTGCGACGCACGCTCGAGCGGACGATTCCGGGGCACACCTGGCTCCGAGAGCTGTGATCGCCAGCGGTCCTCACCGCTCCCGATTACGAATCGCGGGGCGATCGCCCCGCGGATCAGGATTCGCTTGGAACGATGACCCAGAGCAGGATGTATGCCCAGAGCGACAATCCGGCGAACAGCACGGCAAGCACCGTGATCACGCGAACCGTCGTCGGGGTGACGCCGAACCGTGTGGCGAGCGCGGCGCACACTCCTGCGATGACGCGACCCTGCCGGGGTCGTACGAGAGGATTCATGCTCCCATCCTGCCTTGCGTGACCGTTCGACAAAACCCCTGCTCGTCGATCTCCAGTGTGAGGTCAAGCTCGAGCCGCGCGAGGAAGGCGTCGTCGTGGCTCACGACCAGCACCGCACCGCGGTACGCGCGCAGAGCATCGACGAGCTGATCGACCGTGTCGAGGTCGAGATTGTTTGTCGGTTCATCCAAGACCACGAGGTGTGGCGCAGGGTCAGCCAACAGCAACTTCGCCAGGGCCACACGGAAGCGCTCGCCGCCGGACAGCGTGGCTACCGGGCGATCGCTCGTGTCGCCTCGAATGAGGAAGCGGGCCAGGCGATTGCGTAGTTCCTTCTCGGGAATGTTCGGCGCAGCCTCGGCGATGTTCTCGACCACCGAACGGGATTCGTCGAGCCCATCGATCCGCTGCGGCAGGTACCCGATGCGGTCGGTGTGGGAGGTCGCCCGCACTTTCGGTTCATAGCTCCCCAAAGAATCGCCAGTGTGGAGGGGATTCGGCGGATCTGGGTCGATCCGCGGCGTTTCTGAGGAGTTGTGAACGGCATCAGCCACCAGTCGCTGGAGCAGCGTCGTCTTGCCGACGCCGTTCCGGCCGATCAGTGCCACCCGCTCGGGCCCCTGGATCACCCACGACAACTCTCTGTCGCTGATCGTGGCGATGCGGCGAGCACGTGAGACTCCTGGATCGGGCAGCTCGATCTTCATCGATGCATCACCGCGCACCCGCCGACCGGCCTCGTCGAGCGCTGCGCGCGCGTCATCCTCTTTCTCCGCGACCTCGGTGCGCAGCTTTCCTGCTGACACCTGGGCGGCCATCTTTCGGCCGTTAGCGACGATCTTCGGCACTCGCTTCTCAACGAACGCCTTGTTCGCCATACGTGCGCGGCCTGCGAGCTTTGTCTCGGCCTCGATCCGCTGACGCTTTTCCTTTTTAAATGTCTGCTTGGCATCGCGTTCGGCCTGACGTGCGGCGTTCTGCTCGCCATCCAGCCACGCGCGCCACGCCGAGTACGGGCCACCGAACACACTCAGCGTGTGCGCGTACAGCTCGGCGGTGTCCTCCATCAGCTCGAGCAATGACACGTCGTGGCTGACGACGATCAGGGTTCCCTTCCAAGAGCGCACCATGTCGGCGAGCTTCGCTCTGGCGTCACGGTCGAGGTTATTGGTCGGCTCGTCCAGTAGCGTGATCGGCGCTCGCCGAAGACGGATGCCGGCAATCGCGACGAGTACCGCTTCGCCACCGGAGAGTTCGCCGACGTTGCGCTCGAGGAACGACGGATCAAGACCTGCCTCTGCCAATGACACCTCCGCGCGTGCCTCGATGTCCCAGTCGTCGCCGACGGCGTCGAAGTGCTCGGGTGCGACGTCGCCGGCGGTGATGGCACGTACGCCGTCGAGGGCATCCGCGACGCCGAGAAGCTCGGCGACTCGTCGATCGGTGTCGAGCGTGAGACGCTGCGGCAGATATGCGACATCGCCGGTGGCGGTGATGAACCCCGATGTCGGGGACAGGTCGCCAGCGATCAGGCGCAGCAGGGTGGACTTGCCTGAACCGTTGCGTCCGACCAGGCCGGTGCGTCCGCTGCCGAATGAGCCGGTGAGCCGGTCGAGCACGGTGGAGCCGTCCGGCCAGGTGAAGGTGAGGCGGTCAAGGGTGACCGATGCGTGAATGGTGGGTGTTGACATGGGTGTCTCCCGAAGATGTGCGGATGCACTGACACGGGTCGCCGCTCGACGCCGAGAAGGCGGAGGCGAAACCGGTGGGAAGGATCGTCGTGTCAGCGCGCGGAAAGAGGAGCGCGGGGCGACAGATCAGATCAATGAACTTCCAAACACGGCGGACAGGACTTGTCGATGCTACCCGGGCGTGTCGCGCATCACAACCCTCGGGCGTGTCGCGATCGTCATCCGTTCACCGAGCGGTCTTCTGAATGTCACAGTTTCGAGTTAGCGTGGCCCGCATGATCACGCATCTCCGCGTCCGCGCGGCTGCTCTCGCAAGCCTCCTGGTCGTCAGTGCCGCCGTAGTGGCCGCCGCCCCGGCCGTGGCCGCACCTCCGCACTCGAAACCTCCTCACGCAGCGCACGGAGATGCTGAGTTGCGCTTCGCCACCTTCAACGCCTCGCTCAATCGAGGCACCGAAGGTGCGCTCGTCGCCGATCTCTCTGTTCCTGGAAACGCGCAGGCAGATGTCATTGCCGAGATCATCCAGCATTCGAACCCCGATGTGCTCCTGATCAACGAGTTCGACTACGACGCCGAGGGCGACGCCCTGCGGTTGTTCCAGGAGAACTACCTGTCGGTGCCGCATGGCGACGCGGAGCCCGTCGAATACGCGTACCGATACTCTGCCCCGGTCAACACCGGAGTGCCCAGTGGGTTCGATCTGAACAACGATGGCGCGATCTCCGGGGGCGACGACGCCTGGGGCTTCGGTCTCTTCCCTGGTCAGTACGGCATGGCCGTCTACTCGAAGTACCCGATCGAGCAGGACGCGATCCGCACGTTCCAGAACTTGCTCTGGTCGGATATGCCCGGCGCCCTTCTCCCGGACGATCCCTCGACACCGGAGCCCGCGGATTTCTATTCACCTGAGGAGCTCGCGCAGTTCCCGCTGTCGAGCAAGTCGCATTGGGACGTGCCGATCCAGGTGTCGAAGAACAAGACCGTGCACTTGCTCGTCTCACATCCGACCCCGCCGACCTTCGACGGCGCGGAGGACCGCAACGGCCGACGCAACCACGATGAGATCCGCCTCTGGGCCGACTATGTCGCCGGGGGCAAGGCGGGGTCGTACATCGTCGACGATCAGGGCCGCAGCGGTGGACTCGGGCGCAATGAGCTCTTCGTGATCACCGGCGATCAGAACGCCGACCCGAACGACGGCGACTCCACGGACGGCGCTATCCAGCAACTCCTCGAGAATCCCCGCGTGAACACCGCCACCGTACCGACCAGCCCGGGCGCGGTCGAGGCGTCCGAACTGCAGGGGGGAATCAACCTCGAGCATGTCGGCGACCCGGCACAGGACACGGCGGACTTCTCCGAGCCGCCGGGAAACATCCGCGTGGACTACGTGCTGCCCAGTCGCCAGATTCGCATCTTGGCCTCGGGGGTCTTCTGGCCGGAGTCCGACGACTCCCTCTCGCGCCTGACCGGCGTCTACCCGTTCCCCTCCAGCGATCACCGGCTTGTCTGGGCTGACGTCGACGTGCCAGGTGGTGGAAAGATTCGCTGAGCTGCCGCATCACCAGATCCGTCGCTCGGAGGATGCCGCGGCATCGACAAGCTCGTACGGTGGAGTCATGGCTGACAACAACATGAGCGGCAGCGAGATGCGCCAGCGCATGAGCTGGGGCGCGGGCATCGCCATCGGCATGGGTGTCGGCGTCGCCACGGGGTCAGCGCTGGACAACATGGGTGTGGGAATCGGGATCGGGATCGCCAGTGGTGTGGTGGTCGCGATTGCGATCGGTTCGGTGGGAAAGAGGCGCAGGTCTGCTGACGATGATTCAGCAGACGACCCAGAAGGCCTTCCTGACGAGGATGACCCCGGCTCAGTCCGCTGAGCCGTCCCGCCACTTCTCCAGGAAGATCTTCACGTCGAGCAGTTCGCCCTCGGAGATGCTGTGGGTGAGGCCGGGGTAGACGCGTCCGGTGAGTTCGGAGTGATCAGGCAGCCACTGAGAAGTGTGGTCGATCAGTGGCGCGGGAATCACATCGTCATTCGTGCCTCGACCCCAGAACACCGGTGGACGTGATTCGCGCAGCGCCTCATCGTCGGGCAGCTCACCGGGGGAGGCGTAGCCGCTGAGTGCGACGACAGCGCCGAAGCGCGCGGCATCCAGTCGCAGCGCCTGTAGCGACACTGCGGCGCCCTGTGAGAAGCCGAGCAACGCGATCCTCGGCGACTCGCCGGCCTTGGCAGTCGGTGCATCGCCGGCGTGGGCATCCAGCCAGCTGAGCACGGCACGCGCGGCGTGGGTCACAGCATCCGAATCTCGGCCGTTCAGACCGTCGATCGGATACCACGAGCGTCCTGGCGCTGGCCATGGCGGCGTCAGAGGTGCCGCGACGGACGCCACAGCGATGCCCTCAGGCAAGTAGGGGACGAGTCCGAACAGGTCGTGCTCGTCTGCGCCATAGCCGTGCAAAAGCACGAGCAACGGCAGGCCGTCACGGTTGTCGGGGGCCCAGCGCGTGGCATCCGCGTCGAGTGTCAGGTTCTCGCTCACACACACCATCCTGCCAGCAGGCGCTGACACTGGTAGAAAGGAGACATGTCTGTGCGTACACCTGATCCGGACCCTGAGGACTCCGATGACGATCTCTCTCAGTTCAGTGAGCTGCCCGCGGACGCGAGCAACCCAGGCTGGCTGAGCGAGGTCGAGCTGGCTGAGGCGCGACGACGCATACCCATGCTGTACGTCGAGGCGATTCCGGTGCGCACCGACGGGTCAGGCCAAGTCAGCGAGATCGGCATCCTGTTGCGGTCCACGCCGCTGGGCGAGATGACCCGCACGATTGTTTCGGGGCGAGTGCGCTACGGCGAACCGGTGCGCGATGCGCTGTTCCGGCACATCGAGAACGATCTCGGGCCGATGGCCTTCCCCCTGCTGCCGCCGCAGCCGTTGCCATTCACAGTCGCCGAGTATTTCCCGATGCCGGGGGTCAGCGCGTTTCACGACGACCGCCAGCATGCGGTGTCGCTGGCGTTCGTGGTGCCGGTGACAGGCACCTGCGAGCCGCGTCAGGATGCGCTCGAAGTGACGTGGTTCTCACCGGAGGAGGCGGCATCCGATGCGGTCGCCGCGGAGATGGAGGGCGGCCGAGGCACGCTCATCCGCCTCGCTCTCGCGAGCCTGGGCCTGCTGCGCTAACTCGGCCGCCGGCCCCCCGCCCGCCCCGGCGCCCCGCCCACTGACGCCGACGCCCCTTGTTCTCGCCGACGCCTCCGGATAGCGACGTAGGTACCGAGGGGCCTCGACGCCAGCAGGGGGCGCCGATGTAGGGCGCGACGCCAGCACGGGGTGCCGCGGCTAGGGGCGCCGGCGGTAGGGCGCGACGCTGGTGCTGCGGGCCGGACCGAGAACCTAGCCGGCGGTCACGCCGCCATCTGCGACGAACTCTGCACCGGTGGCGAAGCTGGCGTCGTCGCTGGCGACGAAGGCGATCAGTGCGGCCATTTCCTCCGGCTTACCGAGCCTGCCCATCGGCGTACCTGCGATCAGCATGTCGCGGTCGGCGTCGCCGAGGATCGGGGTGTCGATGAATCCGGGGTGCACGGAGTTCACACGCACGCCCTCCTTCGCCCAACCCAGAGCCGTGGTCTTGGTGAGCAGACGGACCGCACCCTTGGCTGCGTGGTAGGCGGGACTCACGCCAGAGCCGACGATGCCGTACATCGAGCTGATGTTCACCACGGCACCGTTGCCGCTCTTCTTGAGAGCGTCGGCTGCGGCCTTCATGCCGAGGAAGACGCTGGTCTGCGTGACCGCGACGACCTTGTCCCAGGTTGCGAGTGTGGTGACTTCGATCGGCTCGGTGTCACCGATGCCGGCGTTGTTCACGAGGATGTTCAATCCGCCGAATGCATCGACAGTCTTTGCCACGGCTTCGGTCCAGCCGTCTTCGCTGGTGACGTCGAGATGGACGAACAGGCCAGTGCCGCCGTTCTTCTCGATTTCTGTGACGACCTGTCCGCCGAGCTCATCCTGCACGTCGGCGACCACGACCGTTCCGCCCTCGGATGCGATGCGAAGCGCTGTCGCCTTGCCGATTCCGCTGGCGCCGCCTGTGACCAGTGCGACGCGACCTTCGAAACGAGTCATGATGTCCTCTTTGCTCAGTGAACAGCCGCCAACACGGTGCTGTGGCCGTATATCAAGTACAACACATATCAGCCATTTCTATTCCGATGCATACAAATTACCCAGAGGGGGATCGGTTTCAGCGCATTCTCGGCAGAGCTATCCCATTTCCTATAGGATTACGTCGGTGGGATGCCCACGTGCACCCGTTTTCGCTCAGAGGAGACCGCAATGACGCGCTTGTTCAACGACCCGGACGACTTTGCCGACGATTCGGTGGCTGGCTTCGTCGCGGCCTCGTCGCGGTGGGTCCGCCCGGTGACAGGCGGCGTCGTCCGCTCCACCCGCGGTGCAGAACCCACCGTCTCGGTGGTTATCGGCGGTGGCAGTGGGCATTACCCGGCATTCGCCGGTCTCGTGGGCCCAGGCCTCGCACATGGGGCCGCCATGGGTAACCTCTTCGCCTCGCCTTCTGCGCACCAGGTGCACTCGGTGGCCACGGCCGCACACGAGGGCAGAGGCGTGCTGCTGAGCTACGGGAACTACGCCGGCGACGTCCTGCATTTCACGCAGGCACAGGAGCGGATGCGAACGGCGGGGATCGACTGCCGCACCGTCACCGTGACCGATGACATCTCCAGCGCCCCGGTCTCCGAGCGCGAGAAGCGCCGCGGCATCGCGGGGGATCTCGTCGTCTTCAAGATCGCCGGCGCCGCGGCCGAAGCCGGGTACGACCTCGACGGTGTCGAGCGTGCCGCGCAGCTCTCTAACGAGCGCACCCGTTCTCTGGGCGTCGCCTTCAGCGGCTGCACTCTTCCCGGTGCGCAGGAGCCGCTGTTCACTGTGCCGGAGGGGCGCATGGCCGTCGGCCTCGGCATCCATGGCGAGCCTGGAATCGACGAGGTCGACATTCCGACCGCAGCTGAACTCGCCGCTTTGTTCGTCTCGTCCCTGCTCGCAGAGATCCCGGATGGGGTCGCCCTCGAGGGTGCCAGAGTCGTGCCGATTCTGAACGGACTCGGCAGCGTGAAGTACGAGGAGCTCTTCGTCGTCTACGGCGCCGTCGATCGCCTCCTCGCCGAGGCAGGAGTCGTGGTGGTCTCGCCGGAAGTGGGGGAGTTCTGCACGAGCTTCGACATGGCAGGCGTCTCGCTCACGCTGCTCTGGCTTGACGCCGAATTGGAAGAACTCTGGAACGCGCCGTGCGACACCCCCGCGTTCCGCCGGGGTGCGGTCGAGGGGCGCATCGCCGTCGAAGTGACGCAGAGCGAGGCTGAGGAAGTCGTCATTGCACCGGCGAGCGAAGCATCGCAGGATGCCGCCCGCACGGTCGGTCGCTCCCTCACCGCTATGGCACTGATGTTGGATGCTGAGGCAGAAGAGCTCGGTCGGCTTGACCGCATCGCCGGTGATGGCGATCACGGAATCGGGATGCAGCGCGGCAGCCGTGCGGCAGCCGCCGCGGCTGCGCAGGCGATCGACGCTGGTGCCGGCGCGCGCACCGCACTGCAGCACGCTGGCGATGCATGGGCCGACAAGGGCGGTGGCACATCCGGCGCGATCTGGGGCGAGATGCTGGTCGCGCTGGGTGCGGTGCTCGGCGACGACGAGGCCGTAGACAAGCACGCCGTCGGCTCCGGAGTGACCGGCATGAAGGATGCTGTCATGTCCTTCGGCAAGGCGAAGCCGGGGGACAAGACGATGATCGATGCGATCGTCCCCTTCGCCGACCGGCTGGTCGATCGCCTGAACGAGGGCGCTGCCCTCGCCGAAGCGTGGTCGGATGCGGCGGATGCCGCCACCTCGGCCGCTGAAGCTACCGCCCAGCTGACCGCGAAACTCGGACGCTCACGCGCGCACGGAGACAAGAGCCTGGGCACGCGCGACCCCGGGGCGGTCTCCTTCGCACTCATCTCACACACGGTTCTCCACATCCTGAAAGGGGATGACTGAAATGGCACTTCGATTGGTAATCGGCTCGGACGACGCAGGGTTCGAGTACAAGGAACGCATCAAGGCTGACCTCCTGGCCAACCCGCTCGTCGCGGAGGTCGTCGATGTCGGCGTCGACGCGGACGGGCACACGAACTACCCCAAGATCGCGACGACTGCGGCCGAGCGGGTCGCCGCAGGAGATGCGGACCGCGCCATCCTGCTCTGCGGCACGGGGCTCGGCGTGGCGATCGCGGCGAATAAGGTGTCCGGCATCCGCGCCGTCACCGCGCACGACTCGTTCAGCGTGGAGCGTTCGGTGCTCTCCAATGACGCCCAGGTGCTCTGCATGGGACAGCGAGTGATCGGCATTGAGCTCGCCCGCCGTCTCGCGGCGGAGTGGCTCACGTACACCTTCGATCCGCAGAGTGCTTCGGCCGAAAAGGTGCGCGAAATCTGCGCCTACGAGGGCAGCTGAGGCGCAGAGATGCTCATCGGCGCCAGCCTGAAGATGTACTTCTCCCACGCCGAGACTGTGGCGTGGGCATCAGAGGTGGCGTCGATCGTTGAGGCGCACCCAGCGCGCGCGTCACTGACGGCGTTCGTGATCCCGCAGTATCCGTCGATCCCTGCCTGCCTTGAGGCATCCGAAGCTCATGGTGGGGCGCTCGAGGTGGGGGCGCAGGATGCCGCGACCGAGGATGTCGGTGCATTCACCGGTGAGGTGTCGGCCGCAGTTCTCGCGGAATTGGGGTGCCGGTTCGTGGAGGTCGGCCACGCCGAGCGGCGCCGGATGTTCGGCGAGACGGACGACGTCGTCGCTGCGAAGGTGCATGCGGTGCTGCGGAACGCCCTCACCCCTATTCTCTGTATCGGCGAGTCTGAACTCCTTGACCCCGCGGACGCGGCAGAGGTCTGTATCGGCCAGATCCGCTCGGCCCTCGCCGTCGCGGAACAAGCGGGTGTCGCGGGTCCGATCGTGATCGCATATGAACCCGTCTGGGCGATCGGTGCGCCAGAGCCCGCTCATCCAGAGCACATCCGCGATGTGTGCGGTCGGCTCCGAACATACCTGGCGCATTGGGCTGGCGGGGCGTCTGTCATCTACGGCGGCAGCGCGGGACCTGGGCTGCTGACGCAGATCGCGGACAGCGTGGATGGGCTGTTCCTCGGACGCTTCGCGCACGAACCCTCCGCGTTCCGTGACATCCTCGACGAAGTAGGTTTTCTGACGGCCTGACCGGCCGCAGAATGAGAGGGAGAAGCACGATGGTCACGGAAATCGACGGCGGCCTACGCGGGTTGGAAAGCACGATCGAGCGCAGAGGCTTGCGCGACCGCGTCTACGATCGCATCCTGCAGCTCCTGCTGAGCGGTGACGCGGCTCCTGGCGCGCGCCTGTCCATCGACACGATCGCCCGCCAACTTGATGTCTCGCAGACTCCGGTGCGCGAGGCGATGGTCCAGCTCGAACGGACCGGGTTGGTGACGAGGGAGGCCCTCAAGGGCTACCGGGTCGCTCCTCCGCTCGGCGCCGCGCAGCTGCAGGAGCTGTTCGACGCGCGCATCATGCTCGAATCGCACGCTGCACGCCTGGCCACCCCCGCGTCGCCGGCGATGCTCGCAGAGCTTCGCGCTGCGGAGGATGACCATCGCCAGATCGGTGGGAAGGTGATCACGGCCCTCCGCGCCGGAACGACGGACGTCACGTTGACGACCGCTTACTTCGCCGCGGATGCTGCGTTTCACCGAGTCATTTTTCTACACTGCGGCAATCGCTACCTGACCGAGATGTCCGAGTCGCTTGGAGCGCAACTGCACCGGATGCGCCAATCGGTGCTGCACGGTGTCACCGACGTTCGTGAGGCGATCGCAGAGCATGAGGCGATTGCCGACGCCTTCGCCGGGGATGACCCTGACGCGCCGGAGGCCCTCATGCGCCGACACGTCGAGCAGGTCAGGGCTCGCTCCCTCGATCTCGAACGGGGCTGACCCGGCACGATAGCGCCGGGAGCCGTCATCGGCGCGACGGCACGATAGCGCCGGGAGCCGTCATCACGGCCGACGCTTGACCTTCGCACTATTTCCTATAGGATCTATGAAGACTCGAGAATAGTCGGGTCCCTCACGTCAACGGAGTCGTCATGACCGCAACGTCGCACCCCCTCACCAGCGAGAGCTGGCCCATCGCCGTCTGCATGCACGGGTTCTCGCCTGTCGCCCCGGATGGAACGCGTCTGCATGACGCGTCCTCAGAGACCTGGGATGGTCTCTTCCGCCAGGTCGAGCGGCTCGGCTTCACGGCCATCGAGATCGCAGACAGCCACATTCGCCCCTCCGAGCTCGAACCGGCCCGCCGTCAGGAGCTCGCCTCGATCGCCGCCGACCACGGCGTGAAGCTGATCTCCGTGCACGTCCAGCGTCAGAGCGTGATCGAACCGGGCAAGGGCGAAGAGAACCTCGCATACGCGCACCGTGCCATCGACGCCGCAGCCGAACTCGGCATGCAGGTGTTCTCGACCGGGCTGCACCAGCCGTTCACCGAGGCTCAGCGCAAGGCGCTGTGGTTCTGGACCGCGCAGGGACCGGTCGACCCGGACGACGCTGAGACGCGCGCGCTGGCGGTCCGTCGCCTCCGCGAACTCGGTGAGCACGCGGCATCCGTCGGCCTCCCGATGTCGCTGGAGATGTACGAGGACACCTACCTCGGCACCGCCGACAGCGCTGTGCGCCTGATCGAGGAGATCGGGCTGGACAATGTCGGCCTCAACCCCGACATCGCCAACCTCATCCGCCTTCACCGGCCCATCGAGAACTGGCGCGAGATGCACGAGAAGACGCTGCCGTACGCGAACTACTGGCATGTGAAGAACTACATTCGCGACGAGCCCGCCGACGGCAGTTGGGCGACCTCGGTCCCCACCAGCCTCGAGCTCGGACTCATCAACTACCGCGACATGGTCGCCCGCGCCGTTGAACTCGGGTTCAACGGACCATTCCTCATGGAGCAGTATGGCGGCGACAGCCTCGGCGTCTGCGCCACGAACCGCGACTACCTCCGCACGCTCCTCCCGGAGCCTGCGGGCGTCTGATCGACCTTCACACCTGATCGAAATTCTCAAGGAGACGAAGACATGACTCAGCAGGAACGCCCCGTCTACGCGGTGATCGGCAGTGGCTACATGGGCGGCGGTATCGCCCAGGTGCTCGCTCTGTCCGGTGCCGACGTACGCATCGCCGACGTCGACATCGAAATCGCCCGCAGCAACCGTGACCGCCTCATTGCCGAGGCCGAGCAGTTCGCGGCCGACGACCTCTTCCCTGCCGACGCCGCCTCGATCATCGCAGAGCGGGTCACCGCGACGACGATCGAGGATGCCGTTGACGGAGCATCCTTTATCGAGG
Source organism: Microbacterium sp. Y356 (assembly GCF_059445355.1). Taxonomy (NCBI): domain Bacteria; kingdom Bacillati; phylum Actinomycetota; class Actinomycetes; order Micrococcales; family Microbacteriaceae; genus Microbacterium; species Microbacterium sp. Y356. Next base: position 2,677,171 of record NZ_JCAIUE010000001.1, read on the forward strand.
AGGCCGTCCCCGAGAAGATCGAGATCAAGCACGCAACGCTGCGTCGCATCTCGGAGGCGGCTGCCCCCGACGCGATCATCGGCAGTAACACCTCGACGATCCTGATCGAGAAGCTGGCCGAGGCCGTGGTGAATCCCGAACGCTTCCTCGGTGTGCACTTCTCCAACCCCGCGCCGTTCATTCCTGGCGTCGAGCTGATCCCGCACGCGACAACGGATGCGGCGATCCTTCCCGTGGTCGAGCAGATTGTCGCGGCCACCGGCAAGGAGACCGCGCGCGTCAAGGATGCGACCGGCTTCGTGCTGAACCGCCTGCAGTACGCGCTCTTCCACGAGGCGACTCAGCTCGTAGAAGAGGGCGTCGCGACGCCTGAGGACATCGACACGATCGTGCGCACCACCTTCGGTTTCCGCCTTCCGGTGTTCGGACCGTTTGCGATCGCCGACATGGCAGGGCTCGACGTGTACTCGTTCTGCTACGCCTCGTTGCAGACAGAGTTCCCCGAGCGCTTCGCGACCCCGGCGTCGCTGAAGGCGCTCGTCGACGCCGGCAAGTTCGGCACCAAGTCCGGCGCAGGCTACCTCGACGTGCCGGCCGATCGCACGGCCGAACTGATCGCGTACCGGAACAAGGCCTACGTCGCCGTCAAGAAGCTGATGGACGAGCTCGGCCCCGCACCCATCCACCCCGCCCAGAGCTGAACGGAGCAGATCATGGCATCAGATTTCCCCGCTGAGCGCACCGCGATCCTCACCGGAGCGGCGAGCCCCCGCGGCATCGGCCGCACGACCGCCTTCTACCTCGCCGAACGCGGGTGGAACATCGGCATCATCGACGTTGACGGTGAAGCCGCCGCACGCACCGCCGCCGAGGTCGCAGAGGCACACGGAGTTCGCGCCGTCGGTGTCGGCGCAAACGTCGCGGACCGCGACCAGGCTATTGCTGCGGTGGACGCCCTGGAGAATGCTCTCCCGCAGGTGGTCGCGCTGGTGAACTTCGCAGGTGTCTCCTCGCCCGTGCCGTACCTCGAGGTCACTCCCGAGGAGTGGCGCCGTGTGCAGTCGATCAACCTCGACGGTGTGCACTGGGTGACCCAGCGGGTCGCGCATATCCTGGCAGACAACGGTATCGGGCGTGTGGTCGGGATCTCGTCGGTCTCCGCTCAGCGTGGTGGCGGCACGTTCTCAAAGACGCCGTACTCCGCTTCGAAGGCCGGCGTCATCGGACTCATGCGATCCCTCGCCCGCGAGCTCGGCCCGCTCGGTGTCACCGCGAACGTGATCTCGCCAGGACCGATCGATACCGACATCATGGGCGGCACTCTGTCCGATGAGCGCAAGACCGCCATGGCCGCAGACGGGGTTCTGCCCCGCATCGGGACGCCGACGGACATCGCCGCCGCCGTCGCCTATTTGATCAGCGAGGATGCCGGATTCGTGACGGGTCAGACCCTGAACGTCGACGGTGGCCTCTACATGCACTGATTCCACCTGCGCTGATTTCACCTGCTCTGATTCCACCTGCGCTGAAGGAGAGATATCCCGTGTCCCAGTCCTGGTCCAAAGGGCGCATCGCCTTCCTGGTGATCGGTGTGATCTGCGTGGTCATCGGCCTCGTCATGATCATCCCGGCTCTGGGTAGCTGAGCCCGCTTCCTCGTGCAAACCTCACCACTCAAAGGAGAGTAACCGTGTCAGATTCATCACCCGGCCCGACCACGCGGACGCTGCTTACTAGTCCGCACCTGGCCAGCGGCATCAAGAAGGCGACCTACCGCCTGATGCCGATGCTCATCATCTTGTACTTCGTCGCCTTCCTCGACCGCACAAATGTCGGTTTCGCGGAGCAGGCGCTCGAAATCGATCGGGGGATCACGGCCGGGGCGTATGCGCTCGGTGCCGGTATCTTCTTCATCGGCTACGCGATCTTCGAAATCCCCTCGAACCTGCTGCTGGTCAGATTCGGCGCACGGTTCTGGCTCGCGCGGATCGCGGTCACCTGGGGAATTGTGGCCTCGATGTTCGCGTTCGTGAACGGCGAGACGATGTTCATCGTGCTGCGCTTCCTGCTCGGCGTGACCGAGGCCGGGCTCTTCCCCGGTGTGATCATGTTCTTGTCGCAGTGGTTCCCGAACAAGCGCCGCGTGCAGATGTTCGCGCTGTTCTACCTCGCGCAGCCCTTCTCGCAGATGCTTGGCGCCCCGCTGTCCGGCGGGCTCATCAGCTTCGGCGAGCAGGTCACGCCGTGGGCTGGGTGGCAGGTGATGTTCTTCGTCGAGGGCATGATGGCTGTCGTCGCGGGTATCGCCGCGTTCTTCTTCCTCGTCGACTCGCCGCAGAAGGCGAAGTTCTTGAACGATGACGAGAAGACCGCGTTGCGGCAGATCATGGAGCATGAGAACTCTGTGAAGGAGTCTGACGGACCACGGGGCATCGGCGCAGCGCTGGTGAACTGGAAGGTCTGGTACTTCACGGTCATCTACTTCTGCCTGCAGATCGCGGTCTACGGCACGACCTTCTACCTGCCGCAGCAGGTGGCTGGCCTCATCGGTCAGGACGTCGGTTGGCAGGTCGGTCTGGTGTCGGCGATCCCGTGGGCGGTCGGCCTGTTCGCCTGCTACTACGTGGGCAAGCACGCGACCAGTATCCGGCGTCGTCGCGTCTGGGGTGCGCTGTTCTTCCTCTTGACCGGCGTCGCGATCCTCCTCTCGGCGTGGGCCGGTGCGAACGGACAGGCTCTGCTCGGCATCCTGGCGATCACGATCGCGGTCGCCGCGTTCCTGTCGGTTGGGCCGATCACCTGGTCGTTCCCGACCTCGTTCCTCACCGGAGCCGCTGCCGCAGCCGGTATCGGCCTGATCAACTCGCTGGGCAACCTCGGCGGCTTCGTGGCGCCGATCATGCGCACAGGCATCAACGAGTCGGTACCAACCGAGAGCGGTGCGTGGGGCGTCGTCTCGCTCGGCGTCTTCGCCTTCCTCGCAGCCATCATGATGTGGGCCACGCGCTTCTTCAGCGCCAAGGCTGACGCACTGCTGGACGAGGACGCGGACGCCGCGGTTCCGGGTCATTGAGCTGACGTGGGACGTGCATCGGGGGGTGCGCGTCCCACGTCGTCGGGTTGGTCGGTGCTCAGCCGGACCCGGCGTCCCGCGTGACACCGGCGCCCGTTCCCGCGAGACACCCGCGCCCCCTGTTCTCGCCGACGCCTCGGGATAGAGGCGCCTGTACCCAGGGGCCTCGACGTCATCACGGGGCGTCGGCGCTGCGGCCAGTCAGCTCAGCCAGTCAGCTCAGCCAGTCAGACGGCTGTCAGCCTGGCGATCTCCGCGATGAAGGAATCGACATCCGCTTCCTGGGTGTCAAAGCTGCACATCCAGCGCACCTCATTCTTCGCGGCATCCCAGTCGTAGAAGCGGAATGATTCGCGCAGGCGGTCGGCGATGCCATCCGGAAGCGTCGCGAAGACGCCGTTCACCTGGGTCTCCTGCGTGAACTGGACACCCCGGATCGATCCTTCGGCGATCCCGGCTTCGACGCCAGCCCGCAACCTCGCGGCCATCGAGTTCGAGTGTCGGGCATTGCGCAGCCACAGGTCGCCTTCGAGCAGTGCGATGAGCTGCGCCGACACGAAGCGCATCTTCGAGGACAGCTGCATGTTGTACTTGCGGCCATAGATGAGCCCGGTGGATGCCTCGGCGTTCAGCACCACGATCGCCTCACCCAGCATCGCGCCGTTCTTGGTGCCGCCGAAGCTGAGCACGTCGACGCCGGCGTCGCGGGTGAAGGCGCGAAGCGGAAGGTCGAGGGCGGCGGCGGCGTTGGAGATGCGTGCGCCGTCCATGTGCAGGTGCATGCCGTGGCTGTGGGCATGATCGGCGAGCGCGCGGATCTCGTCGGTCGTGTAGAGCGTGCCGAGCTCGGTCGACTGGGTGATCGAGACGACCAGCGGCTGTGCGCGGTGCTCATCACCCCAGCCCCAGGCCTCGCGATCCACAAGTTCAGGGGTGAGCTTGCCGTTGTCGGTGGGAACAGTGAGCAGCTTCATGCCGCCGATGCGCTCTGGTGCTCCGCCCTCGTCGACATTGATGTGCGCGGTGGATGCCGTGATCACAGCGCCCCAGCGGGGAAGCATCGACTGCAAGCCGACGACGTTTGCGCCGGTGCCGTTGAACACCGGGAAGGCCTGGATGCCGTCGCCGAGGTGGCTGCTGAAGACCTCCTGCAGGCGCTCGCTGTAGACGTCCTCGCCATAGGCGACCTGGTGGCCGTCGTTCGCCGCGGCGATCGCCGCGAGGATCTCGGGGTGGATGCCGGAGTAGTTGTCCGACGCGAATCCCCGGATCGCGGGGTCATGCAGTGTGCTCACCGCATAAGCCTATGTCGGATGTCGGTCGTCCTCGCTACGCTTTTCTCGTGAGCGAGACTGCAGATTCTGCGGGGGTCATCCGAGAGAGTGCTCAGCACGCGAGCCCCGGGAGCCCGGGTGCGAAGCGGGCGTTCATCAACGTGCTCGTGAACACCCTCATCGCGAACGTGACGACGAGCTTCCTCTGGTTCGCGCTGACCTTCTGGGTGTACATCGAGACGCAGTCGGTGCTGGCGACAGGCATCATCGGCGGCGCCTACATGCTGTTCGTCGCGTTCTTCGCGATGGTCTTCGGCACGATCGTCGACCGCAATCGCAAGCACACCGTGATGGTGCTCTCCAGCGTCATCTCGGCGATCGCCTTCCTCCTCGCAGGCATGCTTTATCTCTGGCAGCCCGAGAGCGCCCTGCTCGACCTCGGCGGGCCCTGGTTCTGGCTGTTCTCGGGGATCATCCTGTTCGGTGGCGTGATCGAGCAGCTGCGCAACATCGCCCTGTCGACGACGGTGACTCTGCTCGTGGTCGAGGAGAGGCGGGTGAACGCGAACGGGCTCGTCGGCACGGTGCAGGGCATCGCATTCCTGGTGACGAGTGTCTTCTCCGGCCTCTCGATCGGATTCCTCGGTATGGGGTGGACGCTCGTGATCGCGATCGTCGCAATGGCGATCACCTTCGTCCATCTGCTGTTCATTCGCATTCCCGAGGGCAAGCCGCAGCCCGATCCGAATGCCTCCAGTGCCTTGGACTTCCGGGGCAGCGTGCAGGCGATAAGGCTCGCGCCGGGCTTGTTCGCCCTGATCATCTTCTCGATGTTCAACAACTTCATCGGCGGCGTATACATGGCGCTGATGGACCCGTACGGGCTCACCCTGTTCTCCGCGCAGGAGTGGGGCTTCGCGCTGGCATTCGCCTCGACCGGCTTCCTCATCGGCGGCGCGCTGGTGGCGAAGTTCGGGTTGGGGAAGCGGCCTGTGCGCACGATGCTGCTCGTCGTCATTGCCATGGGTCTGCTCGGCGCCGTCTTCATGCTGCGCGAGTGGTGGCCGCTGTATGTCGTCGGCATCTGGCTGTACATGGCGCTGGTGCCGCCGGTCGAGGCCGCCGAGCAGACCGTGATCCAGAAGGTGGTTCCGTTCAAGCGACAGGGTCGAGTGTTCGGCGTTGCCGCGGCCATGGAAGCGGCAGCCGCTCCGATCACAGCGTTCCTGATTGCTCCGATCGCGGAGTTCCTCATCATCCCGTATATGAAGACGCCCGCAGGCCAGGCGCAGTGGGGCTGGCTCCTCGGCGAGGGCGAAGCACGCGGCATCGCCCTCATCTGCCTCTTCGCAGGTCTCATCATGGTCGTCGCCGCCCTGCTTGCGTTCCTCACCCGCTCGTATCGCAAGCTCACGCTGCTCTACGAGGAGGCTCCGCCGCAGGTCATCGATGAGGATGCTGCGGGGGAAGGTGCCGACGGCGGCATCGCCGATGCGGGGCCGCCCGTGCGCGGCATCCCGCCGGCATTCCCCGAACCTCGTCAGTGAGCTCCGCCCACAGGCTTGGACTGCGACATCCGTCGGAGCCTGTTGCGAATGTCGGAGGAATCGACCGATTTCATCCGACATCCGTAACACCCTCCGACACCCGCAACACGTGGGCCGCACGTCGGGTGCCTCAGTCCAGATCGATCACCTGGTCGTTGAGCTCGGCGGCATCGGCGTCCCACAGCTCGACGATTGCCAGCGCAAGCGCTTCGGGGTCGAGTGCTTTGGCTCGGAACACGACGGATGCCGCGCGCAGCGGCTCGCCGGCCTCCCGAGCGGTCTTCGCGAATCCCTGGGCGACAGCCCGGCTCCACGCCTCGCTCGCGGCCTTCACCGCGGCGTAGTTCGCTCCTCCTGCCAGAGGCCGCGCGACCGCTGTGGATGACACGATCGCGAAGCGCCCGGCCGAGGACACCCGCAGCGCCTCGTCGAATGCGCGACTCGTCGCCCGCACGGCCTGGAGCGCGGGGAGCAGCGCCTCGAAGTCCTCATCGGTCTGCCCCGCAAGGCCGCCGCCGCCGCGCCACCCGCCGACGAGGGGGATGATTCCGTCGATCGGTCCGAGGCGCGCGGCAAGCTCGGTCATTGAGGCAAGTGACGTCGCATCGGAGACCTCGACCTCAGCGCCGGCATCCCGTAGTGGTGCCAGCCGTTCGTCCGAACGCCCGGTCGCGATGACTCGGGCGCCGGCTGAGACCAGAGCCCTGGTCACCGCAAGGCCCGCCGTGCTCGTCGCGCCAGCGAGCAGAACCGCGCGACCTGCCGCAGTCATCGCTCACCACCGAGCGCGAACCTCGGAGATGTACGCGTAGTTCGGACGAATTGAGGCGAAACGTCCGAGGATGCTGCACTTCTCCGAAGAAGCCGTACGCCGTATTCAGCCATCAGACCCACGAATCCCCGCCGTCGACTCGATCACAGGCCGCATCTTCTTCTCCAGGGCTTCGAAGAACATCGACAGCGGGAACTCGTCGTCCAGCACGGCATCCGTGTACTCCCGAGGCAGGCCGGAGAGCACTTCGTCAGGCAGCCCGCGAGCCCAGACGGATGCCGGATGCGGAGTCAATGTCGAACGAACCAGCTCGTACGCCGCCAGCCAGTGCGCGGACTTCGGCCTGTCGATCGAACGCCAGTACAACTCGTCGATCGCATCGCCGAGCGCGATCACGGCATCCGGTACCTCGGGCCAGTCGAAGGTGAGTTGCGTGTCGGTCCAGTGCAGGACGCCGCGCTGATGCAGCCACGCGAACAACAGCTGTCCGCCGAGCCCGTCGTAGTTGCGCACGCGCGAGCCCGTGATCGCGAAGCGGAAGATCCGGTCGAAGATCACGGCATACTGCACGAGAGAAGCGTGCTCGCGCATCTGCTGCTCGACCGATGACAAGTCGTCTCTCGAGGAGAGTCGCTTCTGAATCGCCACCGACTCCCGAAACGCGGTCAGGTCGCAGCGCAGCTCTTCCAACGAGTACAGGAAGTACGGCATCCGCTGCTTGATCATGAACGGGTCGAACGGCAGGTCGCCGCGCATGTGCGTGCGGTCGTGAATGAGGTCCCACATCACGAAGGTCTTCTCAGCGAGATCCTGGTCATCCAGCATCCGCGCCGCGTCCTCAGGCAGGTCGAGCTTGGTGATCTCGGATGCCGCGCGCACCACACGCCGGTAACGCGCAGCCTCGCGGTCTTGGAAGATCGCGCCCCAGGTGAAGGTGGGAATCTCCCGCATCGCAACGGTCTCGGGGAACAGCACGGCCGAGTTCGTGTCGTAGCCGGGGGTGAAATCGATCAGCCGCAACGAGACGAACAGCTTGTTGCCGTAGTCGCCGGCCTCGAGTTCGGCGATGAACTCGGGCCAGATGGTCTCGACGATCAGCGCCTCCACTAGGCGATCCGGCGACCCGTTCTGCGTGTACATCGGGAAGATGACGAGGTGGCGGATGCCGTCGACACGATGCTGCTGCGGCTGGAACGCCACGAGCGAGTCGAGGAAGTCAGGCACGCCGAATCCCTCGGCCGCCCACCGCTCGAAGTCGGAGAGGGATGCGGCAAGGTACTCCGCATCGTGCGGGAAGGCAGGAGTCAGCGCCCGGATGCCGGCGGCGATCGCCCCGACGTGCGCGTGGGCCGCCTCCTGAGAAACAGGAACAGATCCGTCTTTCACCTGCAGTTCGCGAAGCGCGATTGCGGAATCCTTCAGCTGCAGCCAAGCCGCAGAAGTTTCGGCGGCGCGGGCATCCTCGACGACCTCGGGTTCGCCGATGATGGCGTTGAGTTGGGCGGGAGTTGTAGACATCGGGACCTCCGATCGCAAGATAGACGGAATGTTTACGGTGAAAGACATGTTTGACCGATATTCTTTCACTTATGGAAGATGCTGTCGACCGTCGGATCATCACCGAGATCTCGCATGATGCGCGGGCCACGCTGGCGCAGCTCTCGGAGGCCGTCGGGCTTTCGAGTTCCGCTGTGCAGTCACGACTGCGCAGGCTTGAATCCCGTGGCGTCATCACTGGCTACCGGCCGATACTCGACCCGGAGGCGCTGGGCAAACCGCTGGCGGCATTCATCGAGATCACGCCTCTGGACCCTGCCCAGCCGGACAACGCACCCGAACTGCTGGAGCCCATCGCCGAGATCGAAGCGTGCCATTCGATCGCGGGCAACGCGAGCTACATGTTGTTCGTGCGGGTGGCGTCGCCGCGTGCACTGGAGCAGTTGGTGGGCGAGGTGCGCCTGGTCGCCAACGTCAGTACGCGAACGACAGTCGTGTTGCAGACCTACTACGAGCACCGGCCGATCGCCGTCAGTGAGTAGAACGAGGGTCAGAGCACCGCGCCGATCATCGCTTCGCCGAGTGGCGTTCGGGTGTGCAGCATCCGGTTGCCCTCGCGTTCGCTTGCGATGAGTCCGCACTCGCGCAGCACCGTGAGGTGATGGGATGCCGTCGACACTGCGACACCGGTGTCGACGGCGACCTGTGAAGTGGTGCGCGCGGCGTGCGCGGCGAGCAGGATGTCGGCGCGGGCAGGGCCGATCAGCGCGCTGAGTGCATCTGCTGTGGATGCTGGATCGCGCGCCCATCCGGCGGTGACACCGCGTGCGGGGTAGAACAGCGTGGGCTGCGCCGGCGGCTCGGTGAGCACCATGCATCCCCATGACGACATCACAGACGGCACCAGTACGAGTCCGCTTCCGCGGCAGTCGACCTGCTCGCTGTGCACGCGCATCTCGACGCGCACCGCGCCGTCGCCCCAGCTCACCTTCGGATCCAATCCGGCCGCCATCGAGGCCAGTCCGTCAGTGGCGATCGTGCGGGAGCGGACCGAGATGTCTGCGCGCAGCATCCGCTCCAACTGCGTCCATACTGGCTCGAGAGACGCTGCCCATACTTCTTCCCAGGCATCCGCGATCTGCTCACGCGCACGCCGGGGGTCGGCGCTCATGGCACGCAAAAGCTGCTGCCGCTCGCCGGACGAACGCAGGATCATCTTGTCGAGGTCGACGCGCATCGGGGCGAGGTCTGCCACGCGCATGGCGGCTACTTCGTCGGTCGGTGTCAGATCCCACCGCGGCGTTGTGGTGAGGAAGTCTGGGAGGTAGCCCTCGCTGCCGATCACCTGGGTGAGCAGGGCGAAGGCGTCGCGGGGGAGTCGCCCACGCGCATCGCGCAGCCATCCCCACATCAGCGGATGCTGTTCTGGCCGCAGCAGGATGCGCACAGCGTGCGCGAGTTCGTGGCCGGGGGAGACGCCAAAGCGCACCGCTTGGATGTCGCCGGGACTGAGGTGGAAATCCACGAAGTTTCGACTCACATCGAAACTCTAGGAGACCCGGCGCGATCCGTCGAGAGTGGAGGCATGAACAGCAACTCGCCCCGCGCCGGTGTCGTCACCGCCGATGCGCTGCGTGTGGGCGCCGGAAAGACTCGGAAGTTCGTCGGCGCCGAACACGACGCGGACATCTCGTACTTCTTCGTGGAGAACCAGCCCGGCGAGGGTGCGGCGCTTCATTGGCATCCTTACTCGGAGACGTGGATCGTCCTTGAGGGCGAGGTGCAGATCACGCGCGCAGGCGAGACGCTCACTGCAGTCGCCGGTGACACCGCGACCGTCGCACCGTTCGTCGTGCACGGCTTCACAAACAGCGGCACGGGGATGCTGCGCATCCTCTGCATCCATGCGTCTGCCACCATGATTCAGACATTCGTCGACTGACCACTCAAACCCCCTGAAGGAGCGCCATGTCATTCCAGTCCTACCTCGACAACATCGAGACCAAGACCGGGCTCACACCCCGCCAGTTCATCGCCCTCGCGAGCGAGAAGGGTTTCGACGCAACCACCAAGGCGACGCCGATCGTTGCCTGGCTGAAAGAGGACTACGCGCTCGGCCAAGGTCATGCGATGGCGCTCGTTCATGTCATCACGAAGGGGCCGCAGATCAGCGCCAAGCATGTCGGATCAGGTGGCACGCATGCGGATGCGACAGACATGCTGTGGCTGGACGGCAAGGACAGCAACCCGAACTAGGATTTCGTATCGTGGCAGCATCCTCGAAGCGCAAGACGTCAGCACCCAGCCGGAAGCCGGTTCGTACCAGCGGAAACCCCGCCAGGCGGCCCATCGTCGAGGCTCCTCCGATCACTGCACGCGACTGGATCGGCGCTGCGCGCCTGCGTACCCTGCCTCTTGCGATCGCTCCGGTCGTCGTCGGCACCGGCGCTGCACAACTGGTCGAACGCGAGTTGCACTGGGTCATCGCGCTGGCCTGCCTCGCCGTTGCTGTGCTGCTGCAAATCGGCGTGAACTTCACGAACGACTACAGCGACGGCATCCGCGGGACTGATGCGCACCGGGTGGGCCCGGCCCGCCTGACCGCTTCCGGCCGCGTCAAGCCGCGCTCAGTACTCATCATCGGCCTGGTGTTCTTCGCGCTCGCCGCCATTGTGGGGCTCACGATCGTGATCCGCACCGGCCAGTGGTGGATGCTGGCGGTCGGCGCCGCATGCATCGTCGCGGCGTGGTTCTACACCGGCGGCAAGCGCCCCTACGGATACTTCGGCCTCGGCGAAGTCTTCGTGTTCGTTTTCTTCGGACTCGTCGCAACGCTCGGCACCACGTGGGTGCAGGCGTTCCATCTGCCCGATGAGGCCTGGCTCGGCGCGATCGCCATGGGGCTCTTCGCCTGCGGTGTGCTGCTCGCCAATAACCTGCGCGACATCGACCAGGACCGTGAGGTCGGAAAACGCACGTTGACTGTGCTGATCGGCCGCCGCGCGACGCAGGTCGTCTATACCGTGTTCATGGTTGTGCCGTTCGTACTGTCGAGCTTCATCGCGCTGCTGTACCCGATCGCGTGGCTCGCGCTGATGGCTCTGCTTGCAGGCATCCCGGCGATCATCATCGTGTGGTCATACCGGCAGGCGCGTGAGCTCGTCGTCGCTCTCGGCCTCACGTCGCTCACCGCGCTGATCTACGCTGGCGCGCTGTACTGGGCATTTGCCGGCTGAGTCTCAGCTCCGGTTCTGATCCTGGATCGGCGTTCCGTCTGTGGAGTCATTCGCTGCGCCGTCCGTGGTGTTGTCGAGCACGGCATCCTCGGCGTCAGCATCCTGTGCGGCAGCGCTCCGTTTGCCTGCCGCGTCACGTGCCTCGCGGCGCTCATGCATCCCCGCCGACGCGCCTGAAAGTGGCTTGCGCAGGAACAAGATCGAGATGCTCATGCCGATCAGCGCGGCGAAGATGGCGGTGAGCCACCAGAGCTCGCGCATGATCGGGAATAACCACATGATCGCCAGCGGCACGAGGAACGCCAGCAGTCGCAGCACGGAATACACGAGGATGGGCGGCAACTTCATCCCTCCAGTCTAGGCACGCGGGTGCGGCCCCGGCATACGCCCGGACGCCGCACCCGCTGTGCTCAGCTGCTGCGAGAGAACCGATGCGGACAGATCCTGTCCGCATTCTCTGGCAATCTGGGGACATGTCGGACACCACCTCCCGCGCACTCTCTCTGCTCAACCTGCTGCAGACGCATCGGCACTGGCCTGGTACCGAGCTCGCCGCGCGTCTCGGCGTGACTGAGCGCACCGTCCGTCGCGACGTCGACCGACTCAGAGACCTCGGCTACCGCGTTGAATCCACCCCGGGCGTGGCTGGTGGGTATCGCCTGGAGGCGGGCAGTGCCGTGCCTCCACTCCTGCTCACCGACGACGAGGCCGTCACCATGGCGATCGGATTGCGCGTGGCAGCGACGCAGCAATTGGTGGGCGGGCCGGAGGTCACCCTCACGGCCCTCGCGAAGCTGGAGCAGGTGCTTCCGTCCGCGCTGCGCAGGAGAGTCAATGCGCTCGCCGCATCCGTGCAGCCGGCACGCATCGGAGATGCTCCGATGGTGTCGCCGACCGTGCTCGGTGAGCTCGCTCTCGCATCGCGGGATGCTGAACGAGTGCGAATGAATTATGTCGATCACGCCGGAACCGAGAGCGTCCGGCGAGTGGAGCCCCATGCCCTCTCCTCGGCGGGCCGCAACTGGTATCTGTTGTGCTGGGACCTTGACCGAGACGACTGGCGAACGTTCCGGGTCGACCGGATCGGCGCCGTCGAACACACCAGGGTGCTGTTCAGCCCGCGTGAGATTTCCGAGGAGGAAGTCGCCGAGCGAATCCTGATCGCCTCGTCGTGGTCTCCGCAGAAAGTTGAGGCCGACGTCGTTTTGGATCTGTCGCTCGCTGAGATGGATGAACACTTCGGTATCTGGGCGCGGGGCGCGACCGTCGAGGATGCGACGCACACTCGATGGCCCATCGGCGGATCCGATTGGCGGGAAGCGCTGTACGGGATGCTGTGGATCCCGGCGGGCGTCGACTACACCACCGATTTTCCGGAACCGGAGCGCGCAGAGCTGCGTGAATCGCTCCAGCGGGTGCTGCGAGCGTTGGACGCCCCGGCAGCGGCATCGCGGCAACCGAGTTGAGTGGCATCCGCAAACCCTTCGCGAAACATGTCGTCATTGAGTGACACATAGGTAAATCTCAGGGTGCGACCCTGGCCAGAAATGTCACGCTCGGGTAACGTCGAAGTCATCGCGGCGACTCCGGGGTGGTCTCGGGCTTCAGTTCATACCTGAGGGCGTTGCGGGTTCGACTCCCGCCGTCGCGTCTATGAGGAATGGCCTGCGATCCCAGTGTTCACAAGGGATCGCGGGTCCTTGTGTGTGCCGCGGTAGTGGGTTTTCCCACATTTGGGGCGCCGGGTCGGCGATGCCCCAAAATTGATGGGCGGCAGACCGCTGCGCGCCTTACGCTCGCAGAGCTTTGCGAGCGGCAGCGCGGGGGACCCCGGGTAGGTCACCGAGCGTGAAGAGTTCTTGGTGGTGAGGGCGTTTCGTGGTGATTCTTCGTTGGTTCCGGGATTCTTGGTGGGCGCGTGGGTCAATATTTCGCGACAATCTCGTCGCCAATATCTGGCCTCTCGCCAGCGCACGGATACGATCGGGCGAGGATGCCGCAACGTTGCGGCCCCAGACAGGAGACCGCAAATGTGCGCTGCAACCACCCCGTCCGCTGATTCCATCAGTCGCCGCGCCGTGCTCGGCGGGGGCCTCGGCGCGATGGCCGCCGCTGGAATCGGCGTTCTGGGCGCCGGTCCGGCGACTGCAGCGAGCACCAGCATCCACTCGCGGCGGCGTGCAGAGCGAACCCACATCGTGCTGCTCGGCACCAACGGCGGCCCGACCTATTACGACAACGAGCCGCGCGCCGAGCCCGCTTCCGCCATCGTCGTGGGCGACCGCTATTACCTGGTGGATGCTGGGGCCGGCGTGCTGCGGCAAGCAGCCAAGGCCGGCCTGGGCAGCCAGGGGCGGGAAGGGCGGGACCCGCTCAACCAACTGCGGGCGGTGTTCCTCACTCACCAGCACTCCGACCACATCGCGGGGCTTCCCGAACTTTTGACGGTGGGCCTCTTCAACGGCACAGTGGAGGCAGATCGGCCGATCAAGCTCCTCGGACCGGGTGATCGCGGGACGCTGCACTCGCTTGCCGGTGACGCCCCGCCGCCGCAGGTGGTCAACCCCGACAACCCGACGCCGGGCACCCAGGCGATGTTCGAGTCGCTCGTCGCCGCCTTCGCGACCGACTTCAACGATCGCGCACGCGATAACCGACGCCCTGTTCCGCACGAACTGTGGGAAGCGAGTGATATCGCGCTGCCGGCAGAGTTGACCGCCGACCCCAACGGCAACCCGACGCCCGACATGGACCCGATCCTGATCTACTCCGATGACCGCGTCGAGGTGTCCGCGATCCTGGTGGCGCACGCCCCGTCGTTCCCCGCATTCGCGTTCCGATTCGACACCGCTGACGGATCTGCGGTGTTCTCCGGCGACACCAGCCCGACACCGAATCTCGTGAAGCTGGCGCAGGGCGCTGACGTCCTGGTCCACGAAGTGATCTCGCGGCAAGCCTACGAGGCGCTATTCCCAGAGCCTCGGACTCCCGCGCAGGAGGCCCTGCTGCAGCACATCCTTGGTGCACACACGAGCATCGAGGACGTGGGCCTGATCGCTGAGGAGGCCGGCGTGCGCACCCTCGTCCTCAACCACTTGTCGCCGGGCGACCTGAGGCCGCACGAGTTCGCCCGAGCGGGCCGCAGCTTCTCGGGAAAGACGATCGTCGGCGAGGATCTGATGATCGTGAACGTCGGCGGCGGCAGGCGCTGAGGTAGACACCAGATCAGGTGATTTCAAGAACGCAGGCCGCCCAGCAGATCAGCGGTGACGGTGACGGCGACGACGCGAACCTGGGCGGGCATGGCGCGTCGCTCGTCGGGGCCGATTTACTTGGTGGCGTCGAGATCCGTCTTTTGTGACGTCGTGTCACGCCAGCAGCCCTCGCACCCGTGCGCTGGCATACGTTGGCGCTATGAGCAATGCGCCCCGTGTCTACGTGATCCACGAGAACGCCGAATGGTTCCCTCCGTTCGCCGCCGCCTTCGAGGCGGAAGGCGTCCCTGCGCAGGAATGGCTGCTCACGGACGGCTCCATTGATCTGTCTGCCGAACCACCTCACGGCGTGTTCTGGTCGAGGCTCAGTGCTTCTGCGCACACACGCGATCACGCCGACTCGAAGGAGTATGGTCGGGCCGTGCTTCAGTGGCTGGAAGCCTCGGGGCGCACGGTCGTCAACGGGAGCCGGGTGCTGGAGCTCGAGGTCAGCAAGGTGGCCCAGCATGCGGCCCTGCGCAGGGCTGGCATCGAGGTTCCCCGCACGATCGCTGTGTTCGGCACAGCGGACTTGAAGAGCCGTGCGGGCGAGTTGCCGGTGCCCTTCATCAGCAAGCACAACCAGGGTGGCAAAGGCCTAGGAGTGCGCCGCTTCGACAGCCACGATGAGTTCGACGCGTGGGTGGATGGTGCGCAATTCGAGCCGTCGCCGGACGGCATCACCCTGCTGCAGGAGTACCTAGACGCACGGGAACCGTTCATCACACGGGTTGAGTTCGCCGCCGGCGAGTTCGTCTACGCCGTCCGCGTCGACACCAGCGCCGGCAGCTTCGAGCTGTGCCCGGCAGAGGCCTGCGCGATCCCCGGATCGGATGGCATCCTGCCTGAGCCGCTCTTCCGCATCCGCGAGGATGTTGACGCGCAGCATCCGCTCGTCCAGCAGTATCGCGCCTTCCTGCAGGATGCCGGGATCGAGATCGCCGGTATCGAGTTCATCGAATCCACCGACGGACGCCTCGTCACCTACGACGTCAACACGAACACGAACTACAACCCCGAGGTCGAGGCCTCTGCGACAGTTTCCGGTCCTCGTAGCATCGCGCGCCGACTGGGTGCACTGCTGGCAGAGCAGGACGCACTGGTTGCATCCTGACGCGGGCATGAAACGGCCCGCCCCTGCCGAGCGCAGACGGATTCTGTGACGTCTCATGACAGTAAAGAGGCGCGGGAGCGAGAAGATGTCTAGCGTCTGAGCAATGAGCGATCGCACCCCTTCTGATTCCCCGACGCACGAGGTGCTTGCACCCGTGTACGAGTGGGACGGGTTCGGTTTTGACACTCGTCAGGTGCATGCCGGTGAAACTGACGAGGCGAACCACGGTGCACGCATCGCCCCGATCTACCTCAGCGCAGCCTTCCGCTTCGACTCGTTCGACGAGAGCACCAGCCGATTCAGTGGCGAGGATCTCGGTCTGATCTACTCGCGAAATCAGAATCCGACCAACGCCGTCGCCGAGCGAAGGATAGCCTCGCTCGAGGGCGGTGCGGGGGCCATCACCGTCGCGTCAGGGCAGGCAGCCATCTGTGCGGCGATTCTCGGGATTGCCGCACAGGGTGAGCGGTTCGTCTCCACAGCGAGCATCTACAGCGGCACCCGCATCCTGTTCGCTCGCACATTCGCCCGATTCGGCGTTGAGGTGGACTACGTCTGGGATCCCACAGACGAGGCGGAATGGGATGCCGCGATCGGCCCGGACACGAAGGCGATCTTCACCGAGACGATCCCGAATCCGAGGAACGATGTGATCGACATCGCGGCCGTGGCGAGGGTGGCTGCTCGCCACGGAATCCCGCTCATCGTGGACAACACCATCGGCACGCCCTATCTCGTGCGCCCGCTGGAACAGGGTGCGCACATCGTCGTGCACTCCGGAACGAAGTTTCTCTCCGGCCACGGCGCTGCAGTCTCCGGGATCATTGTCGACGGCGGCACCTTCGACTGGGCCGGATCCGGTCGGTCGTACCCAGGGATCACCGACCCAGTGGCGCCGGGCAAGCCGTCTCTGCTGGAGACGTACGGGCGTCACGCCTATGAGCTGTACCTCCGCGGCGGGATCGTGAATGATCTGGGTCCCGCCATGTCTCCGCTGCACGGATTTCTGCTGCAGCAGGGGATCGAGACGCTGTCGCTGCGCATGGAACGGCACGTGTCAAACTCCGTGGCGATCGCCCGATGGCTTGCCGAGCATCCGGCTATCGAGAGCGTCGATTACGCGGGTCTACCTGGTCACCCGCAGCACGAGATCGCGCAGCGCACTCTCAACGGCAGGCCCGGGTCGGTGTTCGCGGCGACCGTTCGTGGTGGCGCTGCGGCCGCTGAGGTGTTCATCGATAGCTTGCGGGTGTTCAGCCGGATGACGAACATCGGCGATGTGCGCTCGATGGCGCTGCATCCGGCATCCACCACCCATGTATCCTTCACGCCGGAGATGCGCGCGAAGCTCGGCATCGCCGACGGTCTCATCCGATTCTCCGTGGGGATCGAAAGCGTCGATGACCTCATCGCCGACCTCGACAACGCGCTCGCCGCTGTGACTCGATACAGCGCACGTTCGGCGGTCACATCCACTTCTGGCGCTTGAAGATGACGTACAGCACCAGCGCGAGGGCGAGCATCGCGCCGACCGCGAGCGGGTAGCCGAACGTCCAGTGCAGTTCCGGCATGAAATCAAAGTTCATGCCATAGATCGCGCCGATCAGGGTGGGCGCGAACAGAATCGCGGCCCATCCGGAGATCTTCTTCATGTCTTCGTTCTGTCGCTGTGCGACCAGCGTCGAGTTCACGGTCAGGATCTGTGCCAGCGATTCGCGCACCTCACTGACCCTGGTGTCGACTCGGCTCAGATGATCCGCAACGTCCTGGAGGTAGGTCTGCAGGGTCTCCGGGATCCGGTAGCGATCGAATCCGTCCCGCAGGGAGTGCAGCACTTCGGTCATTCCGGAGGTCGCCTGGCGAAGATCGATGACCTCTTGACTCAACCGGTAGATGCGCTCGGTGACGCTGGCATCGCCGCTGAAGACCTGTCGCTCGATCTGCTCCATGTCGATCTCGAGGCCGCGCAGCACCGGCCCGTAACCATCGACGATCGCGTCCAGCAGGCGATAGACCACGGCCTCAGGACCGAGGTGCAGGAACTGCTGGTTGCCAAGGAAGGCCTGTTCGCCCCGATCGACTGCGCCCGAGACGGCGTCGGCGTCAGTACCGTCGATCCAGCGGCCGTCCTGGCAGAAGATCGCGACGGTCTGCGGGCGCACCAGAATGTGAAACTCCGCGAAGTCCACGTCCTCTTCGGCATCGATGTACCAGGCGGAGCGCACGACGAAGAAGAGCGCATCGCCGAAGCGTTCCAGCTTCGGACGCTGGCCGGCGTGCAGGAGATCCTCCACCAGCAGTGGGTGCAACTGCCAAGATTCCGCGAGTTCGGTGATGTCGTCTGGTGTCGGATGGGGGTAGAGGAGAAGTGCGGTTCGGTCCGTTGCACCCTGGGCGAACTCCACGGCTGCGTCGACTGTCGTGTCACGCGGCGCGGGAATCAGGTGGCCGTCCTCGAGGTAGCGGATGCGTCTGGTCGTCTCCGCTTCGCCATTCGATGCGGGGGCGCTGCGGCGTCGGAACGCGCCGATTCGGCGCTGGGGCGACTCGTCGCGTGGATTCTGGGCCATTACCTGCTCCTCAACACCGTGAGAAAACGAGGGCACGGTGCATGCGGGCAAGCCTAACGGGGCCTCAAGAGGATCGAGCGAAGGCGAGCGAGAGGGCTGCCAGCGCGACGGCAATCAGAGCCATCGCCGAGTACGAGCCCGTTGCGGCCGCAAGGAGTGGACCGAGGGCAGGACCGAACGCTCCCATGAGGGTGATGGGGGCGGCAAACACACCGTTGATGGCACCGTAGTTTTGCGTGCCCCAACGATCTGCAACAGCGGAACCTTGCACGAGTGTTTGTGCGCCCCTCACCGCCCCCGCAGCGACACCGATGACGATGAGGAGCCAGGGCGGGCCCGGGACGAGCGCGAGTAGTCCGAGAAAGACAATGCTGAGGGCTGCGGTGGCAGCCAGCGGTATCCAGGGCGCGGCAGTGTGCGGAATCGCGACGTAGAGCAGCCGTCCGATGACCTGGCCTGCACCGAGCAGGCCGAGCGCCCAGGCAGCGAGTTCGTAGGTCAGGCCCTTCTCCGTGAACAAGGGGATGAGCGCGAGGGTGACGCTGAGGAGGGCTGCGGTCAGGGCGAGCATCGAGATTTCCAGCATCCAGAATTGTCGGGTGCGGATAACGGTGCTCACCGTGTGTGGTTGCGCGACGTTGTCGTGCGCAACCGACATCCAGGTGCGCTCGAGACTGAACCAGTGCAGCGGCACAGTGGTGACAAGTAGGAAAGCGGCGAGGATCAGGAACATCGAGCGCCAGTCGGTGATGCTCAACAGGCCGGCGACAACGGGCGCGAATACGGTGGATGCGAGTCCGCCGGCCAGAGTCAGGATCGTCATGGCTCCCCGTCGGCGCGCACGGTATCGACGGGCGATCACCGTGAATGCGGCCTGGTAGAGCACTGCCGCCTGGGCGGCGCCTGCGATCATCCACCCAACTGTGAAGACGAACAGGTTCGGGGCGAGTGCGACGACGACAAGGCCCACCGGGCCGACGACACTGCCCACGGTCATGATCAGGCGCGGACCTCGCTCGTCGAGCCATCGCCCGACGAACACTCCGGCTCCGGCGGAGACGATGAGGCCTGCAGAGAACGACAGAGTGACGAAGATGACCGACCAACCGGTGTCATCTGCGATGGCAGGGGAAGCGACGATGAGCGCGTAGAACAGGATGCCCCAGCTGATGACCTGACCCACGGAGAGCGCGGCCAATCGTCCACCCTGACGGGGTGGGGCATCGATCACGGTCATACCGCGCGAAGGGCGTCGGCGGCCGCGTCCAGCGCGCCGTCGTTGAGGGCGAAGTACGCCCACTTTCCGCGCTGCTCTCGAGTGACGAGGCCGGCATCGGTGAGAAGCTTCATGTGATGTGAAACCGTGCCCTGTGAGAGGCCGACCGGCTCGGTGAGATCGCAGATGCACGCCTCGCCGCCGGCGCCGGCGGAAATCAGTGACAGCAGCCGCACGCGCGTCGGATCGCCGAGTGCTTTGAAGACCTGTGCGGTGCGCTCCGCTTCCTCGGCAGTGAGCGAGGAAGTGATGCGCGGCACGCAGCAGGCGGTCGCTTCGATGGTCGTTGGCAGGCTCACGCGTACATCCTCGCACGTATTGACATTCTTCGATAGGTGGTCGAGTCTATTCGTATTGAAGTTTTTCAATTCGAGGAGAAGTCATGTCCGAACTACCTGTTGTCGTCATCGGTGCGGGCCCGCAGGGGCTTGCTGCAGCGGCGCACCTTGCTGAACGCGATGTGCACGTGGTCGTTGTCGAACGCGGGGACGGCCCAGCGGCTGCGGTGTCGGACTGGGGGCATGTTCGGCTCTTCTCGGCGTGGTCAGAGCTGACCGATGCGGCCGCGCGGCGTCTGCTCGAACCAACCGGCTGGACCGCGCCGACCTCTGGCTATCCGACCGGGACGGAATGGGTCAGCGACTACCTCGCACCTCTCGCCGATGCGCTCGGTGAGCGGGTGACGTACGCCACGACCGTGACCGGGGTATCTCGGCAGGGGCGCGACAAGGTCGTCGATGGTGGTAGGAAGGACCAGCCTTTCGTCGTGCACACGGTGGATCAGAGGGGCAATGAGTCGCGGATCAACGCACGAGCGGTCATCGATGCAAGCGGCACCTGGACGCTGCCGAATCCGGCGGGCGCCGATGGCCTCCCCGCGATTGGTGAAGCTGCGGCCGCGGATGTCGTCTCCTACCGCATCCCTGATGACGTGTCGGAGTTCGCGGGCTCGCACGTCGCTGTCGTGGGTGCCGGTCACTCCGCCATCCATGCCGTGTTGCGACTGAGCGAACTGGTTCGCCGCGCACCCGGTACGCGTGTCACGTGGATGCTGCGCCGCGGGAGCGCGACCAATGTCTTCGGCGGGGGAGTCGGGGATGATCTTCCTGAACGCGCCGCTCTCGGATCGCGCGCGCGCAAGGTGATCGACGAGGGTCTCGTAGATCTCGTTACCGGGTTCCGTGTGGCCGAGTTCCGTGTGGCCGAGTCTCAGCGAGACGGCGCGGCAGTCACCGTCCTCTCTGAGGATGGTCGAAAGGTCACCGACGTCGCTCACGTCTTCGCTCTGACCGGATTCCGGCCAGACACGGAGATGCTGCGGGAACTGCGGATCGATCTCGATCCCGCTCTGGATGCCGTTGCCGGTATTGCGGCGGATATCGACCCGAACATCCATTCCTGCGGTTCAGTCTCGGCGACAGGCGCGCGTCAGCTTGCCCAGCCCGAACATGGCTTCTTCATCGTTGGCGTGAAGAGTTACGGTCGAGCCCCGACCTTCCTTGCGTTGACGGGTTTCGAGCAGGTGCGCAGCGTCACAGCCCACCTCGCCGGCGACCATGAAGCCGCCGGGCGCAATGAACTCGTCCTCCCCGACACCGGAGTGTGCGGTGGTTCAGGTGACTTCGACGACAGCGCCAGTGGAAGCTGCTGCGCCGCCCCTGCCGTCCTCCAGATCGGAGCCCGTCCGGTCGCCGTCGGCTGACCGGCGCGAGGAACTCGCCAGTTCTCACTCACTGACGTCACTCGCAGGAAACTAGAGGCGTTCGAGCCTGGCGACGAAATCGTCTGCCATCTCTAGTTTTCCGCGCAGCGTTTCTCGTCGCTCGTGGGCCTCTATTAGATACTCAGCGAGCTTGTCTGCGACGTCCGGGTCATTGTCGTTCGCTGTGGTCCTGGCATCCATGATTCGAAGCAGATCGGCCATGTCCTGCAGAGTGAAACCGAGCGGCTTCATCCGGCGAATCAGCAGCAGCCGCTCAAGATCTGGCTGGGTGAAGAGGCGGAAGCCGCCCTCGGTGCGGCCGGACGGCTTGAGCAACCCGATCTCGTCGTAATGGCGGATGGTACGTAACGACAGGCCGGTCCGTTCAGCCAGCTCGCCGATGTGCATCGTCGCGTCCGACATGTCCACGATTCCGCTATCCACGGGCCCCCGAGACGCGATGTGTCGCCGCGCGCTGTCTGGGCGTTTCGAGGTTTAGGTCGGGAAGTTCGCGCAGGAGGGCGCGAAGCCGCCATTCATCGCCGAACAGGATCAGGTGGTCGTCTCTGCGGGCGACCACCTCGCAGTCCCGGCGATCTTGCAACACAGCAGCGGTCGCGGAGTCGGTGGGACACGCGAGCGTATAGGGGAGGGGAGAAACTCGGATCTCGACGCCGAAGTCGCTGAGCATCCTTGAGGTGAGGACTTCGAACTGCATCTGCCCTACGGCGCCGACCACCGGTGTCTGCGGTCCGCGTCGTTCAGATACGAGGAGTTGGACCACACCTTCCTCTGCGAGTTGCGTCAGCCCCTTGCGGAATTTTTTGACCGCGCTGGTGTCAGCGGGGGTGACGAGAGCAAACAGTTCAGGGGTGAATGTTGACATCCCGACGTACTCCACACGGTCGGTCGAGTAGAGAGTGTCACCAGGATGGAGCAGGGTGGCGTTGACGAGTCCGACGATGTCGCCGGGCCATGCGGTGTCGACCGTTTCGCGCTCGCGGCCGAACATCTGCTGGGCATACTTCGTGGCGAACGTGCGGCCGCTCTGCGCGTGAGAGGTGACCATCCCGCGTGTGAACTGTCCCGAGCAGATCCGCACGAATGCGACACGGTCGCGGTGCGCGCGGTCCATACTGGCCTGCACCTTGAACACCTGGGCTGAGAAGCCACCATCGACCGGGTGCAGGAGGCCCTCGGTGGACGTCCGTGGCGCTGCTGACGGCGCGTGGTCATGGATGAAACGGAGAAGCTCGCCGACTCCGATGTGTCGCACCGCGGCACCAAAAAATACCGGCATTCCTGAAAGCTCGAGAAAGCTCTCCCGGCTGTACTCGCCGCCATCGAGTGCCACGAGGTCGGCCTCCTCGACCGCGGCATGCCATGCATCTCCGACGTCGGCAGCGTCGTGTTCGGGGACACGCTGAACGAGGGGCACATGCGCGCCGCTGCCATCGCTGTCGAACACAAGAAGGTCCCTCGTGGCGACATCCATGAGGCCTTGAAAATATCCAGCGTCACCGACGGGCCAGTTCACTGGCATCGGCTGGCGGCCGGTCAGCGTGGTGAGCTCGTCGAGCAGATCAAGCACGGCGCGGCCGGGACGATCCCACTTGTTGATCATGACGATGATCGGCAGGTTACGTTGAGCGCAGACCTCGAACAGGCGAATGGTCTGCGCTTCCATGCCCTTTGAAGCGTCGATGAGCATGATTGCCGCATCTACGGCGGCAAGTACGCGATAGGTGTCCTCTGAGAAGTCTGCGTGCCCGGGGGTGTCCACCAGATTGAATACGACGTCATCGACGGTGAACTGGATCGCCGCGGATGAAATCGAGATCCCGCGGTCCTTCTCGATCTCCATCCAATCGGAGACGGTGGAGGTTCGGGTTGACTTTCCGTGGACGGCACCTGCTTGGGTGACGGCACTGGCATGGAGCAGGAGCGACTCGGTCAGCGTTGACTTACCGGCGTCTGGGTGAGAGATCACCGCAATCGTTCGCCGTCTCGCTGCTTCCTTTTTAATTTGTGAACTCACGCAACCTCTAACTTTACCGTTACGAGAGAGTCTACTCTGCTGTGGTCCTACTGCCCGCAGAGCGCGTTGTGGATGCTGCGAGCTGACGGGCGGATCAGCCGGCCAGGCGGACGGCAAGCGTGCGAACCTGCTCGTCGATGGCGTCACGGAGTTCGCGCACGCCGTCGGCTTCCCAGTTCGATGGGTCAGGGAAAGACCACTCCACGAGTTCTCCACGCACAGGGCCAGGGAGGGGGAGTCCTGGTTTCATCAGCACCACGACATCCGCCGTCTGGAGGTCCTCGGGGGTAACCAGCCGCGGTTGCGCCGCCGATGTGTCGATGCCGAGTTCGTGCAGCGATGCGGCGATGACGGGGTTGATAACCTCAGACGGACTGATGCCGGCGCTCGTGGCGACAAGCCGCTCATCCCCTACGTGTGCAAGCAGGTGAGCACCCAACTGCGACCGACCCGCGTTGTGCTTGCAAATGAACAGAACCGTTTTGGGCTGGGTCATCTTCTCGTCCTTGCTTTTCTGAAACTGCAGCGGGATCGCTGCATCGGAATGATCGGCTCAAAACATATCGAGCAGGTAAACCCTCCTCAGCATGTTTGCACTCGGTATCGATAGATGTCAATATAGACGCATGTCGATTCAAGAAGTTGAGCTAGTCATCATCGGTTCAGGCCCTGCCGGGTACACCGCTGCGGTCTACGCCGCACGCGCCGGGCTTACGCCCGTTGTCCTCGCCGGTTCCGTCACTGCGGGTGGCGCTTTGATGACGACAACCGAGGTAGAGAACTTCCCCGGGTTCGTCGATGGCGTCCAGGGCCCTGAGTTGATGGAGTCGATGCGCGCGCAGGCCGAGCGCTTCGGCGCCCGCATCCAGCTCGACGACGCCGTCCGCGTCGACCTCGAAGGCCCGATCAAGATCGTCGAGACCGGAGCGGGCGAGACATTCCACGCGCGTGCCGTCATCCTCACCATGGGGTCTGCCTATCGCAAGCTCGGCATCTCCGATGAGGAACGCCTCACCGGGCACGGCGTTTCATGGTGTGCGACGTGCGATGGGTTCTTCTTCCGTGAGCAGGAGATCGTCGTCGTCGGTGGCGGAGATTCCGCGATGGAGGAGGCACTGTTCCTCACCCGCTTCGCATCGAAAGTGACCGTCGTGCATCGTCGCGAGGAATTCCGGGCGTCGAAGATCATGGCGCAGCGTGTGCTCGACCACCCCAAGATTGAGGTCGCCTGGAACAGTGAAGTTGCTGGCCTCATTGGAGCCGAGAAGGTTGAAGCGGTCACGCTCCGCGACACCGTCACCGGGACAGAACGCGAGCTGTCAGCAACAGGCGTGTTCATCGCCGTCGGGCATGATCCGCGCTCCGAGCTCGTCACCGGTGTCGTTGACACCGACGCTGACGGATACGTCCTGGTCGAGCACCCATCCACCCGTACGAACCTCGCCGGTGTCTTCGCCGCCGGCGACCTGGTCGACCACACCTATCGGCAGGCGATCACCGCCGCCGGCACCGGATGCGCGGCCGCACAGGATGCTCAGCACTACCTGTCTGCTCTCGACGAAAACGCCACCATCGAACTCGAGGAAGTTTTCGCATGAGCGCCGTGACTGCTCCCGCACAGGCTCCGACGTCGCGCCGCCTGTCCACTCTGGACCGCTGGCTGCCGCTGTGGATCGGGCTTGCCATGGTCGTCGGCATCCTGCTCGGCCGATTCATCCCCGGCGTCTCCCCGCTGCTCGCAAGCCTCGAGGTCGGCGGAATCTCCGTTCCGATCGCGCTCGGGCTGCTGGTGATGATGTACCCCGTGTTGGCGAAGGTCCGCTACGACAAGGTCGCTGCCGTCACCGGCGACAAGAAGCTACTCATCTCCTCGCTGGTGCTGAACTGGCTGGTGGGCCCCGCGCTCATGTTCGCGCTTGCGTGGATGTTCCTCCCAGACCTTCCCGAGTACCGCACAGGGCTCATCATCGTCGGCCTCGCCCGCTGTATCGCGATGGTCGTCATCTGGAACGACCTGGCGTGCGGCGACCGAGAGGCCGCTGCCGTACTCGTGGCAGTCAACTCCGTGTTCCAGGTGGTGGCGTTCTCTCTGCTTGGCTGGTTCTACCTCACTGTGCTCCCCGGATGGCTCGGGCTGGACACTGAGGGGCTGGACTTCTCCGTCGGGGCGATCGCCCTGAACGTACTGATCTTCCTCGGCATCCCGCTGCTCGCCGGATTCGCATCCCGTTTCATCGGCGAACGCCGCAAGGGGCGCGAATGGTACGAGGAGAAGTTCCTGCCGAAGATCGGGCCGTGGGCACTCTACGGCCTGCTGTTCACGATCGTTCTTCTGTTCGCCCTGCAGGGTGAGCAGGTCACCTCCCGGCCCCTCGACGTCGCCAGGATCGCGCTGCCGCTGCTGGTGTACTTCGCGGTGATGTGGTTTGTCGGACTCTTCACCGGCAAGGCGCTCGGTCTCGGTTACGCGCGCTCATCGACGCTGGCGTTCACAGCGGCCGGCAACAACTTCGAGCTCGCTATCGCCGTTGCGATCGGCACGTTCGGGGCCGCATCCGGGCAGGCGCTCGCAGGTGTCGTCGGACCCCTCATCGAGGTCCCCGTTCTCGTCGGGCTCGTCTACGTCTCGCTCTGGGCGGCTCGCAAATGGTTCCACACCGACCCGTATACAGGAGAAAGGCTGTCATCATGAACGTCACGCTGACCGACGACTCGTGTGCCCCTGCCGCGACACATACCGTGGCCTCGCATGCCATCGGGCAGGATGCCGCGGTATCCGTTGCCTCGACTCTGAAGGCACTCTCCGACCCGCTGCGTCTGCGGATGCTGTCGGCCATCGCCTCCGACCCGCGCGGTGAGTCGTGCGTGTGCGATCTCGCCGAACTGGCGGACGTGTCACAGCCGACCGTCTCCCACCACCTGAAGGTCCTCAAGGACGTCGACGTGCTGAAATCTGAGCGCCGCGGCACGTGGGTCTGGTACCGCATCAATCCAGCCCGTCGCGGCGCTGTCACAGCGCTCCTTGATTCCTTTGCGACCTCCACGCTTGCTGCGCCCTGGCGAAACGACTCGGAGGATGTGGGTCTGCGCCCGGACTTTGATGACCGCGTCACGCGTCTCGCCGAGGAGCTCGCAGCGGAGGTTCCGGAAGTCGAGACGAGCACCGTGTTCGCAATTGTGCGCGAGTCCTACACCGCGCTCGCGCGAACCGCGCGTGTCACTTCCGCCCTGATCCCACTCGCCGAGCGCTTCGCTCGGCAACGTCTGAGCGACCTCACCCGCGATCGAGCGACAGGCGTCCCGCAGGTGCTGTTCGTATGCGTTGCCAATGCCGGACGCTCGCAGCTCGCGGCGGCACTGGTGAATCAGCTGGCGGGAGGGAAGGTGGTCGCTCGCTCCGCCGGGTCGGCCCCCGCCGACGTCATCCACCCGCACGTTCGGTCACTGCTCGCAGAGATCGAAGGAGAGGCAGCGGCCGAACGTTTCCCGAAACCACTCACCGACGACGCGGTCCGTGCCGCCGATGTCGTGATCACGATGGGCTGCGGCGACGTCTGCCCCATCATTCCCGGCGTCCGCTACGCCGACTGGGCCGTCGGCGACCCGGCACTTGCCTCCGTAGATGGCGTCGAAGCCATACGCGACGACATCGCCGGCCGCGTTCGCATCCTCGTCAACGACCTTCTCAACTGACCACCCGTTCTCGCATCGGAAAGAACCATGACTGACACCACCACCAAGCCCTCCGTCCTCTTCGTCTGCGTTCACAACGCCGGCCGCTCCCAGATGGCCGCCGGATTTCTCCGCGACATAGCCGGCGACCGCATCGAAGTCCGCTCCGCCGGATCGATGCCCGCCGACCAGATCAACCCCATCGCGGTGGAAGCGATGACGGAACTCGGCATCGACATCACCAGCGAACAGCCCAAGGTTCTCACCACCGAGGCTGTCCAGGCATCCGATGTCGTGATCACGATGGGCTGCGGCGACGCCTGCCCGTTCTTCCCCGGCAAGCGTTACGAGGACTGGAAGCTCGACGACCCTGCCGGCCAGGGCATTGATTCGGTGCGACCGATCCGCGACGACATTCGCGCGCGGATCGAGCAGCTGGTGGCCGAACTCGTCTAGCGGTTCGGGCCTCTCGGGCAGCGCGCGGACCGCGCTGCCCGAGCAGGCGTCCTCCGGTAGTGTGATTACCGGAGTGTCGGGAAGCCTGGTCGACGTCATCGTTTTCGACCCGAAAGGCGCTCATGTCGCCCAAAAACTCCCGCATCGCTCGTGTCCGAAACCTGTTCCCCTCTTCTTCGAGCGCGGAATCGCTGCGCGTAGGCGAGATCCTCCGCAAGGAGACCGTTGGTGGCATCCTTCTGGTCGCGCTCGCCGCTATCGCCATCGTCTGGGCGAACTCGCCGTGGGCGGATTCGTACTTCGCCCTGCGCGACTTCGAGATCGGCTACGAGCCGTGGCACCTCCGGCTCTCGCTCGGTGCATGGGCGGCCGACGGGCTGCTCGCCATCTTCTTCTTCCTCGTCGGACTCGAACTCAAAAGAGAGTTCGTCGCGGGTGACCTTCGAAAGCCCAGCACGGCGATCGTGCCGATCGTCGCCGCGATCGGAGGTGTCGCGGTTCCCGCGGTCTTCTACGTCATCGTCGCTGGCTCGGAGGGCATGGCCCAGGGATGGGCGATTCCGACCGCCACCGATATCGCGTTCGCGGTTGCGGTGCTCGCCATCATCGGCTCGCACCTGCCCAGCGCACTGCGAATCTTCCTGCTCACACTGGCGGTCGTCGACGATCTGATCGCGATCGGCATCATTGCGATCTTCTACACCGAGACGATCAATGTCGTCCCTCTCGTGTTTTCACTTCTCGCCATCGCCGTCTATGGCGTGATCGCTCAACGAGGTCGAGAGTTCTTCCACCTGCGACCAGGGGCTGCGTGGCTGGTGCTGCTGCCGATCGGTGTCACCGCGTGGGCGCTGCTGCATGCATCCGGCATCCATGCGACCGTCGCCGGTGTGCTCCTCGCGTTCACCATCCCCGTTCTCCACAAGAAGGCGGCTCGTGGCGTGGATGCGGGGCCGGGCCTCGCTGAGGTCTTCGAGCACCGATTCCGGCCGATCTCTGCCGGGGTGGCGGTACCGGTGTTCGCCTTCTTCTCCGCTGGAGTGGCGATCGGTGGCGCCGAGGGATTCGTCTCCGCCTTCAACGATCCGGTGGTGATCGGGATCATGCTCGGACTTATCGTCGGCAAGCCTGTCGGCATCACTCTCGCGACCTGGCTCGTGACGCGAATACGACGCGTCAACCTCGACCCGTCCCTGCGCTGGATCGACATCGCAGGGGTGGGACTCCTCGCCGGAATCGGATTCACGGTGTCGCTCCTGGTCGCCGAACTCAGTTTCGACACCGGTAGCGCGCATCACGATCACGCGAAGGTGGCGATCCTCACTGCCTCCGTCGTCGCGGCGATCCTCGCATCGATCGTCCTCGGCATCCGCAACCGGCAGTACCGGCAGCGCGCGAGCGCGAACGAAGACGAGGGCATCGACGACTGACGGCCAACGGACGAATGCGTGGCGCCACCTGAGTGGCCACGCCGCGACGAATCGTTCTCCGCATGCGCTCTTCCCTGGCAACGCCTTCGCGAGTATTGTGACGCGAGGAGTGCCGGGAAGTCTGGTCGGCGACGTTCACGTCGACCCTGGAGGTTCCTATGCGAGTGCTCATCGCCACATTCGGCACACGAGGCGATATCGAGCCGTACGCCGCTCTCGCCGAGCGGCTTCGGCGTGAGGGTCACATCGCCGTTCTGTGTGCGCCGGAACCCTACCGAAAAGACATCGAAGCGTTCGGGGTCGGATTCGAGCCGGCGGGAACCGAGATGCACGAGATCGTTCGCGCTGGCATGTCCTCCACGAGCGGACCACGCGAGGCGATCAGCATCGCTCGGCGCATGACGAGGGCGATGCGGGAGTCACTGAATGAACAGTGGCAGGCAGCGCAGCGCGTCGAGCCGACGCTCATTGTGGCGCACCCGAAGGCATTGGCAGGCTTCCACATCGCGGAACGTCTGAGTATTCCGTTCGTCGCGTCGCTCCCTTTACCGTTCCTGACACCCACCGGTGACTTCCCGATCCCGTTCATCGCCCGCCGCTTCCCGCGCTCGGCGAATCGGTTCACCTATCAGTTCAACCGATTCACGGCCATCGCCTACGGCGGAATGATCAACCGATTCCGATCCGAGCACCTCGGATTGCGTCGCGCCAGCCGCACCAGCGATTACCTGCACCGGAACGGGGAACGTGCCCCGGTGCTTTATCCGATCAGCCGCCATGTGGTTCCGCGCCCCACCGACTTCCCGGATTCCGCTCACATCACCGGGTACTGGTTTCGAGAAGAATCTCACACCGATTGGGCAGCGCCGCCACAGCTCGAAGCCTTCCTCAACGCGGATGGTCCTGTCGTGTACGTCGGGTTCGGGAGCATGGGATTCGGTGCAAAGGCGCACGCACGAGGACAGGTCGTGCTGGATGCGATCCGTCAGGTCGGTGCGCGTGCGGTCATCGCGACCGGGTGGGGCGGGCTCCACGCATCAACAGCGGATGATGTATTCGTGATCGACGAAGCTCCGCATCAATGGCTCTTTCCTCGTGTGAGCGCCGTCGTCCATCACGGCGGATCTGGCACCACCGCGGCCGGACTCAGGGCCGGCCGCCCCACGCTCATCTGCCCGGTTCTCGGAGATCAGCCCTTCTGGGGCTCGCGTATCCACGAGCTCGGCGCCGGACCCCGGCCCCTCCCGCTGAAGAAAACGAGAGTCGATACTCTTGCGCAGCGCATCGACGACCTTCTGGGCACTCCTGCGTATGCCGCGAACGCAGCGATGCTGGCCGAGCAGATCGACGCCGAGGATGGCACGGCGACGGCCGTCCGCGTCCTCGAGCGCATCCACGGTGGCGGTTGACCGCCCTCGCAGCTCAGCGGCGGCGCTGCTTGGGGATCTCGATCGGACCGGTGACGGAGAGCTCGTCTTCCCAGACTTCGATCCCTCTCACTCCAGGGAGCCTCGCCTGAGTGAACACCGGATCGAGCCCCGCGCGGCGCTGCTGCGTGTAGTCCTTGAGGAGCTTGAAGGCGATGCCGGAGAGCAAGGCGATGGCGACCAGGTTCACGATCGCCATGAACCCCATCGCCCCGTCGGCGAAGTTCCAGACGACATCCGCCGACACGAGGGCGCCGACGAAGACGGCCGCGATGGCGAAGATGCGGTAGCCGAGAAGGACGCCCGGCTTTGACGTGATGAATTCGATGTTCGACTGACCGTAGTAGTAGTTGCCGAGGATCGAGCTGAAGGCGAGAAGGAAGATGATCACGATGAGGATGATGTTTGACCAGCTGCCAAGCGCGCTGACGACAGCACCCTGCGTCAGGCTGATCCCTCGCTCCGCATTCGCGAGATCTGGAACCGACACGAGGATGATGAATGCGGTGATGGAGCAGACGAGGAACGTGTCGAAGTAGACGCCCAGCGTCTGCACGAGCCCCTGCTTGACCGGATGCGTGACCGCGGCGCTCGCGCCCGCATTGGGGGCGGAACCGAGCCCGGCCTCGTTCGAGAACATGCCGCGCTTGACGCCGGTGAGGATGATGTAGCCGAGGGTTGCTCCGACGACCTCGTTGGGCCCGAAGGCCTGGGTGAAAATCTGCGAGAAGACCTCGGGGAGACGCTCGATGTTGATGGCGACGATCACGAGGCCGAGGAGTAGATACAGCAACGCCATCAGAGGAACGAGAGTCTGCGTCACCGAAGCGATACGCCGGACGCCACCGAAGATGACGAGGCCCATGAGGATGGCAAGTGCTGCGCCAGTCACCCATGGGAGCCACCCCGCCGCCTCGCCACCGAAGCTCCCCGCGATGGTCGCCTGGATGGTGTTCGCCTGTAGTGAGCTGAACGCGATCGGGAAGCAGATGATGAGGATGATCGCGAAGAGGATGCCCATCCATCGCGCTCCGAGTCCCCGCTGCATGTAGTACGCAGGGCCCCCGCGGAATCCGTCGCTGTCACGCGTCTTGTACAGCTGCGCCAGTGACGACTCGATGAACGAGGCCGCACCGCCGACGAAGGCCATCAGCCACATCCAGAAGATCGCTCCAGGCCCGCCGATGGCGATCGCCGTGCCGACGCCTGCGATGTTACCGACGCCGACTCGAGACGCCGCGGAAATCGTGAAGGCCTGGAACGCCGAGATCGACTGCGGTTCGCCCGTCGCTGTGCGTGGCGTCCTGTCCCTCAGCGTGCGGAACATCTCTGGAATCAGGCGGAACTGCACCACGCCGGAGCGCGCCGTGAAGTACAAGCCAAGCAGGACGACGATGGGCAGGACGATCCACTCCCATAGTTCGTTGCCCCAGTACAGCAGCCACTCGTTCACAGCATCCATTGGCACAGTATGTCGAAGGGTGGCGTTTTCTCGCTACTCCCGGATTGCGAGTCGTGCCATTCATGCACGCATCGAGCAGTTGATGGCAGAGCTGGGGTGGGAGATCCACGTTCAGCTAACCCGCCTAGACTGGAGCGGTGGCGAGAGTACTGATAGTAGGCGGCTTCCTGGCCCTCATCTTCTGGGTCTTCAGCATCGTCGACTGCGCAGTGCAGCCGGCGGCGCGGCACCGTGGCGTGCCCAAGGGAGCCTGGATCGCGATTGTGGTTCTCATTCCAGTGCTCGGCGGCATCCTCTGGTTCGCTCTTGGACGCAAGCGCCGCAGCGATCAGGAGGGTATGCACCTCGTCGCACCCGACGATAACCCCGAGTTCCTGCGCACCATCGGCAAGTCCGAGCAGGATGAGCGCATCCGCCGACTCGAAGAAGAGCTCGCACGCCTGGACGACGAGACGGACGGCCCCGCACCGGACGCACGTCCATGACGGCATCGCCGGCAATGGATGCCGCGGCAACCCTCCTCGCGGAGCTTGTGGAGCACGGCATCCGCGACGTGGTGATCTCTCCCGGTTCGCGCTCGCAGGCACTGGCGCTCGCGGCCACCCATCTCGCCCGCGAAGGCATACTGCGTGTGCATGTTCGCATCGACGAGCGCGTCGCCGGCTTCACTGCCCTTGGCCTCGCACGCGAGAGCCGCGTGCCGGCCGCTGTCATCTGCACTTCCGGCACTGCTGCGGCGAATCTGCTTCCCGCCGCGATGGAGGCGTTCCACTCCGGCGTCCCGCTGCTGCTACTCACCGCCGATCGGCCGCCCGAGCTGCGCGGCATCGGTGCAAACCAGGCGACGGTGCAGCCGGGAATCTTCGATCCGTGGGTGCGCTTTGCTGTGGATGCGCCGGTGCCAGGCGACGGCCCGTGGGAAGGGCTTGCCGAAAAGGCGATCGCTGCGGCGATGGGAGCGGATGCTACCTATTCTGGGCTGGCCGGTATCGCCGGTCCGGTGCACCTGAATCTGTCGTCGCGCGAGCCGCTGTCCGGCGCGCTGCCAGACGGATACACCGCAACACCCGGCCCGGCCAAGACAGCCGATGCCGGTGCGCCGCTCGTTCTTGAGCGTGGCCCGCGCACCGTCGTGATCGCCGGTGCGGATGCCGGGCCCGCGGCCGAAGAAGTCTCGCACGCCGGCACGTGGCCGCTTATCGCCGAGATCGTCAGCGGGTCGCGATTCGGTCGCCACGTCGTTCACGGTTATCGCGAACTGCTGCGAGAAGACGCGCTCGGCGGACAGATCGAACGCGCGATTGTGCTCGGCCACCCGACTCTCAGCCGTGAGGTCACAGCGCTGCTGCGCCGGGATGATCTCGAGGTCGTCGCCGTACGCTCGGGCGGCGAAGCGCTGAACTTGAACGGGCGCACCGTTGCTGCGGCATCCGTTACCGTCGCCCCAGGCGGCGCAGACCGCGCCTGGATGGGGGCGTGGATGCAGGCATCCGCAGCATCCGTCATCGACCTGAGTGAGCATGCGCCCGACCAGGATGGCTTGAACTCCAAGGACTCCGCCACCAGGCGCGACGCCGTGCGCGCGGAGCTCGAGGCTGTGCGCCGGCCGCTCGATCGTGAGCTGCTCGTCGATGCTGTCTGGCGGGCGACGTGGCCGCACGATCGGCTCATGTTTGGCTCATCCCGCATCGTTCGCGTTGCCGATGCCGTGCTCGCAGGCAAGAAGGTGCCGGTGCACGCCAACCGTGGGCTCGCCGGCATCGACGGCACGATCTCGACGGCGATGGGCATCGCCGTCGCGAGCCAGGCGGAAGGCTCGGCCGGAGTGACACGAGTGCTGCTCGGCGACCTCGCTTTTCTGCACGACGTCGGGGCACTGCTGCTGCCGCCGGACGAGCAGGAGCCACGCATCCAAGTCATCGTCGGCAACGACGGCGGCGGCACCATCTTTGACTCGCTCGAGGTGGCATCGTCGGCGCCGAGGGAAGACCTCGATCGCGCCTTCTACACCCCGCACACGACCCGGCTCGAGCATCTCGCGCTCGCGTACGGCTGGGAGTATCAGCGCATCACGACGCGCTCGGCACTCGACCAGGTGCTCACCACGCCCGCCGCCGGTCGCCAGCTGATCGAGGTCCCGCTCGCGCGCTGAAACCCCTTTCTCCTCCCGCGAAACTTCAGCTGTGTCACGGGTTCGGATGATTTTCGGGACATTGGTGAAGTCTCGCGGCAGGATGTACGCATGAGCACACGAGGCTGGACAGGCGAAGCATCCGAGATCCTGCGAGTTGGGGAGGGGTTCCAGCTTTCCGCTGTCGAGCCGGACAGCCATCCCGGCTATGACGGCGACAAGAAGAGCGGTGCGAAGGAGCTCGCGGCGGGGATCCAGTCGCTCAGCGAGTTGCAGGAGCGACTGTTCGCGGCCAGCCGTGCGGGAGTCGCGAAGGACTCCGTGCTGCTTGTGCTGCAGGCGATGGACTCCGCCGGCAAGGGTGGCATTGTCAGGCATGTGGTCGGCGGTGTGGACCCGCAGGGGATCACACTCGCGGCGTTCAAAGCGCCGACGCCAGAGGAACTCGAGCACGACTTCCTCTGGCGCATCAAGAAGCGGCTGCCGGAGGCCGGGTTCATCGGGGTCTTCGATCGCTCGCACTACGAGGATGTCCTGGTCGGCAAGGTCGCCGCTCTCGCTGACGAGAAGGAGATCGAACGGCGCTACAGCGCGATCAACGACTTCGAGGCTCAAATCACGGCATCCGGAGTTCGCGTCATCAAGGTCATGCTGCACATCTCACCGGAGGAGCAGAAAGCCCGGCTTATGGAGCGCCTGGAGCGTCCAGACAAGCACTGGAAGTACAACCCCGGCGACGTCGATGCACGACTTCTCTGGCCGGAGTATATGGCTGCCTATCAGACGGTGTTCGAGCGGACCTCGACCGATGTGGCGCCGTGGCATGTGATTCCGGCGAACAGCAAGTGGTACGCGCGCCTCGCAGTCCAGGAGTTGCTGCTGAAGGCGTTGGAAGACATTGACCCGCAGTGGCCGGCCGCCGATTACGACGTCGAGGCCGAGAAGAAGCGGCTCGCGGCGAGCTGAGCCTCAGCGCTGCGGCTCATTCGCTCGGCTCGCGCGCCGGGAGGTGTCGCACTTGGCCGCTTCGTGACGCTCGACGCGGCAATCTGCGACACCCGCGTGGGTGGACACTTTCGGGAGGTGTCCCACTTGGCCGCTTCACCGAGCGAATGGCGGCAATCTGCGACACCCGCCGAACCAGAGCCGTCGCCGCACCAGGTCGAGCGCGGCATCTCACGCCAGCGCGTCGACTATCGGGCGGAACTTCACCCGCGTCTCGAGCAGCTCGGTTTCCGGATCGCTCGCGGCGACGATGCCGGCGCCCGCGTAGGCGGTGACTCCGATCGTGTTCGAGTATTCGGCGAAGCGCCGCACCGGCCCGATCTCGAACTGCGCACAGCGCAGGGCGATCGCCCATTCACCGTTGCCGTTGCCGTCGATCCAGCCGACAGGTCCCGCGTAACGCCCCCGGTCGAACGGCTCGAGTTCGCGGATCGCGGCGACCGCGACATCTGTCGGCGTCCCCGCCACCGCAGCGGTGGGATGCAACGCCCCCACCAGATCCAGCGCCGATTCTCCGTCCGACAGTTCGCCCTCCACATCAGTGGCGAGGTGGAACAGGTTCGGCAGCTTGAGCAGGAACGGCTGCTCACTCGACGCCATGGCGCGCACGTGCGGCCGCAACGATGTCAGCAGGCTCTGCACCGCATACTGGTGCTCGTCGAGATCCTTGGTGCTCGAGGCGAGATGAGCCGAGGCCAAGGCGTCCTCGTCGGCATCAGCACCACGGCCGATCGTGCCAGCCAGCACCCGAGCGGTCACGGTGCCGTTCTGCACCGTGACGAGAGTCTCCGGGCTCGCGCCGATCAGACCGTCGACGGAGAACGCCCACGTGTCGGGGTATCCGGTCGACAGGGCGCGCACGAGTCGGCGCAGGTCGGAGCCCACCGGAATCGTGCCGGAAAGGTCACGCGCCAGCACGACCTTGCTCATCTCTCCGTCGCCGATGCGGTCGAGCGCGCGGCGTACCGACGCCTGATATCCCTCTGGGGTCTGCGCGCCGGGGCCGAGCGTGCCCGCCCAGTGCGGTCCGTACGCGCATGGCTCGATCGTGGCATCCGGCTGGTCTTGGGGCAGATCTTCGCCTGCCGGCGCGATGCGGGTGATCCAGCCGCGCCCTTGATGCTTGCCGAGAATCACCGACGGCACGATCAGCACGCTGTCGGCGGCCGAATCCTCGTCAAACGTCAGCGCACCGAATCCGACGAGGCCGGAACCGGGAAGGTTCACCGCATCGTCGATCTCAGCGGCATCCGCCAGCTTCCGCCACGAATCCGCAATAAGCGTGCTGCGCAGGGTGGTCGTTCCCGCCGGGACGCGGATGAACACCGGCATCCCGTCGCCGACCGCGACGATTCCGTCGCCACGGCGCAGCCAGGCGAGGGGAGTGGTGGGGTGTGCATAGGCCAGCAGATCGTCGACCGGATCGATCTCACGGGTCTCTACGATCAGGCGCATGCTCACCCTTCCAGAATAGCGAGTGGTCGCACGTGGCTCGGATCCTGGACGATTTCGAGCCACAACCACCACTCGCAATTTAGGGTGGGGGAATGACAACGGATGCGCGGCCGGCACCAGGAACCGAGATGATCCTTCAGTGGCGGAAGTGGGACGGCTCCCCGCACTGGCGTCACGAATCCGTCTACCTCGGGGCGGACGAGTGGGGCGATTGGATCGGCCAGCCGATCGGATGGCGCAGCGCGCGTCCCGGCGCGCAGTTCGACGCCGACGGCTTGAATGTGACGCTGATTCCGGCGGTCGACTATGCCGGCCAGCGCAACAAGGCCACGCTTCTCGCGCCGGAGGGAGACCACTCCATCACGGTCTACCGCAACCACCCGCACCAGATGCGCGTTTACATCGACCTCGGCTGGGACATCCGCTGGAGTGATGACGATCCGCTCCTCGCCACCGGCATCGATATGGACCTCGACGTCATCCGGGTCGAGGGTGAGCGCGGCACCTGGGTTGATGACCGCGACGAGTGGGCTGAGCACAGCATCCAATACGGCTATCCGGCCGAGGTCATGACGCGCCTCGAGTCCCTCACTCTCGATCTTGAGACCAGAG
Source organism: Microbacterium sp. Y356 (assembly GCF_059445355.1). Lineage (NCBI taxonomy): Bacteria > Bacillati > Actinomycetota > Actinomycetes > Micrococcales > Microbacteriaceae > Microbacterium > Microbacterium sp. Y356. Next base: position 2,714,173 of record NZ_JCAIUE010000001.1, read on the forward strand.
TTCGAAACCAGGTCGCCCCGTTTGACGAGGCGACCGCCGATCTCTGGCTCGACCGTCTGGAAGACCTCGGACTGAACCGCTGACACCTACGGCGCCGATGAGGGGTGGGGGCGAGTGCGACATCCCGAAGTTGCTCTGGTGACCGAGCAGTCGCAGCGGTGGCGACCTAAACTAGACGGGTGACTGAGCACAATCGCGCCGACCTCGGCAAGGACCCCCAGCGCGTCAGCGGGATGTTCGACCAGGTGGCGGCCGGCTACGACCGCACCAACACCGTCATGACGTTCGGCAATGATGCGTTCTGGCGTGCCGCCACGACCCGTGCTGTCGCTCCAAAACGCGGCGAGCGGATTCTCGATCTTGCCGCAGGTACGGCATCCTCCTCGGCGTCGCTTGCCGCCAGCGGAGCCGAGGTCGTCGCAGCCGATTTCTCGCCGGGGATGCTGGCCGAGGGCAAGCGTCGGCACGGGCATCTGAGCAACCTCTCGTTCGTCGAGGCCGATGCGATGAATCTTCCCTTCGCCGACAACGAGTTCGACGCGGTCACGATGTCATATGGCCTGCGCAACGTGCAGCAGCCGAAGAAGGCGCTCGCCGAGTTGTTCCGGGTCACCAAGCCAGGTGGCAGGCTCGTCGTCAACGAGTTCTCCACGCCTCCAGGCAAGGCATTCCGCGGGCTCTACCGCTTCTACAACGCCCAGGTTCTGCCGCGGGTGGCGCGCGTCGCCGGCACCAACAGCGACGCCTACGACTACCTCAACGAATCAATCAAGGACTGGCCGGATCAGAAGAAGCTGTCCGCCTGGATCCGCGAGGCGGGCTGGACTGATGTCGCGTTCCGCAACCTCTCCTTCGGCATTGTCGCACTGCATCGCGCCACGAAGCCCGCTTCGGCGACGAAGAGCGCGTGAGCCACGGGTAGGGTGGAAACCGTGACTTCGAGCCCTGCCGCCCCGGGTTCGCGACTCGCGAGCCGGCTCGGCTTCAGCGACCGCGTTTTCATCGGCCGCGCCGCGCGTCGGGTCGCCGATGAGATCGAGGCGGGCCTTGACCTCGTCGAGAGCGGGCTGGCCGAAGATCTGCGGGTCGCCGACTCCATCGCGGATGCCGCGTCCCGCTACCTCTACGAGGCAGGTGGCAAGCGCATCCGCCCGGTGCTGACGCTGCTGACCGCTCAGCTCGGCGAGGGCAACATCCCCGCAGTGATCGATATCGCCAAGGCGCTGGAGATGACGCACCTCGGCTCGCTCTATCACGACGACGTCATGGACGGCGCTGACCGCCGCCGCGGCGTTCCCGCAGCGCACGCCGTGTGGGGCAATAACGTCGCCATTCTCACCGGCGACATCCTCTTCTCTCGCGCCAGCCAGCTCATGGCGCGCTATGGCGACCGCGCGATCAAGTTGCAGGCCGACACCTTCGAACGACTCGTCATGGGCCAGTTGCATGAAACTGTCGGGGTGCAGCCGGGCGACGACCCGATCGAGTTTTACATTCAGGTGCTCGCCGACAAGACGGGCTCGTTGCTCGCCGCGGCGACGCAGGGCGGTGCGATCTTCTCGAACGCCCCAGCCGAGTACGTCGAGCCGCTGCGGGTGTATGGCGAGAAGGTCGGCGTCGCATTCCAGTTGCTGGATGACGTAATCGACCTGTCTGCCAACCCGGAGGAGACCGGAAAGGTCCCCGGCACCGATCTTCGCGCCGGCGTGCCGACGATGCCCTATCTGCTGTTGAAGGCAGAGTCGGATGCCGCGGCCGCTGAGCTTGCCGCGCGCATCGATGACGGTGTGGCTCGAATCGCCGACGGCGCTGATGCCGTTCTCCTTGACGTGCCGTTGGCCGAGCTCCGCGACCACGCGGTGACGCAGAAGACGCTCGAGCTCGCGCGCACTTGGACGCGCGACGCCATCGACGCACTGGCACCGCTGCCCAAGGGTGCGGTGCGCGAGGCGCTGACCCGCTTCGCGGAATCTCTTGCTGACCGCAGCAGCTGATCGAACCTCGATCGCCGCAGCATCCGAAAGGACACTCATGACCAAGCTTCGCCTGGCCATCGTCGGGGCCGGCCCCGCCGGAATCTACGCCGCTGACATCCTGCTGAAAACCGAACGGTCCTTCGACGTCTCCATCGACCTGTTCGAGCAGCTGCCCGCGCCTTATGGTCTCGTTCGCTACGGCGTCGCCCCTGATCACCCGCGCATCAAGGGCGTCATCAACGCCCTCCGCGACGTGCTTGACCGCGGCGACATCCGCATCTTCGGCAACGTGCGCTTCGGTGAGGACATCACTCTCAGCGACCTGAAGAAGCACTACAACGCGGTGATCTTCTCCACGGGCGCGATCCGCGACACGAGGCTCGACGTTCCCGGGGTCGACGCCGATGGCTCGTTCGGTGCGGCCGACTTCGTCAGCTGGTTCGATGGTCACCCCGATGTGCCCCGTGAGTGGCCGCTGGATGCCGAGTCTGTTGCCGTGCTCGGCAACGGCAATGTCGCACTCGACGTGGCGCGCATGCTGGCCAAGCACGCAGAAGACCTGCTGCCGACCGAGATCCCCGACAACATTCACGCGGGACTCGAGGCCTCGAAGATCACCGATGTGCACGTGTTCGGCCGTCGTGGCCCAGCGCAGGTGAAGTTCACCCCGCTCGAGCTGCGCGAACTCGGCGACTTGCGAGACGTCGACATGGTCGTCTACGACGAGGACTTCGACTACGACGAGGCATCCCTTGCTGCCGTCGCCAGCAACAAGCAGGTCAAGGTCATCGACCGCGTGCTGCAGTCATGGCGCCAGCTGCCGTCGGCGAACAATGCCGGGGGCGAGGCATCCCGCCGCCTGCACCTGCATTTCTGGTCGAAGCCCGTTGAGATCAAGAAGGATGCCGAGGGCAAGGTCGCGGCGATCGTCTACGAGCGCACGCGTCCGGACGGCTCCGGCGGGCTTGAAGGCACCGGCGAGATGCGCGAGATCGCGATCGGTCAGCTATACCGGGCCGTGGGGTACTTCGGTTCGCCGCTGAAGGATGTTCCCTTCGATAAGCGTCACGGCGTCATCCCGAACCACGAGGGGCAGGTGCTCGCCAAGGACTCCAATGAGCGTGTTCCCGGCGTGTACGCCACCGGCTGGATCAAGCGCGGACCGGTGGGACTCATCGGTCACACCAAGTCGGATGCCATGGAGACCGTGCAGCACCTCGTTAACGACCAGGGCTCGTGGTGGCATCCGGAAGATCCGTCTGAGACGGCCATCCCTGCGCTTCTCGAATCGCGTGGCGTGAAGTGGACCGACCTTGAAGGTTGGCACCGCCTCGACCAGCACGAGCTTGCTCTCGGCGCGCCGCACGAGCGCGTGCGCGTCAAGGTCGTCCCTCGCGACGAGATGGTGCGGATCTCCCGCGGGGAGTAGTCCTTTCGGGCTCGCCTGTCGGGCTCGCGGTCGGGCTTCCCTGTCGGGCTCGCGGTCGGGCTTCCGGTACAGATGCAAGGCCGATGAACGGATGCAGGGCGACACGCCGTAGTTTCGCCCTGCATCCGTGCTTTCGCCCTACACGCGTGCCGGGGGAACGTCGCCGAAGTTGTGGCAGCGAACGTCGGGGCCCTGAAGTGACACCACTCTGACTAGGGTGGTCAGCATGGTGCATTGGGTTCCGGACGTCCTCGGAGACGAGTTCGAGCAGTGCACCCTTCCTCTCGGTGAAGACGACCAGGGCGAGGTTGTTGCGACGCTCGTGCGAGCGCTGCCTGAGCCGGTGGGCCCGCAGCCCTCTGGATGGGAACGATTCGTCCGTCGTCTTCGTGGTGTGCCGCTGCAGGAGGAACCGCCGCTGCTTGACGGAGTCGATGTGCTCTATGTGCACGGCTGGTCGGACTATTTCTTCCAAAAGCGACTGGCGAGGTTCTGGTCGTCGCGCGGCGCGCGGTTCTTCGCGCTTGATCTGCGCAAGTACGGTCGGAGTCTGCGCGATGGCCAGACGCCCGGATACATCACCAATCTGCGCACCTACGACGAGGACATCGCGGCTGCGCTCGGCGCTATTGCAGAGGATGCCGACACTTCGCGCGGTCCGCGACGCCTGGTGCTGTTGGGGCACTCGACGGGTGGGCTGGTGTTGAGCCTGTGGGCATCCCGGCATCCGGATGCGGCATCCGCTGTCATCCTGAACGCGCCGTGGCTGGAGTTTCAGCTCGCGCCGCTGCGCGCGGCGATCTCGCCGATGGTCGAGTTGCAGGCCCGGTTGCGCCCATTCGATGCCGCACCTCAGGTCGACCTCGGCTTCTATTCGCGTGCGCAGGCCGCTGTCGCCGATCCGGACGATCAGATGGAGCCGAATCGGGTCTGGCGCCCGACACCAGCGATGGCCGTGCATGCAGGCTGGTTGCACGCCATCCTGCACGGCCATCGAACTGTTTCCGAGGGGCTGTCGATCCCGGTGCCGGTATGTGTGCTGCTGTCGACGCGTTCGGCTTTGCCGACGCGCTGGTCAGAGGAGCTCACCTCGGCCGACTCGGTACTTGTCGTCGACGACATCGCGCAACGATCGCTGAAGCTCGGAGCATCCGTCACGGTCGAACGCATCGACGGTGCCCTGCATGACGTGTTCCTGTCACGTAAACAGTCGCGCGACGACGCCTACGCGCGGCTGGAGCGCTGGGTGACCGGGTGGGTTCGTTCGAGCCCGTGAGTCGGGCGCTGCGGTCCGCGCGCCTGCGCGACCGTTAGCGCCTTCCACCTGCCTGTTGCCGGAATGATTTCCCGGCTCCAATTCGCGTCGGAGCCGGGAAATCCTTCCCCCATGCGCTGGATGCGGCTCTGGTCAGCGTGCCTCGACGATCCGCAGGGTGCACGATCGCGCGTCGTCGGTCAGCATCGCGTCGACCGACGAGGTCTGGCCGTCGTATTTGCGCCGCAGTTCGTCGTCGATCTTCAGCTGAATCTCGTCCTCGACCGGTACGTACTCGGTTGCGACCTGCTCGCGCGGGAGGTTCAGTGCGGCAACGCGATCACGCTCCGCGATTGCACCGTCACCGAGGGCGAATGCCACCGGCCGGCCGGCGCGCACATGCTGATACCACCACGCTTTGGGGCCGTACACCGACCGCACATAGGGCACGCCGTCGATGACCATCGACCAGATCGGTGTGGCGATCGGCTCGCCGTTGGCTCTCGTAGTCACGATGGCGACGACCGAAGTCTCATCCAGTACCCGCACAACATTGTCAAAGCTCATGCTGCTGAAGCTACCGCACCCTGTCATGCTCCGCGCCAGCACCACCGCGCAGATGCGGGAAGCAAAACCCGGCTTCGATCCGCATCCCAGCCGGATTTTCCTTCCCACGTCACGCGGAATACTCACGATCCGCACGCCCACGGTGACGGCTGTCGTCCTCGTCGCGGAGCGAACGTTGACGCGCTCGCTATTGCGCCCGGTCCACCTCCGGTGTGAGGATGACCGGGCGCAACTGCTGCGGCCGGTTCAGCGGTGCCCGATACCGCCTCCGCTGTGCTTGCAGACGAAGCTATCGGCGCTATCGGGATTGCCCGAGGCGTACCGCGCCACCGACGGATACGGACAGAGTGGGCGGCTGAGGTCGGCGCTCCAATTCGCGGGAACCTCCGTATTGGCCGAATTGACCCACGCGTCAATCCGGTCTGGAGCAGACCCATACTCGACCCAGTCGATCAGGGCAGTGAGGCCGGCGTACTGGTCCGTCGCCGGGCCGCCTCGGACGTGACCCATACCGGGCACTTCGAAGTAGCGCACGAACTCGTCGGCCTTCTGGCGGTAGTTAGCATCGAGTTCTTCGTACCACGACGCAGTGTCGTCGGGCGAGAACACTCCGTCTGACGCGCCGTGGACCACGATCATCTTCCCTCCGCGCTCGCGGAGCGTGTCGAGTCGCGTCGGATCAGGCGGCGTCATGAACTGCATACCGCTCTCGGTGTAGATGCCACTCGTCGCGTAGATGCTGTCCGCGGCCGCGTCGATGTCGACGGTGAGTGGCGAGGCGGGGATGCTGGGATCCGGAGGTGTTCCGAAGATGAACCCGACGGCACCGGGATCGCGATCCAATGATGCGACGAACTTCCATGATGCCCAGCCGATTTGGACCAGCCCGGGGTCAAACGGGAAGGAGCTGTAGATGTCCTCTCCGCTGCTGGTACGCGCCCCGGCGAAGACCGCCGAGACGACGGTCTTCTGCTGCAAACTCAGGCAGGTGCCGTCGCGATCGACGTCGCAGGTCGGCACATCGCGAGCGACGGAGAACGCCTTTCGACAGCGCTCGCTGTCCTGCACCATTCCGTCCACGAGGCGGTCCAGTCCGTCGCACCGAGCGAGGATTGCGGTTGCGATCACCTGCCGCTCGGCGGAGGTCAGCGCCGTGCTGAGATCCGCGGTATCGGTGGCGATGCTGGCCCACTGCTGCGCGCCCCACAGTTGCGCGACGGCGGCTTGGGGCAGGTTGAAGCCCGGCGCGACGGCAAGGAACCCGTCGTACTGGTCGGCGTAGCGCGCGGCGCCCACCATCGTGTGGCGTCCCCCGTTGGAGCCGCCGGTCATGTATGAACGATCGGGGACTTTGCCGTAGGCCGCTTCGATGAGGGACTTCGCCATCGGTGTCAGGGTGCCGACGGCCTGGTAACCGTAGTCCAAACGTGCCTGCGGGTCGACGCCGAATGTCGGCCCAAGTGAGCCGGCATGCCCGGCATCCGAACTGATGACAGCGAAACCCAGCTGGAGACCGCTTTCGCTACCGGCGGAGCCGAGCGCGGTCGCAACGCTACCGTCGATGCCTCCGTTGCCCTGGTAGAGGTAACGCCCGCTCCAGTCGACCGGTAGGCGCATCTCGAACCCAATGCGGTAGGTCTGGCCATCGACGTCGCTGATTCGTTCATTCATATGGCCGCGAACGAGGCAGTGTTCCCCTACCTCGACGCCCGACAGCGGCCCCGCTGCGACGAGTTGCGCTGCGGTGATCGCGGTGTCGTCGTACACGAACCCGAGGAGGGAGTCGCATTGCTCGAGGGTCCCCGGCTCGGCAGGGGAAAGCTGCGGAACCTTGTTGGATGCCGACCCCGACGCAGCGGGGACGGCGAAAGCTGGCGCGGCGCTTAGGGTCAGCGCCAACGCGGCGACGGCAGACACAAGTGCTGCCACTCGTGCCTTGCGCATCATCGTTCAGCCCCTGAGGACGGCCGGCAGGACCGCCGGGTATCGCAGTTCATGGTGGGTGACATGTCGATCCTCTCCATGCTGCCGACGCGGTCATTGACGCCGACGCGGTAACGGCGGACGCACCTTTGCGGCCTCCTCGGGCGACGGTAGCACTATCAATTGCAGACTGCAATGATTGCGCTATGCATGCGATATTCCGCGACCGCTCGATGCTATGTTTGTGCCGTTGACCGCTGAAAGGATCGGAAACGCGTGGTGGAAGGAGACGAGAGTGTTCTCCTCGACGACGTCGCTTTTCTCCTGGCGCGTGCGAGCGCCCTGGCGGTCTCGGCTGGCAATGACGCGCTCCAACCGCTCGGCCTGACCGCGCGAGCCTTCGCAACCCTCACTCTGGCCGTCGAGCGCGACGGGGTCACCCAACGGGAGATCTCGGACTTCTTGCGGCTGGACCCCAGTCGAGTGGTCGGCATTGTCGATGACCTTGAAGGTCGGGGGTTCGTTTCACGCCTAGTGGGAAGGGGCGACCGCAGGATGAAGGCAGTGGTCGCCACATCCGAGGGCCGCGCATTATTCCAACAGGCGGTCGCAGCCACACGCGCTGCCGAAAGTGGACTGTACGAGGGGGTTGACCCTAAGGTCCGGGCGGATGCAGTCCGCCTGCTCCGACTTCTGGCCTATCCATAGCTAAACGGTATGAGCGTGGTCACGGCTCCAGGCGACCGCGCCAGCACCACCGCGCAGATGTGGGAAGCGAAACCCGGCCTCGAGCCGCATCCCAGCCCGGTTTTCCTCCCACGTCCCGCGGAATCGGCTAGACCGGAGACGTGGCGCGGAAAGGGGCGCCTACCGGTAGTTGATGAACGGCATCGGTGTGTTTGCCAGTGGTTGGCCTTGGGTGAAATCCGCGAAATTACGCGGATTTCTGATTGTTTCGGAACGGGGCTGAGAGGCCTGCGCGGAGAATTCTGCGGACTTTTTGCGGACTGAACGCGGACTCGTATTCGCATTGCCGCGTAGTCTTGGCTGACTTCGCCGGTGCCATTCGAGGGTACCCCGCTCGCCCCGCTTCAATGCCCGCGCTTTCGACACTTCACAAGTTTGTCAAGGGTGGTTCCGCGGCGGCGTCGGAGAGATTGGTAACGGGTCGCCTCACTCCGACGGCGAGAGTGTAGCGGGGAGGTGACGCCTCCGTTCCTATCGTTCGCTTTTTGCAGACTCCGCTCTCCGCTGCGCTGCGAGCTCCGCTTAGCAATCGCCTCACTCGGGCACTACGTCGTCCCCTCCCCGCGTGATCAGCCGATTGTCGGAGCGAGCGGGCAGTTCGAGGCAGGAGCCTTCTCGGGTGCGTGCTCGTAGAGAGCGTTGAGGGTTCGGTAGATGTGTCGGGCTTGATGCGGCGTCGGATTTCGGATCAGGTGCGTCCTTCGGCGAGGCGTTTGTCGAGATAGGCCTTGGTGCCGGTGTGGCGACTCATCCGCGTGACCGCGATGAAATGGAGCGCTCTGTTCAGGAGCCGGTTGCCTCTGGATACGGGGACGGGGCAACTGTAGCTGCGCGAACATGGCGTCTTGTTTCTGCACAATCAAGCTGTCGAGGTAACGCTCAGTTCGTGCGAAGCGACGCCGAAAACTGGATCTGGCACGCTCTCGGTGAGTGGCTCGCAACTCCGGTGTGTCTCGTCACCCATGGGATGCGAGACACCGGTCACGCGGTCAGATGATCATCCCCCCTGACCGATATGTTCCGCTACTTGCTGCACGAAGGAGAAGCACAATGACTACTGACAAGTACGACGAGCTGGCCGCTCGCGCCGAGCGCGGCCAGCTGACTGTGAAGCCCGGTACTATCCGTCGTGGCGCGGTGGCCGCTGCCGAAGCGCGCAGCGCTCTCATGGCGGCGACGGATGCTGCGACTCCGCAGGAGGCGGTGCAGCTGGCGATGGGGCGACCGCCTGTCGGCGCGAAGCGTGGCCCGTCGCCGGTCGTGCGGGCGCGTGTACCCCAGGCGCTCAAAGATCGTGTGCACGATCTCGCGCAGCGTGAGCAGCGCGACGAGTCTGACAGTGTCCGCGAAGCTCTCGCCGCCTACGTCGAGCTGCGAGAAGCGTCCTGATTGTAGGTTCTCGGTCGAGGTGGCGGGGATTCCGCGGTAATTGGCGGATTCCTACGCGTCGCTGCGGGACTCATTCTTCTGACGGTCTTCCTCGCCTACGAGCGTCGTTTGGTCGTTCAGGGGCGAGAACCCGCTTTCGATCCGGCACTCCTGATAATCCGAGTTGTCGAGGATCTGACGTAGCGTGTAGGTATGCCGGATAGTTTCACTGATGATGAACTCAAGAGCCTCCTGGCTCGTGCGTTCTCTGCGAAAGCAGAGGGTCTGTCGCCCTATGAGCGTGAGCGATTGGAAGAGTTGCAAGCCGCTCGCACGGAGGGCGAACCAGAAGACTCCGAGGATGTCGAGAACGGATCCGAAGTGGTATCCGCCGTGGACTCGGAACAGCAACCAATAGAAGCGACGTCCGGCATGAGATTTGGGTGGCGCGGGCTGCTGTCTACCGCCGCCGCTTGTCTCGTGCTGGGCGGGCTGGTCGGCGGGTTCGTGGGGGCGCTGAACTCGTCCTCGCCATATCTAAGCCCGGACGAGATATTGGCCACTTACGGCAGTCAGTTCACCAGTGAATTGGAGATCGAGCCCCCCTCGGACGTCGATTTCGATTCGGGTTCGCTGTTCCTCTCGACTGTCATTAACGACAGGCCCGTCTGGATCGGAACGCAGGATGAGGGCAAGAGCACCTGCATGTACGTCGACTTCGGGGTCCCCGACGCCAATACTGGAGCCTGTATCGAAACTGCAACTGTGGGCAGTATCGGGGCCACGTCAAACAATCCCAAGCTATCCCCGGAAGACCGCGGAACCTACACACTCATGATCTTCGAGGATGCTTTGCCGTTTGTAACGTATGCACCGCCCTCGCCGTAGATCAGGCGGATTGGTCCTGATCTACGGCATGGACGCTGACCGCTGAGCCTACTTACGGACCTGCAACAGTAGTGAGTTAGAGGGGATGATGTTGCAGGTGTTGTAAATATTGCACGTGGCATTCCAGGTGACGTACCCGTCGTCATAGGTGACTGCGGTTGCGTACGTAGTGGACCGCATCCTCACGAATCCACCACGGCTGGTGTTCCAGGTGCCTTTCCCGTCATAGCAGTGCGTGGCCTCCTTACCGCCGATGTTGTGGTAGGTGAAGCTGACGTTGACCCCAAAGCAATTGGCCATGGTGGTGAAGTCGGGGGTCGGTGGTGTGTATGGGTGCGCGGCTACGATCTCACCTTCGGCGTTCAGGAGAACCTGAACTTCATTGCCGGCACTAGCGGCGGCCGAGAGCTCTTGCGCTTCTTCAAGTGACTGGCTCTCGCTCAGGACCAGAAGTTCAGCTGTCGAGAGCACCCCGGGCTCGGCCTGAAGCGTTGATGCGTTGTCTTCGACGACATCGTCCGCAGACGCTGCTGTTCCGCCCATGAGTCCCAGCGTCATGAGCGCAACTGATGCGAGTGCTATCCCCGTCATTCGTGAACTGAATACGTTCCGCATTGCATTTCCCTCCGTTGTTATGGTCAAGCGCGGTGCGCTGCCTTGAGACTCTCGCTCCCCGCCTCATGAAGCCAGCCAACAAACTTGCTTGTGCTCGGGTGGCGTGCTCGGATAACATCCGAGCACCACAAACGCGGGGGCTGCGGGAGGTGCAGTAGTGACAGTCGTGTTCGAAGGACCTCACAGTGACAGTCATCGTGCCGCCGCGAAGAAGCTGGGCACCAAGCTTCGCGAGATTCGTCGCGCACGCGGCTTCTCCCAAGAGCAAGTTGCCTACGACGCGGGAGTCGCGGTATACACATACAGCTCGCTGGAGCGCGGGCAGAGTGCCGCGGGAGGCGTCACGAATCCGAGATTGACAACCTTATTGCGCATTCTTGTTGCGCTCGATGTTGAGGTCCCCGAGATCTCAAGCCCCGCGTCAGAGCGGTAGCTCCTGTTCGATCGCAAACCGCGTGTCGCTCGCCAGGCGCATGCTGGAGAAGCAGAGGAAAGGGGATCTCATGGCCAAGGCAGCAGCTGCCCTGGGCTCCGCGACCTGGCGACGCTTTCGGGACGCGGAGCACCCGAATGGGTTCTCGACGGCTGGCGACGGCCGCGGTGATGAGGGAGAGGGTCAGAAAACGACGAGTAATTGATGTCGATGCCCACTAAGCCCGTTTCAAGGCTCAGGGGGCATCGACATTAGCCCTCGACGGAGTTGATGAAGTCTCCGACTAGACGGTCGAGGTTGATGACCTCTAACCGCCATCAACCTCGTTCTGCGTGTGTGTCCCCGCGATCGTGAACTCGCCGATCTGCTCGGTTCCGCTGACGTCATACACGCTGATTGAGCGGTCGCTGGCCCCTTGGTCTTCTTGCCACCGGAGAGCTTCCTCAGGGCTCTTGAAGGTCAACGCGGCTGAGCTTCCATTCGCATCGTCTAGATCTGTCTTATAGACATAACCTTCCATCCCATTGGTTGCCACAACCTGGATAAGGTCCGGTTCAGTATCCGGTGAGATTGCGTCTGCCGCTGACCCGTAGGTAAGACCCGATTTATTCTGCTGGTATGTCGGTGCTGCGGCTGGTGTGGTCTCTACCCCCTCATCAGAAGTCAGGCCTGCAGGCGCAAACAACGGTTGTATGGCTGCCACGGCTGCTGTGCCACCTAGAAGACCAAGCCCGGCAACAGCAACCAAACCGACAGTGAAGCGTGCTCTCCGCATTGCAACTCGTTTAGACATTGATTCACTCCGATCTTAGGAATTCTGGTTTGGGCTCTTGAATGTGTAGTTGGCCGAGTAGCCGCTTCCGTTCCACCCGTAGGAAACCCCGTAGGAGTAATACGTATCGGATATATAGCTGAAGCAAGAGTAGGCATAGACGCCAGCACCGTTGGTGGTGTTGTACTGGTTCCCTCCTTCGCACCACATGGATCCGCTCGCCGTGAACAGCCGCCCTCTTGCCCCCGCCCAACCCGCCGGTGTAGTGGAGTCACTTGTCCTGGTGTAAGTGTGAGCCCTTGCGCTGCTGGAAGGAGATTTGGTAGTCACCGTTGCGTAGTTCAAGTACTGCTTACTGCCAGCTGTGAAGTACCCGTTCGGACTTGTAGCTGTTCCAGCGATTGCCAACTGCGTGCCGGTCGAGCCCAAAAGGGCAACCAGGAAAACGCCTAGAAGAACTTTCCATTTCCAATTTCGAGAGCGAGCGATCACCATCATTTATCTCCTTGCCGCATCATTGCAGACCTGAAACTAGTGCGCTCACAGTAGCGGCTCGGATGTTATAACGCAACGGGACGTTGATCAATCCTGTATCCGTGTCGATCCGGGCATGGCCGTAGCGCTCCGGCCAGGCCAGGGTCCCCCGAAGTCGTGACTGAGGCGCGGCGACTCAAGCTCTCCCGGCTCTTCGGGGGTCAACGAGCTAACTGTCCGTATGGGGATCCGCTACTGCGACGGAACTGTCACTGTGAACCACCCTGTTACGGAGCGGGCGAAGACTGCGGTGTTTGCGGAGAGAGGAAGGTGTCCTCGTCGCCGGGGGCGTACTCCACCGTGAAGGCAACTCCCTCACGAAGCGGCGCCACAACGGCAGCGACCCGGATCGCAACTGGCGTCCGGCGGGCATCATTCGGAGGAAGATCGAGTCCGGTTTCGACCGTTTCGCACACCAAGGCTTAGTTCCGCTCGGGTAGAGAACGAGCGAATCGGGCTCCCACGAGATGCTCAACTCCTCGGCGACCTCTCCCCGGCCGCGGAAATTTACCGTGAACTCGAGTGGCCGAATCGGACAATACTTAGTATGACCACTCAAGACGGCGAGATCATCCGCCGCTCCCTCGAACAGCCAGCGGCGTTTGCTGAGCTGTACGACCGGCACGAGCGCGTCATCTTCCGCTATACGGCCCGGCGGCTTGGTGTGTCCGAGGCGGATGACATCGCTTCGGAGACGTTTCTCGTCGCGTTCGCTCGCCGTCGAGACTTCACGGGTAGCGAGGACGCGCGCCCGTGGCTGCTCGGGATTGCCACAACACTGATGCGGCAGCACGCGCGGACGGAAGCGAAGGCGTGGCGGGGCATGCTCGCGTCGGACCTGGCTCGCACCGATATCGACCAGATTGACGCCGCCGACGCTCGCCTCGACGCGAATCGCCTCACCCGCAGCCTCGGCAAAGCACTCGCCCGCTTACCTGCCGGAGACCGCGACACCCTTCTGCTGCACACGTTCGGGGATCTTGACTACGAGGGCATCAGCGAAGCGCTGAGCATTCCTGTTGGCACCGTCCGTTCACGACTGAACCGCGTGCGCCGCAAGCTGCGCGCCGTTATCGAACCGATTTTGAACCAAGAGAAGGAACAGAGCCATGGACGAAATCTCGCTCCTGCGCCGAGCGCGGACTGATATCCCCGAGCGCACTCCGGCGAGCGTTGCTCGCGGACGGGCGGCGCTATTCGCTCAGATCGAGGCGGAGACACCGTACGCGCCGTTCGCAGCTCTAGGGGATGGCACATCCTCTACCCCTCTGCCGCTGCGCCGTCGCCGTCGCCGCGCCGTCGCGTGGACCGGGTTTTCTGCCCTGGGCGCCGGCGCCCTGACCGTGGCGCTCATCGGCGGCAACGTGCTCGGAGTCGGAGGCTTGCATGGCGGCGCCGATCCGGCAGCCGCCGACGTACTGAACGCCGCAGCCATCGCCACTCTCCAAGTCACCGAGCCCTCGCTAAGCCCCGGGCAGTTTCTGCACGTGCGCAATGACGCCGTGTACATGACACAGGCATGGCTCGACGAGGACGTAGACGCCGCCCGCGTGAACGGCGTCGTGGAGGACCTCAACACGGTCGAGTCTCAGTACTACCTGCAGCGGGAGCAGCTGGAACTGTTCCGCCCTGCGGACCGCAACGACACCTGGTGGAGGATCCAGTGCCGGACAAGCGTGGCCCAGACCTTCGGCCCGAAATCCGAGCTGGCGGCGCAGCAGGACCTTGGAATGACGGAGGGGCCCATCGGGCACCTCATAGAAATGCCCGGCGGGAGGATCAAGCGCAAATCGCCAGAAGGAGAGATCAAGATCGGCAACCCGGTGGGCGGACTCTCCGTTCCGGGTGGAGCGAGCGACGACTTCACGCAGCTTCCATTGGAACCTGGCGAGCTACTCACCGAGATCTATCGTCTGACCGCCGGGAAAGGCCCTTCCCTCGACGGCGAAGCACTCGTCTGGATCGCGGACACCTTACGGGGGGGCGCAGTGCCCGCCGAATACCGCGCCGCCATGTATCAGGCGGCCGCACTCATCCCGGGCGTTACCATCACAGACGAACAGGCGACCCTCAACGGAAGTACCGGCATGGCCATCGGGCGAGATGAAACGAACAACAACTTTCGGCAGGAGATCATCATCGACCCCGCGACCGGACAGTTCATTGGGGAGCGGACGGTAGCGCTAGAAGGCTACGGCCCCATAACCGCTGGCGCCACTGTGTCGTGGACATCTGTCACGACCGAGATCGTCGATGCAGCGCCGACCGACGTGTCCACCTGTAACCCGTGACGGAAGGTACGTCTGTGAACAACCAGCTCAGCGCACAGCCAATCAGTCCGTCCGACATCACGCTTCCACCCACCACCCAGATCGACCTCACCTGGCTCATCTCAGCCACGGCGAAAGCGGCCGTCTTGGCCGCCTTCGTAGCGTCATGATCATGACGACGGACGCTCGGATAGCCTGGATCGGCGACGAACTGACCGGCGGCGGAGGTTTCGTCGCGCTCGAACGCATGCCGGAGGACTGCGAAGCGGACACCTACGCTGTCTGGCAGACAGTAGCCAAGTGATCGACCGGCGCCGCAACCCGCGAGGCGGCTCCGATTATCGATTGGCACCGATGCACGGTGATACCTGCCCCGCAAAACTGCCCGTCCCGGGGGCGTCAAACGCTTCACCACAAAGCGGACTCTCCGCGAGAGATTCGGGGCGTGGCCGTGTCGACGGACGCGTCGGAAAGAGGGCCGCTGCGACCGACGTCTGACCGGGTGTGGAACATGATGCCGAAGATCGCGACCCCGAAGGCCCCGAAGACCCCGAGGATCACGAAGACGAAGAGACCAAGAACAACGCAATGCACGCAGGCACCAATAGTGATTGCTAGTTAAATATGACTTGAAAACGGAGTATCCTCGCGTTATGCGAGGTGGTTTGGAACGGTGGAAGCGAGGCGGCGATTCGCGCGGTGTTCGCCATGCAATCTCCTACGCACTCGAGGGAACGTGCGATGCCCACTTGCCACACCCTCCCGTGGTCGAGATGCTCGAGAACTACAGCGGCACCACCGACTCGACGGTGGCGCGCTTCGTCGTCGAGGACGGAGTGGTCAGTTCCGACGAGCTCTCCACCGGCGGACTGCGTGTGTGGCTCACCGGCCATGATCCGGTCACGGGGGAGCAACGCGGCACGTCACTCATGCGACCCGACGCAGACTTGCTCCTGGACGGCACGCTGAATCACCCCAAGTCATACAGCATCGCCGCGTTGCTGCATCCGGAATTGGCGGTGGAGTTCGAGGCGCTCCAGGACCGCATCCGTGACCGCGTCATAACCCTTTGGCAACGCGAGCTGAATGCGCGGCGAGGCCACGGCGGACTCATCCGAGAGCCCATCGCTCGGCTCGAGGTCGTCGAGTTGCAACACCGTCGGTCGCGCGCTCTGGACCCGCATGCCCATCGGCACCTTTGGATGAACGTGAAAGTGCGCGGTGACGACGGCAAGTGGACCAACGTCGATTCACGAGTCGCGATGAAGTTCCACACCGTCATCAACGCCGAGGGTGAGCTCGCCGCACGCACCGATCCGCAATGGATCGCCGCACTCGCCCGCCACGGTTACACAACCGGTGCGGACGGGGAGATCGCGGAGCTCGCCGCCGCAGTCGCGCCGATGTCTCGGCGATCGGCGCAGATCGAGACAAATCGAGTCCGTTTGATTGCACAGTGGGAGGCCACGCACAGCGGAAGCAGGCCGAGCGTCGAAGTCCTGCAGCAGATTGATCGCAGAGCGTGGGCAGTCGCGCGCCCTAACAAGCCCTCCCTTCTCGATGAGCAATCGTGGGAAGCGACCGTGCGCGAAGAACTCGCCACGATCGATGCCGCACTCCTGACCCCACGGATGCCGCGAGCAGTCGACCCCGTCTGCGTGGACGATCTGGATCTCGACATGCTCGCCGCCGCTGCAGTAGTCGATGCGGATCTCCGATCCACCGGATCCAGCGGACGGTTCAGTCACTATGACCTCCGCGCAGGGGCCATCCGGGCGCTGTCGCGATCGGGCGTGGTCGCAGATCGTGACGGTCTCGATGCCATCCTGCGCCGCATCACCGATCGCGCCCGCCGCCTGACTGTAAGCCTGTCGTCACAGCCGGCGGTTCCCGAGCACGTGAAGTCTCTGATGGCGACCGAGACAATGCGGCTGAAGATCCGCGTCGCCGGAGCATTGGACGCGATCGCCACTTGCGGTCGATCGCTGTTGCCGAACGAGCTGCGGCGCGTAGCTGCATGGGTCGAGCCTGCTGACGGCCTCGACGCGTCCCAAGCGGCGGCCGCGTGCGCCATCGCTGGCTCCGTCGGGCTGGTGGCTGTCATCGGTCCGGCGGGTGCAGGTAAGACCACGATGTTGCGTGCGGCACTGCACGCGTTGACATTGCAACGACGGCGGATGCTCGTTGTCGCGCCTACCCGCAAGGCCGCATCGGTTGCGTCGCGTGAGACAGGAGTCGAGGCGTCCAGCGTCCATGCGCTTCTGTACGACTACGGGTACCGGTGGTCGACCGATCCAACGGGAGCGCAGGTGTGGCGCCGCCTCGACATCGGCCAAGTGGATCGCGTCACCGGGGTGAACTACGACGGCTCACAGAGACACTCCTTGCGCCCGGGAGACCGCATCGTGGTGGATGAGGCTGGCGTCCTGGACCTGCACGCGGCGAACGCGCTATTCGAGCTCGCCCTCGATGCCGGTGCAGGCGTGGCGATGGTCGGCGACCCGCACCAAGCGCTTCCCGTCGGCCATGCCGGAGCGATGGCATCCGCGATCCGTCACGCACCGGCATCCATCGAAATGGACACGGTCCACCGATTCCACGACATGGACTACGCCGCGCTCACTTTGCAGCTCCGCGACCCGCGCGACGGCGAGCATGCCCTCGAGATCGCCGAAAGACTCCATGCTGGCCGACACCTGCAACGAGTCGACAGCGTCGAGGCGGCACGGGAAGCGATGATCGACGGATACTTCGACGCCGAGGGCCGCGGTCAACGCGTCGCGATAGTTTGCGGAACGAACAGCGAGGTGGATGCGGTCAACGCACTGATCCAGGGTCGACGCGTTGAGTGCGGCGAACTCGACCCCACCCGCGTTGCGATCGGGATGGGGGAGCAACGGCTCCTGGTCGGCGACGCCGTGCAGACCCGCCGCAATGACCGGCGCACCGGAGTCGACAACCGCGCGCGGTGGATAGTGAACAGGATCGATGACGACTTCGTTTCCCTCGTCTCGACCGGCGATAGTGGCGAACGACGTCGGGTGACACGCGACTACGCCCTCGAGCACATGCAGCTTGCGTACGCCTCGACAGTGCACGGCATCCAGGGGGAAACGGTCGACAAAGCGATCGTCGGTCCTGATGTGGATGCCGCAGGCCTCTACGTCGGACTCACCCGTGGACGTCACTGGAATCACGCGGTTGTAATCGCCAGGACGGATGCCGCGGCTAAACGCTCCCTCGCCGCGACGATGTTGCGAGGCACCACGGAGGTCACCATCAGCGACTCGCTTCGCGCAGTCGAAGCGGAGCTACGGCGGGCTGCGCGAGACGAAGCGACGAGGCCGCAAGGATTCGGAGTGGCCGGCGTGAGCACAGCCGGAATATCTCGCTGACTATCCGTACCGAGTCGGCTTCATCGGGGCAATCGCGCAACGGGTTGTTACGCGATTGGTCACGGGCCTTCGAGGGCGCGTGAGAGGTCGGCCTCGGACGGAAGTACCGCTCGTTCGGCTGGGGGGAGTAGGTCGTAGCTGGCGATCGCGATGGGCTGGTTGCTACCTGCGAGGGCGTACCTCACTACGCTGTCATTCTTGTCCGTGCACAGCAGGAGGCCAACGGTTGCTCCGTGCGCGGGGCGGCGCAACTGGTCCTCAACAATCTCGACGTAGAAGCCAAGCTGGCCGGCGTATTCGGGCTTGAACTTGCCGACTTTCAGCTCGACTACGACGTAGCGCAGCTGTTCGACGTGGAAGAACAGGAGGTCGACGAAGAACTCGTCGCCGCCCACATCGAACGGGACTTGACAGCTGCGCTGCGGCCGGCCGTCTGTCATTTGTCAGCCGCGCCATCGTGACTCGAGGGGTTCGCGTCATTTTGCACTGGAAAACGCGTCCGCGATGTACTTCTCTACGTCCGACTCGCGCCAGCAACGGCGGCCGGCGATAATCGCCGACTGAGGGGCGGTGCCCATGTGGACCATCCAGCGCAGCTGCGCTGGTGTCCGACGCAAGCGGTCGGCTACCTCGCCGATGAACATGATCTTGTCCATTCTTCTCACCTCCGTTCATAGTTGGAAGTAACTGGATATTCCAGTAGACCATGATATCTAGTCGCGCGCAATAGAATTGCGTAGTACCGTCGTCTCATGGCAAACGATGCAGAAATCGGCCGAAATGTGACGCGTCTAAGAGGCGGTGGGAGCCAGAAGGATCTCGCTGATGCGATGCGCAAAAAGGGCTTCCGATGGTCGCAGGCCACCGTTTGGGCGGTCGAGAAGGGCGAAAGGCCGCTCCGGCTGACCGAGGCTGAGGCGCTTGGCCAGGTCTTTGGCATCCATCATCAGATGTTGCTTTCGACGGGCGATCACCTTGATCTCACGTTGCACCTTCGCGAGTTCGGCGAACTGTTGGACGAGATCCACGAACTTGCCTACAGCTCCTTCGCTGAACAGCGACAGCTCGCGGTATCCATCGATCTGGTGCCGGCCGGTGAGCTGGATGAAGATATCACCATCGACGTCGTACGGCGTACAGCGGTCGACGCTGCAGTCGAAGGGTTGGCCCGCGCAGCGGAACATCATCGCGGACTTCTCGATGTCAACGAACTCACGGATGGTTCGGTCGACCGATCCGCTCAGCAGTTCACCGAAGCCTTCGACGCCCACGTGCGCGACCTGGTCGAAGGGCAGACGGGGCGTTCGCGTGGAGATCGGGCCCACTAAGGAGCACTGATGGCATCCATCACGCAGCGAGACGACGGCGTCTGGCGCGCGCGGTATCGAGACGCGGCAGGCAAAGAGCACGCCCGACACTTCGCCTTGAAGCGCGACGCCCAGCGGTGGCTGAACGAAGTCGCGGCAGCCGTGGTCACCGGGCAGTATGTCGACCCGAACGCCGGAAAGATCATATGGTCCGACTGGACGAGGGCGTGGATGCAACGGCAGACATGGGTCGAAGGAACGCATGAAGCGGCCACGGTTGCCGTGTCGAGCGTGCCGTGGAAGAACGGTCCGATCGGCGCCGTGAACGCCTCACACGTCCAGACATGGATCGCGGGAGAACTGAAGCGCGGGCTCGCGCCGTCCACGATCAAGACGCGTCTCAACTATGTGCAGATGGCGTTCCGCGCGGCAGTCGCCGATCGCATCATTGCGACGAATCCCGCAGTTGGAGTCAAGCCTCCACGCACCCGCAAAATCGAAGCGACCATGCGGGTTCTCGGCCCCGACGAAGTCCACGCCGTTCTGGAGACAGCTGGTGAGTTCCGAGGCTTCGTCGAGGTATGCGTTTTCGCCGGCATGCGCCTGGGCGAAGCTGCAGGCCTCCAACTCGCCGACATCAATTTCCTCGGCCGCTCAATCCGGGTGGCCCGCCAGGTGCAGGGCTCTACGATCAAGGCCGCCAAGCTGGTGCCGCCGAAGTACCACTCCGAGCGGACCGTCTATGTGCCTGGTGAGCTCACCGCCTCGCTTTCGGCACATGTCGCGCGGAACGCTGTAACCGAACCCGAGGAGCAACTGTTCACGACTCCGCTCGGTCGCCTCTGGAATCGCAATAACGCAGCGGGGGAGTGGCGACGCATCCGCGAAGAGGTCGGGCTTCCGCAAGACGTCACGTTGCATACCCTGCGGCACACGTTCGCCTCGAACCTCATCGCCTCCGGCTGCGACGTGGTCACGGTGCAGCGTGCGCTCGGGCACTCAACGCCATCGATCACGCTGAACGTCTACAGCCACCTCTGGCCATCCGCAGAGGACAAGACGAGGGTGGCGACCGCGGACTTCATGGCACTCGTAGCGCGACCAACAGCCAGCGTACGAGCCACATCCTAGGATTCTGCGGACTCCCTGCGGACTAAAACAGGAAAACCCCAGGTCAGGGGCCTGCTCTACCGGTAGTTGATGAACTGCAGGTCGACCTCGAGGTCTGAACCCTTGAGCAGCGCGATCACTGCCTGAAGATCGTCGCGGTTCTTGGACTGCACGCGCAGCTCGTCACCCTGGATCTGGCTCTTCACGCCCTTGGGGCCCTCGTCGCGGATGATCTTGCCGATCTTCTTCGCGTTCTCCGAGGAGATGCCGTCCTTGAGCTCGGAGACGATGCGGTACTCCTTGCCGCTGGCGAAAGGATCGCCGGTCTCGAGGCTCTTCAGTGAGATGCCGCGCTTGATGATCTTGGACTGCAACACGTCGAGAACGGCCTTCGCGCGCTCTTCGGTGCTCGCCTTGATCAAGATGGATTCACCACTCCACTCGACGGATGCTCCGGTGCCCTTGAAGTCGTAGCGCTGCTCGACCTCCTTGCGTGCCTGGTTGACGGCGTTTTCCGCCTCCTGGTGGTCGACCTTGCTGACAATGTCGAACGATGAGTCTGCCATGGCGCCATCCTATCGATTCTGCCTCTGAGACGAGTTCTTGGAAGCGCTTCCACAAGCGCGGATGCCGTGCCACGGCTTATTACAGCTTGATATCGACGACGCCAACCATTGCGCGAACGGGATATTTCCAGGCATACTGTAAGCGCTTGCAGTTCTTGCAGGTGCGAACGTCCTGCGTCGATGCATCCATCGGTCGCCGGCCGGTCGATCAACAGCATCGAGAGAGGCCCCACCAATGAAGGTGAACAAGAGAGGCATCGTCGCCTTCGGCGCGATTGCCGCAATTTCTACACTTGTGCTTGCCGGTTGCAGCACCGGAACGGAAGCCCCTGAGGGCGACAGCACCGACAACGGTGACGCGGCAGCATCCTCGCTGACTGTGTGGGTGGACGCTGAGCGCGTTGACGCTCTGCAGGGCGCAGCCGACTCATACGAAGAGAAGACCGGCGTCAAGGTCGACATCGTCGGCAAGGACGTCGACACGATCAAGGATGACTTCATCCAGCAGGTGCCGACGGGCAAGGGCCCCGACATCACGATGGGCGCGCACGACTGGCTGGGCGAGCTGTCCACCAACGGCGTCGTCGCACCGATCGAACTCGGCGACAGCGCCGACGGCTACCTCCCGGTCGCCCTCCAGGCCTCGACCTACGATGGCACCGTCTACATGCTTCCGTACGCGGTTGAGAACATCGCCGTGCTGCGCAACGCAGACCTCATCCCCGAGGCCGCCGCGAACTTCGACGACATGATTGCCAAGGGCAAGGCCGCAGGCCTGGAACAGCCCTTCGTCGTCGAGCAGGGCGCCGAGGGCAACCCTTACCACCTGTACCCGTTCCAGACGGCGTTCGGTGCACCGGTCTTCGGCACCGATGCAACTGGTGCCTACGACGCGGCTGACCTTCAGCTCGGCAGCGCCGGCGGCACGGCGTTTGCCGAATGGCTCGGCGCACAGGGTGCCGCAGGTACCTTCAACACCGATATCGACGGCGAAATCGCCAAGCAGCAGTTCATCGACGGTAAGGCAGCCTTCTGGCTGACTGGTCCGTGGAACGTCGGCGCAGCTGTCGACGCTGGCATCAACGTCGCCATCGACTCGGTCCCGAGCCCGACCGCTGAGGTCGCATCGCCGTTCGCCGGCGTCAAGGGATTCTTCGTCAGCTCCGAGTCGACGAACAAGGTTGCAGCCAACGACTTCCTGGTGAACTACCTCGGCACCGAGGAAGTTCAGCTCGCTCTGTTCGAAGCTGGCAACATCCTGCCGGCACTCACCGCAGCGGCCGACACCGCGGCATCCGACCCGATCATCGCCGGTTTCCAGGCCGTCGGTGCTGACGCGGTGCCGATGCCGGCCATCCCGGCAATGGGTTCGGTCTGGCAGTTCTGGGGCATCGCGCAGGCTGCGATCATCAACGGCGCAGACCCCGTAACGACGTGGCAGAAGCTCGTCGATGACGTAACGGCGGCGGTTCAGTAACACTGTTCGTTCTGTCGGGGCGGGTGCGCATGCGCCCGCCCCGACGGCATGACGATGGGGCGAGAGATGACAGACACCACGACCACAGAACAGACGCCACCGCCGACGAAACGGCAGCGTCAGGCTGCGCAGATCGCTGAAGCGGCATCCGGGAAGATCCGATGGATGCTGCTGAAGATCGCGCTCCTCGCGATCGTCGACGCCGTCGCGCTCTACGCGGCATTCGTGCTCTTCATGCACGGGGAATGGCTGGTGCTGGCGCTTGTCGTCGCCGTCACCGTGCTCGTCAACTACATCTATTTCTCTCGCAAGCGCATTGCGGCCAAATACCTCACTCCCGGCATCATCTTCCTGGTCGTGTTTCAGGTCTTCACACTTCTTTACACCGGCTACATCGGCTTCACCAACTACGGCACCGGCCACAACGGCAGCAAGGACCAGGCGGTCTCATCGCTGATGGCGGCCGCGCAGGAGCGCGTTGAGGATTCGCCGACGTTCCCGGTCACCGTCGTCGAACAGCTCGGCACGCTCGGCCTGCTGGTCACCGATCCGGATGACGGAGACGTCAGCGTCGGAACGAACGAGCAGCCGTTGCAAGAGGTGTCCGGCGCGACCATGGACGGCAGTCGCGCGGTCGCTGTCGACGGTTGGACATCCCTGAGCTTTGCGCAGGTGCTCGCGCGTTCGAGTGACGTCGAGAAGCTCTCCGTCGCCTACAGCGACGATCCAAATGACGGTGCGATTCGCACCCCGGATGGACAGAGCGGATACCTCTACGTCTCGACGCTCGAGTACGACGAGGCGGCAGGCACCATGACCGACTCCGACTCTGGCACGGTCTACAGCGACATCGGCACTGGCGCGTTCACCTCAGAAGACGGCACCGAACTGCTGCCCGGCTGGCAGATCACGGTCGGCTTCGACAACTTCGTCCGCGCGGTCACCGACAGTGCGATCCGCGGACCGCTCATCTCGGTCACGATCTGGACGTTCGCCTTCGCGCTGATTTCGGTGGCGACGACGTTCTTCCTCGGCCTGCTGCTTGCGATCGTGTTCAACAACACTCGGATGCGCTTCCGCAATGGCTACCGCATCCTGCTGATCCTTCCCTACGCGTTCCCTGCCTTCCTGTCGGCACTGGTCTGGGCGGGCATGATGAATGAGAGCTTCGGATTCCTCAACCAGGTGGTGTTCGGCGGGGCCGAGATTCCCTGGCTCACTGATCCGGTGCTGGCGAAAGTCTCGGTGCTGATCGTGAACCTGTGGCTCGGCTTCCCGTACATGTTCCTGGTGTGCATGGGTGCGCTGCAGGGCATCCCCGAAGAGGTCAACGAGGCCGGCGTCATGGACGGCGCGAACCCGTGGCAGATCTTCAAGCAGATCAAACTGCCGCTGCTGCTGGTGACGGTCGCTCCGTTGCTGATCTCGTCGTTCGCGTTCAACTTCAACAACTTCAACCTGATCTACATGCTCACCAATGGCGGGCCACGCTTCGATGATGTGTCGATCCCGGTCGGGCATACCGACATTCTGATCTCGATGGTCTACAAGGTGGCGTTCACCGGGCAGACCCGCGACTACGGTCTGGCATCCGCCTTCACGATCATCATCTTCATCGTGGTCGCACTGATCTCGATCGTCAGTTTCCGAAAGACCAAGGCCCTCGAGGAGTTGAACTGAGATGACCTCTGCATCCGCTCGTCTTGCACAGCGCCGGCTTCCCCGGCGTCGTCGCTCCTTCGGCGCATGGTTCGCCGATACCGGATGGCGCCACCTGGTCGCCATCGTCGTGAGCCTCTTCGCGCTGTTCCCACTGCTGTACGTGCTGTCGGCGTCGCTGAACCCGCGCGGAACGCTGACTGGCTCGAACCAGCTGTTCTCCGCAATCGGCATCGACAGTTACGTCCGCATCCTCAGTGATCCGCAGAATCCGTACGGGAAATGGTTCCTGAACACGCTTCTGATCGCTGTGATCACCGGATTCCTGACGGTGTTCATCGGAGCGTGCGCGGCATATGCCTTCTCGCGTATGCGTTTCGCTGGCCGCCGCGTCGGACTCGTCACGATTGTCGTCGTGCAGATGTTCCCGCAGCTGCTCGCCGTCGTTGCGATCTTCCTGCTGATGTCGACGCTAGGGGACTGGTTCCCGGCGATCGGGCTGAATACGCACACCGGGTTGATCCTTGTGTACCTCGGTGGTGCGCTCGGAGTGAACACCTATCTGATGTACGGATTCTTCAACACGATCCCGAAGGAACTCGATGAGGCGGCGCGCATCGACGGCGCCGGTCACACCCGCATCTTCTTCACGATCATCCTGCGACTGGTCGCGCCGATCCTCGCCGTCGTCGGACTGCTGTCGTTCATCGGAACGGTGAATGAGTACGTCGTGGCGAGCGTCATTTTGATCGATCCTGAGCAGCAGACCCTGGTGGTCGGCCTCACCAAGCTTGTCTCGAACCCGCGCTACGCGGACTGGTCGGCGTTCTCGGCCGGTGCGGTGATGGCTGCGATCCCGGTGATGATCCTGTTCCTCTTCCTGCAGAAGTACATCGTGGGCGGGCTGACGGCCGGGGCGACGAAGGGCTGAGTCGCGCTTTCGTTGTTTGCTTGCGAGTAGGCGCGTGTGGTCGCGACTCCGGCCCGGCCCGGGCGCCGGCCGGGCGCGGGCCGGCGGGGCGCGGCCGTGCTGGAGGTGTCGCGGATTGCCGCTTCGGATGCCGTGTGGCGGCCATGTGCGACACCCGCGGGTTTTGAGTGCCGGGTGACCGCGCCGGAGGTGTCGCGGGTTGCCGCTTCGGATGCCGTCTGGCGACCACGTGCGACCCCTGCCGTGTACGGACCCGCGGCGCCAGCGCTGGAGGTGTCGCGGATTGCCGCTTCGGATGCCGTGTGGCGGCCATGTGCGACCCCTGCCGTGGGTGAGTGTCGGGCGACCGCGCCGGAGGTGTCGCGGATTGCCGCTTCGGATGCCGCGGGGCGGCCATGTGCGACCCCTGCGGCTCCTGGGGCCATCGACCCCATCGGTCCCTGCGGCCCATCGCCCGTCCAGCTCACCCAGCCGCACGCCCGAACCCTCCCGCGGCGCCGAGCCAAGCCATCCGCGTGTCCACCTCGGCGAAAACTCAGACCGGTCGTACCTTGGACGCATGGCAGGGGTAGCTGGACGCAATCGGGCGATGAGCTGGGTCGCCGGAGTTTTCTGCGTGGGGGTCGTCGTGGTGCTGTTCTGGTTCGCTGCGCCGATGGCGGCGGAGCTCTTCAACTTCATCGGCGACACGTTGCGCGGCGCGGACCCGGGCACAGCTGGCTCCCTCTGAGATTCAGCGGGTCGAGCGACACGTCGGCATGCCTGCGCAGCCGCATGGCCAGGCGGAGATAACCTCGACATTGCATATATCCGACGAGAGGCGCCCCCATGAGTGACCCCGAGGTTCCCCAGCCCGAGCAGCCGGCAGACGTCAATGACGTTGTCGACAGTGCCAACGCTGGACTCGCCGAGGCCGAGGCGGCCGCCGCCGAGGTACCCGGTGCTGACACTGATGGCGCCGTAGTAGACGGTGCTGCCGTAGATGGTGCTGCCGCGAACGAGCCAGCCACGTCCGGTGCAGAACCCGCCAACATTGACAGTTTTGCGGATGCTGTTGACCCCGATCTCGCAGCATTCGAAGAAGCCGAGAAGTCTCACCCCGGTACGTTCGGCACGCCCGAGCCATATGTGTTCCGGGAGCCTGTCGAGTCGTCAGAGGCAATCGACGAGCGTGCCGCCGCGGATGCTGCTGAAGCGGCCGCGCCCGCCGACACATCCAGCGCAGACACGTGGCCGGCCTACAGATCGTCCGCCGACAAATCGGCCGCCGAGTCCGCCGACACCTCGATCGCCGACACCGCGTACCTGCCGCCTGCCTCTGACGACACCGCGACTCGCGTCGTTCCGTCTGAGCCTGGCGTCGCCGCCGAGCCGGTCGCGGCCGAGCCGATCGTCGCAGCGCCGCCGGCTTTCCCGCACCAGCAGCCGATCTTCGTGCAGGCTCCGGAGGCACCGCGTGAGCGAGGCAACCGTGGCACCGCGGCTGGCATCGGCCTGCTCGCAACACTCTCCTTCGCGATCCTCTACCTCGCTACCGTTCTGGGCCTGGGCTCCCTTGCCGGCGACATCACCGGTGAGAACATCGGCGAAGCCGCACTCGCTCCGCTGACCACCTGGGGCTTCTGGGTTCCGGTCGTCGTGTTCTTCATCGGCTTCTGGCTGCTGGGCGCGATCGTCAACCGTGGCCGCTGGGGCCTGTGGGTGGTCTTCGGCATCATCGTCGGCATCTTCGCCTACGCCGGTCACATTCTTGGGCAGCTGTTCGAGGCACCGTTCTGGACTCTCACCGCCAGTGAGGGCAGCGAGCTCGTTGGCTCGCAGCTGCTGGCTCCGCTCGCCATCGCCGCATTCGTGTTCGGTCGCGAGCTCACCATCTGGTTCGGCGCGTGGGTTGCTCGCAGCGGCGCTCGCAAGACCGAGCTGAACGCCGAGGCTCAGCGTGAGTACGAGCGCACGCTTGAGGCCGGCCCGAGCCTGCCGAGGTAATCACGACCACTTCAACGCCTGACCCTCGCGGCCCCGTGCCTGCGGGGGTTTCGGCCGTCTTGGCGGTGGTCATGACGACGATCGGATTCTTCGCGCTCGCTGTCTTCGGTCTGGGCGCGTTGAGCTTCGCGACGGATGCTGACATCATCGCGATCCCTGGACTCGGCCAAGCGCCGGGGGCTGTGGGCATGATCATCGCGGTTGTCGTTTTTGCCAGCATCCTGTGGGCGGCCGTGCGGATCAAGCATCCGCGGTTCCGCTCGGTCTGGGCCATCTCGATCACTACCGCTCTCGCTCACCTAGTGGGTGTCGGTCTGGTTGTGGCGATCACCTCCGGCGAGTTCGTCACGGGGCTGGTGGTCATGGGCGGGCTGATCACCGGGGGAGCGAGCCTCGTGATTTTTGTGGTGGCTGCCGTGACATCCTGGGCCGGAGTCGCGCTGCGCCGCACCAAGGCGAAGCATCCGCGGTGGCCGTGGGAACGCGATGATCCGAACGACGCGTAGCCGGACGGCACACAATCGAACGGCGCGAAATCTCGTCTGAACTCGCAGATCGCCCTATTCTGGAAATGTGGAGCGGTCGATAGAGACGCAAGTCGACCAGGCTGTCGAGGCCTGGTTGCGCTGGGTGCCGCGCTGGGAGCCGGCCACCCACCGCGGACGCGTTGCCCCATGTCGGCGCTGTCTCGGCTCGCCGATCCTCTCTGCCGCAGGAATCGGCGCCAACGTTCCGCACGGCGTGCAGCACGGATTGTCCACACGCATCAAGCGCGTCGTCGACCACGCCGTTGCCGTTTACACCGCGCGCAATCTGCCCATGCTGCAGATGGAGCTCGACCAGCAGGCCGCGCGCAATCGCGCCCGCAGCTATCGTCCGTCCGAGGGTCTCGCGCCGGAGTTCGAAGGCATGCCGCTCGACCCGGATCCGACGCCGGGTGCACCTTTCCTCTTCACGATCGCTGGGCTTGCCGATGACGATGGTGTCGAGCTGCCGCCGCTTCCGCCGCTGAGTGACGAGGCGAAGGTGGCATTGCGGCAAGAGGTCACCCTTGCCGATGAGTACGCCAACATGATCGGACGTGAGATCTGCGGCATCCTGTTGCGGCATCGCCTCAATGTGCAGGCTGCCATCTCGCAGTACGTCGAGCCCCAGATCGAGGCGCTGCTGGCCGAGCTCACCGAATCCCTCGACTCGCCGTTCGACCCCGACGGTCCGTAGCTCGTAGCGCCGCCCGATCCTGTTGCTCCAGCAGCGAGAATGGCCTAGCTGCATGGGACAGGGGTTCCCGAGACCTTTCTCGTGCGGCAACCCCATTCTCGTGGTGGCCCGCCGCCCCGGCATCTCGTTCGCCGCACCTGGGCCTGGTCGAGACACCATCTCCCGCATGCCGCGACAACCGCAGCGTGAGACACCACCGTAGGAATGGTGTCTCACGCGCTCCATGTCGCTCCGCGCCCAGGATGGTGTCTCACGCCCGGATGCCGGACCGCCCGGATGCCGGACCGACCGGGCACCAGGCACCGGGCACCAGGCACCTCGCTCGCCCGCCGTTCCAGCCGCGAGAATTGCCTAGTTGCATGGGACAGGGGTTCCCAGGACGTTTCTCATGCAGCAACCCAATTCTCGATCGGCCGCCCTCTTCAGCGCCGAGGCCGCCCTCTTCAGCGCCGAGGCCGCCCCACTTCAGCGCCGAGACAGCCCATGTCAGCGCCGCGACAGCGGTGTGTAAGCGAGCACGCGGATGCTTTCCACATGACAGATTTCACATCAGAATGGGCCGTCGAGGCCACCGGGCTCGTGAAGACGTTCGGCCAGAACCGGGCGGTCGATGGCGTCGATCTCCGCGTGAAGACCGGCACCGTCTACGGCGTGCTCGGGCCCAACGGCGCCGGCAAGACCACCACCATCAACATGCTCGCAACGCTCATGCGTCCGGACTCCGGCAGCGCCCGCGTCTTCGGCCATGACGTCGTGCGCGAGCCCCAGATCATTCGCCAGCTGATCGGAGTGACCGGACAGTTCGCCTCCGTCGACGAGACCCTTTCCGCCAACGAGAACCTCATGATCTTCGCTCGGCTCCTCGGCCTCTCTCGCACCGAAGCTCGCACCAAGAGCGTCGAACTGCTCGAGCGGTTCGGCCTGAGCGAAGCCGCCCGCAGACCCCTGAAGAACTTCAGCGGAGGGATGCGTCGCCGCCTCGACCTCGCGGCATCCCTCATCGCGCAGCCCCCGTTGATCTTCCTCGACGAGCCGACCACCGGCCTTGACCCGCGTACGCGCGGCCAAATGTGGGACACGATCCGTGACCTGGTCGCGACCGGTTCGACGGTGCTGCTCACCACGCAGTACCTCGACGAGGCTGATCAACTCGCCGACCGCATCGCGGTGATCGATCAGGGCCGCGTGGTCGCCGAGGGCACCAGCGATGAGCTCAAGGCATCCGTCGGTTCCTCCAGCCTTCAACTGCGCCTCGCCGAGACCGCCGACACGGGCGCCGCGCTGGAAGCAATTGAGCGTGTGCTCGGCGTGATGGGGACACTCTCGCCAGAGGCATCCAGGATCACCGCACCGATGGCGGATGCCGATCGCATCGCCGACCTGCTCATCGCCCTTCGCGAAGACGGGATCCGCGTCACCGAACTCAGCGTGCAGAAGCCGACGCTCGACGAGGTGTTCCTCACGATCACCGGCCACGAAGCCGGCGATCAGAACCAGACCACACAGAAAGAAGAGGTGCACGCATGAGCACCATCGCCACGACCAGAATTGTCCCCGCCATCGAGCGCAACCTGAAGAACCACACGAGCATCACGCAGACGCTGCAGAACACCTTCACGATGGCGTATCGCGGACTCGTGAAGATTCGCCGCACACCGGAGCAACTGTTCGATGTGACCCTGCAGCCGATTATCTTCACGCTGATGTTCACCTACATCTTCGGTGGGGCCATCTCGGGAGATGTCGCCTCTTATCTGCCGACGATCATCCCGGGCATCCTCGTACAGACCGTGATCACGACATCCGTCGTTACCGGAACGCAGTTGCGCGAAGACATGGACAAGGGTGTATTCGATCGATTCCGCTCCCTACCGATCGCACGCATCGCGCCGCTGTCGGGTGCGCTGCTCGCAGACACCGTTCGCTACGCGATCGCCACCACGCTCACCTTCGTGATGGGTTACATCATGGGCTTCCGACCGGAGGCGGGTCTCGGAGCCGTCATCGGCGCAGGGGTCCTCGTGATCACCTGCGCCTGGGCGATCAGCTGGATCTTCGCCTTCTTCGGCGTCATCGCCCGCACCGCATCCAGCGTGCAGGGCATCTCGATGATCGTGCTGTTCCCGCTGACGTTCCTCTCCAACGCCTTCGTTCCGGTCGACACGATGCCCACCTGGCTGCAGTGGTTCGTGAACATCAACCCGGTCTCGCACCTGGTGACCGCGGTGCGGGAGATCGTCAACAACGGTGCGTTCACCGGTGACGCCTGGCTCTCGCTGCTCGGCGCTGCGGTCATCGTCGCGATCTTCGCGCCGCTCACCGTCCGGGCGTACATGCGCAAGGCCTGACCGCTCAGGCGAACGAGATGAACGAGGCGTGCCCGGATGCCGGTGCACGCCTCGTTTGCGTACCGCGCACCTCCGAAAACTGACCCGAAACCGCGGCACCGCGACGCCCCCGTACCCAGCGAACGCGTCAGTGCGTCTGGAGAATGGCGACGGTGCGGTCAATGCGCTCTTCGAGCGGGAGAGCGGATGCTGCGGCACGGGCGGCCGCGACGGCATCCGCTCCGATGATCTCGACGGCGCGATCACGGTGCGCCGAGAGGTGCAAGCTCGGAAGATCCTGACGCGCACCCATCACCTCGGCCAACGCGAGCGCCTCCATGGCCGCGGCCTGCAAATCCGGGAAGTCCATCGCCCACGCTGACCACCCCGTGAGTGCGGCGCCGAGAATGGGCTTGTCGCCGAGTTCAGGGCGCATCCGCTGCATCGCGAGAACTCTGGTGCGCAGACGGCGTGCCCAGCGGGCGATCACGTCAGCGGGGAGGGCCCTGTCCATCGACATGGCCGAGACGTACGCCGCCATCGCGATGGTGAACCAGGGCGATGCCCGCTGGTCCACCGACCGGAATCCCTCCAGCGCCAGCTCATATGCCGACACTGCCGATGGGATATCTCCCCGGGCTCGTCTGACCTCAGCGAGTCCGAACCATCCGATCGCGGCGAATTCCAGGCCCTCCTGCGTGTAATCGCGAAGCGAGGTCAGGAGTTCGAAGTGCGCGGTGGCCTCCTCGAAACGACCGAGCGCCACGAGGCTTCCGCCGAGCGTCCAGTCGAGCTGTCGGAGTTCATCTTCAGCACCGAACTCTTCGAATCCTTGCCGTGCACGGTCGAACCAGATTAATGCTCGTGCAGGCTCCGCGGCCTGGCTCGCGAGCTGCGCGGCCGAACTCGCGGCCATCGCAGCGAGCCAGGGCTGTTCGCATTGCACGGCGAGTTCCCACGCACGATGCGCCGCAGCGTTAGCCGTTGCCGCGTCGCCGTCATTCTCGGAGAACTGTGCGATGAGCATCTCGGTCACCAGACGCGCCGCTGGGTCGGCGTCGGTGCGTGCTTCCTCGAGGGCGGCATGCAGTTGACCGGGTCGAGATGACAGATCACTGGCCGTAGCAAGGACGCGCCATGCCGGGCTCAGCTGGTTCGTGGATCGCCGACGCAACCGCCGGATGCGCGCAATGGCACGTAACGCGCCGGCGTTCTCGGTGAGCAGCGCGAAGAGTGCGCACGGCAGCAGCACCATCGCGAGTGTGTCGACGGGTACCGCGTCATCTGGCACGTCCTTGATCGCGGCGAGGATCAGTGGGGCGAATCCGCCGAGCTCTGTGAAGTTGCCGCGGACGACCCAGGATTGCGCGAGCGTCGCGGCGATGAGAAGCGCGTCAACGCCTTTCTCAGCGTCGATGGCGTGACGCAGGGCCGCGACGAGATTGTCGTGTTCGGCACGGATTTCGCGGAACGCCCCGGCCCGAAGTGGAGCGTGTTCTCCGATGAGGCTCGCCCCCGGCATCCGGGTGAACGATGCGGCCCATGCCAGGACCGCGTTCCATGCGGCATCCTCGTCGTCGTGTGTTGCGAGCCGTGCGATGCCGAATTCGCGGACGGTTTCGAGCATGCGGAAGCGGATGCCGGAGGTGAGCGAATCATCGACGACGACGAGCAGCGACTGGGCGACGAGGCGATCGAGCAGGTCGTCCACCTGCGCTGCACCGAGCACTCCGACGGCAGTCGCCGTGGAGAAACCTGCGGGCAGCAGCGACAGCACGGCGAGAGCGTGGCGGGCATCTGAGTCGAGCAGATCCCAGCTCCATTCGATGACTGCCTCCAGCGTGCGGTGGCGCTGTGGTGCAGAACGATCACCGCCGCGCAGGAGTGCGAACCGGTTCTCCAGACGCTGCTCGATCTGCTCTGCGGTCATGGTGCGCACGCGCGCCGCGGCGAGCTCGATCGCGAGCGGCAGCCCGTCCAGTCGATCGCACAGGCGGATCACGGCAGCAATGTCGAGCACAGCGTTCGGCCGTACCGCACGCGCCCGTTCCAAGAAGAGGCGCACTGCAGGTCCCGGCTCGTCACCCTCCGCACCCGCGGCAGTGTTCAGAGGAGCGACCGGATGCACGAGCTCACCGGCGATGGCGATGGGTGTTCGGCTTGTGGTCAAGATGCGCAGTGTCGGCACCGATGCGAGCATGTCGGTTGCCCAAACGGCTGCACCGTCGATGATCTGTTCGCAGTTGTCGAGAACGAGCAGCGTGGGCCGCTCGCTCAGCAGTGCGATGACGCGGGAGCGGAGGTCAGGCTGCGAGCGCACCTCTGACAGTCGCCCGCCCGCGCGTGCCTCGCTGATGCCGAGGGCGGCCCCGATGGCAGGTGCGAGGTCGTCGTCTGTGCGGATGCTCGCGAGTTGCACGACTGCGACGACCGGTGCTTCGGATGCTGCGGCGACGGATTGCGCGAGACGTGTCTTGCCGAGCCCTCCGGCGCCGAGCAGTGTGACCAGTCGCGCCCTGGCGAGCAGGGATGCGATCTCGCGCAGTTCCTGCTCACGCCCGATGAGTGCGTTTGGCTCAGCGCGCAGCCCGATACGAACCCTGCTGGCCCCGGGCGTCCGTTCGCCCTGCAGGATCTGCGTGTTCAGCGCCGTTGCGGCAGGCCCTGGGTCTGTGCCGAGGTCGTCGCGCAGGCGTTCGCGCAGTGCGGCGAAGACGGCGAGCGCTTCCTGCGGACGATCATCGGCGGCGAGTGCCGTCATGAGCTGCAAGTGAAGCGGCTCGTCATACGGATGTGCGGCCGTGCGATCCGTCAGCGCGAGCGCGGCGGCATCCGCTCGTCCCAGGGCGAGCAGGGTGCGCGCGCGGGATGCCTCGATTCGATTGCGCACGGAGGATGCGGCGTCGACGAGGGCAGCGGCGACCGGGCTCTGTCCGAGGTCTGCGCCTGGTTCGCCGCGCCAGAGGGCGAGCGCCTCATCCAGCAGGGCGAGTCTGGCTGGGTCTGCCTCATCGAGTGCGGCGGCTTCGGTATCGAGAGAGCGGGCAGCGGTCAGATCGATGGCACTCACGGGGACCGAGAGCGCGTAGCCGCCGGTGTCGCTGCGGATGAGGTCAGCCCCCGCGGATGCGCGAAGTCGGGATACGAGGGTCTGGAGGGATCCGCGGGGATTGCCGGGAAGATCGTCGCCCCAGAGGTCGTCGGCGAGTGCGTCGATGCTGCGCGGCGCGGGGGCTGAGAGAGCGAGGGCAGCGATCAGCGCGCGGGAAGTTGACCCAGGGAGATTCACTTGCAGGTCGTCCGGCGTCGTGATCGCGACCGGGCCGAGCACGGCGACCCTGGTGGCGTGCGACATCACGTGCGTCAGCATACTGCGTGGGGTTGTTGTCGCTGCTGTTGAGGCGGGGTCGTCGGCACCCGCACTCCGTGCATTCCCTGTGAGAGCGGCCGGCCAGCTTGAGCCGCCCAGCCTCCCGAGCTATCGTTTTTCGATAGATACCGGCCGCTTATCGATAGGTAGTTTGATGCAACCCCGTGTGACCGCTGTGCTGAAGACTCTCATTGCCGTGATGATCGGGCTCCTCTTGGTGAGCCAGATCCTCGTGATCCCCGAGGTCGCGCGAATTACAGCAATCCGCAATCCTGACGTTGCGCAGCTCAAGATCCCCGGCATCATCGCGGCCATCATCTTCCTGGCGCTGGTGCAACTCACACTGGTCTGCGTGTGGCAGCTACTCTCGCTGGTGCGCGCCGAACGGATCTTCAGCCCAGACGCCTTCCGATACGTAGACATCATCCTGTGGGCATTGGCTGCAGCTGGCGCGCTCATCGCAGCCTCGTACGTCGTGATCATCGCCAGCCGCGCAGTCTCACTGTCGCTCACTCTGCTGGCGATCCTCGGCATCGTCGTCAGCGCGGCCCTCGCCCTGCTGGTCGTGGTGCTGCGCGGGCTGCTGCGCAAGGCGCTCGAGCTCGAGCAGGACTTGTCCGAGGTCGTCTGATGCCGATAGTCATCGACCTCGACGTGCAGTTGGCGCGCAAGAAGATGAGCGTCCAAGAATTTGCGGATGCCATCGGCATCACACCCGCTAACGTCGCCGTGCTCAAGAACGGACGCGCCAAGGCCGTGCGCTTCACGACACTCGAGGCCATCTGCCGTGTGCTGGAGTGTCAGCCCGGCGACATCCTGCGCTGGACGGCAGATGCCGATAGCGACACCGAAATCACCACAGAACCGGGGGAGTGATGAGCACAACGACCGACACGGTCAGCTGGGGCGAGCACGTTGCCCAGCGACTTCTGGACAGCACCGTCTGTCCCGTCTGTGCATCCGACAATCTGAATGGTGGGTGCTGCGCCCACTGCGGGGCGGACCTTCGCGGTGCCTTCGGCGTCCAGCTGTGGAACGCCTCGATATCCGCGGCCGCCGCACTGCGCGCCCGCGACGCACTGCTGCGTCGCGTTCCTCGAATCATGGATGCTCCGGCGCTCACGCCCGCGCCCGCCGCAGTGCCCTCGCCACCGGTCGCCTCTCCGGCCGCCCTGGCCACTCCGACAAACCTCCCGGCATCCCCGCCTCCCGCGCCGCCGCAAACCCCGGGGCAGCACCCCGCCAACGCCCAGCCCCACCCGCGCAGCAGCGCCACGGTCCAGTCCGTGCTGGCGATCGCCGGCGCTGGACTCTTCGCGATCGCCGCGCTCATCTTCACCTTCCTGAATCCCGACCTGTCTGACCGTGGCATCCGCAGTGTCGTGGTCGGGCTGGTCACGCTCGTCTTCCTCGGCGGAGCCTGGATGCTCGCACGCCGCGGACTGCAGTTCTCCTCCGAGGTGGTCGGCGCGCTCGCGCTCGTGTTCGTGGCGCTTGACGTGTACTCCTTCGCTCAACTGGGCAGCACCTCCGCCGCCACCTGGCTGCTGGCGGCACTCGCAACGTCGGTCGCCAGCGGGCTGATGCTCGCCGCGGGCAGGCTTTCGAAGATCAGAGTGTGGTCGTGGGCCGCGCTGATCGGCATCGCCGTCGTGCCTGCGATGCTCGGGTACGCCACCGGGGCGGTCTATGTCGCAGCCCTCGGACACCTCGGCACCGCTCTCCTCACCACCGCACTCATCGCAGTCTGGCCGCGCATCGCGAAGCGCTCGCTCAGCGTGATCCAGGTGGCCGCGGTGCTGAGCGCCGTGCCCCTCGCGGTGTTCGGATCCTTCGGGTTCGCCGGCACCGTCACGATCATGCTCGGCGTCAGCCTGGTGCTCGCGCTCATCGCCATTCACGCGGTCGTCACCGCACGTCTCGTGCTGCGCCACTGGTGGAGCCTCGTCGCCGGGGCCGCAGCAACCACGTCGCTCGTGCTCGCGGTCACTTCACCCGTGGCTCATGTGGCAGGCGAGTGGCTGCCCGCAGCTCTCCCGACAGCCGCAGCATTCGCGTTCGCCCTCATCTCGGTGTCGCCACTGCCGCGAGCGATTGCGCGTTCCGCCCTCGCGATCGGTGGCATCATCGTGGTCGCGCTGATCGGACTCATGCCGCTGGCGTATGCCGCGACATCCGCCCTCGACGCCCTCACCGACGTCGTGCGCGGCACCGGACCTCTGCTCTCGGTCGAACCGTCAGGCTGGGCGCCGGTGCTCGGAATGGTCGGAATCGCCGCCGGAATCGCCCTGTTCGGCGGACTCGCACGCGACCGCGACGCCCAGCCGCGACAGGGCGATACGCAAACACTCCGCCCATTCGCCGCGGCCACCGACGTCATCGTGATCGGCGCCGCAGCGCTCGCAATTCTCACGCTGGCGTGCAGCAACCTCCTTCCGCTCCCCGCCCGCCTCGTCATCGTGCTGGGCGCGGCGGCGGCCACGGCGATCACGATGAGGGCGATCCCGAGCATCCGCAACACCGCGCTGGTGAACCGTGTGGTGCTGATCATCGGCATCCATACGGCGATCGCGGTCGGCGTCCTCATCTCTTGGCTTGACCCGCAGTCTGCACCGCTCTCCGGCCTCGGCGTGCTCGCGGCCCTGGCGCTTGCGGCGATGGCGTTGCCCGCCGGCATCCGCTTCCTGCATGTCGGAGTCGGCTTCGCCTACGCGCTGGTGTGCCTCGGGCAGGCGCTCGCGCAGACCGAGCTCGGCAGCATCGCGGTGCTGTGCCTGGTGGCATCCGCTGGGCTCGTCGGCGCAATCGTGGTGACCTTCTTGCCTCAGGTCGGCTCGCGCAACTGGTATGCCGTGCTCGTCGTGACGGTGGTGCCGTTCGCCGCGGGAATAGTGCAGGTGATCTTCGAGCGCAGCGGCTGGACCGCACTCTCGACCGCCCTGATGTTCGCCCTCGCCCTATCGCTTTTGCTCACTCGTCGCCCCGGCCTCAACATCGTCCTGCGCACGCTCGCAGCCGGGATGCTGGTGCCCACCGTCGCGGTCGTCGTGGTGTGCCTCGGCGCCCAGGTGCTCCCGATCAGCGCCTCGCCGGTCACGCTGCCGGTCATCGCCGCGATCGTCGCGCTCGTGCTTCCGAGCACCACTCTGATCAGAGACGCCCTGCGTCGCAATGGTCTGCCAGCGGCCGCCGTGCGCGTGGCAATCGAGGCATCCGCACTGCTCACCGGAGTGATCGCCACCGCGCTCGCGCTCGGACGAGAGGCCGCCGGTCTCGGAACGACCTTCCTGGTGCTCGTGATTCTCGGCATCGGAGCGGCGGCCAGCGCCGTATTCACCCGCCGTCGCTACGGCTGGTGGGTGGCGGGAGCCGCCTTCACCGGCGCGCTCTGGTGCGTGTGGATCATGAACGGCGTCGACCTGCTCGAGGCCTACCTGCTTCCGCCGGCGCTGGCGGCGGCCGTGATCGCCGCCATCCTCGCCGCGCGCGGAGTGGAAGTACGCGGCCTCTACGCCACGGGCCTCGGCGTTGCCGTGCTGCCGAGCCTCGCGCTACTCGCTCTCGTCGAGCCGGATGCCCGTACCGCCGTGGACGTGCCATGGCGGGCCGTCGCGTTGCTGGCCGCCGGTGCGCTGCTTCTCGCGATCGCGGCAGGGTTCGCTCGCCTCGGTCGACGGCTGCGCACCGCGCGAGTGCGGATGCTCGTGCCGGCCACCCTCGCGGCGGCAGGACTCGCGGCGATTGCGGGCCCGGTGCAAGGCATCCGGATGGGGATCGGGGCTGATCTCGACTTCCTCAATGGGGCGGCGCTGTTCCTCGCGTGCTTCGGGGTGTCCGCGCTCGCGGCGATCATTCTCGTCTTTGCTGGCCGTGGCATCCGCTCGGCGGCGCGTGCGACGTCGCGTCTGCGCACCACGCGCTGGATCTTCGCACCCGCCGTGCTCGCGCTCGCCGCCGGAACCTGGTGCGCGATCGAACGCGACTGGGGGTCGATCTGGATGATGTGGGCGCTGATGATCGGCATTCTCGCCCTCATGCTCACGGCAGCCGTCCGGGCGGAGCACACGACGCTGCCGCCGGTGTGGTTCCTGTTCGCCGCCGCGTTCGTGACGGCGGTGGTGGCGTGGAGTCCGCGCGACCTGCGGGTGGAGTGGTTCTCGCTGCCGCTCGGAGCGTTCCTGCTGCTTGGCGGGATTGCCGGGATGCGACAGCCCGTGGGGGAGACCGCCAGCACCCTGAGCAACTGGCCCGCCGGTCGCAGTGGTTCATGGGCGCTGCTGGCGCCGGGCCTCATTGTGATGATGAGCGCGTCGATCGTGGCGACGTTCACCGACCCGCTGACGTGGCGGGCGATCCTGGTGATGGTGCTTGCGCTCGCCGCGATCATGGTCGGCGCGGGCCGCCGCCTTGCCGCGCCCTTCATCATCGGAATGCTCGTGCTGCCGATCGAGAACGTCTTCGTCTTCTCGGTGCAGATCGGCCGTGGCATTGAATCGATGCCGTGGTGGATCACCCTCGCCGTCATCGGTGCGGTTCTGCTCATCCTCGCCGTCGCCTACGAACGGCGCACTGAGGATGCCTCGACCGTCGGCGCCCGCATCCGCGACCTGCGCTGACTCTGCTCGAGGCACTCCTACCCACCCCGTCCGACCCAGCCACCCCGCCCGACCCAGCCGCGAGAATGGCCCAGCCGTATGAGACAGGTGTTCCCGCCACCCTTCTCATGCGGCAACCCCATTCTCGGAGGCTCGCGCACTCCCGATCGATGCGATGCGATGCGATGCACCGGGCCCGCGTGAGACACCATCTCCTGCACGCCGCGACGGCCTCAGCATGAAACACCAATGCAGGCATGGTGTTTCACGCGCTTGATGTTGCCTGACGCCCGAAATGGTGTCTCAACCCCGGATGCCTCGCGTTGTTGTGCTTCGGAACGGCACTGATAGGTGAACATATGGGCTGTGGATGGATGTGATGCCGTGTTCCTGATCGGCGCTAGCGTGAACGGATGTCGAAGCTGGTCCCCTTCTGCGCGTACATCGATGAGTCGTCGGTGGCGCGTGAAAACGACCTGCAGGAGTACTTGATCGCTGCCGCAATTGTTCCGGCCGATCAATGCGATGCTCTCCGTGAGGCTCTCCGCCCGCTCTTGCTTCCGGGG
Organism: Microbacterium sp. Y356; assembly: GCF_059445355.1. Classification (NCBI taxonomy): domain Bacteria; kingdom Bacillati; phylum Actinomycetota; class Actinomycetes; order Micrococcales; family Microbacteriaceae; genus Microbacterium; species Microbacterium sp. Y356. The sequence continues at coordinate 2,753,460 of NZ_JCAIUE010000001.1, forward strand.
CAGATCAAACTTCACTGGTCAGACGAGAGCGAGTCGCGCAGGCGAGCGATCGTCAGACGACTCTGTGAGCTTGAACCGGTGAACGTTGTGGTCACCCATGTCAGCAGGCGCCAGCGGAAGACTGAACGCTTCCGACGCAAGTGTCTCGAGGATCTCTACTACGAGATGGTCGGCATGAAGATCTATGACCTGACCTTGGAGAGCCGCGGACAACATCAAGACAGTAGTGATCGACGCCACATCGTGGCCTTGCAAGGCCAAGGGCTGGAGCGCCGGGTGCGCATCAAGCACCTTCGTGGGGGCGACGAGCCACTGCTGTGGATCGCGGATGCGATTCTGGGGGCTATCAATTCCACTCATTTGGGGATTGAGGAACATCTGGAGGCGCTGTCCTCGACGATCCTCATCCACAGGTCGACCGGGGAATCGCTTATGCCCTGAGGCAAGCGAAAGGCCCTAGATCCAGTCGTCCGGCTGGGTTTCTAAGGCCTTCTTCCCTGCCCGTCGTAACGGGAGGCACTATCAATATAACCCGTCGACTCTGACCCGGCAATAGTCGTTCAGGGACTGCTCAAGCTCGGCGAATTCCCTGCATCAGCCGCGAGAATGGCCTAGCCGCATGAGACAGGTGTTCCCGCGACCTTTCTCGTGCGGCAAGCCCATTCTCGGCGGACGTCGTCGCGCGTGAGACACCATCTCCTGCAGGCCGCGACAGCCTCAGCGTGAAACACCAATGTAGACATGGTGTTTCACGCGCCTGATGTTGCCTCACGCCCAAAATGATGTCTCAACCCCGGATGCCGCGACCGAGACCCCGGATGCCGAGACCGAGAACCCGGATGCCGCGACCGCCCGCCCGCCGACCACTCACCGCACCCCTGTACCACACCAACGCGCCCGCCATTTGACCGCACCCATTCCCCCGCATTACACTTGATCAGGTGTGTGCACGTCTTGGCGTGCCTGCACACGGGCTCCGGTCCATACCGGTTCGCCCCCACGGCATACCCACCACACCAAAAGCACGGCGATTTCGTCGTGCCGGTGGGTCATGAGGTGAAACCCATCACGCTGTCACCGTGCAGCACTATGAGGAGAGAACGTGCCAACTATTCAGCAGTTGGTTCGCAAGGGACGCTCGCCGAAGGTCACTAAGACCAAGGCGCCCGCCCTGAAGTCGAACCCGCAGCAGGCCGGGGTATGCACCCGCGTCTACACCACCACCCCGAAGAAGCCGAACTCGGCGATGCGCAAGGTCGCTCGTGTGAAGCTTCGTAACGGCGCTGAAGTTACGGCGTACATCCCCGGTGAGGGACACAACCTGCAGGAGCACTCTTTGGTGCTCGTCCGCGGTGGTCGTGTCAAGGACCTCCCCGGTGTGCGTTACAAGATCGTCCGTGGCGCCCTGGACACCCAGGCAGTCAAGAACCGTAAGCAGGCTCGTAGCCTCTACGGTGCGAAGAAGGGTTGAGTTAGATGCCTCGTAAGGGTCCCGCCCCGAAGCGTCCCGTCGTCAACGACCCGGTATACGGTGCTCCGATCGTCACCTCGCTTGTCAACAAGATCCTTGTTGATGGCAAGAAGTCGCTCGCTGAGTCGATCGTCTATGGCGCCCTCCGTGGCGTCGAGGCGAAGAACAGCCAGGATGCTGTCGCCACACTGAAGAAGGCGCTCGACAACGTGCGCCCCACCCTTGAGGTTCGCAGCCGCCGCGTTGGTGGCTCGACCTACCAGGTGCCGATCGAAGTCAAGCCGCACCGTGCGAACACTCTCGCGCTGCGCTGGCTCGTCAGCTACGCCAAGGGCCGTCGTGAAAAGACCATGACCGAGCGTCTCCAGAACGAAATTCTGGATGCCTCGAACGGTCTGGGTGCCGCGGTCAAGCGCCGCGAAGACACTCACAAGATGGCTGAGTCGAACCGCGCGTTCGCTCACTACCGCTGGTAAACAGCATCGTCCCGCCCCCGGTCACGTGCCGGGGGCGGGCACTCAAACTTTCGCAGTTGCACTGCTAGATAGAAAAGGACACTCCTGTGGCACAAGACGTGCTCACCGACCTGAGCAAGGTCCGCAACATCGGCATCATGGCGCACATCGATGCTGGCAAGACCACCACGACCGAGCGCATCCTGTTCTACACGGGCGTCAACCACAAGCTGGGCGAGACGCACGATGGCGCCTCGACGACTGACTGGATGGAGCAGGAGAAGGAACGCGGCATCACGATCACGTCTGCCGCCGTGACCTGCTACTGGGACAAGAACCAGATCAACATCATCGACACCCCCGGTCACGTGGACTTCACGGTCGAGGTGGAGCGTTCGCTCCGCGTCCTCGATGGTGCTGTCGCCGTCTTCGACGGCAAGGAGGGCGTTGAGCCCCAGTCCGAGACCGTGTGGCGTCAGGCTGACAAGTACAACGTTCCGCGTATCTGCTTCGTCAACAAGATGGACAAGCTCGGCGCTGACTTCTACTTCACCGTCGACACCATCATCAACCGCCTTGGCGCGAAGCCACTCGTCATTCAGCTCCCCATCGGTGCTGAGAACGACTTCGTCGGCGTCATCGACCTCGTCGAGATGCGTGCACTCGTCTGGGCTGGAGACTCCAAGGGTGACGTGACCATGGGCGCTTCCTACGAGGTTCAGGAGATTCCTGCTGACCTCAAGGAGAAGGCTGCTGAGTACCGTCAGCTTCTGCTCGAGACCGTCGCCGAGACCGACGACGCACTCCTGGAGAAGTTCTTCGGTGGCGAAGAGCTCACCGTTCCCGAGATCAAGGGCGCGATCCGCAAGCTGACCGTGTCTTCTGCGATCTACCCGGTTCTGTGTGGCTCTGCGTTCAAGAACCGCGGCGTTCAGCCGATGCTTGACGCTGTCATCGATTACCTGCCGAACCCCCTCGACGTCGGTGCCATTCAGGCACACGACCCGAAGGACTACGACACGATCATCGAGCGCAACCCTGACGCGAACGACCCGTTCTCGGCTCTGGCGTTCAAGGTTGCAGTGCACCCGTTCTTCGGTCGCCTCACCTACATCCGTGTCTACTCGGGTCACCTTGACTCTGGCTCTGCGGTCATCAACTCGACCAAGGGCAAGAAGGAGCGCATCGGGAAGATCTTCCAGATGCACGCCAACAAGGAGATCCCGGTTCCCGCAGTTACCGCGGGTAACATCTACGCGGTCATCGGTCTGAAGGACACCACCACCGGTGACACCCTGACCGACCCGGCAGCTCCGGTCGTCCTCGAGTCGATGACGTTCCCTGAGCCTGTCATCGAGGTCGCCATCGAGCCGAAGACCAAGGCCGACCAGGAGAAGCTGGGTGTCGCCATCCAGAAGCTCGCTGAAGAGGACCCGACCTTCCGCACCGAGCTCAACCCCGAGACTGGTCAGACGACCATCAAGGGCATGGGCGAGCTGCACCTCGACATCCTCGTGGATCGCATGAAGCGCGAGTTCAACGTCGAGGCGAACGTCGGCAAGCCCCAGGTGGCCTACCGCGAGACGATCAAGAAGACCGTCGAGAAGCACGACTACACCCACAAGAAGCAGACGGGTGGATCGGGTCAGTTCGCAAAGATCCAGTTCAACATCGAGCCTCTCGATCTGGATGCTGAGAAGACTTACGAGTTCGTGAACGCCGTCACCGGTGGTCGCATCCCGCGTGAGTACATCGGCTCCATCGATGCTGGTTTCCAGGATGCAATGAACGTCGGCGTGCTCGCCGGCTTCCCGATTGTCGGCGTCAAGGCGACCCTCACCGATGGTGCAGCGCACGACGTTGACTCCTCGGAGATGGCGTTCAAGATCGCTGGCTCGATGGGCTTCAAGGAAGCCCTTCGTCGCGCTAACCCTGTGCTTCTTGAGCCGCTTATGGCTGTTGAAGTTCGTACTCCTGAGGAGTACATGGGCGACGTCATCGGTGACCTGAACTCGCGTCGTGGCGCGATCCAGTCGATGGAAGACGCTGCTGGCGTCAAGGTCGTCCGTGCACAGGTTCCGCTGTCCGAGATGTTCGGCTACATCGGCGACCTGCGCTCGAAGACTTCGGGCCGCGCGGTTTACTCGATGGAGTTCCACTCCTACGCTGAGGTCCCCAGGGCCGTGGCCGACGAGATCGTCCAGAAGATCAAGGGCGAGTAACCCGTTCTTTCGGGATGCTCCGCTCCCGGTCCTACGCCTGTCGAAGGGCATGGGCGCGGAGCATCCCGAACACTCACAACTTCACACGCACTCTCTCTACTAAACTGAGAATCAAACCCCGTAGGGAACCGGTCACAATCCAGTGCCCGGCAATCTCTACACGAACGTCCTGAGGAGGACCCAGTGGCCAAGGCCAAGTTCGAGCGGACCAAGCCGCACGTCAACATCGGAACGATCGGTCACGTTGACCACGGCAAGACGACGCTGTCCGCAGCCATCTCCAAGGTGCTCGCTGACAAGTTCCCGTCCGACACCAACGTGCAGCGCGACTTCGCTTCCATCGACTCGGCGCCGGAAGAGCGCCAGCGTGGAATTACGATCAACATCTCGCACATTGAGTACGAGACCCCCAAGCGCCACTACGCGCACGTTGACGCTCCCGGCCACGCCGACTACGTCAAGAACATGATCACCGGTGCTGCTCAGATGGACGGCGCGATCCTCGTGGTTGCCGCTACTGACGGCCCGATGGCTCAGACCCGTGAGCACGTTCTGCTCGCCAAGCAGGTCGGCGTGCCGTACCTGATGGTCGCGCTGAACAAGAGCGACATGGTTGACGACGAGGAGATCCTGGAGCTCGTCGAGCTCGAGGTCCGCGAGCTGCTCGCAGCCCAGGGCTTCGACGAGGACGCTCCTGTCATTCAGGTCTCGGCTCTCGGCGCCCTCAACGGCGAAGAGAAGTGGGTTCAGTCCATTCTTGACCTCATGACCGCTGTTGACGAGTCCGTTCCGGACCCGGTACGCGACAAGGACAAGCCGTTCCTGATGCCCGTTGAGGACGTCTTCACGATCACCGGTCGTGGAACCGTCGTCACCGGCCGCGCCGAGCGTGGAACCCTCAAGATCAACTCTGAGGTCGAGATCGTCGGCATCCGCCCGACGCAGAAGACCACGGTCACTGGTATCGAGATGTTCCACAAGCAGCTCGACGAGGCATGGGCCGGCGAGAACTGTGGTCTGCTGCTTCGCGGTCTGAAGCGTGAAGACGTTGAGCGCGGCCAGGTCGTCGTTCAGCCGGGTACGGTTACGCCGCACACCGACTTCGAGGGCTCTGCGTACATCCTTTCCAAGGAAGAGGGCGGGCGTCACAACCCGTTCTACACGAACTACCGCCCGCAGTTCTACTTCCGCACCACCGACGTCACCGGCGTCATCTCGCTGCCTGAGGGCACCGAGATGGTCATGCCTGGTGACACCACTGACATGACGGTCGCGCTGATCCAGCCGATCGCTATGGAAGACGGCCTCGGCTTCGCCATCCGTGAGGGTGGACGCACCGTGGGTGCTGGTACGGTCACGAAGATCATCAAGTAAGCATCTGCTTCCTCGCAAAGGGGTCGGACCTTCGGGTCCGGCCCCTTTGTCGTTCTCCCAGCCGGCCCTCGTTACGATGGCTATCCGCCCGCTAGTACCAAGGAGCACCCATTGAGCGAAATCCACGTCGGTCCACCGCCGCCGCGAAGCTACGCCCGGCTATGGGTTTCGACAGTATTGCTCGCGTTCTACGCCGCGTTCGTCCTGCTGGTCACGATGTGGCCCAACCCCCAGCAGTTGGAGTTCGGCAGCATCTCCTCTCGGCTGCTGCGCGTGCTCCACAACTTCGGGGTGCCTGAGTCGTTCGGCTACGACAAGCTCGAATTCACCGCGAACATCGGCATGTTCATGCCGCTCGGTTTCTTGCTGGGTCTTGCCCTAGCTCGTAGGGCGTGGTGGGTGGCGATTTTCCTGTTGCCGGCATTCTCCGGCGCGATCGAGTTCACGCAGGGGCTTGCGCTGGATGAGCGAGTCTCGACGTTCTACGACGTGTTGTCGAACACCATCGGTGGCTACCTCGGCTTGCTGCTCGCGATGATCATGCGAGCCATGATCTATGCCCGGGATCGCACCAAGATCGAGCGCGAACTGTGGGAGCGTCGCTATGCGGCGGCTCAGTTGCAACGCGCTCGCGCTGAGCAGTATCAGCAGCCGTATACGCCGGTCGAGCCCGACCCGGTCACCAGAGTGCTGGACGCGGATTTCTGGGCGACGGGGGATGCCCCGACCCTGCGACTGCCTGTTCGGTAGGACGCGCTATCGAGCGATCAGGGCCGCATCGATCAGGCCTCATGTGACCGCGAGGTCGAACGCGTCCCAGCGCGAGCCCCATCGCCTTTGACTGGCATCAGCCGCGATTGGCTCCTTAGGACTAGCTCGCTCGCCGCTAAAGTTCCGGAATCAACTCTTCAACTGAAGTTGCGAGGACAGGCGCCAGATACTCAACGAACGTGGCAGTCAGATGGTGCGTGTCGCGGTAGACCAGCAGGTTGTTGACGACTGCTGGGCAGCTATCCTCGCCACAGATGTAGTCGGTGAGATCGACAAAGGTTCCGCCTGCGGCCTCAGCACCCTGCCTCTCCCAGGTCACTAAGTCAGTGTTAACGACATCGCTTCGCGTGCCCGCACACGGATTCAAATTGTGAGTGTGCCCTGACGCGCAGATCGATGGCGCGGCGATGAAACGTGGCGAATCGGCCAGGACGAGCACCTCGCTGCCTGCGTCTTCGAGCTGCGCGACCGTTGAGGTCAATGCCTCGCTCCATACCTGTCCACTGTCGGCTTCCGCGACGCCTGGCAAGCTGGATCTCGTGAAGCTGGAGATGACTACGAGCTCAGGTGGTTCGTTGGTGAGCTGAGTGAGCACAGCGTCCCGCCAGCGATCGCACGAAGCGTACGGGACGTCATTATTCAGCACAGTCAAGTCGACGGCAGGACAAGATGACTTCGTATAATTCTCGATCCGGACGGATGAATGCTGCTCGGCGAAGACAAATAAAGCGGGGAACCACTGCGCGGCGTGGGAGTCTCCGAAGATAGCGATGCGCACATCTCCGTCGAGATTCCCATAGGTGCAGTCCTGGACGTCTTCGCCGGTGAAGCTTAGATGGCACCCGTCGGTGTACATCGGCGCGAGGTCGTTTGCGAACTCATCAAATGACGGGGTCAAGTTGCTGGGCACATGATCGGTGGCAGCCGGTGGAACGGTCGGCGCTGATGGGGCAGCGGCAACTGCCGGCCCGGTGGGGACCTCCCGATCGCCGGCCCAGCGTGTCGCGCCTGTGAGCGCGAGCGCAAGCGCAACGGTGACCGCGAGGGTGCCCCACAGGGTTATCCTCGGTCGCCGCCGTGCTAGGAAATTCGGTGCACGGAATGGCGTTTCGATGAAGCGAAACAGCAGCCACGCCGCCGGGACGGCGAACACGATTCCGACCAAGATCTTCGCGCCGAGGCTCAGCGGGTGTTGCTCACCTACGGCAATCTGCGTCAGCACCAGCAACGGCCAGTGCACGAGGTACAACGAGTAAGAGATCAGTCCGAGGAACTGCATCGGGCTGAGCGACAGCACCGACGTGGGGCCACGCTTCGCGGTTGCGCCGCCGAAGTAGATAACCAACGCGGTACCGACGGTTGGTACAACGGCCGCCGTGCCCGGGAACGCCGTCGTGTCGTCAAAAATGATTGCCGGAACAAGAATGAGTGCGATGCCGGTCCAACCGCCCATGGCTCTGATCCAGGTCGGCAGTTTGGGCGCGCCATACAGCAAGAGCGCGCCGACTACTGCCCCGATCACAAGTTCCCAGGCACGCGTGGAGAGCATGAAGAAAGCTGCGGGCTGGTCGACGGGTGTCAGGATGATCCCGTAAGTCAAGCTCGCGATCCCAATCGTCGTGATTGCAATGAGCATCCACACGCGATGGCGGCGGACGATCAGGCTGATCAGAAGAAGCAGGAGCGGCCAGAGCAGGTAGAACTGTTCCTCGATGCCGAGTGACCAGAAGTGCTGGTAAGGAGATGGTGAATGATCGGCGAGATAGTTTGTGCCCTCCTCGGCGAACCGCAGGTTTGGGACGTAGAGCACCGTCGCTACGGCGTCCTTCAGAACTCTCTCAAGTGTGAGGGCCGGGTAGATAGTGATTGCCGCGATAGCGGTGAGTACGGCAACCGTCCAGGACGCTGGCAAGATTCGACGGATGCGACGCGCGTAGAACTCAGCGAAGTTGATCCGGCCGGTGCGCTGGATGCTGTCCAGTAGATGGGTGGAAATGAGGAAACCGGAAATGACGAAGAAAACATCGACTCCGATGTAACCGCCGGTGATGCCGGGAACCCCGGCGTGGTAGAGCAGTACGAGTCCCACCGCGATGGCTCGCAACCCCTGCACATCTGAACGGAACCGACGCAGGTTGGGTTCGTTCGTCGGCGCAGCAACAGAACTAACGGGGGCCGTCATGCCCCGCTCACCACGCTGAGCATATCCACCAGATAATCGTATCTGCCGGGCATCTACGCCCTGTTCTCTCAGTTGCCCCTCCTGGGCGTCAGATCGGGTTTCGACGCTGCGACATTCTGCTCGGTAGGCGTGCGTCCTCGGCGCGACTTGCGCCCGAGCACGCGCTATCGAGTGATCAACACCCCATCGATCCGACCACGTGTGACCGCTACGTCGGATGCCTTCCGGCGCGAGCCGACTCCGAGCTTTCGATAGATGTTGTTCAGACAATGCTTCACGGTGTTCGGAGAGATAAGATCGCGCGGTGCGTGAAAAACGACTGGACATCCAAGGCCTGCGAGCAATCGCGGTTCTGCTGGTGTTCGCAAATCACCTGATTGGTTGGCCCGTTGGCGGGTTCATTGGTGTCGATGTCTTCTTCGTCATCAGCGGATTCCTGATCACTGGGCACCTGATGAAGCAGCACGAGGCTGACGGCCGATGGTCGTTCAAGTCGTTCTACGTGAAAAGGGCGCGCCGCATCTTGCCTGCCGCGCTCACAGTCACGATCGTCACAGTTGCGGTCAGCTTCGTCGCGTTCACATCCACGCGGGCGAGCTCGGTGCTCACAGACGCAGTGTGGGCGACTCTCTTCTCCGCGAACTGGCGCTTCATCACAATCGGGACCGACTACATGCACGCCGACGCGGCTGTATCGCCGCTGCAGCACTACTGGTCACTCTCGATCGAGGAACAGTTCTACTTTGTCTGGCCGTTGATTCTCGCCGGAGCGCTCCTGCTCAGCGCGAGGCGTCCCCGCCGTGGAGCATTGATCGCGATAAGCACCATCGCCGTCGCTTCGTTCGCTTTCGCGATCTGGGAAACGATCGATAGCCCCACTGTCGCTTACTTCTCCACGTTCTCGCGCGTCTGGGAACTCGCAGTTGGGGCGCTGCTTGCAATCGTGGCACCGTGGGTCGGCCAGCTTCCGAGCATCGTACGCCCATTCATCGCTTGGGCTGGTCTAACGCTGATCGCCCTGGGGGCAGTCACGCTCACCTCGCAGTCGTCGTTCCCGGGGCCATGGGCGATGCTGCCTGTTGTTGGGACAACTGCTGTGATCGCAGCCGGAATCGGTGGTGGGCAGCGTTTCCTGTGGCCAATCCGGAACAAGCTGGCCTGCTATATCGGGGACATCTCTTACTCGTTGTATCTCTGGCATTTCCCGGTCATCATTTTCACCACGCTGATCATGGCCGCGACACCTCGCCGCGCGGCCGCCGTAGTAATCGTGGTGTCGTTCCTACTCTCCGCGCTTTCCTACCACTTCATCGAGAACCCGTTCCGGAACGCGAAACGCCCAGTGCTGAGGATGTGGAAGCCGGCTGTCGCTTTCGTCGGGATCGCTGCCGTAGCGGTTCCCCTTGTCGCGCTGGCACCCCGCACCCAGGCTCCTCAAGAACCCGCAGGACCACTGATCGCATTGGATGGTTCATTCCCGGCATTGTCGGAGCGTTGGATTGCCGTCGCGGAAGCCGTGGGCGCGAAGGAATGGCCATCTCTCGATCCTCAAGCCACCGAGATCAGTACGGCAGATCTCGCACCCGAGTGGGTCACAGAGCATTGCCTGGTGAGCAGAGCACCGGCTTCCGACGTCTGGACTGAGACCGCCAAACGGTGCACGTTCGGTAGTGGCGACAAGCTCGCAATCCTCTATGGCGACTCGGTTGCCTTAAGCTGGGGTCCCGGAATTCGCGCGGCACTAGAGCCGCTCGGGTACCGTGTCCAGATCCTTACGTCAGAACAATGCCCTATTGCTGATGTCCCGATTCGTGACAACAAGGGCGAGCTCATGGAGAACTGCGCGAATTACCGAGCGTGGGCGCTGGACCGCATCACGGCCGCGCAGCCGGACATCGTGTTCACGTCCGAAACCGGCAACTCCATCGGTCGCCTGGCCAGTCGCGCTTCCGGTGAAGCCGCAGTCGAAGAATGGCGTGCGGGCATTGACCAAACCTTGGAACGGCTCGATACCTCTGGTGCCGACGTGTTCCTTCTACAACCTCCACCGTTCGGGGGAAGCCTCGACAATTGCATCACCGGCAGTAGCACCCCTTCGGACTGCATCATCGTTCGTCCCAAACCGCTGATCACGATGCTGGGTGTTTACTCTCAAGCAGCACTCGAATCTGCCACGGAGTTCGTCGACACGTCTTCTTGGTTCTGCGACCAGGATGGTCAATGCCCCGCTTTCATCGGGGGCTCGATCGTCAACGCGGACAACTTTCACCTTTCACGGCAGCAGTCGGCGCTCCTTGCCCCGGTGATCAGAGGGCTCTTGTCATAGCAGATCGGCAGGGGTCAGCCGGCAGAGCGGTCGACGAAAGCGATGTCATACCCACACATTCGCCCTCATGCTCGAACCGATTCTGACTCAACGGCTTGATGCAGTAGTCAGCGGCTGAACTGACTTTTCACGGAGGAACTCGTGAAGTGCTGTGCAGAAACGCCGGTTGCACAGAAGTTCGATAAGATTCGCGTAAGCGTCAACGCTGACGCCCTTCACATCCGTCCATAACGGTGCTCATCGACCGAAAGAGCCGACATGACTCGACGCCTTCACAACAGCAGTCCGCACAGCACGCCTCGCGCGCGCCTTGCGTCGCTTGTTGGCGTCGTCACCATTGCGTTCAGCAGCTTGATTGTGGCCGCGCCCGCACAGGCGGCCGCCGTGGTCGACAGCGATTCGACGCTTACGGCACAGTGCTATTCGGATGGCTTCGCGGTTACTGTCGGCGGGATGATCACGTTGGATGCTGGTGACTCGGCGACCTCATACCTTCGGGTTGATGATGAAGTTTCCGGGGAAGCCCAAACGGTCACGTCAGAAGAAGATGGCTTCGTTCTGGACGTTGCCGCGACCACTCTCGTCTTCGAAGATGCTGAAACGCACCTGGTCGAGTGGGTCGTCAATGAAGTCCCGCAGTCTGAAGGTCTTTTCTCGTTCGCCGAGAACTGCGCAGATGCGTCAGCGCCTGCAGCGGTTGCGGCGGTGACGTTCAGTGACGCGGTGTGCGATGCCGAAGGGGCTGCTACGGCTACGGCGACAGTGCGGTTCGGTGCTGACGCGCCGAGCGACGCGACCGCCGAGGTGACCGTGGATAACGGCGACACCCAGGCGACGGAATTCGCTGACATGGACGAGAACCGCCAAGCGGTGATCGAGTTCGCAATCCCGCGTGAAGGAAAGACGGTTGTGACCGTCGTAGAGCGCCACAGCGCAGATCTGGCGAAGCCTGTCGGTGAGAAGACCTACGAGTTTGCGGTCGACTGCGTGGAAGCAACGCCGACTCCCACCCCGACCCCGACGCCCACGCCGACTCCGACTCCGACTCCTACGGTGGAGCCGACCCCCACGCCGACTGAGGCGCCGGTCCCGTCCGAGTCTCCAGAGCCCTCTGACCCTCCGGCTCCTGCGCCGGTCCCGGATCCCGCGCCGGTTGTAGAACCGCCTGCACCTGCACCAGTTCCACCTGCAGTCAACGTTTCGAGCACATCGGTTCCGGCCGGTGGCAGCGTGACGGTCAACGCGAGCGGATTCGCACCAAACGAGCCGCTGGAGCTCTGGCTGCACTCGGACCCATGGAAGCTGACGAACGCCACCGCAGACGCTAACGGGGTACTCTCGCTGGCGGTAGGGATCGCTGGCGGCACGGAGATCGGTGGCCACCAGATCGAGGTGCGTGGTGCGACCAGCGGGTCTGTGTTCGTCGACATCACAGTCACCGACGATCTGGCCATCACCGGTATCGACTCCGCGTTCGCATCTGGCGTCGCTACCAGCGGCCTCGTGCTGGTGCTCGGGGGTCTCTCGGTCGTGTTGCTGGCTCGCCGCGCTCAGTTCCAGGCGCAGGCGTAGAGCACCCCTCCCAGGCGGGCGTTTAGCCGCTCAGTGACCGCGAGACTAAGATCGAATGGTCATTGACAATGGGGGTTGAATTTTGAGCGGCATTCTCGTTCATGAATGGCTCGCTCGCACCGGAGGGTCGGAGAACGTCTTCGAGGTGCTCAGCGAGACCTTTCCAGACGCCGCGCGTTACGCGTTGTGGGATGACAGTGAGGGCCGTTTCAACGGGGTCGGTGAGACCTGGTTGGCACGCACGCCGCTTCGCCGTAGTAAGGCGCTGTCTCTTCCCCTGATGCCGCTTGCGTGGCGGCAGTTGCCGTCAGCTGAGGCCGACTGGGTTCTGACGAGCAGCCACCTCTTTGCGCATCACGCGCGTTTCGACGGCCCCGCGCGGCACGCTCCAAAGCTTGTGTACGCGCACACCCCTGCACGTTACATCTGGGTGCCAGAGTTGGACGGCCGCGGCGGATCGATTCCAGCAAGACTTATGTCCTCGGCACTGAAGCCGCTCGACCGCAAGCGCGCACAAGAACCTGTTGCGATCGCAGCCAACAGCCAATTCGTCGCTGATCGAATCCAGGCGACCTGGCAACGTGACGCTGAAGTGATCTACCCGCCCGTCGCAGTGCAGGACTTCGCGGACGCGCCAGTGCTGTCGGGCGCCGACCAGGCGCTGTTGGACGCTCTCCCTGATGGCTTCTTGTTCGCCGTATCGCGTTGGGTTCCGTATAAGCGACTTGATGCTGCGATCGCCGCAGGACTTGCCTCTGGTCGCCCGGTCGTGCTTGCGGGGGAGGGACCAGACGAAGCTCGACTGCGCGCCGAAGCTGAAGCAAGTGGTGTCGACGTCCGGTTCCTGCACCGACCTTCATTCCCACTGCTGAAAGCTTTGTATCGCAAAGCTGCGGCCCTAGTGTTCGCCCCTATTGAGGATTTCGGGATCGTGCCGGTCGAAGCGATGGCGTCTGGAACACCGGTTGTGGCCAACGGCATAGGCGGGGCAGTCGAGTCGGTGATCGACGGTGTCACTGGTGCGCACGTGCATGAATGGAAGTCGCACACTGAGTTGGCCACTGCAGTTGATCGCGCGGTCGGCTCTGACGCGGATGCTTGTGTAGCGCGTGCGGCAGACTTCGATGCGAAAGTGTTTACGCGCCGGATTGTCGATTTTGTAGAGGGGAACGTGCGCTGACTCTTGCCAGCACCGTCTCCGGTGGCGGCAAGAGATACGACATTCAGGGCCTACGCGCGGTCGCAGTTCTCCTGGTGGTCATCTACCACATCTGGCCGGCGAAGCTACCCGGTGGTTACATCGGTGTCGATGTCTTCTTCGTGATCTCGGGCTACCTCATCACAGCGCACCTCCTCTGTGAAGTGGCTCGGACGGGCACTGTTTCACTGACGAGATTCTGGGCTCGCAGAGCACGGAGGCTACTGCCGGCGGCGTTCCTCGTACTCATCGCATCCGCGCTCATCGCGACTCTCATCGTGCCGCAGGCGATGCTCAAGCAGAATCTCGCGGAGATCAGCGCCGCGGCGTTCTACGGGTTGAACTGGCTACTCGCGTGGAACTCGGTGGACTATCTCGAATCCAGCAACATGCCGTCGCTGGTACAGCATTACTGGTCCTTGTCTGTTGAGGAGCAGTTCTACATCATCTGGCCGCTGTTGATGCTTCTTGCCATCTGGCTGGGCGTCAAGCTGAAAGCGAGGAGCCCAGCACGCACTGCGGTCGCGTTGTTCGCTGCAGTGTTCGTGTTTTCCCTCGCGGCATCGATCTGGTTCACTCGGACGATGCCCGAGGTCTCGTATTTCGCGACCTATACGCGTGCGTGGGAGTTTGCAGCGGGCGGGCTGCTTGCCGCCGTGCCGATTGTCGCAGTCCAGCGGTTGCCGTCCTGGGCGCTCGATGCACTGAGTTGGGGTGCGTTGGCCTGTGTCCTGGTCCCCGCCGTTCTGTATACCGACCAGACGCCGTTCCCCGGCTGGGCGGCTGCGGTTCCAGTTGCTGGAGTCGTTCTGCTCATTGCACTCGGAGATCGATCGTCCGTCTGGTCGCCGCAGTATCTGAGTCGCGCCGGGTACATCCAGGTACTCGGCGATGTGTCCTACTCGTTGTATCTGTGGCATTGGCCGCTGGTTATCGCGGCCCCCATTCTGGTGGGCCACTCCGTCGGTGCGAAGTCCGGTCTGGCGTTGCTTGTGCTGGCAATCGTTCTGGCGATTGCGACTAAGAAGTTCGTTGAAGATCCATTGCGTTCGAGTAGCGGGCCGCTTGGGTCCAGACGACGGAGCTACGTCTTCATGGCGGCAGGTATGGCGCTTGTCGTCGGATCGATGTCAATCGTGAATGTGTCTATCCGAAGCGACGTCGAGCGAATCGAAGCGGCGATAGCCGATTCCAACGGTTGTTTTGGGTTCTACGCACTCCAGAATGACTGCGCTGATCCATACAACGCGATGGGAAGCCTGGTGTCCCCGGCCTTCTCCGCGGACGACCCTTACGTGCGAACGCCGCTTCGCGAGGACTATCCGTGTCTTACGGCCGACCCCGCGGTGGGCAAAGAGTGCGTGTTTGGCGAAACAGATCACCCGATCGCTACGCTGGCGCTCTTCGGCGACTCTCACTCGGAGCAGTTGTTCGAACCACTGGTGGAGATTGCTGAAACGCACGAGTGGAAGCTCCTGACCTTTACTCGCTCGAGTTGCAGCGGCTTCGAGAAGCCGATGGTGATCGACAATGCAGAGATTCAGAAGAAACACGATGGTTGTGTTTCCTGGAGTGAGGAAGTACGGCAACGGCTCGTCACAAATAACGATCTCGACCTCCTGCTACTTTCCAGCCAGGAACGTTGGAATCGGGTGTTCGAGGGTGAAGTTGATGGTGAGCTGGCGAAACTGACCGAAGCCGCGTCGAGGATTGCTGTGATCACCGATGTTCCGGGTATCGCGGATCGACAAGTCAAAGCTCCTGGATGTGTGGAACTAGCACTCAAGGAAGGCGTCACCTCCGACCCATGCGCTAGTCCTCCCAGCGACAAGGCGGGTGTTGTGACAGCGGCAGCGAAGTTGCTAAACCTGCCCTTCATCGATCTGCGATCGCAGCTCAGCGAGGGGAACACGTCGCACGCCGTGATCGGGGAGACGATCGTTTACTACGACAACAATCATCTGACCCGCAGTTTCGCTCGGACTCTGGCGCCCTGGCTCGACGAACAAATCTCAGATCTTCTTCCGACTGGCTGAATCCTCGTTTCGTGACGGGGCGGAACAAGATGAGCGATTGAATCCACAATGCGCTGTGCGCTATCGCAGCCACTTGTTCGCGCGACTGCGAATTCTCGAGCCCACGAGTCGCTGATGTTGCTCGCGCCATTCCTGTGATCATCATCGCCTTATTCCGCTTTACTCGCATCGAGGGTGAAACGTGCGCCGCGCACCACCATCGGTGTTGCGCTGGCGGTCGTCTTCTTAGCTTCGCTCGCCTATTCGATCTGGTGAGCCGCAACGAATCCGGCACAGGCGTACTTCGTGACGCCGGCGCGCGCATGGGAGTTCGCGGCTGGCGGGTTGCACGCCTGTGCGGGCAAAATCACAGGCGGTTCACTCTTTCGATAATTCGGGCAGGGGCGGCGTGGTGGCACATGCTCGGCATTAGTCAGCTTCAGTTGGCTCCGTGGCTATGGCGTCGACATCCGAGCTAGCTTTACTCCAACTGTGACCGCTGTGACCGCCGTGAGCGGAGAGCATGTCGTATCCGCAGGCTGACGTACTCAGAACAGGTTCATGCTCGTTTCCGCCGTTGGCGTGGGTTCTTCGGGCGCTAACTCCGGCTCCGGCTGAGGCGTCATTGAAGGTTCGGGCACCGGTGCTGTCGTCGGCTCTGGCTCTGGCTCCGGTTGCATTGGCGTGGAAGGTTCGGGCGCTGGTGCTGTTGTCGGGTCTGGCTCCGGCTCCGGCTCCGGTTGCGTTGGCGTTGAGGGTTCGGGTTCTGGCTCAGGGGCCGGTTCCGGATCTGGCCGAGGAGCGGGTGCCGGGACAGGATCTGGCTCGGAATCCTCGATAATCGCACCCGCGAGTGCACTCCGAGTATGAAAAATTTCGAGGGCGCCGTCGTGGAGTTCTTGTAATGACGCTATAGACGTGAGCGAACGGGCCGCCTCGACCGATACGAGGAAAGCGGTAGCAGCTGGTACCTCGACGTTCGCCAGATCGAGATGGGTCGCGGAATCTGTCATCCCCTTAATCACCTGCAGCAATTTGCTCTTCGCATTGTCGAAGGCAGACTTGATGTCACCCAGAGCGTCAGTAACAGCTTGATTCGCCAGAGCGACCGTTTGCGTGCGTCGCTCGTAGTCATTGAATAACTTCTCATCTTCGCGTGCGTCAAGTCCAGCGGCCGGGGGCGTGTAGCTTGCAAGATCGGCCAGTTGCTCAGGCGTACTGATATCCGTCGTGGACGCAAGTGACGCGGCTTGAAACGCAGCAATTGCTTCGCCGTAATTCACCAGATCTGTCGGCAACATCACGAACTCGCTCGGCACCAGGGCAGCGACTTCATTGAAGAGGGCGATCTGCGCTTCTGCGCCTTGCCGTTGTTCACCAAGAGCCTGCCAACCGCTTTCGTGCTCCTGGAGTTGATCGATTATGGACGCACGGGTCGCGGACAGCGCGGTCGTGGCGCCTGCACGCTCTGCGTGGCCACCAAAGGCGATGAACGCGAAGAAGGCGAGGGCGGATGCGAAACCAACGATCGCCAAAATCTTGGTCCGCTTTTGAACCAGCGGCGCAGCTTGCGTCTGCCGGCGCAGCTTGCGAGAGCCCATTGCGTGCGTGCCTTGGGTCGAGTCTGTCAGCTCGTAAGCGCCTCCGCGGATCTCGATAGGGACCCAGGTAGCGATGGATGTGACGGCGGTTATCAGGGGCCGGACCGTTGCGCGATGTTGTCGAGATGACCACTCGTTATACGACACGGCCAAAGAGGCGATCAGGAACCAAATGGCGGGCGCGGACAGATCAGGTTTTGCGACCACCATCGCGACCACCTGAGCCACGAGCGCCCATGCCAACGGCTGTGCCAGTCGGTTTCGCAACCCGACCAGGATGAAGCCACTGGTGGCGCGCAAGAGCAGGAGTGTGCCAATGATGCCGACACTCGAAAGGAGCATGAAGAACAGGCTCGAAGGGCGGTCACTTCCGAGGCCCACACCGAAACCGAACGACTCAAGCAAAACCTTGAACGAGTTCTCGTTGCTCGCGTTTCGGTTGGAGAAAGAATCGGTAGTGAGCTTGTCGAGTGCGATCTCTAGCGTGTACCGGTAAACATAATCCCAGAAGATGATGATGGCGATGATGCCAAGTGCGCAGGCCGCAGCGAAGATCAGGCGTGTCTTCTTCGAAGCGCGACGAATGATGACTACGGTGGCCACGACAACGCCCGATATCGCAACGACTCCGAGAGAGACAAGCGCGGTCCCGGTGTACGAGGTCAGGTAGATGAAGAGACCCGCAGCGATCATTGCACCATAGAAGATGCGTGTGCGCCAGGTCGCATAGATAGAGGCGCTGACGAGGTATGCGAGGCTCATGCTGACAAACATGCCGAGCAGCGAGGGTTCAGCGAAGGGGCCGCGTTCTCGAGCGGACGCGATGATCCAGTGGTATGTGTAGCTCGGATTCGAATCGAACCAGCTCTGCGGCCAGAAATCGATGAAGAAATGTTTGAAAAGCGTGAGCGCGAAGCCAATGACGATCGCCACTTCAAGCACGCGTTTCGAGCGCGGTGGTTCGACGATGAAGTACAACACGAGGCCGATTCCAGTGACAAGATACGCAAGCTGTGCGACGTTCGACATGGTGTAAGTCAATTGGGTGAAATTGTCGATCTGGCTATCAAGGCCGCCCCGGGGCGAGATGACTTCAGTGCCGGCAAAGAGTGCAGGGCCGATCGCTGTGATCAGGGTGCCGTATACGCCGAAGAGTAGGAGCGATGCCGTGGCGCCTCTTACCTGGACACGTTGGATGTGCGCGAATCGCGCTCGCCCGCGCTGAACATAGATGTAGATGAGTCGACAGACGGCAACGACGGCGATGACCCAGAACGGGCTCACCCCGTTGTCTCCGACGATGACCATTGCGGTATGCGAGAACGGTATCGCTGCGCTCAGTACCCAAACGAGGCTGCGGGGCTGCACGACCAGACAGACGCCTATCGCCAACGCGAACGCGAGGCCTATCGGCGTAATCTCTATAGGCATCTAGTTCTCTTTCCCCCACACCTGACCGTCCCACGATACCTGGCTTCGGATGCAAATTTTGTGAATCACCGCTAGCGCTTCGACAGCACGCGCAGTTGATCCTGCAGTTTTCGGACCGCGTAGTCAGGGTGGTATAGGAATGTCGGTCGCCGCACGCCTGTCGGCGGCACCGATGCGGGCTGCCAGTACAAGGCCACGAGCTAGCCCGACAAGCTCATGCTCGATGAGGGCCGTAACAGCGTTCTTAGATTCGAAGGGTCAAACGGCGTTGCGACGACGACTTGACGGCGTGAATGGGGTGAGTGCGGGATCTCCCGTCATCGGAAGACCACTGCACTAACCAGCCAATGCCGCGGTAGACGGAGCGGTCGAGTCTCCGCAGACCTCACCAGAATCCTCACTTTGCTCACCACGGTTGCTACGTCGCGATCGATGACGGCAGTGGGGGGAGCTTGGACATCTGGCGAGAAGGTCCGTGCTGGCTCCATCCATCGAGCAAAACCTGACCTCGCGCTTGAGCCGTGTCGGGCGTCACCTCGTCCAGCAGGCTCCGCACCCTTGACGCCGCTACGTCACCATCCATCGCGCACCAGGAGAGCGCCTGCGAACGCAGACGATCACGGTCTGCCGTACCGATCGAGGATTCGCTGACGAATTCACGAATTTCCTGCGCGGAACTTAATGATGGAAAAACTGCCGGATCCTTCAAGAACGGATAGGTTATCGGACGGTCATCCATGCGTAGAGTCGCAGTCGGGATACCCAGGACTGCGGACTCCCACGCGACACCGCTGGACGGCTGGATGAGGAACCGCGGCCCTGACCGCAGTAAATCAATAGTGCGAGCCCCTTCGTATACGCGCCATCCCGTCGGCAAAATCTCTTCGATTTCTGCTCTATTCGAGCGAGGATGGGGAGCGACGATCAGATTACCAATCCCGCTCGCGCTGACCATTTCGAACATGCGGCTTATCACCCCGATCGGATGCCCAGACAACGCTAACAGTCCTGGCGAATCCTCATCTATGACAGGTATGGGGCTGGAAACAATGTTGCTCGCTGGATTTCCAACGACGTCCAGTAGGTCACTGTCTACGCCAAACTCGTCAGAGTAGTACTGAACTTCCTTCGTGCCGCGCAATCCCGCGAACGTTACGGGTAAGTCACTGTACTGAGGGTTATTTCCGACTGGCGCATGGGGAACATAGACCACAGGAACACCGACTTTGTGGGCGGTCAAGATGAGTGCGCGAAGAGATCGTTCATGTTGCGATGAGACCATGACAGATGAGAATTGGTTTAGGTTCATCTCAAGATAGAGGTCGAGCAGGAAGGCAGCTTGAGCCACGGCGTTGCGCCAGAGGGCGATTACGTCCGCTTGTCCCGCAGCGTGAAGAACCTCTTCGCCCCAGCGACGAACGGCTCGCGCTTCTGGGTCGCGCGCGACGGCCCCCCGCACCCATCGGCTCGCGACGTTCGCTGAAACAGGACTCGCGTGCCCCGCGATAACAGGGTCGAGAGTGCGTCTTTGGTTGGTGGTTGTCGTCGCCACAAGGCTGCCTCCGTACCTACGAAGTAGCGGGAGTCGAAATGGCCGAACAACGGATGGTGCAACGCGTTGTCTCAGGCTGCTCGCGCCCCAAAGATGGGACGAGTCGATGAACGGACTTAAGCACCAAAACAACTGTGCGGCTCTGTCATGGGAGGTGAAGCTCATGGCTGCGTCCATTCTTTGCTATTTTCCTCGACGGCAGGGGGTTGCCCTCTGCGGTCGCGCCGCAACAGCTTTAGCTCCACCACGCCGACCACCAACAGAACGAGTGCGAGAACACCCCACCCAGACCATGCGGGCGGCGTAGTCAAGCTCCAAGTGGTGAGAATAACCAGGGCCGACGCCAGGTACGGCAGTGACGGCCCGAATAGGACCGCCGGATGACCGCTTCGTTGCCGTAGCCAGAAACTAGCTGCGCAAATAAATGCATAAAAGAGTGCGATACCGATAGTTATTGCGCCTAGGTCGTAATTAAGCGCGTGCACCGTGACGAACACGGCGACGAGTGCGAAGACGGCTGCGAGGGGGGTTGTGATGCCGAGCAAACCTGTACGTCCGGAGAGAAATACAAGGTGAGTATTACCAAGGTACATCGTCATGAATACAACACCGATCGCAGCAACGGCGGCCGCCCGTAAAAATTCTCCCGACACGATGTCCGGACCCGCAACAAAGTTCGCGACCAACGGCAGGAGGGCAACGAATCCGGTCGAAAGCACAAGTACAACGGCGGAGACCAAACGCGTGGAATCCCTGAGCACCCGGGGTCGGGTTGCGTCAGACGCACGGTAGATCATTGGGGTCCATCCCATGTTCAACGCGCTTAGTACTGTCATCGGTGCGGTGCCAAGCAGCAGTGCAATTTGCACCATCCCAGACGCATCCTGTCCGATTGCCACCGCTGCGAGAAGCACCAGCGCAGCAGTCATAAAGGATGAGGTGAGCTGATGCGGGAGTGTCGGCAGGGAAATGCGATAAGCGCGAATCACCTCTGCTTTAATCCATCGGGGCCGAGCAATAGTGGTGGCTCTCGCGACCGCGCCGAGGCCAGTCAAGAGGTGGCCAGCCGCAAGCGCCCACAGGTAGGTTCCGGCCTCCGCCCCGAAGATCCAAATCGCGACGAGTCCGAGAATTGGGGACAGAAGCGAGGAAGAGTATGAAAAGAGGACGTAGTCGGATACTCGATCGAGAGCACGGAAAAGCGCTTGCGACAGTAGCAACATCGCCAGCCCGACTGAAGACAGCACCGGAGGTAGCAGCATCGAAGCTGCTTGGCCGTCGACAAAATAACCTGCCCAGAAAGGGACAGTCGCTGCAACGAGTGCGCCGACCACGATGGCGACGATTGAGCCGGTCAGAACGAGCGCCGTCGCTCCTTGGGCTCTGGTTCGTTCGACGATGGCGCTGCGCGTGACCGCTGTTGGAAGCCCCAGCGTGAATAGCGAACCACCGAGCCGAAACAAGGAGATGGCGATCGCCACCACGCCGTACTCGTTGATCCCGAGCGATCGGATCAACACTGGAGTTACGGCGAGCGTGACCACCACTGGTGCGAGCGTGGCAATCGTGTACACGCTCCCGCGCCCGACAATCGCTCGACGAATGCTCTCTGCCGCACCCTGTTGCTTGGATTTCTGGTTCACTTAGCCCCTCAACTTAGCCCCGCAACAAGCTCGGCCGCCCTAGGAAGGCTCTATGGTAGTGGGCCTCGGGGCGCTGCGAGAATTCAGACAGCGGAATCAGCGGATTATCCTATGAGATCTCGGCTGGCTAACGATAACTATACGACGTTTCGTCGGGCCGTCAGCAGCTCAGCGTGGTCCCGCCTTCGCTCACATGGCCTGGTAGAGCGGGAAAACTCGAGAAGAACTTCAGCGCACCATGTCTGCGTCTTTGCCAACGTCCGGCGTGACTCTGGCCGAGTCCCGTGTTGCTTTCGAACCGCCTAGGCGTCGAGGCGGCTTAAACGTGATGCCACGGCGTCCGCCGATGCAGCGATAGTGAGGTTCGTCGCGTTGCTCCGCAGATGTGCGGAATAAGCGATACGCAGTGCCTCGTCGGTCTGAAGGCGCTGGAGCGCATTCTTCCAACGGTCTGTCGCATCCACTGGGAGCACGAACAACGCTGTGAAAACCGGATCCGTGATCAAAAAGGGTGCGACTCCGAAGCTATCGGCGAGCACGACCGGCACTCCACTCATGGCCGCTTCCAACGCACTGCGGCCGAACGCTTCGCGATGCGAAGTACCCACGTAGGCGAGGGCATCTGTCCAAAGGTCGCTCGCGGCGATCCACCCCACGACATCTACGTTGGCTGGCGCGGCCTCACGGAGCGCACCTTCGAGAGGCCCGGAGCCGTGCATCACCCCATGCAAGCTCGAATCGCGAAGTGAGTCGAGGAACAGGAAGGGGTTCTTGTCTTTGTTGAATCGTGCAGCCCAGACGACTCTGTCGCGCTCGCCGCGGCCATCCCAACTCTGCGGCACTGGCTTGACGCCCGCGGGCACCAGTTCGATTCCAGGGAGCTCTGCATAGTCGCGCAGAATCGCGGTCGTCGACCAGACCTCGTCGGCGCGGCGAAGCGCAGACTTCTCGAGTGCCTTCCACGCCAGCCGCTTTAGGCTCTGCGTCTCACCGGGCTCGGGCCATGGCTGCCCACGCAGGAACGCGACCCAGGGCTTATGCATGCCTGCGACCGCCATGTCGGTCTGTGGGATCAGGCTGACGATGACTTCGCTCTCGGCGACCAGCGGATGTGCGGCGAGGCGTGCCCGAAGGTCGCGAACACCGCCGAGCCCTGAAGGTTCGAAAGTGAACTCGTTGATCCACGACGGGTCGTCAGCTGGGCGCGTGCCAGCTGCCTTGGCAGACACGCCGAAGAGCAGACTCCACTTTTCGCCGCGCTCGCGGCCTTGAGTGACGAGTTCGCGTCCTGAGCGGTAGACACCGCTGCGTGCTGTCAGCGGTGCTGCGATGAAGCACACGCGCATCTCAGCGTCCTTCCGTTGCGGTGTTGAAAACTGTCGCATGCGCGTGAGCGACCGACTCATCGGTAGGTAGATTCTTCGTCTCCAGCGCGGCTTCGCCCAGCCGGGTGCGCAGATCTGCATCATTCGTGAGTCGCTCTAGAGCTGCAGCAAGAGCATCTTCATCTCGCGGAGTGACGAGGATTCCGTTGGCGCCATCATTGACCCATTCGAGCGGACCGCCTTCGCGTGCCGCGATCACTGCCTTTCCTCGAGCGAGGTATTGAAGCACGTTCTGGCCGAGCGGCTCAGGACGCACCGAATACTGAACGCAGATGTCCACGCTGTCGATGGCGGCCTGGACGTCGCCGACGAAACCGGCGAATGTGACTGCGGCGTCGGGCACTTGCGCTGCGATGTCCTTGAGTTCAGCCGCGTAGTCTTCCTTCCCGAATGATGCATCGCCGAAGAAGATCAGCTCCGCAGACCCGCCCAGACCTGCCTTCTGGAAGGCGCGAAGCACCTCGGCCTGCCCTTTCCATGAGTCAAGACGAGCGACCATGCCGATCCTGACGGGACGATCTGTAGGCCGGGACTGCACGTGATCCGCCCGTGCGATCCCGATCGAGCTCGCAATGACATCAACCTGTTGCCCTGAGCGAAGCAGATCGGAAACCGTCGCTGCGGTCGCTGCGGAGTTTGCGATGTAGCGGGTGGCTCGTGGTGCGACGACGTATTTGAACGCCTTGTATCCGATGGCGCCGATGGAATCCGGTTCGATCAGGTCACGGAGGTGGACCACGAACGGAGTCTTGCTGCCGAAAAGCGCGAGGGCCGCGTACACGGCAGATCTGGTTGAGTTCGCGTGCACGACATCCACGTTCTTGAAAATCCGCGAACGACGGATGCTCCATGCCTGTCGGAACAGCTCCGATGCAACGCGAATGGCCCCACCGAGTCCAGCCTGCGAAGCCCCAGGCGGTTGCGCGCGTCCGACGGGAATGATCGAGTACTTCTCGCCACCGCCCGCGAAAACGCCGTGCTCTATACCGGTGGGAATGATGAGCGTTGCATCCCAACCGCGCCCGTGCACATCCAGGAGTCGGCGTAGTGCGAGTTCCGCGCCACCGTGTTCGGTCGTGTGATCAACGTGTACGACGTGTGGAGTTTTGGGCGGAAGCGGTGAAGTCACCCTTTCAGGGTAGCCGGGAAGCTCGAATGTCGGTTTGGTCAGCTTGAATCGGTACAGTTGACCGTCGGAACAGGAAGCGGGGGCGCAAGATGCGACTTTCAGTTGTTGGGTGCGGTTACCTGGGTGCAGTGCACGCAGCAGCGATGGCGTCGATCGGGCACGAAGTTGTCGGAATCGATGTCGACGAGCGGAAGGTTGCACAGTTAGCCAGCGGTGTCGCACCGTTCTTCGAGCCAGATCTGCAGGACTTACTGGTCGATGGGCTGAAGACTGGTCGGCTCACATTCTCGACCGACATCGCTGCCGCGGCCGACGCTACCGTCCACTTCATCGGTGTCGGCACTCCTCAGCAGAAGGGCGGCAACGCCGCCGATATGACCTACGTGGATGCTGCCGTTGACTCACTGCTCACTGTGCTGAAGCCCGGTGATCTTATCGCCGGCAAGTCGACGGTTCCGGTGGGCACTGCCGCGCGCCTAGCTGACAAGATCGATGGCAGCGGGGCGACGCTGGTATGGAACCCCGAGTTCCTGCGCGAAGGGTGGGCTGTCAAAGACACCATCGAGCCAGACCGGCTCGTTGTAGGAGTGCCCGTCTCCGACGGCGCGGACGGTTCTGTGCAGGGCACTCCGTCCACAGAGGGAGAGCGTGCCGCAGACATTCTGCGCGAGGTTTATGCGCCGGCCGTTGCCACAGGCACCCCATTCATCGTGACCGACTACGCCACCGCCGAGCTTGTCAAGGTTGCAGCAAACGCGTTCCTGGCGACCAAGATCTCGTTCATCAATGCTATGGCCGAAATTTCTGAAGTTGTCGGTGCAGACGTCACCCAGCTTGCGGACGCGATCGGCTACGACGCACGCATCGGACGGCGCTTCCTCGGGGCCGGCATCGGGTTCGGCGGAGGATGCCTTCCGAAGGACATTCGTGCGTTCGCCGCTCGTGCCGAGGAACTCGGCAAGGGCGAAGCGGTCGGTTTCCTTCGAGAGGTAGACGCGATAAACCTGCGTCGGCGTGATCGTGCTGTTGAGCTGGTCGTCGCTGCTGCTGGCGGCTCAGTCTTCGAGAAGAAGATCGCTGTGCTCGGCGCAGCCTTCAAGCCCCACTCAGATGACATCCGTGACTCGCCCGCGCTGGACGTCGCCGTACGGCTGCATGGGCTGGGAGCGAACGTTGTCGTGACCGATCCTGCTGCGATCGAGAATGCTCGTCGCGTGCACCCACAACTCGAGTACTCGGCCGATCTCGATGGGACGCTTCAAGGTGCAGAGGTCGTGGTCGTCGTCACCGAGTGGGACGAGTACCGCCGCCAGCTCGCACCGGAGCGTGCTGCCGCGCTCGTCAATGCGACGGTCGTCGTCGATGGGCGTAACTGCCTGGACGCCACGAACTGGCGCGCGGCCGGATGGACCTACTACGGCATGGGGCGTCCCTGACCTCGGGACCGGCTCTCAACACGCCGCAATCCGCAGTCGTATAGATAAGGCAGTGAGTGTAAGGCGACCTTCGGAACGGCTCCAAGAACCGGCCGGTGGACGCGTGTTGATCACGAAGTAGGAGTTGGGTCGTTGACTACTCGCGGGCCTCGGCTAGTGCCAGTTGGGGCTAGTTGGAGGAGTGAAGTGACTGGTTGGCGAAGCCTGCGTCTCTGCGCTGGTCCCGAGCTCGACAGCGGCGAATATTTGATAGCGTGCCGCTAGACGATGGGACAATTGCTCCCGCGGAAGGATTCCACATGTTGTTGAGAGCACGTAAGGTCTGGCGAAACGCGCGAACATCATTTTTCACGTGGAAAGCAATCCGACGCGTCGGTTCGCATGGGCCCAATGTGCGTGTGAACGGACGTAGCGGTTTCACGCGAGAAACTCATCTGGGCAGTAACACGCACTTTAATGGCATGTCTATTCGAGGTATCGGACGTGTTGAAATCGGAGATAACTTTCATTCGGGGACTGATTGCATGATTCTGAGTGATATTCACGATTATTCGGGTGAAGCGCTACCGTATGACTCAAAACTAATCGAGCGGCCCGTCAAGATCGGACGTAATGTTTGGCTTGGCGTCCGCGTTATTATTCTGGGTGGCGTGACGATCGGCGATGGTGCCATCATTCAGGCCGGAAGCGTCGTCGTCTCTGACATTCCACCGCTCGCGATTGCAGGCGGGCATCCGGCGAGAGTTTTCGGCCAGCGTGATGAAGAGCACTATAAGACTCTCGAAGCGGCCGGCCGATACACATAGGGAGTGGGCGTGGTGCCGGTGACAGCGTCCCGCCCAGATTTAGTGGTCAAGACGTTCAGCGATCGGCGAGGCTTGGCTTAGAAGCCAATCTGCTTAGGAGAACCTGCGATCGAGCAACAGCTCTACGAGTTTCCAATCGATCTCATCGTCAATATCAATCGACCGTTCGCGTGGCATCTCATAGAACGCCGTCGCGCCTCCCCACAGCCCATTGGTGAGAGCGGATCTTTGCCAACAGTAAATCGACCCGTTCATTGTGTACACGATTGGTGCGGTTTGACGATCGGTGTACGCGGCTTTGGGCTGCACCACCAAGCCGAAGAATCCCGGTTCCTTTTCCTCAACCATGGTGTAATAGGGATTAGCCTCGGAGAGGGAGCCCGTGATCACGACATCGATATCCGTAGTCAGTAATGCGAGCGCCGCTTCGATATCGGCGACCATGCGTAATGGTGACGTCGGCTGAAGATCAACGATGCGGGTGACATCAACTCCGCTGCGCTCCACTGACTCGACCAGGTTCTCGATGACAGGGATCTTGGGCGCCGAGTCAGTGGCGAGGTGAGCCGGGCGTAGTCCTAGTACCGTAGCGCCTTCCCGCATGGCGACCTCCGCAATGTCGGGGGAATCAGTAGAGACGTACACTCCATCGATGCTTGGCGCTTGTAGTGCGTGTTCGATGGTGTAAGCAATTAGCGGTCTCCCGCGAAGCTCTCTAATGTTCTTGCCAGGTAGCCCCTTGGAGCCGCCTCGGGCGCAGATCGTTGCGATCGTGGACATGCTGCTCCTCAGTGTTGATGCGCCGCAGAGTGCGCGATACGTGTCGAGTACCATTGTGGGGTGTCGCCAACAACTTCTGCCAATCCGCGTGAGTTCGTCATATTTGGTGCTAGCGGGCACGCCTTGAGCGTTCACGAAGTGATCGCGTCCGGTGGGGGAACTGTTGTGGCGTTCGTGACAGAGCAACGAGAGGGCGGGCAGATCAACGACCTGCCTGCAACGGTTATCGATGAGGGCGAGTACGCCGACTCCACTTCACTTCATGGTGTGCCTGTTCTCGTCGGGGTAGGAGCGTGCGAGCTCCGCTCGCGGATTTATTTGGCGCTGCCCGAGGGAACAGCTGCAGCGCCGGTTATTGCACGCTCCGCGACGGTCGCCGAGTCGGCATCCCTCGGAGAGGGAACAGTGGTGCACCAACACGCTCATGTGGGACCTCGTAGTGCAGTCGGCTCCAACGTGATCATCAACACATCGTCTGTTGTGGAACACGATTGCGTTGTCGATGATCATGCGCACATCGCCCCGGGTGCGATCCTGCTCGGCGCAGCGCGAGTTGGCCGGGCCGCATTCATCGGCTCCGGCGCACGTATTCTCCCCGGTGTTCGCGTCGGCGAAGGCGCCGTCGTCGGTGCAGGTGCTGTTGTGACACGAGACGTTCCACCCAAGACCACGGTGACAGGAATACCTGCTCGCCCCCAGGCAATACGAAGCGGAGCATGATGGCTGACCTCAAGCTGGCAGTGAACGATGGCGACGATGTGATCGTGATCGCGGAAGCAGGAGTGAACCACAACGGTGATCCCGAGCTCGCGCATCAACTCATCGAGATCGCGGCTGACACAGGAGCGGATTTCGTCAAGTTTCAGACGTTCGATCCCAGTCGACTCGTCGCTCCAGATACGGACGCGACGCCGTATCAGCGCGCGCGCGGCGCCACCAACCAGAGCGACCTTCTTGCTGCGCTGGCGCTGCCGCGCACAGTCTGGGTGGAACTGCGCGATCACGCTGCAAAGCTTGGTATCGGCTTCCTCAGCACGCCGTTCGATCTCGGCAGTGCTGAACTGCTCATCGACCTCGGAGTGGACGCCCTCAAGGTGTCATCTGGAGAACTCACCAACTTGCCGTTCCTCAGTGAACTCTCCTCATTCGATGTCTCGATGCTTGTGTCAACTGGCATGGGCAGCGAAGAAGAGGTCATCGCGGCAGCCGACGCGTGCGCCAACGCACCGTTCCTGGCAATGTTCCACTGCGTGTCTGCCTACCCGGCACCAGTCGAGCAGTGCAACCTCCGGGCCATTCCCGCGCTCGCAGAACGGCTGGGAGTTCCCGTTGGCTGGTCGGACCACACGACGGGAATTGAATCTGCGCTCGTTGCTGCGGCGCTTGGCGCACGGCTTTTCGAGAAGCATTTCACGATCGACCGCACCATGGAAGGCCCCGATCACACCGCGAGCCTCGAGCCGCGTGAACTGGCGGACTATGTGGGCGGGCTCAAGCGCATTCCGTCCCTCCTCGGCGACGGCAAGAAGCGGCGGATGCCGGCGGAGGAGGAAAACGCTGGCCTCGTTCGCCGTTCCTGGCACGCTGCCTCCGACCTCCCGGCAGGGCACACGTTAACCTCGGAAGACCTTGTTGCGTTACGACCGGAGAGCGGAATCTCGCCGATCATTGATATCGTCGGCCGACGGCTGGAGTACTCGGTCCCTGCGGGAACTTCGGTCACCGAAGGCAGCCTGGCTCGATGAAGGTCGCGGTCTTCGTCGGCACTCGCGCAGATCTGGGTCCTCTGGACCCTGTAATTGAGGCGCTCGATCGCGCGCCCGACATCGACGTGGACGTGCTGTGCGGTGTCGCATATGGTGTGCGCGACCTTGAAGCGCATCTGGCGAACATCGAGTATCAGGGGGAAGTGCACGAGCTCGCAACCCCGATGACGGCGATCACTGCGGACTCCATGTTGCAACAGGGCGCGCGGGTGACAGAAGGGTGCCAGAAGCTCTTCAAAGCCGCCGGATACGACGCCCTCGTTGTGCTGGGCGATAGATGGGAGCTGCTCTACATCGCTCCGGCAGCATTGCTGTACGGCATCAAGATCGTGCACATTCACGGTGGCGAAGTGACCGAGGGGGCGATAGATGAGCGTGTGCGGCACGCCGTCACCAAGCTCGCTGATGTTCACTGCGTGGCGTCGGTCGACGCCGCTAAGCGTGTGCGACAGATGGGCGAGCCCGACGATCGCATCCATGTGACGGGTGCCCCCGGGCTCGACCGTCTGGTCTCAGCAGCGCCGTATAGCGAGGGGGAGCTCGAGGTAGTTCTCGGACGAGAGATTCAGCGGCCACTCGGTCTGTTCACCTATCACCCGCCGACGGCAGTCGCCGGGGCATCGTTGGATACATGGGTCGCCGATGCGCTGGCGGCCTCTCTTGCGCATTTCAGGACGCTCATCGTGACCGATCCAGGAATCGATGAAGGGCGAGAGATCATTCTCGACGTTTTGGACGAGGCAGCCGAGAGCGATAAACGCATCGTGCGTGTGCAGACGTTGGGGCGGCATTACCCTCGCGTTCTTGCGGCGGTAGACGCAGTCGTGGGTAACTCGTCGTCAGGCGTAATCGAAGCGGCCACAGTGAGTGTGCCAGCGGTCGACATTGGAAGCAGACAGGAGGGACGTCTGCGAGCAAGTAGTGTTTTACATGCTGACGACTCGTTCGCCAGCGTCGAAGCCGCCGTGCGGTCGGCTCTCGCTCAGAACCTGCGTGAGACTGGTGTTGTGAATCCGTACGGCACCGGAGACGCTGCGCTTCGAATCGTCGACGCGATTCGGGATTCGCGACGAATGCCGTTCGGCAAGAAGTTTCATAACCAGGGGGAACACGATGGTTGACGCAGTCAAAGAATTTTGCGCACCAGCTGACGCAACGATTCTCGAGGCGCTGGCAGTCATCGACCAGAGCCGCGGCGAACTGTGTTGCCTCGTTGACGACGAAGCCAGGCTCGTCGCGGTGTTCACGGACGGCGACGCTCGACGAGCGCTGCTGGGAGGCGCCGCGCTGACCGATGGTGCTCGCGCCTACGGCAGTTCGAAGCCTCGTGTCGTGCCTCCGGGAACAGATCGAGCGCACGTGCTCGATCTGATGAAGTCCCTGCGCCTTTCGGCGGTGCCCGAAGTGAGCGAGGATCGTCGCATTGTCGCCATACACACGCTCTCAGACATCGTGGGGGCACCACGTCTCTTGAACCGGGCCGTCATTATGGCGGGCGGAAGGGGCACGCGACTCGGCGCTCTCACCAAAGACACGCCCAAGCCATTGATGACTGTGGCCGGTCGCCCGATCATCGAGTGGATCATTCTTAGACTCGTCGGTGCTGGCATCACGCGAATCTCGGTAAGTGTGAATCACATGGCAGACCAGATCATCGAGCGGCTTGGCGATGGTCACGCGCTCGGATGCACGATTTCTTATCTGCAGGAGGACGTCTCGAACCCTCTCGGCACGGCCGGATCATTGACTCTGCTCCCGGAAGCAGAGACGGCCGTCGATGCGCCGCCAATCATCGTGCTGAATGGTGACCTGATGGTGGAATTCGATGCGCACGCACTGTTGCAGCACCATGAGTCCAGTGGTGCGGCGATGACGATGGGCACCAAGACCTACCAGCATTCGGTTCCATTCGGAGTGGTGGAGGTCGACGAGGAGCGCCGCGTCACGGAGATCGTGGAGAAGCCAGATCTGACAGTTGAAGTGAACGCCGCCGTCTACTGCATTGATTCGCAACTGGTTCGTCAGCTGCCACACGGGCTGCCGAGCACGATGCCAGAGCTAGCGCAGAAGTGTCTGGACAACGGATCGACCGTCGGCGCGTGGCCGATCGCGTCGGAATGGATTGATGTCGGCACGCCCGGTGATCTGGCGCGTGCAAAAGGAGAGGTATGAACATGGTGAGTCCTGAGACTGATCTCGCAGGCAAGAAGGTAATGGTCACCGGAGCGGACGGATTCATCGGTTCGCATGTGGTGGAACGGCTGCTCGGTTACGGCGCAGAGGTCACGGCCTTCTGCATGTACAACTCGTTTGGTGCGCACGGTTGGCTGGACGAGTCGGATGCGTTCAAAACCGCGATTCGCGCGGAGCAGGCACATGCCGTCTTGGGCGACATCCGAGACGCCGAGCATGTATCGAGCACCGTTGAGGGGCACGACATCGTCTTGCACCTGGCTGCACTGATCGCCATCCCCTACTCGTATTCCGCCCCGCGCTCCTACGTCGAGACGAACATTGGCGGCACGCTCAATGTTCTCGAGGCCGTGCGCAGGCACGGTGTGCAGCGCATGGTGAACACATCCACATCTGAGGTATACGGAACGCCCGATTCTGTGCCGATCACCGAATCTCACACTCTGAAGGGCCAGTCGCCATACTCTGCCTCGAAAATCGGCGCAGACAAGATGGCCGAGTCGTACGCGCGTTCATTCGAAACGCCGGTCATCACGCTCCGGCCTTTCAACACGTTCGGCCCGCGCCAGTCGGCACGCGCTGTCATCACGACCGTGCTCTCACAGTTGCTCGCAGGAACGAAGACGCTGAAGTTGGGTTCGATCAGCCCGAAGCGCGACTTCACCTTCGCAACGGACACCGCTGAGGGGTTCGCCCGAGCAGCGATCGCTGACCTCGCGCCCGGCTCTGTCGTGCAGCTCGGAACGGGGCGTACGGTTTCTATCGGTGAGTTGGTCGACCTGTGCAAGCAGGTCACGGGCAGCGACGCAGTGATCGAAACCGATGAGGACCGCATCCGCCCGGAGGGGTCTGAGGTCGAGGTGCTGCTGTCAGACCCTGCGATGGCGAAGGACCTGCTTGGTTGGTCTGCTGAGACATCACTGGAAGACGGTCTCCGCGAAACAGCCGAATGGCTAAACGGTCGTGTCGATGCCGAGGTCGCTGGGCGGTACCACACGTGAGTATTCCCCTTTCCGAGCCCAACCTCGGCCCTGCCGAGACGGCACACGTTCTCGAAGCGTTGCAGACGGGATTCGTGTCTTCGGTGGGCGCCGCAGTCGTCAAGTTTGAACAAGACTTCGCTGAACGCGTCGGTCGTAAGCATGCGATCGCGTGCACAAACGGCACAGCGGCCCTGCATGTGGCCTTGCGTCTCGTGGGCGTTGAAGCGGGCACTGATGTTCTCTGTGCTGACTTCACCTTCGCGGGGTCAGGCAACCCGATCGCGTACCTCGGGGCCAACCCCGTCTTCATCGATTCCGAACGTGAGACATGGAACTTGGATCCAGAGCTCGTCGTTCGCGAAATCGAACGACGAGCGGCCGCGGGTGAGCCGCAGCCGTCGGCAGTCGAGGTCGTGCACGTGCTCGGCCAACCTGCACGGATGGAAGAAATAGTAGACGTCTGCGAGCGCTACGGAATTCCGATCGTTGAAGATGCGGCCGAAAGCCTTGGGGCGGAATGGTCGACTGGCCGCTACGCAGGCGTGCACACGGGCGCGGTCGGTATCATCGGCTGCTTCTCCTTCAACGGAAACAAGATCGCCACCACAGGCGGTGGTGGCATGATCGTCACCGACGATGACGAGTTGGCTCGGCGCGCCCGGCACCTGACGACCCAAGCCAAGGTGCCCGCGATCGGATATCTCCACGATGAGGTCGGTTACAACTACCGCCTCACAAACTTGGCCGCCGCTCTCGGCAATGCCCAGCTCGGACGGTTGGACGAGTTCGTCGCATCCAAGCGGCGCATCGCCCAGACCTATGACGGAGCGTTCGCAGATCTGGATGTAGTGCTGCCGCCTCGAGTCGAGGGACTCGACTCGACGTACTGGCTGTATTCGATTCTTGCCAAAGATGAGGCGGAGCGCGACCGGCTGCTTGCGCACTTGGAGACGAATGGCGTTGGAGCGCGCGCACTCTGGCGGCCATTGCACGCTCAACCTGCATATGCCGGTTCAACGCACATCGGAACAGGCGTGGGGTTGGAGCTGTTCGAACGGGGTGTCTCGCTTCCGAGTTCGACGCACCTGACTGTGGACGATCAGCAAACCGTCATCAAAGCCGTACGAGACTTCTATGACGGAGAGCGGGAATAGTACAACGCCCGCGCTGTGTCGCTTGGACGAGTTGCGCGATCAAATACGCGGTCTTCGGTGCGACGTAAGGGGACGCAGACTGTGGCATCGTGTGCTCCTAGCGCACGACTACTCGGCCGAAGAACGATTCTCGATTACACGGAGGAAGATAAATGCCACGGCGGCTGACAAAGAAAGCACTCGTTCTGCTAATCAGCGGTGCGCTAGTCGTGGTCGGCGGGGGAGTGGTCGCTGCTGCGGTCACGATGAATCAAGCTGCCCCGGAGGAGCCGGCCGAGGTAATGCCGCGTGCCGGGGTGCGCGTCGAGTTCCCTGAACGTCCTGTGGAGATACCGCGCGTCGCATCTGCTCGGGGCTCCGTCGATGGCTGGAATCTCGCGGAGCGTACGGTGGTTTCTGCCGTGCTTCCTGAAGTCGGGAATGCTGCAGATGGGGCAGTGTCGTTGCGGATTGATGCCCCCGTAGCCGATTCGGGCGTTATCGCAGCGAGTGCGCCAATCGCGCTCGCTCCCGAAACTGAATACACGTTGACTGCGTCTGTTCGACTTCTCGGCGAGTACCGAGGAGCGTCGGGCGTTGAACTAGCGGCTGGGGGGAGCCGATTCCAGCTACCTGACCTGAACGCTGAATGGGAACCGGTCGAGTTCACCTTCACGACGCCAGCTGAACAGGCCGAAGGAACACTTGATGTAATCCTCACCACCGTTGCACGGGGTTTCGGAATCGACAACATCGTGATCTCGGCTGCAGGTGGTGACAACCTCGTGGCAAATCCATCTTTCGAGCAAGTTCAGGCGCCACAAGGCATCGTAAACGACTCGCTGATCCTATCGACGAAGACCGCGTCGCTCGCTGTCGTGGCGGCTGAAGGCACTTCGACTTGGTCCGCGACATCTTCGTCAGGCGGGGATCCGATCACCGGAAGCGCGGGCATCAGCGGAGGGCTCGCAGCAGTCCCGCTTGATGGCCTCCCACAGGGGCATTACGAACTGACATTCACTGACTCGGCAGGGTTCGCTGTAACGACGAATATCGCAGTACTGGACAACGACCAGTTGCATGTTCCGCAGGACGCGCGTTTCGGCGTTGCAACACACGTTGAGCGCGTCGGGTTCGATGGAGCAGGCGTCATGGCCTCGAGCCTTGGTTTCGGCGAAGTCCGCAATGATGTGACGTGGTCCGCAGCTGAGACAACTGCAGGGGAATACGACTGGAGCAATACGAAGTATCCGGCCGCGTTCGCGGAACTGCACGCTAACGGGGTTAAGCTCCTGGCGCTCGTGGTTTACGGTAACAAGCTCTACGGAAGTCAACGCACACCGTCGACGCCAGCGGCTGTCGAAGCGTACGGGCGCTACGCGCTAGAAATCGCGCGCACCTATGACGTCGTGGGTTTGGAAGTGTTCAACGAGTTCAACCATCGCAAGAGCGATGCGTCCTGTGGCCAGTCGGCCACTTGCTACCTGCCGTTGCTGGAGTCGGTGCACCGACAGGTCGATGCAGAGTTCCCGGATCTCCCGATCGTCGCGGGTTCCACCGCCTACTACGACCGCGATTGGTTCATCAGCCTGTGGCAGAACGGTGGACTCGCTTACACCGATGCGGTCAGCTACCACCCCTATGAGGCTTGGCGCGACCGTGCGCCCGACAGCCTCGGCCCGATCATCGAACAATCCCACACCGACATGCAAGAGCAGGGCGGGGCGGACAAGCCAGTGTGGATCACCGAATTCGGCTACCCCACGCACAACCCCGGTGGCGTCGGCATCATGGAACAGGGGCCATGGCTCATCCGGACTGAGGTGACTTCAATCGCCGCGGGTGCCGAGAAGTTCTTCTGGTACGACCTCGTCAATGACAAGAACGAGCCGGCCGCGGGCGAGGCAAACTTCGGTCTGTTCGAACACAATCCTCGATCGAATGTGCTCGCTCGCTCGCCCAAGCCTGCGGCATTCGCTCAGGCACTAGTGATCTCGCAGATCAGTGGACTTGCTTATACCGCCGATGAGTCTGACGAGTCATCGACGGTGAAGGTGTTCGGTACCGGAGACGAAGAGACGCGCGTCGCCTGGGCTCCGGGTGGCGGCGCTGAACGCATCGTGACCAGTGATATGCCGCTGAGCGTCGTCTCGATGAGTGGCGTCACGCAAATCATCGAGCCGGTCGACGGTCAGGTCACGATCCCGCTGAGCGATCAGCCCGTGTTTATCAAGAAGATGGGTGAGCCCGCCGAATTGGAGTGACATGGCCGGGACCGCGTCAGGTGAGGCTCAGGATGCCATCGATACAATTCATCCATGCCCCACCAATCACGAAAAGATGCTCGCAAAGCTGCGGCTCTTCAGAGCGACGCGTCTGACGTTTCTCGTAATGAATCTCGAGGTAAGCGAGGCCGCACGGCATGGCTGATCATCGCCATCGTGCTCATCACGCTGCTGCTTGCGGCATGCTGGGTGGGATTCCGTGCTCTGACCGTGAAGAACGAGCTCGAAGACAGTCAGCAACTCATTAGCGATCTGCAAGACGGCGCTGACGTCTCGGCGACTATCGAGGCGCTCAGCGGACACGCCGAATCCGCGGCATCCGCCGCTTCTGACCCGGTCTGGGCCGTGCTCGAATGGGTTCCGTTCGCCGGCGACAACCTGCGCGCCGTGCGCCTTGCCGCACAGTCGCTCGATGTGCTCGTGAACGACGTTGCTAAGCCGGTTCTCGGTTCTGCTGACGGACAGCTCATCCCCGAGTTGCTTTCGGTGGCTCAGGCTCAGGGTGAGCGGGTCGGCCAGCTGGCAGACGAGACGGCCGCTGTTCAGAAGTCACCCGCACTCATCGGCCTGGTCAAGGATGGCGTCAGCCAGGTCGCTGAGGTGACCGCGGCCGCGGCTCCTGCGATGGAACTGCTGCCCACGCTCCTCGGTGCCGAGGGACCTCGCAACTACCTGCTCGTCTTCCAGAACAACGCCGAGTCGCTTGCTCTCGGTGGCAGCGCAGCATCCCAGACAATCGTGCACGTCGACAACGGTCAGATCTCGATGGGCGCGCAAGGCAACAGCGGCGGCTATAAGAACGGCACTGCCGTCGACGTCGAGGTTCCGCAGAGCGCGACCGACCTGTACACGAGCTACCTGGTTGACCACATCAACACCAGCATGAGTCGCCCCGACTTCCCGACGGCAGCGCAGATCATGCGCGCCTGGTGGCAGCGCGACATCGCACCCGACCAGATTGACGGTGTCATCTCCATCGACCCGCTCGCGCTGTCGCGCATCCTCGTGGCGACCGGCCCGATCGAACTGCCGACCGGAGACACACTCAGCTCTGACAATGCAGTGTCGTTGCTGCTGAGTGAGGTCTACGAGCGGTGGGACAGCTACAAGTACCCCGATCTCGTAGACGGTTTCTTCGCGGCGGCGGCTGGCGCCGTCTTCGACAAGGTTGCAACGGGCAGCTTCAACATCAAAGACATGGTGTGGGCGATCAACGAGAGTGCCGCAAAGGGAAGCATCCTCGTCTGGAGCGATGACGAAGCCATCACCGACGCAATTGCGGGCTCGCGGGTCAGTGGCATCCTGCCGACAGACAACGTCGACAGCACCACGATTGGCGTGTTCTTCAATAACAGCAACGGCTCGAAAATCGATTACCACACCGAGACAGCTGTGTCGGCGGGTGCAGTCTGTGAAGCAGAAAACGGCACCTTCACCGTGGATGCATCGATCTCGCTGCCGATCTCGCAGCAGCAGGCAGACGACTTGCCCCGCTACGTGCAGAGCATGACCTACGGTACGACCTTCCGTGACTGGATCTTCGTCTACGGCCCTCCAGGAACCACGCTGGCGGACGCCACCGTAAACGGCGAGGAAGCCTCAGTGATGGCCCGCGACATCGACGATCTCGGCCGCCCGGTGGTGGCGTTCGAAGCGTGGTTCAACCCCGGTCAGCAGGTGAGCGTGAACGCGACGTTCACCGGCCAGGGCGAGTTCGGCCCGCTCGCGGTGCAGACGAACCCGATGATCAACGGCGCGACGCCGAAGGTCACCGACGGCTGCGCCAGCTGAATCGGGCAGACGTGCCCATCTGTGGGTAGGTTCCGAGTGGGTTAGAATAACTTCGGTTCTGCGCGGACGATGGGAATAAATCCCAGCGCGACCAGAGTGATCGGACGAGGGGGTGATCTGCATAGTTGTAGATACTGTGCAGACGCACGTAGCAGGGGCAGAACAGGTGGAAAGCACGGCAGGGATGCCGGCCGTTCGCCCGCGGCGCGGGGCATGGCCTCGACGCTATGCGAGCCGACTCTTCTACAGTGACTTCCTCGTGCTGATCATCACCCTGGTCGGGGGATGGCTGCTGGTAAGCCCTGGCATCTACTCGGCGGTTTCGTGGTCGGGTGGGCCCCGGCTCTCCTACGGGGCGGCGCTGGTGATCATCGGCGTACTCTGGCTGCTCGGGCTCGACGCGACCGACAGCCGCGACCGACACATGGTCGGCCAGGGCATCATGGAATACCGTCGCATTGCGGATGCCACGATTGCCGTCTTTGCGATCACCGTGGCTCTCGCATTCTTCCTGGGGATGAATCTCTCCCGTGCGCTCGTCGCGGTGATCTTCCCCGTCGGGCTGCTGATGCTCATCCTCTCGCGCTGGCTCTGGCGCCAATGGTTGCGGGGTCGGCAGAAGAAGGGGTTCTACCTTCATCGTGCCGTGCTCATCGGTGATGCCTCGAAGGTCAAGCATGTCGCCAAGCAGATCAGGCGCAGCTCGGGCAGCGGCTACACGATCGTCGGCGTCATCACTAACGGTGTGCCTTCGGAAGGCATCCCTGATTTGGATCTGCTCGGCGACATCGCACACGCGGAGAAGGCCCTCGACGACGCGAACATCGATGCGCTTATCATCGTCGGTTCGGATGATCTCGACCCCGACACCATGCGCCGCCTCGGCTACGCGGTCTCAGACCGTGACATCCAGCTGATCATGGCACCTGCACTCACCGACATCGCGGGGCCGCGTCTGCACGCCACCCCGGTTGCTGGTCTCCCGCTCGTGCACGTGGACTTCCCGCGCATGGAAGGCGCCAAGCGCTTCCTCAAGCGCGCATTCGACCTCGTCGGCTCGTCGCTGTTGTTGCTCATGCTGTCGCCGGCGTTCCTCGCCGCGGCGATCGCGATCCGCATCGACGGACCAGGCAAGATCTTCTACCACCAAGAGCGCGTCGGCCGCGGTGGTCGCCCGTTCGGCATGCGCAAGTTCCGCTCGATGGTGGCCAACGCCGACGACCAGCTCGCCAGCCTGCTTGACCTGCAGGGCAACAGTGACACGCCGCTGTTCAAGGTGACCGACGATCCTCGCATCACCAAGGTCGGCCGATTCCTGCGTAAGCACTCCATTGACGAGCTGCCGCAGCTCATCAACGTGCTCCGTGGCGAGATGAGTCTGGTCGGTCCGCGCCCGCAGCGCGACTCCGAAGTGGCGCTCTACGACGACATCGCCTACCGGCGCCTGCTCGTGAAGCCCGGCATGAGTGGCCTCTGGCAGGTGAGCGGTCGCTCCACCCTGTCGTGGGAGGAGACGATTCGCCTCGACCTCTACTACGTCGAGAACTGGTCGCTTACTCAAGACATCATCATTCTGTTCCGCACCGTGCGCGCGGTTGTCGCGCCGGGTGCGTCTGCGCACTGACGCGTCCGCTGAAATCTCTGTCGCGGCTCTTCCCCTCCGGCGACGCGAGAGGCAGAATAAGGGTGCTGGCAGAGGCTGTCGGCGTTACGACCATCTGAGGGGGACCCGCATGGGTATCGATGACATCGTCAACCAGGGCAAGAGCTTGTTCGAGCAGAACAAGGACAAGATCGAAGAGGTCGTCAAGAGCGAGCAGGCCGAGGACGTGAGCGACAAGGTCCTCGACGGCGTCGCCGACTTCGCCAAGAAGATCGCCCCCGGCGCAGCCGACAAGATCGACGAGATTCGCGACGGCGCCGACAAGGCCGTCGGCAACGAGTAAAAGCTTTCCACAAGAAGAGGCGATGCACTTCGGTGCGTCGCCTCTTCCATGTACTATGGCCTGAGCCGCCTGGGGATCTTGCGGCCGGGTTCGTCGAAGGGGTTCGGCGAACTGCACTGCACGGCTGGGGCCGTGCTTAAAAAAACTGGGGAACGATTTTGGGGATCATCGTGCGAAGTGTGCCGTCTCGGCACCCGTACTCTGCCGTGCCTGCGCGGCAACTGATCCGCCATGCCTTCGACGAGGATTCGGGCGTCCCTTCACGCTCGCATCCTCGTGTTCGGTGTGCCCCCTCGCACTGAACACACTCCCCAAGGTGGGGCGAGGCATGGGGATGTCTCGCTCCACCGTCCACCCCTTGTGGTGACAGGAATCGCCGCGCGACACGCCCGGGTTTGCGTAAGTCAAATATGGCTGGCAGAATAGACAGGTTCCACATTCTGCTGGTGCACTATTTGTGCCCAACGGATCACCATCATGGCAGTGCATAGGCGGCGTCATCTCCTCGGAGATTAGGCGCAGGGTTCTAGGCCGCGGGTGGCAGAACTGCAACCACCTCCTCACGGAGGCTCTGCCGTGCGTCGAAAGACGCGCGGGCT
This sequence comes from Microbacterium sp. Y356, assembly GCF_059445355.1. Lineage (NCBI taxonomy): Bacteria > Bacillati > Actinomycetota > Actinomycetes > Micrococcales > Microbacteriaceae > Microbacterium > Microbacterium sp. Y356. The sequence continues at coordinate 2,793,505 of NZ_JCAIUE010000001.1, forward strand.
GACAGAAGAACAGTGGTGCCGAGGCGCGAACAGCGTCGTCGTGCGTCCAATGCCCCTGGATCACCCGGTCCAGGCCGGTAAGACGCCTTATAGAGAGTGAACAGACAATGGCGGGACAGAAAATCCGCATTCGCCTGAAGTCGTATGACCATGAGGTCATCGACTCGTCGGCGCGCAAGATCGTCGACACCGTGACCCGTGCGGGCGCGACAGTCGTCGGCCCCGTGCCGCTTCCGACCGAGAAGAACGTCGTGTGCGTTATCCGGTCGCCCCACAAGTACAAGGACAGCCGCGAGCACTTCGAGATGCGCACCCACAAGCGTCTGATCGACATCGTTGACCCGACGCCCAAGGCTGTCGACTCGCTGATGCGGCTCGACCTTCCGGCCGATGTCAACATCGAGATCAAGCTCTGAGGCTCGGCATGGTTGACATCAACTCAAAGATTTCCAAGGGACTGCTGGGCACCAAGCTCGGTATGACCCAGGTGTGGAACGCGGACGGCAAGCTCGTCCCCGTCACCGTCATCGAGCTGGCACCCAACGTGGTCACTCAGATCCGTACCCCCGAGAAGGACGGCTACAACGCCGTTCAGATCGCGGCTGGTCAGATCGACCCGCGCAAGGTAAACCAGCCCCTTACGGCTCACTTCGAGGCTGCCGGCGTCACGCCGCGCCGCCACGTCACCGAGATCCGCACTGCGGATGCTGCTGACTACTCGCTTGGTCAGGAGCTCACCGTTGACGGTGTGTTCGAAGCAGGCCAGCTGGTCGACGTTGTCGGCACCAGCAAGGGCAAGGGCTTCGCCGGTGTCATGAAGCGTCACAACTTCAAGGGTGCCCCGGCATCCCATGGTGCACACCGCAACCACCGCAAGCCCGGCTCCATCGGCGCATCGTCGACTCCGAGCCGCGTTTTCAAGGGCATGCGCATGGCCGGCCGTATGGGTGGCGAGCGCGTGACCGTCCTCAACCTGACGGTGCACGCCATCGACGCCGAGAAGGGACTCATGCTCGTCAAGGGCGCCGTCCCCGGTGCTCGTGGCCGCCTCGTCTACGTCCGCAACGCAGTGAAGGGTGCCTGAACATGGCTGACTCGACTCTCGCGCTCGACGTTCTCAAGGCCGACGGCAAGAAGGCTGGCTCCATCGAGCTGCCTGCCTCGATCTTCGACGTCAAGACGAACATTCCGCTGATCCACCAGGTCGTCGTCGCGCAGCTCGCGGCAGCTCGCCAGGGAACCCACTCGACCAAGCGTCGCGGTGAAGTCTCCGGTGCCGGCCGCAAGCCCTTCAAGCAGAAGGGCACGGGTAACGCCCGTCAGGGTTCTATCCGCGCGCCGCACATGACCGGTGGTGGCATTGTCCACGGCCCGAAGCCTCGTGACTACTCGCAGCGCACTCCCAAGAAGATGATCGCCGCAGCCCTCCGGGGTTCGCTCAGCGACCGCTTCCGCGGTGACCGCCTGCACGTCATCGAGTCGTTCGGCGTCGACGGGGCTCCTTCGACCAAGAACGCCGCGAAGTTCCTCGCGACGGTCGTCACGTCGAAGCGCGTCCTCATCGTGATCGCACGCGATGACAGCACCACGATCAAGAGCATTCGCAACCTTGACCACGTGCACGTCATCACGTACGACCAGCTCAACGCGTATGACGTTCTCGTCTCTGACGACATCGTCTTCATCCAGGCCGCACTCGAGGGCTTCATCGCCTCGAAGACCGGTACAACCGAGGAGGTCTCGGCATGACCGAGCAGGCAAACGCCCTCCAGCCGGCGTTCAACAAGGACCCCCGCGACATCATCCTGAAGCCGGTCGTCTCTGAGAAGAGCTACACGCTGATCGACGAAGGCAAGTACACCTTCCTCGTCGACCCGCGTGCTACGAAGACTGAGATCAAGCTCGCTATCGAGAAGATCTTCGGCGTCAAGGTTGCGGGTGTCAACACGATCAACCGCGTCGGCAAGACCCGTCGCACCCGCTTCGGCACGGGAAAGCGCAAGGACACCAAGCGCGCCATCGTGACCCTCAAGGCGGGCACCATCGACATCTTCACGGCAATCGGCTGATCCGGGGGATAAGGACAATAATGGCTATTCGCAAGTACAAGCCCACGACCCCGGGTCGCCGTGGTTCGTCGGTGGCTGACTTCGCCGAGATCACACGATCGACGCCTGAGAAGTCGCTGCTGCGCCCACTGTCGAAGACCGGTGGCCGTAACAACCAGGGCCGCATCACGACCCGTCACATCGGTGGTGGCCACAAGCGCCAGTACCGTGTCATTGACTTCAAGCGCAATGACAAGGACGGCGTCAACGCCAAGGTCGCTCACATCGAGTACGACCCCAACCGCACCGCACGCATCGCACTGCTGCACTACTTCGACGGCGAGAAGCGCTACATCATCGCGCCGAACAAGCTGAAGCAGGGCGACATCCTCGAGTCGGGCTCGGGCGCTGACATCAAGCCGGGTAACAACCTCCCGCTGAAGAACATCCCGACCGGAACGGTGATCCACGGGATCGAACTTCGTCCCGGTGGCGGTGCCAAGATGGCTCGTTCTGCCGGTGCATCCGTTCGTCTCGTCGCCAAGGAAGGCATCTACGCGCAGCTCCGTCTGCCGTCGGGTGAAATCCGCAACGTCGACGCACGCTGCCGCGCAACGATCGGCGAGGTCGGCAACGCCGAGCAGTCGAACATCAACTGGGGCAAGGCTGGCCGTAACCGCTGGAAGGGCATCCGCCCGACCGTCCGTGGTGTCGCCATGAACCCGGTTGATCACCCGCACGGTGGTGGTGAGGGTAAGACCTCCGGTGGACGTCACCCTGTCTCCCCTTGGGGTCAGGCAGAGGGTCGTACCCGTCACGCCAACAAGGAAAGCGACAAGTACATCGTTCGTCGTCGCACCGCGTCTAAGAAGCGTAAGTAGGAGTAGAGAAGATGCCACGGAGTCTCAAGAAGGGCCCCTTCGTCGACGAGCACCTGCTTCGCAAGGTTGTCGTGCAGAACGAAGCTGGTTCCAAGAACGTCATCAAGACCTGGTCACGTCGGTCCATGATCATCCCGGCCATGCTGGGTCACACGATCGCGGTCCACGACGGTCGCAAGCACATCCCCGTGTTTGTCACCGAGACCATGGTCGGTCACAAACTGGGCGAGTTCTCGCCCACCCGCACCTTCCGCGGCCACGAGAAGGACGACAAGAAGGGCCGTCGCCGCTAACGCGGGGACGATAGAGGAGAGAGAAATGGTGGAGTCCATCGCACGCGTGCGACACATCCGCGTGACCCCTCAGAAGGCTCGTCGTGTCGTCGCGCTCATCAAGGGAAAGCAGGCCGAAGAGGCCCTCGCGATCCTGAAGTTCGCGGCGCAGAGCGCCAGCGAGCCGATCTACAAGCTTGTCGCGTCGGCCATGGCCAACGCACAGGTGAAGGCAGATCGTGACGGCGAGTACCTCGACGCGGCCGACCTGTATGTGGTTAACACGTACGTAGACGAGGGCACGACGCTCAAGCGTTTCCGCCCCCGTGCACAGGGTCGCGCTTTCCAGATCAAGAAGCGCACGAGCCACATCACGGTCGTGCTCTCGACCCCGACGGTTGCTACCGCAGCCGAGGGCGACAGCAAGAAGAAGGCGAGCAAGTAATGGGACAGAAGGTAAACCCGTACGGCTTCCGCCTCGGAATCACTACGGACCACGTGTCACGTTGGTTCTCGGACTCAACGAAGCCGGGCCAGCGTTACGCCGACTACGTCGCCGAGGACATCAAGATCCGTAACCTGCTGAAGACGCAGCTCGATCGTGCCGGTGTCTCGAACATCGAGATCGAGCGCACCCGTGACCGCGTCCGCGTCGACATTCACACCGCCCGTCCGGGCATTGTGATCGGTCGTCGTGGCGCCGAGGCCGAGCGCATTCGCGGCGACCTCGAGAAGCTCTCGGGCAAGCAGATCCAGCTGAACATCCTCGAGGTCAAGAACCCCGAGGCTGACGCTCAGCTCGTCGCACAGGGCATCGCCGAGCAGCTTTCTGCTCGCGTGGCGTTCCGTCGTGCGATGCGCAAGGGTCTTCAGGGTGCACAGCGCACCTCGACCGTCAAGGGTATTCGTATCCAGGTCTCCGGCCGCCTCGGCGGCGCCGAGATGAGCCGTTCGGAGTTCTACCGCGAAGGCCGTGTGCCGCTGCACACCCTGCGCGCGAACATCGACTACGGCTTCTACGAGGCAAAGACCACCTTCGGCCGCATCGGCGTGAAGGTCTGGATCTACAAGGGTGACCTCACCGCGAAGGAACTTGCTCGCGAGCAGGCCAACGCACCGAAGTCCCCGCGCGGTCGCGATGACCGTGGTGGAGATCGTCGCCGTGCGCCGCGTAACGACGCACCTGTTTCAGAAGGAGCGTCGGCATAATGCTCATCCCCCGTAAGGTCAAGTTCCGCAAGCAGCATCACCCGGGTCGCTCGGGTCAGGCTACTGGTGGCACGAAGGTCTCCTTCGGCGAATATGGCATCCAGGCTCTTACGCCCGCTTATGTGACCAACCGTCAGATCGAGGCAGCTCGTATCGCGGTTACCCGTCACATCAAGCGTGGTGGAAAGGTGTGGATCAACATCTACCCTGACCGTCCGCTCACGAAGAAGCCTGCTGAAACCCGCATGGGTTCCGGTAAGGGTTCGCCCGAGTGGTGGGTCTCGAACGTCAAGCCGGGCCGCGTCCTCTTCGAGGTCGCCGGTGTCACTGAGGAACTCGCTCGCGAGGCCCTGACCCGAGCAATTCACAAGCTGCCGCTCAAGGCACGAATCATCAAGCGCGAGGAGGGCGACGCGTAATGGCGATCGGAACCAAAGAGCTCGCTCCGACGGAGCTCGATACATTTGAAGACCAGCGCCTCGTTGAGGAGCTGCGTAAGGCCAAGGAGGAGCTTTTCAACCTCCGTTTCCAGTCGGCCACCGGCCAGCTGGAAAGCCACGGCCGCATCCGCGCCGTAAAGCGCGACATCGCACGCCTGTACACCGTGATCCGCGAACGTGAGCTGGGCATCCGTGCGACGCCTGCTCCGGTCGAGGTGCCGGCCAAGAAGGCGTCCAAGTCGAAGGCGAAGAAGACCGAGGATGCCTCGGCTGACGCCGAAGGGAAGGCTGAGTAATGGCCACCAAGAAGGAAGCGGAAGCTCCCGTCTCGCACGATGTGCGTGATGAGAACGCTCGCGGTTACCGCAAGACGCAGCGTGGGTACGTCGTCAGCGACAAGATGGATAAGACCATCGTCGTTGAGGTCGAAGACCGCGTGAAGCACCCTCTGTACGGCAAGGTCATCCGCCGTACCGAGAAGCGCAAGGTGCACGACGAGACCAACTCGGCGGGCATTGGCGACCTCGTTGTCATCAGCGAGACTCGTCCGCTCAGCGCCACGAAGCGCTGGCGTCTGGTCGAAATCGTCGAGAAGGCCAAGTAAGCCTCCGGCTTACTTAAGGAGCAATAGTGATTCAGCAAGAATCCCGCGTCAAGGTCGCCGACAACACCGGTGCGAAGGAACTCCTCACGATCCGCGTTCTCGGTGGCTCACGCCGCCGTTACGCAGGTCTGGGTGACACCATCGTGGCCACGGTCAAGGACGCGATCCCGGGCGGAAACGTCAAGAAGGGCGACGTCGTCAAGGCGGTTATCGTCCGTACCAAGAAGGAAGTTCGTCGTTCAGACGGCTCCTACATCAAGTTCGATGAGAACGCTGCGGTCCTTCTGAAGACTGACGGGGAGCCCCGCGGCACCCGCATCTTCGGACCGGTCTGCCGCGAACTTCGTGACAAGAAGTTCATGAAGATCGTCTCGCTCGCGCCGGAGGTTATTTGATCATGGCGAACATCAAAAAGGGTGACCTGGTTCAGGTCATGACAGGCCGCAAGCAGGAAAAGGGCGGCGACCGGGGCAAGCAGGGCAAGATCCTCGAGATCTTCTCCGAGAAGAACCGCGTCATCGTCGAAGGCGTGAACTACGTCACCAAGCACACCCGCGTCGGCCAGACGCAGCGTGGCACCAAGACGGGCGGCATCGAGACCATCGAAGCCCCCATCCACATCTCGAACGTCGCACTCGTTGACCCTTCGACCAAGCAGCCGACTCGCGTCGGTCACCGGGTCGAGGAGCAGACCAAGGATGGCGTCAAGCGCACCGTCCGTGTGCGGTATGCGAAGAAGTCAGGTAAGGACCTCTGATGAGCACCGAGACTGCTGCGCCGGCTGGCAAGATCCAGCCGCGCCTGAAGCAGAAGTACAAGGCCGAAATCCAGCAGAAGCTGCAGGAAGAATTCGGCTACACCAACGTGATGCAGATCCCTGGTCTCGTCAAGGTCGTCGTCAACACCGGTGTCGGTGAAGCGGCCCGTGACAGCAAGGTGATCGATGGCGCGGTCGAGGATCTGACAAAGATCACCGGCCAGAAGCCGATCGTCACGAAGGCACGCAAGTCGATCGCGCAGTTCAAGCTGCGTGAAGGTCAGGCCATCGGCGCACACGTCACCCTCCGTGGAGACCGTGCGTGGGAGTTCATCGACCGCCTCGTCTCGCTCGCACTGCCCCGTATCCGCGACTTCCGCGGTCTTTCGGGTCTGCAGTTCGACGGTCACGGCAACTACACCTTCGGCATCCAGGAGCAGAGCGTGTTCCACGAGATCGATCAGGACAAGATCGATCGCGTACGCGGATTCGACATCACCGTCGTCACCACGGCAAAGACGGATGACGAGGGTCGTGCGCTTCTGCGTCACCTCGGCTTCCCGTTCAAGTCGGAAGACGCCAAGGCGTAACACTCTGACCCCCGCCCGTCGGGCGGGGGTCTCGTGTGCGCTTACAATTGAAGATTGCACACTCATAGCAGGTCGTCTGTCGTGTAACGACAGCCGAAACCTCGTGAACAAAGGAAAACAAACATGACAATGACAGACCCGGTCGCAGACATGCTGACCCGTCTGCGCAACGCGAACTCGGCACACCACGATTCCGTGTCCCTGCCGTCGAGCAAGCTGAAGACGCACATCGCTCAGATCCTCAAGGAGCAAGGCTTCATCGCCAGCTACGAGGTCACCGACGCACGCGTCGGCGAAAACCTGACCATCACGCTGAAGTACGGCCCCAACCGCGAGCGTTCGATCGTGGGCATCAAGCGCGTATCGAAGCCTGGACTGCGCGTTTACGCGAAGTCCACGGAGCTCCCCACGGTCCTCGGCGGCCTTGGCGTGGCCATCCTGTCCACTTCCTCCGGACTCCTCACGGACCGTCAGGCTGACAAGAAGGGCGTAGGCGGAGAAGTTCTCGCCTACGTGTGGTAATTCGATATGTCGCGTATTGGACGACTTCCCATCGAGATTCCCGCGGGCGTGACCATTGCGGTCGACCACCGTGCGGTTTCGGTGAAGGGCCCGAAGGGTGAACTCACCCTTAGCCTGGCCAGCCCCATCGAGGTCGCGGTCGAGGACAACCAGGTGGTTGTCTCCCGTCCCGACGACGAGCGCGAGTCGCGGTCGCTTCACGGCCTGACCCGCACGCTCATCAACAACAACATCATCGGCGTGACACAGGGATACACCAAGGGCCTCGAGGTCGTTGGTACGGGTTACCGCGTGCAGCAGAAGGGCAGCTCGGTTGAGTTTGCGCTTGGCTTCTCGCACCCGGTCCTGGTTGAACCGCCCGCCGGCATCACTTTCACGGTCGAAGGCAACAACAAGGTCGTCGTGAGTGGTATCGACAAGCAGGCTGTCGGTGAGGCAGCTGCCAACATCCGCAAGATCCGCAAGCCCGAGCCGTACAAGGGCAAGGGCGTGCGCTACGCCGGCGAGATCGTGCGTCGCAAGGCCGGAAAGAGTGGTAAGTAACCATGGCTCTCAAGACAAAGTCTGACGCCCGCGCGCGTCGTCACCTTCGCCTTCGCAAGAAGATCGTCGGCACCGAAGCGCGTCCGCGTCTGGTCGTCAACCGTTCAGCCCGCCACGTCTTCGTCCAGTTGGTCGATGACAGCAAGGGCATCACGGTTGCATCTGCATCCACGCTCGAGACCGAGCTGCGCTCGTTCGACGGTGACAAGACCGCCAAGGCCCGCAAGGTCGGCGAGCTTCTCGCTGACCGCGCGAAGGCTGCTGGCTTCTCCGAGGTCGTCTTCGACCGCGGTGGCAACCGTTATGCAGGTCGCGTTGCGGCCATCGCAGACGGCGCCCGCGAAGGAGGGCTGGCACTGTGAGTGACAACAAGGAGAAAGAAGTGACCGAAACGGCTACTGCCGCTCCCGAAACGGCTGCTGCCGCTCCCGAGACGGCCGCTGTCGTTTCCGAGACGGCTGCCGGCACGACCCAGGCAGAGCCCGCTCGCGAAGGCCGCCGTGGCGGCGGTCGTGGCGATGGCCGCAACCAGGGTGGCCGCGACCGCAACTCGCGTGACCGTGGCGACAACCAGTTCTTGGAGCGCGTTGTCACCATCAACCGCGTCTCGAAGGTCGTGAAGGGTGGTCGTCGCTTCAGCTTCACCGCTCTCGTGGTCGTCGGTGACGGCAACGGTCTGGTCGGCGTTGGTTATGGCAAGGCCCGTGAGGTGCCCCTGGCTATCTCCAAGGGTGTCGACGACGCCAAGCGGAACTTCTTCCGCGTGCCCCGCGTCGGCACCACGGTTCCGCACCCGGTGCAGGGCGAGGCCGCAGCTGGCGTTGTTCTGCTGCGTCCGGCTGCTGCCGGTACCGGTGTTATCGCCGGTGGTCCGGTTCGCGCCGTACTCGAGTGCGCTGGCATCCACGATGTCCTCTCGAAGTCGCTCGGCTCGTCGAACACGATCAACATCGTGCACGCGACCGTCGCGGCGCTCAAGAGCCTCGAAGAGCCTCGTGCAGTCGCGGCTCGCCGTGGCCTTGCGTACGACGATGTTGTTCCGGACATCATCCTCCGTAACGAGGCAAAGGCCGCTGCTGCGGCTGCTGCGAAGGTAGGTGCCTGATGGCCTCCCGTCTGAAGGTGACCCAGATCAAGTCCAAGGTGAGCGAGAAGCAGAACCAGCGTGACACGCTGCGCAGCCTCGGTCTTAAGCGGATCGGCGACAGCACCGTCCGCCCCGACGACGCGCAGGTGCGCGGCTACGTCAAGACCGTCGCACACCTCGTCCAGGTTGAGGAGATCGACTAATGGCTGAGAAGAACGACACCGTCGAGGCCGAGAAGGCCCCGAAGAAGGCTGCCGCTCCCAAGGCTGCTGCCGCGAAGAAGGCTCCGGCCAAGGCAGCGGACAAGTCCGCCGCCACTTCGACAGCTGCTAAGAAGCCGGCTGCCAAGAAGGCTGCTCCGAAGGCGGATGCTCCGGCATCCCGCCCCGGTGTGCTCAAGGTTCACCACCTGCGTCCGGTCCCCGGCGCCAACACTGCGAAGACACGTGTCGGTCGCGGTGAGGGCTCCAAGGGTAAGACCGCAGGTCGTGGCACCAAGGGCACCAGGGCTCGCAACACAGTTCGCGTCGGCTTTGAGGGTGGGCAGATGCCTCTGCACATGCGCACCCCGAAGCTGCGTGGGTTCAAGAACCCGTTCCGCGTCGAGTACCAGGTTGTGAACCTGGAAAAGCTCGCGGAACTGTACCCCTCGGGTGGGGACGTCACCATCGTCGACTTGGTCGCCAAGGGTGCTGTTCGCAAGAACGAGAAGGTCAAGGTTCTCGGAGACGGCGACATCGCCGTGAAGCTCACCGTTACGGTCGATAAGGTCTCGGGTTCAGCCGAGCAGAAGATCGTGGCTGCGGGCGGAACCGTCAAGTAACCACATCAGAGAGGGGTCGGAGATTCTCCGGCCCCTCTCTGCGTTACGCTGGTCTTTCGGCCGTCCATTGTGGACTGGCAACCCTTTTCAGGAGGAACGCCCTTGTTTAGCGCTATCGCGCGGATCTTCCGCACACCCGACCTGCGTCGGAAGATCGGTTTCACCCTGGCGATCATCGCCCTGTACCGGCTTGGTTCGCATGTCCCAGCTCCGTTCGTGCATTTTCCGAACGTCGAGGAGTGTCTGCGCGTCAGCGCGGGCGCTGAAGGACTGCTGAGCCTCGTCAACCTGTTCTCTGGCGGAGCCCTGCTCCAGCTTTCGATCTTCGCCCTGGGCGTCATGCCCTACATTACGGCGACGATCATTACCCAGCTGCTGCGCGTGGTCATTCCGCACTTTGAGGCGCTGCACAAGGAGGGTCAGGCAGGTCAGGCCCGACTCACCCAGTACACGCGTTACCTCACCATCGCTCTCGCTCTGCTGCAGTCGACAACGCTCGTTACCGTGGCACGCAGCGGTCAGCTGTTCGGCACGACCGACGTCGCGGCATGTCAGCAGCTGTTGACCAACGATGTGTGGTGGGCGCAGCTGCTCATCATCATCGCGATGACCGCCGGCACCGGCCTCATCATGTGGTTCGCCGAGCTCGTCACCGAGCGCGGCATCGGCAACGGCATGTCCCTGCTGATCTTCACGTCGATCTCTGCGACGTTCCCGTCGGCGATGTGGGCCATCTTCGAGTCGAACGGCCTGGAAGTCTTCCTACTGGTTCTCGCGGTCGGTGTGGTGGTCACTGGCCTGGTGGTGTTCGTCGAGCAATCGCAGCGAAGAATCCCCGTGCAGTATGCCAAGCGCATGGTCGGTCGTCGCACCTATGGTGGCACGAACACGTACATCCCGATCAAGGTGAACATGGCGGGTGTGATCCCGATCATCTTCGCTTCGTCGCTGCTGTACATCCCGATGCTCATCGCGCAGTTCAACACTCCGCAGGACGGCACAGAGCCGGCCGCATGGGTTGTCTGGATCTCGCAGAACTTCACCACCGGTGACCAGCCGCTCTACATGGCGGTCTACTTCCTGCTGATCGTCGGGTTCACTTACTTCTACGTCGCGATCACGTTCAACCCTGTCGAGGTCGCCGACAACATGAAGAAGTACGGCGGGTTCATTCCCGGCATCCGGGCAGGACGCCCGACAGCCGAGTACCTCGACTTCGTGATTACTCGCGTCACGTTCCCCGGCTCCATCTACTTGGGTCTGGTCGCACTCATCCCGCTCATCGCGCTGGCGACAGTCGGAGCCAACCAGAACTTCCCGTTCGGTGGCGCCTCGATCCTCATCATCGTCGGCGTGGGTCTTGAGACCGTCAAGCAGATCGACGCACAGCTTCAGCAACGTCATTACGAAGGGCTTCTCCGTTGACAGCATCCGCACGACTCCTCATCGTCGGCCCACAGGGCTCAGGCAAAGGCACCCAGGGTGTGCGCGTCGCCGAGGCGTTCGGTGTTCCGGTGGTCTCCACCGGTGACATCTTCCGCGCGAACATCAAGGGCGGAACGGAACTCGGCGCGAAGGTGAGCGAGATCACTGCGCGCGGAGATCTCGTACCGGATGCGCTGACGAGTGAGATTGTGCGGGATCGCCTGTCTCAGGATGACGCGGCTCAGGGCTTCCTGCTGGATGGCTACCCGCGCAACACCGTGCAGGTCGGCCACCTCGACGAGTTCCTCTCCGGGCGCGGCGAGGCGCTGGATGCCGTCATCCTGCTGGATGTGGCACGCGAGGAGAGCATGTCCCGGCTTTCGCTTCGTGCCGCGGAGCAGGGGCGTGCGGATGACACCGAAGCCGCCATCGCGCACCGCCTCGACATCTACGAGAACGAGACCGCGCCGATCATCGACGTCTACGAAGCACGTGGCATCGTCGACCGGATCGACGGCGTCGGCTCGCTCGACGAGATCTTCGAGCGGATCACCGCGGCGCTGAACGCCCGCGGCCTGCACGCTTCGGCCTGACATGTTCCGCCGCTCTCTGTATAAGTCGCCGGCGCAGCTGCGGGCGATGGTCGAACCCGGCCTCATCACCGCGGCGTCATTGGATGCTGCGGCCGCCCTTATCCGGCCGGGAGTCACGACCGCCGAGGTGGATGCTGCGGCATCCGAAGCGATCACCGCACGTGGTGCGGAGTCGAACTTCAAGCTCGTGCGCGGGTATCGGCACACCACCTGCATCTCGGTGAACGAGGAGGTCGTTCACGGGATCCCCGGCTCTCGCGTTCTGCAGGCGGGAGACATCGTCTCCGTCGACAGTGGCGCGCAGTTCCAGGGATGGAACGGCGACAGCGCAAGGACATTCATCGTGCCTGGTGCGGCTGACTCTGTCGTACTCGCGCGGCGCGAAGAGCTATCGCGAGTGACCGAAGGTTCGATGTGGGCGGGAATTGCCGCCATGGCATCCGCTCGTCATCTCGGCGATATCGGCGCCGCGATACAGGAGTACATCGAGTCGCAGGGACCTTCTGAGGTTTCCGGGCAGACCTACGGCATCCTGCGTGAGTACGTCGGCCATGGCATCGGACGCAAGATGCACGAGGCCCCCAGTGTCTTCAACTACCGCACTCCTGATCCAGGGGCCGAGGTGAAGCCCGGGCTGGTGCTCGCGATTGAGCCGATGGTCACCGCCGGGGGAGAAGAGACCCTGGTCGAAGACGACGACTGGACCGTCTCGACGGTAGACGGAACCGATGGCTCGCACTGGGAGCACAGCGTGGCCCGCCACGACGGTGGCATCTGGGTGCTGACTGCGGCGGACGGCGGCGCCGCTGGCCTCGCCCCCTTCGGCGTGGTTCCGGTCCCCCTGGCCTAGGCGTGGCGGTGCCGTCGCCGCTCGGTTTCGGGGCGGTTCCGCGACATCATGCATGAGGCCCCGGCGGAAGTATCCACCGGAGCCCCGTATGTTGCTGCTGCTTACTTGACTTTGGCCGTTGCTTTGCTGGTCTTCGACGCTGTCGTGTAGGCGGTCTTCTTGCCGGTGACCTTGACCGTGATGGTCTTGCCCTTCTGCGCGGCGGTCAGCGTGAGCGTCGACTTCGTAGCCTTGTTGATCGCCACACCGCTGGCGTACCACTGGTAGGTGAGTTTGGTGCCGCTCGTCCAGGTGCCGGGCTTCGCGGTCAGCTTTTGGCCGACTTTTACCGTGCCGGAGATGGTCGGGGTTGGTGCGGTCAGCGTTGCGGTTGCGACCTTGCCGGTTGCTTTGCTGGTCTTCGACGCTTTGGTGTAGCCGGTCTTGGTGCCGGTGACCTTGACCGTGATGGTCTTACCGGCTTGGGCCGCGGCCAATGTGTATGTCGAGGCGGTTGCTTTGCTGATCGCCACACCGCTGGCGTACCACTGGTAGGTGAGTTTGGTGCCGCTCGTCCAGGTGCCGGGCTTCGCGGTCAGCTTTTGGCCGACCTTCACCGTACCGGAGATGGTCGGCGTCGCCGATGTCAGCGTTGCGGTTGCGACCTTGCCGGTTGCTTTGCTGGTCTTCGACGCTTTGGTGTAGCCGGTCTTGGTGCCGGTGACCTTGACCGTGATGGTCTTACCGGCTTGGGCCGCGGCCAATGTGTATGTCGAGGCGGTTGCTTTGCTGATTGCGGTGCCGCTGGCGTACCACTGGTAGGTGAGTTTGGTGCCACTCGTCCAGGTGCCGGGCTTCGCGGTCAGTTTCTGGCCGACCTTCACCGTGCCGGAGATCGTCGGGGTTGTTGCGGTCAGCGTTGCGGTTGCGACCTTCGCGGTTGCGGTGCTGGCCTTCGACGCGGTTGTGTATCCGGTGAGTGTGCCGGTGACCTTGACTGTGATGCTCTTACCCACCTCGGACGCGGTCAACGTGTACGTCACCGATGTCGCACCGCTGATGACGGTGTCGTCGGCAGACCACTGGTAGGTAAGTTCAGCGCCCGCCGTCCACGCGCCCGGCTTCGCCGTCAGCTTTTGCCCATTCGTCGCGGTGCCCGAGATCGTGGGCGTCGCGGAGGTGAGCGTGCCAGCAGCGACGTTGGCCGTCGCGGCGCTTGTGGCAGACGCCGAGGTGTATCCCGGCAAAGAACCCGTCACCTTCACGGTGATTGCTTTGCCCTGCTCCGTTGGGCTCAGCGTGAGTGTCGATGAGCTCGCATCGCTGATAGCGGTGCCGTCCGCATACCACTGGTGCGCGAAGCTTGGCATCGGCGACCATGTGCCGGGCGTAGCGGTCAGCTGCGAACCCACCTTGGCCGTACCGGAGATAATCGGGGAGCCGACTATCAACGTGTCCGAGTCATCGCGGAGTGATCCATTGATGCCGGTAAGCACCTGACCCGCATTGACGGTGATCACGGTTGCATCTTCGAATGAGTTCGCGTCCTGCCACCACTCATCGAAGAGAGCTCGGTCCCATGAGTAGATGCGGAGCTTGTAGTCGCCGGGCGCAAGCCTCGTTGCCGAGTACGTGCCGTCTGTTCGGACGGATGCGTACGAGACCCAGGCCTGGTCGTCCGCGCGGTACACATCAATAGCTGTGCCACCCGACTCCGTGTCGAAACCATCAGGGAACTCGATCGTCCCCGAGATCGACGCACCGGCGTCAAGCGTCGCGTCGACGCCTTCTCTGAGCTCCGCGTCACTGAGGACGATCTCCGCTGCAGATTCGAAGTCGAGGGCGTCCTGCCACCACTCCTCGACGATGTTGTGCTCGTAGGAGGAGTTGAAGTGCAGCTTGTAGGTGCCCGCGTTCAGGCCGGTGATGGAGTAGGAACCATCCTCGCGGACTGAGGCGGAGGCAACCCCCTCGTTGCCATTGCTCGTGTACGCGGTGACGTAGGCGCGACCACCGTCTGTCGGGTCAACTCCTGCCGGGAACGTCACTGTTCCGGAGATCGTCGCACCGGCATCCAGCGTCGCGTCGACGCCGTTCCTGAGCTCCCGCGCATCGAGGATGATCTCCGTCGCCGACTCGAAGTCGGCAGCATCCTGCCACCATTCCGTGACGACGTTGCGCTCGTAAGAGGAGAATAGCAGCTTGTATGTGCCGGCTTTCAGGCCGGTGACGAAGTAGGAACCATCCTCGCGGACTGTTGCGTTGGCAACCCATCCGATGCCGTCGTCGGTTGAGGTGTACACGGTAACGCTTGTGTTGCCGAGTGATGTGTCAATTGAGTCGGGGAAGGTGACCTGCCCAGCGATCGATGCGGCAGCTTCCAGCGTGGCGTCAACGTCTGTCCGTGCTTGACCTGCCGCCACGGTGATCACGGTCGCGTCCTGGAATGAGGTCGCATCCTGCCACCACTCATTGAAGAGGCCACGGTCCCATGAGTAGATGTGGAGCTTGTAGTCGCCGGCCGGGAGTCCCATCGCCGAGTACGTGCCGTCTTCTTGGACGGATGCGTACGCTACCGATCCCTGGTCGTCCGCGTGGTACACGTCAACAGCTGTGCCGCCCGAATCCGGGTCGACACCATCAGGGAACTCGATCGTCCCGGAGATCGTCGCACCGGCATCCAGCGTGGCGTCGATGCCGTTCCTGAGTTCCCGCGTATCGAGGATGATCTCCGTCGCCGATTCGAAATCGAGGGCGTTCTGCCACCATTCCGTGGTGACGTTGAGCCCGTTGGACTCGAACTGCAGCTTGTACGCACCGGCGTTGAGGCCGGTGATGGAGTACGAACCATCCTCGCGAACTGATGCGTCGCCAGCCCATTCGTTGCTATTGCTCGTATAGGCGATGACGTTTGTGGAACCACCGGATGCCGGGTCCACTCCGGTCGGGAACGTTACTGTGCCGGAGATTGCCGCACTGGCATCCAGCGTTGCATCGACGTCGGCCTGCAGCTCCCCGTCATTGAGGACGATTTTCGTCGCCGACTCGAAGTCCGCGGCATCCTGCCACCACTCGTCGAAGACATCGCGCCCGTTCGAGTCGAAGTGCAGCTTGTAGTTACCAGCGCTCAACCCGGTGATCAAGTAGGAGCCATCTTCTTCGACTGAGGTGCCGGCGACCCATTCGTTGCCGTTGTCCGTCAGGGTGTACACGGCAACACTTGTGTACCCGAGCGCGGTGTCGACAGATTCTGGGAAGGTCACGTGGCCAGAGATCGTTGCGGCAGCTTCCAGCGTCGCGTCATTATTAGTGCGAGCCTCTCCTACCGCCAGCGTGATCACGGTCGCGTCCTGGAATGAGGTCGCATCCTGCCACCACTCATCGAAGAGCCCGCGGTCCCACGAAGAGATGCGAAGCCTGTAGTCGCCAGCCGCAAGCCCCATCACCGAATAGGTGCCGTCTTCCAAGACATCTGCGCCCACGGACGAGTTCGGGTCGTCGGCGCGATACACGTCAATACTGGTGCCGCCCGATGCCAGGTCGACTCCAGCAGGGAACACGACTGTCCCGGAGATCGACGCAGCAGCATCCAGCGTCGCATCGACGCCGTCCCTGAGTTCTCCATCTGCCAGGACGATCGCCGTCGCCGATTCGAAGTTGGCAGCATCCTGCCACCATTCTTCGACGACGTCGCGCTCATAGGAGCTGAACAAGAGCTTGTACGCACCGGCATTCATGCCTGTGATGGAGTAGGAGCCGTCCTCGCGTACTGACGTCTCAGCAGTCAGTCGGTATCCGTCCTCGGTCGGACTGTACGCATACACGTATGTATACCCGAGCGTCGTGTCAACAGACTCCGGGAACGTGACATGGCCCGAAACTGACGCACCTGCATCGAGGGTCGCATCGATGCCGGTCGCCGCCTGCCCAGAGACCAAAACGATCGCACGTGCGGAGCCGATGTCCACGGCATCCTGCCACCACTCAGTCGCGATGTTGCGATCATAGGAATCGAAGCTCACCATGTAGGTGCCTTCAGCCAGACCTCTGATCGAATAGGCGCCAGTTTCCTCCACGTAGGCCGATGCGTAGGTCTCGTAGCCATCGTCCGTCATAACATTCGCGCGCGCGTAAGTGTCTCCGGAGTCGGGAGCACTCCCACCGGAGAATGTGACGTTGCCAGAGATCGACGCACTTGCATCGAGCGTCGCATCGATCTCCATCGCTGCTTCGCCATCGCCGAGCGTGATGATAGTCGCCGAGTCAAAGTCGAACGCTTCGTCCCACCACTCGTTTAACGTGACGGTATCGAACGAGGAGAACTCCACCTTGTAGTCGCCAGCCGGTAGGCCGGTGACGCTGTACTCACCGTCTCCGCCCGGGGAAGCTTGACCACTCCATTCCCAGTCGTCAGCGGTGTAGACGCTGACATATATGTCGCCCAGATCCACACCTGTGGGGACTGCAACGATTCCGGTGATTGAAGCTGTGGCCTGGGTAGCGTCGAGCAGAGAGCGGTTGCGCTCCTTTGCCGGAGTGCTCGGGGTCGGTGTCGACGTTGCGGTCGGAATCGGCTTCGCTGTCGGGGTCGGTTCGGTGGATGCCTTCGGAAATGGCTCGTCGGTCGCAGTTGGCGTCGGCGTCGCAGAAACGGTCGGTTCTGGTGCCGCAGATGCGGTCGCAGTTGGCGTTGGCGTTGGCGGTGTGGGCGTCGCGCTCGGCTCCGTGACGGGTGCCTGCTCAGAAGGCTCCTCGGTCGAACCGGTGTCAGTGGCGTCCTGCGGAACTACCTCTACGACATCCTGCTCAGGGAGGTCGACCTCTTCGGCCTCTGCAACATCGGGCGCAATTACCGAAGCTGTCGACTCGGGTGACGGTGCCAGTTCGTCGGCGCTGGCAGGTGTGGCGATGGCCAGAAGAGAAGCGACGAGAAGACCTGCTGTCGCTGTCGCAACGGCGCGCAACCGGATACCACTGTTCATTTTTTCCCCGTTTCAGGCGGCGCGTGCTCTACCCCGTGGAGCACTCCCCACGCCGCATTCCTGACCTTAGGGGAATCTCATAGGTTCAGGGAAGTCCAAACGCGCAAATAGGATGTGCGGACCCTTCAGTACGAAGATCGCGGTCGACGGCGCCACGCAGAAGATGGTCGCGCAGTGGCACGCGGGTGTCTCACAACGGGCGCATAGATAATACCGGCAGGATTGATCAAGTACGGGTGCGCACAGCACCCCCTCATACTCCCGGACTTGCGCATGGCGCGAGCCTCGAAAGATCGGAAAGAAATGGCTGCTGCTGCCAAGAGCAACACCAACTGGTTCGCCGTCGGAATCTCGATCGCGGTTGTTGTCGTCCTCGTCGCTCTCGGCGGCCTGGTCGTTTTCCTGAACAACCAGGCGAGTGCCCCAGGCACCGCGCCCGCAAGCGCGATCGTCAATGAAGAGACCGGCGCGATCAGCTTCGGTGAGGGCGAAACCGAAGTCGACACGTTCGTCGACTTCATGTGCCCGATCTGTGGCGACTTCGAAGACACCTACGGCGAGCAGCTGCAGACCGCTGCGGCCAACGACGAGATCACGCTTAACCTCCACCCGATCTCGATCCTTGACCGCTACTCGCAGAACACCGAGTTCTCCACTCGTGCTGCGGGCGCGGTCTACTGCGTCGCGGCCGAAGCACCCGACTCCGCGCTGGACTTCTTCAACCTGCTGTTCGAGAACCAGCCGGAAGAGAACAGCACCGGCCTCACCGACGACGAGCTCGCCGCTCTCGCAGACCAGGTCGGCGCCGGCGATGCAGTTGACTGCATCGCAGACGGCACGTACATGGACTTCGTCGGAGACCAGACAAAGCAGCACGACATCGCAGGCACGCCGACCGTCGAGATCGACGGCGAGCGGCTCGAGAACGCTGACATCGGCACGCGCTTCGCCGAGATCCTCGGCTGAGACACTCGCACTTCAGCGTCGAAAAGGCGGCCCGTTCCCCCGGGTGCGGCCCGTCTTTCACGCTCAAGTTGCCGGATCCCATCCAGACGGATAGGATAGAGCGTTGGTGCCTTGTGCCCGGTTTCGGCGTGTCCGTCCGGGGTGGCGCCAATAATCATCCATCCAACGCAGATCGACCAATCTGCAGAAGCGTCAGCGAGGCTATGGCTAAGAAAGACGGTGTCATCGAGATCGAGGGCGTGATCTCGGAGGCTTTGCCCAACGCGATGTTCCGCGTTGAACTCAGCAACGGGCACAAAGTCCTGGCAACGATCTCCGGAAAGATGCGGCAGAACTACATCCGCATCATCCCCGAAGACCGCGTGGTCGTGGAGCTCAGCCCCTACGACCTGACTCGCGGCCGTATCGTCTACCGCTACCGCTGATCGGTCGAGAAGTAACGGCACGCCTCAACGGCGTGCACGAAGACAGCGAACAGGAAACACAATGAAGGTCAAGCCCAGCGTCAAGGCCATGTGCGATCACTGCAAGGTGATTCGTCGCCACGGCAACGTCATGGTGATCTGCAAGAGCAACCCGCGCCACAAGCAGCGCCAGGGTTAAGTCTCTTGTGGGGGTCGTCGGCTCCGCCGACAGACTCTCTTCAGGTCTGACTCACAACTCAATACGCAACTAGGCAGGATCAAGATTCCACGCAAGTGGGGGACACCTCGGGAAAGAGGCCCGGGTCCACATCCTGCCCCACACCTCTACTCATCCCAGGAGATACCGCATGGCACGTCTTGCCGGCGTTGACATCCCGCGCGATAAGCGCGTGGTGATCGCCCTTACCTACATTTACGGCGTTGGCCGTACCCGCTCAGTCGAGATCCTCAAGGCGACCGAGATCGACGAGTCGATCCGCGTCAAGGACCTCAGCGACGAGCAGCTGATCATCCTTCGTGACTTCATCGAAGGCACCTACAAGGTGGAGGGTGACCTGCGCCGCGAGGTTGCAGCCGACATCCGCCGCAAGGTCGAGATTGGCTCCTACCAGGGCATCCGCCACCGTCGTGGCCTGCCCGTTCACGGACAGCGCACCAAAACCAACGCCCGTACCCGCAAGGGCCCGAAGCGCACCGTCGCCGGCAAGAAGAAGGCCCGCTAAGTAGCGGCCAGGGAATAGGAGAATAATTTCATGGCTGCACCTAAGGCCGCCGCGCGCAAGCCGCGCCGCAAGGAAAAGAAGAACATCGCATTGGGCCAGGCCCACATCAAGTCGACGTTCAACAACACGATCGTTTCGATCACCGACCCGTCTGGCGCTGTCATCAGCTGGGCATCGTCCGGTGGAGTGGGCTTCAAGGGCTCGCGCAAGTCGACCCCGTACGCCGCTGGTATGGCTGCCGAGTCGGCCGCCCGCCAGGCTCAGGAGCACGGCGTCAAGAAGGTTGACGTCTTCGTGAAGGGTCCGGGTTCGGGCCGCGAGACTGCGATCCGCTCGCTGACGGCCGCTGGCCTCGAGGTTGGCTCGATCCAGGACGTCACCCCGCAGGCGCACAACGGATGCCGCCCGCCGAAGCGCCGCCGCGTTTGATTTGGCTGTTGCGAGGGATGCTTCGGCATCCCTCGCTCCGCCCATCCCAGGGCACCTGACTTTCAAAACTCAAAACCTCACCCCACACGTGTCATATAGCGGACATGTGATCGAAAGGAACCCAGAGTGCTTATTGCACAGCGTCCCACGCTGACCGAGGAAAAGATCGCCGAGAACCGCAGCCGGTTCATCGTCGAGCCGCTCGAGCCCGGTTTCGGTTACACCATTGGCAACTCGCTGCGTCGCAGCCTGCTTTCGTCGATTCCTGGCGCTGCTGTCACCAGCATCCGCCTCGACGGCGTGCTGCACGAGTTCAGCACCATTCCCGGTGTGAAGGAAGATGTCACTGAGATCATCCTCAACATCAAGCAGCTCGTCGTCTCGAGCGAGCGCGACGAGCCCATCACCGCTTACCTGCGTAAGACCGGTGCAGGCGAAGTGACCGCCGCTGACATCTCGGCTCCGGCCGGTGTCGAGGTTCACAACCCCGAGCTCGTCATCGCAACGCTCAACGACACCGCCAAGTTCGAGCTCGAGCTCACCATTGAGCGTGGACGTGGCTACGTGTCGGCGACGCAGAACCGCAACGAGTACGCCGAGGCCGGTCAGATTCCTGTCGACTCGATCTACTCGCCGGTCCTCAAGGTCAGCTACCGCGTCGAGGCAACTCGTGCCGGTGAGCGTACCGACTTCGACAAGCTCATTCTCGACGTCGAGACGAAGAACAACATCGCCCCGCGCGATGCTGTCGCTTCGGCTGCGAAGACCCTGACCGAGCTGTTCGGCCTCGCTCGCGAGCTGAACGTTGAGGCAGAGGGCATCGAGATCGGCCCGGCACCTGTGGAGCCCGTGCTCTCCAGCGAACTGTCGATGCCGATCGAAGACCTCGACCTGTCGGTTCGTTCCTACAACTGCCTCAAGCGTGAGGGCATCAACTCGGTGTCTGAGCTCGTGGCACTGTCGGAGACCCAGCTCATGAACATCCGTAACTTCGGCCAGAAGTCGGTCGACGAGGTGCGCGACAAGCTCATCTCGCTCGGTCTGTCGCTCAAGGATTCGGTGCCCGGCTTTGACGGCGCCCACTTCTACGGCGCAGGCGAAGACGAGTCCTTCTGACCTCCCCGAAATTCTGACCAGGAGTTAGATCAATATGCCTAAGCCCACTAAGGGTCCCCGCCTCGGAGGCGGCCCCGCACACGAGCGTCTGATGCTTGCCAACCTGGCAGCCGCGCTCTTCACCCACAAGTCGATCAAGACGACGGAGACCAAGGCCAAGCGCCTGCGTCCCTACGCCGAGCGACTGGTTACCTTCGCCAAGCGCGGAGACCTGCACGCGCGTCGTCGCGTTCTGGCCGTCATCGGTGACAAGAGTGTCGTACACACTCTGTTCACCGAGATCGCTCCGCTGGTCGCCGAGCGTGAGGGTGGCTACACCCGCATCACGAAGGTCGGCAACCGCAAGGGCGACAACGCCCCGATGGCAGTGATTGAGCTCGTTCTCGAGCCCGTCACGCCGAAGGTCAAGAAGGCCGCCGCGGCTGCCCCGAAGGCTGAGAAGGCTGCTCCGGCCGCCGAGGCTGACAAGGCCGCCGACGCCGGTGCCGAGTCGCAGGAAGAAGGCGCAGCTGCTGAGGCTGCCGCCGTTGCTGCACTCGTCGACGGTGGCTTCGGTGAGGATTCCGCCGAGGCTCTCGAAGACGGCTCCGCACCGGAGGGCTTCGACATCAAGGGCAACAAGGACTCGATGAAGTTCCACCGCCCCGATGGTCAGTGGTACGAGCAGACCGTTGCTGAGGTCTGGTTCCGCACCGCCGAGGCCGCTGAAGCAGCAGGCTTCGTCGAGGCTGGCAAGTAACCTCACGCGTCTGACGAGCCCGTCGCCCCCTCCGGGGGTGGCGGGCTTCGTCGTGTAGCCACGTTTTCTGGGAGTAGGGTTGTCACGTGCGTAGGACGATGCCTTGAATATGACTGACTCCGCTCGACCGCACCGCGGCCCACGCGCCTACCTCTCTTTCATCTTCATCGGGCTGCTCGCCGGACTCCTCTCCGGACTCTTCGGCGTCGGCGGAGGAACGGTCATCGTGCCGATGCTCGTGCTGATGCTCAGCTTTGACCAGCGCATCTCCGCTGGAACCTCGCTCGCGGCGATCGTGCCGACAGCGAGCGTCGGCGTCATCTCGTATGCGGCATCCGGATCAGTCGCCTGGATCCCCGCGATCATCCTCGCCGCAGGCGCAGTGATCGGCGCGCAGATCGGCACGCGCCTGCTGCCGAAGATCTCGCAGAGCGCGCTGCGCTGGGGTTTCGTCGGCTTCCTCCTTATCGTGATCGTCTCGCTTTTCCTCGTCGTCCCCTCGCGTACAGCAGAACTTGACCTCGGATGGCTGAACGGGACGGCTCTCGCGCTCGTCGGTGTCGGCACCGGCACCATCGCCGGACTCATCGGAGTCGGCGGCGGAGTGATCGTCGTTCCGGTGTTGATGCTCGCCTTCGGCACGAGCGACCTCATAGCGAAGGGCACGTCGCTGCTGATGATGATTCCGACCGCGATCTCCGGCACGATCGGCAACCTCCGCCACCGAAACGTCGATCTGCTCGCCGCTGGCATCATCGGTCTCTCGGCCTGCACAACGACAGCGCTTGGAGCATGGCTGGCAACGCTCATCGATCCATTCCTCGGCAATATGCTGTTCGCCGCATATCTCGTCGTGATCGCTGTGCAGATGACGATCAAGGCGCTGCGTACGCGCAAGCGCTGAGGACTCATCGGCGCGGTCGGTAGACTCATCTAGTGCCTGTGAACTCCGAACTGGTCGGCCGAGAATTCCCGCCGACGCCGCCATACCTGGTCGGCCGTGAGAAGGTGCGCGAGTTCGCGCGTGCCGTCTTCGCCGACGCTCCGCTGCACACCGATGTCGAGGCGGCTCGCGCGCTCGGTCATGCCGATGTCGTAGCTCCCCCCACTTTCGCGATGGTGGTCCAAGACCTCACGCTGCAGCAGCTGCTCAGCGAGCCGGGCTCCGGCATCGTCCTGGCCCGTACCATCCACGCCGAGCAGCGCTTCGCATACACCCGACCGATCGTTGCGGGCGACGAGCTCACCGGACGACTCAAGGTCACCGGCATCCGCATGATGGCAGGCAACGCGATGATCACCAGCGAAGCGGAGATCACGGATGCCGCGGGCGGCCATGTCGTCACGGCGACGAGCGTACTATTGGTCGGCTCTGATGAGAACGACGGCTCTGATGAGAACGACGGCGAGGGAGACGCATGAGCTATGCAGTTGGAGACGTGATCGCTGAGCGAACCGTCCACCTCACGCGCGAATCGCTGGTCCGCTATGCGGGCGCCTCTGGCGACTTCAACCCGATCCACTACCGCGATGACGTCGCGGCATCCGTCGGTCTTCCTGGCGTTCTCGCGCACGGCATGCTCACGATGGGCATCGCCTCGTCGGTCGTTGTCTCGGCGCTCGGCGATGTCGCGAAGATCACCGACTACGGCGTGCGCTTCACACGCCCGGTTGTTGTTGACCCCTCGACTGGCGCGGATCTGTCGGTGTTGGCGAAGGTCGGCGCGGTCGATGAGACCACCGTGCGCATCGACCTCACCGTCAAGCACGCCGACGCGACCGTGCTCGTCAAGGCGCAGCTGCGCGTTTCAATCTGAGTGCGCATGACTGAGATCACCCCGATCCCGCTCGCGCAGCTGACGACGCTGCGCACCGGCGCCGCGCCAGAGCGGATGCTGGATGCCACGACCACCCCTGAGCTCATCGACGCACTGCGCGAGACCTGGGCACGAGGAGACGAGTGGTTCGTGCTCGGCGGCGGGTCGAACCTGTTCGTCGGCGATGAGCCGTTCGAAGGCACGGTCATTCGGATGCTGACCTCGGGGATCGAGCCGATCCCTTCACCGCATCCGGGGCGTGCGCGCGTGCGTGTGCAGGCCGGACACAACTGGGACGACCTGGTCGCCTACACAGTTGAGCACGGCCTCGCCGGCATAGAGGCGATGAGCGGGATTCCTGGAACGGTCGGCGCTGCCCCGGTACAGAACGTCGGTGCGTACGGGCAGGAGATCCAGGAGACGCTGGTCGAGGTCGAGCTGATCGACGAGTCCACCGGCGAGGTCACCACGGTGCCGGCGGCCGAACTCGGACTCGGCTTCCGCACGTCCGTGCTCAAGCATCACTACGACGGTGTCCCGCTGCGACGCGGCGTGATTCTGTCGGTCACCCTTGATCTTGCCGAGGTCGGCGAGGCCGGACGCGTGGTGCGCGGCGAGCAGCTGCGTCGCGCTCTGGCACTCACGGGGGAGGACGCTGTGCCGATGAGCTGGGTGCGTGAGCAGATTCTCCGCATCCGCGCATCCAAAGGCATGCTGCTCGACCCGTCAGATCCAGACACAGCGAGTGCAGGATCGTTCTTCCAGAACCTGATCGTGGCGGAATCTGTGGCGAAGCAATTGCCTCCGGAATGCCCGCGGTGGCCGGTAGCGCCCGATCTCGACGCGGTGACGATTATTCCGCTCGAGGCATATGACGGCTACGTGCCGCCGACACGCACCGTGCGCAGCGAGGTCAAAGTCAGCGCGGGCTGGCTCATCGAGAACGCCGGGATCTCCAAGGGATTCAAGCTGCCGCGATCACGTGCCGCAATCTCGACCAAGCACGCCCTGGCCCTCACGAACAGGGGAGGGTCGACCGCGGCTGAGCTGGCTGAGCTCGCCCGGTACATCCAGGCCCGCGTGCACGCCGAGTTCGGCCTACTGTTGCAACCAGAACCGGTGCTTGTCGGCGTCGAGCTGTAGGGCGGGAGGGTCGGGGCGGCGTGCCGTCTGCCCGAAATCAGGAACTTGTCCCCAGGGCAGGAGGAATCTCAGCATCCGTCCTGATCTGGGGCTGTCCTCCTGATTTCAGGAGGCCTCGCGGGGGTACACTCACTCGCATGAGTGGACTCGTCCCATACCTGTTCTTCCCCGGCAATGCCGCAGAGGCGTTGACCTTCTACAAGGGCGTCTTTGGCGGTGATCTGACGCTGTTCTCATACCAGCAGTTCAATCGCACCGACGGGCCAGCCGATGCGATCGCACACGGCATGCTTGCGGGTGAGGTGGTGCTTTTCGGTGCGGATGCCGGTCCAGATCAGGATGCCGTCCACATCGTCGGTGCGACCTTCTCGCTGCTCGGCACGGCAGAGCCGGACGTGCTGCGGGAGTGGTTCGCGAAATTGACCGTCGGCGGCACGGCCGTCGATCCGCTGCAGCAGCGGCCATGGGGTGACTACGACGGTCAGGTCACTGACCGCTACGGCATCCGCTGGCTGATCGGGTATCAGGAGTAGTTCGCCGCCGCGGCGCGACGCCGACGCCCCCTCGCATCCCCGACGCTCCTGGCTACCAACGCGCGCAACAGGGGGCGCGGGCGGCAACGGGGGGCGCGGGCGGCAACAGGGGGCGGCGGCGGCATCTGCGCTAGCCAGCGAGATCCGGGCGCCGACGACAGGCGCGCCTATGCGAACAGTCGCTGCAGCCGCTGCACGCCCTCGAGCAGCTGGTCATCGCCCAGCGCGTACGACAGCCGCAGATAGCCGGAGGGGCCGAAGGCCTCGCCCGGAACCACGGCGACCTCGGCCTGGTCAAGGATCAGGTCGGCGAGCTCGAGCGACGTCGTCGGAGTGACGCCGCCCCAGGTGCGACCGAGCAAACCCTGCACATCGGGGTACACGTAGAAGGCGCCGAGCGGGTTCGGCACACGCACGCCGTCGATCTTCGACAGCTCCGCCACGATCAGGCGGCGACGGCGATCGAAGGCCTCGCGGAACTGCTCCGACTCGGTCTGCGGTCCGGTGAGCGCGGCGATCGCTGCGTACTGCGCGACGTTGTTCACGTTGCTTGACAGGTGCGACTGCAGGTTGCCGGCGACCTTGATCGCGTCGGCGGGGCCGACCATCCAGCCCACGCGCCAGCCGGTCATGGCGTAGGTCTTTGCGACGCCGTTGACGAGAATCGTCTGGCCCGCGAGTGCCGGAACGGCCTCGACGATCGAGGTCGCCTTGACGCCCTCGTAGGTCAGGTTCTGGTAGATCTCATCCGAGATGACCCAGATTCCGTGCTCGAGCGCCCACTCGCCGATGGCCTTGGTCTCCGCAGCCGTGTACACGGAGCCGGTCGGGTTAGAGGGAGAGACGAAGACGAGCACCGTCGTGCGAGACGTGCGCGCGGCTTCGAGCTGCTCGACGGTGACCTTGTAGTCCTGGTCGGCGTCGGCGAACACCTCGACGGGGATGCCGTCGGCAAGCGCAATCGCCTCGGGATAGGTGGTCCAATACGGCGCAGGCAGCAGCACCTCATCGCCGGGATTCACCACAGTCTGGAACGCCTGATATACGGCCTGCTTGCCGCCGTTGGTCACGATGACCTGGCTCGGCGCGACCTCAAGGGCGGAGTCGCGAAGCGTCTTCGCCGCAACGGCCTCGCGCAGCGCGGGGAGCCCTGCCGCCGGCGTATACCGGTAGTTGGCAGGATCGGCGAGCGCGACGGCCGCGGCATCCACGATGAACTGCGGGGTGGCGAAATCAGGCTCGCCCGCAGCATAGGAAATGACGGGCTTGCCCGCGGCCTTCAGGGCCTTGGCCTTGGCGTCGACCTTGAGGGTCGCTGACTCGGCGATGGCGGACAACTTGCGAGAGAGAGGGGCGCGTTCGGTCACGCCTCAAATGCTACTCGGATGCGTCACGCTCCGTAACTCGATGGCGCTGGTCACGCTCCGTAACTCGATGGCAACGCGCAGTAGTCTGCGAAGCGCTGCGTGGGGTTCGCGGGATCCGTGACATCCACCAGAGCGGATGCCGCAGCATGCGGTGGCTCCTCGCCAGCGAGCTGCCACACGGTGAAGTGCCACATCCCTCGGGCGCTCTTGCTGAGCAGTTCGGCGGGCCCAGACACCACCAGCACGGCTTCGGATGCCGCGGCCGCCCGGAACGGTGCGACGATGGCGCCGCGTAGTTCGTCCTCATCTCCATCGGTGCTGTGTGCGCGTTCGACGGTTTCCCCGGCATTCGCCAGTGCAGCAGCGAGCGCGTCGGCGGCCTGACGGGAGCGCTCGGCATCCACTCCGGCGACCGCCAGCAGGCGGCGGCCCTTCTTGTAGTGCTGCAAGAACTGCTCGGCGATGTCATCCCAGACTCCGGTCATGCCCTCAGGGTACGCCCGGTCCGATGACGGCCGGCGCTCATGACGGCTGGTGCTCTCATGACGGCTGGCGCTCCGATGAAAGGCCGGCGCTCATGACAGCCGGCGCTCAGATCAAGCCCGGCGCTCACATGAAGGCCGGTGCGAAGGGCCAGGGGAACATCCCCACGGTGGCAAGCAACACCGCCGCGGTCGTGAATGCGGCGATGGTGATCATCGCCCATATGATCTGCGGTCGTCGATCCGATGAACGGATGCCGAGCACTATGCCGCTGACGAATAGCAGGGCGAGCAGCCACCAGCTCAGTGCGAACGCGTAGACGATGAGCGTGGGAAGGAGCAGTCCTTCGGCGGGCAAGATCTCCTCCAGAACGAACAGGGCTACCGTGCACAGCGCGCCGAGAATCGACGCGCTTCCGGCGGTGGCAAGCATCGTAAGCGCCACGGCGCCTCGAACGGATGCCTGCGCGGATGCCGTCGCGGATACCTGAGCCGATGCCTGCGCGGGTGCCGTCACTCGAGCGGATGGGGAAGCCATGACGAGCACGGTACCCGCTTCACTGCCCGACGCGCAGAGTTATCCACAGCGCATGCGCGTCGGCTCTGGCCGTGGGACTCAGTCTCAGCTAACATGGGTCGGAGTCTCTCAATGTCAGGAGTCGTCGATGACCGCCAGCACCCCCTACATCCCGCCCGTCGCGGACTATGCCTTCCTCTATGGGGAGGCTTTCGGCCGCGACATCGTCGCCACGGCATCCGATGGAGCGCTCAGCGCCGAAGACGCCGTCGAGATTCTCGCCGGTGCCGGAGAGTTCGCCGCATCCGTACTGGCACCTCTCGACCGAGTAGGTGACGACGTCGGAGCGCGGCTCGTCGACGGCACAGTCCACCTTCCCGAGGGCTTCGCCGAGGCATACCAGGCGCTCGTCGAAGCGGGCTGGGTGAGCGCGACTGCCCCAGAATCCGCCGGCGGCGATGGGCTGCCCGAATCCGTCGGCGCAGGACTCGGCGAGATCTGGAACGCTTCCAACGCGGCGTTCGCGCTCTGCTGGATGCTGGGATCTGGTGCGATCCACGCGCTCGATGCCGCGGCATCCGATGATCTGCGCGAGACCTACCTGACCAAGCTCGTCAGCGGCGAGTGGACCGGCACCATGAACCTCACCGAGCCGGAGGCCGGCACCGACCTCGGCGCAATCCGCACCATGGCGACCCCGCGCGAAGACGGCACGTATGCGATCCGCGGGCAGAAGATCTTCATCACCTGGGGCGACCACGACGTCGCGGAGAACATCGTGCATCTCGTGCTCGCGCGCACTCCGGATGCTCCGGATGGTGCCAAGGGGCTGTCGCTGTTTGTCGCGCCGCGCATCATGGTCGGCGCCGACGGTTCGTTGGGGGAGCGCAACCCGATCGAGACTGTCGCGATCGAGCACAAGCTCGGTATCCATGCCAGCCCGACCTGCGTGCTGTCATATGAGGACGCGACCGGCTACCTCGTCGGTGAACTGCACGGCGGACTCGCCGGCATGTTCGTCATGATGAACTCCGCCCGCGTCGGCATGGGGCACCAGTCGACCGGCATCTCGGATCGCGCCTACCAGGGCGCTGCTGACTACGCCGCCGGCCGCCTGCAGGGACGCGTTCTCGACCGCCCCGCAGGCGCCTCGATCGCAGAGCACCCGGATGTGCGCCGCATCCTTCGCTCCATGTCGAGCCAGGTCTTCGCGATGCGGGCGTTGTCGGTGTTCGTCGGTGACCTCTTCGATCGCGCCGAGAACGACGAAGACGTCCTGCGCATGGCCGAGCTGTTCGTGCCGATCTTCAAGGGCTGGGCGAGTGAAGAGGCGCTGCGCGTTACCAGCGACGGCATCCAGGCGTACGGCGGTATGGGCTTCATCGAAGAGACTGGCGCGGCCCAGCACTACCGCGATGCCCGCATCGTGCCGATCTATGAGGGAACGACGGCGATCCAGTCGAACGACCTCATCGGACGCAAGGTGCTGCGCGACAAGGGCGCGACGGTCGCCGAACTGTTCACGCAGATCGAGCAGACCGTGGTGGCACTCGGTGTCATTGACTCGGACGTCGCCGCGCGCACGGCTGACCGGCTGACCCGTGCGCTCGCCGCGGCGCGCAGTGCGACCGCCAGCATCCTCGGATTCGCTGATTCGGCGCGTGATGCCTATGCCGTCAGCGTTCCCTACCTCATGCTGCTCGGCACGCTCGCCGGTGGCTGGATGCATGCACTCGCCGTGATTGCGGTGTCCGCACACTCGGCTCCTGCAGAAGCGGATGCCGCGCGCCTCACCGACGCCGACTTCTACGGTGCCCACCACCTGTCCCGTGTGCACGCACTGGCAGAGACGGTCACCGCCGGCGAGATCGCCTGACGCGAGACACCATCGGCTGCAGCGGGCGACATCGGCTGCGTGTGGCGACATCCGCTGCGTGAGACACCATTTGCCGAGTGGCGCGACATCGGCCGCGTGAGACACCACGGCATTGATGGTGTCTCACGCAGAACCTGTCGCGGAACGTCGGGAATGGTGTCTCACACACGACGGAGGGCCGGATGCCTGAGCATCCGGCCCTCCGTGCATCCAGGGTCAGTCGGTCTCAACCAAGAACTTTGAGTATGCCGACAGAGTCAGGAACGCCGGGAACTCCTTACCCAGCGACACCTCACGGAACACCTCTGCGGCATCGTCGAAGCGGTCACCGGCCGAACGTGTTGCCTGCGCCAGCACTTCGCCGATCAGACCCTCGATGTACTCGGCCGTGATGCGGGTGCCGTCCTCGGTGGCGCGATCCTGGTGGATCCACTGCCACACCTGCGAGCGCGAGATCTCGGCGGTCGCGGCATCCTCCATCAGGTTGTCGATCGCCACCGCGCCGAGTCCGCGCAGCCAGGCCTCGATGTAGCGAATCGCAACCGACACGTTGCCGCGGACGCCAGCCGCAGTGATCGGGCGCCCGATGCGCAGGTCGAGCAGGTCGCTTGCCCGCACGTTCACGTCGTCGCGCTGGCGATCGATCTGGTTCGGGCGGTCGCCCAGCACTGCGTCGAACTCCGCCTGAGCCGTGGGGATCAGGTCAGGGTGCGCCACCCAGGTGCCGTCGAATCCGTCACCGGCTTCGCGCTTCTTGTCTGCGGAGACCTTTTCGATGGCGGCTGCCGTCACCTCTGGATCGCGGCGGCTCGGGATGAATGCGCTCATGCCGCCGATCGCGAAGGCGCCGCGCTTGTGGCACGTCTTCACGAGCAACTCGGTGTAGGCCCGCATGAATGGGACGGTCATCGTGATCTCGCTGCGGTCCGGCAGCACGAAGCGTGCGCCGCGGC
The DNA here is from genome assembly GCF_059445355.1 of Microbacterium sp. Y356. Taxonomy (NCBI): domain Bacteria; kingdom Bacillati; phylum Actinomycetota; class Actinomycetes; order Micrococcales; family Microbacteriaceae; genus Microbacterium; species Microbacterium sp. Y356. The sequence continues at coordinate 2,824,195 of NZ_JCAIUE010000001.1, forward strand.
CGCGGTAGTTCTTGATGATCGAGAAGATGTAGTCCCAGCGTCCGGCGTTCAGCCCTGCGCAGTGGTCGCGCAGCTCGTACAGGATCTCGTCCATCTCGAACGCCGCGGGCAGCGTCTCGATCAGGACGGTCGCGCGGATCGTGCCGTGCTCGATGCCGATGTAGTCCTCGGCGAAGGTGAACACGTCATCCCACAGCTTCGCCTCTTCGCTGGACTCGATCTTGGCGATGTAGAAGTACGGGCCGCGACCAGAATCGATCAGCGCCTTCGCGTTGTGCAGGAAGTAGAGCCCGAAGTCCACCAACGACGCGGATGCCGCCATGCTGCGGCCCGTGCGATCGATGAAGGTCAGGTGCTTTTCGACGAGGTGCCAGCCGCGCGGACGCATCACGATCGTCGGGGTCTGCTCGGCCGTGACCTCGTACACCTTGCCCTCGGGGGAGGTGAAGCTCAGCTCGCCGCGGATGGCATCGCGCAGCGACAGTTGGCCGCCGATCACGTTCTGCCAGGTAGGGCTCGTGGCATCCTCTTGGTCAGCAAGCCAGACCTTCGCACCGGAGTTCAGCGCGTTGATGGTCATCTTCGGGTCGGTCGGGCCGGTGATCTCAACGCGGCGATCTTCGAGTCCGGGGCCGGCGCCGGCAACGCGCCAGTTGGCGTCGTCGCGGATGTGACGAGTGTCGTCGCGGAAGCTGGGGTCGTGGCCGCTGCCGATCTCGAAGCGGCGACGCATGCGGTCGGCGAGCCGGTCGTGACGGCGCGAGGCGAAGCGGTGGTGCAGCTCGGTGAGGAACGCGATCGCCTCGGGGGTGAGGATCTCATCGAACCGTTCGCGCACGGGCCCGGTGACGTGGAGGGCCGGCCCCTGCTGGATTGTCTGGGTTGGAGCGGTGGTGGGTGCAGCTGACGTGTGCATGATGAGGTCCTTTCATGAGGTGCGTCTCAGAAGATGCGGGTGCGGCTGGAGCGGAGCCGCACTTTCTGTGACGCGGAGGTGGAGGATGTTTCAGAAGGTGCGGGTGCGGGCGGTGGTGACCCGCATCTTCTGAGACATGGGCTTGATGGCCCAGGAGGCGGTGGTGAGAGCTGAGTGGCTTGACACCCACTCTGGGTGAAGTTCTGGCATCCAACTGCACATTCTCGGGGTGAAGAATCGTCAAAATTCTGCTTTCGTGACAGAATCGGCCGCATGAGCACCGCAGACGTTGCAGAAGACACCGACGCCCTCACAATCGGGCGGCGCATCCGACAGCTCCGCACGGCCCGAGGGATGACGCTCGAAGACCTCGCGTCTGCGGTCGATCGCGCACCCAGCCAGCTGTCGATGATCGAGACCGGCAAGCGCGAGCCGAAGCTCACGCAACTGCAGGCCATCGCGCGGGCGCTCGGTACCGGCATCGACGCGCTGATGGAGGGCGAACCGCTCGATGAGCGCAGCGCCGTCGAGATCGCGCTGGAGCGGGCGATGAAAGGGCAGACGTTCCGGGCGCTCGGCATCGAGCCGTTCCGCATCGCGAAGAGCGTGCCGACGGATGCATTGAAGGCCTTGCTCTCACTGCACGGTGAGATCGACCGGCTGAGGGATGAGCGTGCCGCGACGCCGGAGGAAGCCCGCCGCGCAAACGTCGAACTGCGCCACCTCATGCGCAGGCAGGACAATCACTTCGCTGATCTCGAAGCGAAAGCATCCGAAATTTTGAGTGCCGTCGGGCATCCTGGTGGTCCGCTGACTCAGCGCACGGCATCCGAGATCGCCGCCTATCTGGGGTTCACGCTGCACTATGCGCCCGACCTGCCGCAGACCACGCGCAGCGTCGCCGATCTCGCGAACGGCCGGCTGTATCTGTCGAGCAGCGTGCCGGCGAAGGGCGATGCGCGCACCGCCGTTCTCCAGGCACTATCGAGCCGGATGCTCGGGCACGCCGAGCCGCGCAGCTATGCCGAGTTCCTGCGCCAGCGGGTGGAGACGAACTATCTGACCGGCGCGCTGCTCATCCCCGAGGCACACGTCGTGCCGGCGCTGAAAGCCGCGAAGGAGCGACGGGCGATCTCGATCGAAGACCTTCGCGACGCCTACTCGGTGTCATATGAGACCGCGGCGCACCGGTTCACGAACCTCGCGACCAGGCACCTCGACATTCCGGTGCACTTCCTCAAGGTGCACGAGTCGGGCACGATCACTAAGGCCTACGAGAACGACGACGTGAACTTCCCGACCGACCGGCTTGGGTCGATCGAAGGGCAGATGTGCTGCCGCCGATGGACCAGCCGCGTCGTGTTCGATGAGGACGACCGATTCAACCCGTATTACCAGTACACCGACACTGGCAACGGCACCTACTGGTGCACGGCCAGGGTGGAGGCGTCGAGCGAGGGCCTGCACTCGGTGAGCGTCGGCGTGCGCTTCGACGACACGAAATGGTTCGTCGGGCGAGACACTCAGAACCGCGGCGTCTCGAAGCACTCGGTCGAGGTGTGCTGCCGCCGGGCTCCAGCCGATCTCGAGGAACGTTGGCGCGAGCACTCCTGGCCAAATGTGAAGACTCCGCGGACGCTGCTTGCGACTCTGCCGACGGGGTCTTTCCCCGGTGTGGATACGACGGATGTGTACGAGTTCTTGGAGGCGCACGCGCCGCGGTGATGTGGGCTTGGCCTGGCGACGCCCGGTTGGGGCAGGGCTTGGCCCGGCGACGCCTGGCGAGGCCGGGCGGGCCTGGCGACGTCGGTGAGACACCACGTCAAGCCGGACTGTCACCTCGGTGCGTGAAACACCATCTCGGGCATGGTGTCTCACGCAGCGGATGTCGCGCAACGCCCGGGATGGCGCTTCACGCGCGCCGAGAATGGCTTTGCCGCACGAAACAGGTGCAGCGTGGACCTGTCCCGTGCGGGAAACCCATTCTCGGCGATGGCGGATGCATTCCCGCTAGCCTGGCTGCGGGACGGGGAGGGCATATGGCGCAACAGAGCGACGATATGACGGAGGATGGGCGACAGTTGCGTGAGGAAATCCGGTCGCTGGTCAGCGGTGCGAACCTGGTGGCGTTGATCGTGACGGTCGCTCTGGGAGTCTGGGGCGTCTTCGAAACGATGACGGATGCCGGTGGTGACCGGTTCTGGGGGAACCTCGCGATCGCAGCCCCGAGTGTTTATGCCGGATGGTGCATGCTCGAGATGACCTGGCGTCGCGTCGATTCAGTGTCGCCGCTGCTGCTCCGGCTCGTTTCGGCGTGCCTGATTGCTCCGGCGATCGCGGCGGTTCCTATCGCCGTCATTCAAGCGATCGCGGTGGCATTCCCCGGGGTGCGCGACGTGATCATTCAGGCGACCGACCAGAACAGCGGCTTCCACTACTTCTGGAGCGAAGGTCTGGTCAGCCAGCTGTACCTGCTGCCGATTGCCGGCTATGCGATCGGTGCGTGCGTCGCACTGGGGATCGCCCTCATCATCGTGCTGCCGGTTCTCTCGGTGCGCCGTCCGGGGGTCGTCGGGGCAGACTCGCACATCCAGCATGTCGAGTCGGGCAAGCGCACCTCGACCACAGCCTTCGTGTTCATCGGCCTCAGCATCACCACGCTCGGAATCGTGCTGTGGGCCTTCGGTGATGGTGGCTCCATCACGGAATTCCCCGAGGACCTCGGGCGCCTAATGAACGCACTTTCGTACGGGTACTTCTACTGGGACCAGGCGATGTGGCTGTTGGGCGTGGTCTTCGTGGTCGTCGGCGTGCTGGCGATGGGCTGGGGCTGCGTGCGTGTGCTCTCGGCGCGCTCGCGAGCTTGAGACGGTAGCCGAAGATAGACAACTAGATTGATCAATTTAGTTGTACAATAGTCGGATGCCTGATGCACCCCTTGCTTCCCAGTTCCGCAGCGCACTGCGGCCATTGATCCGTCGCTTCAACACAGAGCGGACGATCTCACTGGGAAAGGCCGGCATCCTGCACCGACTGGTCCAAAAGGGTCCTGCGACGGCATCCGAGCTCGCGGTGTCAGAACGGATCTCCCCTCAAGCCGTCGCGACGGCGCTGCGCGAGTTGGAAGAGCTGTCCTTCGTTGCGCGAGTGCGTGACGAAGCCGACCGCCGCAAGGTGATGGTCGCGATCACTGAGCAGGGCCACGCCGCATTGGAGAGCGAACGCGAAGCTGGCACGGGTTGGCTCGCCGAGGCACTGCTCGAGCGGCTCGATGAGTCGGAGCGTGCAGTGCTGGCATCCGCTGTTCCCGTATTGCGCAAGCTCATGGCGGAGCCCACGGGTGAGTGAGGGGGCGCAGGGGAGGCGACTGCTCCCGGCGCTCGTCTATGCGGCGCTGTCGACGGCGATCGTCAGCTCGCTGGGCATGCTGCTGGTGCCCACGATCTCGCAGGAGCTTCATGTCTCGGTGAGTACTGCGCAGTGGATGCTGACGATCAACCTGCTCGTCGGCGCCATCGCAACCCCTGTGATGGGGCGGATGAGCGATGGTCGGCACAAGAAAGGACTGCTGATCACTGCGCTTGCCGTGATCCTCGTCGGTTCGGTCGTCGCCGCACTGGCGACGAACTTCACGATCTTTCTGATCGGGCGCGCGCTGCAGGGGCTGAGCTACGGCATCGTGCCAGTGACGATCGCGCTTGCTCGACGCTATCTGCCGCCGGAGAAGAGCACGCCTGGTATCGCCAGCCTGTCCGTGACGGTGGCAACGGGGCTCGGCATCGGATACCCGCTGACGGGAATCATCGCAGGAGCGCTCGACTACCAGTGGGCGTTCTGGTTCGCCGCGCTGTTCGTCATCACCGCGATGGTCGTGGTGATCGTCGCCGTCCCGGCCGGGCCTGACCGTCAGGCGCCGCAGGCGCGGTTCGACGTACCAGGGGCAGCTGTGCTCGCCTTCGGGCTTGCCGCGCTGCTGCTCGCCGTCAGCGAAGGAGCGGTCTGGGGTTGGGTGACGCTGCCGACGCTGGGCTGCTTCGCGGTGGCACTCGTGCTGCTCACTGGCTGGGTTCTGCTGGAACTGCGCGTCGAGCATCCGCTGATCAATCTGCGCGTGCTGCGCAGCCGAGATGCCCTCATCGCGAACCTGACCGCGATCACGCTCGGCACGGTGATGTACATGGCATTGTCGATCGGCAGCCTCATCGCACAGGCCCCGGCCGAGACCGGGTATGGCATTGCACTGCCGGTGTTCTGGGCCGGTTTCGTGATGTTTCCGTTCTCCGTCGGAAGCTTCACCGCCAACCGGATCGTGCGGCATCTGGCGAAGCAGATCCGGATGGCCACCCTGCTGCCAATCGGCGCTGCACTGGTTACCACCGCTTCACTGCTGCTGTTGTTTGCGCACGATGAGCTCTGGGAAATTCTGGTTGGGATGCTCCTGGTGGGCATGGGCGTCGGCACGACCTATGCCGCGATGCCCGCTCTCATTGCCCGTAGCGTCGTCGCCGCAGAACTGGGTAGCGCGGTGAGCTTCAATCAGGTGCTGCGCACCGTCGGCGGATCGTTCGGCAGTGCGTTCTCCGGCGCCGTGCTTGCCGCGCATCTGGGGGCGGACGGGCATCCGACGGCCGACGGAATCTTCCTTGCCCTCGCGCTCGCGGCAGTGGGCTGCGCCGCCGTGCTGGTCGGCCTGCTCGTTGAGCGCTTCCGCGCAGGACTCACATCCGGCTGATGCGCTGGCGAAAATGGGTTTACAGCACGAGACAAGCGCAGGGGAGTCCTGTCTCATGCGAGAAAGCCATTCTCGCGGGGCGTCACACGGCGTTCCAGCGCAGCCGTGGCTCGGCGTCGAACTCCTCTAGCAGCGCGGCGACATCGGCTACGGGGAACGTGGTGATGAGTAAGGGTTCTGCAGCGGATGCCACGGCATACGCCAGCGCGCCAGCCCCAGAAGCGGCGCTGAGTGCAACGACCGTCTCGCGGCCGTCGACGACGAGGGTGCGCGAGGCTGTGGGCGTCGCCAGCAGCGCGGCCGAAGCATCCGTCGCCCGCTCCAGCAACGTTGACTCGCTTGCCCACGGCACGAACGCGTCATCTGCCAGACCGTACGCGCTGGCGAGGTTGGGCCCGAGCCAACGCTCCCGCTTGAGGCCATAGGGCGTCGACACTCGCGAGAGCAGATAGCCGTAGCAGTGCAGCACCCCGGCGTTGCCGACCGGCCACGATGCCTCGGCTCCGGCGAGCTCGTGCAGGTGCTCGAACACCGCCCGCTTCAGCACCTGCTTGCCCACGTTCTCGTCGATCACGGTGGATCGCCCCCAGGCGTCGAAGCGGCCCTCGGCGCGGTCGCGAGCGATGCTCGTCGTCAACCAGTCGAGCACGCCCACGGCGGCTGCGGCATCCGATGCGGTGTCGCGCGCAGCGCGGGCGGAGGCGGCATCAAGGAAATGCACGGCGAGTTCGGTCACGGCGACAACACTAAGCGACCGAGAGAAAAGAACTGCGGACGAGAGGAAGAACTGTTTACACGCTGTTCACGAGATGTGGTCAAATCGTCCATAGAGCCATTCCATACTGGACGAAGCGTCCACGCTGTACGAGAGAACGCGAGAGAAAGCACCCTGTGAACAACCGCACCACCATCATCTTCGACTTCGACGGCACTATCGCCCTCGGCGACGGCCCCGTGCTCGCCTACGCGCAACAGGTGGCCGCAGAGCTCGGCAATCCGGACGGATTCATCGACGGCATCCGCGAAGCCCTCGCCGCCGGCGACGAAGGCTCACTCGACGGCTACGACACCGTGCGCCGTGCGGCCGAGGCTGCAGGTGCGGATGCCGCACAGCTCAGCCGTGCCTATCTCGCCAGCCGCGGTCAACTCGCCACCGAGCTCGCGCCGATTACCGCACCCGATGGCCTCGCCGAGTTCCTCGCAGACGCCGGCGCCGGTGCCGACCGCATCCTTGTCACCAATGCCCCCGACATCCGCCTCACCGAAGCGCTCGAAGCGCTTGGTCTGAACGGCCTCTTCGACCGCATCGTAACGGGCGCGGGCAAGCCCGCAGGCCTCGACGCTGTTCTTGAGGATCTGTCCACGGATGCCAGGGTGCTCAGCATCGGCGACATCTGGCACAACGATCTCGCGCCCGTTCATCGTCGCGGCCAGGCGACCGCCCTTGTTGGCGACTTCGCCGACCCCGATGCCGTACCCACCTTTCGCGCCCCAACCCTCACCGCGCTGCTGCCTGCGCTGCAGGAATGGCTGGGCGCCACCCACGATCTCACCGACTCCGCCACTCACACCCATACCCATACCCATACCGAAGGATGATCATGCGAACTTCTACTCTTCGTCGCTCTGCAACCGGTCTTGCCGCTGTCGGCGTACTGCTGACTGTCGCGCTCGCCGGCTGTTCCGCAAGCCCGGCTGAGGGCGAAGCCGTCACTCCGGCCGCTGACCCCGAATCGCTCGTGCTTGCACTGGTCCCCTCGCAGGACCAGGACGGCCTCGTCGACACCGCAGCTCCGCTGACCGAGTACCTCTCCGAGGAGCTCGGCATCGAGGTCACCGGTGTGGTCTCGAAGGACTACCAGGCTGCTGTCGAAGCCATGGGCGCGGGCCAGGCGCAGATCGGCTTCCTCCCGTCGCTGCAGCTGTGGCAGGCGAACGACATGTATGACGCATCCGTCGTGCTGCAGACCGAGCGCAACGGCAACATCACCTACCCCGCGCAGTTCATGACGAACAACCCCGACAAGTACTGCGATGACACCCCGGTCGAGCGCGATGGGATGCTGTTCTGCAACGGCGCCGACGCGATGAGTGGCCCCGCGGGCCTTGACAGCATCGACAAGGTTGAGGGTGCAAACGTCGCCGTCCTCGGCCCCGGCTCTCCGGCCGGCTACATCTACCCGATCCTCGCGCTGCAGGAGGCGGGCCTCGACACCGACAACGACATACAGCAGATCCCGGTGACCGCGAACGACGCATCCGTTCTCGCGGTCTACAACGGCGACGCCGAGGTTGGCTTCAGCTTCTGGGATGCCCGCACCATTGTCGTCAAGGACACCCCGGATGTCGGCGAGAAGGTCGTCGTCTTCGCTCTGACCGAGGAGATCCCGAACGACGGCGTCGCGCTGTCAGCGGACCTCTCGCCTGAACTGCAGGAGCGCATCACCACCGCGCTCGCCGAGTTCTCTGACACCGAAGAGGGCTCCGCGATCCTGGAGAGCGTCTACTCGATCACCAAGCTCGCACCGGCCAACCCGGAATCCCTCGACGTCGTCGCTCGTGCGGCGCAGGCTCTGGGACTGCAGTAAATGCCCGACCTGATTCACACCGTGGACGTCGCAGCTTCGGCTGCGGCGTCCACGCCGTGGTCCATCCGGCTCGACGACGTCACCGTGCGTTACCCGAACGGCACCATCGGACTGAAGAACGTTTCGCTCGACATCCCCGCCGGGTCAATGATCGCCGTTGTCGGACTCTCCGGCTCCGGCAAGTCGACGCTCATCCGCACGATCAACGGCCTCGTGCCCGTCACCGGCGGAACGCTGGATGTGGGGGAGCATCGTGTCAGCGGCGCAAAGCCCCGGGCGCTCCGCCGACTGCGCGGCGATATCGGCATGGTGTTCCAGGGCTTCAACCTCGCCGGGCGCGCGAACGTGCTGCAGAACGTCCTGGTCGGACGTCTCGCGCACACCCCGCTGTGGCGCACCCTGCTCGGCACGTACTCCGAGAGCGACAAGCAGCTCGCCTACCGTGCGCTCGACAGCGTCGGCATCCTGTCCAAGCTCTACCAGCGTGCCTCGAACCTGTCCGGCGGTCAGCAGCAGCGCGTCGCGATCGCCCGTGCCCTCGCGCAGGAACCGCGCATCGTGCTCGCTGATGAGCCGGTCGCGAGCCTGGATCCGCCCACAGCGCACGGCGTGATGGCAGACCTTCGCCGCATCAACCGCGACCTCGACATCACGGTGGTCGTCAACCTGCACCTGCTCGACCTCGCCCGCGAATACGGCGTGCGGATGATCGGGATGCGCGCAGGCGAGGTCGTCTACGACGGACCTGCCGCAAGCGCCACGGATGCGGACTTCGAGGCGATTTACGGGCGCTCGATCAGCCCGGAGGATCGACTGTCGTGAGCAGTGCGACGCCACTAGAACGAAACGGGCTAGAACGGAACGGGGTGGATCGGAGCCAGCTCGAGCAGAAGCCGCTTGAGCTGCCCGAGCGGCCTGGCGGCCGGTGGAAGGCGCCAGCGATCGCTCTCGTGATCGTGGCGATCACTGTCGTGATGTGTCTGCCCGGCATCGGCATCGATGTGGACTTCGGCGCGATCGCGCGCAACTGGCAAAATGGCGCGGGCAAGATCCTGCAGCTGCTCGTGCCGGACTGGAGCTTCTTCCCACGCACGGTCGCACCTCTCATCGAGACGCTGCAGATGGCGGTCATCGCCACCGCGATCGGTGCCCTGGTGTCGCTGCCGCTGAGTTTCTGGGCCGCGCGCAGCACCAACCCGAATGCGCCGGCGCGAATCATCGTCCGCGGCATCCTGAACATTGTCCGCAGCGTGCCGGATCTGCTCTACGCGGCGGTCCTCGTCGCTATGGTCGGAGTCGGGGCGCTGCCGGGCATCCTGGCGCTGCTGCTGTTCAATATCGGCATCCTCGTCAAGCTCGTTTCCGAGGCAATCGACACGAACGACGCGGGTCCCCTTGAGGCCGGCCGCGCAGTCGGCGCCACCCAGGCGAAGATCAACCGCACTCTCGCGCTGCCCGATGCCTGGCCTGCGTTCGCGAACCAGACGCTGTACGTGTTCGAACTCAACGTCCGCGCATCCACCGTTCTCGGCCTCGTCGGCGCCGGCGGCATGGGACTGCTCATCGACGCAGTGCGCACCTTCTACCGCTACGACCAGCTGTCGTTGATCATCCTGGAGATTCTCATCGTGGTTGTTGTGATCGACGTTGTCAGCTCCGCCATTCGACGGAGGCTGGTATGAGCGCCGCCGCTGTTCCCGCCGCTATGGCCGTGCCCCACAAGTTCGCCGTGCCCCGCAAGCCGCGCAGGCCTTGGCTCGTCGCGGGCTGGGTCGTCGTCACCGGCATCGTCGTGCTCGCGTTCTGGTCGATCGACATCAACTGGGCGCGGCTTGCCGATCTGCCGGCCGAGATCATCCGGTATCTGTTCCTTATGTTCGGCTCGCCGAACTGGGAGAAGCTCCCAGAGGCGCTGTGGCAGACCTGGCGCAGTGTCGAAATGGCGTGGGTCGGCACTGTCCTCGGCATCCTGCTCGCCACTCCTTTGAGCCTGTTTGCCGCGCGTGGATTCGGTCCGGCGTGGTTGCGTGCGCTGCTGCGCGGCTTCTTCTCGCTGATCCGCGCGGTACCAGAGATCATCATCGCGATCGTGATTCTCTCGGTCACCGGTCTCACACCCTTCACCGGCGCATTGGCGCTCGCGATCAACGGCATCGGCACGCTCGGCAAATGGGGTTATGAGGCCGTCGAAGGTGTCGCACCTGGCCCGATCGAAGCCGCCCGTGCGGCCGGAGGCAGCACCTCGCAGGTGCTGCGCTGGGGAGTGTGGCCGCAGGCCGCTCCCACCTTCTGGTCGTTCTGGCTCTACCGCTTCGAGATCAACGTGCGCTCCTCCGCGGTGCTCGGCCTGATCGGCGTCGGCGGAATCGGTGACATGCTCACCTCGTACACGCAGTACCGTGAGTGGTCAACGGTGGGCGTTCTGCTCATCGTCGTCATCATCGTCACGATGCTGATCGACTGGGCATCCGGCGCGATCCGCCGCCGCATCATGGAGGGAGCCCGTGCCCGTGTTCTCGTCTAGTACGCCGCCGTCGGTGCGCATCGCCAGCGTGGGAAACACGCTCGGACCCAGCGAACGCCGCGTCGCGGAGCTGATCTCTGAGCAGCCGGATGCCGTCGTGGAATGGACCGCGCAGGAGCTCGCCGACCGCGCAGGCGTGGGGCGGGCGACCGTCGTGCGCGCGTGCCAGAGCTTCGGCTATCGGGGCTATCCGCAGTTGCGGGTGGCGCTCGCTGCCGAACTTGGCCAGGCGGGCGATACGGTCGCAGACCATGGCCCCGGCGTGCTCGGGCGGATGCGCAGCGAGATCGATCGGGTCGCGGCATCCCTGCCGGCGCTGGCGAGTCTGCTGGATCCGGATGACGTGGCCGAAGCCGTGCGCCTCGCGGCATCCTCGGGGCGATTGCTCGTGCTCGCCAACGGGCTGTCGTCACCGATCGCGAGTGATCTGGCGATGCGGCTGACGGCATCGGGGCGTCCGGCGGAGTTCATTGCCGACGCGATCGCACAACAGATCGCCGCGCGGCACCTCACCGCCGTCGATGTCTGCCTGATCATCAGCGGGTCCGGCGCGAACGAGGCGACGCTGCGCGTTGCTGCGGCGGCAGCTCGCGGCGGGGCGAAGGTCATCGCGGTGACGTCATTCGCTTCGTCGGCGCTGACCGAGCTTGCAACGCTGTCGCTGGTGATCACGCCGAGCGGTGTGAGCTTCCGCGATGAGTTGGAGCACACCTCGCGCGTCGCGTATTTGGTGTTCACCGAGGTCTTTGCGGCTGCTGTGGCTGCTGAGCGTGGTGCCGATGCGCGCGAGGCCCGTACCCACGCGATGGAGATTGTGTCCGACAACCTGGGCTGAGCGGGCCGGCGCGCTGCCAACGCCCCTGGTTGCCGCCCGCGCCCCATGCTGCCCGTCGGTGCGGCGGGGCGTCGGCGACACCCCGGGGCGTCGACGGTCAATGGGATGCGAGGAGTAGCGACCATAGCTCCGCGCGGGCCGGGAACGTTGCGAGGTCCACATCCAGGAGCTTGGATGCCTTCGCCACGCGCGAGCGCAGCGTATGGCGATGGATGCCGAGGGCTGAGGCGGCGGATTCGAACCGGGCGTCGTGCTCGAGCCAGACCCGCAGTGACTGCTCAAGGTCCGCGTCATTCTCGCGCAGCGGTGCGAGCCGCGACTTTGCGATCAGGCGTGCATCATCGGTGGCGAGGGCAGACAGGATGCCGGATGCCGCCGTCTCGGCGAAGCGGACCGCCCCTGAACCCGTGCCTGCGCTGCCGCCCCGCCGCAGCGCACTGAGCGCCTGCGCATGCGCGCGGGAGAACGCCGAGTACGAGGTCGCTTCCGAGACGCCGATGCGGATGCCGAAGCGCTCCGCGGCCTCGTCGAGCAGCACAGCATCCGCCTCCGGCAGGCAGATCACCATGCCGTTCCCAGAGCCATGAGCCGAGTTGGAGCCCGAGCCGTCATCCGACACCGCGAGGAACGACCGCGATCCGCGCTCCGCTCGGCGTCGCTCCCACCACTCTTCGAGTGCTTCGGGGAGGGCGCCCACTGCCACCGCCACGATGACGTGCCCTGTCGGCAGCGACGAGAGCACGCGCCGAGCCAGCGTCTCATCGTCGAGCAAGAGTGACTGAAGCAGCTGCGTGTGCAGGCGGCGGCGTTCGCTGACGAACTGATCGGTCTGCTCGAGGGCCAGCCCCGCCATCGCGATGACCGACGTGACGACGGCGCGTGCCTCGGCATCCAGCGAAGCGGTAGCGATCGCGATCACGCCGCGCAGACCTCGCGGGCGACCGAGTGTGAACAGTTGCATCGTCTGCTCGTCGACCACGATCGAGCGACCGGTCTCCGCTCCTCGCGTCAGCACTTCTGCGACGTGCCCCGCAAGGATCTCTCGCGTCGTGGCGGGAACCCCGCCAGGCGGATGCTCGATCGTGAGCGTGCCGGATGCATCGAACATCGCCACCCAGGCGTCGAGCCGGCGACCGAGCTCGCTGATGATCGCAGCCAGCCCGTGCCTGCGAAGAGCCGCCACAGACAACGCCCGCTGCGTGTCCAGCGCCCAGCTGCGCCTGGCGTATGCCTGAGCAGCAATCGCTTCGGCGTGCGCACGGGCAACGGCGATGAACGGTGTGCGATATGGCACCTCGAACAGCGGCAGCCCCGATTCGGCGCACGCGGCGACCAGATCGGACGGAAGCTCAGGATGCCGAACACCAGTGCCGAACCCGAGGCCGACGACACCCCGTGCAGTCAACTGCGCGACATACGCGGATGCTGTGACCGATCCGTCGAGCTGGCTTCCGGTCGTCAGCAGTGCCAGATCGTCGGCGAGGAAGGGCGTCGGATCGGCGAGGTCGGTGGAGTGCACCCAGCGCAGCGGGCGGTCCAAGGCATCCGGGGCACCAGAGACCAATCGCAACCCGAGCTGTGGATCGCGCAGCAGTCCGCGCAGCGTCGGCTGATCCATTGGCATCCTCTTCATTTCTCGAGATTCCCGAGTTTCCCGAGTTTCCCGAGTTTCCGAGATTGTACGATCGGGCGATCTCTTAGCCCAGATTGTACAGGGCGGCGAGTGCGCCGCGATGAGACCAGGCATACGCTCGCAATATGGCACTCCACGACGCAGCGACGACAGCTCTTCCTCTCGGCGGACCCGAGCTCGCCCAGGAACGACGCCTCATCACGGCGCTACCAGGACCGCGCTCCGCAGAGATCCTTGCGCGCAAGGCTGAAGCAGTGCCCACGGGTGTCGCACACACCGTGCCGATCGCCGCCGTCGCAGCAGGCGGGGGAGTCGTGGTCGATGCCGACGGCAACTCCCTCATCGACCTGGGTAGTGGCATCGCCGTCACGACGATAGGCAACGCGCATCCAAAGGTTGCCGCGGCGATCGCCGCCCAGGCCGCGCGCTTCACTCACACGTGTTTCATGATCTCCCCGTATGAGGAGTACATCGCCGTGGCCGAGGCGCTCAATCGCCTCACGCCGGGAAGGTTCGCGAAGAAGACCGCGCTGTTCAACTCCGGCGCCGAAGCCGTCGAGAACGCCGTCAAGATCGCCCGCAAGCACACCGGCCGCCCCGCCGTCATCGCCTTCGAGCACGGATACCACGGCCGCACCAACCTGACGATGGCGCTCACGGCGAAGGCCATGCCGTACAAGAGCGGCTTCGGACCGTTTGCGCCCGAGGTCTACCGTGCGCCCCTGTCGTACCCCTTCCGCGACGGACTCTCCGGCGCCGAAGCCGCAGCCCGCGCAATCACGCAGATTGAGAAGCAGGTGGGCGCTGACAGCACTGCTGCCGTAGTGATCGAGCCGATCCAGGGGGAGGGGGGATTCATCGTCCCCGCAGACGGGTTCCTTCCCGCCATCGTCGAATGGTGTCGAGCGAACGGCGTCGTCTTCATCGCCGACGAGGTGCAGACCGGCTTCGCTCGCACCGGCACGATGTTCGCCAGCGAACAGTTCGGCATCGAACCAGACCTCATCGCCACTGCGAAGGGCATCGCGGGTGGACTTCCGCTCGCCGCCGTCACCGGGCGTGCCGAGATCATGGATGCCGCCCACGCCGGCGGACTCGGCGGCACTTACGGTGGCAACCCGATCGCCTGCGCGGCCGCGCTCGCCGCGATCGACGTCTTCGAGAACGACGGGATGTTGCAGCGCGCACAGCAGATCGGCACACTGCTGCACCTGCGTCTGAACGCGCTTCAGGGAGCGGACTCGCGTATCGGCGACGTCCGCGGACGCGGGGCGATGACGGCGATCGAATTTGTCGATCCCGCCACAAAGGCTCCGGATGCCGCACTCACCGCCGCTATCGCGAAGGCGTGCATTGCCGAGGGCGTGATCGTCCTCACCTGTGGGACTTTCGGCAACGTCATCCGCTTCCTTCCTCCACTCGCCATCAGCGACGATCTGCTGAACGAGGGCCTCGACGTCCTCGAAGGCGTCCTCGCTGCAAATTGAAGACACACCGACCCATCCCAGGAGTGACCATGAGCACCATCGCACCGAACGAGCACGCCCTGCTCGACAGTATTCCGACCGGCCTCTTCATCGGCGGGGAGTGGGTCGAGGCCGAAGGCGGGCGCACCTTCGACGTGCACGATCCGGCGACCAACGCTGTGATCCGCTCGATCGCCGACGCGACCCCGGCTGACGGCATCCGTGCACTTGATGCTGCCGTCGCCGCGCAAGAAGGGTGGGCCGCGACCGCGCCGCGCGAGCGCAGTAACATCCTGCGCCGCGCTTTCGACCTCGTGCAGGAGCACAAGGAAGACCTCGCCCTGCTGATGACACTCGAGATGGGCAAGCCGCTCGCCGAGGCACGCGGAGAGGTCGTCTACGGCGGCGAGTTCCTGCGCTGGTTCAGCGAGGAAGCAGTGCGCATCTCCGGCCGCTACGGCAGCAACCCGGAGGGCACGGGGCAGATGATCGTCTCGCAGCGTCCGGTCGGGCCGTCGTTCTTCATCACGCCGTGGAACTTCCCGTTCGCGATGGCCACACGCAAGATCGCCCCCGCGCTCGCCGCCGGATGCACCGTGGTGATCAAGCCCCCGGCGCTTACGCCACTGACGACGATCTTCTTCACGAAGCTGCTCGAAGAGGCGGGGCTCCCCAAGGGCGTCGTCAACGTCGTTCAGACCTCGTCGTCATCGAAGGTATCGGCGCCGATCATCGCCGACCCACGGCTGCGCAAGCTCTCCTTCACCGGATCGACCGAGGTCGGCCGCAAACTCATCGCGCAGGCAGCGGAGGGCGTGCTGCGGGTCTCGATGGAACTCGGCGGCAACGCCCCGTTCGTCGTCTTCGAAGACGCCGATCTCGACAAGGCGGTCGACGGTGCGATGGCGGCGAAGTTCCGCAACATCGGCCAGGCGTGCACAGCTGCGAACCGCTTCATCGTGCACGCATCCGTCGCCTCGGAGTTCGCCGATCGGGTCTCCGAGCGGGTCAAGGCGATGACGATCGGACGCGGTACCGAAGACGGCGTCACGATCGGACCGCTGATCGACGCGGATGCCGTGGCGAAGGCATCCGCTCTTGTCGATGACGCGGTCGGACGCGGCGCTCGTCTGCTTGCCGGCGGATATGCCATCGAGGGAGAGGGCAGCTTCTTCCAGCCGACCGTGATCACCGATGTCGCGGCGGGCAGCGACATCCTCCGTGAGGAGATCTTCGGCCCGGTGCTGGCGATCGCCACCTTCGAGACCGAGGAGGAGGGCGTGCGCCTCGCGAACGACACCGAGTACGGTCTGGTGTCGTATGTCTTCACCGAGGATCTCGCCCGCGGGCACCGCATGATCGACGCACTCGAGACCGGCATGATGGGCCTCAACATCGGAGTCGTCTCGAACGCGGCCGCGCCGTTCGGCGGAGTCAAGCAGTCGGGTGTCGGGCGCGAGGGCGGTGCCGAGGGCATCCACGAGTACCTGTCCACGAAATACACGCTCGTCCCGAACAGCTGAGGGAGAACACCATGACCGACTACGCCGTGATCAACCCCGCAACGGGGGAGACCCTCGCCGAATACGACACATTCACGGATGCCCAGATCGATGATGCCGTCGCTCGGGCGCATGTCGCGGCATCCGTATGGGGCGCCACCGCGCCCGCAGAGCGCGCCACTGTGATCCGTCGGATCGCCGCGCTGCACCGCGAACGCAGTGCGGAACTCTCCGCGATCATCGTGCGTGAGATGGGTAAGCCCATCGCCGCGGCCGAGGGCGAGGTCGACTTCGCCGCCGACATCATCGAGTACTACGCCGACAACATCGAGCAGATCACGGCCGACCAGCCGCTGAAGATCCTTGGCGACGGCACGGCGGTCATTCGGCGCTCGCCGTTGGGTGCGCTGCTTGGCATCATGCCGTGGAACTTTCCGGCCTACCAGGTCGCGCGCTTCGCGGCTCCGAACCTCGCCATCGGCAACACGATCATTCTCAAGCACGCGTCGCAGTGTCCGGAATCTTCCGCCGCGCTCGAGGCGATCTACCGGGATGCCGGTCTGCCCGACGGCGCATACATCAACGTCTACGCGAGCAACGAGCAAGCGGCGACGATCATCGCCGACCAGCGCGTGCGAGGGGTGTCAATCACCGGATCCGAGCGCGCCGGCGCCGCGGTCGCCGAGGTTGCAGGACGCCACTTAAAGAAGGTCGCGCTCGAGCTCGGCGGGTCAGACCCTTTCATCCTGCTCTCCACCGACGATATGGATGCCGTCGTGCAGGCCGCCGTGGATGCGCGCCTCGACAACAATGGTCAGTCCTGCAACGGTGCCAAGCGCTTCATCATCATCGACGGGCTGTATGACTCCTTCGTGGAGAAGTTCGTCGCCGCGCTCGCCGCGGTCAGCGCCGAAGATCCGACACAGGAGGAGACCGTGCTCGGTCCGCTGTCTTCACTCGCGGCGGCCGAGCGGCTGCAGGCGCAGATCGACGGTGCTGTGGCACAGGGGGCGACGCTGCTCACCGGAGGCACCCACGACGGCGCATTCTTCGCCCCGACGGTGCTCGCTGATGTGATGTCGGGGATGGACGTGTATCGCGAAGAGCTGTTCGGCCCGGCCGCGGTCGTATATCGCGCGGCCGATGAGGATGCGGCCGTCGTGATTGCGAATGACACGCCCTTCGGGCTCGGCTCGTACGTCTTCACGACCGATGCGGCACAGGCCGAGCGCGTGGCAGACCGCATCGAGGCTGGCATGGTCTACGTGAACCTCGTGCTCGCAGACAGCCCTGAACTCCCCTTCGGCGGTGTCAAGCGCAGTGGCACCTCGCGCGAGCTGGGGATGCTGGCGGCCGACGAGTTCGTCAACAAGAAGCTCATCCGCACGGCGTGAGCCCGGCCGGCCCGGCCCGGGTGTCGCAGATGGTCGCATGGAACCAGGTTTGGCGGCCATGTGCGACCCCTCCTGCGTGGGCTGCCAGCGGCGGGTGTCGCACTTGGCCGCTTGCGAGCGGGGGAGGCGGCCATCTGCGACCCCCGCGCTGGGGAGCAATGGCAGGGGTCGCACATGGCCGCTTGAGGACGGGGTTGGCGACCATCCGCGACCCCTCTTGCGCGGGCTCCCAGCGGCGGGTGTCGCACTTGGCCGCTTGCGAGCGGGGGAGGCGGCCATCTGCGACCCCTCGCGCGCCCGCTCCCGCTCGTCGTGACTCGCCGTGTGCGGCGCACCGGGCCCCGACGCCGCGCTACCTTGGATGCATGAAGCCCGAACGTGTCTCCCGCACGCAGTCCGTCGTGGACGGCCTGCTCGATGCGATCATCGCTGGGCGCCTTGCAGCGGGTGAAACACTGCCCGCCGAGGCGGACCTCGCCACGCTGCTCGGGGTCTCGCGGCTAACGCTCCGCGAAGGCGTGCGGCTGCTGCAGGCGCAGGGTGTCATCGTGCCGGTGCCCGGTAGCAGGCACCGAGTGGCTCCGGTGGATGAATGGACGGGGCTCGAAGCCGTCGTGCGGTACTCGCGCAGCGGGGGAGCGCGCCGTCGTTCCTCACTCGACCTGATCGACATGCGAGTGATGTTCGAGACCGGAGCGGCCGAACTCGCCGCACCCAAGTGCACTCCCGCGCACATCGAGCAGTTGGAGACCCACCTGGACAACATGCGCTCGGCGCATTCGCACGGCGATGTCCCTGGCTTCGTCGATGCGGACCTTGCCTTCCACGATGTGATCTTCGCTGCCGCTGACAACCGCATTCTCGTGGCATCCGTTCGTCCGCTCACCACCATGCTGCAGGATTCACGCAGCGAGACCAGCTCGGTGCTTGAGATCCGCGAGCATGCGATCGCTGAGCATGCGTCGGTTTTGGATGCCATGCGCACCGGCTCTGCGGATGCTGCGCGGGAAGCGATGGTCAGCCACATGCGCCAGACCAGGGACGACCTGCTGCACTACGTACTCGGCGAGTAGGCGAGCCCTCGGCCGATAGCCAAGGATGACGCGGTTGCCGAAGTACAGATTTAGGCGTAACCTCGTTATCTGATATCGGATAGCCCCGCCGAATCATCAGAATCACCTCTGAACGAAGGAGTTCCTGTGCACGTCGATGCGCTTCTCGCCTCGCTGCCGGCACCCGCCCCGATCGACGCCGCAGAAGTGCGTGCCTCTCTCGATCCGCAGGGTGTGCTCGTCGTCCTGGACGATGACCCCACCGGCACGCAGTCGGTCGCGAACCTTCCGGTGCTCACTCGCTGGGAACACGAAGACCTCGCCGGGGCCTTCGCTACCGGCGCCCCAGCCGTTTACGTACTCACCAATACCCGCTCCCTCGATGAGTCCACGGCCACCGAGCGCAACCGAGAGGTCGTCGCCGTCGCGCTGGCTGCGGCATCCGAAGCAGGTCTGCACGTGACGTTCGTCTCGCGCAGTGACTCGACTCTGCGTGGGCACTTCCCGCTCGAGACCGACGTGCTCTCTGCCGAGATCGTCGCGCACGGCGGCGTCGCCCCCGAGTTGACGCTGCTCGTCCCTGCCTTCCCTGACGCTGGCCGCATCACTGTCAATTCCGTGCACTACTGGGTCGTGGACGGTGAGGCGACCCCGGTAGGGGAGACGCCCTTCGCCAAGGACGCGACCTTCGGATTCGCATCGTCCAACCTCCGCGACTGGGTCGAGGAGAAGACCGAGGGGCGGATGCCCGCCGACCAGGTCGCCGCCCTCACGATCGACATCATCCGCTCCGGCGTCGACGCCGTGGCGTCCTTCCTGCGCGAACTGCCTTCCGGCTCTGTCGTCGCGGTCGATGTCGTGGCGGAATCCGACATGCGTGTGGTCGCCCTCGCGCTGCACCGGATGCAGGATCGCGAAGTACTGCTGCGCGTCGGCCCGCCGTATGTGCGCGCCCACATCGGGCAGGACATCGCCGAACCGGTGCGCGCAGAGGACATCCCGTTCGCCTACGAGCGCGGCGGACTTGTCGTTGTCGGCAGCCACGTGCCGCTCACCACCCAGCAGCTCGAGGAGCTTCGCAAGCAGCGTCCTGACACGGTGACCATCGAGCTCGATGTCCGCAGCCTCATCGACGACCGTCGCGAGGCGCACCTCGATGCCCAGGCGGATGCCGTCGCCACAGCCCTCGCGAACGGATCGGTCATCGTGCACACCACGCGCGAACTCGTCACCGGCGCCAATGGAGACGAGAGCCTCGAGATCGCCCGCAAGGTCTCCAGCGGCGTCGTCGAACTGGTCCGCCGTGTGCTGGCGATCGCGCCACCGCGGTTCGTGATCGCCAAGGGGGGTATCACCTCGAGCGATGTCGCCAGCGAGGCGCTCGAGATTCGCCGTGCCACCGTGCTCGGCCCCATGCTCCCCGGCCTCGTCTCGCTCTGGCAGCCCCAGACCGGGCCCGCCGTCGGCATCCCGTACATCGTTTTCGCCGGAAACGTCGGCGATCCCGACTCGTTGGCACGCGTCGTCGCGACGCTCGCCGACGCGAACTGAGACTGCGAACTGAAATCGCGAACTGAGAATTGAAAGGTACTGAAATGACATCCACTGTCGCCGTCATCGGTCTCGGAGCCATGGGCCTGCCGATGGCCACCCGTCTTGCTGAGCGTTTCGAGGTGCGCGGTTTCGACATCGCCGCCGAGCGCATCACTCTCGCCGCTGAGAAAGGCGTGAAGCCGGCGGCATCTGCGGCGGAAGCCGTCGCGGATGCTCAGGCAGTGCTCGTCGCTGTGCGCAACGGGTCCCAGCTGAACGACCTGCTCTTCGGCGAGACGGCACTCGCCTCGCACCTCACCGACGGCGCAGTCGTCATCCTCACCAGCACGGTCGGCACCGACGGCATCGTCGAGATCGCAGACCGTCTCGCCGAGCACGGCGCCCAGCTGGTGGATGCTCCGCTTTCCGGTGGCCCTGTGCGCGCAGGCGAAGGCGATCTGCTGATCGTCGTCGGCGCGACACCGGCGGCCCTCGAGATTGCGCGCCCCGTGCTCGACCAGCTCGCGTCGACACTGTCGATCGTCGGCGAGAAGCCGGGCGACGGCCAGGCGCTGAAGACCGTCAACCAGCTGCTGTGCGGTGTGCACATCGCTGCTGCCGCCGAGGCGCTTGCTCTTGCCGATGCTCTCGGCCTTGACCGGGAGAAGACTCTCGAGGCTCTCACTGCAGGAGCAGCGAACTCGTTCATGCTCGGCAACCGCGGCCCGCGCTCCCTTCAGGCGTACGACGAGGAGGGTGCCGAGGTGCTCAGCCGCCTGGACATTTTCGTCAAGGACATGGGCATCGTTGGCAACGCGGCACGTGCTGCGCACCTGTCGACCCCCGTTGCGAATGCTGCCGAGCAGCTGTTCCTGCTCGGTGAGGCACAGGGTCTCGGCGCGCACGACGACTCCGCCGTGATCCGCGTGATCGCCCCCGCACGCCTTTCCTGACCTGAACTGACCCTGGCGCGACCGCGCCACGGATGGACACGGCGCGACCGCGCCACAGACTGACCCCGGCGCGACCGCGCCATGAACCCCCTCGGTGCACTTGCGCCAAGAGAACTGAAAGAAGAGATCCAGTGACGCTCCCTCTTCCCGCGCTGATCGCGATCGGAATCGCAGGCCTCGCCCTGCTGCTCCTGCTGATCATCCGCTTCAAGATGCAGGCTTTCTATGCCCTGATCCTCGTCTCGATCGTGGTCGGCCTCGCGGCCGGCCTGCCAATGACGACGATCGCCGCGACGGAAAGTACGCCCGAACAGCTGGGCATCATCCAGGCGATCATCGCCGGTGTAGGCGGAACGCTCGGCTCGGTTGCCGTGCTCGTCGCACTCGGTTCGATGCTCGGTAAGATCATCGAACTCTCTGGCGGTGCGGATTCGCTCGCCGGCAAGTTCACGAAGTGGCTGGGCCCGAAGCGGGTCGGAATCGCTCTCGTCGTCGCTGCCGCGATTCTGGCGATCCCGGTATTCTTCGACGCGGGATTCATCATCCTCGTGCCGATCATCTTCGCCTTCTCGAAGGTCGCCGGCCTCAACCCGATCAAGTTCGGCCTCCCCGTCGCCGGCATCATGCTCGCGGTGCACGTCGCCGTTCCGCCGCACCCCGGCATCGTCGGAGGCGCAACGATCCTCGGCGCAGACGTCGGCTGGATCACGATCTTCTCGCTCCTCATCTCGATCCCGCTCGCCGCGCTGGCGTTCTGGGCAGGCAAGCTCATCAACCGCCAAGAGTTCGCGATGATCGAGGCGACGAAGGAGATGTTCGACAACTTCGGCACCGAGAAGGCGTCCATCAACGCCGGTCTTCGCGACGGTGAGAAGGCACCTAGCGCCTTCACTGTGCTCGGGCTCATCCTGCTGCCGCTCGTGCTGATCATGCTCGGCACCGCCGTCGCCCCGGCGTTCGAGTCGGGCACCTTCTGGAACAGCTTCCTGTCGATGATCGGTCAGCCGATCTTCGCTCTCATGGTTGCCATCGCCGCGGCGATGTTCTTCCTTGGTGTGCGTCGCGGCTGGTCGCCTGCGAAGCTCGGCGAGGTCATGGAGTCGGCGCTGCCCGCAGCTGCCGTCATCATCCTCGTCACGGGTGCCGGTGGCGCCTTCGGCAAGATCCTCACCGAGACCGGTATCGGCGGCGCTGTCGCTGAACTGCTCGCAGGTAGTGGGATGCCGCTGCTGCTCGCCGCGTTCCTCATCTCGCTCATCATGCGCGCAGCTCAGGGCTCTGCGACCGTGGCCATCACGACCACGGCGGGCCTGTTGCTGCCGTCGGTTGCGGTGCTCGGTCTCGACACGATCCACATCGCGCTCGTCGCGATCGCCATCGGTTATGGCGCGCTCGGCCTCAGCCACGTGAACGACTCTGGCTTCTGGGTGGTCACCCGCTACCTCGGCCTTTCGGTCAAGGACGGCCTCCGTACCTGGACGCCGCTGACCACCGTGCTCGGTGTCGCAGGATTCCTCATCACCTGGATCCTGTACGCAGCCATTCCGATGAGCTGACACCACCCCGACCCGAGAGGTCCCGGCATCCGTCCCAGACGGATACCGGGACCTCTCGCTCTTTTTCACGGCGGAGCATGGGGGACATCGCTGAGACGGCCCGTGCCGATGTGGCGAACGGTAGCCTCGGAGCATGGTCACTGTCGCCGAGAACATCGTCCACACCCTTCGCGCCAACCACATCGATCGGGTTTACGGCATCCCCGGTGATTCCCTGAACGGGTTCACCGACGCGCTCCGCCGGGATGGCACCATCCGGTGGTTGCACGTGCGGCATGAAGAATCAGCCGCATTCGCGGCGGCGGCGGATGCGGCGATCACCGGCGAGCTTGCCGTGGTGGCAGGCTCCTGCGGCCCTGGAAACCTGCATCTGATCAACGGCCTGTTCGACGCGAATCGCTCCCGCGTTCCCGTGCTGGCAATCGCTGCGCACATCCCGACGCAGGAGATCGGCACCGGATACTTCCAGGAGACCCACCCGCAGGAACTCTTCCGCGAGTGCAGCGTGTACGTCGAGTTCGTATCTGACCCGATCCAGATGCCGCGCATCCTGGAGATCGCGATGCGTGCAGCAATCGAGCAGCGTGGCGTCGCCGTGATCGTGATCCCAGGCGAAGTGGCCCTCGCTGAGGTGCCGGTCGACCGTGCCAGCGTCATCGAACGGGCGCATCCCATCATCGTGCCTAACGGCGCAGAGCTCGAGAAGGCCGCTCAGCTGCTGAACGCGGCGAAGAAGATCACTATTCTCGCCGGAGCAGGCGTCGAAGACGCGCACGACGAGGTAATCGCTCTGGCAGACCGGCTCGGCGCGCCGATCGTGCATTCCCTGCGTGGCAAGGAGTTCATCGAGCACGACAACCCCTTCGACGTCGGGATGACCGGGCTTTTGGGCTTCGCCTCCGGCTATCGCGCGATGGAGGCCGCCGACACCGTGCTGCTGCTGGGCACCGACTTCCCGTATGCGCAGTTCTATCCCGAGGACGCCACCACCATTCAGGTCGACATTCGCGGCTCGCAGCTCGGCAGGCGGCATCCGCTCGATCTCGGCCTGGTCGGCGACGTGAAGGCGACCGCGGAGGCTCTGCTCCCGCGTATCGCGGAGAAGAGCGATCGCGCGCACCTCGATGACTCCGTGGCGCACTACCGGAAGACGCGCACCAAGCTGGATGAGCTGGCTGTGCCTTCCAAGGGCAAGAACCCGATCCATCCGCAGTATCTCGCTCGGCTGCTTGATGAAGCAGCGAGCGATGACGCGATCTTCACCGCGGATGTCGGCTCGCCGACAGTGTGGGCGGCGCGATATCTCACCATGAACGGTCGGCGCCGTTTGATCGGCTCCTTCGTGCACGGATCGATGGCGAACGCGCTCATGCACGGGATCGGCGCGCAGACGGCACAGCCTGACCGTCAGGTGGTCGCATTGGCGGGGGATGGCGGTCTGTCGATGATGCTGGGCGAGCTCATCACGCTGACGCAGAACAAGCTGCCGGTGAAGACGATCGTGGTGAACAACTCCTCACTCAACTTTGTCGAGCTTGAGATGAAGGCGGCCGGGTTCGTCACCTACGCGACCGACCTCGAGAACCCCAACTTCGCCGCCGTGGCTGAGGCGCTCGGCATCTTCGCCAGGAGGGTGGAGCGCAGCGAAGATCTGCCGGATGCCGTGCGCGAGGTGCTCGCTCACGATGGCCCAGCGCTGCTCGATGTCGTCACTGAACGACAGGAGCTCTCGATGCCGCCGGCGATCACGGCCGAACAGGTCAAGGGCTTCGCGCTGTTCGCCATTCGCACGGTGATGTCTGGCCGCGGCGATGAGCTTGTCGATCTTGCCAAGGCCAACTGGCGGCAGCTGTTCTGAGCCGCGGGGCTTCTCACGCGGGGCACGTCCGCAGCGCGTGAAGCGGGCTCTGTTCGCCGGGGTGCGCGGCATGCCCTACACTGGAGGAGCAGTTATCTGCATTCTTTTTCCGTGCCTTTGGGTGTGGGAAGGATGCAGATCCAGAGGCCCCGGTCTCTAGGGCGGTAGCTCAATTGGCAGAGCAGCGGTCTCCAAAACCGCAGGTTGCAGGTTCGATTCCTGTCCGCCCTGCGCGTCAGCGCAACGCTGACACACGAAAGGTACATTCAGGATGGATCACGACGAAACGCGCGGCGATATCGTCGCGTCAGGCGGCGCCGCCGGTGTGAAGAAGCTTGGCTTCTTCGGCCGTATCGCGCTGTTCTTCCGTCAGGTCATCGGCGAGCTTCGCAAGGTCGTCACTCCCACGCGTAAGGAACTGTTCAAGTTCACCTTGGTCGTGCTGGTCTTCGTGGCTATCATGATGGCTTTGGTCTACGGACTGGATGCCGCCTTCTCGTGGTTGACGGCCCAGGTCTTCGGAGTGCCGCAGTAAGCGTCACTCCCGCGGTTGCACCGCAATGAATGGAAAGAAATAACGTGGCTGAACGATATTCCGACGACGCCGACATGGCGACCGCCGCCGAGCAGTCCAGCGAGGACGACGAAGCTCAGGAGGGCAACATGCTCGCCGAAGAGGAGCGATCGGTCGAGCCGGCCGAGCACGCCGCGCTGCACATCGAGGGCGACGCGGATGACACGGACGTGGAAGGCGCGGAAGACATCGACATCAACGACCCGGAGGCAGACGCGATCGTGAACGACGCTCTCAACCTGGACGAGGCTGCAGAAACCGAAGCTGCCGCTGAGGTCCTCAACGACGCAGTGGCAGAAGACACCGCCGACATCGAGGCCGCAGCCGCTGACGAAGTGACTCCCTACGACGGCCCAGACGTGAACGGCGACGAGGATGCCGTGACCGACGAGGACGCCGAAGAAGAGGCTGACGCCGAAGAGGCCGACGCTGAAGAAGACCCGTACGAGGCATTCCGCATGGATCTGCGGATGCTGCCGGGCAAGTGGTACGTCCTCCACTCCTACGCCGGTTTCGAGCGCAAGGTGAAGGCCAACATCGAGCAGCGCAAGTCGACGCTCGAGGTCGAGGACGACATCTACCAGATCGAGGTCCCGATGGAGGACGTCGTCGAGATCAAGAACGGCCAGCGCAAGATGGTCACGCGCGTCCGGATCCCCGGCTACGTGCTCGTGCGCATGGAGCTCAACGAAGACACGTGGTCAGTCGTGCGTCACACGCCTGGCGTCACCGGTTTCGTGGGCAACGCGCATAACCCGACCCCGCTGCGTTTCGAAGAGGCCTTCAACATGCTGAAGGCACTCGTCGAGGTCAAGGACGTTCCGACCGCGAAGAACGTTCAGTCCAAGGGTGGCCTGGCTGTGGCCCGCCCGCTTCCCGCCGAGGTCGACTTCGAGGTCAACGAGACCATCACGATCAAGGAAGGCTCGTTCGCGGGTCTGCCCGGTACGATCAGCGAGATCAAGCCCGAGAGCGGCAAGCTCACCGTGCTCGTCTCCCTATTCGAGCGTGAGACGCCGGTTGAGCTGTCGTTCGACCAGGTCACGAAGATGCTCTGATAGACATACTCGTCAAAAGACGCCCCGCTCGGCTCCGGCCGGCGGGGCGTCTTTGTCTTGGTCGCAGTGTCTTTGGGTCAGTGCTTGCTCGCCCAGCAATCGCGTAAACGTACCTTTGCCGCCCGCGAAGGTCAGGAGAACATCTGGCTCAGCACGTCGAGATCGCCGACATCGAGCGCCTGTTGGATCACGTCGATGTGTTCCGGGGTGCTGAACATGTCGGACAGGCCATCGGCCCAGATCGCACGCATACCATCCACGTCGCCTGCGTCGGCCGCAGCAGCCATCGCCTCGATCGCCTGCTGGTAGGGAATCTGCTGGAACCCGCCGGGTGCGTCTACCGGGTTGTAGTACGGAATCCACGGGACATCGGGGTCGCGATCGAATCGCAGCACTTGGTCGGGATGGATCGTTCGTGTGTGGTTGAGCAGTGGGATACTCATCCCCATCTCGATGCAGAGCCGCGCGCCGATCGCATCCGGCGCGTCACCGGGCGCGACAGTGTAGGACACGATGTTGCCCTCGTCATCCATGCCAACGGTGCCTGCGGCGAGGTCACGTGCCCCCCGATCCACGAGCTTCCCGCTGATGTTCGCGCGCATGGTGCCGAAATGGATCTTGGCATAGTAGGCGCAGTCGTTAGCGTCGCTCTCGGCTATGGCCGGTGTTGGGCTCGGTTCGGGCGCGTGGTTCGCGGCGGGCTTCTGCGACGGATCCGCCTGCGCTGCAGTCGTGGCGGTGCACCCGGCGAGGGCGGTTGTCGCAAGGACGAGCGCGGCAACGACCGCGGTGAGCTTGGCTGTGCTGGGCATGCCCCCAATGTTGGCTTCTTTGCGGGGTGAACGCCAGCGGCCCGCGAAGGTTTCCTTGGGAGCAGCGATGACCGCTACCTATGCAGAGGACGGGCCTGCGATCGAGTAGCTGTCGGATGAGGTAGACTGACCTGGTTTGTGCGCCGCTTCGGCGTGCGCGAAACACACCGCAGTCCGGAACCGCCGGATTCGCGGGAGAAACGGATGCCTCGGCATCCGATTCGATGAGAGGAAGAGGAAATGGCACCTAAGAAGAAGGTGACCGGCCTGATCAAGCTTCAGATCAACGCCGGTGCAGCCAACCCAGCGCCGCCGATCGGCCCTGCGCTCGGTCAGCACGGCGTGAACATCATGGAGTTCTGCAAGGCGTACAACGCCGCGACCGAGTCGCAGCGCGGAAACGTCGTCCCCGTCGAGATCACCGTCTACGAGGACCGCAGCTTCACGTTCATCCTGAAGACCCCGCCGGCTGCAGAGCTCATCAAGAAGGCGGCTGGCGTCGCCAAGGGCTCGGCCACGCCGCACACGGTCAAGGTCGCGAAGATCACGAAGGACCAGGTCCGTCAGATCGCCGAGACCAAGCAGGCTGACCTGAACGCGAATGACATCGAGGCTGCAATCTTGATTATTTCCGGCACAGCTCGCTCCATGGGCATCACGGTCGAGGGCTAAGGGGAATAATCATGGCAAAGTCCAAGGCTTACAAGGCTGCCGCCGAGAAGATCGAGGCAGACCGTTTCTACACTCCGAGCGAAGCTGTTGCTCTCGCGAAGGAGACCGGCTCGGCGAAGTTCAACTCGACCGTTGAGGTCGCGCTGAAGCTCGCTGTTGACCCGCGCAAGGCGGACCAGATGGTGCGCGGCACCGTCATCCTCCCGCACGGCACCGGCAAGACCGCCCGCGTCATCGTGTTCGCCACCGGCCCCGCGGCCGAGGCAGCTATCGCCGCAGGTGCAGATGAGGTCGGCGGCGCCGAGCTCATCGAGAAGGTCGCCGCAGGTTGGACCGACTTCGATTCCGCCGTCTCCACACCGGAGCTCATGGGACAGGTTGGTCGACTGGGTAAGGTTCTTGGTCCTCGTGGCCTCATGCCGAACCCGAAGACCGGTACCGTGACTCCGAACACGGCTAAGGCCGTCGAGGAGATCAAGGGCGGAAAGATCGAGTTCCGCGTCGACAAGCACTCCAACGTGCACTTCGTCGTCGGCAAGGCTTCCTTCACCGCTGAGCAGCTTGATGAGAACATCAGCGCTGCTCTCGAGGAGATCGTTCGCCTCAAGCCGTCGAGTGCAAAGGGTCGCTACATCCAGAAGGGTGCAGTGTCGACCACGTTCGGCCCCGGCATCCCGCTGGACGTCAACGCCATCTGAGTATGACTCGAGAAGGGCCTCTGCCGGTATGGCAGGGGCCCTTCTGCGTGCCAGGAGCGCCGGCCCAGAAGGTGCGACACGCCAGGGATACCGGCCCGATTTGCCCGACCTCTGGATCCCGCGTAAGTTATTACTTGTTCGCCCCACAGGGAAGCGGAAAGGCCGAAAAGCCTCATCCCCCCTCAAGCGGAGAACCACCTCGAATCTCTCACTTGAGAGACCTGGTCGCTTGCGACTAGGATGAGGATCCCACCTCGTGGATAGCAGTCATCGGCTGCACATCGGATCTTAGATCCGGAAGCGCCGATTTGACAGCCTCTGCGAAAGGGATAAACTAGAGAAGTTGTCCTGAAGCTTTCTGAGCTTCGAACAATTACTCGAATTTGGGTCTTGCGGCGTGTCGGTTTGACATGCTGTG